>NZ_JABUEK010000004.1:0-413815 GCF_019836205.1 Rhodococcus sp. BP-160
CGGTCCCTCCCCGACGGGAAGAAGGAGAAGAACCAGCAAACCAAAACAAAATATTGGCACTGACATTCATCGACACACTGTTGAGTTCTCAAAGAACACGCACACACCACCACCACCCACACGAAGCGGGAGGATCCGGGGCAACCGTTCCAGCCTAACCACACCGCAACACCCGAGTCAAACACCAGGCACCACGTAGATCAGGAAGTTGGACTGTACGCTCAGCCTACACGACGTGCAGACGAACCTTTTCTGTCCGATCGGCCATGCGACTCCGTCCCACCTCGTTCGCCCAGCCCCGTAAGGCCTTCGGTCGGTGTCCGTGTCGCTCTGACTCGAAGAAAGTTACGCCTGTGGACCGCTCCATGCAAATCGGCAGGTGTTCCGCGGTCCACGCGGCGTCGGCCCAGGTCAACGCGTATGTCGGGGCCCGCGCCCGCTCACCCTGGAGCGACAGTCCGACTATGACGCCGCTCACATCGGTGGGGATGCCGCGCCGATCTCGTCCAGATCGGGCGCCGGGACGGGTTCGCCGACCTGCGTCCTCAACGGGAGGACGCCGGCCCACACTCCCCCGGCGGCGATGTCCCCCTCGTCGTCGTTCGGTCCGCCCGACCGTGCCTTCACCGACGCCTCGTACAGCGGCAGTGCCACCACGCGAGTCGCGGCCAGCTCCTTGCGAGTGTTGGCCCTGACCACATCGGTTCGGCCGGGGACCAGCTTGTTCACGATGAGATCGAGTGCGACGGCGCGCTCGCCCTCGTCGTCCACGACACGGGGTGTCCCCCGCACCACGGCACTCCGGTAGTTCATCGAGTGATGGAACGCGGAGCGCGCCAGCACCAGACCGTCCAGCACCGTGATGCTCACGCAGACGTCACCGGGAGCGCCCAGGGTCGTCGCGGCCACCGAGCCGTGGAGGTACAACGTCCCGTCGGCATCGGGACCGTCCAGGTCGTAGGCGAACGCAGTCGGGACGACGAGGGGACTTCCCTGCACCACCACTCCGAGGTGACAGAGCTGTGCGGCGTCGAGCACGTCCGTCAGAGCAGCGCGATCCGCCTGGGCGCGAGCTCGGTTGCGTCGCAACGTCGTTCGGGGTGTCGGAGAGAGAGCTGTCGCCGTCGACGAGGTGTCGGGCCGCCGGCCATGGGCATCGTGCATCGTCATGCGAATCAGTGTGCTGAACGAAGTGGTCCGCCGTCACGGTCCACTTCGATACTGTTCGGCTGGACCACTTCGACCAGCGGGAAGGCATCGACGTCATGGCCTCACACGCGCTACCACTTTCCGTGGACCGATCCTCGACGCGTCCACTCCCGTTGCAGATCGCCGACGCACTACGCACCGCCATCGTCGACGGACTTCTGGTCGCCGGCGATCGTCTCCCGTCGACCCGATCGCTGGCCGCAGAGCTGTCGGTCTCCCGCGGCGTCGCCGATCAGGCCTTCGACCAGCTCGCAGCAGAGGGATGGATCGAGGGCCGCGCCGGATCCGGGACATTCGTCTCCCCCGACCTGCGGTCCGTCACACCGACCACCGCCGCCGTATCCGACGCGCGTCCACGCGCAGAGGCGGACAGCGCTCCCCCCACGCTCGCGCTTCGACCGGGCATCCCCTGGACACCGCCCTCGGCGACCGCGGCATGGCGGCGGGCGTGGCGCATCGCCGGCACGGAGCCCGCTCCCCCCGGTTACCCCGATCCGGCGGGGCCCGTCCGTCTTCGCCGCAGCGTGTGTTCGCTGCTCGGCCGTGCGCGCGGAATGAGCGTCGATCCCGATCGCGTGGTCGTGACGACGGGTGCCACCCATGGGCTGACTCTGGCACTCGCGGCGATTCGCGCGGACCGTCCGGAACCGAGACCTGTTCTGGCGATGGAGGATCCGGGATATCGGACTGCGGCGTCGGCGGCGATCGCGATGGGCTGGGACCTGTACGACGTCCCCGTGGATGCCGGCGGCATGAGGGTCGACACGCTCGCGTCCACGCCCGAGACCACACGCGCCGTGTACGTGACACCGTCTCACCAGTACCCCACCGGCGGAACCCTCGACGTGGGACGTCGTGCCGCTCTCATCGCCCATGCGCAGAGCACCGACACCGTCGTCGTCGAGGACGACTACGACTCCGAGTACCGCTACGACGTCGCGCCGCTCCCCGCCTTGGCGCACCTTGATCCGCATCGCGTCGTCTACCTCGGCACCATCGCCAAGACCCTGGGCGCAGGCGTGCGACTCGGGTGGATGGTGCTGCCGTCGTACCTCGTCCGGCCGGTGCTCGACTACCGCCTGGCCACGGGCGACTTCCCGTCGACACCCCTGTGCTCGGCGATGACGTCACTGCTCGACGATGGCGAGTGGGATCGCACGGTGCGAGCGGCGCGGCGGCGCTACCGCGATCACGATGCAGCAGTACGGGATTCGCTGTCGCCGTTCGGTGAACTCCGTGGCCTGGGCGCGGGTATGCACACGACACTCGTCCTGTCGCCGGGACGAGCGGAGGCGGTCGCCCGCGGCGCAGCACACCGCGGAATCGAGGTACCGACCGTCGCGCTGTCCACTCGATCGCACACCGACGTGGGCGGGTTGGTGATCGGCTACGGCCGACTGACCGACACGGAGCTCCGAACGGCACTCACCGTTCTCATCGACGAACTCCGACGCCACCGCGACTGACGTGCAGCGGCGCGAGCGTCACTGCACGCGTTCGATGTCTCCGCCGAGATCCTGCAGCTGCTCGACGAACCGCGGGTAACCGCGGTCGATGTGATAGACGTCGTGCACCTCGGTGGTGCCGTCGGCCACGAGGCCGGCGAGCACCAGACCGGCGCCCGCGCGGATGTCCGAGGACCAGACCGGTGCACTCGACAGCCGCGACACTCCGCGGACCACCGCGTGGTGGCCGTCCGTTCGCGCGTCGGCACCGAGCCGGATCATCTCCTCGACGAAGCGGAACCGGGCCTCGAAGACGTTCTCGGTGATCATCGACGTGCCGTTGGCCACCGAGGCGAGGCCGATCGCCATGGGCTGCAGGTCCGTCGGGAACCCGGGGAACGGGAGCGTGGCGAAGTTGACGGCCACCGGTCGTTCCTCCTGCACGACGCGGAATCCGTCGGGGCGGAGGGTGACGGTGCTGCCGGCCGCCTTCAGCTTGTTGAGCACGAGGGTGAGGTGCTTGGGATTGACCCCCGACACCGTGACATCGCCACAGGTCATCGCCGCGGCGATGCCCCACGTCGCGGCCACGATGCGATCACCGATGACGCGGTGTTCGGTGGGCTTCAGGCTGGGGACACCGATGATGGTCAGCGTCGGAGTTCCGGCACCCTCGACGCGAGCACCCATCTTGTTCAGCATCGCGCACAGATCGGCGATGTCCGGCTCGCGGGCAGCGTTGTCGATCACGGTCTCGCCGTCGGCCAGCACCGCCGCCATCAGGATGTTCTCGGTCGCGCCCACGGACGGGAAGGCCAGCCGGATCGTCGCGCCGTGCAGCTTCTCCGCTGTCGCGACCACACACCCGTGCTCGATCTCGCTGTGCGCGCCGAGCAGGCGGAGACCCGACTGGTGCATGTCGAGCGGACGCGAGCCGATGGCGTCGCCGCCGGGCAGTGCCACCACGGCCTTGCGACACCGCGCGACCAGCGGTCCCAGGACGCACACCGACGCACGGAACTGGCGTACCGCCGCGAAGTCGGCGTGATACTTCGGCTCTGCGGGGGTGGTGATGCGCACGGCATCCCCCTCGAGTTCGACGTCGCACCCCAGCCCGCGGAGAACGTCGGCCATGAGGGGGACATCGAGAATGTCGGGGCAGTTGGTGAGGGTGGTCGTGCCCTCGGCGAGCAGCGCCGCGGCCATCAACTTCAGCACGCTGTTCTTCGCCCCACCGACCGACACGTCGCCGGAGAGACGACTACCGCCGGTGACCAGGAAACGTTCACTCACGACGTCAACAGTAGAGGCATCGGTCGTCGATCAGAGCATCGGCCGACTGCCAGTAGGGTTGATCCATGGCGGTTCACCTGACCTCGATCTACACCCGTACCGGCGACGACGGGACGACGGGTCTCAGCGACTTCTCCCGCGTCTCGAAGAACGACCCGAGGGTCGTGGCCTACGCGGAGTGCGACGAACTGAACGCTGCTCTGGGACTGGTGTTGGCGGTCGGATCACCGCCCGAGGGCGTGGCGACGGTGTTGCGCCGGATCCAGAACGATCTGTTCGATGCCGGAGCCGACCTGTCGACTCCCATCCAGGAGAACCCGAAGTACCCACCGCTGCGCGTCACGCCGGAGTACGTCACGCGGCTCGAGACGTGGTGCGACGAGTTCAACGACACTCTCGCGCCGCTGACCTCCTTCGTCCTTCCTGGCGGGACGGCTGCTTCCGCGTTTCTACACCAGGCGCGCACCGTCGCGCGACGGGCGGAGCGGGCAGCGTGGGCCGCTGTCGAGGCACATGCCGAGACGACGGGGCCGCTGCCGGCGACCTATCTCAACCGACTGTCGGATCTGCTGTTCATTCTCGGGCGGGTCACCAACCCGGACGGCGACGTCCTGTGGAAGCCGGGCGGCGAGCGTTCGCGCGACTGACCACGGGCCCGAGCGAGCGAGGTGTCAGGCCGGGCCGCTGCCCGGCATGTTGCGCTGCGACCGGTCGGACGGCCTCGACTCGAGCCACGACGTGAATGCAGTGAACGGGCCACGCTCCATGGCGATCTCGTAGCGGCGGTCCCCCGCGTCGAGTTCGACGATCGCGGTCTCGTCACTCATGATGTCGAACTCGGAGCTCTGCGGACTGCGCCGCTCGCCCTGGATCAGAGTCTGGCGGATCATGCGGCGGTCCGGACCCGGACGCAGACTCGACAGCTTGTAGAACACGAGCACGTTCTCGCCGTAGCGGACGATGCCGTGACGCCACCCACTTCCCGCCGCGGCGGGAAGACTGCGCAGGATCACGGCAGTGCCCCCGCGGCGGAGAAGCACCAACCGATACAGAAAAGCCGCGGCGAGCCCTCCGAGCAGCACGACCAGAACGACAAGCACTGTCATCCAGGACGTCATCTCTTCGGAACCCGCCGCGGCTTCTTCTCGTGTACCTAGGCCCGCTCGACCGCGCGGACACGCCCGCGTGCGATCGCGAGCGCCTCCTCGTCGTCGGAGCCCTCGGACAGCACGGACCGCGCAGCCTCGACGTCGATGTCCTCCGCGAACTCGGCGGACTCGGCGAGGATGGTGACGGTCCGGCCGGTGACCGACAGGAAACCACCGTGCACGGCGGCGACGCGCCGTTCACCGTCGCCCGTCGTGATGGCCACGGTGCCGCCCTCGATCAACTGACCGAGAACCGGCTCGTGTCCGGCCATGATGCCGATCTCGCCCTCGGTGGTCTGAGCGCTGACCAGCGTGGCCGTTCCCGACCACAGGCGTTCCTCGACTGCGACCAGTTCGACGTCCATCTCAGCCATCTCGGACTACTTTCCGGAGATCTTCTTGGCTGCGGCCTCGACGTCGTCGAGTCCACCGCAGCTGTTGAAGGCCTGCTCGGGAAGGTGGTCGTACTCGCCCTTGGTGACCTTGTCGAACGCCTCGATGGTGTCGGCCAGCGACACGACCGAACCCTCTTCACCGGTGAACTTCTCGGCGACGATGAAGTTCTGGCCGAGGAACTTCTCCAGACGACGGGCACGGGAGACCGTGACCTTGTCCTCCTCGGACAGCTCGTCCATACCGAGGATGGCGATGATGTCCTGCAGCTCCTTGTACTTCTGCAGGATGCGCTTGACCTCGTTGGCGACGCGGAAGTGCTCGTCTCCGACGATCGACGCCTCCAGGATGCGCGAGGTGGACGTCAGCGGATCGACAGCGGGGTAGATGCCCTTCTGCGAAATCGGACGCGACAGCTCGGTGGTGGCATCGAGGTGGGCGAAGGTCGTCGCCGGTGCGGGGTCGGTGTAGTCGTCGGCGGGCACGTAGATGGCCTGCAGAGACGTGATGGAACGACCACGCGTCGAGGTGATGCGCTCCTGGAGCTCACCCATCTCGTCGGCGAGGGTGGGCTGGTAGCCCACGGCGGACGGCATGCGGCCGAGGAGAGTGGATACCTCGGAGCCTGCCTGCGTGAACCGGAAGATGTTGTCGATGAAGAGCAACACGTCCTGGTTCTGCACGTCGCGGAAGTACTCGGCCATGGTGAGAGCCGAGAGGGCGACGCGCATACGCGTGCCCGGCGGCTCGTCCATCTGACCGAACACCAGGGCGGTGTCCTGCAGAACGCCCATCTCCTCCATCTCGAGGTGGAGGTCGGTGCCCTCACGCGTGCGCTCACCGACGCCGGCGAACACCGACGTGCCGGAGAACTCACGTGCGATACGGGTGATCATCTCCTGGATGAGCACGGTCTTGCCGACGCCTGCGCCGCCGAACAGACCGATCTTTCCGCCCTTGACGTACGGGGTCAGGAGGTCGATGACCTTGATGCCGGTCTCGAGGATCTCGGTCTTGCCCTCGAGCTGATCGAAGGCCGGGGGCTTGCGGTGGATGCCCCACTGCTCGCCGTCACGGCCGAGTCCGGGGCTGTCCAGGCAGTCGCCGAGGGCGTTGAACACGTGGCCCTTGACGACGTCACCGACGGGAACCGAGATCGGCTTGCCGGAGTCGACGACGGGGGTGCCGCGGACGAGGCCGTCGGTGGGCTGCATCGACACGGTGCGCACGAGGTTGTCGCCGAGGTGCTGGGCGACCTCGAGCGTCAGCGTCTTGGCGACGGCCTTCAGCTCGATCTCTGCGTTCAGCGCGTTGAACAGCGCGGGGATGGATCCACGGGGGAACTCGATGTCGACGACGGGACCGATGACGCGCACGACGCGCCCGTTCTCGGACGACTTGGCGCCGGAACCCGTGCTATCGGTTACTGCTGCGGTCATGTTCAGTCTCTTCCTGAGCTCGCGGCAAGCGCGTCGACGCCGCCGACGATCTCGCTGATTTCCTGGGTGATCTGAGCCTGGCGTGCCTGGTTGGCCTGGCGTGACAGGGCATTGACCAGATCGTTGGCATTGTCCGTGGCGGCCTTCATCGCGGTGCGACGAGCGGCCGACTCGGATGCCGCCGCGTCGAGCAGTGCGGCGTAGATGCGGGTGCTCACGTACTTCGGGAGCAGCGCGGACAACAGCGTGTCCGCCTCCGGCTCGAAGTCGTACTGCGCGGTGACCTCCTTCGACGACGGCGAGTCGCTGAGCATGTCTGCACCCAGCTCGATCTCCTCGTCGTCGTAGTCGATCTCCAGAGGAGCCATGCGGCGCACCGTCGGCTTGAGCGACAGCATCGACACGAAGGTGGTGTAGACGATGTGGAGTTCGTCCACACCCTCGACCGTGCCCTCGCCGTTCGGTGCCTCGATCTCCTCGCCGGACCCCGCCATGAACAGCTGGACGAGGTGCTTGGCGGCCTTCGCGGCATCGGTGTACGCCGGCTGCTGCGAGAAGCCCGTCCACGCGCCCTTGACGTCGCGATCACGGAACGTGTAGTACGTCAGGCCCTTTCGGCCCAGAACGTAGATGACCGGCTCCTTGCCCTCGGACTTGAGGAGCTGCTGGAGCTCCTCGGCCTCACGAAGGATGTTGGAGTTGTAGCCACCACACTGACCCGAGTCGCTGGTCACGACGAGCACGGCGGCCCGCTTGGGCTCCGAACGCTCGGTGAGCAGCGGATGGTCCAGCGAACCCGAGGCACTGGCCAACGCCGAGAGCACCTTGGTGATCTCGGTGGCGTACGGCTTCGACGCCTCGACGCGGGCCTGCGCCTTGGTGATGCGCGAGGTCGCGATCAGTTCCTGCGCCTTGGTGATCTTCTTGATCGAGTTGGTCGACCTGATCCGGGAGCGCAGCTCACGAATGCTGGGCATCTGTCACCTCACTCCCTGTTCGACGTGCCACGGGTCCGCTCATCACTTGCTGACAGTCTTGCGAGTGACGGTGACCTTCTCCTGGTCGACGTCGCCCTTGTCGAGCGCGTCGGCCTCTGCCTCGTTGACGATCCGCTCGCCCGAGGACGTCAGGAAGCCCTGCTTGAACTCGTCGGTCGCCTTCGTGATCGCGTCGGCGGCCTCGTCCTTGAGAACCTTGCCGCCGGCGATCGCCTCGTAGGCGCTCGACGCGTTGCGGTGCAGATCCTCGAGGAGCTCGCGGTTGAAGCGACGAACGTCCTCGACCGGGACCGTGTCGTAGTAGCCGGCGTCGACGAGGTAGATCGAGACGATCTGGTCCTCGACGGACACCGGGGTGTACTGGTCCTGCTTGAGCAGCTCGACCCAGCGGGCACCGCGCTCGAGCTGCGCCTTGGACGCGGCGTCGAGGTCGGACGCGAAGGCGGAGAACGCCTCCAGCTCGCGGAACTGAGCCATCTCCAGACGGAGCGAACCGGCAACCTTCTTCAGACCCTTGGTCTGCGCCGCGCCACCGACTCGGGACACCGAGGTACCGACGTTGATGGCGGGACGGACACCCTTGTTGAAGAGGTCCGACTCGAGGAAGACCTGGCCGTCGGTGATGGAGATGACGTTGGTCGGGATGAAGGCCGAGATGTCGTTGGCCTTGGTCTCGATCAGCGGCAGACCCGTCATCGAACCGCCACCGAGCTCGTCGGACAGCTTCGCGCACCGCTCGAGCAGACGGGAGTGCAGGTAGAAGACGTCACCGGGGTACGCCTCGCGGCCCGGCGGGCGACGCAGCAGCAGCGAGATGGTGCGGTACGCCTCGGCCTGCTTGGTCAGGTCGTCGAACACGATGAGGACGTGCTTGCCCTGGTACATCCAGTGCTGGCCGAGGGCCGAACCGGTGTACGGGGCGAGCCACTTGAAGCCGGCCGAGTCGGACGCGGGAGCGGCGACGATGGTCGTGTACTCCATGGCGCCGTGCTCGTCCAGAGCGGACTTGACGCCCGCGATGGTCGAACCCTTCTGGCCGATGGCGACGTAGATGCAGCGCACCTGCTTGTCGGCGTCGCCGGTCTCCCAGTTGGCCTTCTGGTTGATGATGGCGTCGACGCAGACGGCGGTCTTGCCCGTCTTGCGGTCGCCGATGATCAGCTGACGCTGGCCGCGGCCGATAGCCGTCAGGGCGTCGATGGCGGTGATGCCGGTCGCGAGGGGCTCCTCGACGGGCTGGCGCTCGAGCACCGATGCCGCCTGGAGCTCCAGGACACGCTGTTCGTTCGACTCGATGTCACCGAGACCGTCGATGGGCTTGCCCAGCGGGTCGATGACGCGTCCGAGGAAGTTGTCGCCGACGGGGACCGAGAGGACCTCGCCGGTGCGCTTGACTTCCTGGCCTTCCTCGATGTGCTCGTAGTCACCGAGGATGACGGCACCGATCTCACGGTCGTCGAGGTTCAGTGCCACGCCGAGGATGCCGCCGGGGAACTCCAGCAGCTCGTTCGACATCGCGGACGGGAGGCCCGTCACGTGAGCGATTCCATCGCTCGTGTCGGACACCAGACCGACCTCTTCACGAGAGGACTCCGGTGCGTAGTTCGCTGTGTAGCTCTCGATCGCGCTACGGATCTCGTCGGAGGAGATCGTCAACTCCGCCATGTTTTCCTGCTCTCACTGTCTGGTGTTTCGTGGCCGGACCGGCTGTGCGGTCGACGTCCGAAACGCGGGGTGGGGCTTGTTACCGAACTGGGCTTGCTACAGAACTCGGGTGCTGCGATGCGTACCGCTCACCGGAGCGACTTCCTCAGGGAGGCGAGACGACCCGCACCACTGCCGTCGATGACCTCGTCGCCGACACGGACGACCAGTCCGCTCAGCAGTTCCCGGTCCACCTCCACGTGGACGGTCACGGACTTGCCGTAGATACCTTCCAGCCTGGACGTGAGCCGAGAGATCTGATCGTCGCTCAGCTCGGTGCTGCTGCGGACGTGAGCGACCTCCTTGTCACGACGAGTGGCCGCGAGTGCGGACAGTTCGCCGAACACGGATGCCGGTGCAGCACCCTTCAGTCGACCGACGGCCTGGATCGCCAGGGCCTCGGTGATCGCGGTGACCTTGCCGTAGAGCAACGTCGACAGGAGCGATCCCGACGCCTCGGCGGGCTTGCTTCGATCGGACAGCGCCTGCTCGAGGGCAGGATCGCCGGCGATGATGCGGCCGAGACGGAACAGCTCGTCCTCCACGGTGCCCAACTGATCCTGGTCCTGCGCCGCGCGCAGAAGTGCCTCACGGCCCAGGAGTACGAGCGAGTCGGTGAGGTCACGGGCCGACGACCAGTTCTGTGCGACGGCGGCCTGCAGTGCGGCGGTGGCCGCTGCACCGATCTTGCCGTCGAACAGGCGGCCCGCGAGCGCGCGTCGCGCATCCGGAGCAGCCGACGCGTCCGCGAGTGCGGCGCGCAGTGGACGCTGTCCGTCGAGCACCGACACGACCCCGAAGAGGTCGGATCCGGCGCCGGCGGCAGCCGACGTCGCATCCGACGCCGCATCGAGCTCGGCCGTCAGGACGGTGCGGGCCTCGGCGAGGGCTTCACGACTCGCTGCGTACATGGTGCTCACTTCCCGCTAGCGGAATCTGCGCCGACAGAATCGAGTTCGTCGAGGAAACGATCGATCGTGCCGGCACGCTTGACGTCGTCGGACAGCTGCTCGCCGATGACCTTCTCGGCCAGCTCGACAGCCGTACGACCCAGATCGGCACGCAGTTCGGTGACGATCTGCTGACGCTGAGCCGCGAGCTGCTGGTGACCGGAGGCCACGATGCGGTCGCTCTCCGCCTGTGCACTGGTCTTCATCTCCGCGAGGATCTGCTGACCCTGGGTGCGTGCGTCTTCACGGATCTTGGCGGCTTCCTGGCGTGCGTCGGCCAACTGGGCGCGGTACTGCTCGAGCGCCTCCTTGGCTTCGGCCTGTGCCTCTTCGGCGCGCTTGATCCCGCCTTCGATCTGCTCGGACCGGTCGGAGAGCACCTTCTGGAAACGAGGAAGAACGTACTTCCAGAAGAAGAACCCGATGACGGCGATGCAGATCGCAGACCAGACGATGTCGTAGGTGGCGGGAAGGAGAGGATTGACGTCCTCTCCTCCTTCCGCTGCTGCGAGGACTGCGATTGGCGTCGTCATGGCGATGTCAGGCGAAGACGAAGCCGGCGACGAGGCCGATCAGCGCGAGGGCCTCGGTGAACGCGATGCCGAGGAACATGTTGGTGCGGATCTGGCCGGCGAGCTCGGGCTGACGCGCGATGCCCTCGATGGCCTTACCGACCACGATGCCCACACCGATGCCGGGGCCGATGGCCGCGAGGCCGTAGCCGATGGCTCCGTAGCCGCTGCCGGTGATTTCCTGGGCTTCCTGCGCGAGGTAGCTGAGGCTCATTGTGATTCGTTCCCTTTCTGTTGCCCACGACCGGACGGCAGCGGGTCAGGTTCTGTCAGGTGGCTGGTGGTTCGGATGGTCAGTGCGAGTCTGCGTGCAGGGCGAGGTCGATGTAGACCGCCGTCAGCAGCGCGAACACGTAGGCCTGCAGGAAGATGACGAGCATCTCGAACAGAGTGAAGCCGAAGCCGGCCACGAGAGAGAAGATGCCGAACACCTTCATGCCCGCAGCGGCCTCGAAGAAGAAGAACTGCGTCGCGCTGAAGAACAGCACCAGCATGATGTGGCCGGCGAGCATGTTGGCCATGAGTCGCACGGTCAGCGTGAACGGCCGCAGGATGAAGGTCGAGATGAACTCGATGGGGATCAGCAGCACGTGCATCGCGATCGGCACACCCGGAACCACGATGCTGCTCTTCACGTACTTGAAGAACCCGTACTTCTTGATGCCGACGTAGTTGAAGACGATGTACGCGAGGGCCGCCAACACGATCGGCATGCCCACTCGGGCATTCGACGAGATGTTGATGAACGGGATGATGCCCGACACGTTCAGGAACAGAACGGCGAAGAAGATCGTGGCGATGACGGGCAGGAAACGCTTGCCCTGCTCCTTGCCGAGAACTTCGTTCGCGATCTGGTCCTTGACGAAGCCGAGAGCGATCTCGCCGATGTTCTGGATGCCGCGAGGCACGATCTTCGGGCTGCGCATCGCCAGTGCGAAGAAGGCGATCAGCACGACGGTCATCAGGATGCGGACGAGCATCAACCGGTCGAGCTCGAACGGGGTGCCCTCGAACAGGATGGCCGGTGGGAAAAAGTCGGACAGTGACGGCGGATGGAACTCCGCGGCCAAGTTGGTGACGCTCAGCGGTCTCTCCCGTGTTCGGCCGCAGGCGAAGGACACCCACGGTTCGATCGGACGTATGGCATTCGGGCACGATCGAGCTAGGACGATCTACAAGTCGACTCGGGTCGGCTCGAGTAGTCGTCAGCCGCGTCGGACCGTGCTCACGGTCCCGCGTCTGTCGGGTGTCGGCGACTTCGTCGACTCGGTGACGCGACGTCTCGAAACGGACGCTTCGTCGCGGTACACACTCTCACATGGCGTGGACTACGAGAAACAGCTTCGGTGACGTCGATCACCTGCAAAGACGGTTCCGGGCGGCGCGATGTGTCCGTTACGCCCGGTAAGCCCTCGCTCGAAAGGAACTTTATCAACACAACACGCTGAGTTGTGTCGGGGGTCGCTCCGCGGACGACACTACTACAAAATGTCGTACTACTGAACGTCCGAGTCGGGGTCGCCCGCGGGGGAATCGACGTACGGAACACGCTGCCGGAAGATGCCGTACATCTCGGCACCCAGGACGATGACCAGGGACGCGAGCACCACGATGCCCAGTGTCGGGCGGTTGTAGAAGTCCATCCCCCGCAGCAGTCCCAGCACGATCACCGCGATCAGCATCTTCACGATCCACCCGCCCAGCAGGACGGCCCCGACCGCGGTCGGCGGCAACTTGGCCGAGAACAGGACGGATGCGGCGGTGGCGAGGATGAACAGACCACCGACCGCGGACCCGAGCAGCGCGCCCCACAGACCCTCGAGGCCGGCGACGAGCACCGCGATGATCGCGGCGACCACGGCGAGGCCGAGCAGGGCGATGACGCCGTACCGGACGGCGGCGCGGAGCGGTGCGGTGGAGGACGGGATCGGTGCGGGCGAGAAGGTCACGACACGCAGGTTACCGGCGGCCCGGATCCCGGAACGACGGCACCGCGGTGACCACCAGGGCGAAGACGAGTCCGCCGGCGAGCAGCAGCACCACGAGGCGGCGATCGAACAGGGACGCGCCGACCGCCCCGAACGCGAGCACACCGACCCACAAGTAGATGAGCAGCACCACGCGGCGATGCGAGTGACCGATCTGGAGCAGACGGTGATGCAGGTGCATCTTGTCCGGGCTGAAGGGGCTGCGGCCTGCACGCGTGCGACGCACGATCGCGAGCAGCAGGTCGAGGATCGGGATGAACATGATCGCGCCCACCAGCAGCAACGGGGTCAGCAGACCCAGGAGGTCCCGCGTGCCGTAGGCACTGAGCCCGATACGTCCGGACGCACTGGTCGCGACGGTGGCGAGCATGAGGCCGATGACCATGGAACCCGAGTCGCCCATGAAGATGCGCGCCGGCTGGAAGTTGTGCGGCAGGAACCCCAGGCACGCACCGGCGAGGGCCGCGGCGATCATCGCGGGCGGGTAGGCGCTGACGTCACCGCCCTGCTCGTGCAGCAGTCCGACGGAGAACAGACAGATGGCCACCGCGGCGATCAGGCCGACGCCCGCGGCGAGGCCGTCGAGACCGTCGATGAAGTTCATCGCGTTGATCATGACCACGGCGATGAGCACGGTGACGAGACCCGCCTGCAGCTGGTCCAGGATCAGCGTCGACCCCTCGCCCCACGGCAGATACAGCAGGTACCAGCTGACGCCCATCAGCACCAGGACACCGGCCGCGGTGACCTGACCGGCGAACTTGGTCAGCGCGTCCAGGCCCCACCGGTCGTCGACCACACCCACGGCCATGATGATGAACCCGGAGACCAGGGCCGCCTGAACGTCCGTGGTGAACTCGAACCCTCGGGTGAGGGCCGGCAGCTTCTGCGCGAAGAGCAGCGCGACGAGCAGCCCCAGGTAGATACCGATACCCCCGAGCCGGGGCGTCGGGGTGACGTGGACGTCGCGCTCACGCGGTACGGCCACCGCGCCGAAACGCAGAGCGCCGAGCCGGACGGCTCCGGTGACCAGGAACGTCACCACCGCTGCCGTGAGCATGACGAGAAGAAGCTCGCGGATGGGGACACCGGCGCCCCCGTCCGACTGGGCCAGGAGCGCACTCGCGTGCGTGGGCACGGCCGTCACCACGGTGACTCCCGCGGCGGAGCCGAGTGCGGCATTCGTCAGGCGCTTCCGGCGACGAGCGACTCGGCGGTCACGCCGAGGACCTCGGCGATCTCGCTCGTCGAGACCGCGCCGACGCGGAGAATGCGCGGGGTGTCCCCCGTCAGGTCGACGATCGTCGACGCGAGCGCGTGCTCGGCCGGACCGCCGTCGAGATACACGGCCGCGGACCCGCCGAGCTGTACGCGGGCGTCCTCCGCCGTGACGGCGGGCGGGCGGCCGGAGATGTTCGCACTCGAGACGGCCAGGGGGCCCACCTCGCGCAGCAGTTCGAGAGCCACCGGATGCAGCGGCATGCGGAGCATGACGGTGCCGCGGGCGTCGCCGAGGTCCCACGCGAGCGACGGCGCCTGGTGCACGACGAGACTCAGGGCTCCGGGCCAGAACGCGCGGATGAGATCGCGCGCCGCCTGCCGCACTCCCAGCACGAGGCCGTCGATCGTGTGCCAGGACCCGACGAGCACCGGCACCGGCATGTCGCGGCCGCGCCCCTTTGCGCGGAGCAGATCCGTGACGGCGCTGCTGTCGAAGGCGTCCGCGGCCAGCCCGTACACGGTGTCGGTGGGCATCACGACCAGTCGGCCGGACGACAGCGCACGCTTGGCGGCATCGAGACCTGCCGCGCGAGAGGCGGAATCGGAGCAGTCGTAGACGGTGGACACCCGGCCCATCTTGCCACTGCGTGCACGGCACGCCTGCGCAGCGGTGGCGCGATCTCGCGTCCTAGGTGATCCGGCGCTGCCGACGAGCGACGACGAAGCGTGGGCGGTCCGCGAGATCCCGATGCTGGGACACGTCTCCGAACACCGCTCGCCCCTCCAGGAGGGCGACCACCCGGTCTCCGTGGGAGTCGTCGTGCTCGATGCCCACTCCCCCGTCGATCCGCAACCACCGCGCGATGTTCGCGATCATCGGCTCGATGACGGACAGCCCGTCCGGGCCACCGAACAGCGCGACGTGCGGATCGTGGTCGATCACCTCGGGATCGAGCCGCGCACTCGTCGGCACGTAGGGCGGGTTCGCCACGACCAGGTCGACGGTGCCGTCGAGCTCCGTGAGCACCGTCCTCTCGGTCACGTCACCGTGATGCAGATGCACGGGAGTGTCGCCGTCCGACGCCCGCAGGTCGGCGTTGCGCCGCGCCCACGCCAACGCGTGCGGATCCTTCTCCACCGCGTGCACCACGGCGTCCGGGCGAGCGTGGGCGATCGCGAGGGCGAGTGCGCCGCTTCCGGTGCACAGGTCGAGGACGACGGGCGGATGCCGCCCGGCGGACTCGAGGAACGCGAGTGCCCAGGCGAGCAACAGTTCCGTCTCCGGGCGGGGGACGAACACCCCGGGGCCCACCTCGACGTCGATCTCCCCCAGTGACGACGTTCCGATGATGTGCTGCAACGGAATTCGCTTCGCACGCTGCGCGACGGTCGCACGGTAGGCCTCGGCGACCTCGGGCTCCACCAACGGGGTCAGGCCGAGCCGCCCGCGGGGAACCGACAGCAGATGCGCGGCGAGCAACTCGGCGTCGACCCGCGGGCTGGGGACGCCGGCCTCGGTCAGGACGCGGGTTGCCTCGACGATGGCCAGACGTAGCGGGACGCGACTCACCGACACAGCTTCGCACTGCCGGTCGGCCCGGCGATCACGCGGAGGTCATTCCGCCTGGAGCCGCGCCTGTCGGTCGGCCGCGGCGAGCGCGTCGAGGAGCGCGTCCATGTCACCGTCGAGAACGGCGTCCAGGTTGTGCGACTTGAAGCCGATGCGGTGGTCGGTGATGCGGTTCTCAGGGAAGTTGTACGTGCGGATGCGCTCGGACCGATCGACGGTGCGCACCTGGCTCGCACGCCCGGCCGCCGCCTCCTTGTCGGCCGCTTCCTCGGCCGCCGCCTGCAGCCGCGAGGCGAGCACCTGCATCGCCCTCGCCTTGTTCTGCAGCTGGGAGCGTTCGTTCTGACAGGTGACGACGATGCCCGTGGGCAGATGCGTGATGCGCACCGCGGAGTCCGTGGTGTTGACGCCCTGGCCACCCTTGCCGGACGAGCGGTAGACGTCGATGCGCAGATCGGTCTCGTCGATCTGGACGGCTTCGACCTCGTCCTGCTCCGGGTAGATCAGGACGCCGGCCGCCGACGTGTGCACTCGTCCCTGCGATTCGGTGACGGGAACACGCTGCACCCGATGCACGCCGCCCTCGAACTTGAACCGCGACCACACACCGTCGGCGGTGTCGGTGCGCGCCTTGATGGACAGCGTCGCGTCCTTGTACCCACCCAGATCGGAGACGTTCGCGTCGAGGATCTCGACCCGCCAGCCGTGGCGCTCGGCGTACCGGACGTACATCCGAGCGAGATCGGACGCGAACAGGGCGGACTCCTCGCCGCCCTCACCCGACTTGACCTCCAGCACGACGTCGTCGGCGTCGTGAGGATCACGGGGCGCGAGCAGGTCGGTGAGGGTGGTGTCGAGCTCGGCCACGGTCGCCTCGAGCGCCGGGATCTCGGCGGCGAAACTCGCGTCGTCGGCAGCGAGCTCGCGGGCCGCCTCGAGATCGTCGCGCGCGGCACTGAGCTTGGAGTACACACTCATGATCGGGGCCAGCTGCGCGAACCGCTTACCGGCGCGGCGAGCCGCGGCCGGATCGTCGTGCAGCGAGGGATCGGACAGGTCGCGCTCGAGTCCGGCGTGCTCGGCGAGGATGTCGTCGATCGCGGACGGTGTCGCGGAGGCGGCCACGGTGTTCTCCCTGTCGAACCGAAGAATGTCAACGAACAATGGTGCAGAAACGACCGACGCCCGCCCCGAGACGAATCTCGGAACGGGCGTCGGCGGAAGAGCTAGCTGTCGGCGTCGGCCTTCTTGCCTGCGCGCTTGCCGTAGCGAGCCTCGAAGCGAGCCACGCGGCCGCCGGTGTCGAGGATCTTCTGCTTGCCCGTGTAGAACGGGTGGCACTGCGAGCAGACCTCGACGTTGATGCGCTCCGCCGAGTTGGTGCTGCGGGTCTCGAAAGTATGTCCGCAACCACACACGACTGTCGTCGCTGTGTAATCGGGGTGGATTCCTGCCTTCATGGTGTCCCTTTCATGGTCGCCGGGTCGCCTCGACTGTCGAGTGCGTGAACCGGAACCGGACTCGGCCGATCAGTATGCCAGAGCAGCTGTCCGCGCTGGTAATCGTCTCAACATCGGTGCCGAAACGTTTGTTCCGTCGATCCTCGGGGGTCAGTCCTCCGGCGAACCGGGCGCCGTCTTGGAGACCGACATGAGGAACTCGATGTTGTTCTTGCTCTTCTTCAGTCGGTCGATCAGCAGATCGATCGCCTGGTGCGAGTCGAGCCCGGAGAGCACCCGACGCAGCTTGTGCAGCACGGCCGCCTCGTCGGGACTGAGCAGGAGCTCGTCCTTGCGGGTGCCCGACGGATTGACGTCCACCGCCGGGAACACGCGCCGCTCGGCGATCTTGCGATCGAGCTTGAGCTCGGCGTTGCCCGTGCCCTTGAACTCCTCGAAGATCACCGTGTCACCTGTCGAGCCGGTCTCCACCATCGCCGTGGCGATGATGGTGAGCGATCCACCGTTCTCGATGTTGCGCGCGGCGCCGAGGAAGCGCTTGGGCGGGTAGAGCGCCGTGGAGTCGACACCACCGGACAGGATGCGACCCGAGGCCGGCGAGCTGTTGTTGTACGCACGGCCCAGACGCGTGATCGAGTCGAGCAGCACCACCACGTCGCGGCCGTCCTCGACCAGACGCTTGGCGCGCTCGATCGCCAGCTCGGCGACCGAGGTGTGGTCGCCCGGCGGGCGATCGAAGGTGGAGGCGATGACCTCACCCTTCACGCTGCGCTGCATGTCGGTCACTTCTTCTGGACGCTCGTCCACGAGCACGACCATCAGGTAGCACTCGGGGTTGTTCGTCGCGATGGCGTTCGCGATCGCCTGCAACACGCTGGTCTTACCCGCCTTGGGCGGGCTCACGATGAGCGCACGCTGTCCCTTGCCGATCGGCATGACCAGATCGATCACGCGCGTCGTCAGGATGTTCTGCGTGGTCTCGAGGCGCAGCCGCTGATTCGGGTACAGCGGCGTCAGCTTGTTGAACTCCGGCCGCTTGCGGTTGCCGTCCGGCGGCGCACCGTTGACCGTGTCGAGACGGACCAGCGGGTTGAACTTCTGCCGGGAGTTGTTCTGCTCCCCCTCGCGGGCCACTCGCACGGCACCGGTCAGTGCGTCACCGCGACGGAGGCCGTTGCGGCGCACCATGTTCATGGAGACGTACACGTCGTTCGGTCCCGCGAGGTATCCCGAGGTCCGGACGAACGCGTAGTTGTCGAGCACGTCGAGGATGCCGGCGACGGGCTGCACGACGTCGTCGTCGCGCAGTTCGGGCTCGCGCTCACGATCACGCTGGTTGCCGCCGCCCTCGGGAGCACCGTCCCGATCGCGCCCACGGCGACGCTCGCGGAAACGACGTCCCCGCCTGCCGCGGCCCTCGCCGTCCTCGTCGTCGCGGGGACCGTTGTCACGAGGCCCGTTGTTGCGGTCACCCTGGTTGCGGTCGCCCTGGTTGCGATCGTTGCGGTCGCCCTGGTTGCGATCGCCCTGGTTGCGATCGTTGCGGTCACCCTGGTTGCGATCGTTCCGGTCGCCCTGGTTGCGATCGTTCCGGTCGCCCTGATTGCGGTCGTTCCGGTCGCCCTGATTGCGATCGCCCTGGTTGCGATCGTTGCGGTCGCCCTGGTTGCGGTCGCCCTGGTTGCGGCCCTGGCGCTCGCGGCGCGGCCGGTCCCCGTTCTGACGATCACCGTCGCCCTGGTCGCGGTCGTCGCCACCGTCGGTGCGGGTGGTCTCGGCCGGAGCTGTCGTGGTGGACGCTGCCGCGTCGGTCGACTGGTGCGCGCGGCCGTCCTGCGTCGGCGCAGCGTCGTTCTGCGACTCGGCGGCGGTGTCGGTCGACTCCGCGGCGCCGGCACGGCGGGTCGCTCCGCGACGGTTTCGCGTGCGACGCGGGCCGTCGGGGTTCGCGCCGTCGGACGCTGCACCGTCGGAACCCGAGGTGTCGGCGCTGGGGGTACCGGCGTCGGAGCTGGAGGCGCCGGCGCTCGCACCGTCGGCTCCGGAATCCCGGGGGGCCACGGCGTCGGACACACCGGCGGACGGTGCGTCCGACGTGGCGGCGGGCGCGGACCGGCTCACGCGGGGTGCGCGCGACGGTGCCTCGGTGGCAGCCGCGGACGCGGGCACCTGCTTGGCCTCGATCGCGGACACGAGGTCGCCCTTACGCATCCCGGAGACACCTTTGATGCCGAGTTCGGACGCGAGTCCGCGCAGCTCGGTGAGCACCATCCCGGAGAGTCCGGCACCGCGGCGCGACGTGCGCGGGCGCGTGTCGGACTGGGTCGCCGGAGCAGCGATAGATTCCGTATCGGTCACGGAGGTCCTTTCCTTCCCTCGCGCGCCTGGTGCGCAGATCGAGGGTTCGTTCCGCCGTTCGACTCTCGTGTCGAACTCGGATGCCGCGTACGTTCGCGTCGTGCAGAAGAGCGAAGGCTGTTCCAGGATGCGACTTCCCTGGCGGCCGTGGCGCGCCGATCGACGACGGCGGCACCGCTGGAGCTCGAGGCCGGGAAGTAATGCCCTGGAGAAATCGGCGCGCTGACTGCGCACGATGTACGGACGCGTACCACAATAGCCGTGATGCGAGGTACGGGCAAGAATGTCCGCGTCAGCGCGTCGTGACGCCGTCCGCGATGTCCAGCTCCAGCACCGTCATCCCGTCGTCCCCGGCGCGGTCGGCCAACTCGCGCGCGATGCTCGCCGTTCCGAGCACGAGCACGGTGGGTCCGGCGCCCGAGACCGTCGCGGCGTGCCCGTGTGCGCGCAGGGTCTCGACCCATCGCGACGTCACCGGCAGGGCGGAGGCCCGGTAGGGCTGGTGCAGGCGATCCTCGGTGGACACCATCAACAGATCGGGTCGCGTCGTCAGGGCCACGACCGCGAGCGCGGATCGGCTCGCGTTGAACGCGGCGTCGCGGTGCGGAACGAGGTCGGGCAACAGTCCGCGCGTGTGCGCCGTGGACGACCGTTCGGTCGGGATGAGCACCGTCGCACCGATGTCCGGGTGCACGTCGAGACGGGCGGCCGCATAGGCCCGCGGCCCCTCCGGCGGGCCGGACTCGCGGCTCCAGGACACCACGGCGCCGCCGAGCACGCTGGCCGACGCGTTGTCCGGATGACCCTCGAACTCGGCGGCCAGCTGCACCATCTGCTCGGGCGACAACGCGAGAGCCGGATCCAGGGACGCCGCGAGGCAGTTGGCCGCGGCGAGCCCACCGACCACTGCCGACGCCGACGAGCCGAGGCCGCGAGAGTGAGGAATCCTGTTGTGGCAGCGTACTTTCAAGCCGTCCGCCCACACGCCGGCCGACTCGAGACCACGCTCGATCGCTCGCACGACGAGATGCGACGGACCCCACGGAACCTCGCGCGCACCCTCACCGTCGACCTCGATGTCGAGCCCGGACTCCGCCACGGTGACGACGACGTCGTCGAACAGACCCAGGGCGAGCCCCAGTGTGTCGAACCCTGGTCCGAGGTTGGCACTGGAGGCAGGCACGCGGGCGTGCGCCACCGTCCCGGTGGTGAGTGTCCTCGTCACGTCGGCCGGCCCGGCCACTATGCCGACTCGGGAGCAGCCGGGTTCACCGACGACCCTGGTGCCACAGTCGATCCCGCGATCGAGATCCCGATCATTCGGACGTTCCCTCGAGTCGGAGAACGCTGGTGACGGCGGTGACGATGTCGAGTTCCTTCAGCGCGTCCACGGTGGCCGCCAGAGCCGAGTCCTTGGCGCGGTGCGTGACGACGACCAGACGGGCATGCTTGCTCGCGCCCTCCTGGCGCACCGTGGAGATGCTGACGTCGTTCTTGGCGAACTCGGCCGCGACGGCGGAGAGCACTCCGGCGCGATCCGCGACCTGCATGTTGACGTGGTACCGCGTGGGGGTGTCCCCCATGGGCGCGACGGGGAGCTTGGCGTACGTCGACTCCCCGGGTCCACGGCCGCCGTAGAACTTGTTGCGCGCCGCCATCACCAGGTCGCCCATGACGGCGGACGCGGTGGGAGCGCCGCCCGCACCCTGGCCGTAGAACATGAGCCGTCCCGCGGCCTCGGCTTCGACCACGACGGCGTTGAAGGCACCCGACACCGAGGCGAGCGGGTGCGACAGCGGTACGAGCGACGGGTAGACGCGGACGGAGATGCGGTCGTTGCCGTCGTCGTCACTCACACGCTCGCACAGCGCGAGAAGCTTGACGGTGCAGTCGAACGCACGCGCGGTGGCGATGTCCGCCGCGGTGATCGAGGAGATCCCTTCGCGGTGTACGTCGGCCGAGGTGACCCGGGTGTGGAACGCGAGTGAGGCCAGGATGGCGGCCTTCGCCGCAGCATCGAAGCCCTCGACGTCGGCCGTCGGATCCGCCTCCGCGTATCCCAGCCGTCCCGCCTCCGCGAGCGTGTCCGCGTAGTCCGCACCCGTCTCGTCCATGGCCGAGAGGATGAAGTTCGTCGTGCCGTTGACGATGCCGATGACACGGTTCACCCGGTCACCGGCGAGAGACTGCATCAGCGGCCGGACCACCGGAATGGCCCCTGCCACAGCGGCTTCGAAGTACAGGTCGGCGCGGTGGCTCTCGGCGGCGTCGGCCAACTCACCGGTGTACTCGGCGAGGAGTGCCTTGTTGGCCGTGACGACCGACTTGCCGGCGTTGAGCGCGGCGAGGATCAGTTCGCGGGCCGGCTCGATGCCGCCGAGCACCTCGACCACCAGGTCGACATCGTCGCGCGCGACGAGTGCGCGCACGTCGGTGGTCAGCAGGTCGGGGTCGATGCCGCGGTCCTTGCCGATGTCGCGCACCGCGACTCCCCGAAGCACGAGCGGCGCACCGACGCGGGCGGTGAGATCGGTGGCGTGATCGAGCAGGATGCGTACGACCTCGCTGCCGACGTTCCCCATACCGAGGACGGCGACGCCGATCGGCTTGTCCACGGGACTGACGAAGGCCGCGGCCTCCGACGACACTGACGATTCTGGAGCGGTCACCGGTCTACCTCCAAGCTGAGCAGGTCGTCGAACGTTTCGCGGCGGAGTACCAGCCGCGCTTGCCCGTCCCGCACGGCGACGACGGCCGGACGGGGCAGAAGGTTGTACCGGGACGACATCGAGTAGCAGTACGCACCCGTCGCGCCCACGGTGAACAGGTCACCGGGACCGAGATCCTCGGGCTGCCACGTGTCGCGGATGACGATATCGCCACTCTCGCAGTGCTTTCCGACGATCCGGGCCAGAACGGCCGGAGCCTCCGACGTACGCGACGCGAGGCGGCCGACGTACTCGGCCTGATAGAGCGAGGTCCGGATGTTGTCGCTCATGCCCCCGTCGACGCTGATGTAGCGGCGCGTGTGGGTGCTGTCGACGGTGACGTCCTTGACGGTGCCCACCTCGTACAGCGTCACGGTGCCGGGTCCCGCGATCGCACGTCCGGGCTCCACTGCCAGTGTCGGAGTAGGGATCCCGGCGGCCGCCGACTCGGACTCGACGATGTGGGCGAGCTTGGCGGCCAGATCCTGCACGGGGGGCGGGTTGTCCCCCGGCACGTAGTGGATGCCCATGCCGCCGCCGAGATCGACCACGGTGATCTGCGAGGTCTTCTCGGTGCCGAACTCGGCCTTGATGTCGCGCAGCAACCCGATCACGCGGTGAGCCGCGAGCTCGAACCCGTCGACCTCGAAGATCTGGGATCCGATGTGCGAGTGCAGGCCGACGAGGCGCAGATTGTCGGTCTCGAACACCCGACTGACGGCCCGGAGCGCGCTGCCGTCGGACAGGCTGAAGCCGAACTTCTGGTCCTCGTGGGCGGTGGCGATGAACTCGTGCGTGTGTGCCTCGACCCCGACGGTGATGCGGATCAGGACGTCCTGCACCGTTCCCGCCGCGGCAGCGACCTCGTCGAGCCGGTCGATCTCGATCATCGAATCCAGCACGACGTGCTCGACACCGGCGCGCACTCCCGCCTCCAGTTCGGCCCGTGACTTGTTGTTGCCGTGCATCGCGATCCGGTTCGCCGGGAAGCCCGCGTTCAGTGCGATCGCCAGCTCGCCGCCCGAGCACACGTCGAGGGACAGACCCTCGTCCGCGACCCAGCGAGCGATCTCCCCACACAGGAAGGCCTTGGACGCGTAGTGCACCCGCTCGGGGGCACCGAACGCCTCCGCCATCTCGCGGCAGCGCGACCGGAAATCGTCCTCGTCGATGACGAACAGCGGCGTGCCGTACGTGGCGGCGAGTTCCGTCACCGGAACACCGGCCAGCGTCACGACGCCGTCGTCACCACGAGCTGCGTTGCGGGGGAACACCTTCGGATGAAGGTCCGTGAGTGCCGCGCTGTCCGCCGGACGCTCCGGGGTGCCGGGGCCCGACTGCTCGGCGTGCCGCGGCCCGGCGGGATGCGCGCTCACATCTTCTCCGGTGCGCTGACACCGAGCATGGCCAGGCCATTGGCCAGGACCTGCCGGGTGGCGTCGCCCAGGGCGAGCCGCGCTGTGTGGACGGGCATCGGATCCTCGTCTCCTCGGGGAAGTACTCGACACGCTCCGTAGAACCGGTGATAGGCACCCGCCAACTCCTCGAGGTACCGGGCGATCCGGTGGGGTTCGCGCAGCCCCGCCGCACTGGCGACGACGCGGGGGAACTCCCCGACGGTACGGACGAGGTCACCTTCCGCGGCATGGGTCAGCAGCGCGAAGTCGGGATCCGCGGCGGAGACGCCCAGCTCCTCGGCACCGCGGGCGAGAGAACACAACCGGGCGTGGGCGTACTGCACGTAGTACACCGGGTTGTCGTTGCTCCGGCTCGCCCACAGCGCGAGATCGATGTCGATCGACGAGTCGACCGACGACCGCACCATCACGTACCGCGCGGCGTCGATCCCGATGGCCTCCACGAGGTCGTCGAGAGAGATCACCGTGCCCGCACGCTTGCTCATCTTCACGGCGACACCGTCGCGGACGAGGTTGACCATCTGACCGATGAGCACCTCGACGGTCGCCGGATCGTCGCCGAAGGCTGCGGCAGCGGCCTTGAGCCGACCGATGTAGCCGTGGTGGTCCGCGCCGAGCATGTAGATGCACAGGTCGAATCCGCGAGATCGCTTGTCCTGGAAGTACGCGATGTCGCCGGCGATGTACGCGGCGTTGCCGTCGCTCTTGACCACGACGCGATCCTTGTCGTCGCCGTACTCGGTGCTGCGGAGCCACCAGGCCCCGTCCTTCTCGTACAGGTTGCCCGAGGATTTCAGCGTCTCCACAGCGCGCTCGACCGCGCCGGACTCGAAGAGCGAGTTCTCGTGGAAGTACACGTCGAAGTCGGTGCCGAACTCGTGCAGGTCCGACTTGATCTTCGTGAACATCGCGTCGACGCCGAGGGCTCGGAACACCTCCTGCCGCTCGTCGTCGGGCAGACCCATCACGTCCGGTCGCTGCGTGACGACGGCCGCGGCGATCTCGGCGATGTACTCGCCCGCGTAGCCGTCCTCTGGTGCGGGCAGACCCAGCGCCGAGGCGACCAGCGAGCGTGCGAACCGATCGATCTGCGCGCCGTGATCGTTGAAGTAGTACTCGCGGGTGACCGCGGCACCCCGCGAGGTGAGGATGCGCCCCAGGGCGTCGCCCACCGCGGCCCAACGGGCGCCGCCCAGGTGCACGGGACCCGTGGGGTTCGCCGATACGAACTCCAGGTTGATCGAGGTCCCGGTGAGCTCGTCGGACCAGCCGTAGCGATCGTTCTCGCGCTGCACGCGCTCCACGATGGCGCCCTGAGCGGACTTCGCGAGCCGGATGTTGAGGAATCCGGGACCGGCCACGTCGACGGCCTCGACAGCGTCGGCACCGGCCAGAGCGTCCGCGAGCCAGGTCGCCAGGTCGCGGGGGCTGACGCCCGCCTTCTTGGCCACCTGCATCGCGACGTTGGTCGCGTAGTCGCCGTGCTCGGGATTGCGCGGGCGGTCCACCGTCACCGTCGCGGGCAACACGGCAGGATCGAGTCCGTGCTCGGTGAGCACGGCCGCTGCGGTGGCATGCAGCAGTTCGGCGAGGTCGGCGGGAGTCACGGGGCCTTATCCTATGGTCTCGCTGCACAGCACCCCGACCGCGGTCACCGGTGGGTCCGACGGGAGCGCTTCAGCGAGGGCTCGGACTCCCTCCGTACAGTGGGGCTGCCTCGAGTAGGCGGCCACTCATCTCCTCGATCGAAAGAGCGCTCCGACCATGCCAAGCGGTTCCGACAAGAAGTCAGCCAAGGCCATCAAGGTTGCCAGCAAGACCGGCACCCGGAACAAGGGTGGTGTCCCCTCCAGCGTGGGATCGGGCAAGCGGCGCCAGATCCCGTGGCTGACGGTGGCGGCATCCGTCGTGGTCATCGCGCTGATCGGCGCCCTGGCCTGGAACCTGGTGCCCAAGTACCAGGACCGCGCCGAGGCGCAGCGCTTCGCTCCCACCGAGGAGAACCAGGACCCGTCGACCGGCATCGACGGCGTGGTCACGCAGGACTATCCCGCTGCGCTGCACGTCACCGGCTCGCAGCGTGTCGCCTACGACCAGTCGCCGCCGTTCGGTGGCCCGCACGACCAGGTGTGGGCCAACTGCATGGGCACGGTCTACCCGGACGGCCTGCGCACCGAGAACGCCGTGCACTCGCTCGAGCACGGCGCCGTCTGGATCGCCTACAACCCGGACGACCTGAGCGAGGACCAGATCTCGACGCTGGCCGCCAAGGTCGAGAACCAGCAGTACATGCTCATGTCCGCCTACCCCGGACTCGACTCCCCGATCTCCCTGCAGTCGTGGGGCCACCAGCTCAAGCTGGACAGTGTCGACGACCCCCGGATCGACCACTTCATCGCCGCACTCCGCCTGAACCGCTACGCCTACCCCGAGGTCGGCGCGAGCTGCTCCACGACGCCGGAGACCTTCGACCAGGACAGCCCGCCGCCGTTCGACGGCAGTGCACCGGGCCCCGACGCGGTGCCGATGAGCGGCGAGGGCCTGACCCCCGACGCCTCCGAGACGGGTGCGGGTCAGCTCCCGGGCGGGCTGGGCCTGCCCACCGACGGCCTGCCCACCGACGGCGCGGCAGTGCCCACACCGTGAGCGTGACGACGGAGGAGCGGCCCACGGCGCAGCGGAGTCAGCGATCGGCTCTGCTGGTCCTGGGTGCGGTGGCCCTGCTCGTCATCGGGTTCGCCGTCGGCTTCCTCGCGCAGACCCCGTTGCGGGACGATCCGGCACCCACACCGGGCGCCGATTCGGTCGACGTCGGGTTCTCGCAGGACATGACCGTGCATCACAACCAGGCGATCGAGATGGCGACCATCGCGCTCAGTGGCGCCTCCGATCCGCTGGTCAAGAATCTCGCGTACGACATCCTCACGACCCAGCAGAACCAGGCCGGGCAGATGCAGGGCTGGCTGGCGCTCTGGGACGCCGCTCCGTTGCCGACGGGCGGCTACATGGGCTGGATGACGGAGGACGGCGGACACTCCATGTCCGGCTCGTCGATGTCGTCCATGTCCGGGTCCGGTTCGTCCACCGGTCCCGTGCAGACCATGCCGGGTATGGCGAGCACGCAGGACATGACGGCGCTGCGCGCCGCCACCGGTCCGGCACTGGACGTGCTGTTCCTCCAGTTGATGCTGCGCCACCACGAGGGTGGTCTGCCGATGATGGAGTACGGCGCGGTGCACGCGGAGACGCCCGCGGTGCGCAATCTCGCGCAGACGATGGTGAACACCCAGACCTCGGAGGCTCAGCTGATGACGCAGATGCTCACCGAGAAGGGTGCTGCTCCGCTCTGATCGCGTGATGCGCTACTGTTGGCACCGCCCGAAACGGCACATCGGAGTTCGCTCCGGTGCGCCCCCGTAGCTCAGGGGATAGAGCGTCCGCCTCCGGAGCGGAAGGCCGCAGGTTCGAATCCTGCCGGGGGCACCCATCACTCGCCCGGTGCGAGCACCGTCAGTCGTTCGCCAGGAGCGCCGTCATCACGGCGTCGGCCGTCAGCCGGGCCGTCGGTTTCCTCGCAGGCGCCAGGTCGTGTCCCGCAGCCTCGATCGTCACGATGGTCACCGCTCCCCCGATCCGCGCCGTGTGCTCGCGCAGCTCGTCGCCGGTGGCGAACGGGTCCCGCGAGCCGTGCACGATCACGGTCGGCGCGGCGATGCCCGGGAAGTGCTCGGTCCGCAGGGTGTCCGGCTTCGTCGGCGGGTGCAGCGGATAGGACAGTGCGAGAAGAGCGTCCGCGATGTCGGGGTCCTCGGCGAGGAGCATCGAGGCCTGACGGCCGCCGTACGAGTGACCCCCGACGATCACCGGTCCCCGCGCATCCAGCGCCCGCACCGCGGCGGCGATACCGGCACGATCCGCGGCGGCGCCCGCTCGGTTCGGAGGGCCCTTGGGCCGAGCCTGACGAAACGGGAGATCGATCCGCGCCGTCAGTACCCCACGGTCCGCGAGCTCGTTGGCGACGGCCACCAGAATCGCTGCGTCGCAGTTGCTTCCCGCACCGTGGGCGAGCACGGCCGTCGCGACGGGTGCGCCGGCAGGTTCGTGGACGACGCCGTGGATCCCGTCGGCTCGCCACTCCCGCACCGTTCCCTCCGTCATGCCGCGACCGTAACGCAGAACGGGCACCGACCACAGTGGTCGATGCCCGTTCTTCTCGTGCGTCCGGTGTCAGGGAACCTGAGTGAGCCCCACCGTCGGGAAGAACGCGCAGGTCTTGCCGTCGTGCGAGACCTGGCCGAAGATCGCCGACAGCACGGTGCCCGAGCCCGTGGCGACGGGTGCCAGGCGGACACCGGCGTTGGGGAACTTCGAGAGGTTGTTCGTCAGCAGGTCGCGTCCGATGGAACGGAACGGCTCACCCAGTGGCTCGATGATCTCCGCGAGGACGATGTCGGTGAGACCACCCATGTCGGCGAAGCCACCCTTCAGCGTGTTGACGTTGAACCACGCCACCTGCATGCCGGACTTGTTCGCACCGTCGTTCACGATGCCGCCGGGCGCCGGAACAAAGGCGTACAGCGTCTCGCCCGGATCGGCGATCGTGGTGTCGATCCCGGGCAGTGTCGGAATGGTGACACCCGGCACCTTCGGCGTGTACGGGCCGGGAGCCGAACCGGCGACCGCGGGCACGATGCCGAGCGGCGCACCCGGGAGCGCGGAGCAGTTGATCGCGGCCGTCGGGTAGAAGAACGGCGTGAGACCGAAGCCGCCGAGCAGTCCGTTCGCAGCGTCCAGCAGCGCCAGCGGGTTCGTACCGGCGGGCTCCGCGACATCGACCGACGGTGCGGCACCCAGCACGGCGCGCGCCGCCTCGAGGGCGACGTCCCCCGGCGCAGCGGATCCCTCGAGAGTGGCCAGCGCCTGCTGGAACGGGTCCGGAGCGGGTGCCGGATCGGCAGAGGCGACGGCCGGCAGCGCGAGCGCTCCGGCGCAGGCGATGGCCAGGGCGGCCACCGTTCGACGAGGCCGACGGAATGTACGCATGCATGCTCCTGAATGGCTCGGGGTCGACGATCTCGGGATCGAGATGCGCGTGCGGTCCCGTGGGAACCGTGTGGTCCGATTCGATCACGGGTTTCGTCAGGTCACGGTCGTCGAGACTGCATTGATACCAAAGTGTCGCATGATGCAGATGTGACGGATGTGGCGATCGACTCGGTCGCGCGCCGAGTCGATCCACCGTGCGAACGTGGGAAGATCGACCCATGTCGTCAGCGCCGAAGCTTCCGCTGGACCCCATCGCGGAAGCTCACCGTCAGTGGATCCGCCACGGATGGTCGGATGCCGCCGACGGCATGGCCGCGGTCACGTCCATCATGCGCGTCCAGCAGATCATGATGGCGCGCGTCGAAGAGGTCCTCAAACCCACGGGGCTGACCTTCGCTCGCTACGAGTTGCTCACCCTTCTCACCTTCACGAAGACCGGCGCCCTGCCGATGGCGAAAGCCAGCGCACGCCTGCAGGTCCATCCCACCTCGGTGACCAACGCCGTCGACAGGTTGGAGAAGGCGGACCTGGTCACGCGGGTACCGCACCCCACGGATCGCCGCACCACACTCGTCGAGATCACCGAGGCGGGACGGCAATTGGCGGTCAAGGCGACGGAAGATCTCAACGACCGCGTGTTCAGGCTCCCCGGAGTCGCGGGTGCGGATCTGGACAGACTGGTGTCCATCCTCGCAGGGGTCCGGCGGCGCGCCGGGGACTTCGACGACGAGGACACGTCCGGCTGGTGACAGCAGAGATCCGGTGCCACTCCCCTCGCTCGGGCGAGGAGCGTCGCACCGGATCTCGGTACGGCCGGATCAGCGGTGGCGGAACACCGGCTGACGCTTCTCGGTGAAGGCGGTCATGCCCTCGGTCTGATCGTCGGTGGCGAACGTCGAGTGGAACAAGCGACGTTCGAACCGAACACCCTCCGCCAGAGTCGATTCGAACGCCCGATTCACGGCTTCCTTCGCCATGACAGCGATGGGCAGCGACTTCGCGGCGATCGTCTCGGCCGTCTCCAGCGCATCGGCGAGCAGATCGGCCGCCGGCACGATCCGCGACACGAGCCCTGCTCGCTCCGCCTCCTCGGCGCCCATCTTGCGGCCGGTCAGACACATCTCCATGGCCTTGGCCTTGCCGACGGCACGGGTCAACCGTTGGGAGCCACCGATTCCGGGGATCACCCCCAGAGCGATCTCCGGTTGGCCGAACTGAGCCGTGTCCGCTGCGATCAAGATGTCGCACATCATGGCCAGCTCGCAACCCCCACCGAGGGCGTAACCCGCCACGGCGGCGATGGTCGGTGTGCGCACTGCGGCGAACGCGTCCCACTCGGAGAAGAAGTCCTGCGTGTAGACCTCCATGTAGGTCTTGGACTGCATCTCCTTGATGTCGGCACCGGCCGCGAACGCCTTCTCGGAACCGGTCACCACGATCGCCCCGATCGCCGGATCACGATCGAACGCCACGGCAGCCTCGACCACCTCGGTCATCAGCTGAGAGTTCAACGCGTTCAGCGCCTTCGGCCGGTTCAGCGTGATGACGCCGACGCGGCCCCTGGTCTCGACCGTGATCGTCTCGAATTGCTGCGTCTCCACTTTCGGCGTCCCGATGTCGCTCACGCGGTACCGCCCGAACGCTCACGGATGTCCTGCACGATGCCGGAGAAGTCCCTGTCGCCGTGCTCGGCGGCGTACGCCTCGTACATCGCCGAGGCCAGCATGCCCAGCTGCGCCTCGACACCGTTGGCGCGCACGGCCTCCGACACGAGACCCAGATCCTTGCGCATCAACGCGGCGGCGAATCCCGGCGTGTAGTCGTTGTTCGCGGGACTCGTCGGCACCGGCCCCGGAACGGGACAGTTGGTGGTCAACGCCCAGCACTGTCCCGATGCCGTGCTGGCGACGTCGAACAGTGCCTGATTGGTCAGCCCCAGCTTCTCCCCGAGCACGAAGGCCTCGCTGACGGCGATCATGGAGACCCCGAGAATCATGTTGTTGCACAGCTTGGCCGCCTGGCCGTTGCCGCTCTGTCCGCAGTGCACGATCTTGCGACCCATGATCTCGAGCAGCGGATTCGCCTCGGCGACGGCAGCGTCGTCGCCCCCGACCATGAACGTCAGCGTGCCCGCGGTGGCTCCACCGACGCCGCCCGAGACGGGAGCGTCGACGGCGCGGTGGCCCGCGGCCCGCGCGACGTCGGCCGCCGTTCGGGCATCGGCCACGTCGATGGTCGAGGAGTCGATGAACAGCGTGCCGGCGCCGGCAGCGGGGACGACGTCGGCATAGCAGTCGAGGACGTGCTTGCCACTGGGCAGCATCGTCACCACCACCGAGGCACCCGCCACGGCGTCGGCGGCCGACTCGGCGACCGTGATGCCCTTCTCCCGCGCCTGGTCGAGCGAGGCGGGAACGAGGTCGAAGCCTCGGACGTCGTGGCCGGCCGCGGCGAGGTTGGCCGCCATCGGCCCGCCCATGTGCCCCAGCCCCAGGAAGGCGATCACGGTGCTCACGATTGTGGTCCTTTCGAGACGGAGTCCGCCGCAGCGGACGTCAGACCCAACTCGGCGTCGCCGAGCGGTGCGAAGAAACGATCGACGTCGGAGGTGGTGACGTCGTCGAGGTGGGCAGGCGTCCAACGCGGTCGACGATCCTTGTCCACCACCTGCGCGCGGATGCCCTCGACGAGGTCGGGGCTGTCCAGGCAGGCGATGGACACGCGGTACTCGTCGTCGAGGACCTCGTCCAGCGACGACGCCGCGGCCGCGCGGCGCAGTGAGCGGAGCGTGACCGCCACCGACGTGGGGGACTTCGCCTCGATCGCGTCGGCGGCAGCGACGGCCTCGTCGCGGCCGTCGGCACGTAACCGCGCGACGATGCTCGCCGCGTCGTCGCCCGTGTAGGCCGCGTCGATCCACTCACGCTGCGCCGCCAGAGCCGACTCGGGAACGGGCGAGACGAGCGACAGGGCGGTGTCGACGGTGCCCGTGTGCAGGGCCTCGACGAACGCCGGCAGATCCTCGGTGGGCACGAAGTGGTCGGCGAATCCGGCAGCGACGGCGTCGCCCGCCGTCATGCGCGCGGTGGTCAACGCGAGGTGGGTGCCGATCTCGCCGGGCGTCCGGGCGAGGAGATACGTCCCGCCGACGTCCGGAACGAAGCCGATGCCGACCTCGGGCATCGCGACCTTCGACTTCTCCGTCACGATACGGACCGTCGCGTGAGCGGAGATACCCACTCCGCCGCCCATCACCGCACCGTCCATCAGAGCGACGATCGGCTTGCCGTACCGGTTGATCCGCGAGTTCATGACGTACTCGTCCCGCCAGAACTTCGCGGTGGCGGACCCCGTCGGCCAGTTCTCGCCCGCCTTCGCCTTCGCGTCGTCGTGGATCGCGACGATGTCGCCGCCGGCGCACAGACCACGCTCACCGTTGCCGGTGATCAGCACGGCGCGCACCGACGGGTCGTCCTCCCACCGCACGAGAGCCGCGTCGATGTCGCGCACCATCGCGTGGCTGAGCGCGTTGATCGCGCGCGGCCGGTTCAGGGTGACCGTGGCGACCCCGCGGTCGACCGTCAGCAGGACGTCGGAGTTCTCCGCGGCGGTGTCGCTCACGCGGCACCCACCACCGATCGGGCGATGACGATTCGCATGACCTCGTTCGTTCCTTCCAGGATCTGGTGCACTCGGAGATCGCGGACGATCTTCTCCAGACCGTACTCACTGAGATAGCCGTAGCCACCGAGCAACTGGAGCGCGTCGTTGGCCACGGTGAACCCCACGTCGGTGGTGAACTTCTTCGCCATCGCACACAGCTGCACCTTGTCGGGAGCATCGGCGTCGAGAGCACTCGCGGCCCGCAGGAGCAGGACCCGGGCCGCCTCGAGATCTGTCCGCATGTCGGCCAGGCGGAACTGCAGTGCCTGCGCGTCGAGCAGCCGTGATCCGAACGCACGACGGTCGGCGAGGTAGGACACCGCGGCGTCGAACGCCGCCGTCGCGCCGCCCAGCGAGCAGGCCGCGATATTGATGCGACCGCCGTTGAGGCCGTTCATCGCGATGCGGAACCCGTTGCCCTCGCCGCCGAGCAGATTCTCGGCCGGCACCGTGACGTCCTCCAGGATCACCTGGCGGGTGGGCTGCGCGTTCCAGCCCATCTTGGCCTCGTTGGCGCCGAACGACAGTCCCGGCGTGTCCTTCTCGACGACGAACGCGGAGATGCCGGACGGGCCGGGCCCGCCGGTGCGTGCCATGACGACGTAGACGGCGGACTCGCCGGCACCCGAGATGAACTGCTTCACGCCGTTCAGGACGTAGGTGTCCCCGTCGCGCACCGCCTTGGTCGACAGCGCGGCCGCGTCGGATCCGGCGCCCGGTTCGGTGAGGCAGTAGCTGCCCAGGGTCTCCATCGAGCACAGAGCCGGAAGCCACTGTCGCCGTTGATCGTCGGAGCCGTAGGTGTCGATCATCCACGCCACCATGTTGTGGATCGACAGGTACGCGGCGATCGACGGATCACCTGCGGCGAGCTTCTCGAAGATCCGCACGGCGTCGACGCGGCGCAGACCGGAGCCGCCGACGTCCTCGGCGATGTAGATCCCGCCCATACCGAGTGCGGCGGCCTTGCGCAGGACGTCGACCGGGAAGTGCTTGGTCCGGTCCCACTCCACGGCGTTCGGAGCGAGGAACTCCGCGGCGAAATCCGCTGCCGTCTCGCTGATCGCGCGCTCGTCCTCGTCGAGCGCGAAGATGTCCGCCACCGTCAGTCCATCGTCGGGATGACGAAGTGGTTCTGCGCCACAGCTTCCTTGCGGCCGCTGGGCCACCGCTGGGTGACCGTCTTGGTCTTGGTGTAGAACCGCACCGAATCCGGGCCGTGCTGATTGAGGTCGCCGAATCCGGACCGCTTCCAGCCACCGAAGGTGTGGTACGCGATCGGCACCGGAATGGGAACGTTGACGCCGACCATGCCGACGTTCACCCGCGCGGTGAAGTCGCGCGCCGTGTCACCGTCGCGCGTGAAGATCGCGACACCGTTGCCGTACTCGTGAGCCGACGGCAGGCGCAGCGCCTCCTCGTAGTCGGCCGCACGCACGATCTGCAGCACCGGTCCGAAGATCTCCTCCTTGTAGATGCGCATGTCCGTCGTCACCTTGTCGAACAGCGTTGCGCCGGTGAAGAACCCGTTCTCGTGGCCGGCAAGGGAGAAGCCTCGGCCGTCGACCACCAGGTCCGCACCCTCGTCGACACCGATCTGCACGTAGTCCGTGACGCGCTGGACGGCCTCGGCCGTGATGAGCGGTCCGAAGTCGCTGCCCGCATCGTCGCTGCGTCCGACGCTGAGCTTCTCGACGCGCTCGACCAGCTTGGCGCGCAGGGCCTCCGCGGTCTCCTCGCCGACGGGCACGGCCACGGAGATGGCCATGCAGCGCTCACCCGCACTGCCGTAGCCGGCACCGATCAGCGCATCGGCCACCTCGTCGAGGTCGGCGTCGGGCATGACGATGGCATGGTTCTTCGCACCGCCGAAGCACTGGGCGCGCTTGCCGTGCGCCGCCGCCGTCTCGTAGATGTACTGGGCGATGGGCGTGGAGCCGACGAAGCCCACCGCGCTGACGCGGGGGTCGGTCAGGATCGCGTCGACTGCTTCCTTGTCACCGTTGACGACGTTGAAGATTCCGGGAGGGCCACCGGCTTCGAGGAAGAGTTCGGCCAACCGCAGCGGCACGGAGGGGTCCCGCTCGGACGGCTTGAGGATGAACGCGTTGCCGCAGGCGATGGCGGGCGCGGCCTTCCACAGCGGGATCATCGCGGGGAAGTTGAACGGGGTGATACCGGAGACGACACCGAGAGGCTGACGCATCGAGTACACGTCGATACCCGTTCCGGCACTCGCCGTGAACTCACCCTTGAGCAGATGCGGGATGCCGGTGGCGAACTCGACGACCTCGAGTCCGCGCTGGATGTCGCCCTTGGCATCGGCCACGGTCTTGCCGTGCTCGGACGAGAGCAACTGGGCGAGCGGCTCCATGTTCTCGTTGATCAGGGCCAGGAAGCGCATCAGGACACGGGCACGCTTCTGCGGGTTCTGCAGCGCCCACTCGACCTGCGCCTCCTCGGCGTTCGCCACGGCCGCCTCGACCTCCGCCGTACTGGCGAGCGGAACGCGGGCCTGCACCTCGCCGGTGTTCGGGTCGAAGACGTCGGCGAAACGGCCCGACTCCCCCGCTACGTGCTGTCCACCGATGTAGTGCGTCAGTTCTCGGGTCACGGATCCACCTTCGTCGTCGTTGAGTGAGGTGATCCTATAGTCGGACGTCCATGTATGTCCAGGATCACGCCCCGCCCATCCGCCGATAGAGCGCATCGAGCTCCGCCATCGCGGACCGCACCCCGCGCTCGTCGACGTCCGCAGTCCGCAACGCGATGCGCAGCAACGACGCCTCGAGATCGTCCGACGCCGGCGAGAACAGCGGGTCCGGCAGCGCGGGCAGCGTCGTCGCGTCACCGAAGTGATCGTCCGGATCGACCGTCGCCTCCGCGTCCTCGACGAACCCGACCAGGGCATCGAGGTCGACTCCGCGCAGCGCCAGCAGGCGGGTCGGGTCCTCGTCGATCCGCTCCGCGGCGAGATACGTCAGCGCCGCGGCGTGCTTGCAGGGCCACCCGCTGTCGGGGCAGGTGCAGTCGAAATCGAGCTGCGACGCACTCGACAGCAGCAGCCGCGGCCCCAGCGCCCGCGGAACCGAGCCGGAGGCGAGCTCGGTCAGCATGCCGGGCGACTCCTGTACGTCGGACATCAGCGCGTCCATGTCGAACGGATCCAGGACAGCGATGCTCACGGACGCCGAGAACGGCTCCACCTGACTGCCCTGGACGTCGCCGTCGATCCGCCCCGGTCGGAGTTCGAGGGAGATCACCTGCCCGCCGCGGGCGTACGTCCGTCCGCGCGAGAGCCGCCCGGCGTCGGCGATCGACTCGATGGTCTCCACGAACTGCTTGCCCCACCACGTGCGACCGAAGGCGCCCCGAGAGGTCTTCGCCGCGATGCCGTCCGGGATCCGCCGCCGGGGGCCGAACTGGTCGAACTGCGCCATCAGTCGCCCACCGCGTCCTCGGAGAGCGTGAGCAGATCGCGCAACTCCCCCGTCGACAACTCGGTGATCCAACTCTCGCCGGAGCCCACCGCAAGATCGGCCAGATCCTTCTTCGTGGTGAGCATGGTGTCGATGCGCTCCTCCACAGTGCCGACGCACAACAACTTGCGCACCTGGACGTCCTTGCGCTGGCCGATGCGGAACGCGCGATCCGTCGCCTGGTTCTCCACCGCCGGATTCCACCACCGGTCCAGGTGCACCACGTGATTGGCGGCCGTCAGGTTGAGGCCGGTGCCACCCGCCTTGAGCGAGAGCACCATGATCGGAGGACCGCCGGCGGACTGGAACTCCTCGACCATCGCGTCCCGTCGGCCCTTGCTCACACCACCGTGCAGGAACGGGACGGGAACGCCGAACCGGCGTTCGAGGTACGGCGCCACCATCGATCCGAACGCCGTGAACTGAGTGAACAACAACGCCTTCTCGCCGTCGCCGAGGACCGAGTCGAGGATGTCGTCCACGAGTGCGAGCTTGCCGGAGCGGTGTTTGCCACGACGCAACACCGTCGACCCGTCGTCGAGGAAGTGCGCCGGGTGGTTGCACACCTGCTTGAGCCGGGTCAGCGCGCCGAGCACCGCACCCTTGCGCGCCATGCCCTCGCTCTCGGCGATCTGTCGCATCATCTCGTCGACGACGGCCTGGTACAGGCTCGCCTGCTCGGCGGTGAGGTTCGAGCGCACGGTCATCTCGAACTTGTCGGGCAGATCCGCGATGACCGTCTTGTCGGTCTTCACCCGCCGCAGAACGAACGGTGACGTGAGGGAGCGCAACCTGGCCACGGCGGTCTCCTCCTTCTCGCGTTCGATCGGGATCGCGAAGCGTGCCCGGAACGTGGCCGGGGTGCCCAGGATGCCGGGGTTGCAGAAGTCGAAGATCGACCGGAGCTCGTCCAACCGGTTCTCCACGGGCGTGCCCGTCAGCGCGATCCGGTGCGCCGCGGGAATCGCCCGCGCCGCGCGGGCCTGCGCCGTGCTGCTGTTCTTGACGTGCTGGGCCTCGTCGAGCACCACCCGTCGCCAGGTCTGCGCCGACAGTTCGCCCACGTCGCGGGCCAACAATGCGTACGTCGTGACCACCAGATCGTGCGAGCGCACCGCAGCCGTCAGGTCGTCCCCCGTCGCGCGATCCGGCCCGTGGTGCACCAGCACGCGCAGGGTCGGCACGAACCTCGCCGCCTCGCGCTGCCAGTTGCCCACCACCGACATGGGCGCGACGAGCAACGTCGGTGTCACCGATCGCTCGTGCGCCAGGAGAACCAGCAGCTGCAGCGTCTTCCCCAACCCCATGTCGTCGGCCAGTACCGCCCCGAGGCCGGCCGAACTCATGAAGGCGAGCCACTCCACACCGCGCTGCTGATACGGCCGCAGCGTCGCGTGCACCGAGTCGGGCACCTCCACCGGTTCCGGCCGGCGGTCCGGGTCGAGCAACTTCTGCGCCCAGCCGGTGGCCTCGATCCGCTCGACGGGAACCGGCGGCGGCTTCTCGGCGGACAACTGCCCCAGCACGTCGGCGAGCGGCAGGGCGCGGTCCCGGTTCTGCTTCTTCACGTACTCGATCGCGCGGCTCAGGGCGGTTCCGTCGGCCTGCACCCAGGTGCCGCGCAGTCGCACCAGGTCGCCCTTCGTCGACGCGAGCCGGGCCATCTCCTCCGGCGTCAGTTCCATGTCGCCGATGGCCAGTTGCCAGTCGTACGAGACGATCTCGTCCAACCCCACCGCCCGGTTCTCCGCGGTGGGCGACGGCGGCGAGTCGACCTTCAGCCGCAACGACGCGTCGAGGCGACTCCACGCCCGCGGAAGCAGCACCCCGACCGACACGGCACGCAGCTTCTCGACCCCGTGCAGCACGAAGTCGGTCACCGCCGCCGTGGGCAGCAGCATGTCGAGCGAGCCGGTGTCCGTCGCCATCGAGCGCAGCGGCTCGTACGCGGCCATCGCCTCGCCGAGCTTCGCCACCGCGACCCGGAACAGTTCCGCGTCGCGCACACCCGGCGCTCCGCCACCGTGTGCACCGGGCGCGCCGCCGCGGTGCACCACCACCGGCGTCGGCGCCTCACCGTCCGGACGCAGCAACACCTCGAGCGGCCACAACGGCTCCCCGGTCTCCTCGTCGTCGTCCGGTTCGGTGAGCCGCAGGACCAGCTCGGGCTCGTCGCCGCGCAGGCTCGCCCGCCACTGCTCCAGTGCCGCCTCGGAGCGAGCCGATCCCTCCTGGTACGGCTCCTCCTCGACGAGGGACCACAAGAGCGGATGCTCGACTCCGGGGCGTCCGATGACGCGGCGCACGATCGGATCCGTCACCTCGGCGAGCAGGTCGTCGAGGACGGCGCGCGCACCGCCCTCCGCACTCTGCACCGGCGGCATCGCGGCCGCCAGTTCCGCGCGCCACGCGCGCTGTGGCTCCCCTCCGACCAGTCGCCACCGCAGCCACCACTGCGACTCGAACCGCACCTGCACCGGGACCACCCGCGCGGCACGGACCCACCGCTCCACCCCGGCCACCACGAGGGCGAGATAGCGCAGATCACCGGAGATCGCGGGGTGGCGGGGCGGAACGCGCAACAGCAGTTCCGCTGCGTCCGCCGGCGCCAGCGCGATCGACGGCATCGACACCGCCACGTGTCCGCGCGGCGTCGGCAGGGTGACGTCGGCACGGTGCCGCATCCGTCGGGACATCACCTTGGCCAGGTGAGGCGGGAGCTCCGGCGTGTCGGCCGAGTGACGGTCGCCGCTCGGGGCGTCGTCGTCCTCCCACAACATCAGGCCTCGACCGGGGGTCCAGAGGCCGTGGAGCATGGTGCCATCCAATCACTGCGAGGCCTGTGCAGAACGTCCCGCGTCCTGTCGGACCCACCCGGCATACTCGCTCCTCGTGACCTTCTCCTCGACCCGGCCGACGCGGCGTCTCGCGTCCGCGCTCGTCGCCGCGATGGTCCTGGCTGTCCTCACCGGCTGCTCGACGCTGCTGGGCGCGCCCACTCCCGCACCGGGCAGTCCCCCCGCGACGACGATCGAGTCACTGCTCGCGCAGGTCGCCGTCGTGGACTCCCGGCCCGACGTGCCGGGGTACGAGCGCAGTTGCAAGGCCGGGGACGGATGCGTGTTCGGTCCCGCCTGGACCGACGACTACGACGGTCCGGGCGGACACGACGGCTGCGGCACCCGCGACAACGTGCTGCAGCTCGCGCTCACAGACGTGCAGTTCCGGCCGGGAACCAACGACTGCGTCGTCGTGGCGGGATCGTTGAACGATCCGTTCACGGGATCGGTGCTGCCGTTCAGCAAGCAGAGCGCAGGCGACGTGCAGATCGACCACACCTACCCGCTGGCGGCGGCGTGGGACATGGGCGCCTGGCAGTGGCCGCTCGATCAGCGCATCCGTTTCGCCAACGACATCACGTACAACCTCATGGCCGTCTCGGGTGCGGAGAACCAGTCGAAGAGCGACAAGACCCCCTCGGACTGGATGCCTCCCAACGGCGCGTACCACTGCTACTACGCGGGGCGGTTCCTCACGGTGGCCGTCCGGTACGGGCTTCCCGTCACGGTGGCCGACCGGGACGTGCTGACCACGGTGTCGAACTCCTGCCCCTGACTCCGTCCGAACCCGAGCCGTCGCCGGAACCGTTACGCTGCCCGTCATGTCGCGTGTGTTCACCAAAGACACCCAGCTCTGCATGTCGTTGTCCGGGCGGCCCAGCAACATCGGGACCCGGTTCCACAACTACCTCTACGACGAGCTGGATCTGAACTTCGTCTACAAGGCGTTCACCACCACCGACCTCCCCGCGGCCGTCGCCGGAATCCGTGCGCTCGGAATCCGCGGCTGCGGAGTGTCCATGCCGTTCAAGGAGGCCTGCATCGAGCACGTCGACGTCATGCACGACTCGGCGTCCGCGATCGACTCGGTGAACACCATCGTCAACGAGGACGGCGTGCTGCACGCCTACAACACGGACTACCAGGCCGTCGCGGACCTCGTCCGGGAGGCCGGTCTCGACCCGTCGTGGTCGGTCGCGGTCACGGGCAGTGGCGGCATGGCCAAGGCCGTCGTCGCCGCGCTGCGGGACACGGGCTTCACCACGGGAACTGTCGTGGCGCGCAACGAGAGAACCGGACCGGCTCTCGCCGAGAAGTACGGCTACGGCTGGTCGGCCACCGCCGACGACGTCTCGGCCGACGTCCTCGTCAACGTGACACCCGTCGGGATGGCCGGCGGTCCGGACTCCGACGCGCTGCCGTTCGCCACCGAGCAGATCGCCGCCGCTCGCGCCGTCGTCGACGTGGTCGCGGTGCCGTCAGAGACACCGCTGATCGTCGCGGCGCGCGCCGCCGGAAAGCCCGTGATCACCGGTGCGCAGGTGGTGGCACTGCAGGCCGCGGAGCAATTCGCGCTGTACACCGGCGTGCGCCTGCGCACCGAGCAGATCCAGCGGGCCTCCGAGTTCAGTCGGCGCTGAGGTCGTTCGACCAGCCGACTACTCACGGAACATTCTGGCGGTGACCTCGAGGGCGGCGCGACGTGGGAGCAACCGCACACCGGCCGACTGCAGCTTGTTGTTCACTCCGGACACCACCGAGGCCGGGGGCCGCTTGGCCGCGAGCGCCGCGAACGTCGTGTCCATGACCTGTTCCGACGTCTGCATCTTCCCGAACGCGGCGTCCTTGCTGCCGAGCACCTCGAAGAACTCGGTCTCGGTGGGACCCGGCGAGACCGCCATGACGGTGACACCGGTCCCGCGAGTCTCGACGGCCAGCGCCTCGGTGAAGCTGAGCACGAACGCTTTGCTCGCCGCGTAGACGGCCATTCCCGGGAGCGGTTGGTACGCCGCCGTGCTCGCGAGCGTGACCAGCACACCCGCGCCGTGCTCGATCATGCCCGGCAGGAACGCACGCGAGAGATCGACGACAGCAGCGATGTTCACGGCGATCTCGTTGCCGAGCGTCACCGGATCCTCCTCGACGAACGGCTGGTGCGTCCCGAATCCCGCATTGTTGATCAGCGAGTGCACCGTGATGCCGCGGTGACCGAGAGTCGCCTTCAGCGCCGATCCCGCACCGGGCACGGCGAGGTCCGCGGCGATCGGGGTGGCGGTGACACCGTGCCGGGAGGAGATCTCCGCCGCCAGCTCCTCGAGGCGATCGAGTCGCCGCGCGACGAGCACGACGTCGCACCCGAGGGACGCGAAGCGTCGTGCGAAATCGGCACCCAGGCCCGAGCTCGCGCCGGTGACGAGGACGGTGGATCCGCGGAGACGCGTACGCAGTGTCGACATGGTCATCCGCTCACTGTAGGGACCGGACGTCCGACGATCAGAAGTGCTGCCATGTGGGTTTCTCCGACAACGCGTACCGGTAGTAGTCACTCGACCCCAGCGCCGACGCCGCGCCCTCGTCGACGACCACGGTCACGTGCGGATGCATCTGGATCACCGACGCCGGACAGGACGCGGCCAGCGGCCCCTCCACCGACGCGGCGAGAGCGTCCGCCTTCCCTTCGCCGAGTGCGACGAGGACCAGATGGCGGGCCTCGAGAATCGTGCCCAGACCCTGGGTCACCACGTGATGCGGTACCTCGTCGGCGGAGTGGAAGAAGCGTGCGTTGTCCTCCCGCGTGCGGCGCGTGAGGGTCTTGACCCGCGTGCGGGAGACGAGCGACGACCCCGGTTCGTTGAAGCCGATGTGGCCGTCGGACCCGATGCCCAACAGTTGCACGTCCACACCGCCCGACGCGGCGATCGCGGCGTCGTAGCGAGCGCACTCGGCCGCGACGTCCGCCGCCTCGCCGTTCGGACCGTCGATGGCATCCGGGTCGATGTCGATCTCCGCAGCGAACTCCGTGGCGATCACCGAACGGTACGACTGCGGATGGGCGGCCGGCAGACCCACGTACTCGTCGAGGAGGAACGCCCGGCAGGACGCGAACGACAACGCCTCCTCGCGATGCCGCCGACCGAGCTCCCGGTACGTCCCCAACGGGGTGGACCCCGTCGCCACGCCCAGCACCGCGGCACCCTGCCGAACCCTGCGTTCGACGATGTCCGCCACGGTGCGGTGCACCGCCGCTGCGTCGTCACGGATGACGATCTCCATCCGGCACACCCACTTCCACTCGTCCGCGCCTCACGACGCTCGTCACGGTCAGATCGGCATCGGTGATCACGATGTCCGCGCGCATCCCGGCCGCCAGGCGCCCCACCGTGTCCTGCAGGCCGAGGAACCGAGCCGGTGTGGTCGCCCCCATGCGCACCGCCGACACCAGGTCGACTCCCGACTCGGCCACCGCCCGTCGCACGATGTCGAGGACTGTCGACGTTCCGCCCGCGATGGCTCCCGGCTCGTCGCCGTCCTGCGTCAGGCGCGCCACCCCGTCCGCGACCGTCACGTCGAGCGAGCCCAATCGGTAAGGGCCGTCGCTCATCCCGGCCGCGGCCATGGCGTCGGAGACGAACACGATGCCGTCGGGTCCGACGAGGTCGACCACCATGGCGACCGTCCAGGAATCGAGATGCACTCCGTCACCGATGAGTTCGAGCACCATCTCGCCGCGTCCCGCCGCCGCGAGACACGCGGCCACCGGTCCGGGCGACCGATGGTGCAGCGGCGGCATCCCGTTGAACAGATGGGTGGCGCTCACCGGCCCGGTCAGCCGCGCCAGCGCTGCCGTGACCGTGGCCGCATCGGCGTCGGTGTGGCCCACGCTCGGACGGATGTCGTTCTCGGCCATCACCCGAGCGAGGGCGTCCAGGTTCGCGGTCTCCGGTGCCAGCGTCATCGACCGCACGGCTCCCCCGCCGGCCGTCACCACGGCCTCGAGAAGACGCGGATCACCCGGAACGATCGCCGCCGGATCCTGTGCACCGCAACGGCTACGGGCGAGGAACGGCCCCTCGAGATGAACGCCCGCGATGTCGCCGCGGCGCCACAGATTCGCCAGCAGTGTCGTCCTGTCGACGAGCACCTCGCGCGGGGCGGACACGAGGGAGGCCAGCATGGTCGTCGTCCCGCTGCGCACGTGATGCGCGACAGCGGCATCGACGGCGTCGGCCGTGGCATCGGGAAAGCCTGCTCCCCCGCCGCCGTGGCAGTGCACGTCCACCATGCCCGGCAGAATCGTCGAGGACGACGGCGGGACGGCGATGTCCGTCCGCCCGCGGGCCGGGCCCACCCGGACGATCCGATCGTCCTCGAACTCCACCACCCCGTCCTCGAGCACGCCGTCCACCAGGACGACGCGCCCGCGGAGGAGGGTCACGCCGAGCCGCCGCCGGCCGGCTTGTCCGTCGGCGCGGTCGTGGCGTCCGTCGATGCGGTGGTGGCCGCCGGTGCGCCGGTGGTCACCGCCGCGTCGTCGAGGGTCACGTCGTCCTCACGTCCGGGCGTGCGCAGGTTCCACCGCTTGATGACGAAGCTGAACAGCACGTAGTAGATGACGGCGTAGACCAGGCCGATCGGGATGAGAAGCCATGCCTTGGTGGCGATGCCGTAGTTCAGCAGGTAGTCGATACCGCCCGCGGAGAAGAAGAAGCCGTCGTGGATGCCCAGTGCGTTGGTCAACGCCATCGAGGTACCGGTCAGCACCGCGTGCACGATGTAGAGCGGCCAGGCGACGAACATGAACGAGTACTCGAGCGGCTCGGTGATACCGGTGACGAAGGCCGTGAGACCGGTCGAGAGCATGATGCCGCCGACGAGCTTCTTCTGCGACGGCTTCGCGTTGCGGTAGATCGCGAAGGCAGCGGCGGGCAGCGCGAACATCATGATCGGGAAGAAGCCGGTCATGAACACTCCGGCGCTCGGGTCCCCGGCGAAGAAGCGGTTGAGGTCGCCTCGGACGATCTGGCCGCTCGCGTCCGTGTAGTCACCGACGAGGAACCACACGACGGAGTTGAGGATGTGGTGCAGGCCGGTCGGGATGAGCATGCGATTGGCGAAACCGTAGATACCGCTGCCCACGACGGAGTGATCGGCGACGGTGGTGCCCACCCAGTTCAGGGCGCTGTAGAACAGCGGGTACACGAAGGACATCAGGACGCCGACCACGAGACCGGTGATCGCCGTCAGGATCGGGACGAGGCGTCGGCCGCTGAAGAAGCCCAGGTAGTCGGGCAGCTTCTGACGGTAGAAGCGTTGCCAGAGAACGGCGGAGAGCAGACCGATGATGATGCCGGCCAGCACGCCGTAGTCGATGACGGCAGGGTCGCCGTTCGCGTCGACCTCGCCGTCGAGCACCACCGGCGACATGGCCGTGAAGACGCCGTCGACCACCATGTAACCGACCACCGCGGCCAACGCGGTGGAGCCGTCCGACTTCTTCGCCCAGCCGATCGCGATGCCGACTGCGAAGATGAGGGGAAGCCACGTGAAGACCGACTGCCCCGCGGCCGAGATCACCGATGCGGTGGTCTCGAGCGGGGTGAAGCGTCCGAGCAGATCGGGCTGGCCGATGCGGAGCAGGATGCCTGCGGCGGGGAGCACTGCGATGGGCAGCATGAGACTGCGCCCGAATCGCTGCAACCCGGCGAGTGCGCGGGAGTCCTTCTTCTCGGTGGGCGTCTGTGGTGCGGTGTTCCCGGTGGCAGTCGTGCCGGCCATGGCGACCTTCTTCTCGTGTGTGTTGTGGACCGGTTCCATCACGGGTACTGTCCGGTCATAACCAGTTGTAGTTTGACCAGGTGGCAGCCTGATGTCAAACAGAAAGTGTGAGCACGCCCACCTGCATCGCATCGCGCCGGGGGCGGGTCACCGAGCGGAAGGAGCACCGCATGTCCAAGGCGGACGCCATCGTCGCCGGGCTCGGAGGAGCCGGGAACATCGTCGAGATCGAAGCCTGCATCACGCGGCTCCGCACCGAGGTGCGAGACGGAGCACTCGTGAACGAGGCCGCTCTCAAGGCCGCCGGAGCACACGGGGTCTTCCACAAGGGGACGGCCGTGCAGGTCATCGTCGGGCCCGAGGCGGACACCCTCGCCGAGGACATCGACGACATCCTGTGACCGACACCGCCGTGGGCAGCCCGCTCGCGGGCACCGTCATCGCACTGGCCGACGTCCCCGACCCGGTGTTCTCCTCGCAGATGGTCGGCGCCGGCGTGGCTGTCAGACCCGCTTCGACGACCGGAATGGTGGACGTCCACTCGCCCGTGTCCGGGCGCATCCTCAAGCTGCACCCTCATGCCTTCGTGGTTCTGACGGAGGACAGGAAGGGAGTGCTGGTGCACGTCGGTATCGACACCGTGACGATGAAGGGCGAGGGTTTCGAACTCGTCGCGGCCGAGAAGGACTCGGTGTCGGCCGGAGACGTCGTCGTGCGCTACGACCCGGCCGCCGTCGCCGCCGCCGGATTCGACGACGTGTGCCCCGTCGTCGTGATGGACTCCGCCGCGGACTCCTTCGCGACGCCGTCGGTCGGGTCGTCCGTCACTGCCGGCGAGCCGCTCTTCGTCCTCTGACGGGCCGGGGTCAGGCCAGCCCGACCAGCTTCTCCGACTCTCTCCACAGCCCGTCGACCACGGCGGGATCGTCGACCTGCCCGTTCGTGCGACCGCGAGCCTTGTGGCGGCTGTAGTAAATCCCGGCGACCTCGGCGTCCGGCTTGTCGACGGCCACCGACACCAACGGCTCGGCGCCCGACTCGGCACTGATCGAGGCCACGTACTTCAGCGGAGTCCGGTAGATCACCCGGAACAGGACGTTGGCGTTGCCGAAGTTGCTGCGCACCGCTCCGGGATGGACGGCCACCGACGTGATGCCGCGGTCGGACCACCGCTCCGTGGCGCCGCGGGTGAAGCCGATGTTCATCAGCTTGCTGGTGCAGTAGGCGCGGAACTCGGCCGGCGAGGAACGGTCGTAGGCGATGTCCTGCAGATCGATTCGTCCACCGAGGTTGCCCACGGACGACGTGTTGACGATACGACTGCCCGCCGTACCGCCGAGTCGGTCGAGCAACAGATGGGTGAGCAGGAACGGCGACAGGTGATTGATCTGGACGTTCGGCTCGCGCCCGTCGGCGGTGCGCTTCGACGGATCGAACGTTCCACCCGCGTTGTTCAACAGGACGTCGATGTGATCGACGGAATCCCGCAGCTCGTCCGCGACCCGTCGTACGTCGTCGAACGAGGCGAAATCGGCCACGAACGCGCGACCACCGATCTCCGAGGCCGCGGCGGCGGTCTTCTCCGGTGAGCGGCCCACGACGAGCACCTCCGCACCGCGTTCCGCCAGGGTGCGCGCCGCGATGCGCCCGATCCCGTCGCTCGCTCCCGTCACGACGATGGTGCGACCGGTGAGCGAACGGGGAGTGGGCACGGAGGAGCCTTTCGATCTGCGGATGGAACGCCTCGACCGAAGTGTACGAGCGGACGGCGTCAGCGACGCTGTCGGCCGTGGACGTCAGCGACGCTGTGGCCGCCGCCCGCCCTGGACCTCCATCGTGAGCTGGTACCGATCGCAGCGGTACCAGCTCTCCGTGTGTTCGATCGGCCGGTCACCGCTGAACGACACCCGGTCGAAGTACAGCACCGGCGCCCCACGCTTCGTCCCCAGCAGCGTCGCGGTGTCGTTGTCGGCCGCCGTCGCGCTGACCGTCTGCTCGGCGCGATCGATGGTCTGCCCGTAGTGGGAGGACACCGCGTCGTAGATGGACTTGCTCAGATCGAGATCGACCAGGCCCGGCAGCACGGCGGCGTCGTACCACCCGTCGTCGACGCTGACGGGCTCTCCGTCCGCCAGTCGCAGCCGCTTGATGTGGTACGCCTTGCCGCCCGCGGCGATGTCCAGCGCACGGATGGTGGCCACCGACGGATCCTCGAGCCGCGCGAAGAGAACGACCGTGGTGGGTTCGAGACCCTGAGCGCGCATCTCCTCCGAGAACGACGCCAGGTGGAGCCTCGACTGGACGGGCCGACTGGCGACGAACGTGCCCTTGCCGCGCACCCGCACCAGGTGGCCCTCGTTGACGAGCTGACCGATGGCCTCGCGCACGGTGATCCGACTGACCCCGTAGTCCTCCATGAGGCGCCGTTCGCTCGGCATCAGATCGCCGGGCTGGAGTTCCTTGGTGCACCGGTGCAGCAGGATCGCGCGGAGCTGCTCGTGCTTGGGTACGGCACTGTCGCGAAGGTGGACGGGCATCACCACGGCGTGTACTCCCGAGAATCGGCGCGACCGGAGCGATCTGTGGCGCGAGCGGTACGGACTGGTCCCGTCCAACTTACTACCGTGGCTTCGCCCCGTGCGCCTTTTGCGCACCCTGGGATACGCGAAAGGCGCACGGGGATGGAATCCTCACCCGCATGACCGAGAGCACCGTCCCGTCCGCAGCCGACTGCCCCGTCCTGTGGCCCGTCGCCACCCGCTGGGAGGACAACGACCACTACGGGCACGTCAACAACGTCACGTACTACTCGTACTTCGACACCGCGGTGAACGGGTGGCTCATGCAGAGCACCGGCCTCGACATCCGCACACTCCCGGCCATCGGCGTCGTGGCCGAGACGTCCTGCAGGTTCCTCAGCCAACTGAGCTTTCCCGACGATCTGCAGGTGGGTATCGCCGTCGAGAGACTCGGCAACACCTCGATCGTGTACGCACTGAGCATCTTCCGGGTGGACGGCGAAAACCTGACCCCGGCGGCGGCGGGACGGTTCGTGCACGTCTACGTCGACGCCGAGACCCGCCGCCCGACACCGGTCCCCGACGAGATCCGCGCGGTCGTCGAGGCACTCGGACAGTGACAGCCCCCGGCCGGGTGTCCCTCGCCGTGCCGATCGGCGCGGGGGTGGTCACCGCGCTCGTCGGGTTCACCAGCTCGTTCGCGGTGGTCCTCACCGGCCTCCGATCCGTGGGTGCCAGCGAGGCGCAGGCCGCCTCCGGGCTCTTCGCCATGTCTCTGGTGATGGCGCTGGGGATCACGGGTCTCGCACTGCGCTACCGCATTCCGATCACACTGGCCTGGTCCACACCCGGTGCCGCGTTGCTCGCGGGTACCGGAGCGGTGGTCGGCGGATGGCCGGCGGCCGTGGGGGCGTTCGTGACCGTGGGCATCGCAATCGTGCTCACCGGAGTGTGGTCCGGCCTCGGCCGCGTCATCGCGGCGATCCCGGTGTCGTTGGCACAGGCGATGCTCGCCGGCGTCATCCTGCCGCTGTGTCTCGAACCCGTGCGGGCCCTCGCGGACAATCCCGCGGCGGTCGCCCCCGTCGTCGTCACATGGGTCGTGCTGCTGCGCTTCTCCCCGCGCTGGGCGGTACCGGCGGCCTTCGCCGTCGCCGCAGTGGTCATCGGCATCTCGCTCACGACGGGCGACACCGAGATCGGCGCCCGATCGCTGCTCCCGAGCCTCGACCTCGTCGCACCCACCTGGACGTGGCAGGCGCTGATCGGCATCGCACTGCCGCTCTACATCGTGACGATGGCGTCGCAGAACATCCCGGGAACGGCCGTCATGGCCTCCTTCGGCTACGCGGTACCGTGGCGAGCCTCGATGACCGTCACCGGCGTCGGCACAGCGATCACCGCACCCGCCGGCGTTCACGCCGTCAACCTCGCTGCCATCAGCGCAGCGCTCGCGGCCGCCCCGGACGCGCACCCGGACAAGGATCGTCGGTGGATCGCGGCGGTGGCTGCCGGGGCGTCCTACCTGGCCCTCGCGCTCGCCTCGGCGGCGCTGGCGACCCTCGTCGCCCTCGCGCCGGCCGGCATCGTGGAAACCGTTGCGGGACTGGCGTTGCTGGCCACCCTCGCGGCATCGCTGGCCGCCGCGTTGAGTACCGAGGCGGACCGGGTGCCGGCAGCCATCACGTTCGCGGTCGCCGCCTCGGGTGTGGCGATCGCGGGGATCGGCTCGGCCTTCTGGGCGCTCGTGCTCGGTCTCGTCGTCCGACTGGGCCTCACCCGACGCGCCTGAGGACCGGGGCTCCTCGTGCGCCTTTCGCGTACCCAGGGGTACGCGAAAGGCGCACGGGGGCGGAGCCCACTCAGAGGATCCCGGCCTCCTCCGCCGTGGCGACGGCGCGGCCGATGATGCCGTCCACCAGATCCGTCGTCGGCGAACCGTCGCGCGCCCGGTTGCGCTCGTCGTCGATGGCCCGGCGCATGACGCCCTCGGCGATGACGGACAGCTTCCACAGCGCGAGGGCGTGCCAGTACCCCACCGCGGAGACGTCGCGGCCGGTGGCGGCGGCATAGAGCTCGACCAGCTCGTTCCTCGTCGGGAAGCCCGGCAACGTGGAGGACATGAACATGCCCGCGTTGTCGTCGTCGGCCTCCGACCAATAGGCCAGCAACGCACCGACGTCCGCCAGTGGATCGCCGAGCGTGCACAGCTCCCAGTCGACCACCGCGACGATCGCATCGTCGACACTTCCCTCACCGGATCCGCTGGTGATGATGTTGCTCAGATGGAAGTCGCCGTGCACCAACGAGACCTCGGCCTGCTCCGGAGCCGACGCCGCCAGCGCGGTGGCCAGGCGCTCGATGTCCGGAACGTCCCGCGTCTTCGATTGCTCCCACTGAGCCGACCACCGCTTCAGTTGCCGTGCAGCATACGGCTTGTGACTCGCCAGGTCGGTGAGTCCGGTGCTGTCGAGATCGACCGCGTGGATCTTGCCGAGCGTGGCGGGCATGGCCTCACCGATCGTCCGACGACGTGCCTGCGACAGTGTCTCCGCGACAGTCGGGCTGTCGACCACCAACCCGTCGACGTGACTCATCAGCACGAGGGGCGCACCGGTGACGGCGGGGTCGTCGGTGAGGGCGATCGTCGTCGGAACGGGCACCGCGGTGTCCTGCAGCGCGGACAGGATGCGGTACTCGCGAGCGACGTCGTGCGCCGACGCGAGCAGCGTGCCCAGTGGCGGGCGCCGCAGCACCCACCGACCGTCGGCAGTATCGGTGACCGCGAACGTGAGATTGGACTGCCCGTTGCCTATGCGCTCGAAGGTCAGTGGCCCCGAGGCCCCGATATCGAGGCTTTCCATCCAGGCCGTCACCGCACCGTCGTCGAGGCCCGGCGTGGTTCCGGTGCTCACTTGTCGACCTTGCGGTACGGCGCGAGCTCGGTGCGCGCGATGGTCCGCTTGTGCACCTCGTCCGGACCGTCGGCGAGACGCAGGGTCCGCAGGTGGGCGTACATGCTGGCGAGCGGGAAGTCGTCGGAGACACCGCCGCCGCCGTGGACCTGGATGGCGCGGTCGACGATCTTCAGGGCCATCGCGGGCGCGGCGACCTTGATGGCCGCGATCTCCACGCGCGCTTCCTTGTTGCTGAACTCGTCCATCATCCAGGCGGCCTTGAGCGTGAGGAGGCGGGCCATCTCGATGTCGATGCGGGCTTCGGCGATCCAGTCCTGGATGTTGGCCTGCGCCGCGATCGGCTTGCCGAACGCCACGCGTGACGACGCACGGTCACACATGAGTTCCAGTGCGCGCTCGGCCATGCCGATCGCACGCATGCAATGGTGGATACGGCCGGGGCCGAGACGTGCCTGGCCGATCATGAAGCCGGCACCAGGTCCGGCGAGCACGTCCTTGCCGGGGACGCGGACGTTCTCGAACAGGACCTCGGCGTGACCCTCGCGGTCCTGGTACCCGAACACGGGCAGTCCGCGCAGGACGGTGACGCCCGGCGCGTCGATCGGCACGACCATCATCGACTGCTGTTCGTACGTCGACGCCTCGGGCGCGGTCTTGCCCATGACGATCAGCACCTTGCAGTTCTGGTGCAGGGCGTTCGAGGTCCACCACTTGCGGCCGTTCAGGATCCAGTCCTCGCCGTCGGCCACCATGGACATCGCGATGTTGGTCGCGTCGGAGCTGGCGACATCGGGCTCCGTCATGGCGAAGGCCGAGCGGATGGTGCCCTCGAGCAACGGGGCGAGCCACTTCTCCTTGTGCTCGTCCGTGCCGAAGCGGGTGAACACCTCCATGTTGCCGGTGTCCGGTGCGGCGCAGTTGCAGGCCTCGGGCGCGATCGCGGGGCTGCGGCCCATGATCTCCGCGAGCGGTGCGTACTCGGCGTTGGTCAGACCGGGGCCGTAGGCGGGATCCGGATGGAAGAGGTTCCAGAGGCCGCGCGACTTCGCGTCGGCCTTGAGCTCCTCGAGGATCGGCGGCTGGAAGTGCGGATCACCGGACTCCAGGATCTGCTGGGCGTAGACCGCCTCCGCCGGATAGACCTTCTCGTCCATGAACGCCAGCAGGCGCTGCTGGTAGTCCTTGCACCGATCCGAGTACGCGAAATCCATGTCAGCGATCCTGTCCTGGCCGTGCGGCCGTCTCGAGAGATGTTCGGTACCGACGCATCCCGGCGATCCACCGGTCGTAGTCGGCACTCTTGTGCGAGTAGAACGTGAGCACCTCGGGGTGCGGGAGAACGAGGAACTTCTCGGTCTCCATCGCCTCGAGGACGATGCGAGCGACGTCCTCCGGTTCGAGGACGGTGCCGGCGCCGGTCACGGCGGAGGCCGCCACCGAGGCACCCTCGGCGTCACTGTCGAAGCCCGAGTTCAGGAGCGCCGTGTTGACGCCCATCGGGCACAGGCAGCTCACCGCGATGCCCTTGTCGCCGTAGGTGACCGACAACCATTCGGCGAAGCCGACGGCGGCGTGCTTGGACACCGAGTAGGTGGCCGATCCGATCTGGGTGAGCAGGCCCGCCGCGGACGCGGTGGACAGGAAGTAGCCGTGCGTTCCGCGCTCGATCCATCGCGGGATCACCACGCGCGCAGCGCGCACATGGGCGAGGACGTTGACCGACAGCGCGGTGTCCCAGGCGGCGTCGGTGCTGTCGAGCCCCATCCCTGCCGTCGTCCCGGCATTGGCGATGTAGATGTCGAGTGGCCCGAACGCCTCCTCGACCCGCTCGATCATCTGGGCGATCACCGCGTCGTCGGCGACGTCGCCGCCGACGGCGATGCACCGCTCCCCCAGTCGCGCGGCGACCGCATCGGCGGCCGCCCCGTCGAGATCGGCGACCAGGACCGAGTTCCCGGCCTCGACCAGTGCAGTGGCGAGGGCGGCGCCGATACCGGCGCCACCTCCCGTGACGATGGCGACCTTGTCTGTGACCCGCATCATTCAGATAGTAGGCATGCGCAGTGGGTGACGGGCTTTCAGGGTCAACGAACTCGAGGTCGACCTCGAGTTCAGAAAGAGGTCCGGTGCCGCTCCTGCTCGACGATCTCGTCGATGTCGCCGAGCCGCTCCATCGAACTGACCGCTCGGCGCGTGCGCATGTTCTTCGCCAGCCGCTCGCGGTGCTTGTGCGTGAACGCCCAGTACCCCGCCGTGAACGGACACGCGTCCTCCCCGACCCGCTTCTTGGGGTCGAACGCGCAGCCCTTGCAGTGGTCGGTCATGCGGTCGATGTACGCGCCGCCGGACGTGTAGGGCTTGGTCGCGATCACTCCCCCGTCGGCGTGCTGACTCATGCCGAAGACGTTGACGGGCATGACCCACTCGTACCCGTCGACGAAGTGCTCGGTGAACCACCGGGTGAGCGCCCGCGGGTCGTACCCCCGTTGCAGCGCATGGTTTCCCAGGATCATCAGGCGCGGGATGTGGTGCACCCACCCGCGATCGCGCACGCCGGCGAGGGCGTCGGACAGGCACGCTGCGGTGACCTCCTCCGCGTCGAGGGTCTGGAACCATCCGGGCAGCGGGGTGTCGGCGTCGAGCGCGTTCGTGCGCATGTAGTCCTCGCCCAGATGCCAGTAGAGGTGCCACACGTACTCGCGCCACCCGAGGATCTGGCGTACGAACCCCTCGACGCTCGCCAGCGGTGCCGTCCCGTCCCGGTAGGCCTGCTCGGCGGCGCGCGCCGCGTCCAACGGGTGCAGCACACCGAGGTTGAACGGCACCGACAGCAGCGAGTGCGACATGGTCCAGTCCGCCGCCATCACGGCGTCCTCGTAGGGACCGAACGTGGCGAGACGGGTGGCCACGAAGGTCTTCAGCGCCGACGCCGCCTCAGCTGCGGTGACGGCGAAGAGACGCGGTCCGTCCTCGCCGGACCAGTCGACGTCCATGGCGTCGAGATCCGCGCGCACACCGGCGTCGATGTCGTCCTCCTCCGGCCACCACGGTTCGGGAACACCGAGTGTCGTCCGCTTCTTGGGCGGCTTCTCCCTGTTCTCCGCGTCGAGGTTCCAGGTGCCGCTCACCGGGTTCTCGCCGTCCATCAGGATGTCGAACCGGCGGCGCTGCTCTCGGTAGAAGTTCTCCATCAGGAACGACTTCTTGCCGCCCGCCCACTCGGCGAAGTCCGCACGGGACAGGGCGAACGTCGGGGTCGGCACGATCTCCTCGACCAGACCCTCGTCGGCCAGCCGACGGACGAAGGCCTCCGCACGCCGCGACGTCGGTTCGTGCACGACGACCGGGCGCCCGACGCGGGCGAGGCCCTCGCGGTAGGTGTCGGCTCGGATGTACGTGGCACGGTCGCCGAGTTCGTCCGCGAGGTGCCGCATGCCGCTGAGCAACAGATGCGCCTTCTGCCGATGACCCCGTCGACGGCCCAACGCACGCGCCGACTCGATGATGACGACGTCGCGGTCCACCATCTCCTCGGACGAGTGGACATGGGGGCCGAGCTGATCGGCGAACACCCAGAGCGGAGCCGGAGAGGACATGCTCTGCTGTTCCCCGTCCTCCGCGGAGCCAACCGGCCGGGCACCGCTACGCGTGACCGTCCGCCACCGTCATCCGATGCCCATCCTGCTCGTTCTGTGCGTGTCGGTGAGGCAATCGCCGAGCGAGTTGCTCACTCTCGTACACATCACTTGCGCAATGCGGTCAGGCGAGCATGCTGTGAGGTGAGCCACACCCGGTTCGTCCACACTGTGCGCCCTCCTCTCACGACGAGGTCCGCGCACCGGCGGAGAGGAAGCCCATGACCCGATCGGACACATCACCGCGGGGCCATCGCATCGCGCATCCCGTGCAGCTCGTCCAGCCCGACGGCCGGCGAGTGCACGACCCCGAGCACTGGCGACTCGTCGCCGACGTCGACGCCGCTCACATGCTCGACATGTACCGCGACATGGTGGTCGCTCGCCGCATCGACACCGAGGCGACCGCGCTGCAGCGCCAGGGTGAGCTGGGACTGTGGGCACCGCTGCTGGGTCAGGAAGCAGCCCAGGTGGGCTCGGCCCACGCCGTCACCGGGGACGACTACATCTTCACGAGCTACCGCGAGCACGCGGTGGCGTACTGCCGAGGCGTGCCGGTGGAGAAGCTCACCGCACTGTGGCGCGGCACCGCACACTCCGGCTGGGATCCGGACGAGTACAACATCACCAACCCGGCGATCATCGTCGGAGCGCAGGGTCTGCATGCCACCGGCTACGCCATGGCGGCGCGACTCGACGGTGCCGAGATCGCCACGGTCGCCTACTTCGGCGACGGCGCCACGAGCGAGGGCGACATCTCGGAGGCGTTGTCGTTCTCGGTCTCCTTCGGGGCCGGCGTCGTCTTCTTCTGCCAGAACAACCACTGGGCCATCAGCGAGCCCGTCGCGCTGCAGAGTCCGCTGCCGCTCGCGTCCCGTGCCGCCGGCTTCGGCATGCCCGCCCTGCGGGTCGACGGCAACGACGCCCTCGCCGTCCTCGCCGTCACCCGTGCCGCCGCGCACCGCGCCCGCACCGGCGGAGGCCCCACGTTCATCGAGGCGATGACCTACCGCATGGGCCCGCACACCACGTCCGACGATCCGACGCGGTACCGCGCCGACGCCGAGCGCGACGTGTGGGCGGCGCGCGATCCGTTGGACCGCCTCGACAGACTGCTCACCCGCGAGGGCGCCCTGACACCGTCCGTGCGCGAGGACATCGCCGCGACCGCGGACGACGTCGCCGCCCGGCTGCGCTCCGCCACGATCTCCGCCGTCGATCCGGAGTCGTCCACCCTGCTCGACCACGTCTACGCCGAACCCCACGCTGTGGTGGACCGCCAGAAGGAGACACTGCGATGACCACCGGAACCCTCTCCCGCGCCGGCGCGACCACCGCGTCGTCCGATCTCCACGTCAAGGGCACCCTCGGTGGTGCGATCAACGCAGGTCTCCGCGCCTCCCTCGAAGCCGACGACAAGGTCGTGCTGATGGGCCTCGACATCGGCAAGCTCGGCGGTGTGTTCCGCGTGACCGACAGACTGCAGAAGGACTTCGGCGACCAGCGCGTGCTCGACATGCCCCTCGCCGAGTCCGGCATGGTGGGCACCGCGTTCGGCATGGCGCTGCGCGGCTACCGCCCCGTCGTCGAGATCCAGTTCGACGGGTTCGTCTATCCGGCCTTCGACCAGATCGTGTCCCAGGTGGCCAAGATCCGGTACCGCACCGCCGGTCGCATCGGCGCCCCGATGGTCATCCGCATTCCCTTCGGCGGCGGCATCGGAGCCGTCGAACACCATTCGGAATCTCCCGAGGCGTACTTCGCTCACACGGCGGGCCTGCGGGTGGTCAGCCCGAGCACGCCCCACGACGCGTACTGGATGATCCAGCAGGCCGTGCACTCGGAGGACCCCGTCGTCTTCCTCGAGCCCAAGCGTCGGTACTGGGACAAGGGCGAATGGGCCACCGATGCGCCCGATCTGCCGCTGGACGCCGCTCGCGTGTGCCGCACCGGTACCGACGCGACAGTGGTGGCCTACGGGTCGATGGTGCAGACCGCACTGAAGGCAGCCGAGGTGGCGGAGTCCGAGGGCCACAGCCTCGAGGTCGTCGATCTCCGGTCCCTCTCACCGCTGGACACCGACACGGTCTGTCGGTCCGTGCGTCGGACCGGGCGCCTCGTCGTCGTGCACGAGGACACGGGCTACCTCGGCATCGCGGCGGAGGTGGCGGCCCAGGTGTCGCAGGAGTGCTTCTACTCCCTCGAAGCACCCGTCCAGCGGGTCACGGGCTTTCACGTTCCGTACCCGCCGGCACGCCTCGAGCGGCACCACCTCCCGGACGTCGATCGGATTCTCACGGGAGTCGACACGGTTCTCGCAGGCTGACGCGCCGCACGGGAATCACTGCGCCGGGTCACAGGAATCTGCCAGCCTCGTGCGCCATCATGGGGACCCGTGAGTACCACGACGACGCAACAGATCGCGCTTCGCGCCCGACGCACCACCCCTCGGTGGTGGGCACTGACAGGAGTGTCCGCGGCGGCACTGGTCGTGCTCTACGCCGTCCTGCCGCTGCTGGGCGTGCGCTACCCACCGGCGTCGGTCGCGCTCGAGGCCCTGTACGCCCCGGCCGACACGGTGCTCGACGTCATCGACGTGACGACCGTGCTGGTGGTGGTCGCCGCGCTGACGGTGGTCGCGGTGGTGCGCAAGTTGCCGTACGGCATCGGCGCGATCCTCATGCTGTGCCTCGGGTCGACCCTGACCGCGGCAGCCGGGTCGGCATGGCTGTCCGATCACATCGCGACGTCGGCACTTCCCGACGGCCGCGTGGTCGCAGCATCCTCAGTGATCGCGTCGGGTGCGCTCGTCGTGCCCGGTCGGCTGCGTCCCGTCGTCCTGGGGCTGGGCTCGGCCCTGGTCGCCGGCGTGGCCCTCGCCGCCGTGGTCACCGTGGGTGCGACAGGCATCGGCATCGTCGGGGCGCTGCTGGTGACCGGGATGTGGTGGGGCGCCGCCGGTGTCGTCATGGCGCACTCCCCCGTCGCCGCTGCCCGCGAGGCGAAGAACCCTCTCGACACCGCGGCCCTGATGCTCCGCCGCCGGTGAGCGGGCGGGGCATCAGGGCCGGGTACACCTAGAGGGCTTTGAGTTCCTCGATGACGGCGTTGACGGATTTCTTCGCGTCGCCGAAGAGCATCGACGTGCGGTCCGCCGTGAACAGCGGATTGTCGATACCGGCGTACCCGGAGCTCATCGACCGCTTGAGCACGATCACCGACCGCGACTCGTCCACGTTCAGAATCGGCATCCCGTGGATCGGCGAACTCGGATCGTTGCGCGCCGCCGGGTTGGTGACGTCGTTCGCGCCGATGACCAGGGTGACATCGGTGCGGGAGAACTCCCCGTTGATGTCGTCCATCTCCTTCATCGCCTCGTACTCCACGTCCGCCTCGGCGAGCAGCACGTTCATGTGACCCGGCATGCGCCCGGCCACCGGATGGATCGCGTACTTCACCTCCACGCCCTTGGACTCGAGGATCGACGCCATGTCCTTGACCGCGTGCTGAGCCTGCGCGACCGCGAGACCGTAGCCAGGGACCACGATGACCTGCGAGGCGTATGCCATCTGGATTGCCGCATCCGCCGCCGAGGTGGATTTCACCGTGCCGCCGGCATCGTCGGGGCCACCGACCGCGGACGCGCCGCCGCCACCGAACGACCCGAACACGATCGCCGGGATCGACCGGTTCATCGCCGTCGCCATCAGGTTGGTGAGGATGGTGCCGGACGCGCCGACGATCATGCCCGCCACGATCATCGCGGTGTTGTTCAGCGCCAATCCCGCCGCCGCAGCCGACAGACCCGTCAACGCGTTCAGCAGCGAGATCACCACCGGCATGTCCGCGCCGCCGATGGGGAACACCACGAACAGGCCCATCAGGGCAGCCGCGACGAGCACCAGCACGATCCACCACTGCGAGGTGCCCTCACCCGGGGTGGCGCGCAGACCGATGTAGACCGACACCGCCACCGCCAGGAGCAGCAACACGATGTTGGTGAGCTGGAAGATGCGGGCGTTCTTCACGAACGCCTTCTCGACCTTCTTGTTCAGCAGCTCCTGCAGCTTCAGGAACGCCACCAGCGAACCCCAGAACGACACCGACCCGATGACCGCCGCGAACAGTGACCCGATGACGATGTGCACCGTCGGCTCTTCACCGTGCTTGAACGCCGAGAAACCGTCGGTCTCGATGAACTCCGACCACGCGATCAACGCGACCGTGCCGCCGCCCACGCCGTTGAACAACGCCACCAGCTGCGGCATCGCCGTCATCTTCGTGCGCTTGGCCGGCGGGACACCCAGCAGGACACCGATGGCCAGACCGGCGGCGATGAGGATCCAGTTGATCGCCGCGGTGTCGCGGACCTCGATCAGAGTCGCCACCACGGCGATACCCATACCGACAGCGGCGATCCAGTTGCCGCGCACCGCCGTCTTCGGGCCGGTCAGACCCATCAGGCCGTAGATGAACATCGCGAACGCGACGATGTAGAGGATGTTGACGAGATTGTTCATCAGGAATCAGCACCCTTCTCCACAGCAGCGGGCGCCTTCTTGCCCTTGAACATGCCGAGCATGCGGTCGGTCACCAGGAACCCACCGACGACGTTGAGCGTGCCGAAGATCAACGCGACGAACGCGATGATCCGCACACCCCACGGCGCGTCCTCCGGCAACCGGCCCAACACGATGAGGGCGCCGAGCACGACGATGCCGTGGATGGCGTTGGTGCCCGACATCAGCGGCGTGTGCAGCGTGTTCGGCACCTTGGAGATGACAGCGAAACCGACGAACCCGGCCAGGACCAGGATCGCGATGTTCGCGAGCAACGGTGTGTACATCAGTCGTCCGCCTTCACGGTGGTGTCGGCCGTGCGCGTCACGCACGACTTCGCGAGGACCTCGTCGGTGAAATCGGGGGCGAGGGCACCGGCATCGTCGAGCATCAGCTCGATCAGCGCCGAGATGTTCTTCGAGTACAGCTCACTCGCGTGCTCGGGCATCGTCGCCGGCAGATTCAGCGGCGAGGCGATGATGACGTCGTTCTTCACCACCGTGCGACCCGGCTCGGTCAGCTCGCAGTTGCCACCGGTCTCCCCCGCCAGGTCGACGACGACACTGCCCGGCTTCATCCCGGCAGCCGCCGCAGCGGTCACCAGCTTCGGCGCCGGACGCCCCGGCACCAGAGCGGTGGTGATGACGACGTCGAACGTCGAGATCGCCTTCTCCAGCGCCGCCTGCTGCTGGGCACGCTCGTCCTCGGTGAGCTCACGGGCATACCCGCCCTCACCGGCAGCGTCGATCCCCAGATCCAGCCACTGCGCACCGACCGACCGCACCTGATCGGCGACCTCGGGACGCACGTCGTACCCGGTGGCGCGGCCACCGAGACGCTTCGCCGTCGCCAACGCCTGCAACCCCGCCACACCCACACCGAGCACCAGCACCGTCGCCGGCTTCACCGTGCCCGCCGCGGTGGTGAGCATCGGGAAGAACCGCGTCGACTCCGACGCCGCGAGCAACACAGCCTTGTAGCCGGCGACGTTGGCCTGCGAGGACAACGCATCCATCACCTGTGCGCGAGAAATCCGCGGAATCGCTTCCACCGCGAAGGCCTGCACGCCCGCAGCGGTCAACTCCGGAATGATCGTGTCCGCGTTGCGCGGCGCGAGGAAGCCGACGAGCGTCGACCCGCGGCGCAGCTTGCGCACCTCGGCCGAAGACGGCGGCGCCACCTTGACCACCACGTCGGCGCTGTACGGATCGCCGATGCTCGCACCGGCGTCGACGTACAGCTGATCGGGGATCAGAGCGCCCAGCCCGGCACCCGCCTCCACCACCACGCGCACACCCTTGCCCGTCAGCGCGGCGACCACCTTGGGGACCAGCGCCACCCGGCGCTCCCCCTCGTTCGTCTCACGCACGACGCCGACCAGCGTCCCTGCTTCTCGAGAATCTTCCACCAGCTGTACTTCCTGTGAATGGCGGCACGTCCGCGTCCCGCGGAGCTGCACTGCCGCCGACTGTCGTCGGTTCCGAGAACGACCTCGTCGACGGTGGCTCATGTTCGCCCGCGTGAGAGGTCCTGGAGTCGGCCGGGTGGGCCCACCGCAAGGTAACGCACGACACAGACATACCGAGCGTCGAGGTCGAATGTGAGGCGGAGGTCATAACGGACCGAGTGTGTCGGTGCGACTTGGCACACTCGCTTCATGACCACCGACAGTGCCGACCCCGCATCCGACGTTCCGCAGCCCGTGCTGGAGGCCGTCCGGTCCGCGTCCCACGTCGCCGTGCTCACCGGGGCCGGGATGTCCGCGCAGTCGGGCGTGCCGACGTTCCGCGACGCGCAGACCGGGCTGTGGGAGCGGTACTCCCCGGAGGAGCTGGCCAGCCCCGACGCGTTCGTCCGCGATCCGGATCTGGTGTGGGCCTGGTACCGCCGACGAGCGCAGCTCGTGGCCGCCTCGAGCCCGAACGCCGGTCATGTGGCCCTCGCGCAGTGGCAGAGGTCCGCACCGCAGCAGACCGTCGAGATCGCCACACAGAACGTCGACGACCTGCACGAGCGCGCCGGGTCCACCGTGCTGGCCCACGTCCACGGCACGCTGGCCGCGGTGCGGTGCTCGATCTGCGAGGAGCCTTTCGAGGGACCGGTCGACGACGTCGAGGACGGCGCGGAACGCATCGCGCCGCCTGCGTGCGGTCTCTGCGGGAGTCCGGTCCGCCCCGGTGTCGTGTGGTTCGGCGAGCCGCTTCCGGAAGCGGAGTGGGCAGCGGTCGCGGCGTCAGTCGAGGCCGCCGACACCGTCCTGGTCGTGGGAACGTCCGGCGTGGTCTACCCCTTCGCGGGGCTTCCCGCTCAGGCTCGCAGCGCGGGCGCCGTCGTCATCGAGATCAACCCGGACGAGACCGCGGTCTCCGACATGGCCCACCACGTCTGGCGGGCGACCGCGGGCGACTCCCTGCCTGCACTCGTCGCCGCCGTCACGGAGCAGCAGCGATGACCGAGTGCGTGTTCTGCGACATCGTCGCCCGCCGCGCCCCCGCGACGATCGTCCACGAGACCGACTCGGTGCTCGCGTTCCTCGACATCCGGCCCGTCACCCGCGGGCACACCCTGGTGGTTCCCAAGGTGCACTCCTCGGGGCTCGAGACACTCGACCCGGTCGTGGGTGGGCAGGTCTTCGCCGCCGGCCAGGCCCTGGCCGGCGCGATGCGCCGCAGCACCCTGGCGGCGGACGGGGTCAACCTCGCCATGAACGACGGACGCGCCGCCTTCCAGACCGTGTTCCACTCGCACCTGCATGTCGTACCTCGCCACCACGGCGATCGCATCCGCTTCGTCGCCGGCATGATCACGCGGCGTCAGAGCGAGCCCGAGGCGACCGCCCGGGCAATTCGGGCCGCACTCGCCTCCTGAGGTCCGATGCAGCCGCTCAGGCGGCGGCGAAGAACCAGGAGACCACGAGAGCACCGGGGTCGATGACGCCGCGCGCCGCGTCGCCGATGTAGCTGGCGCGGCCACGCTGGGCGACGGTGTCCGTCGTGGACTCGGCACCGCGCGTCGCAGCCTCGGCAGCCGCGGCGAGGGCCGCCGAGAGCTCGACCGATCCGGCGTCCCCCAGAGCTCGTGACGCCGGGTCCAGCGCGTCCACCATGGTCTTGTCCCCCGGCTGCGCACCGCCGAGATCGGTGATGGCGGCCAGTCCGTCGGCCACTCCCGCGGCGATGCTCGCGGTGCTCGCCCCGGGACCGTCGAGGGCGACCGAGACCCGGTGGAAGAACGCACCGAAGAGAGCGCCGGACGTTCCGCCCGCATTGCCGAGGAATCCACGAGCCAGGATCTCGAACACCGCTGCGGGCGAGGCACTCTCGTCCACCGCGAAGTCGGCCAGACCGATCTGCATATTGACTCCGAAGTCGCCGTCACCGGCTCGGCGATCGAGGTCGGTGAGCTCGTCGATCGACGACCGGACACGCTCGACGAACGACGAGACCCAGGTGGTGACGAACGGGTCGGCCGCGCCGCCCGGAAGCTCCGACGCCACTGCCGCGTCCGTGTCGTCCTCGGCGTCGTCGTGCAGGTCCTGCGCCGGCGAGCGGGGCCACGCGGGCGCCTCGGTCGGGGCGTCCCACAAGCCGAGGATCTCGTCGTCGCAGCGGACGGCGGTCAACGACACCCCCGCCATGTCGAACGCCGTCACGAGGCTCCCGACGAGCGTGCGTCGGACGGTGATGCCGCGCCCCTCGAGATACCGCAGCGCGGCACCGAAGACGATGTCGAGTTCGAGCGGATGGGTCGCGCCGAGTCCGTTGACGATGAGCACGACGTCCTCGCCGCCGGACAGTCCCAGCGAATCGGCCACGGGTCCGAGCAGCGCCTCGGCGATCTCGGTGGCGGTGAGCGTCGCGACGCGCGCGGTGCCGCGTTCGCCGTGGATACCGACACCGAGTTCGACCTCGTCGTCGCCGAGCTCGAAGGACGGGGACGACGCGCCCGGGACCGTGCACGGACGGAAGGCCACCGCCATGCTGCGAGCGCCCTGGGCGACCCGCCGCCCCAGCGCGGCGACGGAGGCGAGGTCGTCGCCGCGAGCAGCGGCGGCGCCGCAGATCTTCTCGACGGCCACCGTCGCGGCGGTTCCGCGTCGGCCGGGCCCGTCCTCGCTCTCGGACGCGACGTCGTCGGCCACGAGCACCGTCTCGACCGTGATGTCGTCGGCAGCACACAGATCGGCCGCGATGCGGAAGTTGATGACGTCGCCGGTGTAGTTCTTGACCACGTGGATCACGCCGGCGCCGGCCTCGACCGCCCGCGTCGCCGCCTCGATCTGGAGCGCGTTCGGGCTCGTGAACACAGACCCCGGCACCGCCGCATCCAACATCCCGGCACCGACGAAGCCGGAGTGGAGCGGTTCGTGGCCGGAACCACCGCCCGACATCACGGCCACGCGCCCGTCCGTCGTGCGCTCGCGGCGCGTGAAGTATCCGGGCCGTTCGACGAAGCGGAGGTCGGCGCTGCGCCGGGCGGCGGCGCGGCAGGCGTCGACGATGACGCGGGACGGATCATCGATCATCTTGTGCAGCGACATGCACCCGACACTAACCACGTCTGCACACCCGACGCGTGCGTACTGACCTACGCTCCCGCCATGCGCCTGTTCCTCGCGTCCTACCGATTCGGGCTCGCCCGTGACCGGTTCCTCGAACTCACCGGACCACCCGGCCGCATCGCCGTCATCGCCAACGCGGCGGACTCCTGGCCCGACGCCGCGCGCGCGTCCGCGGTCACCAGTGAGTTCACCCTCCTGCGCTCGGCGGGTTTCCTCCCTGTCGAGGTCGACCTGCGCGAGTTGATGCCGAGCACGGCCCACGACGTCCTGGCTGCCTTCCCCGCCGTGTGGGTCCGCGGTGGGAACACCTTCGTGCTCCGGCGCAGGATGGCCTCGTCCGGTGCAGACGAGGCGATCGCTCGACTGCTCGCGGAGGATGCCGTCGTGTACGGCGGGTACAGCGCCGGAGCCTGCGTCCTGGGTCCGACGCTGCGGGGCGTGGAGTACGCCGACCCGCCCGGCGAGGTGGAGCCGACCACGGGCGAGGACGTGCTGTGGACCGGCCTGGGGATCATCGACGACGTGCTCGTTCCGCACTGGGCGTCGGACACTCTGGATCCCGACGGAGCGTCGGCCGCGATGGCCGCGGCGTGCGACGCGGCGGGAACGCCGTACCGCACGCTCACCGACGACCAGGTCTACGTCGTCGACGGCGGCGATGCCGCGGTGATCTGACTGTCAGCCGCTGTGCGCGATGGGCATCTGGAACGGCGCGAGCCGGTCCATCGCCGACCACGCGAGCCGGCAACGCCGCACGGTCATCTCGTCGGCGTCACGGAGCAACGCATCGAGCAGCAGGCCCGGACGTTCGGACCACTGGGCGGCGAGGGCGTCCATCTCGGCGTCGGTGAACAGTCCCGAGCGTCGTAGCGCCGACGTCCACTCGGTCACCTCGCCACGATGGAGCGACTCGAGGGTGTCGTAGTCGACGCCGCCGGAGACGAAGTCGTAGGAGAACAGCGCCGCCGCGCACTCGAACGGTGTGTTCTTCGTCGGTCTGCGCGACGCTGTCGTCGATGGTGCAGATGCCGACCGTGTGATGTCGTGTGACGGTGCCATGAGTGCCTCCTTCTCGCCCCCTCGGTCTCGGCCCACGTGCCGATCTCCGTCATCCGGACGCTAATCCTCCGACGTGCTCTTGTCGGCACCCATCGGGGCACGATCTGGTAACAGAGTTGCTCGTGTGACTGATGTGAACATCGGCCGGACGTCGACCCGGCCACCGTTCGACGCGGTCTCCCACTGTCCCGCACCGTGTCTCGTCATTCCGGCGAGGTCACGGGCAGGGCTGGGGGTAGCGTCGAGACGTAGGACCCGCCGGTCGAGGAAGGTGAGCATCATCGACGATCTCGTGACGTCCCTGACAGACGCGGTCGGAGCCGCCATCGTGGTGACCGATCCGGACATCACCGCCGGCTATCGCCAGGACTGGGCCCGCGATCCGAACGCCGGCACTCCCCTCGCCGTCGTGCGCGCCACCAGCACGGCCGACGTCCGCGCCGTCATGCTCTGGGCCACCGAGCATTCCGTCCCGGTGGTGCCGCGCGGCGCGGGATCCGGTCTGTCCGGTGGTGCGACCGCCGTCGACGGCGGCATCGTGCTGACGACCGAGGCGATGCGCGCCGTCACCGTCGACCCGGTGACGCGGACGGCCGTGGTCCAACCCGGTCTGCTCAACGTCGAGGTCAAGGCCGCTGCGGCCGAACACGGCCTGTGGTACCCACCGGATCCGTCGTCGTTCGAGATGTGTTCGATCGGCGGCAACGCCGCCACCAACGCCGGCGGCCTGTGCTGCGTCAAGTACGGGGTGACCACCGACTACATCCTCGGTCTCGAGGTGGTCCTCGCCGACGGCACCGTCGTGAACCTGGGCGGCCCGCGTCTGAAGGACTCGGCCGGCCTGTCGCTGACCAAACTCTTCGTCGGCAGCGAGGGCGTCCTCGGCATCATCACCGAGGTGACGCTGCGACTGATCCCGGCTCAGCCACCCGCGAGCACGGTCGTGGCCACCTTCACCCGCCTGTCCGACGCGACCGACGCCATTCTGGCGATCACCCGCTCGCTGCGGCCCGCCATGCTCGAGTTCATGGACTCCACGTCGATCAACGCCGTGGAGGACGCCATGAAGATGGGCCTCGACCGCACCGCGGCAGCGATGCTCATCGCCCGCTCCGACTCACCCGGCGCGCACCGCACCGAGGAGACCGAGACCATGGCCGCGGCGTGCACGGCCGCCGGCGCCGACGAGGTGTTCGTGACCGACGATCCCGACGAGGGCGAGGCGTTCGCCGCAGCCCGGCGCTTCGCCATCCCCGCCGTCGAACGCACCGGATCCCTCCTGCTCGAGGACGTCGGAGTTCCGCTGCCCGCACTCGCGGACCTGGTGCAGGGAATCGCGAAGATCGCCGATGCCCGCGGCGTCGTCGTCGCCGTCATCGCCCATGCGGGCGACGGGAACACGCACCCGCTGATCGTGTTCGACCCCGAGGACGCGGACATGGAGGAGCGTGCGCACCAGGCATTCGGCGAGATCATGACGCTCGCGATCTCGTTGGGCGGCACCATCACCGGGGAACACGGTGTCGGCCGGCTCAAGAAGGCGTGGTTGCCGGATCAGGTGGGCGAGGACGTCATGGAGCTGACCCGGCGCATCAAGCACGCCCTCGATCCCGCGGGCATCCTGAATCCCGGTGCCGTGCTCTAGTTCCGGGTGTACCCGTCGGCGACCTCGAGCACCTCGTCGAGGATCTCGAGTCCCCGACGGATGTCCTCCTCCGTCGTGACGAGCGGCGGCGCGATCTGCAGCCGATTGCCCGCCACGAACGGCCACAGCCCGCGCTCCTTGGCCGCCTTCGTGACGGCCGCCATGGGAGCTGCGGCGGCGCCGGTGGCGTTGAACGGTGTCAGCGGCTCGCGGGTGCCCTTGTCCGTCACCAGTTCGACGGCCCAGAAGAACCCCATGCCCCGCACGTCACCCACGCTCGGATGCGCCTCACCCAGCTTGGTGAGCCCCGGCCCGAGGACGTCCTCCCCCACGGCGCGGACGTGGCCCAGGATGTCGTCGCGCTCGAACACCCGGATCGACGCGATACCGGCGGCGCAGCCGAGCACGTGGCCCGAGTAGGTCAGACCTCCCGGATACGGCGTGTGGTCGTACCGCTGCGCGATCTCCTCGGAGATCACCACTCCGCCGAGCGGGACGTAGCCGGAGTTCACACCCTTCGCGAACGTGATCAGATCGGGCTCGACGCCCCACGCCTGGCACGCGAACCAGTGCCCGGTCCGGCCGAAGCCCACCATCACCTCGTCGGCGATGTACACGATGCCGTAGCGAGTGCAGAGTTCGCGGACACCGGCCAGATATCCCGGCGGCGGGACCAGTACGCCGTTGGTGCCGACCACCGACTCGAGAATGAGCCCCGCGATGTTCTGCGGTCCCTCCAGCGTGATGACCATCTCGAGGTGGGCCAGCGCCGCGGCCGTCTCCTCCTCGGGGCCGGTCGAATTCCAGGGTGACCGATAGGGATACGGCCCGAAGAACCGGACGACGTCGACGTTGGTCGGCTCGGTTCCCCACCGGCGCGGCTCTCCCGTCAGACCGATGGCCACACCGGTGCCGCCGTGGTACGACCGGTACGCGGCCAGCATCTTGGTCCTCCCGGTGTGCTGGCGAGCAAACCGCACGGCGTGCTCGACGGCCTCGGCCCCGCCCGTGGTGAAGAAGACCCGGTTCAGGTCACCGGGAGCGCGCTCGGCGATCAGTCGAGCGAGTTCGCTGCGCTTGTCGTTCGCGACCGTCGGGGAGATGGTGGTGAGCACACCGGCCTGCTCGACGATCGCCGCCACGATATCGGGGTGCTGGTGTCCGATGTTGACGTTGACCAGCTGCGAGGAGAAGTCGAGGTACTTCCTGCCCTGGTCGTCCCAGAAGTAGGACCCGGACGCCCCGGTGATGGTGACCGGGTTCAGCTCCGCCTGGGCGGACCAGGAATAGAAGACATGGTCGGTCATGTACCACCTCCGTTATCGGGCGATTCCGGATTCCGTCGCCACCTCTGACGTCATCATGGCAGGAAGAACCGACTCGCCGTAGGCATCCAGCGTCGCGGTCTTCGCATCGTGTTGGAGGTAGACCGCGAACTGGTCCACACCGAGCGACTCGAGCTGTCGGAGTCGCTGCACGTGCTGCTCGGGCGAGCCCAGGATGCAGAACCGGTCGACGATCTCGTCGGGCACGAAGTCGGCGTGCGTGTTGCCGGCTCTGCCGTGTTGGTTGTAGTCGTACCCCTGGCGGCCGGCGATGTAGTCCGTGAGAGCGGCCGGGGCACCGGAGGTCGCTCCGTAGCGGGACACGATGTCCGCCACGTGGTTTCCCACCATGCCGCCGAACCACCGGCACTGATCACGGGCATGCGCGGCGGCGGCCGCGGAACCGTCGGTGACATAGGCGGGGGCGGCGACGCAGATGGTCACGGCATCGGGGTCGCGCCCCGCCTTCTCGGCGGCGTCGCGGACGGTGGCCACGGTCCACTCGACGATGTCGGGATCAGCGAGTTGCAGGATGAACCCGTCGGCGACCTGCCCGGTGAGTTCCAGTGCCCGCGGGCCGTATCCGGCGATCCACACCTCGAGCTCGGACCGCGACGCCCACGGCAGCCGCACGGTGGTCTCGCCGATGCGGGCGGACCGCCCGTTGCCGAGTTCGCGGATGATCTCCACCGACTCGGCGAGCCGCGCGATCGTGGTGGGCTTCCCACCCAGAGTGCGCACCGCGGAGTCGCCGCGACCGATCCCGCACACGGTGCGGTTGCCGTACATCTCGTTGAGTGTGGCGAACGTCGATGCCGTCACCGTGACGTCCCGCGTCGACGGGTTGGTCACCATCGGTCCGACGACCACCGTGCGGGTGCTCGCGAGGATCTGACTGTGGATGACGTAGGGCTCCTGCCACAGCAGGTGTGAGTCGAAGGTCCACACGTGGGAGAAGCCGTGCGTCTCGGCGATGCGAGCGAGTTCGACCACCCGCGAACTGGGCGGTGTGCACTGCAGCACCACTCCGAAGTCCATCCCTCACACCAGATTCTGGGACAGGTCGCGGCGCACGAAACGGCCGTGCCCGGCGCGGCCCAGGTACTCGCCGCGGTCGACGACGACGGTTCCGCGGGAGATCACCGTGTCGACGTGGCCGTCCACGGTCATGCCCTCGTAGGCCGAGTAGTCCATTCTCATGTGGTGTGTCTCGACTCCGATGGTGGTGCGGCCGTTCGGGTCGTAGACCACCAGATCCGCGTCGGCACCGGGCGACACGATGCCCTTGCGCGGGTACATCCCGAACATGCGTGCCGGCGTCGTGCAGCACACCTCGACCCACTTCTCGAGCGTGATATTCCCCGACACCACACCCTGATACATCAGGTCCATCCGATGCTCGACCGACCCGATTCCGTTGGGGATCTTGGAGAAGTCGCCGATACCCATCTCCTTCTGGTCCTTCATGCAGAAGGGACAGTGATCCGTGCCGACCGTCGAGACGTCGCCCGTGCGGAGGTACCGCCACAGCTCGTCCTGGTGCCCCTCGGCACGGGACCGGAGCGGGGTCGAGCACACCCACTTCGCACCCTCGAAGCCCGGCGCACCGAGTTGCTCCTCGAGCGAGAGGTACAGATACTGCGGACACGTCTCTGCGAAGACGTTCTGCCCCGTGCCTCGTGCCGTCGCGATCTGCTCGAGCGCCTGTTTCGCCGACACGTGGACCACGTACAGCGGCGCTCCCGTCACGTCGGCCAGCATGATCGCGCGATGCGTCGCTTCCTCCTCGAGCTGCCACGGCCGGGACGTGCCGTGGAAGTACGGCGCCGTGTCACCGCGTGCGATCGACTGCTCGACCAGGACGTCGATGGCGATGCCGTTCTCCGCGTGCATCATCAGCAGCGCGCCGGTCGCCGCGGCAGTCTGCATCGCCCGCAGGATCTTCCCGTCGTCCGAGTAGAAGACGCCGGGATAGGCCATGAACAGCTTGAAGCTGGTGACTCCTTCGGAGACCAACTCGCTCATGGCCTTCAACGAGTCGCTGTCGACGTCTCCGATGATCTGGTGGAATCCGTAGTCGACGGCGCACGAACCGGCAGCCTTGTCGTGCCACGTGGCGAGGGTGTCCTGCACGCGCATCCCGGGGTTCTGGATGGCGAAGTCGACGATCGTGGTGGTTCCGCCCCACGCGGCAGCGCGCGTCCCCGTCTCGAACGAGTCGGAGGCGAAGGTGCCGCCGAACGGCATCTCCATGTGGGTGTGGCCGTCGACCCCTCCGGGGATCACGTACTTCCCGGTCGCGTCGACGACGACGTCGCTCGACGACGCGAGGTCGGCGCCCAGAAGCGTCGAACCCGGTTGCAGCACTGCGACGATCGTCTCACCGTCGATCAGGACGTCCAGGGGCTGCGACCCCGTCGGCGAGACGACGATGCCCCCGTGGACGAACGTGGTCGTCACGGTGTCACCAGGGGACCGTAGGCGTCGGGTCTGCGATCGCGGTAGAAAGCCCACCGATCGCGGACGGTCGCGATGAGCGACAGGTCCAGATCGCGGACGATCACTTCGGCCGCGCTGTCCGAGGCGACGTCGCCGACGAACTTCCCCTCGGGATCGACGAAGTAGCTCGTACCGTAGAAGTCGTTGTCGCCCAACTCCTCGACTCCCACTCGGTTGATCGCGCCGATGTAGTACTCGTTGGCCACGGCCGACGCCGGTTGCTCGAGCTTCCACAGGTAGTTCGACAGGCCTCGCGAGGTGGCGGACGGATTGAACACGATCTCCGCACCGGCCAGTCCGAGTGCGCGCCAGCCCTCCGGGAAATGGCGGTCGTAACAGATGTAGACCCCCACCTTGCCGACGGCGGTGTCGAACACGGGCCAGCCCAGGTTGCCGGGGCGGAAGTAGAACTTCTCCCAGAAGCCGTTCAGGTGCGGAATGTGGTGCTTGCGGTACTTGCCCAGGTACGTACCGTCCGCGTCCACCACGGCAGCGGTGTTGTACAGAATGCCTGGCTGTTCCTTCTCGTAGACCGGCAGCACCATCACCATGCCGAGTTCCTTCGCGAGAGACTGGAAACGCTCGACGGTGGGTCCGGGAACCGATTCGGCGTAGTCGTAGAAGGACGCGTCCTGCACCTGGCAGAAATAGGGGCCGTAGAACAGTTCCTGAAAACAGATCACCTGCGCGCCCTGCTCGGCTGCCTGGCGGGCGTACTCCTCGTGGGCCTGGATCATCGATTCCTTGTCGCCGGTCCAGGTGGTCTGAACCAGTGCTGCTCGAACGACAGTCATGACATGACACCTCCGCGTCGGCCCCGTACCGGTGATCCTGCACCCGATCGGCCGGGTCGTCCACCGGTGGAAATCAGCCGTTCGCCACTTCGGGAGGCAGCGGATCGAGCATGTCCACCGAGGATCCGTTCCACCGGTAGCGAACGAGTGCCGGACCGCCGGAGGCTTCCGCGGTGGCCTCGTCGCCGACGAGCCACCGGTACGAGATCGTCACGGTGTCGTCGGTCTGCGCATACGGGTCGAGATCCGTGAACGCGTACGGACGGGCGGTCGCCGTTCCGAGGTATGCGCCGTCATGGAAGAACAGGACCGTCGTGGGACTCGAACCGGTGGCACCGTCGGGAACGGCCATCGCCCAGGCCAGCGTGGCGCACGGATCGCCCTGGCTGTACAGGCTCCAAGCGCTGTCGGAGAAGGTGGGCAGAGAGTCGATCGCGGAGGCGACCACCAAGTCGTCCAGGCACGGATCGGCAGGAGTCTGCCTGTTGCCGTCCACCACCTCCTGCGGCAGGTCGTCCAGCATCACCACGGACGATCCGTTCCAGGTGTAGCGGACTAACCCGGGTCCGCCGGACTGCTGCGAGGTGGACTCACCCTCCCGGAGCCACCCGTATGACACCGTGACCGTGTCGTCGGTCTGCGAGGCGACGTCGGTGAACGAGTACGGCAACGCGGTGGCGGTACCGAGATAGGTGTCGTCGTGGAAGAACAAGACGGTCCACGGACTCGACCCCGTGCCCCCGTCGAGCGCCGCGAGCGCCCACGACAGCGTCGCGCAGGGATCGCCCTGGCGGACGAGCCGCCACCCGCTACCGAAGAACTGGGGCAGCGATTCGATGCCCGCCGCCACGACGGAGTCCTCCACACACGCGGTCGACGGTTCCGGCGCGGCCGACGACGCGGGTTCCGTACCCGGTGCCGGACCCAACGCTGTCGAGGTCGTGGTGGTGGTCGGAGGAGGTGGCGCCGCGGAGCCCTGGTCGGAGTCGGAGCACCCGCTCGCGAACAGCACGGTGGCAGCCAGGGTCGCGAGAAGTGTTCGTCTCATGATCGGTCCATCCGAGCGAACAGACCGATCGTTACGTCGTCGACGAATTCGTCATCGATCCGTGACCCGAAAGAATAGGAAACATCATTGTTGTAGAAAGGGTGACCATATCTAGGTCAGCCTGACCTTGCTGGTGAAGACGCATTTCGAGTATTACCGTCAGCGTCATGACTTCCCTCGAAATGCCCCGCGTCAGTGAGTGCAGTGTCAGCGCCTGTTCGTACAACCACGACGGATGCCACGCCTTCGCCATCAATGTCGGAGGCTCGAACGGAACGGCCGATTGCGGCACGTTCATCCCCTTGAGCACCAAGGGCGGCCTCGACACCGTCTCCACCCAGGTCGGCGCGTGTCAGCGCGTCGACTGCTCGTTCAACGACAACCTCGAGTGCAGCGCGGCAGCGGTCCGCATCGGCGCCGGCGAGTCGTCGGACACCGCGAACTGCCTCACCTACAGCAAGGCCTGACGGACCTCAGCTGAAGCCGAGCACCTTCTCGCCCCAGATCTCGCGCAGCTCACGGTCCGGATCCTCGACCAGAGCATCACGCCCGTCGATGACGAGAGTGCGACGGCGCTCGTCGTAGGGCGCCCAGTGCTTCGACCCGTCCAGCGCAGCAGGAACTCCGTGCCACGCGAACGCCACCCAGCGTCGCTGAATTCGCCGGGAGACCTGCTGCGCTGCCTTGCGCCCACCCAGCCAGAAGGTCGGGTCCCGGTCGAAGGTCCCGAAATTGCCGAAGACGTACGGCAACTCGGTGGCGTGACCGGCGCCGATACGTGCCGCGCGCAGCACGGGTGTCGCGTGATCGAAGCGGTAGACGAACGTCGGCGCTCGTCGGCAATGGGCCTCCGCGATCCACAGGCTCGGCATCCGGAACCCTGCGTCGCGCGAGAGGGCCAGCGCGCCCGCACTCTTCGGCAGATCCGGGTACGCGGAGAGGATGTCGGCGATACGAGCCGGTGAGAGATCGGGATGATCGACGGCGATCGCCTCGAACATCGTGCTCACCGTGTCCGAGGTGACGGGCATCAACGGCGACTTCATCAGGCGGAACACCGATGCCTCGTCGTGATTCGACCCGATGATGAGCGGGACGTCGTGCGAGAAGCCCTTCTGGAACGCGGCCACCGGATACCGGGGCACCACGTCACCGTCGACGACGGGTGCGAATCCCAATGTGCCGGGCACCTTCTCGGGAACCTCGTAGACCAGCTTCTCGGCTGCGTCGACCAACCTCTCCACCGGCATCGTCCGCAGCTCCTCGGCACGCTCCGCGGGCAGATCGACGAGTTCGAGGAATCGCTGCGCGACGGTGCGCGCGCGTTCCGGGCCGTACACCGAGGTGGCCGGGGAACTCTGGGCGATCGCCTTGTGGAACAGACCTTCCGCGTGCGGTGACGTCATGAGAGTGGTCACCGACGCGCCACCGGACGACTCACCGAAGACGGTGACGTTGGTCGGGTCGCCGCCGAACGCGGCGATGCAGTCGCGCACCCACGTGAGCGCCGCGATCTGGTCGCGGAGCCCGAGATTGGTCTCGAAGACGCTGCCGTCGGTGTCGAACGACGACAGGTCCAACCACCCCAGCGCTCCCACCCGGTAGTTGACGGTCACCACCACCACCTCACCGAGGCGGGACAGGTTGCGCCCGTTGTAGATCCGTTGCGCAGATGATCCCAGGACGTAGGCGCCGCCGTGGATCCACACCATCACCGGACGGGAGATGCCGTCCGGTGTCGGGGCCCAGACGTTGAGAGTCAGGCAGTCCTCGTCCATCGGGATGGACGAGTCCATGGGAATCGGGCCGTCGCGGCCCTGCGGTGCCATCGCACCGAAGGTCCTGCCGTCGCGGACCCCGTCCCACCGCTCCGGTGGGCGTGGTGCGCGGAATCGGTGCTCCGCCACGGGTGGCGCCGCGAACGGGATGCCCTTCCAACTGACCACGTCGCCGTGCCCGTAGCCGCGGATCTCACCGTCGCGCGACGAGACGACATGGCTGCTCTCGGTTGCCCCCACGAGGACCGACGTTACAGGGAGTGCGGGGATCGGACCCCGATGGTCGTCACGCTGTCACCAGTCGACCGAGCGCGAACAGGGCCGCTGGAGAGTAGCCGAGGACGAGCGGTGCCAGACCGTCCACGACCAACCACGTCGACGAGCCCGACCCCGCGCTGTCGACACCGTGTTCCAGGGTGAGCCCGGCACTCGGAGCGCCGATCCACGCGCGCCACGACCACACCCGTGCGGCCTCGTCCACGGAGTGGACCTCGAAGGACACCCGCACGCCGAGGGGTCCGCGCACCGTGCCGGTCGTGCCGGCGGCGAGACGGTCGGTGGACGCGTCGACCCCCATGATCTGCGGTGCCCACGTCGACCAGAGCGACAGGTCCATGTACCGCTCCCACGCGACGTCGGCGGAGGCGTCGCCGGTGCGTCGCAGAGTCTTCTTCATGACCGGCGGGATTCACCGTTCCGGCGCTGCTCAAACTGCCGTCAGGTCGCCGCTCCACAGCGGTCGCGCCGGGCGTAGGGTCCGAACCAAGCGAAACTCCTCCGCCATCGACCGGCGCGGCCGGTGGCCGACATGTAGGTGGACAAGGATGACCACACAGGCATCGGCCAATCACACGGCCAAAGTCATCGGCGTGACCATTGCGGCCGCCGTCGGCGGCTTTCTCTTCGGTTTCGACAGTTCCGTCATCAACGGCGCCGTCGACTCCATCCAGGGCAGATTCGCCCTCGGCGAGTTCCTCACCGGCTTCACCGTCGCGATCGCCCTGCTCGGGTGCGCGGCGGGCGCCTGGTTCGCCGGCGGACTGGCCGACCGGTGGGGACGCAAGAAGGTGATGCTGCTCGGGTCCGCGCTCTTCATCATCTCGTCGGTCGGCTCGGGTCTGGCCTTCAGCGTTCCCGACCTGATGCTGTGGCGTGTGCTCGGCGGTCTCGGCATCGGCATCGCGTCGGTGATCGCCCCCGCGTACATCGCGGAGATCTCGCCGGCCCGGATGCGCGGCAGCCTCGCGTCGCTGCAGCAGCTGGCCATCACCATCGGCATCTTCGCCGCACTGCTCTCGGACGCCGTGCTGGCGGATCGTGCGGACGGTGCGTCCAACGACCTGTGGCTCGGCCTCGAGGCCTGGCGGTGGATGTTCATCGTCGGCGTGATCCCCGCCGTCGTCTACGGCGTCCTCGCGTTGCTCATCCCCGAGTCGCCGCGTTACCTCGTGGGCAAGCACCTCGACGAGGAGGCCGCGCAGATTCTCGCGAACATCACCGGCGAGAAGCACCCCAACGAGCGCATCCACGAGATCCGCCTGACCCTGCGCAAGGAGCAGCGCTCGTCGTTCGCCGACATCCGCGGTCCGCGCTTCGGTCTGCAGCCGCTGGTGTGGGTCGGCATCATCATGGCCGTCCTGCAGCAGTTCGTCGGTATCAACGCGATCTTCTACTACTCCACCACACTGTGGAAGTCGGTGGGCTTCACCGAGAGTCAGTCCTTCACCACGTCGGTCATCACCTCCGTGATCAACGTGGCCATGACGTTCGTGGCCATTCTCTTCGTCGACCGGGTGGGTCGGCGCAACCTGCTCATGGCCGGCTCCATCGGTATGTTCGTCGGTCTCCTCATGGCGGCGATCGCGTTCTCCCAGCAGATCGGCACCGGCGACGAGGTCTCCCTGCCCGATCCCTGGGGCGTCGTGGCGCTGATCGGCGCAAACCTGTTCGTGATCTTCTTCGCGTCGACGTGGGGACCGATCATGTGGGTCCTGCTCGGCGAGATGTTCCCGAACCGTATGCGCGCCATGGCTCTCGGCATCGGTACGGCCGCGAACTGGGTGGCCAACTTCGTCATCTCGCTGCTGTTCCCGTCGCTCACCGAGATGGTCGGACTCTCCATCGTCTACGGCGGCTTCGCACTCTTCGCCGCCCTGTCGTTCTTCTTCGTGAAGTCCAAGATCCCCGAGACGAAGGGCATGGAACTGGAGGACATGAAGTAGCCGCACGACCGCCGGTGCTATGGTCGGCGAGTTCTGACACGGGGTGCTTCGCGTCGCGAGGCTGAGACCACACCCGAGAACCTGATGCAGGTAATTCTGACGAAGGGATGTCACGGCCATGACGCCGTACGACCATGCGGTCGACGCTGCCTCCACCACGGATGCAGCCGACCTCACACGCTTCACCGACCTCCTCTGGGACCGCACGGCAGGCCTGCGGGCCCGGATCGACGACCTTGAGTTCCTCACCCGACTCGGCGACGGCACCCTGCCGATCACGTCGTTCCGGACCTACATCGAGCAGGACGGCCTCTACCTCGAGGGATACGCGAAGGCCTTGGCCCTCCTGTCCTCGCGCGCCGTCGATCCGGAGGCCGGAGCGTTCTGGGCCACATCGGCGGCCACGGCCGCGACGGTCGAGAAGTCCTTGCACACCAGCCTTCTCGCCGACGTCGCACTCGGCGGTCCGTCGGAGAAGCCGGTCGAGCACAGCCAGGCGTGCCTCGGGTACGTCTCGTTCCTCACGGCGACGGCGGCGACCGACACCTACGCCGTCGGCGCCGCGGCCGCGCTCCCCTGTTTCTGGATCTACGCCGAGGTCGGCCGCGGACTCGCGGCCTCGGCCCGCGCCGTGCTCGACGCTGATCCGCACCACCCGTACGCCCGGTGGGTGACGACGTACGACGCCGAGGACTTCCAGACCTCCGCCGCGCGCGCCCGCGAGCTCGTCGACGCGGCTGCCGAGGTGGCCGGCCCGGCCGAACGACAGCGGATGAGTGACGCGTTCGTCGTGGCGATGCGCTACGAACTGCTGTTCTGGGACACCGCCCTGAACACCGTGCCCTGGCCTGCTTCGGGGTCGGACGCATGAGGGCGCGGCACACGAGGGTCGGGCGCGTCGCGGCTCTGCTCACCGTGTCGCTCGTCGCCGCCGCGGGTCTCGCGGGCTGCGCCACGTCCGATGCCTCCGACGCGAACACGATCCGCTTCGCGCTCGACTGGACACCCAACACGAACCACACGGGCCTGTTCGTCGCCCAGCAGGAGGGCTACTTCGCGGACGCCGGGCTGAACGTCGAGATCCTGCCGTACAACTCGACGTCCCCCGACACGCTGATCGACTCCGGCAACGCCGAGTTCGGGATCAGCTTCCACAGCTCCGCCACCTACGCCCGCGCTGCCGGTGCGAAGGTGACCTCGGTGATGGCGCCGCTGCAGCACTGGGCCACCGGCATCGGCGTCCGCGCCGACCGGCAGGACATCCGGAGCCCCCGAGACCTGGACGGGCGGACCTACGCCGGGTTCGGCGATGCGGGCGAGGAGGCCACCCTCCGCAAGGTGATCGAGAACGACGGTGGCACCGGCGATTTCGAGACCGTGGTGCTCGGGACGTCCGCGTACGAGGCGGTCTACTCCGGTACCGCGGACTTCACCGTCTCCTACTTCGCGTGGGAGGGTCTCGAGGCCGAGCGGGCCGGAACCCCGATGACGTACTTCGACTACACCGACTTCGGCTTCCCCGACTCGTACGCGATCGTCGTCGACGGCGGTGACGAGTGGATGGCCGAGCACCCCGAACAGGCGCGACAGTTCGTGCAGGCCTTGCAGAAGGGTTACCAGAAGGCCGCCGACGATCCCGACGCGGGCGCGCACGATCTGATCGACGCCAACCCGGGAGCATTTCCCGACGAGGACCTGGTCGTCGAGAGTCAGCGCATGCTGGCGGAGGACTACATGCTCGACGAGAACGGCCGCGTCGGGACGCAGACCTTGGAGCGATGGTCCGGGTACTCGAAGTTCCTGTTCGACGCCGGTGTCCTGGCCGGGCCCGACGGCGCACCGCTGACCACCGAGCCCGACTGGTCGACCTACTTCACCGATGAGTACCTCGATCAGGGCTGAGCGCGGCGGACAGGTGGGGCGGTACGCGCCGGCGCTGCTGCTCGCGGCGGGCCTCGTGGCGGCCTGGCAGGTGTACGTGGTCGTCAGCGGCATCTCGCCGCGCGTACTCCCCTCCCCCGCCCGCGTCGTCGATCAGGGCTGGACGAACCGTGCCGTCATCGCGGGTCACGCATCGTCCACCGTTCAGGTCACTCTGCTCGGTTTCGCCGTCTCCCTGACGATCTCGTGGATCATCGCCACGGCCGTGGACTTCTCGCCGTGGCTGCGCCGCGCCATCGTTCCCCTGCTCGTGGTGTCGCAGACACTGCCGGTCATCGCCGTCGCTCCCCTGATGATCATCTGGTTCGGATTCGGCATCCTCCCCAAGCTCCTGGTGATCGCGCTGGTGACGTTCTTCCCGATGACCCTCGGCCTGATCGAGGGATTCGCCTCCGCGGACAAGGAGTCCGACGCACTGCTGCGCAGCATGGGAGCGTCACGGCGACAACAGTTCCGGTACGTCCGGCTCCCGTCCGCGCTGCCGCGCTTCTTCACCGCGCTCCGCATCGGGATCACCTACGCCGTCGTCGGTGCCGTCTTCTCCGAGTACGTCGGCGCCACGTCGGGTCTGGGCATCTACATGGCGCAGCAGAAGAACGCGTTCCGCACGGATCTCGTGCTGGCCGCGGTCGTGGTCACGGCGGTGTGCAGCATCGCACTCTTCCTCCTCACGTTCGTGGCCGAGCGGCTTCTCGCGCCGTGGGCGCTCGCGGCGAAGGAGGGAACGCGATGACGGATCCTGTTCTGGAGCTGACCTCGGTGCGCAAGTCCTACCCGGGCACACCGGTACTGGACGGGATCGACCTCGCCGTCGAGGGGGGACAGTTCGTGTCGATCGTCGGCCCGAGCGGCTGCGGCAAGAGCACGCTGTTCACCCTCCTCGCCGGTCTCGACACCGCGGACAGCGGCACCGTGGTGACACCGCGCTGCGCGTACATGCCGCAGAAGGACCTGTTGTTCCCGTGGCGTTCGGTTCTGGCGAACACCGCACTCGGGCTGGAGGTACAGGGGGTTCCGAAGGCGCAGGCGCGGAGCCGGGCCCGCGACCTGTTCCCGGTCTTCGGCCTCGACGGCTTCGAGGACGCACGCCCCTCGTCGCTGTCCGGCGGGATGCGGCAGCGGGCCGCACTGCTCCGGACCGTCGTGCAGGGACGCGACGTCCTGCTGCTGGACGAGCCGTTCGGCGCTCTCGACTCGCTGACCAGGACGGCCATGCAGGACTGGATGCAGGAGGTGTGGCAGCGGTACCGCTGGACGGTCCTGATGATCACCCACGACATCCGGGAGGCGGTGCAGGTGTCGGACCGGGTCGTCGTGCTGTCACCGCGGCCCGCGCGGGTGGTCGCCGACGTGAGCATCGATCTGCCGCGGCCGCGACGCGCCGAGACCGCCACCACGCGGGAGTTCGCGACCTACGAACGCGCACTGCTGGACGCTCTGGGAAGCACAGGCCCTCGTCCCGGCGCGGGCGAGTAGGTTCGGTCCATGGCAGACACAGACGACACCCGCGTGGAGCACCATCCCGATCGTCAGCGTTTCGAGATCCTCGTCGGTGAGGAGGTCGCCGGCTACGCCGAGTATCGGCAGACCGATCCGACTGTCCGGGACTTCGACCACACCGTGACGCTTCCCGAGTTCCGCGGCCGCGGACTCGCGGCCGTCCTGGTGCGTCACGCACTCGACGACACACGCGCCGCGGGGCTGAAGATCGTCCCGTCGTGCTCCTACGTGCATCACTTCGTCGAGACGCACGAGGAGTACGCCGATCTGACCGTGTGAGCCGGGACTCGCGACACCGTGTCGGTGGGCCGCGTTACGGTCGCCCCATGAACGACCTGAACAGTGTCGACCTCTCGCCCGAGGCCGCCTGGAGCCGGTTCCGCACCCTGCTCGCCGATCACCTCGACGGGATGCCGGCGGGACACTCACTGGTGCTCGCGTGCCCGCACGCCGGCTCCGATCCGGTTCCGCCCTGCCTGCAGTTCTACGGATGGGACGACGAGACGGTCCGGTGCGAGGTGCTGGCGGACGAGTACCTCGCCGAGCACCGCCGGTGGACGTCCGAAGGGCGCGCACTGCTGGAGCAGTTCGGGTTCGCCCCGCCGCCGTCGCTCCCTCACACCACGCGCCGCGACGACGAGCCGGTGAACTGGTTCGTCGATCGCCCGCGGCGCTACGCCGACCAACTCGCCGACGCCGCTGTCCGCGTCCTGCACTCGGTGTGGGGTGTCCCGCACCCGTCGTTCCTCGAGCTGGACGGCGACCTGTGCGGCCCCGTGATCGAGGACCGGTTCGGCGCGTCGTCCACGGACCCCGAGGACGCGCCGCCGTCCGACGCTGTCCCGTTCGACCCGCTGCGGCCGGTCCGCACGTCCGGTCCCGAGGCCCGTCTCGAGATCATCGAGCAGACGCTCCTGCACATCCTCGGGTTCGTGCCGCACCCCGACGAGGACGGCGACTACCCGTTCCGTCTCGGGCCGGCCTGGCTCTACCTGTGCCCCACCCCGGAGGCGCCGTTCGTACAGATCCTCGCGCCGCTCGCGGCCGGCGTCACCGACGAGGCGCGAGCACTGTCGGTCGTCAACGACGTCAATCGCCGGTGGCCGCACGTCAAGGTGCTGCTGGACGAGGATCGCATCGTCGCCACCATCGACGTCACGGTGGTGCCTTTCGTCCCGCAGCACGTGGCCGACATGCTGGCCGTCATGGAGAAGTTCGCCGGCGAGGCCGCCGAGCATCTCCGGGCCGGGCTCGGGGCGCGGCCCTACCTCGACGCGTTCGGTGAACCGACGCCCGAGTACGACGCGGGTGACGGGACGGACGAGCACGGCGGTCCGGTGATTCCCGAGGCACTGCGCGCGATCGCCGAGGCAGTGTGGGAGCGCGGCGCCGACATCGACGTCGAGGAGGTGCTGAACGCGTGCGGACACGATCGCACGCGCGTCGTCCGCTTCCTGGACGTGGCGCGCGAGTGCGAGCTCTCCGCCCTCGATCGCACGCTCGACGACACCGATCCGCGAGTCGCCGCGTCGGCCGGTCTCGATGCGCGGGTCTGGCGCACCACCTCCGCGCTCCTCACCTCCGCGCACCGGCGTCTGGCCGCCGACCGCGTCGACGGACCGACGCGGTCGTCCGGCTCCCAGCTCGACCTGTTCGGGACCGACCTCGCCGGCGGAACCGGTGACAGCCTCTTCGACTGACGAGAAGGGTGCTGCCGATAGCCTTCGATGTGTGGTGACCACTCCGCGCTACGGCGGCGACAGCCTGTCCGATCTTCTGCCGTCGGTGCTCGGCGCACTCGGCGTCCCCGGTGAGTCCGACACCGTCGGGCTGGGGTTGTCCGGGGTCCGGCGGATCTGCGTACTGCTGGTCGACGGCCTCGGAGCTCGACAGTTGGCGGCGCACGCCTCGGCAGCGCCGACACTCTCCTCGCTCACCGAGCGGGTCGTCACCGCCACGTTCCCGTCCACCACCGCGACGTCGTTGGCGTCACTGGGCACCGGACGCACGCCCGGTGAGCACGGCATCGTCGGCTACCTCACCGCCGTGCCCGGCTTCGACCGTCCGATGAATCCGCTGCACTGGCGTCTGCACGGTCAGGGACCCCGCGTCGATCTGCTCGCCGAGCTGGTTCCGGAACAGTTCCAACCTCGCGACACCGTGTTCGAGCGCGCCGCGGCGGACGGGGTGTCCGTCACTCGCATCGCGCCGTCCTACCAGCGCGAGTCCGGGCTCACCCGCGCCGTGCTGCGCGGCGGGGACTTCTCCGCGTCGGTGTCCGCGGGCGACCTCGTCGCCGAGACCTCGCGCGCGCTGCGGCGCGGCCGGCGGTCCCTCGTCTACTCGTACTGGTCCGAACTCGACCTCACCGGCCACGTGCGCGGGCCGGACTCCGACGCGTGGCGCCACGAGCTGACTCAGGTCGACACCATCGTCGCCGGCATCCTCGGCGAGTTGCCCTCCGACGCAGCGCTGATCGTCACCGCCGATCACGGGATGGTGCAGATCGGCACCCGCGTGGACATCGACGCGACGCCCGCGCTCACCGCCGACGTCCGGATGATCTGCGGCGAACCCCGCGCGCGCCACGTCTTCGCCGACGCCGGCGCCGCTGCCACGGTGCTCGATGCCTGGCGGGAGACCCTGGGTCCGGACCACCTGGTGGTGGGCCGCGACGATGCGGTCTCCCGGGGCTGGTTCGGGCCGTCCGTGCGCCCCGACGTCGCGGCGTGCATCGGTGACGTCCTGGCTCTGGCTCTCGGCGACGGCGCCCTGATCCGCCGCGGGGCCGAACCGAACCAGTCGGCGCTGCCCGGCCATCACGGCTCCCTGACCGACGTCGAGATGACCGTTCCTCTCCTCGTGGCACGGGGCTGACACGCCAAGAATCGCCCTGATTCCAACGCTTCGCGGGGCGCCGCGACGGTCCTACGGTGGGACGAGTGACCCTCGACAACTCTTCTCTCGCCCTGCACTGGTTCCTTCCCACCTACGGCGACAGCAGGGCGATCGTCGGCGGCGGACACGGCACGCGAGTCGGCGCCGCGGGCGGAGATCGTCGCGCGAGCATCGGGTACCTGTCGTCCATCGGCCGCGCGGCCGAGGAGTTCGGCTTCACCGGTGCACTCACCCCGGCCGGCGCGTGGTGCGAGGACGCGTGGCTCACCACGGCGATGCTCGCCCGCGAGACCGAGAAGCTCGCATTCCTCATCGCCTTTCGACCGGGTCTGATCAGCCCGACCCTCGCGGCGCAGATGTCGGCGACGTTCAGCAATCATGCGCCCGGCCGACTCCTGCTCAACGTCGTCACCGGTGGCGAGGCTCACGAGCAGCGTCAGTACGGCGATCACCTGTCCAAGGACGAGCGGTACGCCCGCACGGACGAGTTCCTCACCATCGTCCGCGGCCTCTGGCGCGGCGAGTCGGTGACGCACCAGGGCACGCACATCCAGGTCGAGGACGCGTCGCTGCCGTTCCTCCCCGACCCCACGCCTCCGCTGTACTTCGGCGGCTCCTCTCCCGCTGCGGGCCCGGTGGCGGCGGACCACTCCGACGTGTATCTCACGTGGGGTGAGCCGACCACGGCCGTGGCGAAGAAGATCGAGTGGATCCGCGGACTCGCGGCCGAGCGCGGACGCACCGTGCGCTTCGGCATCCGTCTGCACGTGATCACCCGCGACACGTCCGAGGAGGCCTGGAAACAGGCGGGCGCGCTCGTCGAGGCGCTCGGCGAGGACGCCGTCGCGACGGCGCAGTCCAACCTGGCGCGGAGCGAGTCGGTGGGCCAGCGCGCGATGCTCGCTCTGCACGAGGAGAGCCGCAGGACCGGGTCCTGGAAGGACCCGCGCGCACTCGAGATCTCCCCCAACCTGTGGGCCGGTGTCGGCCTGGTGCGCGGCGGGGCCGGAACGGCCCTCGTCGGGAGCCACACCGAGGTGGCCGATCGCATCGCGGAGTACGCGGCCGTCGGCATCGACGAGTTCGTTCTCTCCGGTTATCCACACCTCGAGGAGCTGTACTGGTTCGGCGAGGGTGTCATCCCCCAGCTGCGCAGCCGCGGATTGTTCTCCGGCGGCGCCGCGGCACGCGCCACGGGCCACATCCCGTTCCTCCCCGCCCGATGACCACCGAACCCGGCCCGAAGACCCTGCCGCCGGTGCTCGACGACGACGCTGCGCTGGCCGTCGCCGCCGCGCTCGGGGCGAAGATCGCCCCGTCCGCGATCGAACGTGACCGCGATCGACGGCTGCCCGGCCCGGAACTGGACCTGCTGTCCGCGTCGGGGCTGCTGGGCATCACCGTGCCCGCGGAGTTCGGCGGCAGGCCGGTCTCGGCGCGCACCCTCGCCTCGGTGTTCCTCTCGCTCGCTCGCGGGGACGCCAGCATCGCGCAGATACCGCAGAGCCACATGACCTTCCTCGACGCGCTGCGGCGACAGGGATCGACGGAGCAACAGCGACGCTTCTTCGCCGAGGCCCTCGCCGGTCGCCGCTTCGCCAACGCCCAGAGCGAGCGCGGCACACCCTCCATCGCGGTCGACCGGACCACGGTGACGTCCCGTCCGGACGGCACCTCGTCGCTGAACGGCACCAAGTACTACTCGACGGGCGCGCTCTTCGCACACTGGTTGGTGGTCCGCGGCGTGCAGGCGAGCCCCGGCGAGCAGGGTGATCAGAGCCGAAAGGTGCTGGCCTACATCCCGCGGACGCACCCGGGGTGCTCGTCGAGGACGACTGGGACGGGCTCGGGCAGCGCACGACGGCCAGCGGCACCGTGACCCTGACGGACGTCGTGGTGCCCGCCGACTCCCTCGTGCCGTACTCCGCCCTGTTCGACGACGCGACCACCTACGGGGCGCGCGCTCAGCTGCTGCACGCCGCCATCGACGCCGGCATCGCCCGCGCCGCCGTCGACACCGCTCGCGAGGTCGTGGTCGTCGCTCGCCCTCCGGTGGACGCCGACGTGGCGACGGCCGACCGGGATCCGTTGCTGCTGCAGCAGTTCGGCGAGGTGGAGATCGGGGTGCGCGGGGCCGAGGCGCTCGTGCGCGAGGCCGGCGAGGCGATCGACGTCGCCGAGCGCGAGCTCACACCGGACAGCTCCGCGGCGGCCTCCATCGCGACAGCAGCGGCCAAGGTCGCCTCGGCGCGTGCGTCCCTCGACGCCACCACGGCACTGTTCGACGCGGGCGGAACTCGCAGTGCCGCAGCCTCTCTACGGCTGGACAGGCTGTGGCGCGACGCGAGGACCCACACGCTCCACGACCCTGTGCGATGGAAGACTCAACACGTCGGCCGGTACGCGCTCACCGGGGCGCACCCGCCGCGCCACGGACTGATCTAGTCGCGTACCGGTGTCGCGGCGTAGGGACGCCCGAACTGCGTTCGCACACCGTCGGAATACAGCACGGAGTCCGGCGGACGGGAGGCCAGGTCCCCCACGCCCGCCGCGGCCATCAGCTGGTCGTCGCAGCACACCAGGGTCGCCGCGCGCAGCGGCCACCGGCGGTGGGTGTTGGGGACGAAGACGGGTCGGCCCGCGACGGACGTGTGCATCCCCCACCGAGCAGTGAGGAACACCGACAGCGGATCGTCGGACATGTCGGTGTCGCCGGGGGACACGGTGAAGTCGGTCGTCGCACCACGGTGCGGCGGTGCCAGTCGCCGAGAGCGGTAGCCGACGACCCGGTTCCGAGGATCACCGTCGTCGACGATGTCGATGTGCGACCAGCGGTACCGCACCCCCGCCGCGTTCGTGGCCAGCACCACTGCGGCACGGGTGGCGTCGAGAGAACGGAACACGACCCCTCGGCGACCGTCACCGTCACGGCTGTAGAGCCGCACGTTGATCTCGCCGAAGGTTCCGAGTCGCGGTACCGGTCGGCCGTACCCCAACCCGGCCCCCACCATCTCGAAGCCGATCAGTCCGACATAGGTGTACCCGTCCATCGTGTCGGGGACGATGCCGCGAGGCAGCAACGGCGCGACGACGTCCGGGGCGACACGCCAGTGCAGGAACACGAGGCGTTCCCACCGCTGGTCCATGATCACGGGGCGCGGCAGCACAGGCGGGCGAGGCCAGAGATCGACGCTCCGATCACGCACCGAAGAGGTTCTTGGCCTTGAGGATCAGCTCGTAGACACCCCAGGCGAAGGGAACCCCGACCCACAGCCAGGACACCACCACGACGGGCACACGCGCGCCCTGCTTCGTCTCGCTCATACCGTCGCCTCGTTCTTGTCGTTCGTAACCTCGTCGGTCGCAGTGCCCGGCGTCGTCGCCTCCGGGTCCGGCTCCGAGTACTTCGGATCCACGGGCTTGATCAGTTCGTTCGCGACGAAGCCGATGGACAGCAGGACGATCATCGTCACGAACGCGGGAACGTACCGTCCGGTGGTTCCCTCCTCGCCGAGGTCGGCGATCGCGTTGACGATCAGTGGTCCGAGCACGCCCGCGACCGACCAGGCCGTCAACAGTCGTCCGTGGATGGCACCGACCTGATAGGTGCCGAACAGGTCACGCAGGTAGGCGGGCGCCGTGGCGAAGCCTGCACCGTAGAACGACAGGATCACCATCGCGCTGACGAGGAACAAGACCTTGTTCGTGTTCGTGAAGAGCGAGATGTACAGGTAGAGAAGCGCGCCCACACCGAGGTAGAGACGATAGATGTTCTTGCGACCCACCAGGTCGGACACCGACGACCACACGAACCGGCCGAGCATGTTCGTCAGCGAGAGGAACGCGACGAAGCCCGCGGCCGCTGCCACCACGGATTCCGGGGCGGTGGGGTCGGGAAAGAAGTCGGTGTAGATGCCCGCGGCGCGCTCGAGGATGCCGATGCCGGCGGTGACGTTGAAGCACAACACGATCCACAGCAACCAGAACTGCGGGGTCTTGACGGCGTTCGCCGCGGACACGCGTGCGGTGTGCTGACCCGCCGGGGTCTGCGGTGGCGTCCACCCGACCGGCTTCCAGTCGTCGGCGGGAACCCGGATCAGCACGACGCCGAGCGCCATGAAGACGGCGTAGCCGAGGCCGAGCGTGAGGAACGTCGTGGCGATCGAGGCATCGGTGTTGCCGCCGTACGCGGACAGGAGCTTGGTGGTCAGGGGCGAGGCCACCAGGGCGCCGCCGCCGAATCCCATGATCGCGATACCCGTCGCCATGCCCGGGCGATCGGGGAACCACTTGATCAGCGTGGAGACCGGGGAGATGTACCCGATGCCGAGGCCGATGCCGCCGACGAGTCCGTATCCGACGATCACCAACCAGAACTGGTCGAGGCTCATGCCGAGGGCGGAGATGAGCAGCCCGGAGCAGAAGAAGAGGAGCGACATCGTCATGGCCCACCGCGGACCGTGCGTCTCCACCTTCGTCCCGAGCACGGCTGCGGAGAGGCCGAGCATGACGATGGCCAGCTGGAACGGGATCGCGGTCATCGTCCCGCTCAGTCCCATGGCGGTGTCGGAGGAGATGGCGGCCTTGAACACGCTCCACGCGTAGGCCTGGCCGATCGCGAGATGAATCGCGAGGGCGGCCGGCGGAATGAGCCAACGGCTCCATCCCGGTGGCGCGACGATACGGGCGCGTTCGAGTACTGCTGGCATGGAGGTCGTCCTTCCGGCGCGGGTCACGCGCTCAGAGGTCGACCGCGTACTACCGTGCTTTCACCGATCCGACTCGTTCCAAACAGGACGACGGCACGGGCGAACGTCAGAGCGTGTCCCGCGAGATCTGATCGGACACCGAATGGGTGTTGTCGGCCGAGATCTCCCGCGTACCGGACCGGGAGATGAGATCGTCGATGCGCTGGTCGAGGCCCACGGTGCGCTGCACGGCGTCCAGGCTCCGGTGCTCGATCTCCGCCACCGCGATCTCGTCCACCACGCGGGACAACGCGGCGACCCGGTCGATCACCTGATCCCACACCGGGATGAGATCGGCTCGGCGCACGAGCACCTCGCGTCGACCCTCCTCGTCCACCGTGTCCCCCTGCGCCTCGAAGGCCGCGGTGAGTTCCGCGTCCAACTGGGCGAGTGCGACCACGTCCACTGCGATCTGCACCAGTTCGGTTCCCGGGTCGAGCTGCGCCCGGGCCACCGCGAACAGGTCCGAGCGCCAGATCCGCGAGGAGAGGATCCGGTCGTGGTACATCCCGGCGAGGAACAGCAGGGTGTCGTAGCGATCGGCGAACCGATCCGCGTCCGTGCCCGCGAGGGTGCGGACGACGTCGGCGCCCCGCGCGTGCAGCGTGTCGAGGCGCTCCGCCGCGGCGCCGCCGAGGATCCCTCGGGCTCGCGAGAGTGGACCCGGTCCGACACCGAGCGGAGTCGGCGTGTGCCGCAACGCCTCGAAGAGGGCGGTGCGCTGGTCGACGTCGAGGTGGATGCCCTCGCGCCGCTCCCGGCGGATCGCGCGGACCCCCGACGCGTAGTGACCGGAACTCATCACGAACCGCGTGCGGTACGACCCCAGTCGACGTTCGAGCAGCACGTGCCGTTGCAACAGAGCCAGGCGCGTGGGCCCGGTGCGCAGTACGGCCGTGCGACCGTCGATCCAGTGCAGCTCCTCCGTGATCAGCCGCAGGGTGCCGAATCCGCCCAGTGCGGGGAACTTCCGGCCGGCGCGCAGGCGCGCGAGCGCGATGCCGCGCGTCTCCTCGTCGAGACGACCCAGTGCGACGAGCAGCGCGGCGCGGTCGGACAGCGGCTCGTGAGCGCGTCCGGACCGGTCCGACTCGATGCGCGTCGACTCGGCGATGGTCCGCACGGTGTCCGCTCGACGGGCACGCACGTCCGCGGGGTCACTCGTCACCGTTCTCCACCTCCCCCACCGATTCTGCAGGTGCCACCAGTGTTGCAGATCGAGTCGGGACACGGTTCTCACGTCCGCGGCCACCCCCGCGCGGCACTACCATCGAAGCGTGACGAACATCGAACGACTACGCCACCTCGCCGGGCTCCACGGCGTCGCCACGTCGTACGAGGGGTGGGACAAGGCCCGCCGCGACGTCGGTGAATCCACCCTCCGCTCGGTCCTGACGGCGCTCGACGTGCCCGTCGACAGCGACGACGACATCGAGACCGCGATCGTCGATCACGACGAGGCACCCTGGCGGCGCACCGTGCCGGCGGTCGTCGTGGTCACGTCCGGCAAGGATCACCACGTTCCCGTCCACGTGCCGCACGGGACGTCCGTGACGGTCACCGTCGAGCTCGAGGACGGCGGCACGCGCGAGGCGGCTCAGCAGGACGTCTGGGTCGACCCCCGCGAGATCGACGGCGCCCTCGTCGGCCGAGCCACGTTCGCCGTCCCGGTCGATCTCCCGCTCGGATGGCACACGCTGCGCGCGGAGGGGGACGACGGTCTCGAGGCGTCGTGCACGCTGGTCGTCACGCCGGCCCGTCTGTCCACCGCCGAGGCACTGTCCGATCGTCAACGATGGGGCGTGCTGGCGCAGCTCTACTCCATCCGGTCCGCACAGTCGTGGGGCATCGGCGATCTGGCCGATCTGGCCGACATGGCGGCGATCCTGGGCGGCGAGCACGGAGCGGACTACGTCCTGGTCAATCCGTTGCACGCCGCGGCGCCGCGGCCACCGATCGAGGCCTCGCCCTATCTGCCGACCACCCGTCGATTCTTCAATCCGCTCTACATCCGCGTCGAGAACATCCGTGAGACAGCGATGCTGCCGCGCGACAGGTATGCCCGCATCCGCGACACCGCGCGCCGACTGCACCGCGCCGACGGTCGCACGGACGATCTGGACAGGGACAAGTCTCTGCGCGCGAAACTCCGTGCGCTCGAAGCGATCTTCCTCGTTCCGCGGAGCGCGTCCCGCCAGGCCGCGTTCGACGAGTTCCGCGCCGCGGAGGGCGTGGGCCTGCACAACTTCGCCACGTGGTGCGCACTGACGGAGAAGCTGTCGCCGGACGACACGCGATGGCAGACGAAGGCCGCCGCCCCCGGCACGCCGTGGGTCCAGCGGCAGCAGGCGAAACTCGCGCATCGCATCGAGTTCCACAGCTGGCTCCAGTGGATCTGCGACGAGCAACTGGCCGAGGCCCAGGCCACCGCGCACCGGGCCGGAATGGCCATCGGTGTCGTGCACGATCTGGCTGTGGGAGTGCAGCTCTCGGGTGCCGACGCCTGGTCCCTGGGTTCCGCACTGGCCGAGGGCGTGACCGTCGGCGCTCCCCCGGACGACTTCAATCAGCAAGGGCAGCAGTGGAACCAGCCACCCTGGCGGCCCGACCGGCTGGCCGAACTCGGGTACGCACCGTATCGCGACATGCTGCGCACCGTGCTCAAGCACGCGGGCGGGCTGCGGGTCGACCACATCCTCGGACTGTTCCGGCTCTGGTGGATCCCCACCGATGCCGAGACTCCCGCGGGCGGCACCTATGTCACGTACGACCACGAGGCGCTCATCGGCATCCTCGCGCTCGAGGCGGAACTGGCCGGCGCCGTGGTCATCGGTGAGGACCTCGGCGTCTTCGAACCCGTCGTCCAGGACTACCTGGCCGAGCGGGGCGTGCTGGGCACGTCCATCCTGTGGTTCGAGCGGGACGACGACGGCCCCATCGCCCCGGAGAAGTACCGCGAGCTGTGCCTGACCTCGGTGACCACCCACGACCTGCCGCCCACCGCCGGGTACCTGGCGGGTGAGCACATCGATCTGCGATCGCGGCTCGGCCTCCTCGAGAGAGCCGTCGACGAGGAGCGTGCGCAGGACGAGGAACAGCGTGAGTCCGTGCTGGACCTCGCGCGCGAGCGTGGCCTGCTCGCGGACGGTGCGTCCACCCGGGAGACGGTCGCGGCGCTGTACCGGCTGATCCAGCGCAGCCCGTCCCTGCTCATCGGAGTGGCACTGGTGGACATGGTCGGCGAGCACCGCATCCAGAACCAGCCGGGAACCGACGAGACCCAGTATCGGAACTGGCGCGTTCCCCTCGCCGACGCCGCGGGCCGCGCGGTCTCGGTGGAGGACCTGCGGCGCGCGGACCCGTTGGTGCAGTACTGAGACGCCCTCACCCCGCCGACGCGGCGGGGTGAGGGTGGTCGTCAGATCGCGCCGAGCAGGGACTCGTCGTCGCGCTTCTCGCCGCTCTTCAGCATCTCGCGCGCGGTGTCGAGTCCTTCCCACACGTTCCACATCAGCACACCGCGCAGCACGGAGTCGTCGTCGAGGTAGTACACGACACCCTCCTTGCCTGGCGTCTTCCAGTCCTCGACCGTCCTGAGGTCGGTGCTCATCGTGCCCACCGCCTGGTAACCGTTGTCGAACACGTCGGAGTAGAAGTACGGCGTGTACGTGTACGGCTCGGTGGAGCCGGCCATGATCTTGCCGACCGTCTTTCCCATGCTGTTGGCGTTGTCCACGTGCTCGATGCGACGACGGCCCAGAATCGCGTCGGGGTAGTTGGCGACGTCGCCCGCGGCGTAGACGTGCTCGTCCGCCGTGCGCAGGAACTCGTCGACCACGATGCCGTTGTCGACGTCGAGCCCCGACTGCTCCGCGAGGTCGGTGTTCGGCGTCACGCCGAGCCCGAAGACCACCGCGTCGGCATCGATCGTGGAGCCGTCGCTGAGGGTCAGCGACACCGCATTGCCCTGCTGCGCACCGGAGTCGACCTTCACACCCGTGCGGACCGTGACGCCGTGGTCCTCGAAGTCCTGCTGGAACACCGACGCGAGGTCCGCGGGAAACATGTGGCCGCCCACCACGTCGTCACTGCTCACCAGGGTGACGGTGACCTTGTTCTGCGCGAGCGCCGCGGCGATCTCGGTGCCGATGTAACCACCGCCCACCACGACGATGTGGGTGCCCTCCGTCGCCAGCGCCCGCAGGCGCCGGTAGTCCGCGAAGGTGCGGAAGTAGACGACCCGCTCGGACGGACGCAGGTCCAGCGTCGTCGGGGTCGCCCCGGTCGCCAGCAACAGCGATCCGTAGTGGTGGGTGTCCCCCTTGTCGGTGGTCACCGTGCGGGCGTCGCGATCGATCGACGTGACCGTCGTCGACAGCACCAGCGTCGCACCCGTCTCCTCGGTGCCCAACGGCACCTCGTCGGTGGTGAACTCCGCGTCGGTCCACAGCTTCTTGCTCAGCGCGGGGCGGGTGTAGGGACCGTCGACGTCGGAGCCGACGACGAGGATGGTGCCGTTCTCGTCGTGCTCGCGGATCCCCTTGGCGGCGTTGTCGGCCACCATTCCTCCGCCGACGATGACGTAGTCGTACTCGGACACGTTGTACCCCTCTTCATGAGCCGTGCGCGCCGACCGAGTCGGGCCGCGCGTCACCTGCACAGGGAGTAGCCGATGCGGGCTCCGCGGAAACCCGACCGTGTCGTACCTGCGTGCTGTGATGAGTTCCGACGCTCGGCCGAGTCACACCCGACGGGCGCATCGTCGTGTCACGTCCGGAAGGGAAGTCTCATGGCCTCACGCAGTTCGGGTGCCACCGCCATCAGCGCGGTCGGCCTCGTCAAACGGTACGGGGGCGTCGACGCACTCGACGGTCTCGATCTCGAGGTGCCCGAGGGCACGGTCATGGCACTGCTCGGGCCCAACGGAGCCGGGAAGACCACCACCATCCGCGTGCTCACCACACTGCTGCGGGCCGACGCCGGCACCGCACGGGTGGCGGGCCTCGACGTCGTCGCCGACGCGGCGGAACTCCGCTCACGCATCGGCGTCTCGGGGCAGTACTCCGCGGTGGACGAGTATCTGACGGGCTTCGAGAACCTCGACATGGTCGGCCGGCTGTACCACCTCGGGAAGAAGCGCAGCCGTGATCGGGCACGTGAACTGCTCGAACGGTTCGACCTCGTCGAGGCGGCCGACCGGCCGGTCAAGGGCTACTCGGGTGGGATGCGCCGACGCCTGGACCTGGCGGGCGCCCTCGTCGCCGATCCACCGGTCCTCTTCCTCGACGAGCCCACCACCGGGCTCGATCCTCGCGCCCGCCTCGAGCTGTGGTCGGTGATCGAGGAACTGGTGCAGGGCGGGACGACCCTGCTCCTCACCACCCAGTACCTCGAGGAAGCGGACCAGCTGGCCGACGAGATCGCGGTGATCGATCGTGGTCGCGTCATCGAGCGCGGCACCGCCGACGAACTGAAGTCGCGAGTGGGCGGAGCCAGGCTGGAGTTCGCCTTCGACACGGACGGCGATCTGACGACGGCGCAGGGCGTCATGGAGCGTTTCGCACCGGGTCAGGTCACCTCCGATGCCGCGTCCCGGCGGCTCACGGTCGGTGCGGACGACGGGACCACCACGTTCGTCGACGCGCTGGTCCTGCTCCGCGAGAACGGCGTCACCCCTGCCGACGCCTCGCTGGGCAAGCCCAGCCTCGACGACGTCTTCCTCACTCTCACCGGCCAGACGTCGACCCGGCCCGACGCGGCCGACCAGCAGCCCAGAGGACAGGAGACGGCCCGATGAACTCACCCGCCACGGCGCTGAGCGACGGCGCGACCATCGCCCGACGCAACCTCATCAAGATCAAGCGCGTCCCCGACCTCATCGTCTTCACGCTGCTGTCGCCGATCATGTTCGTCCTGGTCTTCGCGTACATCTTCGGGTCGGCCATCGAGATCCCCGGGATGTCCTACCGCGAGTTCCTCATCGCCGGCATCTTCGCGCAGACCGTCATCTTCGGGTCCACGTGGACCGGCCTCGGGCTCGCGGAGGACATGCAGAAGGGCATCATCGACCGCTTCCGCTCCCTGCCCATGGCTCCGTCCGCGGTGCTCGTCGGACGGACCAGCAGCGACATCGTCATCAACGTCATCAGCCTGGTCGTGATGTCCCTGACCGGTCTGCTGGTCGGATGGCGCATCCGGTCGTCGTTCTGGGAGGCCGCGGCGGGATTCGGGCTGCTGCTGCTCTTCGCCTACGCACTGTCCTGGGTGATGGCGGTGATCGGACTGTGGATCCGGACGCCAGAGGTGTTCAACAACGCCAGCTTCATCGTCATCTTCCCGCTGACGTTCATCGCCAACACGTTCGTGCAGAGTCAGGATCTGCCCGGGATCCTGCAACCCATCGCCGAGTGGAATCCTGTCTCCGCCATCACGCAGGCGAGCCGGGTGCTGTTCGGGAACACGAACCCGACGATGCCGCCTCCGGACGCGTGGCCACTCCAACACCCGGTGCTCGCGACGGTGGGATGGTCGATCCTCATCCTGATCGTCTTCGTACCGTTCGCCATCCATCGCTACACCAAGGCGGTGAGCCGCTGACGTGCTGAGCCGGGGCGGCCGCACCTCGCGTTCACAGCCTGATCACACGAAGTTCGTGTAGAAATTATCTCCTGTGACGGCAACCAGACCTTCTGCGGAGACTGCAGCGGCCGCCCCGTCCGGCGGGGCGCGCCGACCGCAGGAGATGCTGCGTCGCGCCCGCCGCGCGGACATCGCGGTCCCGGCGATCGCCTTCCTCCTGCTCGCCCCGCTCTACAGCGCACTGTCCGTCGTCGGTCAGCACCAGCTGCGCACCTCCGGTTTCGACCTCGGCATCTTCGTGCAGCAGATCGCCTCGTACGCACGCCTCGACGCGCCGACGTCGGATCTGCTGGGCACGGGCTACAACACGCTCGGTGATCACTTCTCTCCGATCACCGCACTGCTCGCGCCCTTCTACCGACTCGCCCCTGTCCCCGAGACCCTGCTGATCGCCCAGGGCGTCCTGTTCGCCGTGGGTGTCGTGCCCCTCTCCCGGTGGGCGTGCCGCAGCCTCGGCACCGTCGCGGGCATCGTGGTGGCCCTCGGCTACGGACTGTCGTGGGGCCTGCAGTCGGCACTGAACTTCGACTTCCACGAGATCGCCTTCGGCGTCCCGATGCTGGCCTTCGCCATGGCAGCGCTCGGCCAGGGGCACTGGCGTGCCGCGGTGGCGTGGACGCTCCCGCTCGTCTTCGTCAAGGAGGACATGGGGCTGACCGTCATCGTGATCGGCGCCCTGATCGCCTGGTGGACCACGGGTCGCACACGGATTCTGGGCCTGGCGACGGCCGCGTGGGGCGCGGCGTGGATCGTGCTGGCCATCACGGTGGTCATACCGCTGCTGAGCGCCGACGACGCCTACGGTCAGGGTTCGAAACTTCCGCCCCTCGGTGAGGGCATCGCCGACACGACACACGGTCTCGTCAGCGGGGACTCGCGTGCCGCGACCGTGCTACTGCTGTTGGCCGTCACCGGCTTCGCAGCACTGCGGTCACCGTTGACGCTGGTGGCAGTACCCACCGTCGCATGGCGGTTCCTCAGCGACAACACCAATTTCTGGAAGCCGATCTTCCATTACAACGCGATCCTGATGCCGATCCTGTTCGCCGCGTTGATCGATGCACTCATTCGCGGTCGGCGCGACATGCACCTGTCACCGCGTGCCCAGAGAGTGGTGCTCGCCGCCGTCGCCGCCGTCGCTCTGGTCGCGCTGCCCTTCCAGCCGCTGGCTCGGCTCGCCGACGCCGACGGGTGGCGCGTCGACCCGCAGGTGACCACCGCGAGAGCCGTGTCGGCATCCATACCGCCAGGGGACCGCGTGTCGGCCTCCAACAACCTGGTCCCGCAGTTCGTGTCCGACCACCCCGTCTCGGTGTTCCCGCAGCGGGAGACCGATTCCACGACACCGGACTGGATCGTCGTGAACATCGGCCGGCCCGCCGGGTGGCCCAAGGACGAGTCGGGCGACAACACGGCGATCAGTGCAGCTCTCGCGGACGGTTACTCGGTCGTCTCCGACGTGAACGGCATTCTCGTACTTCGTCGGTGACGGGTCAGCGTCCGGGAACGGGATTCGTCCAGCCCGGGTCGGGTGCCGCGTGCCGACCTTCTCCGGACGGCTGCACCGACTGCGGCGCGGTGTCGCTCACCGACGGCGGAGCCGGGTTGCTCACCGACGGCGGAGCCGGGTTGCTCATCGTCGCAGCTCTCGGCGACGGCTGACGGGGCTCGTCGTCGTCACCGGGAGGCGGCGACGGAGGATCGATCGGGTCGCGATCCGGATCGGGGCCGGTGTGCGGCCCAGGACCACCGGACTGCACCTGGGGAGTGGCGGGGAGCGGCGCGGGGCCGGGACCCGGTGTCGGGTCGGGGCGCGACGGTGCGGGGTCCGGCTCGGGAACCGGTGCCGGCGCGGCAGGTGCCGTGACGGCCGGCGTCGGCGCGGGAGCCTCCTCGACCTCGACGACGTCGGCGACGTCGTCGACCACCGGAGCCGGGGCCGTCGCGGGGGGCGGCGGTGCCGTGTCGACCGGCGGCGCGACCGGCTCGGGTGCCGTGACCGCCGGGGCGGGCGGCGTGACGCCGGGGATCTCGAACGGAAGCGGCGGAAGCTGGAAGACGAACGGTGCCGGCGCCGGCGCGGTGCCGTTCTGCACGGCTGCGGCCTGGTCCTCTCGCCGCTCTCTCCGCTCGTCGGCTTCCTGCGCCGCGAGGTCGTCGGCTGCCTGCTTCGCTTCCTTCTCCTGGCGTTCGCGTTCCGCGTCCTCTGCCGCGCGCTCCTTCTGCGACAACTCGTCGCGACGCCTGCTCTCGGCGACCTTCTCCGCCGCCGTGTTCGGTTCGTCGTTCACCGATGTCGGGGCAGCGGACGCCGCGGGAGCGACGAGGACGGACGCGCAGGTCACCAGCCCCCAGGCACCCACGGCCATCGCACTCACGGCCAGACCGGATCCCACTGTGCGTCGGCGGCGTACGGGCGCGCGGTGCGTCATCGTGTGTCTCTCTCGAGTCGTGGCGGGAGGAGGGCCGGAAGACGAATCACGGAGCGGGACAGACGCCGGTGCAGTCGATCTTGCGGACGATGGCGAAGCCGTCGTCGTCCTCCCGCACCGTGAATTGCTGGTCGTACCGGAACTCCCGGCCGTCCGGAACCGTGAGTGTCAGGACGGCGTCGAAGACGAGCGGGTCGGAGGTGGACGCCACGTCGATGCGGTGCCGTATCGCCGGGTCCACCGCGTCGATGGATCGCTGCAGATCGGCCACCGTGGCGTCCACACCGGCCGTGTCGGACAGATCCCAGAGCGCTGCGGCCGCTGCGGCGTCGCGATCTCGGTAGTACAGATCGTCGTAGCGCACGATCACGGCGGGACCACTCGCGCGGGCCGCATCGATCGGCGGCGGCGCCGCCGACGCGGTCTGATCGGCCGCGTCCGCACCGACACCCGCGGTGGCGACCGGGACCGGTGCGGAATCCGCGGGGGCGCGCTGCATCATGACGGCGGTGCCGAGTCCTCCCGCGACGAGAAGGGCACCGAGGGCGGCGAGGGCGGGAAGTCGCCCGCTGCGACGACTCGGCCGGGTGTCGGCAGAGCGCGCGCGCAGTGTCGCCGTCGTGCTGTCGAAGGAGGGTGTGTGGTCGTCGGCGTGCAGACCCGGGTGCGCGTCGGGAACGATCGGGCGTACGGGCCCGCGCGTCCGCATCACGACGGCGGCGACGTGCGACCAGGCGCGGCGAACGTCCGCATCGGAGTCCGACGTGGACGGCACGTCCAGCACGGTGCGGACGCCCGCATCCCCGAGCACGCGTCGCAGATCCGTGGAGCCGGATCGCGAACCGGCATGTACCGCATCGTGTTTGACGACGACGATGCGGTCCGACCAGGTGTCGCGGCCGCTGCCGCGGAGCGAGTCCATCAGTGCCACGACGCGCAGTGCGGCGGCCTCGGAATGGGGAATCGGGACGACGATCGAGTCCGCGTCGTCGATCATCGCGACGAAGTGCTGCTCGTCGCTGCGGGCGTGCACGACGACGGTCTGCCGGTGGTGCGTCAGGACGGTCAGAACGGCCTCGATGGCGTGCGGGTCCTGCAGCGACGCATCCGCTCCGAGAGCATCGTGCCCTTCGGGCCGGGTGTCGACGTAGTGGGACAGTGCTCGCGGATCGCACTCGGGCGCCACCAGGGCCTCGACGTCCTCGGCGATCTGCGCGGCGGCACCGTGCCCGGTGGCCTCACCGGCCAGATCCCAGGCGATCACGCCCCCCGGCCGACGCTCGCCGACCGCGGCGGACATCCCGGCCAGCGCATCGCTGCCGAGGATCTCGCCGAGACCGATGTCGGCGATCACGATGCGGTGTCGGACGGGGAGAGCGCCGGACAGAACCCGCCGATCCTCGCTCTCGGTGGTCCCGGGGTGCGAGCCGAACAACCCGCGGCGGTGCGGTCGCGGTTCGTGTTCGACGCCCGGGGTGAGGAATGTGGACACTAGGCGAGCTCGTCGTGGCTCGGTGCCGAGGTGGACCGGACGACGGGCAGGTGGTGACGACTCCTCATACCCTGTCCCCCGTCCTGTTTTCACCGCCTGTAACGGTCCCCCCGACCGCAGTCGAGGAGAATATAGCGCACACGCACGACGTGCGGGCAGTGCTCGGAGAACCGACTGCCACGAGACGCCGCGCGCGCGGTGGATCAGGAGTGACCGAAGGGCACCGGCGAGTCGCGACGCAGTCCGCTGGCCCGCAGCACCCGGCGACGGACACCGGCGCGCACCGACTCCTCGCTGCCGATGATGCGCACGGTGCGGCGGGCGCGCGTGATGGCCGTGTACAGCAGTTCCCTCGTCAACAGCGACGACGTCTCGTCCGGGATGACCACCGAGACGGTGTCGTACTGGCTTCCCTGACTGCGGTGAATCGTCATGGCGTACACCGTCTGCACGGCCGACAGCCTGCTGGGATGAACGAGGAACGGAGTCGACCCGCGCGCGAACGCGGCGACCACGCCGCTGTGTCCGTCGTCGACGACCACGCCGGTGTCGCCGTTGTAGATACGGTTGTCGTGGTCGTTCGTCGTCACCAGGAGCGGTTGCCCGAGATACCACTGTGCGGCGTCGAGGAAGGTCGAGGTGTCGGCGCCCACGCGGTCCATCGCCCACCGTGCCCAGTGATCCACACCGGAGGGGCCCTCGCGGTGCGCGCACAACAGGCGGTGCCGCTCGAGAGCGGCGAGGGCCGCGGCCGCATCACCGGACGCGGCGGCCGCGGTCACGGCCCGGGCCGTGGAGACCACATCGCGTTCGAGCGATGACACGTCGGACCGCGGACCGAACTCGAGGGCGGGATCGCCCGAGTTCAGCAGGCGCACCACCTCGTCCTCGTCGCCGTCACGCACAGCGACGGCGAGATCGGCGATGACACCGCCGAACCGACGCCCGCGGCTCAGTCGCACGGTGCCCGCGGCGAGTCGGCGCACCTCGCCCGTCGAGAGACTCTTCTCCGACGAGTCCCCCGCCGCCGGGACGGACCCGAGGTCGGCGCCCACCAGGGCGGTGACCACCTCCGGCAACGCCGCCGTCACCGGCCGCGCGACCAGATCGGCCAACACCGCGCCCGCGTCCACCGAGGTCAGCTGGTCGGGATCGCCGACCAGCACGAGCCTGGTGTCGGCGCGGACCGCCTCCATGAGTCGGCTCATCAGCGTGGACGACACCATGGACGTCTCGTCGACGACGACCACGTCGTACGGGAGCCTGTTGTGTGCGTCGTGGCGGAACCGACTGCGGCTGCCGGGCTGCCAGCCCAGCAGCCGATGCACCGTCATCGCCGGGATGTCGTCTCGCAGTCCCAGTTCCGGTGCCTGCTCGGCCACCGACTCCTGCAGTCGCGCAGCCGCTTTCCCGGTCGGCGCGGCGAGCCCGATCCGTAGACCGGGGCCGTGCACGGCGGTGAGCAGAGCGAGAATACGAGCGACCGTGTGCGTCTTGCCCGTTCCGGGGCCGCCCGCGATGACAGTGGTCCACCCGGTCGCCGCGAGTGCCGCCGCGATGCGCTGCCTGTCGGGCACCTCGGTGCTCGGGAAGTAGGTGGCCAGTCCCTGCCGCACCGCCTCCACGTCGACAGCCGGCGCGTCGAGTGCGCGCGCAGCCAGCACGTCCCGGATCACTTTCTCCTGCAAGTAGTACCGCTGTAGGTAGAGCAACGGGCCGTCCGCAGTGTCCACCACGAGCACCGGTCGCAGCGGACCGCTCTCCCCGCCCAGGACGAGTGGGCTCGCCCGGAGGGCGGCCACGACCGCCGCGTCGTCCGGCCACGGCAGAGCGTCCGTGTCGACCCCGTCGTCGGCCGTGACGTCGCGCAGGCGGGTCAGGTCCAGGCACACCGAGCCGACGCGCACCGCGCGCACGGCGAGTGCCACGGCGAACAGCGCCAGTTCGTCCCGTTCCCCGCCGAGCGCGCCGAGTCGGAGGGCGACGTGCACGTCGGCCGCGGTGAGGACGCCGACGTCGTTGAACGCGCGCAGCACTCCCTTGCCGCGCTGCGCGACAGCGCCCGGGTACGCCGCGGTCACGACCGGACTCCTGCGAGCAGATCGGACAGCGCCGTCACGAGATCGGGGGACGGCGCCCAGGAGAAGACCCCGCGCCCGGGCGGAGTGTCCGGGCCGATCATGCCTCGGACGAAGTGGTACTGCACTCCTCCGAGGTGTATCCGGGGGTCGTATCCCGGTCGACGCCACCGCAGATAGCGATGCAGCGCAACGGAATAGAGCAGTGCCTGCAGCGGATAGTGCGACTCCATCATCTCGCCGGCCATGTCCTCGACCGTGAAGTCGTCGACGGTGAGGTCGCCACTTCTGATGCGATTGGTCTTGTAGTCCACCACCACGTAGCGGGATTCGTCGGACGACCCGACACGCAGGACCGTGTCGACACTGCCGGTGAGGTAGCCCCGGAGCGTCCGGTCGTCGAGTCGGCGCATCCGCTGCGGATAGGCCGCGAGCACGTCGTCCGAAGCGAGGTGGTCCGCCACGAGATCGGCGACGGCGTGCACGGTCACGTGCGCCGTCGCGGCGTGGTCACCGCCCGACAACGGGATCTCGAAGTCCATCTCGGCGAGCCTGTTCGACGGGTGGACCTCGGCGAGCGTGCCGGTGCCCGCCGCGCCGAAGTCCAGGGGCGTGCGCAGGACGGCCGTCAGCGCCCGAGAGAGATGATCCGCGTCGATGTCGGCACCGTGTGCCGAGACGGCATCGACACACCGGCGCTGCACCTCTGCAGGCAGATCGTCGACGGAGGTGTCGACGTACTCGAGAATCTCGTGCACCAGGGTGCCGAACGCGGCTCCCGCGGGCAGACCGTTCATGAGCGAGGGGGCCCCCGCGCCCACACCTGCCGCGAACGGGTCCTCCACCGGTTCGTCGCCGAGTATCGGGTCCTCGGATTCGACGACCTCGACCGGCTGATCGTGCGCGCCCGCGGTCAGCGCAGAGTAGGACGTTCGCCGCCACGCGGTGTCCGGCCTCCGGTCGAAGTGCGCGACGGCCAGTGCGCCACCGCTTCTCTCGGACGTCCGCGCGGGCCGGGCCACCACCGTCACGTCCTGCACCGCCTCGACGCCGATCGCGCTGCCGCAGCGCGACTGCAGGGTCGTCGTCGCGGAGGCATCGTCCTGCAGGCGCACCGTCGACTCCGGTTCCGCGATGCCGGGCACTCTGCCGAAGAGCAGTCGATGCAACGGGGACGCCGCCGTGATCGCCGTCGGTGCCCACCACAGCACCAGACGGCACTGCGCGCGGGTCAGAGCGACGTAGAGGAGGCGCATCTCCTCGCCCGCCGCCTCCTCGTCGTGGCGCTGCTTGCGTTCGCGGTACCCCGGAGTGGAGGACCCACCGACGTCGCGCACACGCGCACCCTCGTCATCGTGGAAGAGCAGGGTGTCCGGATCGAACGATCCGGCGGCACCCCACGCGAACGGGACGTACACGATCGGGAACTCCAACCCCTTCATCGCGTGCACCGTGGCCACCTGCACGGCCTCGGCATCGCTGTCGAGCCGTCGGCTGCGGTCGGCCACAGCGCCGCTCGTGGGGTCCTGGATCCGGTCGGCCAGCCAGCGGGTCAACGAGGTCACCCCGTGTCCGCCCTCGAGCGACTCGCGCTGGACGAGTTGCGCGACGTGCCGCAGGTCCGTCAGATCGCGTTCACCGGATTCGGTTGCCAGCAGACGTTTCTGGAGCTCGGTGGATCCGGTGAGATTCTCGACCATCGCCGCGAAGCCCACCCCCGTGACGAGCGCGGACCACTCGCGGCAGCGCGCACTCAGTGCGGAGGTCGCGGCGTCGCCACCCTCGTCGAGGCTGCGAGCAGACCATCCGAGCAACGGTGTGAGCGCGGCGCGCCGCACGACGTCGGCACGGTGCGGTTGCTCCAGTGCCTGCAGGAGCAGCAGCCAGTGCACCGCGGACTCGGTGGCGAACACCGACGAGCCGCCGTACAGCACGGACGGCACGCCGGCGCGCTCGAGAGCGGACCGCACCTGCTCGGCCTGTCTGCCCGACCGGACGAGCACGGCGATGTCTCCGGGAGCGACAGGCCTCGGCGACGCGCCGTCGACCGTCAGCGTCGCGTCGCCGTCGAGAAGCGCGACGATGTCCTGCGCGACGTCGTCGGCGATACGCAGTCGAACCTTCTCGGTGGCCGGGAGGCCCTTGTTGTTCAGCGGACCGGAGCCCGTTCGACCGAACACGCGCAGGCGCACTGGAAGCAGCGGGTCCCGCGTCGTGGCGGCCAGCAGACGAGGTTCCCGGTGCGATGCCGTCACCGGAGTGACGACGATGTCGGGATGTCCCAGTGCGGCACCCTCGTACAGGTGCGCGAGCGAGCCGATCACGGCCGCGTCGCTCCGCCAGTTGGTGGTGAGTGCCAGATGCCGGTCCGCCACCGCGACCGCGTCGAGGTAGCTGAGCACCTCGGCGCCGCGGAACGCATAGATGGCCTGCTTGGGATCACCGACGAGAACCAGGGTGCAGTGCCCGTGGAACGCCCTCCGCAGGATGGACCACTGCAGCGGGTCGGTGTCCTGGAACTCGTCGACGAGCACCACCGTGAACTTCTCGCGGACACGCGCGCACGCGGCCGGGCCGTGCGTCTCGTCCGACAGCACGCCGTGCAGGAGTTCGAGGAGGTCGTTGAAATCACGGACCCCGAGCCTCCGCTTCCGGCGCTCGGTCTCCTCCCGCGCCTCGCGGGCCACCGCGACCCGCTGACCGGCCGCCGTGTCGTCGGGAGCGTCCGGACTGAGCACGGCCCGCCGGTCCGAGACCGCGGCCCGGGCCACCGTGCGCGCCTGCGCGACGGTCAGGGGCGGCGAACCGACCTCTGCGCTGTAGCGACGCAGATACAGGTCGTCGACCACGTCGTCGACGAGATCGTCCACGGACTCGACGAAGGTCGCGTCCGGTTCCCGCTCGCCCGCGATCCCGAGTCCGTCGAGCATGCGTTGGCAGAAGCTGTGCGTCGTGGCGATCGTCCCGGCGTCGAACTCCGACAGCGCCGTCAGCAGCCGAGTGCGCCGCAGCACCACCTCGTCGTGGTCGACGTCGGCGAGCAGTGCGATCAGCTCGTCACCGCCCGTACGGGCCGCCGACGGATCCGCCAGGGCGGCCGCGACCTCGGCGAAGCGTGCACGCGTGCGTTCGCGAAGCTCGCGCGTCGCGCCCTTGCTGAACGTCACCAGCAGTACGCCCGCGATGTCGGTGACGCCCTCAGCGACGTAGCGGGCGGCGAGGCCCACGATGGCGTAGGTCTTGCCCGTGCCGGCGCTCGCCTCGAGCACGGTGGTGCCCAGCGGGAGCGGCCCTGTCAGATCGAACGTGCTCATCGCTGCTCCGATCTCTCGAGAGCGCTCATCGCTGCTCCATGCTCTCGTGGGTGAGCAACGGCTGCCACACTCGTCGCGCGAGCACACCGAAGCGCGTGCCGTCGGCCGACCACGCCGCCTCGTCGGCGGCCGGAGGAATCGCTGTCCACTGCCCGAAGTCGACTCCGCTTCCGTGCACCAGAAGTACCGCCGGCTCCGTGACGTCGCCGAACCGATCCGAGAACTGCTGAGCTGCCGCCGCGAGGGCCATCTCCTCGCTGCTTCCCCGAACGACTCTGGTGGCGTATGCCTCCCCGGACTTCAGCGCCAGGGGCAGTGGCTCGCGCAGACCGCGGTCGCGCAGGTCCGCCAGCTCTGCCAGAACCGCGCGGGCGTCCTCGGGTGTCGTGAGGGTCGACCGCGACACGGGCCGTGAGGACCGACCCCGCGCGGTGGTGACCGCCGTCCATCCGTCCGAGCCGCTCTGCGCCGCGACCGCCAGCAGGTGTATCCAGGCCTCCAGTCGCCGCTTCGGGGCCATCCTCGAATAGGACGTGCGCGCCACGGTGGTGCCGTGCACCCCGGGAACGGTGCCCGTGAGCCGCCGCCCCCCGTCCAGATCCACGACGACGTCCACACTCTCCGGCGGCCCGACGTGGATCTCGGCCGCCGCGTCGGCGATGGGCACCACGTCGTTCTCGATCTGCTCGAGCAGGCGCGCACCCTGGGCGAAGGGCGGCAGCGTTCCGCGGCGCCATTCCGCGGCCCGGAAGTCGGCCAGTTCCACACCGGTCAGGAGCGCCGACAGCATGCGCTCTCCGATGTCCCAGGCCGACAGCGCGTCCAGCTCCACGGCGAGGGCGTCGACGACGTCGTCGTCCCGCCCCGACAGACCCACCTTCAATCGCTGCCGCACGAACGCGGTGACAGGGCTCTGCACGAACGCCACCAGCTCCGCCAACGCCACGTCCGCGGAGTCTCGCGCTGGAAGCGGACCGTCGAGGAACGGCTGCCGCGGCACGAAGGGAGCGCTCGCCGCCACCGCGCCCGCGAGCGCGGCACTGTCGAACCCGGCGGGAGCGCTGCCGTCGAAGATCGACGGATCGAACGGCTGCAGCGGGTGCCGCGTGACCGCGCGGTTGTTCTCGACCCCCGCCGTGGCCGCCACGACCTCGATGACCTCGGACAACGGGATGGCGGGAGGTTCGTGGGCACCCGACACCGGATTCGCCCCGGTGTGGAAGAGAACCAGTTTCTCGCCGGCCGACATGAGGGCGTCGAGCAGCAGCTGACGGTCCTCGCTGCGGATGTCACGCTCGCCGATCAGCGCACCGCGTGCGAGGACGTCGTCGCCGTCGAGGTGGCCGGCGCGCGGGAAGACGTCGTCGTCGAGCCCGAGCAACACCACCACCCGGTGCGGCACCGACCGCATCGGGACCATGGTGCACACCGTCAGTTCTCCGGTGCGGAAGTTCGATCGCGTCGGGCGCCCGGCCAGGCGATCGCGCAACATCGACCGGATGTCGGCGAGCTGCAGGGAGATGTCGTCACCGTGTTCCAGCGCGGCGGACAGTTCCCGCAGCGCGTCGACCCGATGTCGGACGTCTGCCGGCCCGACCTCGGTGAGCAGGTCGATCGCTCGGATCAGGCTCGCGCGCCACGTCCGGACCGGATGCTCGCCCCGCATACCGCGCAACACGACAGAGACCCGGTCGACCAGTTCTGCGTACCGACCGGCGAGATCGATGTCGTTCCCGTCGACGTCGTCCACGGGAAGAGCCAGGCCCAGCCAGTCCCCCGTGGTCTCGTCGGCAGCGGCGCCGAGGAGCAGTCGGTCCATGGCCGCGGTGAACGTGTTCTGACGAAAGTCGCCCAGACCGAACAACTCTCGCTGCACAGAATCGATGCCCCAGCGCGCACCGGACACCCGTGTCCACTCGGCGAGACGTTCGAGATCGTCGTCGGAGAAGCGGAACCGGGTCCGCACAGCCTCGGACGCAGCGAGATCGAGCATCTGCGACGCGGTGACGCGGTCCCCTGCCATCTCGATCATCGCCGCGATCACGTCGAGCACGGGATTGGTGCGCCGGAGCCCCCGATCCGCCAGCCGCACGCGGAGTCCGTGCGCCGGGTGCGCCGAGGGATCACCCACCGCGCCCTCGTTCCCGAAGGCCGCTCGCACGAGCGGAGCGAAGGTGTCCACGTCCGGGCACATGATCAGGACGTCGCGCGGTTCGAGCGTCGGATCGTCCTGGAACAGGTGCAGCAAGGTGTCGCGCAGCACGTCGACCTGCCGGGCGGGGCCGTGGCAGGCGTGGATCTGCACGCTGTCGTCCATCCCCGGGACGTCGGGCGCGGCCGGGGCGCGGTCGGCCACGATGTCGTTCTGCATCCGCCTCAAGACGGTCGTCGACGCCTCGACACGCCGCGCGTCGGACCGCTCCGGATCGGGGAGATGGCGGTCCGCATCGGCCGTCGGTTCGAGAAGCGGTTGCAACTCGCGCACGTCGCGGCCGAGGCTCACCAGCAGGGGATGACCCGCCGTCGACACCGGCGGCGCGTCGACACGCCGCACCGACCCGGCGCCCGCACGCCGGGACGTCGCAGCCCACGAGACCGGGCTGGGGTGTGGCAGCCACAGATGGACGTCGCGGTGATCGGCCACCGCCCGCAGCACGCGTCGCTGCAGGGTGGTGAGACGGGTCGCCCCGAACAGGGACAGGCGCGACGGAAGATCGAGCATCGACCCGTCCTCGGCGAGGGCGTCGCAGACCGGGTCCAGTCTCTCCGCGGGGCCGGGCACCCCGATGCGCTCCCGCACCCGGCGCCACAGCTCCGCCTGCCACAGGAGATCCGGCGCGAGCGGGGCACCGGCGCCGTCCGTGTCGGCACCGGACGCCCAGTCGACGATCATCGAGGGCCGTTGTGCGGCATACGAACGGAAGAGCCCGGACACGTGGGACGCGGTGGACCAGCGTCGACCACGGCGGTGATCGTCGGGCGCCGCCGCCGCACCGCCGATGCTCCGGGAGAGAACCGAGCACCAGGGTTCGGTCGAACACTCGTCGATCACGCGTAGGACAGTCCACAGCAACGGGCCCGCGGCCCACGGATCCGAGTCGGCGTCCACGCCCGTCACCACGGCCAGGACGTCGTCGACCAGGCGGCCGGGCGACGGGAAGTCGATGTTCGCCGCGATGCCGTCCGACACTCCTGCCGCCCCCAACGAGAGGGAGAGCCGTTGTCGGAGCCACCGCTCCACGCCCTTCGCCGGGACCGCGACGACGTCTGCGGCGAAGGCGTCCGCGAGGGGCTCGGCGAGCAGCGTCGCGAGACCGGTGGCCAACGTGCTCGCGCGTTCGGCGCGGTGGAGCTCGAGCACGTGGCCCTCCTGGAACGTCATGGTGTCCCACCGACCGTGAGGTCCGGTGTCGACCCGACCGTAGCGCCCGGCTCCGACAGATCGCCGTTGACATCCACTGTGCCGTGGTTCACACTCAACCTGTCAGACAGCCTGACAGCAAGCGAAGGAGAACGCCGTGGCCGCCACCCGTACCGAGCACGACCTGCTGGGAGAGCGCGAGGTGCCCGCCGACGTGCTGTGGGGCATCCACACTCTGCGCGCCACCGAGAACTTCCCCATCACCGGACGACCGATCTCGTCGAACACCAAACTGATCCGCGCGCTGGCCGCCGTGAAGTACGCGGCCGCGGCGGCCAACATCGAACTGGGTCTTCTCGACCAGGTGCGCGGCGACGCGATCCTGCAGGCCGCCCGCGAGATCCTGGACGGCCGGTGGCACGACCAGTTCGTCGTCGACGTGATCCAGGGCGGCGCCGGCACGTCGACCAACATGAACGCCAACGAGGTCATCGCCAACCGCGCGCTGGTGCTGCTCGGCCACCGTCCGGGCGAGTACGCGCACCTGCACCCCAACGAGCACGTCAACCTCGGCCAGTCGACCAACGACGTCTACCCGACCGCCTGCAACATCGCGACGATCCTCGCGGTGGCCGAACTGTCCGAGTCGATGCGCATCCTGCAGGACGCCTTCCGCGCGAAGGCAGAGGAGTTCCGCTCCATTGTCAAGATGGGCAGGACCCAGTTGCAGGACGCCGTGCCGATGACACTGGGCCAGGAGTTCGGCACGTTCGCCGTCATGATCGACGAGGACCGCGCCCGCCTCGAGGAGGCGTCACTGTTGGTGCACGAGATCAACATCGGCGCCACCGCGATCGGTACCGGACTCAACGCCGCCCCCGGCTACCGCGAGGCAGCGGTCCGGCACCTCCGCGAGATCACCGCACTCCCCCTCGTCAGCGCGACGGATCTCGTCGAGGCCACGCAGGACGTCGGTCAGTTCGTGCATCTCTCGGGAGTACTCAAGCGGTGCGCCGTGAAGCTGTCGAAGGTGTGCAACGACCTCCGCCTCCTCTCCTCGGGACCGCGTGCAGGGTTCGGCGAGATCGACCTGCCCGCAGTACAGGCGGGCTCGTCGATCATGCCCGGCAAGGTCAACCCCGTCATCCCCGAGGTGCTCAACCAGGTGGCCTTCCAGGTCATCGGCCAGGACGTCACCATCACGATGGCGGCCGAGGCAGGTCAGCTGCAGCTCAACGCCTTCGAGCCCATCATAATGGAGTCGCTCACCTCCGGCATGACGCACCTGGGTGCGGCCTGCCGGACGCTCGCGGACAAGTGCGTCGTGGGGATCACCGCGCACGAGGCCCACCTGCGAGACAGCGTCGAACACTCCATCGGACTGGTCACGGCACTCAACCCGCACATCGGATACCAGGCCGCCACCGAGATCGCCAAGGAGGCACTCGAGAGCGGACGAGGAGTCGCGGAGCTGGTGCTCGAACGCGGCCTCCTGACAGCGACACGTCTCGAAGAACTGCTCCGCCCCGAACATCTCGCGAACCTCCAGAACTGAGGACCCGATGACCACGACCACCGATCAGCACGGCGCCGACGACGCCCTCCACGCCGCCGAGAACGACGGCTATCACAAAGGCCTGAAAACGCGGCAGGTCCAGATGATCGCCATCGGCGGCGCCATCGGAACCGGCCTCTTCATGGGTGCAGGTGGGCGTCTGGCGCAGGCCGGCCCGGCACTCGTCATCGCGTACGCGGTATGCGGGTTCTTCGCTTTCCTCATCCTTCGGGCGCTCGGCGAACTGGTGCTGCATCGGCCCACGTCCGGGTCCTTCGTGTCCTACGCTCGCGAGTTCTTCGGGGAGAAGGCCGCCTTCGTCTCCGGGTGGCTGTACTGGCTCAACTGGTCGATGACCGCCGTCGTCGACGTGACCGCCGTGGCGCTCTACATGAACTTCTTCGGCCGCTACTGGGACCCGATCGCGTCGGTACCGCAGTGGGTCTTCGCCCTCGCTGCACTGCTGCTGGTTCTGTCGCTGAACCTGGTGTCGGTCAAGGTCTTCGGCGAGCTGGAGTTCTGGTTCGCCCTGATCAAGGTGCTCGCCCTGGTGGCGTTCCTGTGCATCGGCCTCTACCTCCTCGTCAGGGGGACACCGAACCAGGAGCAGGGCCTGTCGATGATCGCCGACAACGGCGGGCTGATCCCCAACGGTCTGCTGCCCGCCGTCGTCATCATCCAGGGCGTCGTGTTCGCCTACGCCTCCATCGAGCTGGTCGGTACCGCCGCGGGCGAGACGCCGAACCCCGAGAAGGTCATCCCGAAGGCGATCAACACCGTCATCATCCGCATCGCGGTCTTCTACGTCGGGTCCGTGCTGCTGCTGTCGCTCCTGCTGCCCTACTCCGCCTACCGCGCGGGTGAGAGCCCGTTCGTCACGTTCTTCGGCTCGATCGGAGTCGAGGGCGCGGACACCGCCATGAACCTCATCGTCCTGACGGCGGCGCTGTCCTCGCTCAATGCCGGGCTCTACTCGACCGGTCGCATCCTCCGATCGATGGCCGCGGCGGGCAGCGCGCCGCGCTTCGCGATGAAGATGAGCAAGGCCGGCGTGCCCTACGGCGGGATCCTGCTCACGGCAGCGGTTACCCTGCTCGGAGTGGTGCTGAACGCGGTGGTGCCCGAGCAGGCGTTCGAGATCGTGCTCAATCTCGCCGCGCTCGGCATCGTCAGCGCCTGGGCCATGATCGTGTTGTGCCAGCTCAAGCTCTGGCACCTGTCGAAGGAGGGCGTGGTGACGCGGCCGTCCTTCCGGTTGTTCGGCGCCCCGTACACCGGCATCGCCACCCTCGTCTTCCTGGTGGTCGTCCTGGTCCTGATGGGCTTCGACTACCCGATCGGCACCTGGACGCTCGCCTCCCTCCTGGTCATCGTTCCCGCGCTGGTCATCGGCTGGCGCGCAGCGCGCCCGGGCATCGAGCGGCTCGCCCGCGAGCGCGCCCGTGCGGGAGGGGGAACGGTCGCCCGATGAGTTCACCCGCACTGCCGACGGTCGTCGTCCTGACCACCGGCGGAACCATCGCCAGCCGCGTCGGCCCCGACGGTGTCAGCACCACGGGCCGTCACGCCCACGACGTCCTGGTGGATGCCGGACTCCGCGTGGGAGTCCGGGTCCGAGTCACCGACGTCCTGTGCGTCGACAGTGCCGCGATGTCGCTCCTCGACATGGACACCGTCCGCGGCGCCGTCACCGAGGCGCTGCGTGACGACGCGGTGAGCGGTGTCGTCGTCCTGCACGGCACCGACTCCCTCGAGGAGACGGCGATGCTGATCGATCTCTCCCACACCGACGTTCGCCCCGTCGTGATCACCGGCGCCCAACGCACCGCGGACCACGTCGAGAGCGACGGCCCGCACAACGTCGAGTCGGCGCTCCGCGTGGCCGCCGATCCCGAGCGACGGGGCCACGGTGTACTCGTCGCCTTGGGCCCGCGCGTTCTCCGGGCCCGCGGGGTACGGAAATCGCACACGACCGCGCTCGATGCCTACTCCGGAACGCCGGCGGTGGACCCGGTTCCGCGGGAGACGCTGCCGGACAGTTCGATCGACGGGATCCGGGTCGACGTGGTCGCGCTCTACCCGGGTGTCGACGGACTCGTCATCGACGCCCTGCGGTCCGCCCGCACCGACGGGATCGTGCTGCAGGCGATGGGCGCGGGCAATGCGAATGCCGCCGTCGTCGACGCTGTGCGCCGGTGTACCGATGCCGGTGTCCCGGTGATGTTGTCGACGCGGGTGCCGTCCGGCGGTGTCGTCACCACCTACGGCGGCGGCGGAGGGGGCGCCGACCTGGTACGTGCCGGTGCGGTGTCCGCGGGCGACCTCAGTCCCGCCCAGGCGCGAATCCTGCTGTGCGCGTTGCTGAGCAACCGCCTGCCGGTCACAGCGGATCTGGCCTCGATCAGTACTGCTCGGTGACCATCACCGCAGTCGTCCCGTTCTCGAGTGCCTCGAACACGTGGGGCACGTCGCCGGGGTACGACAGGTAGTCCCCCGGCCCCAGCTCCTCGGTCGCGTCCACCGGCCCGCACACCGCCCGGCCGGACGACACCACCACGTGTTCGATCACCCCGTGCATGTGCGGATCGGACAGCCGGGGCGTCCCCACCTCGGCGGCGAGCAGGTACAGGTCGCGGCGGGCGGTCGGTGGGCAGGACGACAGCAGTGTCGCGGTGTAGTCCGACGACTCCGCGGCGATCGACGGACCCTCACCGCGTCGTACCAGGCGGACCTCCTGCCGCGGCGGTTCCACCAGGCGCGCGAAGGGCACGTTCAGCGTCACGCTCAGAGCCCACAGCGTCTCGACGCTGGGATTGCCCGTTCCCGACTCGAGCTGGGAGAGGGTCGACTTCGCGATACCCGCGCGCCGGGCCACCTCGGCGAGAGACAGGCCCGTACGTCGACGCTCCCGGACGAGCGACGCGGCGATCGCGGCGATGGGTGCGCTGTCGGACATGACTGCATGATGCCACAGTGTTCGTCTCACACTCCCCTCGTTCGCCTTGACGAACGGCACCGCGACCGTTCACCATGAGCACCATGCGTTCGATATGGCGAACACCCCTGTGGCTCACGCTCCGGGACGACCCCGACGTGGCGGTGCGGGACATTGCCGTGGTGTGCCTGGCCGACACCCTGGTCGGTGCCTCGCTCGGTGCGATCGCCGTCGCCTCCGATCTGCCGTGGTGGCTCCCCTGCCTCCTGTCGATCGCGGTCTTCGCGGGCGCCTCGCAGTTCGTCTTCGTCGGAGTACTCACCGGCGGCGGCAGCGTTGTGGCCGCGGTGTCCAGCGCGCTCCTCATCAACGGCAGACTGCTTCCGCTCAGCTTCTCGGTGGCACCGCTGCTCGGTGACCGACCCGCCGCACGACTGCTCGGGGCCCATCTGGTCACCGACGAGTCGGTCGCCTTCTCGATGGCCTCGACCACCAGGCGGGGCAGGACCCTCTCGTTCTGGTTCTGCGGCGCGTTCCTCTTCCTCGCGTGGAATCTGGGCGTGCTGGCCGGTGTGGGCCTCGGCGCCGGCGTGGAGAGCGCGGAGTCGCTCGGACTCGACGCCGCCTTTCCTGCCGTCCTGCTCGCACTCGTGATGCCCTCCCTGCGCGATCGCGTGACACGCATCGCCGCGGGTGTCGGCGCCGTGGTCGCCGTCGCCGCTGGGGTCGTGGTGCCCGCCGGCGTCTCCGTGGTGCTCGCCCTGATCGCCGTCATGCCGTTCGTGCTCCGACACGGGCGTAGGAACGACGCCTCGTGAGCACCGGGGCCATTCTCGCGGGTGTCGCCGCACTCGCCGTCGGCACGTTCGCGTTCCGCCTGATCGGGATCGCGCTGCGCGGGCGCCGGGAGCTGTCCGCGCCGGCCGAGAAGTCGATGACCACGGCGGTCGCCGTCGTGTTCGTCGCCCTCGTCGCGACCTCGACGTTTCCCCGTGACGCGGGCCTCGCACTCCCCGCCGGGGTCCTCGTCGCCGCTGTTCTCGCCTGGCGCAGAGCGCCTTTCGTGCTCGTGGTCGTCGCCGCAGCGGCAGTCACCGCGGGCCTGCGCTGGCTCGGCGTCAGCTGACCCGGGCACGGGCGTAGCATCGTCCGAGTGCCCTTGCTCCTGACCTCGCGTCGCTACGTCGACCTTCGCCTGCAGGCCAGCGCCATCTGTCGATAGACCGTGTTCCTCCCCGGTCCACTCGTCCACCGCGCACCCTTTTTCTCGGCCGTTGTTCTCGGCCGCCCCAGCATTCTCGGAAGGCACCACCATGTCCGCGCCCAGCGCTGCCCCCACCCGTCGACTGCCGCACTGGCTCACGTCGTTCGGGCCCCAGATCGTCGCCGGGTTGATCCTCGGCGTCATCGTCGGACTGATCGCCCGATCCATGCCCGACGCCGCCGACGGCAACCCCAACTGGCTCGTCGAGACGGTGTCGACCATCGGATCGAGCTACGTCAAACTGCTCACCGTCGCCGTGGTGCCCCTCGTGTTCACGGCCATCGTCAGTTCCATCGCCAACCTGCGCGCCGTCACCAACGCGGCACGCCTGGCAGGCCAGACCCTGCTGTGGTTCGCCATCACCGCATTCATCGCCGTGATCGTCGGCATCATCATCGGGCTTGTTGCGCAACCGGGTTCGCGCACCGGCGTCTCGCCAGATCTCGGGAAGGAACCGTCGAGCACAGGGTCGTGGTGGTCCTTCCTCACCGGCCTGGTTCCCAACAACTTCCTGGCGCTCGGCGCCCGCACCAGCGAGACCGAGGGTGCGCTGAGCACCACACTGAACTTCAACATCCTGCAGCTGCTCGTCGTCGCGCGGCGATCGGTATCGCCGCGCTGAAGGTGGGCAAAGCGGCCGAGCCGTTTCTGACGTTCAACGCCTCTCTGCTCGCGATCGTGCAGAAGGTGCTGTGGTGGATCATCCGGTTGGCCCCCATCGGTACGGCGGCGCTCATCGCCAACGCCGTCGCCACGTACGGATGGGACGCGATCGGCTCGCTGGGTGTCTTCACGGTCTCGGTGTACGTCGGACTCGCCATCGTGTTCTTCGTCGTCTACCCGATCATCGTTCGGGCGCACGGTCTCTCGATCCGCAACTTCTACTCGGGCGTGTGGCCCGCGACGCAGCTCGGGTTCGTCTCCCGCTCGTCCATCGGCACCCTGCCGCTGACTCAGCGCGTCACCGAGCGCAATCTCGGTGTGCCCCGCGAGTACGCGTCGTTCGCGGTTCCGCTCGGCGCCACCACCAAGATGGACGGGTGCGCGGCCATCTACCCGGCCATCGCCGCGATCTTCGTCGCCCAGTTCTACGGCGTCGATCTCACGATCACCGACTATCTGCTCATCGTGGTCGTCTCCGTGATCGGTTCCGCGGCGACGGCGGGCACCACCGGTGCCACGGTCATGCTGACCCTGACGCTGTCCACGCTCGGCCTGCCGCTCGCCGGTGTCGGTCTGCTGCTCGCGGTCGAGCCGATCGTCGACATGGGTCGCACCGCCGTCAACGTCACCGGCCAGGCGCTGATCCCGGCCATCGTCGCCAAGCGCGAAGGCATCCTGGACCAGGAGCGGTTCGACGCCCCGCGCAACGGCGACCCGTTCGTCGACGACGTGGAGCTCGCGCGCTAACTCACGAACAGCGGCCCGCGCACGAAACCCACGATCAACACCAGTAGTCCGCCGATCTCGGTGGCCGCGAGCGCATACATGAACGCATGCGTTCCCGGCACCGGGCGGACGAACTGGTTGTCGGTGTCGCGCAGGAATCCGTGCACCACGTAGCTGACGATCGCGGCGACGAAGAAGAAGACGACAGCCCCCGACGCCACCAGATTCACCCACGTCGGCCACGCGCCGAAGTGCACCAGAGGCACCAGGACCAGAGTCGCGAACGAGTACATCAGCGCCGCCCGGTGAGCGATGTCCACGTACGGGTGCGCCTGCCCGTTCTCGGACGTCGCCATCTGGCGAAACTTCCAGACGCCGAGGATCAACGCGGCCAACAGGATCAGTGCGGACGCCAGGATCAGGAGCGTCGCGTCCCAGTCGACCACGCGTGCGGGAAGGCCGGAGGCCGGTCGGGTCGGGCCGCTTCGGAGCGTCACGCGAGCATTGGACCATGGTGGGGCAGAATCTCCACCATGCGCCCCACGTCGTCCCCACCCTCACCGTCAGGGCTGCACAGCTCCGTCGAGGAGTACCGCGCGCGGTGGGATCACTTCGCCGCGGCCACGGCAGCGCTGTCGGCCGCCGTCGAGACGTTCGTCTCCGAGGCGGACATCGACATCGACGCCGTCGAGGCACGTACCAAGTCCGTGGAGTCCGCTGCCGGCAAGTTCGCCCGCCTCCGTGAGGACGGGTCGCTCGAGTTCACCGATCCGCTCGCCGAGGTCACCGATCTCGTCGGGATCCGTGTCATCACGTATCTGACGTCGGACATCGACCGCGTCGCGGACGCCATCTCGAAGCACTTCGTGCTGCTCAAGACCATCGACAAGTCGTCCCTCGCCCAGGAGTCCGGCGTGTTCGGCTATGCCGGACGGCACCTCATCCTCAGTGCGGACGGCGACCGCGTCCCGGCGGGATGCGAGCAGTTCACCGGCCTCGGCTTCGAGGTGCAGATCCGCACCGTGCTGCAGCACGCCTGGGCGGAGATCGAGCACGACATCCGGTTCAAGAACTCCCGCACGCAGGGTTCGCCGACCATCGACCGAGCGTTCACGCTCGCGGCGGGGCTGATCGAACTTGCGGACGCCCAGTTCGAACTCGCCGATCGGCACCACAAGGAGAAGATCACGGAACTGCGCGCGGCCGATGCCGCACGCGGGATGGATCTCCAGCTCACCGCCGATCAGCTGCGCACCATCGTCACCGACCTCCTTCCCGACTACACCCCCAGTCGGAGCGGTCACTACGAGTGGCTGCTGACTCTCGTCAACGCGAACGGGATCACGACGGGCGCGGAACTCGAGGAGGCCCTCGACCCCGCACGAGTCGAGTACGTGACGGCGGCCATGGACTACCAGTACCGCCCCGGTCAGGTGCGGATGGTGGACGACCTCCTGCTGGACCGCTTCGGCGAGGCCCACATCGCGCGCACCTCCTCGCTCACCACCGAGCGTGACCGTCCGGGCAAGCTGCGCTACCGACTGAGCAAGTTGCAGGGCCAGTCCGGCTGACGGGTGTCCGCTCGGTCTGGTATCCCTACGGCGTGACGACGCCACCGAACGACGCTCTGTCCACCATCACCGTGCGCGGCGCGCGGGAGAACAATCTGCGTGACATCGACATCGATCTCCCCAAACGGTCGCTGATCGTGTTCGCCGGGGTCTCGGGGTCCGGGAAGAGCTCGCTCGTGTTCGACACGATCGCCGCGGAGGCGCAGCGGCAGATCAACTCCACGTTCAGCGCGTTCGCCCAGACCTTCCTGCCGTCCTACGGTCGGCCGGACGCCGATCTCATCGCCAACCTGTCGGCCGTCGTCATCGTCGACCAGAAGCGCCTCTTCGGCAGCCCTCGCTCCACCGTCGGCACCATCACCGACATCGGCGACTGGCTCCGCATGCTGTGGTCGCGCGGAGTCACCCCGCCCATCGGCTATGCCAACGCGTTCTCGTTCAACGATCCTGCCGGCATGTGTCCCGAGTGCGAGGGGTTGGGCGAGGCGAAGGTCATCGACATCGACGAGTTGGTGGATCAGTCGAAGTCGTTGCGTGAGGGCCCCGTGAAGCACCCGGACTTCCTGCCCGGCAAGTGGCCCTACCGGCTGTACGCGGACTCGGGACTGTTCGATCTCGACGTTCCCCTCGAGCAGTACTCCCCGCGCGAGAGGCACCTGTTCTTCGACGCGTCGCCCGGCGAGGTCGAGATGGTCAACCCGGACGCCGTGTTCAAGACGTACGAGGGGCTGCTCTCCCGGTTCCGTCGAAGCTATCTCTCCAAGGATGCCGACGCGTTGAAGGGCAAGTCGAAGGAGGCGTACGACCGTATCGTCACGCGGGGAGTGTGCCCGTCCTGCAGGGGAACTCGCCTCAACGAGACGGTGCACGCCGCGACGCTCGAGGGACTCTCGATCCCCGACGCGTTCGCGATGCAGGTCTCCGACCTCGCCGACGTGATGGACACGTGGGCGCTCGGCGACCTGGACGGCCCACGCCGCGAGGTGGTGACACAGCTCCGTCGACTGGTCGATCTCGGACTCGGGTACCTGAGCCTCGATCGTGCGACGTCCTCGCTGTCGGGCGGCGAGTCCCAGCGCATCAAGATGGTGCGCCACCTCGGCGCCACGCTCAACGACATGCTGTACGTCTTCGACGAGCCCACAACCGGGCTGCACCCGCGCGACGTGCACCGGCTGAACGACATGCTGATCGCGTTGCGCGACAAGGGGAACACCGTGCTCGTCGTCGAACACGACGCGGAGGTGATGGCCATCGCCGACCGCATCGTCGAGATCGGCCCTGGCGCCGGAAAGCACGGCGGCACGGTGGTCTTCGAGGGCACCTGGCCCGAATTGCGGCAGTCCGAGACGCGTACCGGGACGGCGCTGCGTCGAGACGGTCGATCGCGGCGCACCCCGCGCACTCCGAACGGGTGGATGCGCATCGAGAACGCCGACAGCCACAATCTGAAGAACGTGTCGGTGGACATCCCGCTCGGCGTTCTCGTGGCGGTCACCGGTGTCGCGGGCTCGGGCAAGTCGAGTCTGATCCACGGCCACCTCCGCGACGTCCGGCCCGACGCGGTGGTCATCGACCAGGCACCCATCCGCGGTTCGCGCCGCTCCTCCCCCGCCACCTACACCGGACTGCTCGATCCGATCCGTGCACACTTCGCCAAGCGAACGGGACAACCCGCAGCGCTGTTCTCGCCGAACTCTGACGGAGCCTGCCCCGACTGTCAGGGCACCGGCATGATCTTCACCGACCTCGGCTTCACCGACCCGGTGTCGAGTACGTGCGAGACCTGCCAGGGTCGACGCTTCCGATCCGGCGCGATCAAGCACACCGTCGACGGCGTCTCGATCGCCGACGTCTTCGACATGTCCGTCGACGAGGCCCGCGAGTTCTTCACCGTGAAGAAGGTGCGCGACGTACTCCGGCGGTGCAGTGATGTCGGTCTCGGTTATCTGTCCCTGGGCCAGAACCTGACGTCCCTGTCCGGCGGCGAGCGTCAGCGCCTCAAGCTGGCGACGGAACTGGTGGGCAACTCCCCGGTCCTGGTGCTCGACGAGCCCACCACCGGACTGCACTCGTCCGACGTGGACAACCTGGTCGGACTGCTGTCCGGCATGGTCGACGAGGGCCGATCGGTCATCGTGATCGAGCACAACATGGACGTCGTCGCGGCCGCCGACTGGGTCGTCGACCTCGGTCCCGACGGGGGTCACGACGGCGGCGAGGTGGTGTTCACGGGCACCGTCGACGAGCTCGTTCTGGCCCGGACGCACACCGGCACGCACCTCGCGCGGGCTCTCGCGGAGTAAACCCCCGGTAAAGTGCGGGCATGAGCGACATCGTCACCGCTGCCGCCAGTACGGAACTGGGTGGAATCGCAGGCTGGGCCGTCAGCCTGATGGAGAGCATCGGCGGGCCGGGCGCCGGCATCGCCGTGGCCGCCGAGAACTTCTTCCCACCGCTGCCCAGCGAGATCATCCTCCCGCTGGCCGGGTTCACCGCGTCGCAGGGTGGCTTCTCCCTCGCGAGCGCACTGTTCTGGACCACGCTCGGATCGGTGCTGGGCGCTCTCGGCCTCTACTGGCTGGGCAAGAAGCTGGGCCGCGACCGGATGTACGCCGCCGTGGACAGGATGCCGTTCGTCAGCACGGACGATCTGACCAAGGCCGACGAATGGTTCGTGCGCCACGGCCGCTCCGCCGTGTTCTTCGGTCGGATGATTCCGCTCGTGCGATCCGGCATCTCGGTGCCCGCAGGCGTGTCCGGGATGCCGGTCCTGCAGTTCCTGCTCTACACGACGCTCGGCAGCCTCCTGTGGAACACGATCTTCGTGCTCGCGGGCTACTTCCTCGGGGAGAACTGGCACTACGTCGAGGATTACGCCTCGGTGTTCCAGTACGTCGTCATCGGGCTCATCGCGGTGGCGGTGGTGGTGCTGGTGACCAAGCGCGTCCGGCGGCGCCGACGGTCGGACGCCTGACCGCACCCTGCACCACCCTCCGCGAGTACGCCGATACTGCCGTGGTGGGAGCCAGGATCACGACAGTTCGGACGTACTCGCGAGGGTGTGACTGCCCTACTGCGCGAGCGTCGCCGCAGCCTGGGCCCACAGAAAATACTTGTTGGTGCCGAGATCGCGCACCGTGGTGATGTTGAAGGCGGCCTTCAACTTCTCCGCGTCGCCGTCGCTGACGCCCTTCAGAGCCGCGACCGGCGCGTCGGCCAGTTCCTCGATGGACTTGTCCGCGTATGCCTTGTCGAACTTGTCGGCGATGCCTGCCATGACGTCCTCCTGTCGACCGATGCGCGCTCTGCGCACCCCGGTCGACAGTACGTTTCTCGACGGCTCGTGACCTCAGAGTGCGCTGAAAACACCGGCCGCACCATCATTTACGACGAATCGGACGTTCCGCGGAATCAGCGAGACCCGGTAGCGTCTGCGTCATGACCCTCCACACGGCGGTGTTGCCGGGCGAACGTCGTCGAGCCACCGTGTTCCTTCACGGTCTCGGGTCGGCGGGTGTCGCTGCCTTCGGGACCGTGGCCGCGGGACTGGACGACCGCCTGCGGTTGCTCCCGGATCTGCTCGGTTTCGGCGACAGCGCCGACGTGGCGACCGACGGCTACACCCTGGACGATCACGCGCTCGCCGTCGCCCGGATGCTGGATCAGCACGGACTCGTCGGCCTCGACGTCGTCGGACACAGTATGGGTGGATCCATCGCCATCGTCCTGTCGCGGGCACGACCCGACCTCGTACGACGACTGACCGTGCTCGAGCCGAACCTTCTCCCCTTCGACGGCGACGCGAGTGTCGAGATCGCGGGACAGTCGGAAGAGGACTTCGCGACACAGGGGGTGACGTCACTCATCGGTCGGGCCGACGCCGAGTGGGCCGAGACGCTGCGGCGGGCCGATCCGGTCGCACTTCACCGCAGCGCTGTCGGCCTCTGCGTGGGGCCACCGGACACCACCGTTCTCGACATCCTGCTGGCGTCCCACCTGCCGCGAACACTGGTGTACGGATCGAGGACAGGAGAACCCGCCCAGTCCTGCCGGCTTCGTCGGGCCGGTGTCGAGGTCGTCGAGATACCGAACGCCGGGCACATGATGATGGCGGACGATCCCGCTGCTGTCATCGAGGTGCTCAGGTGATCTATGTGCCGGAGCGAGGTCAGGCGAAGGCCGCGCGCACGGATTCCAGGTCGGCAGCGACGGCGGCGCAGTCCCGCTCGAACTCCTCGTCGGTCATCCCCAGTTGCCGGACCGTGAACACCACCTCGGCGCCGTCCGGGTGAGCGAGCACGCGCAGCGGGTTGTTGACGACGGTGCCGTCGGGCAGCGTCACGTCGTGGTCCAGCACCCCGAAGTCGTTACGCGGGACGAACCGCACCCGGACGGTACCCATCGGTGACTCGGCCAGCAGGTCGTCACCGTCGCGAGTGAAGCCCGATGCGAGCCCGGCAGCCCAGGCGGTCAGGTTGTCCACATCGGCCAGGTAGTCGTACACCGCCTCGGGCGGCGCCGCGATCACTGCACTCACGTGTCGACTGATCATCGTGCGAGCGTAGCCACGCCACCGGCTGTCCGCGAGTACGTCCAGAGTGTCGTGATCAGCGGCGATGCGACGACACTATCGACGTACTCGCGGCGGTGGGAAGGCCATGGCCGCTGGGAAAGCCCGGAGTGGTTCGTCAGGCCAGGTCGGCGCGCGTCCAGGTGTTCACGAAGCCCACACCGCTGCGCACGAACAGCTGCGTCACGGGGCAGCGACGCTCGACCTCCGAGACGAAGTGATCGAACGCGTCACCCGTCGCATCGGTCTCCACGGTCGCCTCGACGGTGACGGTGTCGAAGTTGGCGTTGCCTTCGGCGCCCGTCACCAGGACGGTGGTGTCCAGATCACCCTGCACGCGGAAGCTGAACGTCCCCAGCGTGATGCCCAGATCCTTGGCGACGAGAGTGGCCGTGACCTGGTTGCACGAGGTCAGCGCACCGAGTGCGTAGAACAGCGGGCTCGGTGCCTCGTCCTTGCCGCCGAAAGCCGGGTAGGCGTCGGCGTCGAACTCGTGCCCTGCCGTGCCCTCGACGACGAGGTGCTGGGCGACGCCGGTACCGGACGCCTCCACGACGAAGGGAACGACGGAGGTGCGAATGGTGGAAGTCATGCACCCCACGGTCGAGCACTGTCCACCCTCGGGCCAGGGTTGCGATCACGCAGATTCTCGGGCCGTCCGTCCGCGACCCCCACGCCGAGGCGTCCAGGTGACGCGACAGGTGTGCGACATTTCGGCGTTGCGCGTGCTTGCACCGGACCGGGCAGACTGGGATGACCACAACCCCACCTGAACAGGAGCCACACCGTGCCCTCAGTCGACCGGGACGTCGCCATCGTCGGAGCCGGGCCCTCGGGTCTCGCCGCCGCCACCGCGCTGCGGAAGGTCGGCCTCACCGTGGCCGTCCTGGAGGCACGCGACCGGGTGGGTGGCCGGACCTGGACCAAGGAGATCGACGGCGCCGTGCTCGAGCTCGGCGGCCAGTGGGTCTCGCCCGACCAGACGGCCTTGATGGACCTGCTCGGCGAGTTGGGGCTCGAGACGTTCGACCGGTACCGCGAGGGCGAGTCCGTCTACGTCGACACCGCGGGTGTCGCCACGCGCTACACCGGCGAGGACTTCCCCGTCGCGGAGTCGACCGTGAAGGAGATCGACCGTCTCATCGCGATGCTCGACACTCTGGCCGCGGAGATCGGGCCCGAGGAACCATGGGCCCATCCGCAGGCACGCGAGCTCGACACGGTGTCCTTCGAGGGATGGCTCGCGCAGCAGTCCGACGACGCCGAAGCCACCGCGAACATCGGCATGTTCATCGCGGGCGGGATGCTCACCAAGCCCGCCCATGCATTCTCTGCGCTGCAGGCCGTGCTCATGGCCGCGTCGGCAGGCTCGTTCTCGAACCTCGTCGACGACAGCTTCATTCTCGACAAGCGCGTCGTGCAGGGCATGCAGCAGGTGTCGGTCGCCATGGCCGAGCGCCTCGGTGACGACGTGCACCTGAACGCGCCGGTGCGGACGATCCGCTGGACCGACGACGGCGTCACCGTTCTCGCGGACGGGGAGCTCGAGGTGACGGCGTGCCGGGTGATCGTCGCCGTGCCGCCGAATCTGTACACGCGGATCTCGTACGACCCGCCCCTCCCTCGCCGTCAGCACCAGATGCATCAGCACCAGTCCCTCGGTCTCGTCATCAAGGTGCATGCGGTGTACGACAGTCCGTTCTGGCGGGAGGAAGGGTTGTCGGGCACAGGTTTCGGCGCCACCCAGATCGCCCAGGAGGTGTACGACAACACCAACCACGAGGACTCCCGTGGCACCCTCGTTGCCTTCGTCTCCGACGAGAAGGCGGACGCGATGTTCGAACTCGGCGCCGCGGAGCGCAAGCGCACGATCCTCGAGTCGATCGCCACGTATCTCGGACCGAAGGCGCTCGATCCGGTCGTCTACTACGAGTCCGACTGGGGCACCGAGGAATGGACGCGCGGCGCGTACGCGGCCAGCTTCGATCTCGGCGGTCTGCACCGCTACGGACGCGACGTCCGCACCCCGGTCGGCCCGATCCACTTCTCCTGCTCCGACATCGCGGCCGAGGGGTATCAGCACGTCGACGGAGCCGTGCGCATGGGCCACCGCACCGCCGAGGTGATCGTGAGCGCGCTTCGAGGCTGACCGTCAGGTCCCGCGTGCGATGAGGGCGAGCAGCAGCTCGGCGCGCACGCGGGCATCGTCGAGGGAGCACGGCACCGTCGCCTCGATGCGCGAGACCCTGCTGCGCAACGTGTGTCGATGCACCCCGAGGGCCGAGGCCGCCGACTCCCAGTGGCCGTTCGCCTCGAGGAACGCACGCAGGGACGCCACCAGGTCGGTCCCGTTGGCGGCGTCGTACTTCTCGAGGGGCGCGATGGTCGCGTCACCGACGGTAGCGAGGGCCTGACGCGTCGAGGCGTGCGCCAGCAGGACGCCGCCCACCAACGAGCCGAACTCCACGGGATCGGCGCCCGCCGCGGCGGACGACGCCGCCAGCCGACTCTCCTCCACCGCCTGCGCGAGCTGCGGAACAGGATGCGGCGCACTGATTCCCACCCGGAGCCGCCGACGTTCCGAGATCTCCAGACCGGCGATCGTCGATGCCGCGCACGTCGAATCGTCCGTTCCGCGCACCACCAGGGTCACCCGCGACGACCATCGTCGAGCGAACAGCTGACGGCCCGCCGCTGCGCTGTGGGTCGCCATCGCGGCCTCGACACGCTGGGCTCGGGAGGGCGTGTCGGCATCGACGGTCACGGCGCGCACGGTGCCGTCGGCCCCCGCGGCCAGGTCGATCTGCGCCCACACGGGTGCCAGGCCGTCGAGATCGGACAGCACGAGGCTCAGTGCCACGGAGTTGAGCTTGTCCTGCGCCGACTGTACCCGCGCCGGCTTCTCGAAGTCGAGCGCCAGGAGTGACGCCGCGTGACCCACGAGAATGTGGTCGACGTTCCCCAGCATCGGCCCCACCACCGCCACGTGGCCGTGCGTCGCCGAGCCGATGGCGATGCGCTGCACACTGATCGAGATGCCCGCCGGGGTCACCGAGACCCGGCTGGACACGGTTCCGCGTTCGGCTGCGAGGGTGCGGATCTCGTCCAGCACACCGGAACCGCCACCGCGCGGATGCTGTTCGAGCACCCGTCCGGTGTCGTCGAGGAGCACCACCGCGGACGACGTGGCCGTCGCCAGCTCCCGGACGATCGCGGCGGCGCCCCCGGCGACCACGGCGCGGGTCATCCGCGGCTGCGCACGGGACGCACGCACGACGGCGTCGTACTGCTGCTCCGCCAACCGATTCATCACGAGAGTCACCACCGCCGCGAACGGCGTGGGCAGGGGGACCTCGAGGACGGGCAGACCCAGCCGATCAGCGGCCTCGACGAGGTCGGACGGCACCTCAGCGAAGGAGAGGCCCGTGCCGAACCCCACCGCCGCCACACCGGCGTCGTGCAGTCCCTCGAGGTACGCCACCCGCTCCGGTGTCGTCACCGGCAGCCTCAACCCCGTGGTGAGCAGCAGTTCTCCGCCGGAGAGCCACCGGAACGGTTCCGACAGTTCCGTGGTGTGCACGAACGACACCTCGCGGTCCAGCCCGCCCGCGCCGGCTCGCAGTTCGAGGGCGAGCGCCTTCTGCGCCAGAACCCAGCGCACCGACACCGTCACGACGTACCCCTCTCCGGTCGGGAAGCTCCCGACGCAAGAGAACACCCCCGCTACCGCACTGGACAAGTCGGAGTGCCCCACCCCCGGACGATCATCGTTTTGTCCGCTGCCGTTTCGCAGCGTCAGGCGCACACTGATCGAACCACCCAGCCGCCCCGACGGAGAGGTACCTCGTGTCGCACGACGTGCTCCGCAACTACATCGACGGCGAGTTCGTCGCCAGTTCGTCCACCCTGACTCTCGACCTGATCAGTCCGGTCACCGAGGAGATCGTGGGCGTCTCCCCCATCTCCACCGAGGCCGACGTGAACGACGCCGTGGCCGCCGCGGCGCGCGCCTTCGCCAGTTGGGGCAAGACGACTCCGAAGACCCGGCAGACCGCCCTGCTGAAGCTCGCCGACGCCCTCGAGGCCCACTCGGACGAGCTCGTCGAGGCGCAGAGCCGCAACACCGGCCAGCTGAAGCAGGTCATCGCCGACGAGGAGGTGACCGTCGGGGCCGACCAGCTGCGGTTCTTCGCGGGTGCAGCCCGCACGCTCGAGGGGAAGTCCGCCGGCGAGTACATGGAGGGTTTCACCTCCTACGTCCGCCGCGAGCCCATCGGTGTCGTCGGCCAGGTGACGCCCTGGAACTACCCACTCATGATGGCCATCTGGAAGATCGGGCCGGCGCTCGCAGCCGGCAACACGATCGTCCTCAAGCCGAGCGACACCACGCCCGAGAGCACTCTGGTGCTCGCGAAGCTGTCCAAGGGAATCCTTCCCGACGGAGTGCTCAACGTGGTGCTCGGTGACGGCGGGACCGGCGCGACACTCGTCGGGCATCGGTCGCTGGGCCTGGTGTCCATCACCGGGTCCGTTCGTGCGGGCATCGAGGTCGCCGTCGCCGCCGCCCGCCAGCTCAAGCGCGCCCATCTCGAGCTCGGCGGCAAGGCTCCGGCCATCGTCTTCGGCGACGTCGACATCGCCTCGGCCGCGAGCGGTATCGCCGAGGCGGCCTTCTTCAACGCCGGTCAGGACTGCACCGCGGCGACCCGCGTGCTGGTACACGAGTCGATCCACGATCAACTCGTCGACGCGCTCGTGGCCAAGGCCCGCGAGCTGACACCGGGCAGCCCGGACGACGCGGACGCGTTCTACGGACCGCTCAACAACAGTCGTCACTACGCGACCGTCACCGACAAGCTCGCGAACCTCCCGGCCTCCGCGACGATCGTCACCGGTGGCAACCGAGTGGGAGACAAGGGCTTCTACCTCGAGCCCACCGTGATCACCGGAGTCGACCAGCGGGACGACATCGTCCAGGAGGAGACGTTCGGACCGGTGCTGACGGTGCAACCGTTCGCCGACGAGGCCGAGGCGATCGAGAAGGCCAACGACGTTCGGTTCGGGCTGGCCTCGAGCATCTGGACCAAGGACCACGGCGTCACCCAGCGCGTCAGTGCGGCGCTGGACTTCGGCGCCGTCTGGATCAACTGCCACATCCCACTCGTCGCCGAGATGCCGCACGGCGGCTTCAAGTACTCCGGCTACGGCAAGGACCTCTCGGCCTACGGCGTCGAGGACTACACCCGCCTCAAGCATGTCATGAGCTCCCACGACTGACATTCCCTGCTCTGCGAAGGACTTCACCATGGACATCAGCTACCGCCTTCCTCAGAAGCGCGCTCTCCTCACCGAACTTCCCGGACCGCGTTCACAGGAACTGACGGCCCGACGACGCGCCACCGTCGCCGCCGGCGTCGGTTCCAGCGTTCCCGTCTACGCGGCCGATGCCGATGGCGGCGTGATCGTCGACGTCGACGGCAACTCGATGATCGACCTCGGCGCCGGCATCGCCGTCACGAGTGTCGGCGCCTCCGATCCCGCTGTCGCGGAGGCCGTCCGGGAGCAGGTCGGCCACTTCACGCACACCTGTTTCATGGTGACGCCGTACGAGGGCTACATCGCCGTCGCGGAGAAGCTCGCCGAGCTGACCCCGGGTGACCACGAGAAGCGCAGCGTCCTGTTCAACTCGGGCGCAGAAGCTGTCGAGAACGCGATCAAGGTCGCGCGACTGGCGACCGGCCGCGACGCCGTCGTGGCCTTCGACCACGCGTACCACGGCCGGACGAACCTCACGATGGCACTGACGGCGAAGACCATGCCGTACAAGACGAACTTCGGGCCCTTCGCACCGGAGATCTACCGGATGCCGATGTCGTACCCCTACCGCGACCAGCCGGGGCTGACCGGTGAGCAGGCCGCGCTGGCGTCGATCGACCGCATGGAGAAGCAGATCGGCGCCGACGCGGTGGCCGCCGTCATCATCGAGCCCATTCAGGGCGAGGGCGGGTTCATCGTTCCCGCACCCGGATTCCTGCCGACTCTGCAAGCCTGGGCGCGAGAGAACGGCGTCGTGTTCATCGCCGACGAGGTGCAGACCGGGTTCTGTCGAACCGGATCGTGGTTCGCCAGCGACGACGAGGGCATCGTCCCCGACATCATCACGATGGCGAAGGGCATGGCCGGCGGAATGCCGTTGTCGGCCATCACCGGTCGCGCAGATCTCCTCGACCTCGTCCATGCGGGCGGGCTCGGCGGAACGTACGGCGGCAACCCGGTGGCCTGCGCGGCCGCCCTCGCCGCCATCGAGACCATGAAGTCGCTCGACCTGTCGGCGCGCGCTCGGCACATCGAATCGGTCGCGATGCCGCGCCTGCGTGCCCTCGCGGAACAGACCTCCGTGATCGGCGACGTGCGTGGGCGCGGCGCCATGCTGGCCATCGAGCTGGTCGTTCCGGGGACCGACACACCGGATCCCGCCATCACCAAAGCCATTGCGGCGCACGCACTGGCGGAGGGTGTCGTACTCCTGACATGCGGCACGTACGGCAACGTCATCCGGTTGCTGCCTCCCCTCGTGATCAGCGACGAGCTTCTCGACGACGCGATGACGGTGCTGGAGAACACGGTTCGAACGCTGGCGGCACAGTGACCGACTCTGCTTCCCTGCTCGCCTCCGTCCCCACCGGTCTGTGGATCGACGGCGCGTTCGTCGACGCCGCGGACGGCGGCACGTTCGCGGTGCACGATCCCGCCACCGGTGACGTGCTGGCCCGCGTCGCCGATGCCGGTGAGAAGGACGCACTGCGGGCGCTCGACAGCGCCGTCGCCGTGCAGGACGAGTGGGCGGCGACCGCACCTCGGACACGGTCGACGATCCTGCGCGCAGCGTGGGAAGCGGTGATCGAGCGCACGGAGGATCTCGCGCTCCTCATGACTCTCGAGATGGGCAAGGCCCTCCCGGAGAGCCGCGGCGAGGTGACGTACGGCGCCGAGTTCCTCCGCTGGTTCAGCGAGGAGGCGGTGCGCATTCAGGGCCGCTACACGCAATCTCCGTCCGGCGCGGGCCGCATCCTCGTCACGAAGGTTCCGGTGGGTCCCGTTCTCGCGGTGACTCCGTGGAACTTCCCGCTGGCCATGGGAACCCGCAAGATCGGCCCCGCCCTGGCGGCCGGGTGCACGGTATTGGTGAAGCCGGCCGAGGACACGCCGCTGACGATGCTGCTGCTCGCCGAGATCATGGCGGGCGCCGGGTTGCCGGCCGGGGTCCTGTCGGTACTTCCCGCGTCGAACGCTCCCGCGGTCACCGAGCCCCTGCTCGCCGACGAGCGACTCCGCAAGGTCACCTTCACCGGTTCCACGCGGGTGGGCAAGATCCTCATCGAGCAGTCGGCGCGCAACGTTCTGCGTACGTCGATGGAACTCGGTGGTAACGCACCGTTCGTAGTCTTCGACGATGCCGACATCGATGCCGCCGTCGACGGCGCCATGGCGGCGAAGATGCGCAACGGCGGAGAGGCCTGCACGGCTGCCAACCGCCTCATCGTCGCCGAGAGCGTCCGCGAGGAGTTCACGGAGAAGCTCACCGCACGGGTCGCGGCGCTCACCGTCGGGCCCGGCTCGAGCGACGGGACGAACGTGGGGCCGCTGGTGAACGAGAAGCAGCGCACCAACGTCCGATCCCTCGTCGACGATGCGGTCGCCGCCGGTGCCCGCGTGCGCACGGGTGGTCACGTCATCGACGGCCCGGGGTGGTTCTTCGAACCCACCGTGCTCGACGAGGTTCCGCCGTCCGCACGCATCGTGCGCGAGGAGATCTTCGGACCCGTCGCGGCCATCACGAGTTTCGTGGACGAGCAGGACGCCGTCGATGCCGCCAACGACACCGAGTTCGGACTCGCCGCATACATCTACACCCGCGATCTCGATCGGGCACTGCGTGTCTCGGACAGGATCGCGAGCGGCATGGTCGGTGTGAACCGGGGCGTCGTGTCCGATGTCGCAGCCCCGTTCGGCGGAGTCAAGCAGTCCGGTCTCGGCAGTGAGGGTGGCACCGAGGGCATCGACGAGTACCTCGACACGAAGTACGTGGCTTTCCAGTAGTTCCGGTTCCACCGATAGATCCCACAGCAGCCGGCACCTGTCGTACCCCTCCCCTAGCGTGACGCCACCGACAACGGGGGGACGGACATGGGTGGACATCGCCGGGGGCAGCGCAGACGCAGCGAGCAGAGGACGGTGCGCGAGGTCGCCGCACTCGTCGCGGAGCCGGGGTCGCAGTACGGCAGCCGCTGGAACGCGGAGCCGTACAGGTTCTGCGACTGCGACGACGAGGAGTGCGTCGGCGGCGCCGTCTACTGCGAGAACAGGGTCTACGCGCACGAGGAGCTGGGCCGCGTTCTCGGCCGACCGGACCGGCAGCGCGGCGCCTCGTAGGGTGGCAGGCATGACCACGCGCCCCGCCCCTGCGACCGTGCCTCGTATCGTCGGGCGGCTCGTCCTCGGCGCGTTCCTGGTGTTCGCCGGACTGAGCCACCTGTTCTGGGCCCGGCAGGAGTTCGCCGCGCAGGTACCGACGTGGATGCCGCTCGACACGGATCTCGTGGTGGTCGCATCGGGTGTCGTCGAGGTGGTGCTGGGCCTGGCTCTCGTCGCCCTGACGCGGTACCGGGTGGCGGTGGGGTGGGTCACGGCGCTGTTCTTCGTCGCCGTGTTCCCGGGCAATATCTCTCAGTTCGTCACGCACACAGACGCTTTCGGGCTGGACACCGATCGGGCACGAGGTATCCGGCTGCTGTTCCAGCCATTGCTGGTGATCTGGGCTCTGTGGGCCACCGGCGCCTGGTCGGCGTGGCGAGCACGTCGGCGATGACCGGTCAGCCGACGGCCCGCGTCGTCATGCGGTGCACCTCGGCCGAGTAGGCCACCAGGGTCACGAGATTCACGGACACGGGCGCCGACGTCACCGCGCGCACCTGTTCGGCGACCGCGAGCTCCACCGGCCATCCGTACGCACCGCCCGAGATGAGCGGGAACGCGATCGAGGATGCTCCGAGCGAGTGAGCCAGGAGAAGGGAGCGCTCGTACGCTGCGCGCAGGATCGGCGAGCGGTCCTCGCGCGCCGAGTACCGCGGCCCCACGGTGTGGACGACCCACCTCGCCGGCAGGCGGCCTGCGGGCGTCGCGACGGCGGCACCCGTGTCGAGTCCGTTCGGAAGGGTCGTCGCCCGCAGAATCTTGCAGGCGTCGAGGATCTCTCGTCCGCCTGCGCGGTGGATGGCGCCGTCCACCCCGCCTCCACCGAGGAGGGTCGAGTTGGCGGCATTGACGATCACGTCCGCCCGCACGGTGGTGATGTCTCCGGTGACCACATCGATGACACTCATGCTGCTGCTCCTTCTGCGAGGCGACGTCCCAGATCCGCGAGGTCCGCGGTTCGTCGTCCGGGGTACCCGTGCAGGATCGTGGTCCACGCCTCGGGGATCACCGAGGCGCCCCAGCGTGCGCCGAGGAGCCCACCGGCTATGGCTGCGGTGGTGTCGGTGTCGCCGCCCGCGCGGACACACGCCTCCAGCGCCGCTGTCAGCTGGTCCCCGTTCTCCTCGGTGGTCGTGATGGCCGACCAGGCCGTCTGGAGCGCGTGCACCACCCACCCGTTCCTGTCGAAGTCCGACGGGCGCCCCTTCTCCGCGGCGTCGAGCAACGGCGCCCAGGTGTCGCGCACCGACGGCTCCGCCGCGTCGAGGTACAGCGAGATGCCGTCGTAGTTGCCGTGCAGAACGGCGTGCCGGATGCCGGCACTCCAGATCTGGCATGCCTCCCCCGCCTGCGGATCACTGTGCGTCAGAGCGCTGATCTGCGCAGCGGCCACCGAGAGCTGAACCGGGTCGTCGAGATACGCCAGCGCCACCGGGGCAGTTCTCATCAGCGAACCGTTGCCGCCTGTCCTGCCGGACAGTCCTGCGGCGACGGCGGTCATCTCGGCAGCCGACCTGCTGCGCCGGGACAACACCGTGCGCGTCTGGATTCCGACGTCCGCCGGGTTCGTGTCGATCCAGGCCACGAAGTTCGCCGCGACGCCGTCGAGTCCCCGGCCCTCCACCAGCGCCTCGGCGATGCAGAGGGCCATCGACGTGTCGTCCGTCCACTCGCCGGGCGCCCAGTCGAAGGTGCCGCCGCCGATCATGTCGATCACCGTCTCGGGCGTCGGGTAGCCGAACTCGTATCCGGCACCCAGTGCGTCACCGGCTGCGGTGCCGAGCACGACGCCCTCGGCGCGGCTCTTCTGTTCGTCGGTCAGCTTCATGTCGTCCCCTTTGCTCGTTTGTGCGCTAACCATAACGCACCACTGCGCTAAGCTGCAACCCATGCCCTCCGATCTGACGTCGTACCCACGACCGTCCGTCGCTGTCGACGTCGCCGTTCTCACCGTCCACGGCGGAACGCTGAACGTGGTGACGGTGGAATCACCCTGGGGAGCTGCACTTCCCGGCACATTCCTGCATCCGGGCGAGACGCTCGCCGATGCGGCGAGGCGCGCGTTGAGCACCAAGGCCGGCATCGACGGCGTCGAGTTCCATCAGATCCGGATGTTCGACGCTCCCGACCGCGACGATCGAGGATGGGTCCTGTCGATGGCGCACTGCGCAGAGGCGCCCACCGAGTCCCTGCCTTCCGGCACCGATCTCCTGGCCGTCGAGGCGGATCGGCCTGTGGAACCGATGGCCTTCGACCATGCCGACATGGTGTCCGCCGCCGTGGGCGACCTGCGGTCTCGCTACCTCACCCGTCCTGATCCGTCGCACCTGCTGGGAACCACCTTCACACTGCTCGACCTGCGCACCCTGTACGAGACCGTGTTCGACCGCCCGCTGCGCAAGGACACCTTCCGCCGTCATGTGATCGGGGCGCTGGTCGGTACGGGCGCCACCACGTCGGCTGCGGGCGGACGCCCCGCCGAGCTCTACGAACGCAGGCCCGACGAGACGTTCCCCGGGTCCATCGCCGCGCTGCTCGTGTGAGTCAGTTGGGGGTCGGGCGCCGTGACGTCGGGATCCACCATGCCAGCGCAGAACCCGCCTGCACCACCACCAACGGCCACACCATCGGAGAGTGCACCAGCGCCACCGCCCACACGAGGGCCACTGCCGTCACGACGACGCGTGCCGAACGTCGGCGTTGCACGATCATCGTCGCGAGCACCCCGTGCCCCACCGCAGCGACGACGAGAACGAGCGCCCACGCATCGGCGAGTGAGCCCACGAACATCGCGCCGGGCGACTCGTCCGCACTCGCGAAGGCAGCGAGGGCACTGACGACGACGGCGCCGAATCCCGCGATCGCGGCGACACACGCCACCGCACACTGGGTCGCGAACGCGACGAGTACCGCCAATGATGTTGCGTTGGTCAAACTTCCGAGACCGCTGGAAGGGACGGGCAGAGTAGTCGAGTGCATGGTGAAGGCCTTCCGATCGACCGCCGTGGCGCGGTACAGCCTTCGACGCCGCAACCACCCGCTCGGTTCCCGGCGCGCATTTCTGCACACAGAACGGTTCCGGATGGTCGGATGTGCCCGTGGGGACACCGTTGTGTGCAGTGGGAGCACGGAACCGCAGGAGCGGAGCGTGCGTCCAACGACGTGTGCACAGGAACTGTGGGGTACTCGCTGTCGCGGCAGTCGTCGCGTCACTCACCGGGTGCGGTGGGGTGAGCGGCACCGCCGAGCCGGTCGCGATGGAACTCTTCGACCCCTGCATCGTGGTACCCGACGAGGCCATCCGGGCGGCGGGGGCAGATCCGGCGACAAGGGACGACAGTGGTCCACTGAATTCCGATCAGTGGCGATACTGCACCTGGACCAGCGCGAGTCACTTCCTCGGCGTGCAGTCGACAACTCGGACCATGGAAGAGATACGCCGTAACGACACCACCGTGAACGCGGACGCTGTGCTGATCGATCAGCGAACTGACGCTATGACCTACCAACTCGACATTGCCTCTGACCGCAACTGCGTTGTGGCGTTCCCATGGGCACGCGGGGTCATCACCGTGCTGATCGACGTCAAGCTGTCCGTGGTCTCGGAGAACGATCCGTGTGCGGCTGCCATTGCATCGGCGACCGCCTTAGCTCCGTACCTACCGAACTGAAAGAAGAGCGCTGTGACTCGCGATCTGATCACCGATGCGCATCAGGCGGAACGATGCGCGCAAGCCTGCTCGCGATTCGTCGAGGGCCTCGACGCACTGTCGTACTCCGTCACACAGAGCACTCTCTCGGGCGGCTTCGGGACTCTGCCCTCCGGACTCGCGTTGGAGCGCAAGTACTCCGACCTCAGCCACGGCCCGGAGGGCTCACTGAGCTCCGTGCTCGCGGCCCACATTAACGCCGTCACCAAACTCCGCGAGGCCTTCCTCGAAGCGGGTCGCGGGTACCAGGAAACGGAGGACGACTCGACGTCCCGCATCGGCAACACCGGCCCTCGCTGACCGACCCGCACTACTTCCAGCCGCCCACACCCCGCTCCGCCGGCGGAAAGGGGTGTGCGCACCACGCAACCCGTGCACACCACCGCTACGAGCCGCCAACCACCGGCAAGCACCACCCAGCCGACCGACCCGCACTACTTCCAGCCGCCCACACCCCGCTCCGCCGGCAGGAAAGGGTGTGCGCACCGCGCAACCCGTGCACACACCCGCTACGAGCCGCCAACCACCGGCGCGCACGCACCGACCGACCGATGCGCACCTCACGCAATCAGTGCACACCCCCAGCCCAACCCCTACCGCTCAGGCACACCGACCACGGTGAAGGGCTCCACCGGAGTGCCCCCACGCTTGTCGAACTGGCTGTTGACCACCAGCAGCTGATCGTCGACGTCGGCGACGGTGGTGGGGTAGGCGAAGCTGGGGTCGGTGATCTCACCGGTCACCCGCCCACGGTTGCCGTCGTCGTCGAGATCGACTGTGGCGATGAGGCTGTCGCGGTTGCGAACCACGTAGAGCGTGTCGTCCTCCATCTCCATGCCGTCGCCGTTCTGAAGTGTCGCGCCGCCGAGGTCCACCTGCGTGACGGCCTTGGAATCGCGGGCCACGCGGTACAGGTTGCCGGTACTGGACTGCACGATCACCAACGCGTTGTCGTCGTCCGCCTCGACGAGGCCGTTGGCGTTGAAGCCCTCGCCGTACGCGAACGGGGATCCGGTGAAGTCGACGAACGGCTCCAACTGGCCCTCGCCGGTGGCGTTCGCCGGGATGCGCCACAGCGTGGGGTTGCGCGAGTCGGTGATGAAGGCGTCGCCGTTGTCGGCGATGACGACGTCGTTGAGGAACGTGGCGTCCTGGCCGAGCCCGTTGGTGAACTTCCCGCGCAGTGCGCCGGACTCGGCGTCGTAGATCCAGACGGTGCCGGTCGCACCGCCCGCCACGACGAGGGTGTTCTCGTCGTCGTCCCCGTCGACGTCCAGTCCCGCCGCGCCGGTGCGACCGTCCTGTCCACCGGGGAGGAACGGTTCGACGGTGGTGTTGCCGACCGTGCCGCGGAAGATGGCGCCGTCGGAGGTCGACGAGACGTAGAAGGTGTCGTCGTCGGCGGTGATGCCCTCGGGGAACACGCCGGTTCCCGGCAACGTGTAGACGGTGGCGTTCGAGGACATACTCGCCGCCGACGACGACGGAGCAGTGCTGGACGACGACGGAGCAGCGGTGGAGGACGCCGGCGTCGCCTGCCCCTCCTCGCTCGACGACGAGCAACTGGTCAGAACGAGGGCGGTGGCGCCGGCGAGGGCGACAGCGGCGGACAGTCTGGTGCGGTTCATGACTCCACCATGCCCCATTGGTCCGAAAAGCGAGGTCAGGCTGTGTGACGGTCCGAACGAGAGGTGTTGTCGATGGCGACCTCGAGGTACTCGCCGAGCTGCTCCTGCAGGTTGCGGTCGAGTGTGCGGCCGAGCAACGAATGCACGGAATCGACTGCGAGAGTGCGCATGATCTGCAACATCTCGGTGGCTCGGAGGACGTCGTCACCCTCGGGAATCCAACCCTCGCCGTAGCGGTCGACGATGTGACTCTTCACAGTCGAGATCATGTCCTTGGACATTCCGTCGACGGCCGCATGGAGCCGTTCGTGGATGTCCATGACCTCGCGGATTCCGAAGCCGTAGGTCGCGAGGGAGGTGAAGCCCTGCAACAGCTTCGGATCGGTGAATGTGCACCGGTCACCGTCGACACGCGCGAGTCCGTACTCCACGAGCCTGGACAGCTGGACGCCGTCGGGGTCGCCGAGCATCTGCCGCGCCTCGTCGACGGAGACCGACTGCACCTCGCCGGTCGTCGACCACGGCTCGGTGAGGGCGCGCTGCAGACCGAGAACCTCGGTGAGGTCCTTGCCGCTCTCCCAGCCGTCGATGAAGTCGCTGATGTGTGTGGTCGTGTAGCCGCGCTGGAGCAGGATGTCGATCAGTCGCAGCCGGGCGAGGTGCGAGTCGTCGTAGATGCCGACCCGCCCCCGCTTGCGCGGGGGCGGGAGCAGTCCACGCTCACGGTAGGCCCGGACGTTGCGCGAGGTCGTGCCCGCGGCATGAGCCAGTTCGTCGATGCGGTACTCGGTCATCGACTCACTCCTCCACTCGGCCGGACCTCCAGACTAACGCTCGGTCACACCGCGGCGACGACCTCGTCGACCGGTGCCGTCGCTGCCGCCGTCACGGAGTAGTCCGGCAACAGCACCGTCTCGAGCTGCTTGACGTACTGCGTGGCGAAGCCCGGGAACATCGTGGCGTTGAAACCGTCCTCGGTCAGGTACCAGCTCGAGCACCCCGAGTTCCACGTCGTCTTGGTCAGCCGCTGCTGCAGGTCCGCGTTGTACTCGGCCTGCACCGAGGCGCGGACGTCGAGCACGAAGTTCTGGTTCACGGCGGTGGCGATGGCATCCACCAGGTAGTCGATCTGCGCCTCCATGTAGACCAGGGCGGAGCTGTGGCCGGGTCCGGAGTTGGGCCCGAACGTGAAGTACATGTTCGGGTACCCGGACACCGCGATCGACTTGTAGGCGTGAGCTCCCCGGCTCCACTCGTCGGCGAGGACGCGCCCGTCACGCCCGGTGATGGGGATCGGCGACCCGGTCTTGGAGACGTCGAACCCGGTGGCGAAGACGATCGCGTCGAACTGATGCTCGACTCCCTCGACCGTGCGGATTCCCTTCTCGGAGATCTGCGCGATGGGCCAGGTGACGAGCGTGCAGTTGTCCTTCTGCAGCGCCGGGTAGTACTTGCTGGTCATCAGCAGGCGCTTGCACCCGGCGCGGAACTCCGGCGTGAGCTGGCGCCGCAGCCACGGATCCGGAACCTGACTGCGGAGGTGCAGCTTCGACACTCCCTCCACCACGCGCGTGAGCGGCGAGTTCCAGACGACCCCGAGGGCGACCGACTCGTGGCCCCAGAACCAGGCCTTGCGCGCGACGCTCTGACTGAAGGGCACGCGGCGGTAGATCTCGCGAGTCAGTCCGCGGGTGCGGAAGTTGGTGCGGGGCAGCACCCACCCCGGCGTGCGCTGGAAGACCTTGACCGACTCGGCGACCTTCACCAGCTCGGGAACGATCTGCACGCCGCTGGCTCCGGTGCCGACGACGGCGACCTTCTTGCCGGCGAAGTCGTAGTCGTGGTCCCACCGGGCGCTGTGGATCTTCGCTCCCGCGAAGGTCTCGACGCCGCGGATCTTGGGCAGGCTGACGTTCGCCAGCGGTCCCGACGCCATCACGACGGTGCGGGCGAGGACGGGTTCCCGGTCCTGGACCGAGATCTCCCAGAGCGACCGGGACTCGTGCCAGGTGACGTCCACGACGGTGTGACCGAACCGGAGGTAGCGGCTCAGCTCGAACTTCTCGACCATCGAGTCGATGTAGCCCAGGATCTCCGCACTCCCGGAGTAGGTGTGCGACCAGTCCGGATTGGGGGCGAAGCTGTACGAGTACAGGCGGGACGGAATGTCGCAGGCTGCACCGGGATACGTGTTGTCACGCCAGGTCCCACCGGCACGTGTGCCGCGTTCGAGGATGGCGATGTCGCGAATCCCCCGTTGCTGAAGCCGGATCGCGGCACCGATGCCGGCGAATCCGCCTCCGATGATGGCGGTGGAGAGAATTTCGGTCATGCGACGGGCTCGTACGTGAGTTCCTTGGACCACGTGGGCTGCGGGCGCAGCAGCCGCTTCGGGTACTTGGCCGTCAGCGTCACCATCGAGTCGGCGAACTTGTGGTATGGGTGGTCGCGGTTGATGACGACGCTCCCGTGCCAGCTGATGAAGCGGTACATCGGCAGACGCTTCGGGAACTCGCTGCGTTCGCCCACCTTCTTGAAGCGCTTCATCGCGGTGTAGAGGCGCTCCTCGTCGACACCCATCTCGACGATGTTGTCCCGCATCTTGTTCAGCAGTGGGATGTACCGCAGGGTGCCGATGATGAGCGACGGATGCATCCAGGCGCCGATCGTCTCGACGAGAATGCGGCGCATCTTCGCGTGGCCCAGCAGATCGATGACCTCGAAGTCGACGGCGAGGTGCCGCGACTCGTCGGCGTTGATGCGCTTGAACACTTCCTGGCAGACCGGGTCGTCGATCTCGTCGACGATGAACTTGACCAGCGCACCGTCGAGCGCGACCTCGAGCATCGGGATGACGGTGCCGAGCACGGCGAGCGGCGTCTGATCCGAGTACTTGTCGAGCCAGTCGATGATCAGCTTGACGTTGACGTTCGGCTGCGGGATCTCGTCGTTCTCGAGCATGCCCCACCGACGCATCAGTGCCAGTTCGGCATTCGCGTGCTTCTGCTCCTCCGCGTGGAAGTAACGGTAGATCTCGCGCAGCGTCTCGGTGGGCGCCTTGCGTGCCATCGCGGCGAATCCGCGCGCACCGACGTTCTCGATCCACATGAGGTCGGACAGGAACGGCTTGAGCTTGGCATGCTGCTCTGGCGGGATCATCTCGGCGCCGGGGGCGTCCCAGTCGATGTCCGCGAGGGACCACTGGCGGTCCTTGATCTTGTCCAGCATGGCGTCGAAGTCGAAGGCCATCGTCATACTCCTGTCGAGGCGGAAACAGCGGGAAGGGACTGTGGGGCGGGCTCGCCGGGGAGCAGGCGGTCGAGCAGCCCTGCTCCGCGGGTGTAGAGGGTGGGGAGGAGCCGTTTCGTCAGCCAGATGGCTTTCGCGTCGAGCTGGGGCACGACGTAGAGGCGGTTCCTGTCGTGCGCGTCGAGCGTGGTGACGGCGATCCGCTCGGGTGAGAAGCCGGTCCACCGCATCAACTTCTGCGCGAGTTCCGTGGAGCGCTCGGTGATGCGACCGTCGACCGCGACGTTGGTCTTGACGAAGGTCGGGCACAGCACGGTCACGTGGACACCCGACCCGGAGAGTTCGGCCGCGAGAGTCTCGGACAGTGACATGACGCCCGCCTTGCCGACGTTGTAGGGCCCCATCGTCGGTGCCGCCGCGAATCCCGCGGCGGAAGCCACGTTGATGATGCCGCCGCGACCCGCGGTACGGAGCAGCGGAACGAACGTCTCGCAGCCGTGGACCACTCCCCACAGGTTGATGCCGAGCGCCCAGTTCCAGTCCTCGAACCCGATGTCGCCCACCGGCTTGCCACCGATGCCGACGCCGGCGTTGTTGATCACGAGCGTCGGCGCGCCACCGAACTCGAGCTCGGCGAACAGCGCGAGATCCTCGACCTGCGACTGCACGGCGACGTCGCACTGGACGGCAAAGCCGGGGCCGTCGAGCATCCGCACCGTCTCCTCGGCGCGTTCGAGTGAGATGTCCGCGCAGACGACGCGGCCACCGCGGCGGGCGATCTCGAGTGCGAAGGCGCGGCCGATGCCACTGCCGGCGCCGGTGACCACGGCGTCCGCCCCGTGGGTGAGGCGTGGTCTGGGTCGAGAGAACATCAGTGTCTCGTCTCTGTTCGATGGAGAGCTGTCAGGGCGTGCGCGGCGCGGGCGAGTGCCCGGTCCGCTTCCGGGCTGATGCGCGGCAGAGCCTGGAACACGTGCATCTGGTCGGGCCAGATCTCGAGCGAGCAGGTGCCACCGGCATCGACCACCAGATCGCGCAGGTGCTCGGCGTCGGCGACGAGCATCTCCGCACCGCCGGCCTGAACCACGAAGTGCGGCAGTGCCGTTCCCGCCTCGACCGCCAGTCGTAGGCGCCGCCCGTCGGGATTCTCGCCGCGTGTGTAGAGCGCGGTGAGTGCCCGCGCCGCCGCTGCGGAGATCATCGGGTCGCGACGGATGCGCTCCCGGTTCTGCGCGAGGGTGAAGGTCAGATCGATCAACGGCGAGAACAGGAGGACCGCACCAGGCTGCGGAACCGATCGTCGGGCGTTGTCCAGCACCAGGTCCAGCGCGAGGTGACCGCCCGCCGAGTCACCGGCCACGACGACCGACTCGGGTGCGTGGCCGCTCGACAGCAGCCAGCGGTACGCCCGCTCGACGTCGTCGGCTGCGGCGGGGAAAGGGAACTCGGGGGCGAGTCGGTAGTCGACCACGAAGACCGGACGCTGCGTCGCGCGGGAGAGACGCGACGCCAAGCCGCGGTGCGTCCGTGCGGAACAGATCGCGTACGCGCTGCCGTGCAGATAGAGGATCGGGTCGGCGGTGTCCACGGAACCGTCCCCACCCTCGACCGGCCTCCGGCCTGCCCCATCTTCGACCGGCCTCCGGCCTGCCCCATCTTCGACCGGCCTCCGGCCTGCCCCATCTTCGACCGGCCTCCGGCCTGCCCGCGCGTCGACCCACTCCCCGACCACACCGTCCTCGCGCACGGTGCGGACGACCGTGCCGGGTGCGATTCCGCCGCAGGCACGCATGGCCACCTCGACGAGGACGCGGGCGACGCGTTCGCCGCCGCGTCCGAACGGCAGTCGGGACGCGATGGGTCGCAACGTCGACTGCGTGGCTCGGGCCGCGGCGCGGGACCGCAGGGACCCCCGCTCGGGGATCGGACGCGTCGATGTCATGCCGGAAGCGTCACGGATGACTGTGCCATTTGTCAATGGCCTATAGTTCAATGAAACAATCTTCGGTGTAGTCCGGAGTGCCGGACACACCCGGCCGACGAGGGGAAGACATCGTGGCGATCGACTCCGCGGACACCGCCGTCCGCACACTCCGACTGCAGGTCGACGAGGTGATCCGCGAGACGGCGGACGCGGTGACGTTGGTCCTGTCCACCGCCGACGGCGAGGCCCTGCGCTACCGCCCGGGCCAGTTCCTCACGGTCGAGATTCCTCTGAGCGACGGCGGTTCCGCCGCACGGTGCTACTCGTTGTCGAGCAGTCCCGACACCGGCGAGCGCCCCGCGATCTCCGTCAAGCGCACCGCGGGCGGCCTCGGGTCCACCTGGTTGTGCGACACCGCGACGGCAGGATCCGCACTGACGACACTGGCTCCCGCGGGCACCTTCGTTCCCGCGCGATGGGATCGCCCGCTCGTCCTGGTCGCCGCCGGCAGCGGCATCACGCCCGTGATGTCCATCCTGAAGACCGCGTTGGCGTCGCACGACGGACGGGTCGTGTTGTTCTACGCGAACAGAGACCCGGACTCGGTCATGTTCGCCGCCACCCTCGACGATCTGCAGCAGCAGCATCCGGACCGCCTCACGGTGCGGCACTGGCACGAGTCGGCGTCGGGCCTGCCCACTGCCACCGGTCTCACCGACGCCGTCTCCGGCATCGCCGACGCCGACGCGTACCTCTGCGGGCCGGGGCCGTTCATGGAGGTGGCGCAGCAGGGGCTCCTTGCGGCGGGGATGTCGCCCGAGAACATCCACCGTGAGGTGTTCACGTCGATCACCACCGACCCGTTCCACACCACCCTCGTCGAGACGTCCTCGGCCACGGGCGTTCCCGTGTCCGCGGAGGTCGAGGGCGACGATCACTCGTTCCACTGCGCACCCGACACCGTGCTGCTCGACGCCATGCTCGCCGAGGGAATCGACGCCCCGTTCGTGTGCCGCGAGGGCAACTGCGGCGCCTGCGCGTTCACTCTCGTCAGCGGTGACGTGCACATGCGCGTCAACGACACGCTGGATCAGTACGAGCTCGACCGGGGAGTGCGCCTGGCCTGCCAGTCGGTGCCCGTGTCCGACGCTCTCACCATCCGCATCGACTGACCGACCGAATCCCTGACACCACAGCCGCACCAGGAGACCTCATGCCCGTCATCACCAAGCACGTCGAGATCGCCGCACCGGCGTCGGCGACCTTCGACTATCTGTCCTCGTACGAGAACGTGCCGGACTGGATGTTCGGCGTCACCTCGTTCGTCCCCGTCGGACCGGTGTCGCGCGGCACCGGTGACCGCTTCGACGCCGAGATGAAGCTGGGACCCAAAGCTCTGCACTCCACGGTGGACATCGTCGAGTGGGTCGACGGTTCCGTCATCGCGTTGTCGTCGGTGAAGGGTTTCGAGACCAGTTCTCGCTGGGTGGTCACCCCCGTGGACGACGGACACTGCGTCGCCGACGTCGAGTTCCGCTACGAGTTCCCCGGCGGGTTCACGGGCAAGGCACTCGCGAAGGTGGTCGAACCCTTCGTCAACCAGGGGATCTCTGTCACCGATCGGACCCTGCGCTCCCGGTTGGAGTCGCCGCGCAGCACCTAGACTCACCCGGTGACCACGAAGGACCAGCGAGGACGTATTGCCACCGCACTGTGGCGGTGGTGTTCCCGCTTCGAGCCGATCGGCCTCGTCGTCGGACTGGTCTTCTACTGCTGGTCGATGTCCCCGTCGCTTCTCCCCCGACCGTGGTACCTGCAGGCCGTCGCCACGGGCCTCTCGGTCGCGTGCGGTTACGGCGTCGGCGTTCTCGTCGTGTGGAGCGTCCGGCGGATGGAGCTCACTCGCGAGTGGCCCGAACGACTGAGACGGTGGGGCTGGTACGCGATCGGCGCCGCCGCAGTCGTCGTGCTCCCGCTGTTCCTCGTCCTCGGGGCGTGGTGGCAGAACATCTCCCGCGAACTCGTGGGCATCGAGCCGAGCCAGTCGTGGGACTACGCCGGAGTCTTCGTCGTCGCCGCGATCGTCGTCGTCCTGGTGATCACGCTGGCGCGCGGAATCCGCCGCGTCACAGACCTTCTCATCGCACTGATCGGTCGTGTTCTCCCGCCGCCCGTCTCGCGCGGTCTCGCCGTCGTCGCCGTCGGTGTGGTGCTGGTGTTCGCCGTCGAGGGGCTGCTTGCCACCGGGATCTCACGCATCTCCAACGGGTCCGCCGCTGCGGCCGACACCGGGAGCGCCGAGGGCGTGGAACGACCGTCGGCTCCCGAACGCTCGGGCTCGCCCGAGTCGAAGGAGGAGTGGGACACCTTGGGCCGCGAGGGGCGCACCTTCGTCGCGGGCGGCCCGACGTCGGGCGAGATCGCATCCGTGACGGGACGGCCCGCCCTCACCCCGATCCGGGTCTATGCGGGACGCAAGTCCGTCGACGCCGACGGGCTCGGCCTCGGCCGGGACACCGTCGACTCGCTCGCCGACCGACTCGTCGCCGAACTGGACCGAACCGGCGCCTTCGATCGCGAGTACCTGGCGATCGCGACGACCACCGGTCGAGGGTGGGTCAACGCGTCCGTCGCGTCCTCACTCGAGTACCTCGCCGGCGGCGACACGGCGATCGCGGCGGTCCAGTACTCGTACCTGCCCAGTCCGTTGGCGTTCCTCGCCGATCGCGACACCCCGCTCATCGCGGGCCGCGCCGTCTTCGAGGCCGTCTACCAGCGCGTGCAGGACCGTCCCGAGAGCGATCGCCCGAAGCTCCTCACCTTCGGTGAATCGCTCGGGTCGTACGGCGGCCAGGACGCCTTCTCCGGAGTGCAGGACATGCTGGCTCGCACCGACGGCGCGCTGTGGGTGGGGACGCCCAACTTCTCCGAGCAGTGGTCGCGTGTCACCGACTCACGGGACCCGGGCAGCCCCGAGATCCTGCCCGTGATCTACGGCGGGCAGAACGTCCGCTTCGCCGCGGAGCCGTCCGATCTCGACGCACCCGGTCTGGTGGACTGGGAGAGCCCGCGCATCGTGTACTGGCAGCACCCCAGCGATCCGATCGTCTGGTGGTCGTTCGACCTGCTGTTCGGCAAGCCGGACTGGCTCCGGGAACCGCGCGGCGTCGACGTCGACAAGGGGATGACGTGGATCCCTCTGGTCACCTTCTGGCAGGTGACGCTCGACATGGCGCTCGCCGCCGAGGTGCCGGAAGGCCACGGTCACGCCTACGGCGCCGATGCGGCCTCCATGTGGGCGCCCATTCTGAACGTCGACGACTCAGAGCTGGTGGACCGCGTCACCGACGCGATGCGGTGACTCCCTGAGCGCGCTCGCGCGGACCCACCACGCGAGCGAGATCAGCGCGATCACCTCCACGACGACGAGAATCCGTTCGACGTGGCCGAGGGTGACGACGCGGTACCAGGGTGTCGAGGTGGTCATGCCGACGAGCAACGCGTACCCGATGGGCGCGATGGCCACGACGGACAGCACACCCAGCACGAACGTCCGTCGGGCGTGACGGGCATACTCGCTCGACCGGATCCACGGCGCGGCGAGGGCGATCACTGCCACCGGGATACTGACGAACGCGACCGCGGCGCCCGCGCGGTGCACCGCGCCGCCGAGTCCGAGCGTCGCGTCGTTGCTCCAGTCCTGCTTGGGAACCGCGACCACGGCGACGAGTCCCACCGTCCACAGTGTCATCGCCACCGCGGCGACCGACGACGCGCGCAGCAACGACTGCCGGACGGCAGCGACGAGAACGGCGCCGGATCCGACGGCGAGGAGCAGCACCCCGGCCGTGAACACCCATTGCTGCGCGCCCAGCCCGTACTCGCTGATGGTGCGGCGCAGATGGGCGGGCGACCCGAGTGCGGTGACGACGTCGAGGACGACGACCGTCGCGGCGCCGAGCAGGATGGAGAGAAGCCCGAGGGAGGCGAGGCGGGTCTGCACAGGGTCCTTTCGGCAGCGGATCTACGACTCCACTGTGCCTGACGGTGAGCCGGACACGGCGACCGTCAGGAGACGCCCACGCGCGCGGTCGATCTGGTCGAGGCACGAGGCCCGCCCTGCCGGATCCGTCATCTCCCGTCGGCACGCCTCATCGAGGAGGTCGAGGTGGTACCGGACGCGGTCGATCGACGCGGTCGCGGTCGCTGCCGCACCGAGCCGCTCCGCCATCCGGATACCGGCAGCGACCACCATGGGGCTCGCCATCGCGTAGATCCGAACAGCTCCCAGCGCGTGGTCGATCAGGTCGACCACGGGCACCCGACGCAGAACGATCCGTACCGTCCCGGCGTCGTCGGTCCTGGCACCACACGGCGGCGGACGACCGACGAGAGTGGCCATCCCGACGGACAGATCGTCCAAGGCATTGCGAGCGGTGTACGGGTCGTTGGTGCCCGAGGACAGAGCCCGCACCGCCATCTCGGCCAGCTGCTCGACGGCGAACTCGATGTCGTGCTGCGGAGTCCGCTCGTCGCCGATCTCGACCGCGGACTCGATCTCGCGCAGGTGCGACGCGGAGGCGGATCCGCTCCACCGTCGTGACTCCGCGACGGCGTCTCCCTCGATCACGTGCTCGCCCGGTCTGCAGAGCAGCACCACGACGGCATCGGCGTCGACGGCCGAGGACAACGCCGCGTCCTCGTCCACGTCGACGACGACTCCGGAACGCGGAGCACGCACCGTGTCGACGTGGTCGGGCAGCGTCACCTCGGAATCCGACGCCGCGTCGGCCGGCGGCTCCGTCGGGTAGAGCTCGTCGACAGCGGCGGAGAGTTCGTCCCGCACGCGCGAGGACAGCGTCGCCACCTGGATCGACTGGGCGATGTGGTGGATGAAGTACACCAGCACGCCGACATCGAGCACCGCGAGGAGCACGGCGACGTTCACCGCGATGTCGGGTACGAAGACGTCGCCGTCCGAGTCGAGCGACCGGATCGAGCGCAGCACCATCAGTGCGTAGAGGAAGGTCGCCCCGAAGATGCCGAGCACCACCTGGTTCCCGCGGTCCGCCATGAAGTTTCGCACCAGTCGCGGGCCGTAGGTCGAACTGGCCGTCGCGAGAACGGAGATGGTGATGGAGAAGGACGTCGCCGCCACGCCGAGCATCGACCCGCCGATGGCGCCGAGGATGTCCCGGCTGCCACTCGCGCCCACGTGATAGAGCAGCGACCCGCCGATCCCGATGCCCCGATCGAGGAGCCACCGGTCCAGAGCGACCAGGAGTTGAGCCAGGACGACGGCAGCGACGCCCAGGACCGCAGGAACGAACCAGAACGTGCCCTGCAGCCGTACCCACCGTCGTCTCATGGGTTCATGGTGCCCTGACGGTGGGTCGACGTGTCAGACCACCGCGATCGCGTCGATCTCGACGAGCATCTCCTCGCGCGGCAGTCCGGTGAACACCGTTGTGCGAGAGGGCAGGACATCACCCTTCGTGTGTTCGAGGACGAATGCGCCGTACGCCTCGTTCATGACGGCGAAGTCCTCACGCTTCGTCAGGTACACCCGCAGCATCACGACGTCGTCGAACGTTGCACCGCTCGCCTCGACGATGGCCTTGACGTTGGTCAGCGTTCGCGTGGTCTGCGCCGCGACGTCGCCGGGGTACAGGTACTCGTTGGTCGCCGGGTCGACGGGTCCCTGCCCGGACACCTGGACGAACGGGCCCTTGCGCACCCCCTGCGAGAAGGTGTGGGCGGGTGCAGGCGCGTCGGTCGTGAGGACGGCGATCTTGTCGGTCATGCGGGTTCCTTCGTCGGGGTCGGACTCCAGCCGAGTTCGGCGGAGATGGTCTCGGCCACCGCGCGCACCTGCGGCAGGGTGCCGAGGACGCGGGCGTGGTCGAGCAGCATGTCGGGCACGGACATCGACACCGCGGCGACGATCGAGCCGGTTCCGTCGCGCACCGGCACGCCGATGCAGTTGACGAACGACTCGTGTTCCTCGTGGTCCTCGGCGTATCCCTGACGGGTCACGAGGGCCAGTTCCTCGAGGTAGCGCTCGGGCGTGTCGATGGTGCGGTCGGTGAAGCGGGTGTACTCGATGCGATGGGCGACGCGGACCTGCTCGTCCGCAGGCAGCCCGGAGATCAGGATCTTCCCGACGGCGGTGCAGTGCAACGGCGCCGGGCGCCCGACACGGGAGTACATCCGCACGCTCTGCGTCGCGTCGAACTTGTCGATGTAGACGGCTTCCCCGGACTCGTAGGTGGCGAGGTGGATCGTCTGCTTGGTCTCCGCGTTCAGTGTCGCGAGGTACGGCCGCGCCAGCGTCCGGATGTCCCGCTGCTCCAACGACCGGTTGGAGAGCTCGAAAAGCGTCGACCCGAGCCGGTAGCGATGTTCGTGGTCGTGCTGGACGAAGCGCTCCGCCTCCATTGCGCGCAGCAGTCGCAGGACCGTGGTCTTGTGCACGTCGAGGTGGGCGGCCAACTCGTCCAGCGATCGCGGACCGTCGGCCAGCACGCGGAGCAAGCTGAGCGCGCGGGACACACTCTGACTCATACGGCGATTCCCCTCTCGGCGTCGTAGTCGATGCTCGACCACTCCTCGTCCGAGGATGTCACCAGTGCGTCGAGACGGTGCAGCGGAAGCAGATGGGCGGCGTCGCCGTGCGCGGTGAGGGCGCCGGCGGCGCACAGGTGCCCCAGCCTGATCGCCCGCTGTTGGCCGTCGCCCCGGAGCACTCCGGCCAGGTAGCCACCCGCGAACGCGTCTCCCGCACCGATCTTCTCGACCACCGACAACCGCAGAGCCGGGACGTCGACACGCTCGGCGCCGTCGAATCCCACGACCACGTGGGCGTCGTTCTTGATCACCAGGCGGCGCGGCTCGGGGAACAGGGCACGCAGCGCGTCGGGGTCTCCGGTGCCGAACACCTCCTGCGCTTCGTCGGCACCCATGAGCACGATGTCACTGCGCCGAACCTGTTCTCCGAGAACGTCATCCGCGCTCCCGGTGGCCCAGAGGCGGGGCCGGTGGTTGAGGTCGAAACTCAGCAGACCGGGCGACGACGCCAGCGCGGCCGCAGCCTCGCGCGCGGTGTCCGACAGGGCGAGCGTGATGCCGCTGACATGGACGAGGTCGGCCGCCGCGAGCACCGTAGTTGCCCCGAGGATGTCGTCGGCACACAGCGCACTGGCGGCGGAACCGCTGCGGAAGTAGGTCATTCGGCTTTCCCCGGCGGGCAGGTCCGACGCGTGACCGCTGCCCGATCCACGCTCCTTGACGTACATGCCGGTGGTGCGGGTCTGGTCGACGATCACCGCCGACGTGTCCACCCCACTCGCGCGCAGCGTCTCCGTCAGGTAGCGGCCGAAGCCGTCGTCACCGACGCGCGAGAGCCAGGACGCCTCGACGTCCAACTGGGCGAGGACCCGCGCGACGTTGGCCTCGGCTCCCCCGGCCGACCGCTCGAACGTGTCCGAGTGCTCGAGGGGGCCGGGCTGCGCGACCATGACGACGAGTCCCTCACCGACACACACCACCCGTGGAGTCGCCGCGCCGGGTGATCTCACATCAATTCCCTTCGATGTCTTGCGAGTTGTCCCTGTTCGTTGCAGACTAACGACACCGAACACAGTTTGCAATCAGCGTTGCAACATACGCAACGCTACAGCGCCGTATCCGGCGCAGGAGGATTCGATGATCGACAAGGCCGCCGTCGAGGCGCTGCACGACCGCGCTCTCGGCCCCGAGTACAAGTCCGTTCCACCCGCCGCGTGGGGCCGCACCGTGCGCGACTACCTGGCGACGGCGCCCACTCTCGCCGAGTTCGCGACCCCTGTCGTCACGCTGGATCGCCGCCACCTCACGTCGAACATCGATGTGATGGCGCGGTGGGCCGATGCGGCCGGCATGCGTCTGGCACCGCACGGCAAGACCACGATGGCGCCGCAGCTGTGGGCCGAGCAGCTCGAGGCGGGCAGTTGGGGAATCACCCTCGCCACCGGGTGGCAGGTGCAGCTCGCTCGCGCGTTCGGCGTGCAGCGCATCCTTCTCGCCAATGCCCTGATCGACCCGGTGACGCTCCGTTGGATCTCGGCGGATCTCGACGCTCACGACGACGTCGAGTTCGTCTGCTGGGCAGACAGTGTCGACACCGTGGCACGCATGACGGAGATCCTGGGCGCCGTGACACGACCGATCCCGGTGATCGTCGAACTCGGTGGGCCGCACGGCCGCACCGGGGCACGCAGCGTGGACGAGGCGCGACGCGTCGCGGCCGCGATCTCCTCGTCGCCGTCGGTGACCCTCGCCGGCGTGGGCGGATACGAAGGCGCGCTGGCCCACGACCGCACACCCGCAGGACTGGACGCCGTGCGCGCCTACCTCGACGAGGTCGCCGCCCTGCACGCCGGTCTCGCCGCCGACGGCCTGTACGAGGGACGGGCGATCGTCACCGCGGGTGGGAGCGCGTACCAGGACCTGGTGGTCGAGCGGCTCTCGTCGGTCGTCGACGACGACACGGCCGTCGTGCTGCGCTCGGGCGCCTACGTGGTGCACGACGACGGCTTCTACGCCGACATCTCCCCGCTCATCGCCTCCCGCGTCGGCGAGCAGCACCTGTCCTCCGCGATGCACGGCTGGGCGCGGGTGGTGTCGCGTCCGGAACCCGAACTCGCACTGCTCGATGCGGGCAAGCGCGACTTCCCGTTCGACGAGGGGCTGCCGACACCGCAGCGCATCGGCGGCCGGGACGCGGAAGCGGGGCACCATATCTCGGCGCTCAACGATCAGCACGCCTTCCTCCGGACGCCGGGCACGGCCCGCGACGACGTTCCCGTCGGGACGGTCGCACGGCTCGGCCTGTCGCATCCCTGCACGGCGTTCGACAAGTGGCGTCTGCTTCCGGTCGTCGACGACGCCGACGCGGCGAACCCGCGCATCGTCGACCTCGTCCACACCTTCTTCTGATCATGGCGGACATCCTCTTTCGCGGCGGTGACGTCGTCGACGGCACCGGGTCCGACCGAGTCCGCGCCGACGTTCTCGTCGACGACGGACGCATCACGCGGGTCGCGGCACCAGGCACCGTCGCCGACGCCGACGCGCAGACCGTCGTCGACGTGCCCCGGGGCCACGTCGTCGCACCGGGTTTCATCGACATGCACGCCCACTCCGACCTCGGACTGCTGACCGCGCCCGGACACGTTCCGAAGATCACCCAGGGCGTCACCACCGAGGTGCTCGGTCAGGACGGCCTCTCCTACGCACCCGTCTCCGACGAGACGCTTGCGGTGATCCGCCGTCAGATCTCCGGGTGGAACGGCAATCCCACCGATCTCGACATCACGTGGCGCTCGGTCGCCGAGTATCTGGACCGGCTCGACCGGGGCATCACCCCCAACGCCGCGTACCTGGTGCCGCAGGGAACGTTGCGCTATCTGGCCGTCGGGGCGGATCAGCGTCCCGCTACCGCCGCCGAGATCGACCAGATGCGAGAGCTGGTGGCACAAGGCATGTCCGAGGGCGCCGTCGGAATGTCCAGCGGACTGACCTACACGCCCGGGATGTACGCCGACACGGGCGAACTGCGCGCGCTGTGCGAGGTCGTCGCCGAGTTCGGCGGCTTCTACGCTCCGCACACTCGCTCCTACGGCAAGAACGCTCTCGGCGCGTACCGGGAGATGATCGACCTCTCGCGTGAGACCGGCTGCGCCCTGCACCTGACCCACGCCACCATGAACTTCGGCGAGAACAAGGGCCGCGCCGGCGAGTTCCTCGACATGGTCGACGCCGCGATCGCCGACGGGTGCGACATCACGCTCGATACCTATCCCTACCTGCCCGGCGCCACCACCCTGTCCGCGCTGCTGCCCAGTTGGGCGATGTCCGGCGGACCCGATGCAGCGCTGGGCCGTCTCGACGATCCCGACGTGCGGCGCCGCATCACCGACGACGTGAATCGCTACGGCTCGGACGGATGCCACGGCGTCACGGTGGAATGGGAGACGATCCAGCTCAGCGGCGTCGCGAACGCGGATCTCGACCCCTACGTCGGGAAGACCGTCCTCGACATCGCGACCGAGGAGGGCCGCGCACCCGTCGACGTGTTCTTCGACGTGCTCCAGCGAGATGCGTTGAGCACCACCATCCTGCAGCACGTGGGGCATGAGGAGAACGTGCGCGCCATCATGGTGCATCCCCACCACATGGGCGGCAGCGACGCCATCCTGGTGGGCGAGCGTCCGCATCCGCGGGCCTGGGGCACGTTCCCGCGCTACCTCGGTCACTACGTCCGCGACGAGGGCCTGATGTCGCTCGAGGACTGCGTCCATCACCTCACGGGACGGCCCGGCGCACGACTCGGTCTCACCGATCGTGGTCTCGTCCGCGAGGGCCACGCGGCGGATCTCGTGGTCTTCGATCCGGCCACCGTCCGGGACACCGCCACCTTCGACCACCCCAAGCAGCAGGCCGTCGGCATCGCGCACGTTCTCGTCAACGGCTCCTTCGCCGTGCGCGACGGCGTCCCCACCGGAACACTCGCCGGCCGCTCCCTCCGCCGCACCTCTCACGGAAGAACCTCATGAAGACCCGATTCGATGACGCACTTGCGACGATTCTCGAGGACCGCGCGCTGGTGGTGGTCCGCGCCCCGTCCATTCCCGACCCTGCCGCGTTGGCCGACGCCCTCGTCGCCGGCGGACTGCGCGCCGTCGAGCTGACCTTCACCACACCGAACGTGCTGGACTGCCTGCGCGCCGCGTCGTCGTCCGGTGCCGTGATGGGTGCGGGCACCGTGATGACGGGTGATCAGGCTCGCGCCGCCATCGACGCCGGTGCACGCTTCCTCGTCACTCCCGGACTGCGTCCCGACGTCGCCGCGGTGGCGCACGAACGGGACGTGCCCGTCATGATGGGCGCGCTCACGCCCACCGAGATCATGGCGGCGCTCGATCTGGGCGCCGCCGCGGTGAAGGTTTTCCCCGCGAAGCTGTTCGGCCCCAGCTACTTCGGCGATCTCCGCGGACCGTTCCCCGACGTCCCCCTCGTTCCGTCCGGCGGCGTCAATGCCGACAATGCCGCCGACTATCTCGCCCGCGGCGCCGTCGCCGTCACCGCGGGCACCGACGTCGTTCCACCGGCCGCGGTCGCGGCCGGGCTCTTAGACGACATCACCGCTCGCGCCACCTCGTTCGTCCACTCACTCTCCCGCTGACTCTCCACATACTTCGAAAGGCAACCTCATGGGTTCCGTCGTCGACTGGTTGAGGACGTCCACTCCCGGACTCCTCGTTCTGTGCGGTATCGCGATCGCGGTCCTGCTCGTCGTCATCATCAAGGTCAAGCTCGAACCGTTCATCGCCCTCCTCATCGTCGGCCTGGGACTCGCTGTCGCAGCCGGACTCCCGGTGTCGCAGATCGTGGGTACCGCCATCAAGAGCGGCGACTCGATTCTCGAGACGGGCTTCGGCGGCATCCTCGGCCACATCGCCGTCATCATCGGACTGGGCACCGTCCTCGGTGCCATCCTCGAGAGGTCCGGTGGTGCGCAGGCACTCACCGCCAAGCTCCTCGGCGTCTTCGGTGATCGCGGCGCACCCATCGCTATGGGTCTGCTCGGCCTCATCTTCGGCATCCCCGTCTTCTTCGACATCGGCATCTTCGTTCTCGCCCCGCTCGTCTACGTCGCGGCGCGACAAGGCGGAAAGTCGTTGGTGTTGTATGCACTTCCGATGCTCGCGGGCCTGTCGATGACGCACGCGTTCCTGCCTCCGCACCCCGGCCCCGTCGCTCTGGGCGGCCTGCTCGAGGTCAACCTGGGCTGGCTGATTCTCATGGGCTTCATCTGCGGCATCCCCGGTTTCATCGCGGCAGGTCTCGTGTGGGGCAGCTACATCGGCAAGCGCATCATCGTCGAGGTGCCCGAGGACTTCGTCAACGATGCCGACGACGACGGACCGCACACGTCGGGTGGCACCGCCGTCGAGACGAAGCGTCCCGTGGTCACCACTCCCCCGTCCGTCGCGACCATCGGCGCCATCATCGCGGTGCCTTTGGTGCTCATCCTCGGCGCCACGTTCGGCACCATTCTGCTCGACGAGGGCAACCTGCTCCAGGTCCTCACGTTCTTCGGCACCCCCGCGGTCGCTCTGCTCATCGCGGTGCTCATCGCGTTCTACGTCCTGGGCATCCGCCGCGGTTCGACGGTGCAGGAGTTGTCCACTCTCACCGGCGAATCGCTCCGCCCGGTCGGCATGCTGCTCCTCGTCGTCGGGGCCGGCGCGTTCTTCGGCAAGGTCATCTCGGCCACCGGCATCGGCACCGCACTCGCGGACACCATGTCCGCGGCGGGACTGCCGATCATCGTGCTCGCCTACATCATCAGTTGCGCTTTGCGCATCGCGCAGGGGTCGGCCACCGTCGCCATCGTCACGACCGGTGGCATCGTCGGACCGCTCGTCGCGGCGCAGGACTACTCGCAGATGTCGGTCGCGCTCATCGCCATGGCCATCGCTGCCGGCTCCATCATCCTGAGCCACGTCAACGACGGCGGGTTCTGGATCATCGCCAAGTTCTTCAACCTCACCGTCAAGCAGACGCTGCAGACGTGGACCGTGTTGGAGACCGTGCTGTCGGTCGTCAGCTTCGCCGTGGCAGGGGTGTTGTTCGCGATCGTGAGCTGATCGATCCTCGGTGCAGGACGGCTCAGTGCAGAGGGGCAGTCGAGGAGCGGGTGACGAGGCGGCACGGCTCCACCTCGATCCCACTCCCGACATTCCCCTCGATCGCGGCCGCGAGTCGCATCGCGGCCGCGCGTCCGATGTTCTCCAGCGACGGATCGACCGTCGTCAGGGGTGGGCGCGACCCGGTCGCGAGCACCTCCCAGTTGTCGAAACCGATCACGGCGACCTCCTCGGGAACCTGGCGCCCCGCTTCGATCAGCGCATCGAGCACCCCGCGCGCGATCTGGTCGGACCCCGCGAAGACAGCGTCCAGATCCGGCTGACGCTCCAACAGCAGCCGAGTCGCTCCCCTGCCCCAGGCCTCCGACCACTCGCCGAACATCACGGCCCCGCCGGCGAGCTGCAGCCCCTCCTCCTGGAGACGTTCGCTCGCGCCGCGGGCGCGCTCCTGCGTCGCTCCGTAGCCGGGATCGCCGGTGATGTGGGCGATTCTGCGTCGACCGCAGACCAGCAGATGATCCATCGCGAGTCGTCCGCCGACGAGGTCGTCCGCGACCACCGACATGTCGGTGGGGTCGTCGGACGGCGCGTACGCATAGACGACGGGTACTTCCAGTTCCTTTCCCAGTGACGGCCTCGGGTCCGGGCGCGCACCCACCACGATGAGACCGTCGACGCGCCGGGACATGAGTGCGCGCAGGTGATGTTGCTCGCGGATGCGGTCCTCGCGCGCATCGCACAGCAGCACCGACATGCGTTCCGACCCGAAGGCGTCCTCGGCCCCCCGCAGCACGGGAATGCTGAACCGTCCGACGAGATCCGACGTGATCAGACCGACGGTACCGCTGCGCTGCGCCACCATGCCCTGAGCCAACGCGTTCGGCGAGAAGTCCAGTTGATCAGCGGCCGACTGCACCCGGACGCGGGTCTCGGCGCCGACGTGTCGACGATTGTTGAGGGCTTTCGATGCCGTGGCTATCGAGACGCCCGCCAGTGTCGCTACGTCACGCAGTGTGGCCGACCGCCCCCGACGCTTCGGTGGCACCTCTTCGACGCTCATCGCCCTCCTTCGCAGCCCCCGACGCGGGCTGTTCTCCGACACGACTTTAGACGGCAGGGGTTGACCCGCGTGCTGAAACGGCGCTATGGTCCGAAAACGTTTTAGCGACGTGGATCACACTTGGCGACGACATCGGACCGCCGAGTGCAGGCACTCAGCAGAATCACCAGTTCCCGCACCACCTGTCACTCCGAAACGTTTCGCTCCGATGCGGCGTCGATGCCGCGCACCAGAAAGGCAACACGATGACGTGGACTCCACGCCGCCGCACCACCCGCGCCGCCGCCGCGCTCGCAGTCGTCACGATGACGGTGGCACTCTCCGCCTGCGGCTCGTCCTCGACCGTCGTGCGGGGCGATCCGTCCAATGTGGAGGGCGTCGACGACGGAACCACGCTGACGCTCTGGACGCGCGCACCTCTCGAAGCCCAGGCCAATCTGCTGGTCGACGCCTACAACTCGTCGCACCAGAACCAGGTCGAGCTCACCGTGGTGCCCAACGACGACTACGTCGCCAAGGTGGGCGCGGCGGCCGGTTCCGGTGACCTGCCCGACCTCTTCGCAGCGGACGCCGTGTATCTGCCGAACTGGACATCGGCGGGCCTCTTCGGGGATCTGACCGAACGTATCGGCAACCTCGACTATCGCGACGAGATCAATCCGTCGATCGTCGAGGCGGGAACCTTCGAGGACCAGGAGTACGTGCTGCCGTTCGTCCTCGACCTGTCGGTCATGTTCTACAACAAGGCCCTTTATCGAGAGGCCGGGCTCGACCCGGAGAAGGGCCCCACCACGATGACCGAGTTCCGCGATCAGGCACTCGCCGTCGAGTCCTTGAACAAGCCCGACACACACGGCACCTACTTCGGCGGCAATTGTGGTGGATGCAGCATCTTCACCTGGTTTCCGATGATGTGGGCGAGCGGCGAGGACGTTCTCGAGGACGACGGAACTACCGCGAACCTGGCCGGTGAGACCGCACAGGACATCTACGGCGTGTGGCGGGATCTCGAGGATGCCGGCGCGATCGCGCCCGGCGCGGCCGACGAGACCGGCGCCACATGGACCGCAGCCTTCCAGCAGGGTCAGATCGGCGTGATGCCCTACCCCGCAACGCTTTTGCAGAAGGCAAGCGAGACTGTCGACGTGGGTGTCAGCGCCATCCCGGGTGTCGACGGCGGCACGTCTACATTCGTGGGCGGCGACGGTCTGGGCATCAGCAAGGACTCGGACACCCCCGACCAGGCTTGGAACTTCATGCAGTGGCTCATGAGCGAGGACGCGCAGGTCGGAGTGCTGGCCGCGAACAACGTGACGCCCGCCCGAGCCGACTTCCTGGACAACGAGTTCACCGCCGACCCCCGCGTCCAGTTGATCAACTCGGTCTCCACGGCCCCGGACAGCCGAACTCCCAAGGCCCTGAACTTCCAGCAGGCCTTCAACGCGGTGGGCAGCCCGTGGTCGACGTTGGTGCGGAACCAGGTCTTCGGTGACCCGTCGACGCTGCAGCAGGACAACGACGCGATCACCGATCTTCTCCAGAAGTAGAGACATTCAGCGGACTCGACGAGGAGTACGAGTATGACCGGCACCCCCACCGCGGCCCCGCCGGCCCGCGCGACCCGACCGCCTCTGGTGCGGAAGCGGGGAAGCACAAGGGCCCGGAAACGGCAGGGTATTCTCTACGCGGCTCCGACCGCAGCGTTCCTCGTCGTCTTCTTCGTGATCCCCGTCGTCCTCGTCTTCCGGATGTCGGTGTCGGACTGGGGGCTCTTCACCGGCGACCGCGGACTGAACTTCCCGAGTAACTTCTCCGACGCGGCCACCGACCGATTGTTCTGGCCCGCAGTGTGGTTCACCGTCAAGTACACCGCGGTGACCACCGTGATCCTGCTCGGCCTCGCACTGGGCATGGCTCTGCTGGTGCAGGAGTCGGGACGCTGGTCGTCCTTCGTGCGCACATCGTTCCTCATCCCCAGCGCACTCGGTCTGGCTTCGGCATCACTGCTCTTCTACGCGCTGTACTCCCCTCAGGCAAGCCCGTTCACGGCCCTGCTCCGGTGGACCGGTCTGAGCGAGGACCCGGTCTCCTTCCTCGGTAGCCCGGACAGGGCGCTGTGGTCGACCGTCGCCCTGGTCGTGTGGCGCTTCGCCGGCTTCTACATGCTGCTGCTGCTCGTGGGACTGCAGTCCATTCCCGGCGACGTGTTCGAGGCCGCGCGGATCGACGGTGCGAGTGCCTGGCAGACGTTCCGGCACATCACGCTGCCGTTGTTGCGACCGTCTTTGGCGCTGTCGACGATCCTCTGCGTCACCGGATCCCTGCTTGCCTTCGACCAGTTCTACATTCTCACCAAGGGCGGGCCGGACAACAGCACGGTCACCATCGTCCAACTGGTCTACTCCATGGCTTTCCAGGGCTCCAGCGACCTGGGCAGGGCCGCCGCGCTGTCGATCATCGTGCTGGCCGGACTGATCCTGCTCAACGCCGTCCAGTTCCTCGGTCTTCGTAAAGACAAGGATTGACATGACCACGACACCCATCACGAAGACGCCGACCGAAGCCTCGACCAGACCGCCGACACCCTCACGGCGTCGCCCTCGGCGTGCGCGCTCCCTGGCGACCATGGGCCGCAACACTTTCACGGGAGGCCTCGCCCTGCTCTTCCTGTTCCCGATGATCTGGGCGGCGGTCTCGTCGGTGTCACCACAGGGCGGCACTGCGCAGACCGACGGGATCGGTCTGGGTAATTACCGCACCCTGATCGACTATCAGGCCGGCGTGGGGCAGTACCTGCTCAACTCGATGTTCGTGTCGGGCTTGACCGTGGTGCTCACCGTCGTCGTCTCGCTCCTGGGCGGATACGCTTTCGCTCGATTCGAGTTCCCGGGAAAGAATATTCTCTTCCTCGGCACTTTGGCCATCCTGATGGTGCCGTACGCAACCCTCCTCATTCCCCTGTACGTCCTGCTCAACGGCATCGGATTGCAGAACTCCCTCGTCGGACTCGCGCTGGTGCTCACCATGTTCCAGCTGCCGTTCGCAACTTTCATGATGCGCATCTCGTTCGAGGCTGTGCCGAAGGAACTCGAGGAAGCCGCACTCGTGGACGGCTGCGGCACGTTCACCGCTCTTGTCCGGGTGCTGCTGCCGGCAGTTCGTGCGGGACTGATCACGGTGGGACTCTTCGCCTTCCTGGCGGCGTGGAACGACTTCATCACCCCGCTGATCCTGGTCTCGGACTCCGACAAGATTCCGCTGCCACTCGCGATCGCGAACCTGCGCGGGCAGACGATGGGCATCGTGGACTACGGCGCCACCGAAGCCGGCGTGGTCGTGCTCGCCGCACCCTGCATCCTCATCTTCCTTCTCCTGCAACGTCACTACGTCCGCGGCTTCATGTCCGGCGCACTCAAAGGATGACCGTGACCCACTCCTCCTCCATGCCTCTCACACTTCGGGCGTCGACTCATGACGACCTGACGAACTCCACCGGCGCCGACGTGAGAATTCCGGTGGTGCCGGTGGCTCCCACCCGATCCCGACTGCGCCCCCTCGGCGTCGGCGAGGTGACCATCACCGGCGGCCCGTGGGGACGCCGCCAGGATGCCAACGCCGCCGCGACGCTCGCTCATATCGAACACTGGCTCGAGCACGAGGGGTGGCTGGGTAACTTCGACGCCACAGCCGCCGGCGAGTCTCCCGCCGGTAGGACGGGGCGCGAGTTCTCCGACAGCGAGGTCTACAAGCTGCTCGAGGCGCTCGCATGGGAACACGGCCGTAGTGGCGATCCCGCGGTGGACCGGCGCATCCGAGCGATCACCGCGCGGATCGCCGCAGCCCAGGACAGCGACGGGTATCTTAACACGGTGTTCGGCCGCCCGGGCGGTCCTGCGCGGTGGAGCGATCTCGAATGGGGCCACGAGTTGTACTGCCTCGGCCACCTGTTCCAGGCAGGGGTCGCCCGCGCGCGGACGTCCGGTTTCGACGAGTTGCTCGCCGTGTGCACCCGCGCTGCGGATCTGGTGTGCGAAGTCTTCGGTCCCGACGGGCGCGACGCCGTGTGCGGCCACCCCGAGATCGAACCGGCACTCGTGGAGCTCTATCGCGTCACCGGCACCCGTCGCTATCTCGACCAGGCGGAATTGTTCGTGCACAGGCGCGGGCGGCATCTACTCGGAGAAATCGAGTTCGGCAGCTCGTACTTCCAGGACGATATCCCTGTTCTCGAGGCAGACGTATTGCGCGGGCACGCCGTCCGTGCGACCTACCTTTCGTCCGGCGCAGTCGACGTGGCGGTCGAGACCGGCAACACGGAGCTGCTCGGGGCCATCGTCCGGCAGTGGGAGAACACTGTCGCGCGGCGCACCTACCTGACCGGCGGCATGGGATCTCGCCACCAGGACGAGGCGTACGGTGAGGACTTCGTGCTGCCGCCCGATCGTGCGTATTCCGAGACATGCGCAGGAATCGGATCCGTGCAGCTGGCATGGAGACTGCTGCTGGCCGAGGGCTCGCCGCGCTACGCCGATCTCATCGAACGCACGCTCTACAACGTCGTCGCCGCGGGGCCGTCCGACTCCGGCACCGCGTTCTTCTACACCAACACGCTTCACCAGCGGGTGCTGGGAACGGTGCCCGATCCCACCAGAGCCGTTCCGCGCGCGGCGTCCTCGTTGCGAGCGCCGTGGTTCGCCGTCTCGTGCTGCCCCACCAATGTCGCTCGCACCTTCGCCAGCCTGCAGACACTGCTCGCCACCGCGGACGACGACGGCATCCAGCTGCACCAGTACGCGCCGGCGACCATCACGACGACACTTCCGGGTGGACGCAGGCTGACTCTGTCCATGCGCACCGAGTACCCGAGAGCCGGACGCGTGGAAGTCTATGTCGACTCCGCGCCGTCCACGCCGGTCAACATCACCTTCCGAGTGCCGGGTTGGGCGGTCGGCGCCACGCTGACCGACCGCGGTGTGACCCGTTCGGCCGCACCAGGGACGGTCACGACCACCCGGGTGCTGGTATCCGGCGATCTCCTCGTGCTCGAGCTCCCGATAGCGCCACGTCTCACGGTCGCCGATTCCCGGATCGACGCCGTGCGGGGCACCGTCGCCGTGGAACGCGGGCCACAGGTGCTCTGCCTGGAGTCGGTCGACATGCCCGACCGGCGACACGTCGACGACTTCGTCGTCGATCCGGCGCGGGGTCCTGTCGACGACGGGGGCGACAGGATCCGCGTGCACGGCTGGGTACACGACCGTGACAGCGACCCGTGGCCGTACCACTCCCCCGGGAGCGCTGCGCCGCAGGGCGACTCGGTGTCCGTCGTTCTCCGGCCCTATTCCGACTGGGCCGAGCGCGGCCCCTCCACCATGCGGGTGTTCCTGCCCGTCTCCACACCGACCGAGGAGTCCTGACGTGGCTACCGTGACATTCGACCAGACGACGCAGCACTACCCGGGGTCCGACCGCCCCGCCGTCAACCGACTCGATCTCGAGATCGCCGACGGGGAATTCCTCGTGCTCGTGGGACCGTCCGGTTGCGGCAAGTCCACGTCGTTACGCATGCTCGCCGGATTGGAGGACGTGACCGAAGGCACCATCTCGATCGGCGACCGGGACGTCACCGATCTACCACCGAAGGACCGCGACATCGCGATGGTCTTCCAGAACTACGCGCTGTACCCACACATGTCGGTCGCGGACAACATGGGCTTCGCCCTGAAGATCTCCGGAATGTCGAAGAGCGAGACCCGCAGTCGCGTGGAGGCCGCCGCACGCGTCCTCGACCTCACCGAGTATCTGGACCGCAAACCCAAGGCTCTCTCGGGAGGACAGAGACAGCGAGTGGCCATGGGCCGCGCCATCGTTCGCCGACCCCGCGTCTTCCTGATGGACGAGCCGCTGTCCAATCTGGACGCCAAACTCCGCGTCCAGACGCGGACGCAGATCGCGGCACTGCAACGCCGCCTCGGAGTCACCACCCTCTACGTCACCCACGACCAGGTCGAGGCCATGACGATGGGAGATCGGGTCGCAGTGATGAAGTCCGGTGTGTTGCAACAGGTCGGAACCGCGCGCGAGCTGTACGACCGCCCCGCCAACTCGTTCGTGGCCGGCTTCATCGGCTCGCCGGCGATGAATCTACTGTCCGCCCGTGCGGTCGACGATCACGCCGTGGTCGGTGATCTCCGGGTGCCCCTCGCGCGCCAGGTGACTCGCAAGGTGACCGGTGACATCCTGCTCGGCGTCAGACCGGAGGCCCTTCGGGTCACGAGTGCAGCGAGCGGGCTGACCATCGAGGTCGACGTCGTCGAGGAGATCGGCGCCGACGCGTACGTCTACGGCCGGGCGTTACGCGACGGTGTGGCTCCTCCACTCGAAGACCAGTCCACCCCTCTCGTCGTTCGGGTCGACGGTCGCGCCGCGCCGAAACCGGGAACCACCCTTCACCTGGCGACGGATCCGGACCAGGTGCACGTGTTCGACGCCGCCTCGGGTCTGCGTCTGGGGTGATCCCGCCGGCCGCGATCGTAAGCTGACGATCATGCCCACCTTCGTGACGGACGACGACGTGACCCTGAGCTACCTCGACGAGGGCAGCGGTCCCGTCGTCGTCCTGGTCGCCGGGTTCGGCGCTCCGGCGACCACGTGGGTGTTCCAACAGGATGCGCTCGTGCGGGCCGGGTATCGCGTGCTCGCGCTCGACCGGCGCGGCCACGGCGACTCCGAGGCACCCGATCACGGCGCCACCATGGCGCGGCACGGCCGGGACCTCGACAACTTCCTCACCGCGGTGGGCGTCGAGACTGCCGTGCTGATGGGTGGCTCCATGGGCGCGAGCACCGTCTGGTCCTACATCCGTACGACCGGGACGTCGAGGGTCCGCGGTGTCGTCTCGGTCGATCAGACGCCGAAGATGATCAACGACGCCTCGTGGCCGCACGGCTTCTACGGTCTGACCGACGCCACCGTCGACGGGTTCTTCGCGAAGGGCATTCCCGCCACGGGACACGGACCCTCGACATTCGCCTCGCTCCTCCCCGTCGCGAAACTGATTCTGCGCCTGCGGTCGATGCCCAGAATGGTGTCGTCCGAGACACCGCCCATGAGAGCACTTCTCGACGACCACGCCCGCCAGGACTGGCGCGCGGACATCCGGGCCGCGGACGTACCGATCCTCATGATCGCGGGACGGAACAGTCAGTTCTGGCCCTCGGATCACGCAGTGGTCACCGCGCGCGACACCGCGCAGGGTCAGGTCGCGCTGATCGACAGCGGCCACGCCGCGAACATGGACCGTCCATGTGAGGTGAACGAGGCCGTGCTGACCTTCCTGCGCGGCATCGGGTACTGACTGTCGTCTGCGCGACGGACAGTGGAGATGCCCGTCGTCTGATTGCATGGACCGGTCACAGTCCGCAGATGGTGAGCTCTGCGAAGCATGCCCCCGACGTCGGGGTCCCCCGAAGTCGTGGCTACCGAGCTGCCCGGAACAAAACGTACGGTCCTCCCAGAACAGCAGCGCAGCGCTGCTGCGCCGAGCAGGGGGACCGATACAGATGCAGGCAATGATGACCGACGACGACATCGTGAGACCGGCCCTCAGCGTGCGGGAGGTGGAGGTCCTGCGGGCGTGGATCATCAGCGACTCGAAGGGCACCGTCGCACGGTCGCTCTTCATCTCCCCCGCCACGGTCAACACCCACATCGCGCGCATTCGCGAGAAGTACGAGGCGGTAGGCCGCTCCGCCGGGTCCAAGGCCTCGCTGGTCGCCCGAGCACTGCAGGACGGTCACGTGGGGTTGGACGAGCTGTAGGTCGCCTGGCGTTTTCGCTCCGCTCACGCCACCTATCGGCGGGATCCCGCGCGAAAGGGCGCCGAGAGGAGCAGAAACTCCACCGCTCAGACCACGACGATCGTGACCCCGGCGTCGCGGAAGGGCTGCACCTGTTCCTCGGTCGCGCCGGCATCCGTCACCAGGGTGACGCCCTCGGGGAGGGGTGCCCAGGCGTGGAACGGGCGCTGCCCCAGCTTCGCCGCGTGCGCGAGCACGTAGACCGTGCCGGCGCGTTCGATCATCAACTCCTTGAGCCGCGTCTGCTCCAGCTCGGCCTCGCAGATGCCGCGGTCGGCGGTGACCGCGTCCGCACCGAGGAAGGCGCGGTCAAAGGACACCCGTGCCAACGACGCCTCGGCGAGCGGCCCGACGAAACCCTGCGACAGGTGACGCAACGTACCGCCCAGGCACTCGACGCGGACGTCGTCGGCATCCGCCAGCGCCTCGAGCGCAGTGAGACCCGCGGCGATGACCGTGAGGCCCGTCGAGTCACGGAGGTACTCCCCCATGGCACCGACGGTGGTGCCGGCGTCGAGAAGCACCGTCTCGCCCGGGCGCACCTCTCCCGCAGCCCACTTCGCGATCGAACGCTTGGCGTCGAAGCCCTCGACCGCACGCTGTCGCAGCGACGACTCGGGGTGTGGGTCGAGCGCGATCGCGCCACCGTAGGTGCGCGCGAGAAGCCCCTCGGCGGTCAGCTGCGACAGATCCCGACGAATGGTCGAGGCCGTCACGCCGAACTGCACGGACAGGTCTTCCACACTCGCCAGACCACTCGTCTTGGCCAGGCGGACGATCTCCGCGCGCCGCGCCTGTGACTCCCTGAGCGCCATACCCGAAACCTAGCCGACGTCGGCGGTGCTGGTCGCCAGTTCGGCGGCCTGTCGCAGGGCTTCCACCATGCTGCCGGCCTCGGCGATGCCCTTGCCCGCGATGTCGAACGCGGTGCCGTGATCCACGGAGGTACGGATGACGGGGAGTCCCACGGTGATGTTCACGCCGGCCTCGATGCCGAGAACCTTGACCGGTCCGTGGCCCTGGTCGTGGTACATCGCGACGATGAGGTCGTAGTCACCGCGACCCGCGAGGAAGAAGGCGGTGTCGGCGGGCAGCGGTCCGACGGCGTCGATTCCGTCGGCCTGCAGCTTCTCGACGGCCGGCACGATCTTCTGATCCTCCTCGCCGTACCCGAACAGGCCGTTCTCGCCGGCATGCGGGTTGATACCGCACAGGCCGATCTTCGGGTTGCTGTTGCCCGATCGCACCAGCGCCTCGTACCCGCGGCGGACGGTCCGCTCGACGAGACCCGGCTCGATCTTCGCGACGGCGTCGAGCAGTCCGATGTGGGTGGTCACGTGGATGACCTTGAGCTTGGGCGTCGAGAGCATCATCGACACCTCCTCAGTACCGGTGAGGTGCGCGAGCAGCTCGGTGTGACCGGGGAAGATGTGTCCGGCGGCGTGCAGCGCCTCCTTGTTGAGCGGCGCGGTGCAGATCGCCTGGACGTCACCGGCGACGGCCAGTTCGGCTGCGACACGGATGTATTCGTAGGCAGCATGTCCCGCCACTGCGGACAGCTCGCCCCAGGCCAGATCCGCGGGCAGCAACCCGAGGTCGATGACGTTGATGCGCCCGCTGGTGAACTCGGCATCGGCGATGCGCTCGATCGAGACGATGTCGCACTGCACACCCAGCACGTCGGCCGCGAGTCGCAGACGCGCGGCGTCACCGATGACGACGGGCTTGCACCACCCCGCCACCTTCGCGTCGAGCACGGCGGGGACGATGACCTCGGGGCCGATGCCCGCGCCGTCGCCCATCGTCAGGGCCACGACGGGCAGGTCGAGGGTCTGGAGATCGGTCGATGTCATGGCTGTGTCCTTCGGTCGGAGCGTGGTGTCCGGCGAGCCGCCGGTGAGGTAGGAGTGGATGGCGGACAGGCTCTCTCGGTCTCCGAAACTGCCCGGCCGCGTGACGACGCGTCGGCCCCGCGGGTCGACGGACACGACAGCGCCGTAGTGCACGTGTCCTAGCGGGCGCAGGGTGTCGATACCGAGCGCGGTGATGACGGCCCGTGCCGTCTCACCGCCGGTGAGGGCGAGGTCGACCGACAGTCCGTCGGCCCCCGCTCGGACGTACTCGGCCAGGGCGACGGACAGGTCACGGGTACGCGCGACGTCCACGGACCCGGTCACGGTGAGCGCGACCGAGCCGTCGCGCAGGGCGGAGGAGAGCTCCCGTGCGTCGGCGAGGCCGGCAAGCACGTCACCCGCGTCCACGGTGAGCAGCCGCACCCCGTCCTCGGCGAGACGACGAACCTGCTCGACGGCGACCGAGGAGGCGGTGCCCACGACGACGAGGACGGGATCGCCCGTACGCGAGACGGAGTGAGGCGTCGCAGTACCACCGAGACCCCGGGCGACAGCCGCGGCGAGCGCCGAGGTGCCCACCAGGGTCACCTCGGGGCGGTCGGCCACTGCCGCCACCACCGCGTCGAGATCAACGTCGGACTCGATGTCGCACACGACGACCCCGGTCGCGACCGAGAGCGCGTCGATAGTGACGAGCGGAGCATCGAGCATGAGCGGCAACGACTCCGGGGGCTCGCTGGACTCGGCGTGCCAGAGGTCGGTGTCGACCAGCGGCACTCCGTCGACGTGTAGCACGCCGCCACGGACGACGCGGTCCAGCAGTGGCAGACCGCCCGCGACGACCACCGGCCCGCGGGCCGACAACGCGCGCACCGTGGCGGCGACGTTCCCGCGCAGAAGCGAGTCGATCTTCGCGAGCACGCGTGCGCCTGCGGGTACGGAACGCAGTGCGGAGGACACCAACGATTCCGCCTGCTCGGCAGCCAACGCTCGGGTATCGAGGTCCACGACAGACACTGTGGCGGAACCGATCACGGCATCTAGAGTCAGTGACACGTCGGGCGTACGGTCGAGGAACACCCCGGCGACCTCCGCGGCGCCCGAGAGGTCGTCGGCCAGTACGACGACACACGTCGCGCTTCTCACTGCCATCCACCAACTCCTCGTCCTGATCTTCCCATGTGCCCGAACATCCTCAGCCTGTCACTATTGCGTGAATCACGCAATATTCACGACCTGGTTGCGCGAAACGCGCGTTTCTGCTTTGCTTCGTGACATGGACCACAACGACGCGGGATCGTCGCTCACGCGACACAGAGTGAGCGGGAAGGTGCTGGTGACGACACCCACTTTCGGTCGCTACGCCCATGAGCCCCGAGAAGTACTGATCGCCGACGGACTGTCGGTCGACCAACCCTGGGGCCACGCGCAACCGCCGTCTCGCGATGCCATCGCCGAACAGGCTCGCGACGCGGTGGCCATGATCGTCGGTCTCGACACCGTCGACGCCGACATGTTCGACGCGGCCCCCGACCTACGAGTCGTCGCAAAACACGGCGTGGGTTTCGACAACATCGCGGTCGACGCAGCACGGAAGCGCGGGATCGAGGTGGTGTTCGCACCGGGATCGAACTCGAATGCGGTGGCCGAATTGACCTTCGGACTGATTCTCGACGTGACTCGGGGCATCTCGACGACAGACCGTGCTGTACGCGAGCACCGGTGGGTCAAGAATTTCGGAACCGAGCTCGCCGGGCGCACGCTGGGAGTCATCGGGTACGGGCGGATCGGCCGGTTGGTCGCGGGGTACGCGGCGGCGTTCGGGATGCGCGTACTGGCCCACGATCCGTGGGTGAGTGACGCAGATGTCGCGCGAGCCGGTCACGTGCCGTCGTCGCTGGAGAACTGCATCACGTCGGCGGACGTCCTGACTCTGCACGTTCCCGCCATCGCCGGCGACCCACCATTGCTGGACCGTGCCCGACTGCAGTCGATGCGACCCGGGTCGATCGTTGTCAATGCCTCGCGCGGTGGACTTGTCGACGAGGACGCGCTGGCGCAACTGCTTCACGACGGTCATCTCGCCGGAGCAGGCCTCGATGCCTTCTCCACCGAGCCGCTGGGTGAGTCTCCCCTTCGCGATGCGCCGGGCGTCGTTCTCACCTCGCATATCGGAGCGTGCACGCGCGAAGCGAATCGCACCATGGGAGTGACAGTGGCAGAGGACGTCTCGCGCGTCTTGCGCGGTCTGCCGGCAATGAACTCCGCACTCTGACCTGTCTGGCCACTTTGCACAGAAAGCTCGAGATGACCAATACCGTGAAGTCGAAATCACTGGAAATCGACGACCCCTACGCCCTCGACCCGGAAGACGTTCAGGAACCACCCACGACGTTCACCGGACGCGTGCGACGACTGGGACCCGGCATGATCTTGTCCGCCGCGGTGGTGGGATCGGGTGAGTTGATCCTCACGACCTCCCTCGGGGCGCGAGCCGGGTTCATCCTGTTGTGGCTCATCATCATCGCCACGACGGTGAAGGTCTGGGTGCAGATGGAGCTTGCCCGTCTCAGCATCCTCTCCGGGAAGCCGGCATTGGAACTGTTCTCCGCTGTCGCGCCCACCACCCGCAGAGGGGGATGGATCAATTACCTCTGGATCGGCATGGATTTCACGAAGATGCTGCAGCGAGGCGGCATCATCGGTGGCGCCGCTGCCGCCTGTTCCATTCTGCTGCCACTTGTCGGTGAACCGCTCTCACGGGCATCACTGACCGCGTGGACCGTCCTGATCGTGGTCAGCACTGTGGCGCTGCTCCAGACCGGTAAGTACTCGATGATCGAGCGGTTGGCCGTGGCGTCGGTCGCTTGCTTCACGCTCATCACGGTCGCATTGGCACTGAGTCTGCCGTTCACCGATTTCGGTTGGACCGGTGCAGATCTCGCGACCGGAATGTCGTTCACGATCCCGGCTGCGTTCATCGGGATCTCGGTAGCGATGTTCGGCCTCACCGGAGTGGGAGCCGACGAGATGACCACTTACACGTACTGGTGCATCGAGAAGGGCTACGCGCGATGGACCGGACCAGACGACGGTTCCGAGCAGAGGGCGCACCGAGCGTCGGGATGGTTGCGCGTCATGCGCATGGACGTCGCAGTGTCCTGGCTGGTGTGCACGCTCTGCACTCTCGCCTTCTACGTGATCGGTGCATCGGTGCTCCACCCCCAGGGACTGGTACCCGCCGGAAACGAGGTGATCACGACGCTCTCCCGCATGTACACCGACACGCTGGGTCCCTGGGCAGAGGTCGTGTTCCTTCTCGGTGCCATCGCCGTCCTGTGGTCCACCCTGATCGGTTCCGTCGCGAGCGTGCCGCGCTTGTGGACGCACACACTCGGCATTCTCGGGCTCGTCGACTGGAGCGACCCCGCAGCGCGCCGACGGTGGATTCGCATTCTCACCTTCGTGTTCCCGCCCATGTGGGCAGTGTTCTACCTCTTCGTCCAGTCGCCCGTCCTCATGGTTCAGATCGGCGGTATCGGCAGCGGCATCTTCCTGGTGGCCATCGTGATCGCCGTGTGGAAGCTGCGGGCCGCAGAAACGACGAAACGCCACCGTCCGCACCCGGCAGTGACAGGCGCGCTCGTGATCAGTAGCGTCTCGATCATGGTTCTCGGCATCTACTCGGTGCTTCAGGTGTTCGGAATCGAGGTCTCGTGACCGACCTCGATTCGGGCGCGACCCGCACGATGTCCTTCGGCCCGATGGTGCTGGGCACCATGACCTTCGGTGACACTGTCGACCTCGAGGGTTCGCGCGCTCTGCTCGACACGGCACTCGACGCCGGCATCACCCACATCGACACCGCCAACGGGTACGCGGGCGGCGAGTCCGAACGCATCCTGGCGCAGTTGCTCGCTGGTCGACGTGACGAGGTCACCCTCGCCACCAAGGGCGGCATGTTCCTCGGTGACGCCGACGGCCACTCGCCCCTCTCGCCCGAGGGGCTGCGGCTCGGACTCGAGGCCAGCCTGCGCCGGCTCGGCACCGACCACGTCGACCTCTTCTACCTGCACCAGCCCGACCGCGCGTCGTCGCTCGAGGACACCCTCGGGACCGTCGCCAAGTTGGTGGCAGAAGGCAAAGTGGGGGCGCTCGGCGTCTCGAATTTCGCTGCTTGGCAGATCGCCGAGGTGAATCGCGTGTGCGACGAGGTGGGTGCGCCGCGACCCGTCGTCGCGCAGCAGCTCTACAACTTGCTGGCCCGCCGCGTCGAGGAGGAGTACGCCGAGTTCGCGGCCGTCAGCGGCATCACCACGATGGTCTACAACCCGTTGGGCGGCGGCCTCCTCACCGGCAAGCACTCGTTCGACGAAGCGCCCGGCGAAGGACGGTTCGGCGATTCGCGCCTGGCCGAGATGTACCGCGAGCGGTACTGGAACACCCAGATCTTCGACGCGATCACGCGCTTGTCCGCGGTGGCGTCGGACGCCGGCATGCCGCTCACCGAGCTCGCCCTGCGCTGGCTCCGGTCGAAGCCCCTCACCGGACCGATTCTGTTGGGCGGCTCCAAGACCAGCCACCTGCAGGCCAACATCGAAGCCCTGGGCCGCGGTCCGTTGTCCGACGACGTCGTCGCCGCGTGCGACGAGGTCGGTGCGGCACTGCGCGGTCCCATGCCTGCCTACAACCGATAGGAAACCTTTCATGTCTGCCGCCGATTTCGCCCGTCGCATCCGTTCCCGTGAACGGGCACTGGGCTACTGGTCCGTCATCGACTCCCCCGTCTCCACCGAGTGGCTCGCCCACGTCGGGTGGGACTACATCTGCCTCGATCTGCAGCACGGCCTCATCGGCTACGACGGGATGCTGCGCGGACTCACCGCCATCGACGCGGCGCAGGGCCCGGCCGGACTGGTACGGGTCGAGTCCAACGATCAGACCTACATCGGCAAGGCGCTCGACGCCGGTGCGCGCGGCGTCATCGTGCCGCTGATCGACACCGCCGAGGACGCCGCCCGCGCCGTCTCCTACGTGCGCTACCCACCTGCCGGCGTGCGCTCGTACGGCCCGATGCGCTCACAGCTGCGCGTCGGCCCCCTGCCCGCCGACGCGAACGACGGTGTCGTCGTGCTCGCGATGATCGAGACCCCCGACGGCCTCGAGAACGTCGAGGCCATCTGCGCCGTGCCCGGACTCGACGGCGTGTACGTCGGACCGTCGGATCTGCGCATCGCCGTCGGTGGCGCCTCCCCCTCGGACAGCTCCGTGGACGACGTGTTCGACGCTGCTGTGGTGCGAGTGCAGGAAGCTGCCGCCGCTGCAGGTATCGCGGCCGGCATCCACACCCCCTCCGGCGAGGTCGCGGCGCGGCGTCTGGCGCAGGGCTACACCTTCGCGACCGTGGCCTCGGACCTCACCCACCTCAAAGCTGTGTCCGAGGGGCACCTGAAGGCTGCGCGGGGGTAGGGGTTCCGGTCGAGCGATCCGCGGCGAGAGGAGCGCGAGTGGGCCTGGTGTTCCACTCGTGAGCCGTGCGGGCGGGATCCCGCGCGCAGGACACGCACGTGGAACACCACGACCAGAGCTGCACCGCCTGTCGTACCGCCGCGTTACCTTCCTCCTCCGCATCGACTTCCGGGGGGAAACTATGTGCAGAGGGTGCGTCTCAGTGCCGGACATCAAGAGGAAGATCGCGCGCCACGGGTGGGCGGTGACCGCCGTGGCCGGGTCGGATCACGAGGTACCCGACGTCGCGTACACGACGGGCCTCACCAGCAGGTCGTTGCCCGAACTGGTCGTCTACGGACTGCCGTTCCATCTGTCGGGGAGCCTGCTCCACGACATGGCGTCGCAGATGGTCGCCGGTCTCGCACTGTCGTCCGGGATCACGATCCGCAGTGCGACCGGCGACGAACCGGACATCGTGGTCATTCAGGCCGTCAATACCGCGGACATGGTGGTCACCGGTGCGCTGTACTCGGACTTCACTGCGCTGCAACTGGTGTGGCCGGACGTCGACGGCCACTTCCCGTGGGAGCCCGAGTACTCCATCTGTGCCCACCACCAGCCACTGATGGGCGTGGGGTGGGTATGACGGTTCGGGCCTGACCCGGGCGTGGTGTTCCACTGTCCGCCCTGTCGAGCGGGTTCCCGCGTCCGACATCGGAGGAAAGGGACACCACGCCCAGCGCGGAAGAACAACGAAATGGTCACAAACCATTCGGCCGAGTAACGAGTCGCCCGGAGATGCAGACACACTGAGGACACCAGACCACCCGAGAGGATCCTCATGCGCTCGCTCACGAAGCTCGCCGGAGCCGCGTTCGTCGGCATCACCGCCGCGACGATGTCCATCGTCGGTGCCGGCACCGCGTCCGCGGTCGACTATCCCGCACCGGTGCCCGTCGATCCGGCGGCCTTCCTGCAGGGCGATGTCGCGTACTTCTCCACCGGCGCCGCCAACTGTTCCATCACCCCGGCGGGGGTCGTGGGTTGCGATCTTCCGGGCGGCGAGTACCTCACCCAGATCCCCTTCGCCCCCGTGGTCTACGACGTGGCGATCGACGTGCCGTGGTTCCCGGCTCACCCGACCTTCGGGATCGGCGGCCCGCGTGGGCGTGCCGGGAGCACTCCCCTCGGTGGCTCGCTCAGCTACGGCGGGGCCACCTGCTACATCGGCTTCAAGGGATCGCTGAACTGTTCCTCGATGGGTCACTCGTTCACGGTGTGGACGCCGTACATGACGTTGAGCTGACCTGAACGCAACGAGTCACTTCGGATCGGAGCCGCCGTTCTGCTGTGATCGCGCAGTGGACGGAGGAGCAGCCATGGAACCGAGTGCCGAGATCGACGGCCTGATCGCCCGACACCCCGACTGGCGCGGTGACGCCCTGGCGGAAGCACGACGGGTAACTCGACGGGCCGCTCATCGTCGGCGACATCTTCAAAGCGAAAGTGAAGCTCGGCTTCCAGTACGGGGCGGCGCTGGACGACCCGAAGGGCATCTTCAACGGTGAGCTCGGCGGGAAGCAGCGGCGCTCGTACGAACTCTTCGAAGTGACGTCGTCGACGCGGAGGCATTAGCCGGACTGGTCCGTGCGGCGATCGAGCGGAATCGGAACAAGTAAGGCCGAGTCGCGCAAGAGATAGCCCCGCAGCCCTACACTCAGCCTCCGTACTTGGACGTCACCCGGTTCTCTAACCACTGCAACGCCATGGTGGGCGGCAGCGCCATCACCAGGATCAGCACCACGGTTCCCATGATGTTCTCCATGCGGATCAGGCTGACGTTGCGCAACAGTTCGTACCCGATGCCGCTCGATGCCGAGAACATCTCAGCGAGAAGTAGACCCAGGAACGCCAGACCGAACGTCATGCGCATACCGGTCGCGAGCGAGGGCAGCACCGACGGAACGACGATTTGCCGCACCAGCCGTGGCCAACTCACCTGCAGGGACGCGGCCATCTTCAGGTGGATCCGCTGCACGGACGCCGTGCTCTCCACGGCGACCAGGAACATGGGAATGAAGGCCGCGTAGAACGCGAAGCCCGCGCGGCTCAGCTCCCCGATACCCAGGAACGACAGGAAGATCGGGTAGAGCACGATCTTCGGGATGCTGTTGATCGCATAGAAGATCGGGACCACCGTGCGGGCCCAGAACGGGGTGAGCCCGAGCGCGAGGCCCAGGAGCGACCCGACGATCGTGCTGCCCAGGAAGGCGAGCACCAGGATGCGGAGCGAATCGAGCACGTTGGCACGGAAGTCCGGATTCCCGAGATCGGCGACCAAGGATCGCATCGCCTCGAGCGGCGTCGGGAAAATCAGACTGTCGGCGACGACAGCCGACACCCACCAGATCACCACGGCGAGCACTGCCACCACGAGCGGCGGCACCACACGACGTGCGGTGTGCACACCTCGACGCCGGGGCGCTACGGCCGGCGCGGCGATGGTCAGGGGCAGAGTGGCCACGGAGCGACTCATCAGCGACGCCTCCAATCGAATCGGTTGAGGGCGGCGGAGATGCCGAACGTCGCGATCAGGGCGATGGCCGCGACCACGAGGATGCCTGCGTACATGTCGGCGATGTCGAAGCTGTCGTACGCGATGGAGATGAAATGCCCGAGACCCTGTGTGGACAGGATGAACTCGCTGGCGAGCACCGAGATGATCGCGTAGGAGAGCCCCAGCTTGAGGCCTGTCACGATGTTGGGCAACGCGTACGGTAAGAGAATCGACCGAAAGTACTGCCAGCGGCTGAGCATCAGCGTGGTGCCCAGTTTGGTGACGATGGGCGACACGGCGTTGAAGCCAGTGCGCGCGTTGAGGGCCACCACACCGAACGCGAAGATGGTCGACAGGATGGCGATGGGTGCGACGCCGGCACCGAACAGCACCACCATGATCGGGTAGAGCGCGAAGGTGGGCACCGCGTAGTACACGTTCAGGTACGGCTGGAACGCTCTGTCCCACAGCTCGAATCGCCACAGGACGTAGGCCGCGGCCACCCCGGACACGGAACTGAGCACGAACGCGACCACGATGATGCCGAGCGTCCGCCCGAGAGCGTCGACGAGGAAGTCCGTGTCGGTCAACAGTCGGAGGGCGGTGAAGAACATGTCGGACACCGGAACGATGTCGAGGGGGGACGCGAAGAATCGTGCCGCGATGTCGACGGCCACCAATGCAGCGACCAGGATGACCACCGTCCACCCCCACGCCGGTAACCCCAGTGACGTGGCGGGTGCCGGCCGCAGATAACCGGGAACGACGGAGCTGCGTTCGGTGGTGCTCACGGCTCGATGCTCATCGTCTTCTTGGCCTCGTCCCGCAGCGTCGACCAGATGCGCTCGTGCAACGCGACGGCATCGGGACTGGCCAGCACGTCCTCGGACCGGGGCCGCGGCAGATCGATCGGTACCTCGTCGATGAATCGGCCCGGGCGGGCGCTCATCACGAGCACGCGGTCGGAGAGCAGCACGGCCTCCTGGATGCTGTGCGTGATGAACAGGACTCCGCAGGTGAGCTTCTCGACGATCTTCAACAACTCGTAGGACATCACGAGCCGGGTCTGCTCGTCGAGAGCGCCGAAGGGCTCGTCGGCGAGAACGAGATCGGGCTCCATCGACAGGCACCGTGCGATGGCGACGCGCTGTCGCATACCGCCCGACAGCTGCGTCGGGTAGTGGTCGCCGAATCGCGCGAGCCCGACGGTCGCGAGCAACTCGTCCGCGCGCTCGCGGCGCTCCTTCTTGCCGACTCCCCGCACTTCGAGTGCGAAGGCGACGTTGTCGCGAATGGTGCGCCATGGCAACGTCGCGGACTCCTGGAAGATCACTGCCGTCTTGGTGCGCGGTCCACTCATCGGCTGGTCGTCGATGGTCACCGTACCGCTGTCATGATCCTGCAGGCCTGCGAAGATCTCGAGAAGTGTCGACTTCCCGCATCCACTCGGACCGACGATCGACACGAACTCACCGCGCCCGATGGTCAGGTCGATCTCGTGCAGGGCGGTCACGTCACCGAAGTGTCGGGAGACCGAGGAGGCGATGGCTATGGCCGACGACGTCTCGGGTCGGGGTCTGGTCGCAGCGTGGGTCACGTCGATACCTTCTTCTCGAGGAGCAGGTCAGGCGGGGCAGTTGCCGGGAACGTCGGCGTCGACGTCGGGGGCGAGGAACTCGGGATCGAACAGGGTGCAGAAATCGGGCACACGGTCGCTGCCCGACGCGTCCACACCCGACTGGGCGGCCTCGACGGATGCCGCGTCGAATCCGCCGCCCCAGGTGTCCACGGACGAGGCACGTTCGACGACGGCGGTGGCCGACTCGACGTCGAATCCTGTGTAGTCCGCATAGATTCGGGCGGCTGCGACGGGGTCTGCCTTGATCGAGGCGACCGCGTCGGTGTACCCGTGGTTGATGGCGCGGACGACGCCGGGGTTGCTCGCGGCATAGTCCTTGGTCGTGGTGATGGTCGACTGCAGGAATCTCTTCATGTAGTCGGGGCTGCTGACGATGAGCTTGAAGTCCTCCGGCCGCTGTTCGGCGACGATGGACGGAATCAGGGCGATGTCGACGGAACCCGCTTCGAGCAGGGCCAACCCCTCCCCGATTCCACCCGACGACACGCGCTCGATCCGCGCAGGATCTGCGCCGGCGAGGGAGGGCAATAATCGGGTGAGCGCGTCCGACGCGGAGTTCGGTCGCGTGTACGCCCACCGGCGGACGTCGTCGATCGAGTCGACCGCCGAGTTCGACGCCAGCGCATAGAAATTCATCGGATACGGACCCTGGGTACCGCCACCCACGATACGCAGCTCGGACCCACCGGCGTCGGCCTGCACGATGGAGGGGTAGCTGACCTCACCGATGGGGATGTTGCCGTCGAGGAGGGTGCGCATGGTCGCGCTGCCGCCCTTGCCCGGAACGATGTTCTCGACGATGACGCCGTACTTCTCGAACAGTCCCTGCTTCTGTGCGACGAGCCACGGGATGCTGTAGATCTCGGCGGCAGCCGACACCGTCACGTCGATGGTGACGGGGTTCGCGGGGTCTGCGTCGCGGCCCGGTCCCGAACTGCAGGCGGTCAGTCCGACGGTCAGTCCGAGTACCGCCAGGAGCGGCGCGACTCTGCGTCTGTACATCTGTTCCTCGCTGGCTGGTCGATGTGGTGACGGACCACGAGAGGCGTCTCCGACGCCTGATCCGTTCGGCTGCAGTGCGGTTGGTAATCCACGCAACACCGACTTTACGGGATACATACGATGATTGACAGCGTTCGTGGTGATTTATCACCGCGATTCCGACAATTACCGCTCAATCATCTGATGTATGGCGGCAGGACGTCGCTCGTGCCAATCGGTCGCGCCCTGATACCGCACCCCGGCCTCGAAGAGCACACCCTCTCGACCTCGCGCAGCGGTGAGCTGAGCACCGACCGGCATCCCCGACAGTGGGTGGAACCCCACCGGCAGCGCGAGAGTCGGTCCGTCGTGCAACGACCACGGATAGGTGAACTGACCCATCCGTCGAGACAGGGCAACCACGCCGTCTCCGCCGGCGAGGGGCGGCACGTCCACGGGCATCGTCGGGGTCAGCACCAGGTCGACGTCCTCGAGGACCGGACGCAGCAGGGCTCGGAACCGTTCGCCCGCCTCGTGCGCCGCGGCGCGATCCTCGTCGGTGATGCCGAGCCCCAGCATGATTCGTTCTCTGGTTACCGCCTGGAACAGGGACGGTTGCGTACGCAGCCTCGCTCGATGGTGACGCGCGAGATCGCTGTAAACGATCGTGTAGACGATGTCCTGGGCGTCGGCCGCGAAGGGCAGCGACACGGGAACGATCGTCACGTCCAGCTCGGCGAACAGGCTCACGGCGTTTCGGACGGTACGGGCCACACCCTCGTCCACGTCGGAGGCGATGAACACGTCCGGCACTCCGACACGGACTGTGCCCGTGACGTTCTCGGTCGAGCGGGAGGACAGTGCGTCGAACAGGGCGGCCACCTCCCCGACCGTGCGCGCCATCGGGCCCACCGTGTCGAACTCCTCGCTGACGGGGTGAACACCGGCCGTGCTGATCGACCCTCTACTCGGACGCAGGCCGGTGACACCGCACGCAGCGGCGGGCAGTCGGACCGAACCGCCGGTGTCGGTACCCAGCGCGGCGTCCACGATTCCCGCCGCGACGGCGATACCGGAGCCTCCGCTGGAGCCACCCGGAATCCGGCCGAGGTCCCACGGGTTGCGGGACGGCCCCGCGGCCGAGTTCTGCGACGTCACGCCGACGGCGAACTCGGCCATGTTCAGTTTGGCGGTCACCCGAGCGCCGGCCGCACGCAGGCGTGTCACCACGTCAGCGTCGTGGTCCGCCCGGTGGTCGGTGAAGTAGGCCGAGGCACAGGTGGTCTCGATGCCGGCGACGTCGATGTTGTCCTTGACCCCGACGGTCTTCCCCGCGAGAGGCCCCTCGCCGGCCGGGGGTGAATCGATCCACCGGATGACGCTCCCCAACCGACGGTCGAGAGCGAGCGGGGACAGGTCCGGTGTCTCACCGGCCTGTCCCCCACTCTCGGTCAGGCTGCGCTCCGCGCTCGCAGCTCCGCCGTCGCGTGCTCGTCGACGGTCCACGATGCGGTGTTCACGACCACACCGTAATCGCGTCGCGCGTCCTCCTCGGTGAGGTACTCGTCCCAGACGTCGCTCAACACCTGGAACGGGTCCCGCTCGAAGGGGTCGCCGAAGCCGCCACCGGACGGGAGCTTGATCTCCAGGGTCTCACCGGCACGGATCGTTTCCTGGGTCACCTTGGAGTAGAGCACCTCCTCGCGGTCGGTCCCGGCGTTACGAGTGAACGCACCCGAGACGCCCTGGTGCCCACCGAGAGCTCCCGCCGGCGGATCCGAGCGGTTGTCCGCCTCGGAGCCCAGGAACGTGTCGGTCTCCATCAACCACTTGCGCACACTGCCGATACCGCCACGCCACTTGCCGGGAGCCGGTGCCTCGTCGCGCAGCTCGTATCGCAGCGCCCGCATGGCATGGTTGAGCTCGAGCTCCTCGATGGGGTTGTTGCGGGTGTTGGCCATCAGCGCGTCGACGGCGTCCATTCCGTCCTTGCCGTTGCGGCCGCCGTACGACCCCTCGTTGATCTCGATGTACACCCAGTACGACTCGCCGTCGGGCGCGATTCCGGAGTACGCGATGGCACACAGCGCCGCGGACGATCCTGCGATCGCATGGTCCGGAAGGACCGGTGCGAGAGCGAGATTGATCGAGTCGAACACCCGGTTCACCTGAGAGAACCGCGCAAAGCACGACGCCGGGAAGTCCGGGTTGAAGATGGTGCCCTCGGGTGCATAGGCCTTGACGGGTCGGAAGCAGCCGTCGTTCTGCGGAACGAAGTCCTCGGTGAGGTCCTCGTCCAAGAGGATGGTACGGATGGCCGAGACCGCGACCGGGAGGACCGACCCCTCGAAGGGGACGTTGAACGCGGTGGAGACCTGACTGTTCGAGCCGGTGAGGTCGATCAGGATGTCCTCTCCCTCGACCTGCACGCGTACGGCCACCTTCAGCGGCTCGTCGCGGTTCTTGCCGTCGTCGTCGAGGTAGCCGATCGGTGCCTCGTAGCTGCCGTCGGGGATCTCGCGGATCTTGGCACGCAGCATGGACTCCGAGTAGTCCATCCACCGTTCGCCCGCACTCATGACGGTGTCGAGACCGTACTTCTCGAGCAGCTCCGTGAAGCGCTTCTCGCCGATCCGCGAGCACGCGATGAGGGCCTCGAGGTCGCCACGGTTCTGCTCGGGGGTGCGGACGTTGTCGAGAATGTGCTGGATGAGGTAGTCGTTGCGGACGCCCGCCTGGTAGATCTTCATCGAGTCCATGAGCTTGCCCTCGGCCCACACGTCGACGACGTCCATGCACAGTCCGGGGAAGTTGCCGCCCACGTCGGAGACGTGGCCGGTGCAGCCCGCGAAGCCGATGTGTTCGCCCTGCCAGAAGATCGGAATGATGACGCCGTAGTCCGGCGAGTGTGCGGCGCCGTGGTACGGATGGTTGTGCAGGATCACGTCACCCGGCTCGTACGTTCCCGCGAGCCTACGGTTGACACCCCGGATGTAGGCGGGGATCGAACCGCAGTGCATCGGTGTGGAATCCGACTCGCACAGCTCACGACCGTTGATGTCGAAGATGCCGGCGCCGAGGTCCTCCGACTCGCGGATGAGGCTCGAGTACGCCATCCGGTAGAGCACCTGAGCCATCTCCTTGGCCATCGACTGCAGAGCACCGCCGATCACCCGGAGCGTGATCGGATCGACCTCCACGTCGTTCCACGTGCGCGTGGAGTCACCCGCCAACGAGACTCCGGTGATGGGCATCAGCGTCTTGCTCATGCGAGGTTCCTCTCGATGATGATGTGGCCGACGGCGTCGACGGTGGCATGCTGATTCATTCCGACGATGGTGGTCGAGTCGAACTGCTCGACGATCGCGGGTCCGTCGAACCTGTTGCCCGCCAGCAGGAGCGATCGCTCGTACACCGGGGTCTCGACCCATTCGGGCTTCGCGGTGTCGTCCTTCCAGAAGAGCGCGCGGGCCGTGGTCTTGATCGCGGCGGAAGCGTCGGCGGTGCCCTTCTCGATGTCGGCGATGCGCACGTGAGGCACCGCACCGACGCCCGTGACACGGACGTTGATCAGCTGCACGGGTTTGTCGTCGAAGCGCTGGGAGTACGTGCGCCCGTGCGCCTCGTGGAAGGCCTCGGCCGTCGTCTTAACCCAGACGTCGTCGATCTCGCCGTCGGGTGCCTGGACGCGGAGCTCGTACCCTTGCCCCACGTATCGGCAGTCGACGCTGCGCTCGAGCGAGATGTTCTCCGGTGCAACCCCGTCCGCCCGCAACTGGGCCACTGCCTGCTCGGACAGCCGCTCGACCTGCTGACGCAGCAGCTCGATGTCCGGGTCGGCCGACGAGGTCCACACCGTGGTGGGCTCCTCGTAGCGGATGTCGGTGGTGAGCAGACCGACCGCGGACGTGATGCCGGGGTGGGCGGGCACGATGACGCGCGGGATACCGAGCTGATCGGCGATCTGCCACGCGAACAGCGGCCCTGCTCCACCTTCCGCGATGAGGGAGAAGTCGCGGGGGTCGTACCCCTTGCGCACCGAGTGCAGGCTGATGGCTTCCGTCATGGAGTGCGCGAGGATCTTGAAGATGCCCATCGCCGCCTCGTCGAGAGGCGCGTCCAGCTTGTCGGCGATGTGGGTCTGGATGGCGGTGCGGGCGAGTTCCGGCTGAACCCGCATGGTGCCGGACAGGAAACTGTTCTCGCGCAGCCACCCCATCATGACCATCGCGTCGGTCGAGGTCGGCTCGGTACCGCCGTGGCCGTAGCACGCAGGTCCGGGAACGGCACCGGCGCTGCGCGGTCCGACGCGGAACATGCCGCCGTCGTCGACCACCGCGATGGAGCCACCGCCGGCGCCGATGGTGTCGACCTCCGCCATCGGCACCATCGCGTGGTAGTCGCCGATGCGGGTGTCCAGGAGGTGCTTCATCCGCAGTGCGCCGTCGGGCGCCACTCCCACGTCCGCCGAGGTGCCGCCGACGTCGAGGGTGATGACGCTGGGGAAGCCCGACGCCTTGCCGATGGCGCAGCCGCCGAGGAGACCGGCGACCACGCCGCTGGTCAGCAGTGACACGGGAATCTCACTGGCGCTCCGGGAGGTGACCAGTCCGCCGGCGGAGGTCATGAGGTGCACGTCCTCGCCGACTTGTGCCGCGCTCGCCTTCTGTGCGAGGTTCTCGATGTACTGCGACGTCTTCGGCCCGATGAACGCATTGAGCGCGGCGGTGGAGAAGCGCTCGTACTCGCGGTACTGCGGAGCGACCTCACTGGACAGCGACACGAAGACGCCGGGGAACTCCTCGGCGATGATCGCCTTGACCCGCTGCTCGTGGGTCGGGTTGCGGTAGGAGTGCAGAAAAGCGACGGCGATGGCGTCGACACCTCGCTCGCGCAGGAGCCGAACCTGTTCCCGCACAGCATCTTCGTCCAGGGGTGTCAGGACGGCGCCGGAGGCGTCGATACGCTCCGGAACGACGCGCCGGTTCCGCCGCGGTACCAGTTGCCACTTCTGCCACGGCAGATCCTGGTAGTTGGAGTAGTTCAGGGGTCGCTTCTTGCGCGCGATGTGCAGGAGGTCGCGGAACCCCTCCGTCGTGATCATTCCGACGTCGCACCCGTTGTGCTCGAGGACGATGTTGGTGGCCACCGTCGTGCCGTGGAAGAACATGTCGATCTCGGCCGGGTCGATTCCCGCCCGCTCGGCCAGGACAGCAATGCCGTCCATCGTGCCGATCGAGGGATCGTGGTTGGTCGACGGCGTCTTGTGCACCACCACGGTGCCGTCGTCGTCCCACAACACGAGGTCGGTGAAGGTTCCACCGACGTCGACTCCGATTCGTTTCATGTGCCATCCAATTCTGTCGGCTCTCACGTGGGGAGCAGGAGTGGGACGACCGGGACGCGTCGCTGCAGTCCGGGAGTCCGTGCGGGGTCTCTGTGCACCCTGCGAAGGTGACCCGAGTCATAGTGCGCCACCCTGTGCCCGAATGCAATACCTCTGATGTTTTGGGCAGGTGACGCCTCGTCAGGTGCCCTTCAGTCCCGCTCGACGGCATTCGACACCCTAAACAGCCGATGTATTGCCATAGTGCCCGATCTTCGGATGCCGCTGCTCGCCGCAGTCGCTCGCGCTACGCTCGTGCTGTTCCGCCACCGTCGCCCCACGTGATCGCCCGTCGTCACGAGCCGGACGACCGACCGAGAGGCCCGCCTCAGTGCCCGAATCCTCGACCGCCGATCCGAGCGCCAAGAGCACGCCGGCCTACGCCGCACTCGCGACACGACTGCGCGACCGCATCCTGTCGGGCGAACTGCAGCCGGGTGAGCGCCTCCCCAGCGACACGGAACTGACGGCGGAGTTCGGCGTCGGCCGGAGCACGATCCGCGAAGCCCTACGGTCGTTGGCTAGCCAGAATTTGATCCTCACCACTCGCGGCGTCACGGGCGGCAGCTTCGTGGCGGTGCCCAGCGTCGGCCACATCAGCGAGCACCTCGAAACCGGTGTCGCGCTCATGACCACGGCCGATGCCGTCACTGTCGACCAGCTGATGGAGGTACGCAACCTCATGGAGGTGCCTGCGGCGGGCATGGCCGCCTTCCGCCGCACCGAGGACCACCTCGATCAACTGCGCGCCTCGATCTTCGATCCCACCGACGCCCAGGGGCCGGAGACCTTCGTCAAGAACCAGGAGTTCCACCTCGTCCTGCTGCGCGCTGCGCAGAATCCCCTGCTCGAACTCATCACGGCACCGGTGTTCCGGGTGCTGTCGAAGCGTTTCGGTCGTGATCACGCGCCGGAGGGCTTCTGGCAGTGCGTCGAACACGACCATCGGGCGATTCTCGACGTCGTCGCCGCGGGCGACTCGATGTCCGCGATGGACATGATGCGTCGCCACCTCGACCATCTGGGCGGCTCCTACCGACAGATGGACAAGCTGCGCACTCAGTAGCACCAAACATCTGCTCTTTCGTGAGAATTGACCGCATCATATCTCGCAGATCCGGTCAGAACTCCCCCTTGACGGTCTAATCATCTGATGTTTATGGTTCAGGTGCAGGCTTCGCCGACCGACACAGGGAGACACCGTGGCAGTCCATCCGGCCGTTCTAGGGCGCTTCTTCGAGGATTACGTGGTGGGTGACGTCTACCAGCACCCTCTGGGACGCACCGTCTCGCAGGCCGACAACACGTGGATCACGCTGCTGTCGATGAACACGAACCAGAATCACTTCAACGCACATCTCGCGGCGCAGAACCCGATCACCGAGGGGCGCGTCATCGTGAACTCGGGCTTCACGGTTGCGGTGATTCTCGGCATCTCCGTACTCGACATGAGCCAGAACGCGATCTCCAATCTCGCGTTCACCGACATCAAGATGTCTCACCCCGTGTACGAGGGCGACACGCTGTACGCAGAGAGCATCTGCACGGGCCTGCGACTCTCCGAGTCCCGCCCCTATGCCGGCATCGTCTCGATGATCACCCGTGGCCTCAATCAGGATGGCGTGGAGGTCATCTCGTGGAAACGCTCCGTCATGGTGGCGACGCGAGAGAGCGGCATCGGCCAGAACTACTTCCCGGAGGCGCAGAGCGGTCCGCTGCAGCTGCCGTCCGACACGAAAGGCGACGCACGATGAAACCACTCGAGGATGTCCGCATCATCTCGCTGGAACAGTACGGCGCAGGCCCGTTCGGCAGTCTTCACCTCGCCGACCTCGGTGCCGACGTCATCAAGATCGAGGACCCCAACGTCGGCGGTGACGTCGGCCGGTACGTGCCGCCGTTCAACGAGGGCGAGGACTCGCTCTTCTTCGAGACGTTCAACCGCAACAAACGCAGTCTGTCGCTCGATCTCTCCACACCCGCCGGGCGCTCCGTCTTCGAGGACCTCGTGAAGTCCAGCGACGCAGTCTATTCGAACCTGCGCGGTGACGTTCCCGCCAAGATCGGCATCACGTACGACGACCTCAAGCACCTCAACCCCGCCATCGTCTGCTGCAGCCTGACCGGGTTCGGTATGACCGGTCCGCGCGCGAAGGAACCCGGCTACGACTACATCCTGCAGGGACTCGCGGGCTGGATGAGCGTCACCGGTGATCCCGACGGCCCACCCACCAAATCCGGTCTCTCGCTGGTGGACTACTCGGGCGGGTTCGTCGCCGCGATCAGCCTGCTCTCCGGTCTGCACGCCGCGCGGCGCGACGGTGTCGGCGGGGACTGCGACGTGTCGCTGTACGACACCGCGATGTCGCTGTTGACGTATCCCGCGACGTGGCATCTCAACGCGGGTTTCGAGCCGGTGCGAACCAAGAATTCGGCCCACCCGTCGCTGGTCCCGTTCCAGGCCTTCGAGGCCACGGACGGCTGGCTCATCGTCGGCTGCGCCAAGGAGAAGTTCTGGGAACGGCTCGTCGTCGCCATCGGCCGACCCGATCTCGGTGCCGATCCTCGCTTCGCGAGCTTTTCCCTGCGGGGGCAGAACAAGGACGTTCTGCTGCCGATGTTGGAGGACGTGTTCGCCACCGACACCGTCGCACATTGGTTGTCGCTGCTGGGCCCGGCAGGCGTTCCGTCCGGACCGATCAACGACGTGGCGCACGCGCTCACCGAACCCCACACGCTCGCACGCAATCTCATCGTCGAGACCGAGCACCCGGTGTACGACACGGTGCGCCAACTCGCCTCCCCCGTCAACTTCGGGCCGCAGCGTCCCGAATACCGACGTGCACCGCAGCGCGGGGAGAACCTCGAGGAGATCGTGGCCGACCTCGGCTACGACGAGGAGTCCATCGCCAGCCTGCGCCGTAGCGGCGCCTTCGGCGAGGTGACGGCCGAGGCACACGCGTGACCTCCACAGTGCTGTCCGAGTGGGCGACGGGAGTGACCCTCGACGATGTGCCGCCGGCCGTGCGGCACGCGACCGCTCGTCACCTGCTCGATTCGGTGGGTACCGCGGTGGCCGCGCAGCGTCTGGGCCACGGACGCGCCGCATGGACCGTCGCCGACGGTCTGGGCGGCCCTCCCGAGGCCCGCCCGTTGACGGGAACCCGCGCCCTGTCCGCGCCGGCCGCCGCCCTGGCCACCGGCGTTCTGGTGCACGCGCTCGACTTCGACGACACGCACGCCGGCGCGCTGGTTCACGCCACCGCGGTCACCCTGCCGGCAGCCTTCGCCGTCGGCCAGCAGTCCCACGCCACCGGTGCCGAGGTACTCACCGCCGCGACACTCGGCCTCGAGACGGCCTGTCGGCTGGGCGCCGTCAGTCCGCACGGGTTCCACGCTCGCGGGATCCACGCGACCGCAGCGGTGGGCCCGTTCGCGGCGGCCGTCGTCGCCGGTCGACTCGGAAAGTTCGACAGCAAGACAATGGTGCACGCTCTCGGCATCGCCGGATCGTCGAGCTCTGGTCTCCTCGAGTTCCTCGACACCGATGCGGACACGAAAGCGCTGCACCCCGGCACGGCCAGCTTCAACGGCATCCTGGCCACCCGCCTCGCGGCCGCCGGCGCGACCGGTCCCGGCTCGGTGCTGGAGGGGCGACGGGGAATCTACGCGGCTCTCACCGATCGACCCGTCGACCTGGCTGTTCTGACCGACGATCTCGGAATCCGCTGGGAGGCACTGGGGATCGGCATCAAGCCGTACCCCAGCTGCCAGCTGATGCACGTCACCCTCGACGCGGTGTCCGCCGCTGTTGCGGGCCACGACATCCACGTCGACGACATCCGTGACATCGAGGTGATAGTCCACCCTGACTCCACCCCGTTCGTGTGCGGACCCAACACGGGCGTCGCCTCCCCGCGCAGCACCTACGACGGCAAGTTCGATCTGCCGTGGAGCGTGGCCGCATTGCTGCGCGACGGCGCAGTCGACGTCTCCACCTATACCGACGAGTCGATCGCCCGAGCAGACGTGCTGACGACGGCGCGCACGGTCCGCGTCGTCGAACGTCCCACCGACGGGCCCGCAGCCGCCGCTCCCGGACACGCCAACATCACCCTCGCTGACGGCCGTGTGCTCGTAGGCGACGTCGGCGGAAGTCGCGGCAGTGCCGCATTTCCACTCGACGACGCGGCACTGCGGGAGAAGTTTCTCGGCAACTGCGGCCACGACGCTCGTGCCGACGAACTCGCCGATCGCGTTCTCGGACTCGCCGACGAACACGACCTCTCCGCCGTGCTCGATCTCGCCGCGGCCATCGCGCCCGCCCCCTGACCCTCGCCTGGAAGAAGGACACCACCATGGATTTCACGTACGACGAACAGCAGACGGCGTTCCGTAAGGCATTGCGCACCTTCGTGGACAAGGAGATCGTCCCGGTCGCGAACGAATGGGAGAAGACCGGCCGCTACCCCACGGAGATCGTCGACCACATGAAGGCAATGGGCCTGTTCGGGATCACGACGCCGGAGGAGTACGGCGGCCTCGAACTCGACAAGGTCTCCTTCACTCTCGTCTACGAGGAGTTGGCGCGTGGATGGATGGGCATTGCCGGCATCGTCGGCAGCCACAACCTCTCGTGCTGGATGATCGCCAAGCACGGCACGGACGAGCAGAAGCAGTCTCTCCTCCCGAAGCTGGCCACGGGTGAGTGGCGCACCGGCGTCGGCCTCACCGAGCCAGGTGCGGGCACGGACCTGCAGGGCATCAAGACCACCGCCAAGCGCGACGGCGACCACTACGTCGTGAACGGCGCGAAGACGTGGATCACCAACGCGCGGTATGCGAACGTCCTGCCCGTGCTGGTGAAGACCGACACCTCCGCCACCCCTCCCCACAAGGGCATGAGCCTGCTGCTCATCGACACCACCAGTGAGGGTTTCGAGGTCCAGCGTGACATGGGCAAGCTCGGTTACAAGGGCACCGAGTCGTGTGAGATCAGCTTCGACAACGTTCGGGTGCCGGTCGACGCACTCCTCGGCGGCGTCGAGGGCCGTGGACTGCAGCAGGCGTTGTCTGGACTCGAGATCGGTCGACTCAACATCGCGGGTCGCAGTGTGGGAATCGCGCAGGCGGCCTACGACGCCGCGCTGCAGTACGCGAAGGAGCGCACCGCCTTCGGGCAGCCCATCGCCGAGTTCCAGGCGATCCAGTTGAAGATCGCCGACATCGCCACGCAGCTGCAGGCGGCCCGACTCATGACCTACTGGGCTGCATCGCAGGCGGATTCGGGCAAGCGCGTCGACATGGAGGCGGGCATGGCCAAGTACTTCGCGTCGGAGGCCGCCATCACCGCCAGCCTCGAGGCCATGCGCATTCACGGCGGCTACGGCTACTCGACCGAGTTCGTCGTCGAGCGTCTCTACCGCGACGCGCCGCTCATGGCCATCGGCGAGGGAACCAACGACATCATGCGCACCGTCATCGCGAAGTCGTTGGTCGCGGGATCGAGCGTGATCGGGTGAGTGGGGCGCTCACCTACCTCTACGTCCCCGGCGACATGCCGGCCCGCTTCGACAAGGCGCTCGCCTCGGGTGCGGACGCCGTCGTGCTCGATCTCGAGGATGCAGTCGCTCTGCGGGACAAGGACTCCGCACGCGCGGAGGTCGCCGCCTGGGTCGCTGCGTGCGAGCCCGGTGACGTCGAGGTGTGGGTGCGCGTCAACCCGGGCCCGCTGCAGAAGACCGACATTCGCGCGGTGGCGCATCCCCGGCTGACCGGGGTGTGGCTCCCCAAGGTGGGGTCACCCGAGGAGATCGCGATCGCCGATCGGCTGCTCGCCGACGTGTGTCCACACGCCGCGGTGTCGCCGTTGCTCGAGACGGGTGCGGCGCTGTTCGACGCGCTCGCCATCGCGCGAGGACCCCGTGTGCGCTTCCTGCAGATCGGTGAGGCCGATCTCGCCGTCGACCTCGGTATCGACGGCGAATCGGACCCCAGCGCGCTGCTGTTTGCGCGGTCACAGGTGGTCGCGGCCAGCGCCGCCACAGGCATCCTCCCCCCGCTGGGGGCCGTGTCCCGCAACTTCCGCGACCTCGACGCGTTCACCGCGGACACGCAGTCGCTGTCGCGTCTCGGCTTCGTGGGCCGCGCGTGCATCCACCCGGCCCAGGTCCCGGCGGCGCGCGCGGTGTTCGAGCCCACGCCCGAGGACGTCACCCGAGCACGCGCCGTGCTCTCCGCCCTCGAGTCCGGTGGGGCCGGGGTCGACCAGGACGGTCACCTCATCGACGAGGCAGTCGCGAAGCGGGCACGACGGGTGATGGAGCGCGCGTAGAGGGCAAGTGGGTTCGGGCCCGAAACATGTCGGTGCCCTGCTGTAAACAGTGAGTAGGCAGACGGATGATTCCTGCCACCGACGCTCGGTTCTCCGACGTCGAGCTAGCTGTTCGCACAGAATCGAGAACCCCATGGACCACGACAGTCGCGGCTTGGGCGGTATCCCCGCCGGCAACCCCGGATTCACCGTCGCCGTCGAGATCGACCGGCCCTTCGACCAGATCGAACCGGACGAGTACCTCCAGCTGCTGCACCAGGTCGGTGACGACGCGGCCAGGATCGACCGATCCCTACTCGGTCATGCACGCGTCGTCCTCGACGTACCCGGCAGCGGATGGTGGGTCTCCGGACAGGCTGCTCTCCATGCTGTCGACAGGCTCGCAGAGGAGTGGAGCGTCCTCGGTGTCGAGACGAGCCGGTCGGACCTCTGGTCCACCAGCCCTCACATGGCCGACAGTCGCCTCCCCCGCACTCGCCGACTGCCGGCGAGTGAGGGCACGCGGTACACCGTCATCATCGAAATCGAGCCGTACGACGAGCTCGTCGATGACGTGGAGCTGTCCGACTACTTCCGGTCCAGGGAACGCGCGGACGTCGTCGTCGCCGACAACGGGCGTCGGCACATCATCGTGTCGAGGCGCGACTGGGACGTCTCCTGGGCCTGCCAACTCACCGCCAAATCCCTCCATGTCATCAGCAACGCGTGGTCCATCACACGCATCAGGACGGTCGAGACCGCGGTATGGAAACGAGAGCACTCTCGTCCGCGCGTCGACAATCGGCCGACGGCAATCCCGCAGTGGCAGTACGCACTCCGCATCGACGGCACCAGATGCGTCGTCGTCACCGACAAGGATGTCGACCTGGACAACTGGTACGCGAAGTACACCAACTCCGACGGCATGTCGGGCGTCGAGCAGTTCTTCCACGGCCCCGCCTGGTTGACCGACGACGGCGTTGCGAACCTTCGGAGGAACGGCGACGCCATCGACGCATGGATCGCTCCCCTGCCCCGCGGTGGACTCCTCGACAACATCACCGACGGATACGGCCGAGTTCTGCCCGTCGACGACTCCGAGGGCACCGCAGCATGGTTGATGGAATCGATGTTCGACAAGCCCGCCGGCCTGATCATCGAACTCGGTCCCAGCGACTACGACCCCGACGACGAGGGGGACGTGTTCAACGCGCAGATCCACGTCCTCGACGACGGCGTGTACATGGTGCGCCGATCGCGAGCCGTTCTTCAGCGACTCCGACTGGTCGACCATGGTGTCGAGGGGTTGGAGCTGGACCACTGGCATCACGACGACCACTTCGACGACTGCACGGACGGTTATCTGTTCAGCCGCGACACCCAGCTCATCGCCAACGCGTGCGTCGCGTGGTTCCGGCAGAACGGCGTGACCGACGAGCGCAGTGCGCTGGGCTGCTCCTACGAGTTCGTCGACGAACTCCCCCGCACCTCCTGACAGTCCCACGAGAGGACCCCATGACATCGACGTCCGACGCCCTCACTCGCGCACTGAATGACGTGCCGTTGAAGGAGATGGACCCGTCACTGCTCGCCCACGCCATCCGGTACGAGGCGCGCGGTCGAGGACTCAAGACCTCACCGCTCGAGGATGCTCTCGCCGTGGCGTCCTACGCCCATCTGATGCAGCGCCGCACCACTCGCGGCGATCAGATCAACGATCCGTACATCACGCACCCATCTCGAAACGTGCTGCGTCTCATGAGGTACGGATGTGCTGATCTCGACGCACTCGTGGCCACGGCCCTGCACGACACCGTCGAGGATCAGTCCGACCGCATCGTCGATCTACTTGGCGGGAGCCAGGCTCTCGGCGCACTCGAGGCACACTTCGGTGCGGAGGTCGCACGCCTCGTCGTGGCTGTCACCACCCCGCCGCGCACCGGCGAGGACCGTGCCGCGCAGTACGTCGAACACGTGACGGCGGTGATCCGCGATCCGAAGGTGTTTCTGGTGAAGGTGTCCGACTTCGTCGACAACGCCGGCAGCCTGAAGTACCTGGTCGACGAAGCGAAGCGGACGAAGCTGCTTCGCAAGTACGCACCCCTCGTGACCGTCTTCGAGGCGGCCGCCACCGAGCACGGCGAGGCACTCGGACTCACAGCCGATGGGATGGCAGATCTGCGCGATCACCTGGCGTCGATCGGGGAGCAGACGGAGGGCTGATACCGCGTCATTCCAACCAGATGCGATCGACGAAACCACCCCGGCGTTCGCGTTTGTCAGCCGCAAGAGCAGCCACATCCGCCATCGTGAGCCCCAAGGACGACGCCAGACAACTGACGACCTCGAACACGTCCGCGAGCTCCTCCGGTCGCTCGTTGCGACCGGCACGCCGGAACTCGTCGGCCTCCTCCACCAGCTTCTCCGCGAGAGCCAGCTCGAACTCGTGCGGGTCGAGCTGCCGTGTCCGCGGGACGCGACCCGACTGCTCGATGATGTCGGGAATCAGGTCGCGAACGAGTTTGCCCATATCGCTAAGTTTGATGCCATGCACCCACGCACGCCAACCGACGCCCTGACACTCGGCCAGCATCTGGTCAGTGTGCTGGACAGCGGGGCACGTGTGGCGACCTACAAGCTCGCAGTCCTGGTCGCTCTACTCAAGTACTGCGTCGAACACGTTCCCGCGGAACAGGACGCTAGTGTCGACGTCGACCTGACGGACCTCGCTGAACGCGTCATCGCCCTGTACTGGCGCCAGGTGCGCGACTTCGAGGGGGTGTACCTGCGGCAGTCCTCCAACCGGATCGCGCGAATCCCGGATGCGGTGCGGCAGTTGGCGGCGGAGACACTGTCATTCGGCCGTCACGTTCCGCTCGAGACCGCGGCCACTGCGGCACCCGAACTGTGGGAGAAGACGGTCGACACAGTTCGGCTGACCATGATCCAACAGCCACTTCATCGCCTGCAGAAAGTCCCGGGAGCCTCGACCCAGTCGACGTTTCTCTACGACGATTCCTGGATGCACGACGCAGTGGGCAGAAAACGGATCGCAGAAGTCGGCAATCGCATCACCCTCTATCCGGGAGTCGCTTTCGGCCTCGCGCGTTTGTCCGGCCTACTCAAACCAGGTCTATTGCTTGCCTGGGTCGACGACGTGCGTCGAATGAACCCTGCGTTGTCCGAGGGCGTCCCCGACCTTGAGGGGCACCTCTTCGGCCAGGACCGTATCGCTCTGCAGAGACCGCGCCAGGTCCTGATCGACGAGTACGGGGACCGTTGTTTCTACTGCGGATCACGGGTGGGGCCGGCAGCCCACGTCGACCACGTACTGCCGTGGTCCCGAGTCGGGCTGGATGGACTGGCCAACCTGGTGCTCGCATGCTCCAAGTGCAACACGAGCAAATCCGACCTGCTCCCTGAGCGCACCCATGTCTCCCGCGCGCTCGATCGCGATCCCGACCGATTGACGAGTCTGGCCGCGGCCATCACGTGGCCCGTCCAGTACCACCGAGTTGTCACTGCTGCGCGCGGTCTCTATGCCACTCAGCCCGACGCGTCCCCGCTGTGGCGCGCGCCGGGCGACGTCGTACCCCTCACGCGGGATGTCACGTGGCTGCACGCGAAGGTGATTCTGCGCAGCTGAGTCATCGAAGCGCCGCCACTTCCCGCCAGACTCCGACGGACAGCAAGTCCGCCTCCTATCCGCTCGACGTCCGGTCAGCCGCGAGGGTTGCGCCGCGCGCGGACGACTGGTGCGGGCGCGAATCAGTCGTCGACGACGACCCCGTACCGAGTCACCAGATCCGCGAGGCCGTCGTCGTACCCCTGCCCCACTGCTCGACACCTCCATGCGGTGCCCCGTCGGTAGATCTCGGTCAGAATGAGGCTCCGCTCGGTGGTCGCGGCGTCCAACACTGCAGTGGCGATGCGCGATTCAGGCGTGGAGAGCGAGATCGACACGGCACCGACATCACCGAAGGTGTGCTCTTTCTCGATCGCTGCGGCGATCACGATGCGCTCGATGTCGTCCGGCACGACACTCAGGTCGATGCGGACGCCCTGCTCACTGTCCCCGTCGAGGGACAGCACCACGGCCCCGTCGGACGTGGACGGGGCGTTGTAGAACACGAAGTCCTCGTCGCTGGACACCACCTCATCCGCTGTCGTCAGGAATGCGACCACGTCGACGGCGATGGGATCTGTGTCGGCGGCGCGCCACGATGCGTCCACCGTCACCACGGTGGTGTTCTCCGGCAGATCGACGACGCCTCCGCGCGGAACCAGCGGGGCCATCGACGGCCGGGTGATGACCTCGGCGCGCGGCGTCACCTCGTCGAGGTTCAAAGCCCTGTCCACGTCGATCGAGGACAGTGTCGTCAGCTGTCGTTCCCGTACGCGTGGCATGCGCGGGTCACCGTCGCCATGGGAGAGCAGGAGTACGTCGGTCACGCCCGCACTCAGATTGACAGCGGGGGTGGCTCCCAGCTGGATCAGTCGCGACCGCATGAGCACCGACTCCGCGTGGGAGCCTCCCATCACCAGGACACGGCGAGTCGCCCACGGTGCGGCGGACGGCGCGGGCAGAGGCATCGTCGCCACGACGGGCTTCCGTGGGCCCTTCCGGGTGCCGGGGCGAACGACGCGCACCAGATCGTGCAGCACGTGCTCCGTGATCACCGGAATGCCCTGTGAGCGAGCCCGAGCCACCTTCACACTCTCCGACGCGGGATCGGTACAGACGACGACACTGGTGTACCTGCTGACGGAGTTCATGACGTCGAGGCCGGCCTCGGTCAACTGCTCGGCCAGACGGAGTCGTGGGATGCGCGTGTCGCCGCTGATGACGACGCGCATTCCTTGAACCAGCCCGTGTGCGACGTCGAGCCGTCCGGGGTTCTCCCAGTGGCACTGTGTTCGAGGGATGGAGTCCGGGTAGAGCGTCAGGCGGTCACTGCAGGTGACGACCGGAAGTGGCAGATCGAGTGAGCGTGCCAGCCGAGAGCTGTGGGTGAAGATCTGCGCCAGGACGTGGGCATCGTCGTAGGCGTCGTGCGCCCGCGACTGCATCACCTTCCAGTGCGCGGCGAGGGTGGACAGCTTGTGATTCGAGAGGTCGGGCTGGAGTCGTCGGGACAGAGCCAACGTGCACAACCGCTGACGCGTCGGCATGTCCAGACCGGCGCGCATGGATTCGAGCTTCAGAAATCCGTGATCGAAGCTCGCGTTGTGCGCCACCATCGTGCGTCCGTCGAGCATCGACATGAGCTGCGGCGCGATGTCCTCGAAGCGCGGAGCGCCGGCCAACCGCTCGGGTGTCAGCTTGTGAATGTGGACCGGGCCGGGATCGCACCCGGGATTGACGAGAGTCGACATCTCACTCGCGACGCGTCCGTGATCGTCCAGCGTCAGGGCAGCAACACTCAGCACCCGGTCACGGTTCGCCTTCAGCCCTGACGTCTCGACGTCGACCACGACCCAGCGGTCGTCGGGCACCGAGGTTGCACTGCGCATGGACATCCACCTTCGCGAGGAAACAGACTGCCCGGTCACTATGCACGACGACTACGACATCTCAGTCGGCCGGCGCAGCCGTGCTCGCTCGGGTGACCAGGCTGGGGGCGATGCTGAAGCGTCGGGTGCTCGACTTCCCGGACTCGATCTGCTCGAGCAGGATCTCGACGCTCCGGACGCCCACCTCGCTGAACTCCTGGCGGATCGTGGTGAGCGGCGGTGAGTAGAACTCGGCGTCGGGGACATCGTCGAAACCGACCAGGCTGATGTCCTCGGGAACCCGCCGCCCGTGGGCGTCGAGCGCGCGCAGCACTCCGAGCGCCATGGAGTCGTTTCCTGCGAACACGGCGGTGACACCTTTGATCTGCGCGAGGACGGTGCCGGCCGCGTAGCCCGACCGGGCGGTCCAGTCCCCGTTCATCACCGGCGGCGGATCGATCCCCCGCTCCTCGTGCACCGACCGCCACCCGCTCACCCGGTCCGCGGCCTCGTACCACCCCAGAGGCCCGGCCACGTGCCACACCTCTCGGTGCCCGAGTTCCAGGAGATGCGACGTGGCGTCCCTCGCTCCGAGGACCTGGTCGACGGACACCACCGCGAGATCTCCGGCGGGCGATCCCTCGACCGCGACGAGCGGCAGTTCGCCGGCCAGCCCCGCGATGTCGCCGTTGTCGGTGCGCAGCGGCGCCACCACGACCACCCCGTCGACACCCTGCTTGTGCAGACTCCGAACGCACGCGTTGATGGCGTCCTCCTCCAGCGAGGTCGGAACCCCCACCAGCACCGAGTAGCCGGCTTGCCGGGCGGCCCGCTCGACGCTGTACAGCGTCGAGACCGGTCCGTGCAGAGCAACTCCCGTCGCGACGATGCCGATGGTGCGGTTGCTTCCGGTGACCAGAGCCCGAGCCGCGGTGTTGGGCCGATAGCCCAGCTGGGTGATGGCCTGCGTGACCCGCGCCCTGGTCGCGTCGGTGACGTGGGGATGACCGTTGATCACCCGCGAGACGGTCTGGTGGGACACCCCGGCAAGTTTGGCCACGTCCGTCATGGCCGGCCCTCGAATCGGCGTCACAGTTCCCCCCCAGTTCACTCGTCCGTCGTCCAGGATCGCAGGTTCGGCCCCGCCGCGCCGATCTACCTCGACACGGGCGGCGACGCGGTGGCTGCGGGGGCAGCTTTCGTGTCGGTGGAACCGCCCAACATCTCGGCCGGAACCGGGAGACCCATGTAAGTGGACGGTGCCGGTTTCTCGGCCTTGTCGGGTCCACCTCCGCGTCCGCTGGCGGCTCGGCGCTTCGTCCAGATGTCGAAGGCGACGGCCGCGAGGAGGACGAGACCCTTCACCAACTGGACTCGCTCGCTGGGTGATCCGATGAGGGACATCCCGCTGTTGATGACGGCGATGATCAGTCCGCCGGTGAGTGCACCGACGATACGCCCGACGCCGCCCTGCACGGCTGCGCCACCGATGAACGCGGCCGCGATGGCGTCGAGCTCGAATCCGTTACCCGCAGTGGGGCCGGCCTGGTTCAGTCGGCCGGCGAAGATGATTCCCGCCAGGGCCGACAGCACACCCATGTTGACGAAGAGCCAGAACGTGACCGGCTTGACCTTGATGCCCGACAGCGATGCGGCGTGGATGTTGCCGCCGATGGCGTAGACGTGGCGACCGAACACCGTTCGACCGGCCAGCGTGGAGTACCCCATGACGAGCACCGCGAGGAGGATCAAGACATACGGCAGGTTCTTGAAGCGCGCCAGCTGAACAGCAATGGCGAGCACGAGAAGTCCGGCGAAGGTGAGCTTGGCGATGAACAGCGGCAACGCATCGACGACCTGGCCGTACTTCTGCCGGCCCATGCGGGTCCGCCACTGGCTGAACACGATTCCGACGATGGCAGCGATGGCGACCAGCAGCGTGAAGATGTCGGCTCCGCCCAGGGGTCCGAGGCCGACGTTGCCGAGGAATCCGGGGAGGAAGCCGTTGGACAGTGTCCGCACCGGTCCGGGGAACGGCCCGATGCCCTGGTTGCCCAGCACGATGAGGGTGACGGCGCGGAAGACGAGCATGCCGGCCAGCGTGACGATGAACGCGGGGATGCCGAAGTATGCGACCCAGTAACCCTGCCACGCTCCGATCAGTCCGCCCACGACCAGCGTGATCAGCACTGCCAGCGGCCATGGCACGTTCTGTTGAACCATGAGGACACCCGCGATGGCGCCGGTGGCCGCGACCACCGATCCCACCGACAGGTCGATGTGGCCGGCGATGATGATCACGACCATGCCGATGGCCAGGATCAGGATGTAGGAGTTCTGCACCACCATGTTGCTGATGTTCTGCGGCACCAGAAGTTGTCCACCGGTGAGCGCGGTGAAGAGCAGGATGATCAACGCGAAGGCGATGAAAATTCCGCTCTGGCGGAGGTTTCGCGTGAGCAGCGCCCGGACGGTCGACAGCTGATTCATCGAAGTACTCCTGTTCCACGGGTCATGAGATGCATGAGAGATTCCTGCGTCGCGTCCTCCCGAGTCACCTCACCGGTGATGCGGCCTGCGGACAGCGCGTAGATCCGATCGCACAGCCCCAACAGTTCGGGCAGCTCGGACGAGATCACGAGAACGGCCTTGCCTGCATCGGCGAGGCTGTTGATGATCGAATAGATTTCGAACTTGGCGCCGACGTCGATTCCTCGCGTCGGCTCGTCGAGAATGAGCACGTCCGGATCACTGAAGATCCACTTGCTCAACACGACCTTCTGCTGGTTGCCGCCGGACAGCTTGCCGACGACGGCCTCCACGTTGGGAGCCTTGATGTTCATGCTCTTGCGGAAGCCCTCGGCAACCTCGTACTCGTGGTTGTCGTCGACGAATCCGTGAGCGACCAGCTTGTCCAGGGCCGCGGTGGAGATGTTGCGCTTGATGTCGTCGATCAGGTTGAGGCCGTAGCGCTTGCGATCCTCGGTCGCGTACGCGAGACCGTGCTCGATCGCGTCGTTGACGGACTTGACGTGAATCTCTGTGCCGTACTTGTACAACCGTCCGGAAATGTCCGTGCCGTAGCTGCGCCCGAAGACGCTCATGGCCAGTTCCGTGCGGCCGGCACCCATCAGCCCGGCGAGACCGACGATCTCCCCGCGACGGAGCGTCAGATTCGCCTTGTCCACGACGGTCCGACCGTGCTGGGTGGGGCTGTGCACGGTCCAGTCCTCGATCCGCAGCACCTCCTCTCCCACCGTGGATTCGTGCGGCGGGAAGCGGTGCTCGAGATCGCGGCCGACCATGAGCGAGATGATGCGATCCTCGGTGACATCCGGGTTGCGCATGTCCAGCGTCTCGATGGTCCGACCGTCCCGGATGATCGTGGTCCGGTCGGCGATGGCTGCGATCTCGTTGAGCTTGTGCGAGATGATCACGCACGTGATGCCCTCGTCCCGCAGACCGCGCAGCAATTCGAGGAGGTGGGTGGAATCCGAATCGTTCAGTGCTGCGGTCGGTTCGTCGAGAATCAGCAGCGTCACGTCCTTGGACAGTGCCTTCGCGATCTCCACGAGTTGCTGCTTTCCGACACCGAGGTCGTTGACGACGGTGACCGGGTTCTCCCGCAGCCCTACACGGTTCAGTAGGGCTGCGGCCTCGGAGTTGGTGCGGTTCCAGTCGATGAACCCACGCTTGGACCGCTCGTTGCCGAGGAAGATGTTCTCGGCGATCGACAGATACGGACTGAGCGCGAGTTCCTGGTGGATGATGACGATGCCCTTGGCTTCGCTGCTCCGGATGTCGGAGAACTCGCAGGCCTGACCGTCGAACACGATGTCGCCGTCGAACGTGTCATGGGGATACACACCCGACAGAACCTTCATGAGCGTGGACTTTCCCGCGCCGTTCTCGCCGCAGATCGCGTGTATCTCGCCGCGCTCCACCGTCAAGGTGACATCCTGCAGTGCTTTCACGCCCGGGAACGTCTTGGTGATCCCGCGCATTTCCAAGATCTGGCTCGTCATCGCCGAACTCACTTCAATTGATCCTCGGTGTAGTAGCCGCCCTCGACGAGAAGCTTCTCGTAGTTGTCCTTGTAGACGATCTCGGGTTGCAGCAGGTATGCGGGAACAACCTTTTCGCCGTTGTCGTAGTCGGTCGTGTTGTTGGTCTCGGGCGTCTGGCCGTCGAGCACCGCCTGCGCCATCTGGATCGTGACCGCAGCCAACTCGCGCGTGTCCTTGTAGATGGTGGAGTACTGCTCACCGGCGATGATGGACTTCACCGACGGCACCTCGGCGTCCTGGCCGGTGACGATCGGGTACGGCTGTCCGGCGGTTCCGTAGCCGTTGCTCTTCAGCGCGGACAGGATTCCGATCGACAGGCCGTCGTACGGGGACAGCACGCCCTGCACCTTCTGGCCCGACGAGTACGTCTTGGTCAGCAGGTCCTCCATACGCTTCTGCGCGGTGGCCGGGTCCCAGCGAAGGGTCGCGGCCGTCTCGAAGTCGGACTCGCCGCTGCCGATCTTCAGGGTTCCCTTGTCCAGATACGGCTTCAGGGTCTCCATGGCACCGTCGAAGAAGAAGGTGGCGTTGTTGTCGTCGGGTGAACCGGCGAAGACCTCGATGTTGAACGGTCCGGCGGGGGCGTCGGCCTTGTCGGTGCCGTCCTCGTTCTTCAGGCCCAGGCCGACCAGCAGCGACGTGGCCTGGTCGACGCCGACCTTGTAGTTGTCGAAGGTGGCGTAGTAGTCGACGTTCGGCGAGTTGCGGATCAGGCGGTCGTACGCGATGACGCCGATGCCGTTGTCCTTGGCTTCCTGCAGCTGCGTGGTGATGGCGGTGCCGTCGACGGACGCCACGATCAGCAGCTTCGCGCCCTGGGTGATCTGGTTCTCGATCTGGTTGACCTGGGTGGGGATGTCGTTCTCCGCGTACTGCAGATCGACCTTGTAGCCCTTCGACTCCAGCGCGCTCTTGAGGTTGTCGCCGTCGGCGATCCACCGGGCGGACGACTTCGTCGGCATCGTGACGCCGATCAGAGCGCCGGCCGTGTCGCCTCCCGCCGAGGGGGCGACGTCGGCAGTCTTCGTGCTGGACCCGCACGCGGTCACCGTGATCGCTATCGCCACCGCGGCCGCAGCCACCGGTAGGTGTCGGAACTTCATCGTGTCTCCTCGGGTGGTGGCTGGTCGGCAGGGACGGCATTCGATTCGCCGTGCTGCGGATCATGCTGCTGTCGAGTGGTGTGAATCACACCGCCCAGCGAGTGTGAGCGATAACATCGACGATGTCAACGGGTCCTCCGAACTGGACTTTGCGACGTGTTAGCGCTAACAGAATCCGCAGTTGACCCGCGGTGTCACGACCCCGCTCAGACCACCGTTATGCTTCGGTGCATACAACTACCGAATCAGGACGACTCATGACTCACCCCGGATCGCACGCCTTCGACGACGGTCTCACCCTCGAGCCTCTGGGCGACGGTCGCTACCGCGGCCGGACCTCCGCGCCGTACAACAACATGGTCGGCCCCTTCGGCGGGCTCACCGCCGCGACGCTGGTCCGGGCCGTCGAGCTTCATCCCGATCGACTGGGCGACCCGGTGACGCTGACCGTGAACTTCGCGGGCCCCATCGCCGAGGGCGAGTTCGAGATCTCCACTCGCGCCGTGCGGACGAATCGCAGCAACCAGCACTGGTACCTGGAGCTGAGCCAGGACGGCACGGTCGCCACCACCGCGACCGCGGTCTTCGGTAGGCGTCGCACCACCTGGGACGCCCTCGAGTCGTCGCCGCCCGCGATGCCCGACCCCGCGGACGTCGACACGGTCGACTTCCCCGAGTTCATCGCCTGGGCGAACAACTACGAGATGCGGTTCACCGCCGGTGCATTGACCGAGACGGAGTCCGCCGATTCCGTTGCGACGCTGTGGGTCCGGGACTCTCCCCCGCGTCCGATGGACTTCGCGTCCCTGACGTCGATGAGCGACATCTTCTACCCGCGGGTCTTCCAGCGGCGCGGGAAGTACGTCGCCGCCGGAACCATCTCGCTCACCGTGCACTACTTCGCGACGGCGGAGGATCTGGCGGCTCAGTCCGACGGGTACGTCCTCGGGACCGCGCACGCACGACGATTCCATCAGGGCTACTTCGACCAGACCGCCGAGCTGTGGAGCACCAGCGGCACTCTCCTCGCCACCGGACACCAGGTCGTCTACTACAAGGACTGATATCGGGTCCCTGCCGAGTCGCAGTGTGCACAATGTGACACAGGGCACGTAGGTCGTGCGCCTCGCGGATCGACCGGCAGGAGAGTCATGAAGAGCACCATGCAGGACACCCCGTTGTCCATCGGCCAGCTCGTTCGATACGGCACGTCGATGCACGCGTCGGCGACGATCACCACGTGGAGCGAGGCGGGGCCGTCGAACATCACCTTCGCCGAGCTCGGTCGACGCGCCGCCAAACTCGCCCACGGTCTCCGAGCGCTCGGGATCGACGGGGACCAGCGCGTCGCCACCTTCATGTGGAACAACTCGCAGCACATGGAGGCCTACATGGCCGTGCCGGCCATGGGTGCCGTGCTGCACACGCTGAACATTCGCCTGTTCCCCGAGCAGCTCACCTACATCGTCGCGCACGCCGAGGACAGCGTCATCATCGCCGACGCCAGCCTGCTCCCCCTGCTGACGCCGCTCCTGCCGACCATGACGACCGTGCGGCACCTCGTCGTCGTGGGCGCCGACCCCGCACAGGTGCAGGCACCGGACTACATCGAGGTGCTGGGCTACGAGGACGTGCTCGCAGGCCACCCCGACGAGTACGACTGGCCCGAGCTCGACGAACGATCCGCTGCAGCAATGTGTTACACCTCGGGCACCACCGGTGACCCGAAAGGCGTCGTCTACTCGCACCGATCGATTTGGCTGCACTCGATGCAGGTCTGCATGACCGATGCCATGGCGCTCGCGCAGTCGGACACCGTGCTCGCCATCGTGCCGATGTTCCACGCCATGTCCTGGGGACTGCCGTACGCCGCGCTGATGGTGGGGGCGTCGCTCATCATGCCGGACCGCTTCCTGCAGCCGGCGCCGCTCGCGGAGATGATGACGACCCTGCGACCCACCGCGGCCGCCGCTGTCCCCACCATCTGGCAGGCACTGCTCGCCCACCTCGAGGACCACCCGGCGGACCTGTCGAGCCTGCGCGACGTCACCGTGGGCGGCAGCGCCTGCCCGCCGAGTCTGATGCGGGCGTTCCACGAGAAGTACGGCGTTCCCATCTCCCAGGCGTGGGGCATGACGGAGACGTCGCCGCTCGGCACGTCCGGGCGCCCCGACGTCGGACTGTCTCCGGAAGACGAGTTCGACTTGCGTTGCACTCAGGGACGTTTCGTGTCCGCTGTCCGTGCTCGCCTGGTCGACGATTCGGGCACCGTCTTGCCGTGGGACGGCACGCACGTCGGCGAACTCGAGGTGCGCGGGCCGTGGATCACGGGCAGCTACTACCGCAGCGACGCGTCCGACAAGTTCGACGACGGGTGGCTGCGGACCGGCGATGTCGGCACCATCTCCGAGGGCGGATACCTGACGCTGACGGACCGGTCGAAGGACATCATCAAGTCCGGTGGGGAATGGATCTCGTCCGTCGAGCTCGAGAACCACGTCATGGAGCATTCCGCTGTGCGCGAGGCCGCGGTCATCGGTGTGCCCGATGAGAAGTGGGACGAGCGACCACTCGTCGCCGTCGTCGTGCGCGAGGGTCAGACCGTGACCGCGGAGGAGCTCCGCGACTTCCTCGACGGCCGAGTTGCGCACTGGCAGTTGCCGGAACGCTGGACCTTCATCGACGAGGTGCCGAAGACGAGTGTCGGCAAGTTCGACAAGAAGCGGCTGCGCGGGTCGCATGCAGACGGTGCGTTGGAGGTCGTCGAGGTCGGCTGACGCAACAACGTCAGACGCGGGACACGAGCACTTCCGTCGACCCGTCGAAGGCGCTTCCCGGTGAAGCTGTGGGTGGGGCGTAGTTGAAGCGGTACCGGGTCGGCTCACTCAGTCGAGTCCGCGCCCACTCCTGCGTCAAGGGCTGGACCGGGAAGGTCGAGACGATCTGGATCCTCGAGCTCGTCACCAGTCCGTACACGACTGCGGTGGAACCGCTTCCAGGATCGGCGACGTAGACGGTGCGCATCGCGTTGGTGGTGTCGACCACCTCGTCGAAGGCGAGGACGACTCGTGTGGTTCCGACCGGGTCGCTGAGCGCCGGCAGGACCGTGGATGCGACACGCTCCATCAGGGGGGTCTCGGATGGCGTCGGCTGAAGGTGAGTGGGCTCCTTGCCGAAGGCGACGGCCAGGTCGCTCGTGAGCCACCTCTGACGTTTCAGTCCGTACGGGGTGACCACTGTCGACAGCAGATAGCCGTACGTGTGCATCAGTCCCGCATGACCGATGGGGAAGTCGTAGACATCGGTCAGCCCTCTGTGGAGCCAGGCGAAGGTCGCCTCGTCGAATACCGGCGCTTGGACGTTGTCGTCGATCACCGTCGACGCCGTCCAGTGTGTCAACTGCACGTCATCGTGCTGCGATGAAAGGACCTGCCTCACCAGCCAAGGGGTGGGTGCGCTCGACTCATCCAGGTCGCCCGTCGAGGTCAGAAGTTCGGCAGTCGCCGACAGGCCCGTCGATAAGTCGTCCACGTCGCTCACTCTCCACTCATGCAGCTGACCCGGCACACTCCGGCGAGCGTACGGCGGCGACACGGGGCCATGCCGGCGGAGAGCCGCTGTGACACTCCACATCACCCGTGGGTACTCAGCGGGCCCTCGACAGAACGACACTACGATCCGCTGTATGCACCGACCACCGACTGATGGTTCACACGCAGCGCCGACAGAGAACCGACGCGACGGCGAGTCCGACGGACACGTGTTCGTGGTCAAAGGGACTCTGGAATCGGTGGCCTCCGATGTCTTGATCGTCCCCGCGAGCAGCCGATTCGTCCCGAGGACTACATGGTGGCGCGCCCTCGGTATCGACACAGAACCGCCGGTCGCAGCGGGAGAGGGCCGTGCCCGTAGGTTCTCCGACGAGGTGGGCTTCGATCGGCCGGCATGGATTCTCAACGTCGCTCATGACGGACGACCATCGGTTCCCTGGCTGATCGACGGGTTGGCCGATGCCCTGCGGAAGATCAGTGCTGACCCTCCTCCGACGGGGGACGGCCGGGTGAGGCCCTTGATCGCGATGCCCACTCTCGGGGTCGGCCTCGGTGGGTATGACGGCGTCCGCGGCGCGGTCATCAAGGCCCTGCTCGAGCGGACCGCCGAGTTCGTCCGCTCGTCGGCATTCGACATCGTGATCGTCGCTGGAAACGCTGCCGACTATGCAGCCTTCCAATCCATGAGGCGCGAGGGACCGCCGCCCCAGCACTGGACTCAGGCGGCCGAAGACTTGGCATCCGCCGTACGTCGAAATGACGTCGCGTTGTTACTGGGCGCCGGAGTGAGCGTTCCGGCCGGACTTCCCACCTGGGACCAACTGCTGTCTCAACTCAAGAGCGACACGCTACCCGATTTGGACGACACCAAGTTCGCAGAACTGAACGTCCTGGATCGGGCGCAACTGCTATCAAAAGCAAGCGGTGCAACTACTTTGGGGGCCCGCACTGCCCAGGCAGTCGGCGCCGTGACACAGAAGTCGCCGACTCTGGCGCACTGTCTACTGGCATCCTTGGGCGTGGAAAGGGCTGTGACCACCAATTACGACACATTGTACGAAGATGCATACGAGTCCGCCCACGGATCCGATTCGATCTCTGTCCTGCCACGGCAGGAGGTGCATGGCGACCGTTCCTGGCTCCTGAAGTTGCACGGCGACGTGGCGGCCCCCGACAGCATCGTCCTGAGCCGCCGCGACTTCGTCCGGTACGACTCCGAGCGTCGACCGCTCGCCTCCATCGTGCAGTCGTTGATGGCCACGAACCACGTCGTCGTGATCGGCGCGTCGATGACAGATGACAACGTCCTCCGACTCGCACACGAAGTTTTGGCAATGAACGCCGTGAACAAGCACGAACGTCCTCTGGGGACGGTCGTGACGTTGCGGCCGGATCCAGTTCGGGCCGCGTTGTGGGAGGGCGACTTCCGTTTCGTATCTGCGTCGGACTCACCGGACGATGCGGTCGCTGCCCGTGACTTGGAAATCATGCTGGACCGCGTCGCGATGTATGCGAGCGACCACACGCCCTTCCTTGTCGACAGCCGATACGGCGAGCTTCTGGATATCGAGGAAAAGCAGCTGGCTCAGGATCTACGGGACATCGCCGACAGAGTCCGAGCACTCGATTCAACGAAGCGAGATCGCTGGGCGCCTTTGGGGAAAACACTGAAGTCGATGGGTGACGCTGGGCCGATGACCTGAGTCAGCTTCGAGTGCCCGACGGTGAATCGAACCGATCACGCTTTCGGTAGCAGATAATTCGTGACGTCGGCCCAGGTCTTGAAGTCGTCCGAGCCGAACGGGATCAGCTCACCCTCGAATTGATCTGCACCGTTGGCACGTCGATCATCCACCAGAAAATCTCCTCGGTTGAGATTCTTTGTGATGGGAGAGGATGAGGCGCTTGTAGGCCACCGTCCCGGACTCGTACCCCAAGTGCCACTGCACCCACTTGACCTTGTCGTGCCACGCCTGGGCGTTCTTCCATGGTGCAGTGGACAGGATGTAGGTGTCGAAATGTTCGGCGAGCAGGGCGTATGCGTCCAACGCACCCTTGATCGGATCCATCAGCGAGAAGATGCGCGGAACCTCGTCCAGGTCGTTCTCGAAACCCACGATCTCCGACGGATGCAACCGGTCGATCCCGGATTGGAAATGGACCAGCGTGTTGTCGAGGTCGACGTAGAGAATCTTCTTCTTTTCAGGCATGCGTCTCCCGGTGAGAAAAATGAGGGGGTTGCCGTCCGAGCGGAGGCAACATCAACATAGCAGTGGGCACCGACAACCCATGTTTCACGAGAGCAGGTGGATTCACCTGTGACTAAGTGCGTAATTGCACCGAGTTTCATGCGCCGAAAAAGTGAGGTCCGCGCTCTGGAGGCATGCATGGACTCGTCGCCGAGCGTCATAAACAGTACGAGTGGTATGAATGGGCGTCCTCACACAGCCGAGCGAGAAGCGAGCCATGGACGAGAAGACACCGCCGCGCCACGACACGCTGATGTCTACGTTCGTCGTCGTGTCCATCGTCGCGGTCGGGATCGTCGTCGCCGGTGTGACCACCCCGCCGGAGGAACCGGAGCTGACGGTGCAGCCGGTGACTCCGGTCGAGACGACTGCTACCCCAGTGATGCCCGACGTCGATCTGGTGACGCCCGACGTCGAGTACCCGACGACCATTCCGGGCTGCGACACGGTGGATCCCCCTGTGGACGCGCGCTATTTCAGCGTGGTGAGCGGAGGAGAGTCGTCCTACGACAATCCGGCAGCTCCATGGTTCTCCGGTCCGAAAGCGCACCTCATGTCGAAGGCGCTTCTCAGTGCTCTGCCGGCGGATCTCAGTATGGGCCAGAGCAGGCTTCCCTACTTCGAACCGATCCCGGTGTACGAGAACGTGCCCGAAGAAGAGCAGTTCGATACCACCTCGGCACTGCTCGACGTCATGCAGGGAGACCGGTCCGGATACATCGGCGTCGGCGTTTCTCTCCGAACCGAGGGCGTCCCTCCATGCGTCGCGGGCGCGTTGGACAAACGTGAGTCGCTCAGCGATGGCACCGTGGTGGACACCCGGGACACGTGGCAGGAAGTCGACGGTGCTCGGACCTCCATGCGAAGCGCCAGCGTCTACCGCACGGACGGATCGTGGATCCATGCCTACGCGTCGGCGCCAGGTACCGAGGACGCCTTGCCGATCTCGATCGACTCGTTGGTTCGCATCGCGACCGACCCAGCATTCGTGACGTCCACACCCGCGCCTCCGGGGACGCCGGGCAACATCTCCGAATGCACGTCGTACCCGGGCACCGACGGAGTCGCAACCGACTTCACCGCGCCCGTCGTGGATTCCCTGAACGCGGCGCTGACCCGGGCGGAAACCGGAGCTCTCGCCCCGGTTCCACCCTTGGGAGCATTACATTCCAGCCCGTACGGTGACGGAGTCTGTCAGGTCGTGAACAGCGCTGCCGGCCGACTGACCGTCACCGTCGGGAGCCCGGTGCGGCCGGAGCTACTGCAGGAAGAACCGCAGGTGCTCAGTCCCATACCGATCGAGACCGGCACGGTGGTGTCGATCACCACCGCGTCGGGCCTGGGCATCACACTCGCCACCGAGAACCCCTGGGACACCGCGGAGCTCGAGCGCATCGCCCGCACCCCGGAGTTGATCTCCCAATGATGCACACACGTCTGATCATCGCGGGAACCGTCGCCGCCGTCTCTGTCGCAGCTGCCGTCGTCGTGGTCACTCAGGACCGAACGACGACCGTCAAGCGCATCACCGACGCGCCTGCCTCGGCACCGGGGGTTGCGTGGACCCTGGACGCGGCGGACAGCGGACTCGACGGCGCCCGTTTCGCCGACCCACGAGCGGGGTCGATGTATCCCTACGCCGCGGGGTCGATCCGAATCGGTGACCACCTCCTGACCATCGCCGCCGTCGTGGACTCGGAAGGACCCTCGACGGAGGCGCGACTGATGTCGATCGACATCGTGTCGGGCACACTCGAGTGGTCGGTGCCGGCGACGGATCTGCAGTCGTGTGCGGAACAGCCCATCGACGATCGATTGGTCTGCATCACACCGAGTTACGCAGAGGATCCCACCCTCCGCACCTTCGATCTCGCGACCGGTGAGTCCACGGACCACGGGGACACGTCGGACACGTTCGCCATGACTGTCTCGGACGGACACGTCTATACGACCAGTGGCAACTTGGAAGACGCCGACGTCACCGTGCATCGCGGAACGGTGGACGATCTGTCCGCCGACTGGACAGCTCCTCTGCAGGCGTGGGCCGGCTGGGAGGACCAGTATGCGGATCAGCTCACGGTCGCCGACGGGACCGGGCACTTCGATGTCGGCGGCGGCTTCTCGACATTCGATCCTGAGACGGGCGAGCAGATCTGGGCCTCCGATGTCCTCGACGATTGCCTCTCCGGCAGCTATCGGACGCTCGGCGATGTCTCGGTCGGGTCTCGACTGGACTGCGATTCCTACGAGCCACTGGGCGGTATCGCGTACTCGCGCACAGGAGAGATTCTTGCTCAATCGCCGAGCGACGTGTCGACCTACTTGATTATCGACGAGCCTGCGGACGCATCCGTGCCGTTCGTTCTCGGTGACACCGCCTACGACCGGACGACCGGCGAGAAGCGTTGGAGCAGCGGCCAGCTCATCATCGATCGTCCCGCAGACGAATACAACGAAGCAAGCACGTACGGCGCCTTGCAATCGGTGATCGGAGATGTCGGAGTGCTGTCCGGCGAGCGGTCCATGGTCGGACTCGACATGCTCACCGGTGACCAGCTGTGGGAGACAGAGTCCTTCTCGCCGGTCGGAACGGACGGTGACGTGATGATCGCAGTGCGCGAGAGCGATCTCGTGGCCGTCGATCTGCACTCGGGTGACGAGGTCTGGACCGCGCCTCTGGAGAACGTCAGGGAGGGCGAGCGTCTGAGCCCCGAAACTATGGTCGGTGGAGAGGGCGGCGCTTTGATCCTGCAGTCCGGATCGGAGATCGTCAGTCTGGTCCCTCTCCCGAGCTGACTCGGCTCGCCGGTAGCGATTCAGCCATATCCAACCTTATGGCCACATGGTTGGATATGGCGCGGTCGTATCCAACCTTGTCGACGGTGTCGGACGTCGGTGCCACTCTCTGCAGTGCCCGGTCCCGCGGCACAGGTTCCCGCTCCGGCAACGACCCTTGTCGTGTCGATCAGTTCCGATCGGAGAGACTGTTCCCGATGCCACCCCGTAGACGCTCCACCACATCCCGCACCGTGAAGGCCGGTCAGAGCAGCGCAGCCCGCAAGTTCGCCGCCACCAGGAAGCCCACCAAGCGCCGCGCACCTGCGAAGAAGTCCGCGGCACCCGACCTTCGCGTGCCCGACGCCGGCGAGCGTGTGTGGGTGCTGGATGTTCCCTTCGAGGACCGCTCCGCAGCGAGCGCTGCGGGGGCGCGTTGGTACCCCGGCCCACGAGTGTTCGCGTACTACGGCACCGAGTTGCCCGAGTACCTGCAGCCGTACGAGTCGATGCCGTACAGCCTGCAGCGGTGGCTCGAGGATGATGCCAACGAGACCTGGCGCCCCGAGACGGTGCATGCCCGTTCCCTGCTCCCTCGCGACACCCAGCTCGAATCGGTCCGTCGGCACCTCACTGCCCTCGACGAGGGCTTCCCGTACTTCGCGCAGATGGACTCCACCGGCTTGGGTAAGACCCTGTCGGTGTGCGAGGCGGTGCGGCAGATGTCTGCCGCCGAGATCGGCACCGTCCTGGTCGTCGCACCGAAGGGTGCGCTGCCCGGATGGCGTCGCACGATCGCGGACAGTGAAGCCGACATCGAGCCCTCCGACCGTAAGCGCTGGCTTCTGGTCACCTACCAGTCGACGAAGAAGCTGCTGTCCGTCCCACCCGACACCGATCTCGGCAAACGCAAACGGACACAGAACAAGCGAACCATCACGCTCGGCGAACTGCGATTCGAGATCGACGTCGTTATCGCCGACGAGTGCCATGCGTTGATGAACATCGAATCGCAGCAGTCGCAGATCATGTGGCGCTATCAAGAAGCCGCGCGGTCGGTGGTGTGGATGTCCGCGACCCCCGGTTACCAGCCGCTGCACTTCGCCTATATGGCGCGAGCCATCGAGCAGTCGCGCGGCGTCGAGATCGTGGGCGACGACGACCAGCTCGGCTACGCCCTCACCGTGAAGTGGGCCAATTTCCTCGAAGAGTCCGGCTTCGCGATCAAGGCCGGCAAGGCATCGACCGGGCTGGCCACATGGCGCTGGGAGCCAGAAGATGCTGCCCGCCGCGAGCGCGATATCGCTGCAGTGCACGGGTGGCTATCGGGAGGTGCTGTGCCGTGGTCGATCTCGCGACCCTCCCCGCCCACACCACGTGAACCGCTCGGGCAAGAGCTGACCGCCGCGCAGAAGCGCCTGTACAACTCTGCATGGGTCGACTACCGCAAGGAGGTCGGTCTGCCGATGTGGAAGGTGTCCGGCGGCAAACGGGTGCTGCAGAAGAATCCGAGTGTGCGGGCGGCGACACTGCGGTTTCGTCAAAAGTGTTCGTACCTCCGCATTCCCGCGTCCGCCGACCAGGTGCGCACGTGGGTCAAGGCCGGCAACCAGGTGTTCGTGTCAATGTTCTACCGCGAGTCCGTCGCCGCTCTCGCCGACGACCTGCGCGAGGGCGGGCTTGCCGTTGCAGTAGTCGACGGCAGCATGAGCAGTCCGGAGCAGGAGGCCGAGATCCGGCGCTTCCAGACGGGTGACGCCACCGTCATCGTGTCCACCACCACGAGTGCCATCAACCTGCACACCAACGAGATGCTGCTGCCCGAAGGCACGACGTCCACTCTCGCGCCGCGGGTGACGCTGATCCACGACCCTCGGTGGACACCCATCGACATCCGTCAGATCGAGGGCCGCGCCAACCGCATCGACAAGGACCACAACCACACGACCTCCACCTGTTATTACGGCTACGCCGAGGGGACCGTCGAGGAGGAGATGGTGCTGACCGGAGTGGAGCGAATCGCCGACCTGGGATCGATCGTCGGGCAGGCCGATCTGATCGATCCCGAAGCGTTCCTGGCGGCTCGGGTTACTGCTGACAGCTAGTCATCATCCGGCAGTACATAGCTGTGGCAGATTGCTACACTAGGTGCACGACAACGAACGGAGCAGCTCATGGGTACAACGTCATCGCTACGGGTCGACGATGAACTGTATGCATCGGCGAAGCTGGTCGGCAGTGCGTCGAGCCGGAGCGCAGCCCAACAAATTGCACACTGGGCACTGGTCGGGCGTGAGATCGAGGCCTCACATCACATAGCCTCACGCGACATCGCCGGGGTTTTGGCAGGTCGGCAGAACTACGACGCGCTCACCCCGCGAGAGCAGGCAGTCGTACGCGCGGAATGGTCCGAGCGAACCGACGCGATGTCAGAAGGCCTGGATCTGCGCAGCGAATTCGAGGCAGAAGGACGGGCCTTCGTCGAATGCGACGAAGACGGCGCTGTGATCGAGCATCGTCCCTAACGGAATGACCCGCGACCCGGTCCTGCACCTACTTGCCGGCCCGAACGGCGCCGGCAAGAGCACCTTCTTTGCTCGGGTGCTGGCGCCCGTCACTCATCTTCCCTTCGTCAACGCCGACGAGATCGCTACCGAGACCTGGCCCGGTGACGAACAAGCGCACGCGTACGACGCATCGAGGTTGGCCGCCGAACAGCGGGTGGCCTTACTCGCACACGCCGCGTCGTTCGTCACCGAGACAGTCTTCTCGCATCCGTCGAAGCTCGATCTGCTCGAGACGGCGAACGAGGCCGGGTACCTCGTCACACTTCATATCGTCGCCATTCCGGTCGACCTGGCCGTAGCCCGCGTCGTCAACCGCGTCGAGATCGGCGGTCATTCCGTGCCCGAGGCAAAGGTCCGTGAGCGATACGTGCGCCTGTGGCCCTTGGTTCGATCCGCGATCGATGTCGTCGAAAATGCCCGCGTCTACGACAATACCAACGCAAGCAACCCCTTTCGCGTTATCGCTCGTTACGACCATGGTCGACTGGTTGGGGACCCGTCATGGCCGTCGTGGGCTCCCGCCGCACTGATGACCTGACACCTCAGCCGCGCAGCGACACGTGCAGACCATGCTCGGATGCCGTGTGGATCGGATAGGTGTTGTCCAGGTGCGTCGTGTCCACCGCGGCGTCCGGGTACGCCTGAAGGAAGTCGTGGACGAACACCGCGATCATCGACGACGCGAACGACTTGCCAGGGCACGATCTCGGACCCTTCCCGAAGGGGATCACCAGCGGGGCGACGTGATCCATCGCGTGGGCGTTCAGTATCCGGTTCGGATCGAATGTCGGGCCGTACACCGCGTGCACGGCCTGAATGTTCGGCATCACCAGCGTATTACGGTGCAGATCGATACTGCCGTCACCGAGAGCGATGCGGCAGTCGTCGATCACCCGCCCGTTGAATACGGACCCGGGGGTGTCGATGCGCAACGCTTCCATCACGCACGCACGGACCACTGCAGAATCGCCCAACGACTCGACGGGCACAGCCGAGAAGGCGTCCTTCCACTGCGTGTTGGCGGGATCGAGTAGATGCTTCAGCGTGGCGAGAATGGCCGTGCGCGTCGTGTCGACGCCGGCGATGAAGGACGTCGTGGTGTCGTCACGGACCATGTTCGACGAGAACCCCGAGATGCCGTGCAACCGCCTGATGTGGCCGGCGATGGTGTCGTCGAGCGGCATGTTCGCCAGAGTGGAGGCGTGCCGCAGAAGCGTCCGAGTGTTGATCCGCATCCACCGCTGCTCCTGCGAGAACGTCCAGCGTTGCAACCGTGGCTCGACTCTCATGGCGTAGGTGTTCGCACACCGCCGTAGCCGTAAGAAGTTGTCGTACATCGCATCTGCGAACGGCAGTGTCTGATGGGCGCCGCTCTCGTCGACGTAGTCGATCACCGTCGTCGCCGCGTCACCCCACACTGCCTCCGCCACAGCAGCGCGGACGCACTCGGTGACGATCGGCCGCAGGTCGATGCTGTCGTCACCCGCACGAACATGAGCCGGCAATGCGCGCGTCATCGCTGCACGGGCGGATCCGGCGCTCGTCGCCACGATCATGTTGCGTTTGCGGACGCGGAAACGGGGCTGTTGCGCAGAGGAGAAGGTCAGCGCTTCGGGACTCAGTTGACCGAACGAATACTGCGCGGCGGTGTCACGATCGATATGCACACCGGCGATCTTCGGGTTGACGATTGCTTCGATGGCCCGGCGCGACACCGCATGCAGTTGCACTCGACTGCCACGCCAGGTACCGATGAAGTCGGACTCTCGATCGTCGACGAACAGGTAGTCGCGCGAGAGTTTCTTGCCGAACGCGTCGGACGCTTTCCGTTCCGACGACAACGGCAACGGTCCGCCGACGAAAGGGATTCCCTGCCGTTGGTAGCTGGCGCGCTGAGCGAATACCGACGCCACGCCACCACGCTCCTCGACAGGGCCGGCTCTGCCACGAACCGGACTGAGCGTGACAGTAGTGCCCAGCAGGTCACTGCGCTTGGGATGGTTCACAACGAGTGACGGTCAACCTCACGGGACGGTCAGAAGGCCCAGTCCCGGAAACAACGTCTCGGAGAACGGCGCGGGGAACTGGCGGCTCTGCGTCACCACAACGGCGACCTGACCGGGTCCGGTATCTGCGACGACGTCGAGCGGGAGCCCTCGGGCGCCGGCGTTCGGATCGACAGCCGAGAGATCCTCGGAGGCCCAGTGGCGGAAGTCGACGGCGCCGGCCGCTCCCGTCGAGAGATTGCGCCACTGCACCGTCATCCACCGGTAGTTGTACTGGTAGTAATACGGCTTGGTGTCGGCGGCGGAGAACCGGACCGAGCCCGGCCTCTCCCCCACCGTCGCCTCGATCGGCGTGGTTTGGATAAGCCCGCCGGGCACGCCGACCGGGCCGATCTCCAGGCCCGTCACGACGGGCACCTGCAAGATCGATGTCTGGGGTGCCGCGGATGCCGTTCCCGCGCCCACCCCTAGAAACACCGGGATCGCGAGTGCCAAGGCAACTGCCGCTCGACGCGTTGTCTGTCGCATGGTCATCACTCTGGCACCGCTGGAAGGAAAAAGACCGATCGTTCTGTGACTGTTACCGAGTCTTGATGTCCGTCGACCTCTCGTGGGTGACCGCCGGGATCGGAGTTCCCTGGTGAAACAGCAGCGTCCATCCACCGTCCGCCCGATGCCACAACGAGCTTCGGCGCGCGTGTCGACCCGCATGCCCGGTCTCGTACGTCACGAGAACCATGTCGTCGGCGACCCTTCGGCCGTTGAAGTTCGCGCTCTCGATGGGCTCCGGCTCGGGTGCTTCGATCAGCGCTGCAATCATCTCGCGCCGCGTCCACAGCCGACCCGACGCGCCGATCTCCTCGAACGACGGGTCGAGCAGTCGGTCGAGTTCAGTTAACGATGAGCGCGTCGCCGGCTCGAGTAGTGCCTTCTCCAGACCGATCACGTGCTCGATTGCCATGTCTCTCACCACATGATCGTGGACTATCGACCCCGGTTTCCGGGGGCTGGATTCCACTATCAGTTCCTGTCGTACGCCGGCCGTACTCTCCGAGCACACGATCCTGGGGGGGACCTGATGAGTAAGAGCCAACGTAGGGCCAAGGCTGAGAAGCGCACCGCGCGGAGACGGCCTGCATTGTGCTGGCACGACGTGCTGAAACAATTTGCCGAGTGGTTGGTGCGCTCAGGCTGCACCACAGACCCGTTGGCGGCATATTCGACGGCGATGGCAGTCGACCGATCCAGTCGCGAACACGACATCGTGGTCGCGGGATCCGACATTCCACTGGAGCTGTTCGACACAGACTTATTCGCCGATGACTGCGGACACACACCCTGGTCGCCTTACGACACTGTCGATGCTCTCGGTCTCTTCGCTAAATTTGTTGTCGAAGAACGTGTTTCGCCGACACAGACAGACGACTTCGCGGAGATCGTCGGGGTCTCGCCACCACGCGTGGCATCGGTCCCGAGTCGTTGCTCGGCACCACTCGGTCCGACCACCCTGACGTCTCATGTCCGGCGGGTTGCTGCCTGGTGCGAGGACAACGGCAGTGTTCCCGAACCCTGCTTCGCACACCCGCGCTCGAGCAGGCAGCTTCGCGAGGCCCTCGGGCCGACCGGTGACAGCAACACCCTCAGCGAACTGCTGTCGACGGTGACGTACCAGGTGGTTATCGCGACTGCGGTGGGCGTCGGCGCCCTGTGCAACAAGGATCGAACAATCCGAGCAGGCGACGCGTTCGATCACTGGCTCTCGGCACCGAGCGAGGAGTGGAGACGCCGAAGTCTCGTCGAGGCCTACATCGCGTGCCTGGAACCCGTTGTCGCACCAGACGGAGCCTCGTTGCAGAGCGAGATGACCGCAGCATGCGCCGCACTATGGTTCATCCTCGTTCGTTCCCTGGTCGACGACCCGGCACATGACGGCGAAGCTTTCGACACGGGCATCGACACCGACGTCGACAAAGTCAGCGCCTGGGTGTCCGTGCGACTGGTGACCATGGTCGACCTCGGACTGATCGTCCCTGTGAACGGACAGTTGTGCGTCCCGGACTCCCACGCGTCGGCTCTCCTAGAGGCGCTCGATGGTGGTCGTCTCAATACGTCGACGTCGGCGGATGTCGAGGGTCGATCCTGATCGTGGACTTCAGACCCCGGTTTCCGGGGTCTGAAGTCCACAAACAACTCTGGCCCATGCACGTCACGCGTGCATGGGCCAGATGGTCGAGAACTACTTGGTCGCAGACTCCAGAGCCTGATTGAACGTCTTGCTCGGACGCATGATCGAGGTCGCCTTCTCGGGATCCGGGTAGTAGTACCCGCCGATGTCGACGGGCTCACCCTGCGCGTCGCCGAGCTCCTTGACGATGGCCTCTTCCTGATCGGCCAGCGTCTTGGCGAGCGGCGCGAAGTGCTTCGCCAGCTCCTCGTCCTCGGTCTGGTTCGCAAGCTCCTGCGCCCAGAACTTGGCGAGGTAGAACTGGCTGCCGCGGTTGTCCAGCTCGCCGGTGGTGCGCGACGGGCCCTTGTTCTCCTCGAGCAGCTTGCCGGTCGCGGCGTCGAGGGCCTTGCCCAGGACGTTCGCCTTGCCACCGGTCTTCTTGCCCAGGTCTTCGAGGCTCACGGCCAGCGCAAGGAACTCGCCGAGCGAGTCCCAGCGGAGGTGGTTCTCCTCGATGAGCTGCTTGACGTGCTTGGGCGCGGAACCGCCGGCGCCCGTCTCGTACAGTCCGCCGCCGGCCATCAAGGGAACGATGGACAGCATCTTGGCGCTGGTGCCGAGCTCGAGGATCGGGAACAGGTCCGTGAGGTAGTCGCGGAGGATGTTGCCGGTCGCGGAGATGGTGTCCAGACCGCGGACCACGCGCTCGAGCGTGTACCGCATCGCGCGGACCTGCGACATGATCTGGATGTCGAGGCCCTCGGTGTCGTGATCCTTCAGGTACGTGCGCACCTTCTTGATCAGCTCGTTCTCGTGGGGGCGGTACGGGTCGAGCCAGAAGAGCACCGGCATCCCGGAGTCACGCGCACGGTTCACGGCGAGCTTGACCCAGTCCTGGATCGGCGCATCCTTGACGATGCAGAGGCGCCAGATGTCGCCCTTCTCCACGTTCTGCGTGAGCATGACCTCGCCGGTCGCCAGGTCGACGATGTTCGCGACGGCGTCCTCTTCGATCTCGAAGGTCTTGTCGTGCGAGCCGTACTCCTCGGCCTTCTGCGCCATGAGGCCGACGTTGGGAACAGTGCCCATGGTCGTCGGGTCGAACTGGCCGTTCGTCTTACAGAAGTTCACCATCTCCTGGTAGATGCGGGAGAAGGTCGACTCCGGGTTGACGGCCTTGGTGTCCTTAGGACGACCGTCGGCTCCCCACATCTTGCCGCCGGCGCGAATCATCGCGGGCATGGAGGCGTCGACGATGACGTCGCTGGGCGAGTGGAAGTTCGAGATGCCGCGTGCCGAGTCGACCATGGCCAACTCGGGACGATGCTCGTGGCACTTGTGCAGATCCTCGACGATCTCGTCGCGCTTCGACGCCGGGAGGGTGTCGATCTTGCTGTAGAGATCGGAAAGGCCGTTGTTGACGTTGACGCCAAGCTCTTCGAACAGCTCGTTGTGCTTGGCGAAGGCGTCCTTGTAGAAGACGCGCACCGCGTGACCGAAGACGATGGGGTGCGAGACCCGCATCATCGTGGCCTTGACGTGCAGGGAGAACATGACGCCGGTCTCGTAGGCGTCCTGCATCTGCTCTTCGTAGAACTTGTCCAGCGCCTTGGCGCTCATGAACATGCTGTCGATGACGTCGCCGTCGGTCAGCGAGACCTTCGGCTTGAGGACGACCGTCTTGCCGCTCTTCGTCTCGAGCTCCATCTTGACCTCGCGGTCGCCCTGGACGGTCATCGACTTCTCACCGTGGTAGAAATCGCCCTCGCGCATGTGCGCGACATGCGTGCGCGACGCCGGCGACCACTCGGTCATGCTGTGCGGGTGCTTGCGCGCGTACTCCTTGACGGCCTTCGGCGCGCGGCGGTCGGAGTTGCCCTCACGGAGGACGGGGTTGACGGCGCTACCGAGGCACTTGGTGTAGCGGTCGCGGATCTCCCGCTCCTCGTCGGTCTTCGGGTTGCCCGGGAAGTCGGGGATCTTGTAGCCCTTGTCCTGCAGTTCCTTGATCGCGGCGTGCAGCTGCGGTACCGAGGCACTGATGTTGGGGAGCTTGATGATGTTCGTGTCGGGCAGCTGGGTCAGCTTGCCCAGCTCGGCCAAGTTGTCGGGAACCCGCTGGTCTTCGTCCAGGTAGTCGGGGAACTCGGCGAGGATGCGACTGGCAACGGAGATGTCGCTCGACTCCACCTCGATCCCGGCTGCGCTGGCGAAAGTGCGGATGACCGGCAGGAACGCGTGAGTCGCCAGCATGGGCGCCTCGTCGGTCAGGGTGTAGATGATGGTCGGCTTTTTCTCAGTCATTGCAGGTCTTGCCTCGTTTTCCGTCTGCTCGACGTCGTCTGTCCTTGTGGGCTCGGAGACAACTTTAGTCGTGCAGGGCTGTGTTGTGGCGACCCCGGTAGGACCGGCCGCGTGTGCGCTGCGGCATAGCTGACCAGCGTGGAAGGCGGAGGCCGAAGCTACTGATCGGTAACGTCAACTCGCGTCGGGCGGAGTGTCGATCTGTACGAGATGGTCGATTCCCTGGAAGTCCGACGGGTTCCGCGTGAGAAGCCGTGCACCATGCGCATGCGCGGTCGCTGCGATCATGAGATCGAGAGCGCGGGCTCGAGGGCGCCGGCCGGTCGAGCGCACCACCGAGGCGAGATTGCCGAAGCTGCCCGCCACTCGGGCATCGACGGCGAGTGGTTCGAACCTGCGTTCCACGGCGATCAACCGTTGCAACCTCAGAGCGCGCGCCTGCAGATCGGAGGCGACGAGTACTCCGAAGTGCAACTTGGCCAGAGTGATCGCGCTGATCGCGAGTTCACCGTCGATCTCGTCCAATCGATTCCCGATGACGACGCTCGTGTCGAGAATCGTTCTCAGCGAGTCCATGGATCCTGAACCGTGTCGTTCTTCTCGGCGAGATCATCAGCCAACGTGTGGTCGGTCGGAGTATCGAAGACGTCCTCGATGTCGGAGTAGCGATTCCCTTGCTTCTTCGAGACAGGACCGAGCACCGCTCCAGGACGTCCGGAGACAGTGATCAGGAGCGTCTCCCCCGCTTCGGCGCGGTTACGTAGTCGGAAGCGTGCTGCCGGAGTTCCTTCAACCCGATGGTGTCCATGACACATGGGTAGCACTTCTGCTACCCAACCTCGAAGATGCTCGCGGAATGCAAGACAGCAGGCAACGATGGGAGTCAGAACTCCTTGTCCGACGCGGACTCAACAGCGCCGGCGAGTTCGGTGAACGAACACCTGACGGGGTCACGCGACAAGAGGCTTCCCAACACAACGGACCTTTGCTCTCCGAACGCAGAGTTCACGTGCTGTGTGGACATTACGTAGAAGTCCCATTGGTCCATGTCGAGTGGATCGGCGGTGGACCGATCAACCTGCTTGAGAACGCAAAAGACGTAGACGTCGGCTTGCCGCTTCCGTTCGCCGGAGATTGTGTTCGTCTCCGCGTCCCAACCGTTCGTCGGCTGGATCCCGAAGCTGATTGTCGACAACTTCTCCTGCCTCCAACTCTGGAGATAAGCGGAGGACTTCACCTCGACGCGAACTCCCCCTTCGGTCACCAGGTCAGAAGCATCCCACTCGACTCGGACTCCATTGGCTACGCACCCGAGAGCGAGTCCGACGATGTACTCGGCGAGAACACCGCGCTGGGCGTTACCCATCAGATCTGAGAATGCCCGACGCCAGAACTGACGGAGGTCCGATCCAATCGATTGACCATGCTGCGTGAAAGGCTCGTCACCGGTTTTCGGTGTCGCCACGAATGGGTCAGGGCGGTTCATGAGTTCGGCTCGGTCACTCGGTCATCACATCATCTTCGAAGTTGCAGAGGCCAGCGTTTGTACTCGTCTGCCGCCCACGACACGTCAGCCGCGGCCGATTCGCGATCACGTGAGGGTTCGGCGGCCGTAGCTCAACCTCCCGGGGTGCGCACTCATGCTCTGGGCGCTTATGAGAGGCATCGGGCCCGTGCAGTTGGTCGAATCTGGCGTCATGGCCCCCGGTCGGACCTGACCGCGGCCGCCGTAGTGTCGAACCATGGCAGTGCGCGCGGGTGTGGTGGTCACGGGTAGCGAAGTTCTGGCCGGGCGGGTCAGCGACCGCAACGGCCCCTGGGTGGCTCGGCAACTCTTGCAGATGGGAGTCGATGTCGCCCACCTGACGGTGTGCGGCGACCGGCCGGCAGATCTGACGGCCCAGGTCCAGTTCCTCGCCGACCAGCACGTCGACCTCATCATCACGACTGGAGGCCTCGGCCCGACTGCGGACGACCTCACCGTCGAGACCGTCGCCGCGCTGTACGGCCGCGAGATGCACCTCGACGTCGAACTCGAAGGCCGCATCACGTCCATCGTCGAGCGCTGGCGCAGTCGGCTCGGTAGCGTCGCCGACTCCGAACCACTGCGAGCCGGCGTACGCAAGCAGGCAATGGTTCCCGCCGGAGCGCAGTCGATCTCGCCGACAGGCACGGCACCGGGCGTGGCGATGGCCGACGACTCGGGCACCCTCCCCACGGTCCTCATCCTTCCGGGCCCGCCCTCCGAACTGCAGTCGATGTGGCCGGAGGCGATCGAGAGCGCACCCGTCGCCGCGGTGCTCGCGCAGAGGACGTCGGTCACAGAGGACACCATCCGGGCCTATGGCTTGTCCGAGGCCGACCTGGCCGCGACCTTGCGCACCGCAGAGAGCTCGATTGCCGGGTTCGGCGATCTGGCGATCACGACCTGCCTGTCGCGCGGTGAACTCGAGATGGTCACCCGCTACGAGGAGTCTGCGGCCGCCGCGTACTCCGACGTGCTGGCACTCATCGAAGAACACCATGGCGCGCAGGTCTTCTCGACCGACGGTTCCACCATCGACGACATCGTGGCGACTCGATCCGGTGGCCGCCGCATCGCGACCGCGGAATCATGCACCGGCGGCATGATCGCCGCCCGGCTCACCGATCGGGCCGGCTCGTCGGCCTACGTGGTCGGCGGCGTGGTGTCGTACGCCAACGAGGTGAAAATCGGATCACTCGACGTCCCCGCCGCCATGATCGAGGAGCACGGCGCCGTCAGTGAACCCGTCGCCGCCCGCATGGCCGAAGGAGCAATGCACCGCGTCGGCGCCGATGTCGCCGTCTCGACCAGCGGTGTTGCGGGGCCGGGTGGCGGAACGGAAAGCAAGCCCGTGGGCACGGTGTGCTTCGGCATCGCTGCCACGGGCCGACCGACCGTCACGCGGACGCTGCGGCTACCCGGTGATCGCGCGAGTGTCCGAGCGCTCTCGGTCACCGTCGCGATGCACATGCTCGCGGATGCACTCGGCGACGCCTGAACATCGATGGACACCACCCCGGCACTCCCCCGCTGGCAGTTCGCGTCGGATGATCTCCTCACGCGCTATGTCGTGGTCACCGACGAGGACATGCGCGGCTGGTCCATCCACACCCACCATGTGGACGGCACACCTGACACGTCTCTGTTCAACGAGCAGCCGGGTCTGGTCGACGACACCGGTCGAGTGTTCTTTCACGACGATGGTCCAACGCAGGTGTGGGCCGCAGAGATCGATGCCGCAGCGCTGCTGATCAGTCTCGAAACGCCGACAGGCCTACTGCTCGAGGTCGACGAGTGGGACGCGATGAGCGCGTGGCTCGTCGAGTCGATGCAGGACGAACCCGCCGGGCTCGTCATTGATCTCGGACCCAACACCGACATCCCCGACGACGAGATCGACGACATCGAACTCATCACAGCGCAGCTGCACCGCCTCGACGACGGGGTGGTGATGGTGCGCCGCTCACGGCGCATCCTCCACACACTTCGCTTTGCCGACCATTCGGTGCAGGGACTGGTTCTCGACAGATGGCACCACGACGGGCATTTCGACGACTGCACCGACGGGTACCTATTCAGCCGCGACCTCGCTCTCGCGGCCGGCGCGTGCGTTGCCTGGGTGCGTGATGCCGGTGGTGTGGAGGCCGCCGATCGGCTCGGGTGTTCGTTCGACTTCGCGGATGAACTGCCATGACAGCCGAGGGCAAGCACCTAGGTACCGATACCCGCTTTTCCGTTCACCGACGAAATAGTCATAACCATACGCCTCGACGAAAATCGCAAATTCCCGAAAGCACATCAGGTACGCTAAGCACAACGACACAACTCACCCAGGAGTTACTTTGAACATCGGGACCGTCGACGGTCTGGCCTACGAGGCCGTTCAGCGTCATTTCAGGAATGAAATAGTGGGCAGGATTCGAAATGGCCTAACGCAGACATATGGTGACGCCTGGGAGTCACAGATCACCCTCTGCTTTAAAGAAAGTGAGTGGAACAGTATTGAGCAGAATGCCCAGGTTGGAGAGCTAAGTAAAACGCTTCAACGCGGACACCAGGACAAAGCAGATCTCTTAAGCGTAAACCACTTTTTCGGAATTTTCCAGAAGCACTACCCAGTACTCATGCCCGGACGAGCTCGGGCATCAGTGGACGTCGAAAATAAAGTTAAGCAACGATTGCTTGCGGATTTCAAGCAAGTCAAAGATGTCCGCGATCTCCTGAGCCATCCAGTCGATGAAGAATTACTAGCAACTGATGCGTTGAATTTGGTCCACTGCCTAATCCGTATTCTGGATTGCCTAGATCTCCAGGGTGATGCGATTAATAACATTCGTGAGATTGAGAGCCAGCTGATCAATCGAGCCGCGAATAGCGCGCTGCTCGGGTCGCAGACTTCCATGCTTGAGGCATCCTTGCCACCACGAGAAGAATTGTTCCATGTGTTTATTGGAAGAACCACGGAGCTTGAGGAACTGTGGCGGTGGATCTCTGACGACAGCGCAGGTAGATGGGTGCTGGTCGGCGAAGGCGGGAAAGGAAAGTCAACAATCGCCTACCAGTTCGCCAACTCCATTCGTGCCGAGGGTTACGGTAAGCTCATGGCGGTCTTTTGGCTAAGCGCTAAAAGACGTCGATTTGTTGAATCCGAAACACGGACGATCAGCGCGCCGGACTTCACCAACATAAACAGCGCTGTCGACAAGCTGCTAACCGTCTATGGATACTCAGAGTTAACGTCCAAAACCCTTGAAATAAAAAAATTGGAATTACTCAACCTCTTGTCAGAAATCCCATCTCTTATAGTCGTTGACGACCTGGACTCGATCGAATTGGACGATGAGGAGGTCGTAGAGTTCTTTACATATGATGCTCCAAGAACTGGCTCAAAAATTCTGATCACTTCTCGCCGTGCATACCCCGGAATGGGACGCTCATCGACGCGTGTCTCTGGGCTACCCCCAGACGATGCGATCAAGTTTATTGACCAGGTCGCGGATCATCTGAATCTGTCGTCTGCACTCAACATAAAGAGCTTTTACGAAAAGATACTCGATGCGACCGAAGGTAGCCCGCTATACATTGAAGATTTACTCAGGCTTTGCCGTCACCTCAGTGTGAAGAAATCCATCGAGAGATGGAAGCAAAGTTCGGGAGACGCGAGTCGGCGGTACGCTTTACAACGGGAACGGGAACTGTTAAGCGAGAATGCAAAACAGGTCCTCGACGCTTGCGGCCTAGCGAGGGCGCCCCTTACCGTAGCTCAGCTGGAACGCATTCTCGATTTAACAGAGGACGACGTAATTGGCTGCCTACAGGAGCTTGAGAACGCTTATCTTGTTCCGGGAGCTGTGCTAGTCGACGGTGAGCAAACCTTCACGCTAAATCGAAACTTGGCTTGGCTGGTTCGGCGAGACGCGAATGACTCGGCGGCAGCCGCTGAGCTTCGAAGAGCCGTCGAACGGATTGTAGGCAACAACTCGGGCTCAGCCGGCTCCGCTGACCATGCTAGACAGATTCGCATACTCGTTGATTCCGGTAGGGTCCCGGAAGCAATCCGCGCCGGCGAGTCCTACATGAAATCGCTTGGATTTTCCAGTGATCCAGTTTTTCTCCCCGCCCTTGCTAAAGCTTACGCCGCCAACACCCCCTCAAGAATTACCGACGCTAGGGAACTCTGGGAACGGGCAGCGAAATTTGGAGCAAATCAGGTTCAAGTCTACCTAGACTGGTGCAAATTCGAAGATGAACAAAGCGATTGGGCACGAATGGAAGCCGTTGCCTTGATGGGCACGCAAAACTGCACCGCGAACGTTTATAGATTGTACCAGCAGGCAGGATATGCTGCTACGAGAATTGGGCAAAGTCGTAACAAGCGGTTTGATACGGCAAGCGCGCAGTCCGCATTTGAGCGGTCGAAAGAGCATCTCAAGACGGCGCTAGCGTTAGCCCGTCAATCCGATGCCAAGCAGTTCGAGCTCTCGCGAACGTTCAGAGCGCTTACGATCTTGGCACAATCTTCGGGAAATCTCGACGATCGAGTTTACTTCCTCAAACAATGGCTTATTGCTCTACCTGACGACGAAGCCGCGAGTGCAGAGTATGAACGGCTTGTCGCCGCGCATCCGACCGTTCGAGATCGTTTTGTGTAGTAGTAGCCCCGAGTAGGTAGTTATCTGGATACACAATCCGCGTCATGCTAGATCGCTACTACTGGTCTGTTGCGATTCCTCCGAATCGAGCATTGGCTACCATAAAGCACCCTCAAGTTTCAATGCGTGTTCAGTTCGGACCGGTCCGGGTGCCAACGACCATATTTATGTTCCCTATGGTCGCCAGGTGAGACGTAGACTCGGCCACGAGTGAATGAGAGCTGTACTGCTGGTCGCGCGCATTGGCTATCGGCGCCGCCGAGAGCAAGCGGACAATTTCAGCGACTTAACGGCATACTGGGGCTGATTCAACTCAGTTGCCCACCAGAGGTACTACAGATCCCGGTACCGCTCCACCATCCTCCCGATCACCTGATCCCCATCCGCCGCCCAGATTGCCGCGTTGAAGATCTCCACCTCTACGTCACCGCGGTAACCGGCCTCTTCGACCCACCGCCCGATGGTGGCGAAGTCGATCACCCCGTCACCCATCATCCCGCGGGACAGGAGGGGGTCGGCTTCCATCGGCACCAACCAGTCACACACCTGGTACGAACTGATGCGGCCACGCTCCCCCGCCGTCTTGATCTGCGCCTCGAGGTCGGGGTCCCACCACACGTGAAACGTGTCGACGACGACGCCCACCGCCTCCACCGGATGCGGCTCCGCCATGGCCAGTGCCTGACCTAGCGTCGAGATCACCGCTCTATCGGCGACGAACATCGGGTGCAACGGCTCCAACGCGATCCGCACTCCTCGCTCCAGCGCGTAGGGCACCAGTTCAGCGAGCCTCTCGGACACCCGTGCCCGCGCACCGATGAGGTCGCGATCCGGGATGCCGCCCATCACCATCACCAGCTCGGGAGCCCCTAGCTCCGCAGCCTCATCGAGCGCCCGGCGGTTGTCGTCGAGCCCGTCGTCGTCGATTGCCGTGAGAAAGCCACCGCGGCACAGGGTCGACACCCGTAGCCCGGCATCGGAAATCATCTTCGCCGACTCCGTCACCCCGGCCTCCTGCACGCGGTCACGCCACGGCCCGATAGCGCCGAGCCCCGCTCGCGCCGCACCCTCGACGGCCTCTTTCAAGGTCCAGTTGTTCACCGTCTTGCTGTTGAGAGACAGGCGCTTGAGACTCATGCCGATACTCCGTTCAGCTCCAGGTACACGCCCATCCGGTGTGCAGCCAAGGCCGGGTCTGCAAGCAGCCCAGCACGATCCGCCAAGACGAACAACTGCGTCAGATGCTCCACACTGCGGCCCGACGCCAATCCGCCGACCATCGAGAAGCCCGGCTGCTTCCCGTTCAACCACGACAGGAACGCGATGCCTGTCTTGTAGTAATAGGTGGGCGCCGCAAAGATGTGCCGGCCCAGGTCCTGCGTCGACCGCAGGATCTCCTCCGCGCGAGCCGTGTTGCCGCGATCGAGCTGCTGCAACGCCGTGGACGCCGCGGGGTAGATACCGGCGAAGATGCCGAGCAGCGCATCCGAGTGATGTTCACCGTCGCCCATGATGAGCTCCGGATAGTTGAAGTCGTCCCCCGTGTACAGACGCACTCCGTCGGGCAGCGCTGCGCGCAGGGCGATCTCGTGCTGAGCGTCCAGCAGCGACACCTTCACGCCGTCGACCTTCGCGGCGTGAGCGTCGATGAGTCCGCGGAACGTCGCGGTCGCCTCGTCCACGGACGCGCTCCCCCAGTAACCCTCGAGCGCAGGGTCGAACATCGTTCCGAGCCAATGCAACACGACGGGCTCATTGACCTCGTCGAGCAACGTCGAGTAGACGGCCAGGTAGTCGTCGGGTGACGACGCCACCCGCGCCAGCGCACGCGAGGCCATGATGATCACCTTGGCGCCCGACTCCCGCACCACCGCGATCTGCTCACGGTAGGCATCGAGGACACGAGCGAGACCCTCCCGACCCGACGGCAGCGTCGTCAGGTCGAGTTGGTCCGTACCGGCGCCGCATGCGAGTAGCCCACCGACCCGAGTGGCCTCGGCACCCGATCGTTGGATCAGCTCGGAGGTAGCCGCCCAGTCGAGGCCCATGCCACGCTGCGCGGTGTCCATCGCGTCGGCGACACCGAGCCCGTAGGACCACAGCTCGTGCCGGTAGGCGAGGGTGGCGTCCCAGTCGATGTCGGCCGGTGCGCCGGGGGTGTTGTCGCCCGTCGCACGCGGAATGACATGCGCCGCTGCGTAAGCGATGCGCGACGTGATCGGAGTGGTGGGCTTGGTCCACTCACCGGGCTCCCTCAGCTGGTACGAGCCGTGGCCCGGCAGCGCGATGGTCAGGCGCGAGTCGACGGCGGTCACAGCGAGATCTCCGGCACGTCGAGGCGGCGGCCCTCCGCGGAACTGCGCAGGCCGAGCTCCGCCAGCTGGACACCTCGCGCGGCGGACAGCAGGCCGTAGCGGTGGGGGCGCTCGGCGATGACGTCGCGCAAGAACTCCTCCCACTGCAGCTTGAAGCCGTTGTCCAGATCGGCATTGGCCGGGACGTCGAGCCACTGGTCGCGGAAGGGTTCGGTGACGGGCAGGTCGGGGTTCCACACGGGCTTGGGAGTGTGCGACCGGTGCTGGGCGACGCAATTGCGCAGTCCCGCGACCGCGGAGCCATGAGTGCCGTCCACCTGGAACTCGACCAGCTCGTCGCGGAACACACGCACGGCCCACGACGAGTTGATCTGCGCGACAACCCCATTCTGCATCTCGAAGATGCCGTACGCGGCGTCGTCGGCGGTGGCGGCGTACTCGTTGCCCTGCTCGTCCCACCGCGTCGGGATGTGGGTGGTTGCCTTGGCGGTGACCGTCTCGACCTTGCCGAGAATGCCCTCGAGCACGTAGTTCCAGTGGCAGAACATGTCCACGACGATGCCGCCACCGTCCTCGGCGCGGTAGTTCCAGCTGGGCCGCTGCGCGGGCTGACCGTCACCCTCGAAGACCCAGTAGCCGAACTCGCCTCGCAGCGAGAGGATGCGTCCGAAGAAGCCCTCGTCGACCAGTCGCTTCAGCTTCACCAATCCGGGGAGGTAGAGCTTGTCGTGGACGACGCCTGCCGTGACGCCCGCGTTCTGCCCGATGCGCGCCAGCTCGATGGCCTGCGTCAGCGTCTCGGCAGTCGGCTTCTCGGTGAAGATGTGCTTGCCGGCCTTCATCGCCGACGACAGTGCCTCCGCGCGACGCGAGGTCACCTGGGCGTCGAAATAGATGTCGATCGAGGCATCGTCGATGACCGACTGAGCGTCGGTGGTGTACTCGGCGATGCCGTGCTGGGCGCAGAGTTCCTGCAGCTTGGCCTCGTTGCGACCGACGAGCACCGGCTCGACCTGGACGCGCGAGCCGTCCGCGAGCAGCAATCCGCCGGCGTCGCGGATCGGGAGGATGGAACGCAGAAGATGCTGACGGTAGCCCATGCGACCGGTGACGCCGTTCATGGCGATGCGCAGGGTTCGGGTGGGGTGAGACATCGAATGGCCTTTCTGACTGCTCGGCAGCCAGGTCTGAAGAGTGCACGACCGAGGGGATCGAGGCGCGCAAGGGCCTCGGGAGACGGTGCGGCGGAAAGTCCTGCACGCGTCTAGGGGCAAGTCAGCTTCGGAATGCGCTTTCCAAGCTATGCTGTCGAGGTCGATCGGTCAACAGGCACCGGCAGACCGCAACGATTTCGTGGGGGTGGCGAGCATGGCGGCAGTGCGATTGCGTGACGTGGCAGCAGCGGCCGGCGTCTCCCAGGCCACGGCATCACGGGTGCTCAACGGCTCGTCGAGAGTGCCCGGTGAGGGCGTCGCCGACCGAGTGCGCGCCGCCGCAGCCGATCTCGGCTACATCGCGAATGCCCAGGCCCAGGCTTTGGCGCGTTCGTCAACGGGCTTGATCGGCCTCGTCGTCCACGATGTCGCCGACCCCTACTTCTCCTCCATCGTCCGCGGCGTGCAGAACGAGGCACGTGACGCCGGCAAGCTCGTGCTGCTGGCGAGCACCGAGCGCGACTTCGCCATCGAGCGGCAGTCGGTGAGTACGTTCATCTCCCACCGCGCCGATGCCATCATCTTGGCCGGATCGCGGCAGAGCGGCGACCTCGACCGCGCCCTGGAACGCGAATTCGAGGCGTATCGTGACAACGGCGGCCGCGTCGTCGTCATCGGTCAACCCATGCCGTTCGGAGCGGCTGTCGAGCCCGAGAACCATTCGGCATCAGCAGCATTGGCCGAGGCACTCTACGAGCACGGTCATCGGCGCTTCGCCATCATCGGCGGCCCGGGCAACATCCGCACGTCCGCGGACCGTCGCAACGGATTCGTCGAGGCACTGTGCCGCCACGGCATCACGCCCGAGATCGAGGTGGCCGGCGACTTCTCCCGCGACGGTGGGTACAGCGCGGCCCGGCGACTCGCGGCTGCACTCGAACTGACGCCCGGTCACGGCGCTCCCCCGTGCGTCTTCGCCGTCACCGACGTCATGGCCATCGGCGCCATCGCTGCATGGCGTGAGCTGGGCCTGGACGTTCCTGCCGACGTCTGCGTCGCAGGTTTCGACGACATCCCCACCCTGCGGGACCACTTTCCCAGCCTGTCGACGGTCGCCTTGTCGCTCGTCGACATCGGCGAACGTGCCGTGCGGCTCGCGCTCGACCCGTCCGACCGCGCCCTCGACGCGCACGAGTACGCACCGGGGACGGTCATCCTGCGTGCCAGCAGCGCGCTGAGCAGGTAGTTGTCCGTTTTCCTTGACACTGTGGGCGCGATCACACTAGATTCGGCCGCAGCTTCGGAAAGCGCATTCCAGCGGGAGCAGTCGGACCCGCACCACTACTAGCCTTAGGACTCCTCATGGCGGTAACAACGTCGGTCGAGGCCCCACTCGCTGCACCGTCGGCACCGCATCCCGCGCCGACGCGTCGTCGACGGTTCCCCTCGTTCCGCAACACCTGGTCCGGCTTGTGGCGGCCCCTCGCTCTCGTGGCTGCGCTGATAGTCGCGTGGTGGGCGGTCACGACCACCGAAATGGTTGCGCCCTACATCCTCCCGTCTCCCGGAGACACCTGGTCGACGATGATCGACAACGCCTCCTACCTCGCCGGCCACACCTGGGTGACCACGTACGAGACGGTTGCCGGCTTCATCATCGCCTCGCTCGTCGGTGTCGCCGTCGCAGTGGTGATGATCTACTCGTCGTCGATCGAGAAGACGATGTACCCGCTGATCCTCTTCGCCCAGGTCATCCCGAAGATCGCCATCGCACCGCTGTTCGTCGTGTGGCTCGGCTTCGGCGCCAGCCCCAAGATCCTGGTCGCCGTCCTCATGGCCTTCTTCCCCATCGTCATCGCCGGCATGGCGGGCCTGCGGTCCGTCGACCCGGAGATCCTCGAACTGACGTCCACGATGGGCGCGAGCAAGTGGAAGACGTTCTGCAAGGTGCGCTTTCCCGCCTCACTGCCGCAGCTGATGTCCGGCCTCAAGATCGCGGCGACACTCGCTGTGACCGGTGCGGTGGTCGGTGAGTTCGTCGGTGCCAACGAGGGACTCGGCTACGTGATTCTCCAGGCGAACGGAAACATCGACACCGCAATGCTGTTCGCCTCCCTCATCATCATGTCTCTGCTCGGCATCGTCCTGTTCCTCATCATCGAGATCGCCGAGAAGTTCCTCATCCCCTGGCACGCATCGCGCCGCTCCACTGCGTCCGTCGGCGCAGTGTGACCCGCCTGCTGTCCTCCACACCTCCTCGAAAGAAGACTTCCATGAAGCTCAAGACTGCCCTCGTGGCTGCGGTAGCCGCGTCGCTCGCTCTCGCCGGATGTGGCGGCGGCGGTGGCGGTGCGGAGAAGGCGCCCGGCGCCGACGGCGAGACCACCGCGTCCTCGCTGATGCTCAACTGGTACCCCTACGGCGAACACGCACCGTTCTACTACGGCGTGCAGGAGGGGATCTTCGCCAAGCACGGCATCGACCTCACCATCACCGCCGGCCAGGGCTCGACCAAGACCGCGCAGGCCGCCGGCTCCAACCAGACCGACTTCGGCTGGGCCGACTCCGCCGCCGTCATGTCGAACATCGACAAGGGCGTGAAGGTGAAGAGCCTGGGCGTCTTCCTGCAGACGACGCCGTCGGCCGTCCAGGTCTACGCCGACGGTCCCATCCAGACCACCGCCGACCTCGCGGGCAAGACCATCGCCGTCTCCGCCGGTGACGCGCCCACCACCACGTTCCCGATCTTCCTCGATCGCGTCGGTGTCCCCGAGGACCAGGTGCAGCAGCAGAGCCTCGACTCCGCGGGCAAGATCGCCGCGATGCTGTCCGGCCAGGTCGACGGTCTCATCGGCTTCGCGCACGACCAGGGACCGAACATCGCGAACAAGTCGGGCCGAGAGATGCGCTACCTCCGCTACTCCGACGAGGGTCTGAACTTCTTCAGCAACGGCCTCATCGCCAACACCTCGACCATCGAGAGCTCGCCGGAACTGGTGCAGGCCATGGTCGATGCCACCACCGAGTCGTTCGAAGCGGCCATCGCCAACCCCGAAGCGGCGGTGAAGGCCATGGTGGGCAAGGACCCGCAGACCCCGCCGGAGTCGGTGCTGCTGCAGCAGTGGCAGGAGACCATCCCCCTGCTCACCACCGCCACCACCGAGGGCCAGGCACCGGGCGTCAACGCCGAGGAGGACTGGACCAACACCATCTCCATCCTCGGTGACGCAGGCCTGACCGAGGTCGGAGCCGAGCCGTCGAAGTACTGGGACTCCTCCTTCACCTCCAGCAAGGAATGAGCGACGACATGAGCGCCATCACCCACGAACGCCCCACCACCGTCACCGACACCGCCGTCTCGGTCGACAACCTCACCGTCCAGTTCTCGTCCAAGCGTGGCGACGTTACCGCGTTGTCCGACGTCGACCTGAAGGTCGGCAAAGGCGAGTTCGTCTCCATCGCCGGCCCGTCGGGCTGCGGCAAGTCCACACTGCTCAAGGTGGTCGCCGGTCTGACCGGCGCCTCCCGCGGCTCGGTCGAGCTGGCCGGCCGCGAGGTGAAGGGACCGCAGCGCAACATCGGCTACGTCTTTCAGCGCGCCGCACTGCTGGAGTGGCGCACCGTCCGCAAGAACATCCTGCTCCAGGGCGAGATGCGCGGCATGAATAAGAAGGCCGCCGCGGCGAAGGCTGATCAACTGATCGAGATGACGGGCCTGACGGGCTTCGAGGGAGCACTCCCCCACGAACTGTCCGGCGGCATGCAGCAACGCGTCTCGCTGTGCCGGGCCCTGCTGCACGAGCCCGAGGTGCTGCTGATGGACGAGCCGTTCGGTGCGCTCGACGCCCTCACCCGCGAAAAGATGAACGTCGAACTGCACCGCATCTGGCGGGAGACAGGGACGACGGTCATGCTGGTCACCCACTCCGTCGCCGAGGCCGTCTACCTTGCCAACCGAGTGGTCGTCATGAGCCCGAGGCCGGGGCGGATCGTCGACATCCTCGACGTGGACCTGCCGGCGCACCGGGAGTACAGCGCCACTATGGAAAGGCCGGAGTTCATCTCCGTTGCGAACACGGTAAGGGATCTGCTGGGGGCTACGACGGGGGCGGACTAGGTTGTCGGCGGTCTCGACGGGGCGGCCGAGGGCCCGACCGAAACGTCGAGACCGGGCAGTCCGATCGGGTGTGGTCGTCATACACAGCGCTTTGTGACAAATCGGTGACGACATCGCAGTCTCCACCAGTGGCACCGCCGGACCGGGCGGCGACACCGAACTCAAATCGGTCGGGCACGGTGTGCTTCGGCATCGCTGTTGCGGGCCAACCTACAGTGACGCGAACCACGCGCCCTCACGGTGATCGTGGGAGAGGCTGTTCGTCGTAGTCGCGACGCACACGATCATCGACGCTCTGAAAGAGAGATCATGACGCGTGTCGGACTGGTCCTGAGACCTGAACTGCCGCCCGAGGTCATCGCCGAAGCGGCTCGACATGCGGACCGCTCCGGAATCAACGAAGTGCGGCTTCGGGAAGACTGCTGCCACGGCGCGTTCGCGATCCCGGCCGCCGTTCTGACGACGACCGACCACGTTGAATGTCGGCATCGGCGTTCTGCCGACACCGCCGCCTAGTGCTGCGGCTGCAAAACGCCCCTCCTCCTTATCAGCCGAGCCGTCAGCCCGTAGTGAAGGAACCCACTGCCCGTGCCGGGGAACGCCGCATGACGGCCATCGTGGCTTGTCGTACCCCTCCGCCATCATGCACCTGTGCAACGTTCTTCTCAGCCGCCCGACGATGTCCGCGCCTATGGATTCACCGGAGGGCTGCCCGACGAGCTGGAGATCCCTCAGCTCCACGTCAGTCCGGCGGACGCCGCGCTCAAATTTTGGAGTGGGGGCGATGCGCCGCAGGGACTCGTGGTGCAGAGCCGTGGCGGTGCACGCACTCGTCATCGGTGGAGCGATCACGACTCCGCGATGATGTCCCTGTTCGCGGGCAACATTGCCGTCAGCGAGTTCGAAGCGACTAATGCGGATTACAGCCATCCGCGTCGAGCTCTCGTCGTGTCGGAATCGGCCATCCTGTACTCGTCTACAACGATGATTGCCGAGATCAGACCAATCAGGAGGCACATTCATCGACTCGCGCAGCGTAGCGTTGACTATCCAAATATCGATCCGACGCTACGGGCAGCTTTGTGGTCGGCTGCGATGACGGCCTGGTGTGCCGAATTGGTCGTTGGATCCCGTACCTCTTCAGAGAGCACGAGACTCTGGATATATTCCGTAGAAAGTGTGCGCCTCGCGACAGACAACGACCCGCATTTCTCAGACCGACTGAAGTTGTGGTTGGACGAATATCTGCGCATGACGGCGTACATGGTGGAACGCGCACGCAGACCCGAAGAGTGAGAACACTCTGCTATCGAGCCGTCGCACGCTCCCTACTGATCACCGTCGCCCCGCCTGGCCGGCAGAAGATCAACTCGAGCCGGCATACCTCGTCACCAACAGCTTTGCCCAACAGCGACGCATAGATTGCGAGCTGCACCCAATACTCCGCAATCGTTAGGTCTGTGACACCCACATCCGTCTTGTAGTCGGCGATCACGAGACCCCCCGAAGTGTCGCGATAGACCAGGTCAGCGATACCGTCGACCACGGTACGACCATCCGGCGCCAGGCCGATCAGCGGCACCTCCCGCCAGTGCTCCGACTCCGCGGCTCGGCGCACCGGTTCCGACTCCAGGGCCGACTGCGCCAGCAACACAAAGCGATCGGGGTCCTCGAGACCGGCCAGCGACGCCGCCGCCCGCGCCTTCACTTCGTAATCGGGGTCTGTCAACTCGACGGCTTCCATCAGTGCGTGCAAAACAACTCCGAGTTCCGGGCCGTGATCGACAGCCCCCACCGACGGCGGCACTATCTCTGCTGAAGCACGAACGGTGAAACTGTGATCGCGATAACCGGCCAGCACTTCTCGCGCGACGTCGGTGGCAGCGTGCGCGATTGTGGTCGGCGACATCGACGCCACTATCGACGACGTCTCTTTTACACGAGCGCTGATGGCCTGCCACTGATCCCACGCCTCCGACTCACCCGTCTCAGAACTACCTCGATCTTCGATGCGAACCACATCGAGCAGCGCAGGCGATCCGGAATCAGCGATGTCGAGAACCTTGCCCCAGGCCCGACCCGTCGGTGCGTAGCCCGAGAACGCGAGGAGGCTCTCGGCGCGCGTGCAGGCCACATACAGCAGACGGATTCGCTCAGCCTCGGTGTGCTTTTTCTCGACGACGTTGGCTGCCGAGAAGCCCACTGTCTGGGTGGCCGCGCCGATATTGGCGTGCAGCTCACCATCGTCGTCCCAGATCACCGCCTCCGACCCTTGGCGGAAGCCACCGCTCATTCCGGCGACGATCACGAACGGAAACTGCAGCCCCTTGGCTGCGTGGATGGTCATGATCCGCACCGCGTTGACACCGATCTCCGGCAGCACCGCCTCGGCGACACGTGCGTCCTCCTCACTCTGCGTCGCCGCCCAATCGAGATAGTCCCGCAGATTGCCGCGGTCGTCGTCGTACCACGCGTGCGCCTGGTCGATGACGAACCGCAGGCGGCGCCACACATCTCGGTGCCGAGGTGAATCCATCGACACTTCGAACACCCGGCGATCAGTCGCCACACGGCTGAGCAACGCACCGGGGTTCATGGTGCCGAGGTCGAACCACACTGCTTTGAAATACGCGAGAGCGTGGGCAACCGGCGATTCCTCCAGACCCGCGGGCGCATCACCGAACCAGTTCCACCTGCCGTCGGCGCTTTTCCACCTCAGCAGATCGTCGTCACCGCAACCGAACAGCGGAGTCCGCAACGCCGCAACCAGTGCTGCTTCGTCCGCGGTGTTCGCGAGAGCTCGACACGCCAGCAGCAAATCGTGCACTTCCTGCGTCGAGTACACCAGTGACGATGCTTCGGAGCGAAATTCGATACCCGCGTTGTCCAAGGACTTTTCTAGGTACGGCAGCACCCCACGGGACGGGATCAGAATGCAGATGTCGCGCAACATGATCGGCTCGTGGGTGTACGCGCCGTAGCCGCCAACTTCCTTCTGCCAACCTTCCGTCGTCGCGGTGTAGATGATCTTGGCGACGTCGCGCGCTTCCCGTGCCCGCAGTGCGTTGGACTTCGTCATCAATTCTTCGCTGTCGACCGGCGTGGTCGGGTCCATGAACACGAACGGCTTCGGGCCGGTATCGGATGTCCATGCAGGGCGCCCGGGCGCGGGGTCGAGTGGTGTGTAACTTGGCTGCACATGGCCGTCGGCGACGATGGCGCGACCGAACACCTCGTTGATCCAGTCGAGCACAGCTTTTGTCGAGCGAAAGTTGGTCGACAACGTGGCGATGCCGTCGCCGGCGAGGTCGCGTGCGGCCATGTAGGCGGCGATATCGGCGCGGCGGAAACGGTAGATCGACTGCTTGGGGTCACCGACGGTGAACAGTCGGCCGGGTTTGCCGTCGACGATCAGTCGGGCCAGCTCGAGCTGCAACGGGTCGGTGTCCTGGAACTCGTCGAGCATGACACGTTGATAGGCGGCATGGACGGCTGCTTGCACATCCGAGTTCTCGAGCACGTCACGGGCATACACCAGAAGGTCGTGGAACTCGAGACGGCCTTCGCGGCGGCGGTGAGCCGCCTCATCGACGATGACGACCGCGAGGTGGTGCAGCAACACCTCGATGGCGCTGGATACGTAGCGAGTCCGCACCTCGGAAGCGGACGCCTTCAAGTTGTTGATCAGATCTTTGACCGCCTGCATCCCTCCGCCCCAACTGCCGGCTCTGCCTCCACGTCCCGAGCTGGGACACAGCAACGCGACGGCGAGCCACCCTGCACTCCCCCTGCTGTCGGCCAGGTCTTTGCGCCACGCCGCCACCTTGTCGAGGTGGAGAACAAGTTTGTCGTCGGGGTCGGAGCACGCCGACTTGTTGTCGACCACCAGATCAGCCTGACGCAGCAGATCATCGATATCAGGAATGGCCATGACAGGAGCGACCTCTGCGACCACCAGCCGATCCCAGCTTCGGTCCAGAGCATCGGCGAACGTGCGAACCTGGTCGAGCGAAGCACCGGACGCGACGATCACTTTCATCGCATCGGCCAGTTCCGCGGGCGTGGTCGAGGAGTCACCGAACAGGTGCGACTGGATCCGGCGCCAGCGACGCTCGAACGACAGTTGCGAGCCCATTGCGTCAACCACTTGAAGTCGCGGCGGTACCCCCGCTTCGAGGGGATGCTCACTGACGATGCGGGCCGCGAAGGCGTGCAACGTACCTATAGCGGCAGTGTCGACCTGCAGCAACGCGCGTTCGGCCAGACCGCCTGTGTGCTTCGCCAGCTCGACGCGGACCCGCTCCCGCAATTCAGCAGCGGCTTTCTCGGTGAAGGTGATGGCGGCAATGCGATCGAGTTCGATGCCGTCCTCGAGCACGAGGTGACAGATGCGTCGGACCAGTGAGTGCGTCTTTCCGCTCCCAGCGCCCGCTTCGACGAACAGCGTTGCTGCAGTGTCGCTTTCGATACGGTCGCGTTCCGTCGAGTCGACCAGGTCTCGGGATATCATGAACGCTCGTATTTCCGCCGGTAGCCGTCGATTTCGGGCACGTCCTCGAGGCTCGACCAGGCACGTTCGAGACCGCGTTTGCCGACGAGAGCCAGCAGATCGTCGGTGAGGTACGACTCGGTTGTGCGCGGCGGAAAGTAGCCGGAGGTTATCGCGGTGTGAATCAGGGAGACATCGTCGATCAGGACGTCGAGCACTCCGTCGGTCAGCGGGTATCCGACCTCATCGAACTGACCTTTGCTGGTGATGAACCAGTAGCGGGTAACGACGTCGGTGCCGAGAGTCCGCGCGAACAGTCCATAGACGGGCAGCTGGAACTTGACGCCACTATCGGTCGGCGAACTACTGGTGAGTTTGCTGAAGTACTTGGCCTGTCCCGACTTGTAGTCGGTGACGCGAACACGGCCGTCACTGTGGATGTCTACGCGGTCGATCGATCCGTTGAACTTGACTACTCCCCCGTCAACAGTGATGACCGCGTCGCTGTCCGCGAACGTCTTCTCGACCATCAAGGGCGACCATCCATTGGCGTGATCGGCAGCATCGTGCGCGAACCACACCGTGAGATCGTCGCGGATCAGAGCGCGGTCCTTGTCCCACAGCTGTGGCAACCATCCCGGGGCGCTTTCCTGTGCTGTGACCAGCTCCCGGTCGGCTATGGTGAGGAGACGGTCGAGAGACGGCTCCTCACCGTCGAGCACCGTCCGGATGTAGTGCTCCAGAATTGCGTGGATCAGCGTTCCCTTTGCGAGTGCACCGATCTGCGCGGACGCATCCGGATCAACCAGCGCCCGAACTTTCAGCACATGGGAAAGAAAGAACTTGTACGGGCTCGCGACCCACGCTTCCAGGCCGGTAGGCGCCACTGAACCATCGAAGTAGCGCAGCAGCTCTTTCACATTCGAGACGTTTCCATTGAACCGCGTGAAACGGCCCTCGAGTCGGTCGCTGCGTAGGGCCATGCCGTTGGTGATGACCGGGTCGATCAATACGCTCTGTCGGCCACGAGCATCCACAGCCGCTAGGGCACGTTGGCGCCATTCGGTAGCCGACCCAGAGCTCACTCCGATGCGGCTGTCCACCTTCTGGATTGCCGAGTCGAACGACTCGATGGTGACAATGCCGGGTGTGCTGACCGTGTCCTTCTGCCAATCAACGACACCCACTGGTTTCCCAGCGAGATACTCCATCGTCGGTAGGAGCCAGCGTGACGGAACCTTCTCAGCGCCGCCGCGGAGACTGCCGCGCGGGAACGTGGCGATGCGATGGGAGCGGCCCGCGGCCAGTGCCAGGGTCCATAGCCGACGGTCGTGCGCGATGTTATCGGCGGTGGTACGGCCTGTGAGTTCGGGCGGCAGTAGCGGATCGGCGCGCCGACGGGCAGGAATGATGCCTTCGGCGGCGCCGACGATGATCGACACCTCCAAATCGCGGCCGGCTGCTGCCGACAGCGGGCCGACGGTGACCGCAGCGGCGGCGTCGCCCACGGTGCGGTTGATGGCGTCGATGCGGCTGGCAAGCGCGTCGGCGATGCGGTTGCTCGACGGCTTCGGCGCGATGCCGTCGAGATCGGCTATGTCACGGACGATCCTCCCGATCAGCGAATGGTCGACGCTCGCCTGCTCAGTGGTCGGCGCGGCGAAATGGTCATCGATCAGGGCCTCGATTGCCGTCGATGCATCCGCCCACGTTGTCGACGATGCGAGGGCAGAGAGGGTCTGCCGCAATGTCGTCACGAAACCGTGCATGGCGATGGCTGTGTCGTGGAACGTTGCATCGGGTTCCACGCCTGCGAGGCGGTCCCAGTCGGTGCCGCTGACGATCGGCACCTGCTTGCGGGTCAGGTGCTCCAGCTTCGACTGCGAGATCGGCGCGTCGTTCAGCATTGGTCGTTTCACCGCACGCCCCGCCAGCGCGGCCAGCAGGTCGCGGCGAGGAACTTCTGCGGGATCCAGCTCGAGCAACGCGATCAGTGATCGAGCAATAGGACGGTCGGCGAGACCGTGACACTCCGGTGCGGTGAAGGCAATGTCGCCGGCGGCGAAGTGCTCATGCAGCAGCCGCAGGTAAGGATCACGAGAGCCGTAGAAGACGCCGATCCGATGACCAGGTATCCCGTCTGCGAGGTGGGCCCGGACGATGCGCGCGAGGGCCCGCACTTCATCGTCGGCGTCGGAGGCGTGAACGACCAGCGAACCGTGGACAGTGTCGGTGGCATCGACGGTGATTCCCCGCTTCTGCATCACGTCGAGGAGGTGCGCAGACGCTGCGTCGACCGGGGTGGGCAGATAGACGATGATCGCGCCGAGTTCATCGAGGTTGGCGAGCGCAGCCGCATACGCCTCGTGGCGCAAGTAATAGGAATCGCTGTGCACGGCCACCGCAAGACGGTGGATGCGCAGCATCTCGTCCACGAGTGTGGTCGACTCAGCCTGCGGGTTGGCGTATCCGGTCAGGTCAAATGATGCGGTGGCCAAGGCTTGGGCGGTGATGGGTTGGTCCGCAACGTGGTCGAATCGACCCGGCTCGGCGTCGAGGATTCGCTCGATGGACGCCTCGAGCAGCGGATAAGGCAGTGGGAGTCGCGGTGTCAGCGCTGGCGCTGCGAGAACGTCGACAGCAGCATCGAGGGTCACGATGCGGGTGTTGGCAGATCCGCCGCTGAGCGCTAGTGCTCGGGTGACGTCTCGCCGGGCGTCGGGGCTGGGGACGACTACCGTCAGCGTGCGCAGTGAGTCAGCAGACTTAGACGCCACGACTGCCGCGACGAGTCGGTACGGCGCTGAATGGTCCACGGTGATCACCATTCCCTAGGTACACGACATTCGTCGAAGATTGAGCACGTCCCCGATTCCGAACGGCCGGCCCGTCTGGGCCAAATCGACGCGCTCAAAGCTTGACTTCGTGCTGAGTTGCACGTCTGCTTCTGGCAAATCCCCAGCCGATCTCCCCCTTCGGACCCGTGCATCCTCCTATAGACGACACCGCGCGCTACCCGGGTCCGCCTCGACGGCCTCTTCACTGGCTATTTCGCTAGAGGCGCACCAAGACGTTTCGAGCGTCGGACCGGATGACGCCACGAAGCGGCAGGCGTTCGAGACGACCACAGTCACGACGCACCAAAACGGCAGCGCTCAATACCCGCAGGCTCTTAGAACCGTGACATCATCACGGAGGCACACCCACCCGTGAGCCTGCAGTTCGGCCACAATCGCAGCCTCCGATTCAGGTTGTAGCATCAAGAACTGACCATTCAACACACTATCCTCGACCCTACCGAAACGGTCAACAACACTTTTGGGAACTTGCACGAGCATGAGCTTGGCCGGCCACTCCGGCCAATCACCGTCCACGTGGCCCGGGATGTCGTCCAACTCGAAGCGGGTCTCGTCGTCCGGCTGATCGACCTCATACGCGGAAAATCTTGAGCTGATTTCGTCCAAGGAGTCCTTGTCGAGAGCTGCACGAGCCTCACCCCAGTTTGCGAATTCTGAACGGAGCGCGCTCAACCGCTGAGCGAGATCCCGCCTTACAAAGATGAGGTTGCCGTCAACATCGCCGTACACGTACGAATCATCCATGACTTATCTTCTCACTTATTGGTCCCGGACAGGGTGTTTTCGCGATGTTGAGCGGTCACCAATAGTCAGCTTCATGCGAAGTTCCACGCAGAGTGGCCCTGGATGGTCTGAATCAATAAATCGCCCCAATCGCTGCCATGCGCGCCAACCTCGCCTTGGTCACGCGGGCTCTCACCCATCTGTCTCCGCGCCCTCTCACGCGCAAGCACCGGTCAGTAACTTTAATATCTCGAAAGGTGCGGCGGCACGCGGTCGGTTCTCCACACGACGTCCAAGTCGCACCCCACCACCATGGAACTGCACATCTGGTCCGACCCGCTCATCACGCAGCACCAATCCATATCAACGGCATACGCAGCTTTCGTATGCTGGCCTTCGGCCGCATCAGAGAGCGCCCGGAACCAGTCACTTTGTTCCTGTCTACCTTCGAGGTGCGACTTTCCTGGCATCTTGTAGCAGAATCGGGCCCCGCCGCCGATCACCGTATCGTAGGATTGACCCATGCCCTTCATAAGCCAAGGTTATCTGGTGACAGGCCTGTCGGCGCGGCCAGAAACATCATTGAACGAATCCATCCACTTCGAGTTCCACCAGGGCACGAGTGCGCTTTATGGCCTCAATGGTTCAGGAAAAACTTCGGTTCTTCGATCTATCGATGCTGCCCTAAGTGGCGGCCGAGATGGCAAAGCAGGAAGTATGAACGACTTACACATTCAAATAATCGATCATAACCAGGCGGAGGCGAACTCATTTCTTGACCACCTATCGACCTTCATCGATGACGCTATTTCAAGGATTTATGGCGAAGTATTCTCCCCAGGCAGCATCGATGACGAAGGCTGGTATACAGGCAACGGTGCGCAGCCAAACAGAGATCTATACTTCGTGGGCAAAGATCCGGGACGAAATAGTAAAGACCTTTCGTTTGCGAACAAGCTAAAAAAATTTGTCGATCTGTACGCGATCAAGAATGAACTCATCGGCGATCACACCGACTTTCTTGAGTCCATCGCTTCTGACGTCCGCCTCACCCTCAGAGCCACAGGCAACGGAACCTGGTCAGTTTGGATAGCCGGGCGACCAAATGAAGCAGGCTTGATTTCGGAGCACTTGAACAATCTCTTCCTAATTTTCAAAAAGTTTCTACAGGACCCTGTGCCTGACCGTCAGGTGGTCGAATGGGAACCCGACATGATTCAGGAAATGAAAGCATCGTTTTCATACATTGTTAAACCGACAGCATCGGGAGAACATGCAGTCGAGGATATTCGAAGATTTCCAGAATGGGTACAAATTCCCCTTATTCATCTAGGTGACGGGTTCTCCGAGCCTGCCGTCGTCGCTATCAGCGAAAGTAGTGCGTCCCACAACCTCGACCACCAAACCTTGCTGACACTGACAAGTCGGTTCCTGCTAAAAAGCGATAATGCCACCGAGCTACCAGACAATGAATTCACCAAATCGTTGGAACTAATTAATGTAGCCAACCGGCAAATCGAACACAGGGCAAACAAGTTTTTGTCAACGTTCCTACCAGCATCTCCAGAAATACGATTCAATCTCCGGAATCAGGGGGATCTGTTTGTTGGCCTTCGCCCTTGCTGGGAATTTCTCCTCCAAAGATCGGACCAGTCGCTGCGCCGACACATTCGGCACTTGTCCCAGGCGCAGTTACGCTGGGCAGAAGCTTCTGTCAGCATGGCCCTCGCCGAAGTTACCGATCGTCCAGTTATTTTCCTCTGCGACGAACCCGAAGCTGGATTACATCGTCTCGCTGAAAGAGCTCTGGCACGGGGATTGGTAGACATATCGAGTTCGGATCAACTGAATATTGTGGTCGCGACACATTCCCCCCATGTTCTCGATCAGGCAGAGATACATAAAACATTGATCTCTCGCGAGCCGACAACAGGTACGATAAATAACCGTCAGCTAGACCTCGCATTTTCTGATACCTTGGTGTCATCGGTATTGGGCATCGAGGCTGGCCTGACATTCAGTGATATCTTGCAGCTGATGCGAGTTGCTGTAGTTGTCGAGGGCCTCCACGACGAAATCGTCTTTGCCCGACTCCTTCGACCTCAATTAGACGCTGCGCACGCGCGTCTAATGCCTATTCGCGGTGCCAAAAGGCTCAAATCGTTGGCCGAGGCTCGACTACTTTTTTCAGCGACCGAAGCAAAAATCCTTGTGGTTGTTGACAACATTCAGAATAGCAAGCTCGACAGCCTGTGGTCGGCAATCACGGCCGCTGCGGCGGTCGGTGACTTTGAACTGGCGCGCAGCACCGCTGCCACAATTGCCACCCTAGGGAACGACGAGGGCCAATTTCTCGGAGAGCTAGCGACGGCTGCTTTGGAATTCGGTAATATCGACCGAATCGAAGTGCACGGACTCTCGCAACCCGACGTGATTTGCTACCTGCCAACGGCGAGCTTCTTGGGACCCGAAGCTCCATCATGGCCGCAAATAATTAGAGAATGGACTGCCAAGATGAGAAATAGGCCTTCGAATATTAAGAAATATTTGAAGGATGCCGGATATCTTCCGCAAGACTCTCGCGAGATCGACGACCTGGTAGTTAGCGCTGCCGAGTCAGCGGCTAACGGCGCCGAGTTGTTGGATCCGGACATCATAGCCTTAGGCGAGCGTATAATGGCATTGTCGACGATACGGAGGTAAGCGAAGGGCGCGATGTAGTTGCGGCCCGGCCCGAAACCCATTCCGGGAAATTGCACATAGGATCCGCGGGGTGAAAAGTTTAATCGTAGCCCACAGTCAGACACGATCTATTTAGTCCATCAATCGAACAATAGCGGCCCCGGCGGTTGCCCTGGCGCCGTGTGCGTCTGATAGCCGTTCGCCCAGTGTTCTGCCTGCAAGTTCGAAAGGAAGCGCCACCGAGAATTTCAGGCCGGTAATTGCCCCCGCGTCGACCTGCGGAACTGCGAATGGATCAGCGCGTCTGATGTCACTGATCTTGATCTCGTCCGGTAGAACAACACTCTCGTTCTCGACACCCCGCGCAATGACGCCCAGACCAGCCAATAACGTCGCGTTTGCTTTGAGACCCGCCCACGTCCATAACCGCGCACCTCCGCTTGCACGGGATCGCATTACTACACCGTCAGCGTTAACCTCCGAGGTGCGTTCGTCTCGAAGGCGGTGCATTGCTACCCGGACACGTTTCGAAACGTTGACGGCTGGATCTGCACCGAGCAGTACCTCGCGTTTGGCTTGGCACAATTCAAAAGACTGTGCCACCGCGCTGGACGGCCACCTGACTTCGCCCCGCGTCGATACCTCTTCGACCCATACCGTGAACCGCGACCAGTCGACACTTCTTATATGCCACCCGCGACCTGCAAGCACGAGCGGTCGTTGACTACGGAAAGCGGAAAGCGGAATCGCGAGCGGCGAAATGAAACCAATCTCTTTGGTTCCCGCCACAACACGCAACTCAAGATCCGCCACAAATGTCGACAGCAGGTCCATGAAATGCCGCTTCCCGAACTCCTTTTCCGCGCGCGGGCCGATCATCAACAACCCGGAATCCTCGACCAAGAATTCACGTTCGCGCAGGAACCCGAGCACTTCCTCGCCATCTGCCATCAGCTGCAGGTCACCCCACCACTTCGACCAGTCGGATGCGCCGAACTCACCTTCCTGCAGGGCCAAAGCGAGGAGTTGTTGGGCAGCTAGGTGACGTGGATGGGGTGGAGCGACGACGTCTTCGACGAATCCCCGTTTCCACAAAAGTAGGACAGCGGCCGCGTCAAGCAAACCGTTAAGACTGGTCGCGAGAAACAGAGTGTTGCGACTTGTCCCGGGGCGCCTTCCAGTGCGGCCGAGACGCTGCAAGAAGGACGAGACAGTGCGCGGGGCATCGATTTGGATGACCCGGTCGAGGTCGCCGATGTCGATACCGAGCTCGAGCGTCGAGGTCGCCACGATGACTGTGTCCTTGGCTTCCGCGAAAGCTAGTTCGCTTACTTGTCTTTCGTCGGCCGACAGCGACGAGTGAGACACGTAAGTCTGAACGTCTCGCTCGCGGAGAAGAAAAGCAAGTTCCTCCGCTGAACGGCGCGATTCCGCGAACACCAGCCTCTTCTCACCTCGATGAAGTCGAGAGATCACCGTGGCCGCGTTCTCCATGCTGCCAACGTAATCGAGGGTGACCTCCGGTTCGACGGGGGAGCGTGAGTCCTCACGCACCACGGCGACCGGCCCACGACCAGAGGTCGAGCCCTGCATCCAAACACCGACGGTGTCAGGATTGCCCACAGTGGCTGACAGTCCCACCCGTTGGATCTTGTGACCAGCTATCCGCTCCACCCGCTCCAACACCGCGAGTAGATGCCAGCCCCGATCAGAGGCTGCGAACGCGTGCAGCTCATCAATCACGACGGCGCGCACCGAACCAAGAAATCGCTCGTGGTCGACCCGACGGGATACGAGCATGGCTTCGAGAGATTCTGGAGTGGTCAAAAGGATGTCGGGCCGGTCGGCGAGCATTCTGCGTCGCTCGGACTGACCCACGTCCCCGTGCCACAGCCCAACGCTGCGGCCGAGCCACGAACCATAGGCGATCAACCGGGGATAGAGGTTGTTCAACAGTGCACGAAGCGGTGTGACATATAGGACCGATGTTCCCGACCAGTTGCCTTGAACCATCTCCGAGAGCAATGGGAAGAGGGCTGCTTCGGTCTTGCCTCCGGCCGTGGGCGCGACTAGCACACAGTCAGTTCCAGACCTCACCGGCTTCACCGACGCCGTCTGCAACGGCCTCAGCCCTGGCCAACCCAATGAGTTGGCGACGTGGTATTCGATGGCCGCGTCAAGCCCTGTTGGAGCGGTCATTCGCTAAAGATCCAACTCAATTTCATCGACGCTCCCCGCAGGCGACCTGTCGCCACGCACGTGCGCCTCGCGCTCTGCAGGCGTGAGTTCGCCGACGTCAACTGTGAGCTTGTAGTCTCGACGCGGGTTGAAGTCCTCGAAAAGGTCTACGCGATCGAGGACGTCTGACACGAGCTTCTTCAGGAACAGCCGGGGGGCGATGCCGGTTCGTCCCCCGAGCTCGCCACCGACCGCAGCGGCCAAGTCCTTCAGGTAGTCGTCATCCACTAGATTCCTGATTCGATCAGGGTCCTTCGCACCAGACGCGTAGATGTCGCGAACACGACTACCGAGCTCCAGGAGCGAATCGGGGGTAAATCCCGTGAGGCGGATCTGAGTAGCGCGAGGGTTGTCGAATCGGGCGTCGGTTGTGAAGTCGGTCTGTAGTCGTTGAGCGAGTGGAGGAAGTCGCTGAACTCCTTGCTGACCGTCGAAGAATGCCGGCGTCCCGGTGAGGACGAGGTACAGCCCGGGAAAGCGGCCGCCGTCGATCTCATCCATGAGCTGCCGCAGCGCATTCAAAGACTTCTCGCGGACATCACTTCGCATGCGTTGCAACGTCTCTACCTCGTCCAGCACGACGACGAGCCCTGCATAGTCCGAGTCGCGCAGAACCGTCAGGAGTCCCTGAAGAAAACCCAGGGCACCGAAGTGGTCGAGATCCCCACGGACTCCTGCAGCACGCTTGACCGAGGACGCCACGTGTGGCTGACCACCGAGCCACGCCAGCAGACCATCCGCCGTTGCCGAGTCACCGGCCGTCTGCGCGATCCGATACGAGCGAAGTACCGCAGCAAACGCGGGCGCCTCTTTCGAGATACCGGACAGGCGCCGTTGAAGCAGGTCGAGCGTCTCCTCTCCGCCTGCTCGGGGCACTCCGTCCTTAGCGTCGTGGTCGAGTATGTAGAACCAACCATCGACAACGTCGCGCAGCGCTCCCGACGGGGTAGTCGGCGTGGCGAGATTCTCGGTGAGCCGGCGATACACAGTCTCGAGTTTGTGAAGCGGAGTTTCGGTCTCGCTGATCTGTATCTCAGTGGTTACGAACCCCGCACGCTTGGCTCGCTCGGTAAGCCAACGCGTGTAAAAGGTTTTACCAGAACCATATTCACCGCGAACTGCTTTGAATACGGCACCACCACCCGAAACCGTCTGCAACTCCTCGTCGACCGCATCCTCGAACTTGACCAACCCGACCGCCAAGATATCGAGGCCCTGCTGAGGCACGGTTCCGCGCCGGAGCGCATTGACGATGTCCCTGCGACGACGAGGGCTCATGCCGGGCAGCTCAGTCATCGCGCATTCCCGAGTTCGAACTGCTCACGTAAGAGCGACTCGTCGAGTCTCAAGGTGACGCCATCTGTGTCGAGCTCGATGACCCCGTAGCCGTCAACGTTGAGCAAGCGTCGCACTGCAGCGAATACCTGGCTGAAGTCGATAGCAGCTATGCCCGCAGCGGCAGCCACGGTGTCCTGATGAGCGCGGCCGCCGCGGTCGACGAGTGCGCCCAGCACCGCCCCCGCAGTCGAGTCGTCGAGCGCTCGACGGCCGGCCATCTGCTTCTGCTCCGCATAGGTCGCGGAAGAGATCACTGCTTCAACCAGCCCGGTTGGACCTGTTGATCCACCATCGATCTCGAAGAGCCCGTCACCTTGACTCGGCTGTACCGGCTTCCTGGCCTTTCTGGACTGCGGCTTGGCCTCCGCAATGATCTTGGTGGACGTGGCCCTGTTGACGGGGTCGTTCCACCACAGCGGAACCTGCGGGGCAGCCTGTTCCCAACCATCGGCGCCGGTAGTAACAATTGCCGCCTGAAAAACAAGGACTGGAATCGCAAGCTCCGCGAGACTGGCTCCACCGTGGTAGCCCGCGTGCCGTGGTCCGTAGTGCGCGTCGCTTCGCCACAGTAAGACTGCTTCACCGCCTGGTGCGACAACCCGAGGACCGGACACGGCGACTTCACCGTCGACTACGGCCCCACTCACCGCAGTGCGCCAACGCGACTCAGCACCAACGGCATTCAGAGCCTCACTTGTTCGCTCGACAACGTGACCGTGATCAGAAGTCAGAATGACGGTGCGTTGAGCGGCGAGTGCGGCATTCAACAGTGCCCGCAGGGGGTCGAGGGAACGGATATCCCATTCCTGAGCTGATGTGTCGTTCTTGTGAGTTGCGTCGTCAATCGCGTTGATGACGACTCCGACGACCGGCACTGCCTGTCTCTGGATGGCTTCGGTCACGGCCTCTGGTAGAGCAGCACCGCCCTCAGATCGCAAATCATTCTTGTGGAAGAGCTTTGCACCCGGAAAGGCCGTAGCGAGACCTCGTTTTTCGTCGTCACCTACTCCTGAGCGAACTTCACCGCAGAACAACGATGTACGAGAGACGTTGGTCAACGAAGGCAACGCCGCAACAACCGATTGCCGCTGCTGGGTCGCCGAGGGAACCCATTCGACGAGACCCATTCGGCCGACCTCTGCGGCGAGCGCGGTGGCGATCGCCGCACTCATTCCGTCGAGCACTACGAGTAGTACGCCGCTGGGGCGACGCCATGGGGCGACGACCTCTGCGAGCAACCGCTCTACGCCTAACGCTCCTTCCCCGTCGCTCCTATTGACTTGGTCCAGTCTCGACGCAACGACCCGGTCACGTTGCTTCCGGCGTTCGTGAACTTTGTTGAGAAGCGATCGATAGGCCTTACGGACAGCAACGTCATCTGATCCGGTCCACACGGCGCCAACAGCCGCGTCCACCCAAGCGCCATCGCTCAGCTGCCGTTGGAGGTCGCTGCCGAGCGACGTCGATGAATCCTCTGCTGTGGCGAGCCAGCGATGAAGTCTCACAGCCATCGTTGGCGCTATCGAGAGGGCCGCATCACGATGTTCGTTGATGCCGGTCAACGCATCTTCCACTCCGACACCGGAGGTGAGCGCCGAAGCAAGCAAACGGACGCGCGCGCTGTACCCGGCCCGCAGGACTGCGGAACGCTCCGCTCCCTCCGGCCATTCGACATCGTCGAACAGCTTCTCGGCCTGTTGCAGCGCCAGGCCCAGCTCGGAAGAATTATCGCCTTCCAGCCGCAGAACCGTCGCTCGGGCAGCTCCTGCAAGAGCTTTCGCTCCATCGATAGAGACCGCTCTTCTATCGATGAAGCGTTCGATGCGCACCCTCGCTGCAACCTGAGCTTCGGCAGGAGGGGTGCCGGTGCCCGGCCATAAGACGTCCGTAACCAGGCCTACCGCCAGCGGCGTGATGTGCTCATTTCGCGCCACGATCTGCAGGGCCAGCGCTGCAGCGTCACCCAACTCGGTCGCCGCCCAGTCGATCAGATGGCGCCTGAGCTGGTCGTTGACAGAAGCCCAGGCCGCTCGTACCTCCCGTCGACCGAGTTCGGTGAAAAGAACAACACCGTCAAGTTGCGCTCCAGCGTCGATCGTCAGCATATGAGCGAGCAGCGATCCTACGGCGTGACGGCTGGTCAGCGCGGGTTCCGGTGACCGTGGCCAACCGCCCGGGGGCTGATAGTCAAGCAAAGATGTTGCAGCCCAGCTGATCCGCCGCAAATCTCGCCCGACTTCGAGTGCACCGGGGAAGAGGTGGGGCAGCGCCTGCCACTCGTCGGGGAACTCGATTCCTTGCCTGTAGGCACGGGCTAGAACGGCATCACCGAGATCATCCAATGGCCGGTCGGTGAGGAGGACAGCCTGTTCGCCGGCTCCCAGCGACGACAGGATGTCGAGGATAGCAAGTTGGGACACCCCCCCGAGCACGCGGACGGAAACGTCGCCAACCCTGACTGGCCCGTGCTTCCAATACGGCCGAGCGCGGAGCAACATAATCTGGGCGTCAGATTTGACGAGGTCGGAAGCTCGCTGCTGCACCATGGCCGGCGAGACGGACACCGCGCGAATTTGCTCGCTCAGAACCATCGCCAGTCCACTCTCAGCGTCTTGCCCTCGACCGGTTGACTCAGTTCCGCGGCCAAGTTCGCCAGCAGCGTTTCGAGCTGCCGGACGCCATCGACGTCGACGGTGTGCTCTCTGCTTGCCCGCGTCTCTGCCTCCTGTCGTTCCTTCTCCTGAAGCCGACGTAGCTCATCCTCCTGCTCGCGAAGCCGTCGCTCGCGATCAGCCGCCTCCTGCTCACGCCGCTCGAGTGCTCGCTGCTGCTCGAGACGTCGTTCTTCTTCCTCCGCACGACGCGCTCGCTCCTGTTCGAGGCGTACGTTTTCTTCTTTCTCACGGCGAATCCGCTCCTTTTTGGAGGCCTCGTCGTCACCCGGACCCGTGTTTCCGCCATCACGGTCCCGCTTCTCAAGGAGTATCTGAGTAACCTCGCGCGCTGCCGCCGTCAACGAGGGAGCAAGATCGACGTGCATCTGCTCAGCGTCAGCATCGCCGCGCAGTGTCACCAGAACGCCAGCTGCACGCTCGCCCGTGAGACTCGGGAGTTGTTCGAGTAGTTCCCAGTTCGCGCCCTGCAGAACTGCGGCGACCTCTGCGCCGGAGGCGAGCGATTTCGCGAGCGGTTGCAGTTCCTCGGGGAGGTCAAACTTGGCGAGGGCTCGAATGCGATCGACACTGTCGGAAGCATCACGCAGAACACTAACCAGTTTTACCGCTCGGCGTGCTGTGCCCAGGCGCCCACTCGATTCGTGCAATCCTAGCGTGGTGTTGTGCGAGTCCAGCTGTTCCACAAGGCTGTTCGCTCCCCTGTCGAGTTCGGTGGCTTTTACCTTGAGCTGGTCCCCAAGTCGCCGGACTGCAGCGCTGGACCGATGGTGCTCGTTGGCTCCGATCCCGAACAACATCTTGGATCGAGCAAGCGCACGGGTCCAATCTTCGGGATCCGGGAGCGCCGGCTCCCGGAGTGTGGTGTCGTTGGCGAGGCCGCCGATCCCTGGGGGATCAAGAGGCGATCCGTGACGGAGCAGCTCTTGATCTGTCAGTGCGACCCATGCCAGGATCAATAGGTCCTGGGCGGCCGACGTCACACCGGTTGGTTCGAGCGCGGCGCGTAACGCTCCGACGGTTGGAGGTGCGCTGGCGAGTGCTTGCGTGAAGGTGTCGTTCCACCCGAAGTGAACTGAGTCGAGCACATAGGTGACCTCACTCAGGGTGCCCACTCCGTAACCACTGATGACCCGGCGCACCTTCTTGGCCGTGTCTCTATCAAGGGTGTCGATGCGACCTCCCGCAGCCATCGCGGTTCGAACTAGGTCCAACACACGTGCCAGTTCAGTTTTGAGAACCTCTTCGCTCCCTCGGTCCACATTCGGATGCTTCGGGAATTTTGCATCGAGAGCACCACCGAGGACCGAAACAGCAGTGTCGGCGAAGGACGGCGAGGACGGCTTTTGCGGGTCGTAACCGAGAGCGAGGGTGACAAAAGTATTTCCCTCCGGGACGCGGTCGCCCAGGTGGTCGTCAGTTGCCGCATCAACGCCGTATGCCTGCCGCAGCGCAAGAACGACCTGCTCACGCAGAGAATCACGCTGGTTGCTGAGCTGCCTCCGTGCGGGTTCGCGGTCGTTCACAGGGAGCGACGTCGAGTACTGGTCGAATCGCGCCCCGGTCAGCAGATAGTCGAGGACCACGAGCTTGCCGATGTCGTCCATACGCGCCGAAGTCAGAAAGTGTGGCAGCCACGCTATCGTTTCGCTCTCCAACCCATCCTGCTTGAGCTGCAACAGTCTGAGCACGTCGTCCGACGGCGGGTGTCCCGCGTCATCGAACGGGAAGTCAATTACCAACTTCCAGCGATCACCGCTAGCGGTGAGTGCGATGTCGGGAAGTGCGCGCGCATCGCGGACGTTCCCGAACACGACGTCGACCTCACGCTTCTGCCCGCGCCACACGTGAGTGAGCGAATACTCGCTTCCAAGTGTCCCAGTCAGCGATGCCCCGATCTGGTCTGCGAGAAGCCGTCGCAGCAGACTGCGACGGTTCTCGTGCGTGTCTTCGTTTTGAACGTGAACAAGCACTGAGTCGTAATCGACACCTGACAGTTGCAAGGTTATGACGGGGTCAGAAGCCTGGGAGCCGATGGTGACTTCGCCGAACTCGGCCGACCAGTCCCTGGCGAGCGCGATAACCTGGAGCGCCTCCTGACCCGGAATCATCGACACCACGGTGCCGAAGTTCAACGCCGACAGTTTCGAGGCAGTGAGATCTTTCAACGAGGCCGCGCCCGACGCGATGGCCGCAATGAGGAGTGTTTTGGCGAGCCGGTCGTCACGACGGAATGGGTGATTGCGCGCAAGCCCCTTCGCTTCGTCTTCCGTCAAGGTGTGTCTGTTCAGGAGGTATGGACGCATTTTGCGCGTATAGAAAGTGCGCGCAGAACGGAAGAGGTTCTTCATGCCGACGTCGAGCGGTTCGGCGTCGCCGAGAACCACCACGTCGAACAGGTCACCGACAGGTATGACGTCGCCGACGGTCAGTTCGTCTCTGCCCCGAGACAGCAGCTCGCTCATGATCTTGAGCGCCGTACGCTCCCGCTGCATCATTGCCGAGAGTGCCACCATTGCGTCCACCAACGCCGGTGAGAACGGGTATACCTGCTCGAAATCGACTGCAGCTGAACCCACTTCATCGGTGAGAAGGTGCTTCCAGGCCATCGGGTTCGATCGCACCCGAGCCACCGCTGCGCCAAGTGCATCGCGACCAGCGTCGGTCGTCGGTAGGAGGAGGCGCTTCTGGACGATTTGTGGAAGGTTAGCGGCGGCGAGGGTGATCTTCTCGAAACGTCCCTCCCACCACTGGAAGGATTCATCCAGAGCGACCTGTTCTGCGCCAACCCCGCCCCCGCCGAGGAAATCTGTGAGATTGCGCTGGCGAGCAACGAAGGATACAAGTGGAATCGGCAACACTCCGATGCCGGTCTCGACGAGCTTGGCCACTTTGGAGGTCTCCGTCTGAATGAACGCTGTGTCGCCCAGGTGGTTGGCCAACCACAGAACCAACTCGTCGAGGAAAAGCACAACTCCCTCATAGCCCAAGCTTTTCGCGTGCTCGGTCATGGCACGGAGGCCCTCTGTCATCTCCAACCAGGTGCCCGTGTTCTCGAACCCAGGAAAGTACGTGCGCACCAGGTCCGCGACGACGCGCTGCCGATCTGCATCACCTGGAGGCTTTATGCGTGCGGCGTCGTACAACTCCGGGGTGAGCGCAGCGGCGAATCTGCCCCAGCCAGTGGAACCCGATCCCTCGGCTTCGAAGCGGGCGAAGAACTTCTCGTCCCCCAGTTGCGCGCGCCACTGGTCGGCGTTCTCGAAAAGCGAGTCCGAACGGTGGAGCACGGGCACAGGCTTGTCAGGATGACGTGCCTTCATCGTGGCGAGGTACCCGCCGAAGAGCGCCGACTCCAACGTCTCGGCTCCGATCAGGTGGTAGTCGAGTGCGAGGAGTTCTCGATCGAGCAACTTTTTGTGCTTCTCGACCTGCTTTTGGAGTCCTGGTAGCGCTTTGGCTTGAGCATTGCCGGTGAGCAGCAGATGCATCACCGCCATGTAGTGCGACTTACCGGAACCGAACGAGCCGTGGATGAACGCGCCCTTCGACGAACCCGAATCAAGGGTCGCCTCGACCAGGGTCAAGCCCTTTTCGAACGATTCCGCAATCGACTCGGTGACGACATAATCGGTGAGCGTCTGAGATGCGGCCTCCTGCGCGCGGTGAATCTGCAGGACGAAGTCGTCGTCATGGACGGCGAGCGGGATGCTGATCGCATCGCGCAAAGGTAGAGACAGGTCGGTCATTTCGACGCCTTCCGTCCACGGGTAGCGGCGGGCGGCGTCCATGCCGTCACCTGATTGCGGGTGGTCTGCATACGGGAAAGGTACTGTTGGACGACGCCGGCGATGACCTTCGCCGGGCTGGTTCCGAAGAGTGGATCGATCTCCGAGTGCCATTGATGCAGCCATGGTTCCAGCTCGACAAGGCCAGCGATGAGCGGAACGGGCGCGTTGTCCTCGGCATCGAGTGCCTGCTGCACTGGAATCTCGCGTGCCAGCGCCAGGGCCTGATCACGGTGTGACCAGCCCGCCCATCCAAGCACCGGCGTCGGGTCACCTTCTCGCGCAAAGCCCGGGTAGGCAATAAAACGCTCCTTGGGGACGTCGAGCTTGCCTCGTGCCCTCCAATAGTTCGCCTTTGCGAAATCACCTTGGCCGTACTTCGGTGGAACCGGGATGGCAACCTTCTCACCTGCGTCCTCACGGCGTTGAAGCGCCCACACGCTTTGCCAGGTCCGATACTTCTCGATGCCTGACGGCTTGTAGCGATAAGCGGCGAGGAACGGCACTGCATCACCCGGCGCGAGGCCGCCGAGGACAGCGGCCAGATCAGGCTCCGCGCCGCCAGTGAGCGCCCGAGCGAGCTCCTTAATTACCGAGTCTGCCCGGAGAAGGTCGGCAAGCTCCGTGATCGAGCGCGCAACTGGGCCCTGCGGATCTCTCCACAGCGCGGGGTCCTCGAGCAGATCGAGGATCGCGTCTTGCAACGCCTCATTGCGTTGCGCTAACCAATCCGTTGTGGCCCAGCGTCTTTTGTACTCCGGTTTCTCCAACAGACGGATGCTGCGATCAGCTTCCATGAGGTCCAGGCGCTTTCGCATGAGTGCCCGATAGTCGTCTGGCCAAAACGATGGCAAGTCGGTTATCGGTGTCGAATTGTGCCTTTCGAACCACACTGTTTCCTCACTGCCAGCCGCCACGCGGCGCGCGAGGTCAATCTCGAACGCCCTCTGACCGAGTGCGGCCGAATCGATTGCCGATCCGCTGAACGTGAGATCTTCGTCGATCAGGCCGTAAAGACGGTAGACCTCCCAATCGAGTTCTTCCTGCTCGAAGATCAACCGCTCACGAAGCTGGCGCCAACTCGCGTTCGCAACCGCCAGCGCATCGACAAGGCTCCCAGCCGGTTCGCTGAGCCACCGCTGGATAACGGACGAGGGTGTATTCAGGCCGAGGTCGCCAGCCAAGGTGTCCAGCGCCCGTGCCCGCTCAAGAGGAAGTACCGCGGGCAAGGGGAACTGTTGGAGCTTGGTGCCGGTGAATTCAAAGAACCGCTCCCACTCTTGATCGGCAATCCCTCCGCCGTATCCGCCATTGCCTTTGTCATGGCTTACCTGCTTAAGCCAGAAGCACGCCGTAGAAGAGTTCAGCACCCCAAGCAGCTCCAGGTGCTGGTCCTCGGTCGCGCTCTCCGGCAACTTGATCACCGGAGCCGACCTGTTGAAGACCTTCCCGCCTCGGTCGAGCACAAAGTGGTTGTGCGTCGCCACAAACGCGAAGGTAATGGACAGGGGCGCGACGAGCTTCGAAGACGTGAGCCGCCCAAACTCGGACCACTTGAGTCCGTCCTCCACCTTCGTGCGCCCACCAAACATTTGACTTTTGGTGAGATTGGTTCGATGCGACCACAGCAACCGCATAAGCCCAGGCAAATCGTCGACATCCACCGCTTCGAAAGCTCCGTTGTACGGGAATATAGCGATTGAGTCACCGTCGTAGTTCCAGTCACGCAGTCCGTCGCCGAGCACCATCGGTCGCGTGAGCTCAGCGCCGAATCGAGCGAGGGCGCGGCTCGGCCGAACGAAAACGTCATCTTCGAGAGTGAAGCTCGTGATCCCAAGTGAGTCGCTAACCGCGACCAAAGTGGCAGTTCCTGCGTCGTCGATCAGGGCCTTCAGGTCCGACGCACCACCACCACTCAATGACCACGGATGGCTGGTGAGCGTCGATCGATCGAGATCACTTACTGTCACAAAGCTGCCGTCATAACCCGGATCACCGACGTGTTCGACGATCTCGGTCCACACCAATCCCTTCGACGGGTTCGCCGGCTGCCCCGGCTCGCCGCGCACACCGAGGACCGCACGAACGTGATCAGCGATGGGACGACGGCGACGTCCGATAATGATCACCGTCGGCGTCCCGTGCCCAGGGATGTATGCGCCCGAGGAGTCGATCACCGCCGCGAGGTCGATCGGGTTGCCGATGTCGTGACCGGCGAACAGATACTCAATGAGTTTCTTGCCGAACTCACGCTTCATGAACGAGTTCGAGGTGATCTGCCCGACGTAACCCGCTCCTTGACCTTGCTCCCCCCGAATCGCGAGCCGGAAGAGCAACTCCATGAAAGGCGCTGAGAGGGCGTACTTTCCAGCTGCCGACACATACGAAAGCCGGTACAGCGCGTTGAGTGCCTTATCCTTCGGCGTGATGTACGGGGGGTTTCCGACGACCACGTGGTACTGACCGCGCCCGAGAATCCCCAGGTATTCGTCGATGTCTTCGGTGTCGTAGACGAACGCATTCTGGAGCTGCTCATCCACATCAAAATCGAAGGTCTGGGTGACGGTGCCATGAACACTCAACAGTGAGTCACCGATAGCGAGCCGAAACCCAATTGCCGAGACTCCGACCAGAGAACTCTCACCCATTGCTTTCAGACCAGCGACGGTGAGCCGAAACCGGGCAATCGCGACTGCGAAAGGGTTGATATCGACGCCGTGGACGGAACCCATGGCACGACGCACACGCTCCTTGGCGTCGAGACCAGGTGCAGCTTCCAACCATGCTTGGTTGAGCCGCTCGAACGCGCCCAGAAGAAAGTGGCCCGACCCGCATGATGGATCGATGACTTTGAGCCCTTTGAGACCGAATTCAGCGACAGCTGGCGTCAGCGTCTGGTCGAGGATGAATTCCTCGACGAACACCGGAGTTTGCAGGAGTGCATAGGTCTTTTTGGCATGCTCTGATAGGTCTTGGTAGAGGTCGCCTAGGAAACGTGTCTCCAACCCTGCATCGACAAAATCATGAACGAGCAGGCCATTTTCGTTGGTGCGACGCCAGAACGCGATCAAGGCGGTCGCCGATTCTGGACTGATTTCGGCGGTCCACACTGGATTGTGCTTCGGGTCGATCAGAGCAGCACCTGCAGGCTGTGCCGCGAGAACACCGAACCCCTGCTGCAGCCAATGCCGACGGTTATGGGTGGGATTCTCCCGAAAGTACGCGGTGAGATTCTCCTCGGCCCGCTGCACACGGTCACCGGGCCCGGCGATCCACCCGATGGCGGTCGGCAAGCCGTTCATCTTGGCACCGGCGAGCAGGTCGTTGTCTTCGCAGAAGCGCAGAAACGTCGACGAGACAATCCACGCGACTGCGGCCTGATCGACCTCGTTGTCGCGCCAGTTCACCCACGACCAGCCGGTCCGCTCCCGACCGAGAGCTTCGGCGTACTCCTCCTTCAGGCGCACGCCCCAAGAGTTCGTCGGGTCCTCTGCACGTTCCTTTAAATCAGTCTGGAGAACCTTCAACTGCCCCTTCACGTCGGCGAGCAGAGCGGACGAATTGATCACTATTGGGCTCCTGGGGCACTTGCGGCGGTCAGGGAAGAGAAGTCGGATGGCAGCTCGACCCAGGGGCTCGTCCCGGTCAGCACCTTCGCGCCTTCAAGTGACGGGTAGGCCTGGCTGCCCTGCTTGGCCACAAGTAGCCAGCGGGCGGCCGGACGAGGCGTACCAACGTCGAGCAGATGCGACAGCAGTTCAGCCATGCCGTATCGGACGAGAGGGCCGGCGTTGATGATGAGCAGCGGCTCGTTTCTTGCGAGCTGCTCGTGCCAACGGGGAGCTACGGCCTCCCGAACTAGACGGACGAGATTCGCCCAATCGCTTCGGCTCCTATCCGCGGCATCTGCCCCCAGAACTACTTCCCACGGCACGCCGTTCTCCGCCGCATGTGCACGCGCGGAGGACACGACCATCGATGCGACGTCGAGGACGTTGACTACGTACTTGCTTGAAAGTTCGCGCGTAGCTCTCTCGTAACGCTTGGTAGGCGTTGTCAACACAACTACGCCGTGGCGAGAAAGCGATCCCACCAATTTTTTGGCGGCCTCCGAGACCGCTTCCGGCGCATACACAGTCAGGCCGGTGGCTGTGAGGGAGGTCGAACTCCTCTCGGAGACAAGCTCGTACACGCCGTCGTGGTTTACAACCCCAGGCAAGACCTGGTAGACGAGCTTGTCGAGTTCAGATCGCGCCGACGGTAGGCCGACTCGCGGGAACCGCGCAGTCACACTCTTACGTACCGCGGACTCGCTGATGCTCCGGCCAGGCTTGCCGCGTAGTGCGAGTTCGACCGCCTGCCGCGGATCAAGGTCGACTGGATAGAGCTCATCGAACCTGGATACAGCGGCTTTAATCGAGACCGACGCCGCCAATGTGAGTAATTGACGACCAGTCAGCGAGGCGAGTGCAGTCGCGCCGACCTCGTTCAAGAGATCCGTGAGGGCACCGCTCGCGGTCGCATACGGGACCACTCCGGTAGCAACTAACTCATCCGCCTTGCGCCCCAATTCGATGGCGGCCTCTGTCAGCACCTCCGCCGGCGGAAATTCTTCGGCCGATTCATCGGGGTCCGCTGTCTCGCGCAACGCTATGACGTTGGCGCGCTTACCCACACCTCGTCGTAGTTCCAATGCCGGCTCGTCCGAGCTACGAGCATCGAACTCGTACGCGGCTCGTAGCAGAGCAGTGCCGTGACGGAGGCGCTCTTCGCCATCGAGCAGGGAGCCGCGCTGAACGACCAATGCGTTCGCTAGCCACGGCACAGTCGTCACGCGCCCGGTGCGTGCCATCAAGGTGGAAACTTCGGCGAGCGTTGCGTCGAGCGCGCGACCTGTCGACTTACTCCATGTTCCAACAGCCTTGTCCACAGAGTGGGCAACTAGATCTCGGGTTCTCCCGAGCGACTGTGCTGTGTCCGCAGTCGACGGCCAGTCGCCTGCGACAACGTCTCCCGTCAATCCGAGGAGACGCTCGACAACTACCTTCTCTGCACCGGTGAGTTGTCCGACGAGGGCGCCAACCAGTCGCTCGGTGCCCATCGGCTGATCTGCGGGAGTCTCTTGCGGACGACTGAGCCTTGCCCGCCAGCCACGGATCCTTGCTTGGATCTCCTTGCGGTACTTCTCCCCCAGTCCGCGAATCGAGTTGATCCGAGTCGGATGCACGCCGAGAAGTTCACCCACGGTCGTCACGTCCAGCCGTGCGAGGGGGGACAACGCTCGAGCAGAAAAGCCCGCACGATCTAGCGGAGTGTCAAGGCTTGCACTGTCGGCCAGTTCGTCGCTACCGCCGGCCCCGTCTTCCTGTGTGTCGAGGTCGGCGAAGATTCCTTGCCACGCGACAGCCAGTTGATCCGCGCTGCTGAATCTTGCTGTTGCCTGGGGGTGCAGTGCTCGCTGGAAAAACGCGGTAAGTTGAGTCGCTACAGCCGGCTCGAAACTCGTTGGTTCGATGATGGGTGCGTCGCTCTGGTCGGCGGGACGCCCCGCACCCTCTCCCCACCAAGGAAGCTGGGTGGTCGCCATCTCGAACAATGTGGTCGACACCGCCCACAGCTCGGCGGCGCGGTCGTACTTTTGCCGGCGACCTCGGCCCAAATACGGGTCCAGGTAGCTCGGTGTTCCCGACGCAATGTTGTCGACACTTTCGCTTGCGAGCGAAAGATCGAAAAGCACCAGTGACGGCCGCCTGGTACCCGGATCCGGAATGATCCCCAAGTTGGACGGCTTTATGTCGCGGTGAAAGACGCCTCGCGTTTCCAGGTACATCATTGCTTCCAGTAGCTGGCTTCCGAACTGCTCGAGCTGGCCGACAGTGGCACGTCCCTCCTTGGACAGCCGAGTTGCGAGCGTTTCTTTTCCTGCGTCACTCAGCAGGATGGCACGACGGTCCCCGACATCGAGCGGTCCGGAAATGAGCCGCACGATCCGGCGATCATCGAGTGCGCGGAGTACGTCGGCTTCGAGTGAGAGTCGCCGGCCCGCAGGCTCGGTGCGAGCGACTTTCATGACCAGTTCACGATTGGGGTCGTCAGAGTCAGTGTCGTAGACACCGAGGGCGACACCACTCGACCCCTCGCCGCGGCGGCCGGCGACAATGAACCGGTCGGCGATAATGTCGTCCCTCTGCGCATCGACAGGATCATCGATGGGCGTCGGACCGTCGACCTTCTCTCCGCGCCGCAGATCGTCGCTCGCCTCCTGGAGGCGAGCGAGCACTTCTTCGATCGTGGACGGGCGCGTCGATTCCACCGCGCTAGTCGCCTCCGTGATCACTTCGGCCACATCGTCGGGCATGCCGGGGGAAGCTGCGCGCGGATCGAGTGCGCCCGCCTCGACCAGCCTCTGCTCCAACTCGACAAAGGTCTCGGCCGGTTGCCTACCCGTCAAAACAAGATAGGCAAGCGCTCCCAAGCCGTAGATGTCGAGCGGAATCGGCGGTAACCCTTCGACAGAGTGGCGAGCTTCGGGGGCGAGCCAGATCCAGTCGTTCTGGTCGGCGACACCCATCAAGTCGTCAACACCCGCGCTGATCGCGGTGAGTCGTGACCCATTGCGGGTGGAACTGTCGCGCTGGGCGAAATACCAGTCGCGAATGATGACTTGGGGCAATGCGTCTTTCACGGGCGTTACCCACACACGTCGGGGCGACAGCGCACGGTGACGTAAGTGGACGTTGTGCGCAAACTTGAGGATCTCTCCCAAGCGAATCACCAGGGCGATTCGCTGGCTGAGATCCAACGTCGCCCCTTCCCCCGCCATGTACGCGTCCAGCGGCAGTTCTCGTGCATCGTGCTCAAACACCAAGGCAGGACCGTCATCGGTTCGCTTAAAGTCGAGCGGGACAGCGATACCTGCATGACGCAGGTCCTGCGTGAGCTGAAACTCGCGCTGGGCAAGCTGCTCAATGTGCTGCCGATCGGCAGAAGAAGCCGTAGCTGGTACGTCGTACAGTCTCAGCCGCCGTTTGACCCCCGGCAACGCCGGGAGACTGACCAGCACATCCTGCCAATCCCGACCCTGCGCAATCGGCTCATCATCACTCACGACGAAGTCCCCAACCGTTCGGGTCTTCGGCGTCGGGGTAAAGCCGACCGCGTCGCAGAGCGCGCGGACTCGTTTCACCCTCTGGAGATCCAACTGCTGACGAAAGTCGTGCGGCGGCTGTGAAAGAAAGTCGGAGAACTTGACTAGGCGCGGCGTCGACTTGACGTGGTAGCCGTCGAGGGTCAGGACGCCGATGTCGCCCGGGGCTGCGATGTCGACGGTGCTGCCCTCACCATGCATGACAACGACCGCATGTATTCGCGGGATCAGCGCCTTCGCTGCCTGGGGTGCCCGGTCCTGCAGAAGGCCCTTGAGCCACTTCGCCTTGCGGTCGGCGAGCAGCCTGGGGTTCTCGGAGTTCCGCTGACCCTGATTCCACCGCTGCGCGGTTCCGGTGACCCTGCCGTGCCAGCCCTTGAGCTCGACGAGGTACATCCCCTGGGTAGTGAGCAAGAGAACATCGACCTCCGCTGTACGCCCTTGATCGTTGATGAACGTGAGGTTCGCCCATGCGGTAGCGATACCGTCGTCGGGAAGCAGGTCGCGGAAGGTGTCGAGCGCTGCAGCCTCGGCAGGACTGGCCGGCTCGCCCATGACGTTCCACAGATTGGAGTCAGGTCTCACCGCGGCTTGTCCTGGACGAGCATTGGGACGCAGTGCACCACCGGGGCCTTGTCGAGCTCGATCATCGCTCCAACCCTAAACCACAGACGGCGCCGTGTTGGGAGGTGGACAAGATTTCACTAGCTCTAGCTCTAGCTCCAGCTCCGCAGCGTTGCGGTCAGGCGAACCTCACCGGTTCGAGCGAGGTGGATCAGGGGCTCGACCGGGCTCGTAGATGGGTATACCTCAATACACGAGGATTCAACGATTCGGACAGCACTGCCAACACATGAACGAGAATGGGTGCGTGCGTCGCCGAACGCCGATGTGCTAGCGCCTCGCACACCGCCAGAACATTGACCTGATCTGCCGGCTTGACCTCGAAAGTGATCACGTCGAAAAGCACGTCGGGAACAAGTCGAACGCGGTCACACCAGCAGCGACCAGATCCGGACGTGTCCATCGACCGCTGGACTCCCGCACCCTGACAAGCAGCGGCTATCTCCTCGACCTTTTGAGTGAGCACACAAGGTCACAGATTTCGATGAAACAACCCTTACTGTTGGTATTCGCATCCGTGGAGGGAGCAACCATGCCGTCATCGCTGTCCTGGCTCGACACGTCCGCCGACGAGCAGCGGCGCGTCCGTGAGCTCATCGCGCTCTACGCCCAGTCGGAGAGCCGCGATGAGCTCGGCATCGGTCAGATCCGAGACGCGTTCGCCGACGGGCTCTTCCCCGGTACCTCTACGATCCACACCCGGGCGCGCTATTTCCTCTTCATCCCATGGCTTTTCGCGCAGGGCGCCAAGACTCGCAGCGGCAGCAAGCTCGAGGCCTGGGCCGACACTCATGAGCGCAGGCTCATCAAGGCGCTGAAGGACGAGGGCATCGGCGCCGGTCAGGGCTTGATCGGTCGTGTCGCCGGCGCCGGTGTCAAGACGTTGCCGTCCGCGATCTATTGGGCAGCACTGACCCGCTACGGCATTCTCACGCGCGACGTCCAACCGGGAATGCTCGGTGCACTGCGGCCAGCTCCCGGGGCGGACGACGAACTCGCCGTTCGCAGAACGCAAGACTGGCATCCCACCCTGCCACCTGCACCGGAAGGCTTCCCAACCACTGTCGAAGGCGGAATGAGCCTGTTGCCTGAGGAGGCTGTGTGGCTGCGGGAACGAATACTCGAAGCCGCTCCCGGAACAATGCTTGCCCACCTACTCTTAGATGACACCCCGCTGGACGACGAGGACACGCCGCCCTGGTTCGACCCGGCGTGCCTCGCTGGCGACGGGCCGCTCGCGTCGCTTCTGCGACACGGCCGTCTGTTCAGCTTGGTTATGCAAGGATCCGCCCTTCTCTACAACCTGCTCATCGCTGAGCGGTACGAAGCTGCCGGCCTCACAACCCACGCGCAGCCCGTTGACCGCTACCGAGAGGACATCAGTGACTGGGCCGAGAGCGTTCAGGCGGACGGTGAGCTTCTCAGCGCGTGGGACCGGCAAGAGATGTGGGATCTGGTGCGCACCACGAACCCACGCATCGGCCTACAGACTCGCGCGTTCGTCGACGGGTGGATCGACGCCGTCCTCGCGGGGAAGGGAGCCGCGGTCGCCGATGATTCTGGCGTCCGCTCGTTGGTGGACTTGCGCGAGCGGCGCCAAAAGGGTGCCCAGTCACGGTTGGTCAACGACCGCTTGCTTCGCACGTGGTCCGGGGCGTCAGGCACGTCGATGCTGGTCTACCGGTGGCCACAGGTCAAGCGCATCGTTGCCGACATACGAGAAGGAATTGCCGATGCTGGCGCCTGACAGCCGCAGGACACTGATCGACCAGCTGCGCCCTCCCGTGGGCTATCGGCTGGACGCAGCGGTCGGCACCACCTTCACTCTGGACCTCACCGCTGCATTGGTGCCGCCGTTGGCCTTTGCAAGTTTCGCAGTCCGAAGCACGACGGACCCGGTCAGCGTGCTGGAGGCTGTCCGCTCGTGCGCAGATCGGGTCGACGTGTTCGCCCAGGAGGGAAGCGTGCGCGCTCCCTCTCGTTACACCGCACTGACCGCGTTTCTCGAACCGATGCTTCACGAGGTGCAGGCCCCGACCGGCGGCCTCTTCCACCCCAAGCTGTGGATGCTGCGATTCACCGCCGACGACGAGCAAGACGCGTACCGATTGGTCGTTCTGAGCCGGAACCTCACCGAAGACCACGCCTGGGACGTTTCGCTCACTCTTGACGCCTCGCGTGGAACACGGGCAGCAGCCTTCAACCGCCCGCTCAGTGCCCTGATCAGGTCGTTGCCGGATCGAACCCGACAGGCGGTACCGGAGCACCGCAGGGCCCGCATAGACCAACTCGCCGAGGACGTCCGCTACCTGGAATGGGAGGGTCCCGAGGGCGTGACCGAGCTCGCCTTCCATGTGTTCGGTGTCGCCAAGGAGCGGGCCTCCCCGGATTTCAACGGCTATCGGCACCTCGTGGTCTCGCCGTTTCTCAATGATGCCGGCCTTGCTCAGCTGACAGCGGGAACGAAAAGCGCGACCGTGGTCTCGCGCGCATCGTCGCTCGACGCGCTGGCAACGGAGACAGTCCACGGCCTGGACAGCACTTACGTCGTGAGTACCGTCGCCGGTCTGGATGACGGGGACGCGACCGAGGATGACAAGCCTGCGGCGCTGCTGAACGACCTCCACGCCAAACTCGTCGTGGTGGAGCGCGGTCAGCAGGCCCACCTGTTCCTCGGCTCGGCGAACGCAACCGATGCAGCACTGAACCGGAACGTCGAGATACTGGTTGAGCTCACCGGGGGGAAGAAGTATTTCGGGGTCGGGACCATGCTCGATCCGGGCTCGCCGTTTCTGGGAATGCTCGAGCAGTACGACATCATCGGCGGTGCCATTCCGGATCCTGACGCCGAGGCCATGTGGCAGCTGGAGAACGCGCTACGCGTGCTTGCCTCACGGCGATGGATCGTCTCGGTCGGCCGATCACACGGGTCCTACTCGCTTCGGTTCGAGACGCGTGACGGCGCGACTGTGCCCGCGAACATGACGGCTCAGGTAGAGCCGCTCGCCCACCCGGGTACAGCCGGTGCTGTCGACGACGGCCGGACCAGCCACGGGACGGTCGAGGGTGTTCCGCTGATCGAGGTCAGCCCGTTCCTGCGGTTGCGACTCACCGACGATGGCGGACGCGAGGCTGCGTGCGTGGTTCGGGCCGAGCTGAGGGGTGACCCGGAGGGCAGGCTCGACGAGGTTCTTGCGTCGCAGATCAACACCCCGGAGAAGTTCCTACGCTTCCTTGCGCTGCTGCTCGGGCTTGGGCAAGCACACCCGTTGGCGATGATGGGCCTCGGCGACGCAACCGCCGCGAATTCCGGTGGTGTCGCGCCTGCACCACAGGTCTTCGAGATCGTCATTCGAGCGCTTGCCCGCTCGCCCGAGTCGATCGACGATCTCGACCGTCTCGTCCGCCGACTGCTGGCAACCGAGAGTGGTGCCGCCAACCTTCCGGAAGGTTTCGCCTCGTTCTGGGAGGTCGTCACCGCCAGCCGTTCGCAACTGACCTCGGAGGCAATCTGATGACCACTTTCGACGCCGCACCGGTCATCGCCGGGCTGAAGGAATTCCAACAGCGCACCGTCGAACACGTGATGACACAGTTCGGACGCGCCGGCTCGCGTCGGCGGTTCCTCGTCTCCGACGAGACAGGTCTGGGCAAGAGTCTCGTTGCCCGCGGCGTGATTGCACGGACCATCGAGCGACTGCAGGACGAGCCAGGTCGCGGGCGGATCAACGTGGTCTACGTATGCTCGAACAGCGACCTCGCAGCGCAGAACGTCGCTCGTCTCGATGTCACCGGCGGCCGACACCGGGGCATACCCAGCCGACTGAGCCTCCTCGCCAAGTACACCGGGGAGCTTCAGCCCGACCTGCAGGTCGGCGGTGTGAGAGTGAACTTGGTGTCGTTCACCCCGGGCACCTCGTTCCACGCGGGCAACCAGTCCGGCCAGGTGGAAGAGCGGGCCCTGGTGTTCCTGCTGCTGAGCGAGGTCATTGATCTGACAGGGTGGAACAAGCATGCGGCGCTTGTTCTTTTACGAGGCCAGATCGGGTCCCGCGAGAAATTCGAGAGTCACATCGAGTGGTTCGAGTCCTCTCTCGACGGTCCACCCGATCGCAACATCTCCAAGCAATTCCTCACCGCGTGCAAACGTAGGGGCCTCATTACTACGTTCACTGACCAACTCGCACGTATCGGCCGCAAGCGCGACATACCGGTGGAAATGGCCGACGAGGTCAGGCAACTGATCAGTGACATGCGTGGCGAACTCGCCCGCGCAGGACTCAGCGTCCTGAGTCCAGATCTCGTCATCCTCGACGAATTTCAACGTTTTCCTGAACTACTCGATGCGACCAGCCCCAAGGGGGAGCTGGCCGACCAGCTGTTCTCCTACCCCGACACGCGTGTCCTCCTGCTTTCCGCGACACCGTACAAGCCCTTCACCTACGCCGAGGAATCCGGCGACGATCACCATCGAGACTTCCTCCGCACCATCAAATTTCTGGACTCCGGCATCGCGGACGATGTCGCGCACGATCTCGCCGAGTACCGCACCGCCGCGACCCAAGGGCGCTCGGTGGTCGAACTCACCGCCCAACTGCGGGCGACCTTGCTCAAGGTCATGAGCCGCAGCGAACGACCCGTCGGCGTCGCCGGCGGAATGCTGTCCGAGCACATCGAGGTCGTTGACGACCTCACAGCCACCGATCTACTCGATTTCGTTGCGCTCCAACGCCTCTCCAACCTGGTCAAAGGTGATGTGAGTCTGGAGTATTGGAAGTCGACACCCTACTTCGCCAACTATTGTGACGGCTACAAGCTCTCCGAGCAGCTCAAGAAGCGGCTCAAGGACGGCGATGCGGAATCCATACGTCCCGCCGTCCGCGCCTTGACCCGGCTCGACCCCACCGCGGCTTCGGGTACCGGCGAGGTCGACCTGGGCAACGGCAAGCTCCGCGCCCTTGCCCGACAGACAGTCGACGCCGGCTGGTGGCAACTGCTCTGGATGCCGGCGTCGCTGCCCTATCTCGAGCCCAGCGGACCTTATGCCGAGCCCTGGGCGCAGGGAATCACGAAAAGGCTGGTGTTCTCCTCATGGTCGGCGACGCCTACGGCGATTGCAAGCCTGCTGAGCCAACGCGCCGCTCGGGCCGCCTCGACTCATTCCACGCGCGAGGGGGGCTCGCACACCGGACGAAGCGGCACGCGAAGTCTCCTCAACTACAGCGTCACGGGCGGACGGGCCGAATCGATGACCACCCTGGCGTTGTTCTGGCCGATGCCCGGGCTCGCGAGGCGTGCAGACCCGCTGGCTGCGGCTCAGTCCGAGCGCGCGCCGGTGTCCCGCTCCGTCATCGAGGCGACACTCACGCGGGAGCTACGGTCAGGAACCACCAAGTACGGTGTGTCCGCGGTGGCCGAGGCTGCTCGTGTCGCGCTCGCGCTCTCGGATTCACTCCCGCCGACCTTGGTGAACGGCGGACCAACTGGTCGTAAGCAGATCATCGAAGCCCTCGGCAACAGTTCGTCCACCAATCCCGATGACATCTCTGGTCAGCGGGGCCTGGCCACACACGTCGACGAGGCTCTCCATCTGGCGCGCGAGGGTTCCGATGTCGAGATGGCATCTGTAGCACCAACCGTCGCCACTCTCGCGGCCCACAGTCCGGGCAACATCGCATGGCGTGCACTGCATCGGCTCGTGGCGGACCATCCAGCCGTGACCGATGAAGGCCTATGGAGTGCCGCGGCGACTGTCGCCGCCGGCTTCCGGTCCTTGTTCAAACGACCCGACACCATCGTGTTGCTCGAGCAGTTGAACGACAGCGGCGCGTACTGGCAGAAAGTGCTTCGCTATTGCGCGGCAGGAAACCTGCAAGCGGTCATGGACGAGTATCTCCACCACCTCGTCAGCGAGACTCGAATCGAGCTGGATGATGGAGCGTTGATGGAGATCGCGGAAACCGTCACGACTGTGTTGACATTGCCACCGTCGATCTACCGCGCATTCGACCCGGATCGACCCGACGACCCCATTCGCATGACAAGCCGCTTCGCGCTTCGCTACGGGGGCGGCAACACTGACGAAAACGTGCGCCAGCCCGACGTGCGACGATCGTTCAACAGCCCCTTCTGGCCGTTCGTATTGGCGAGCACAAGTGTCGGGCAGGAGGGGATTGACTTTCACTGGTGGTGCTCGGCGATCACTCATTGGAACACCCCCGCAAATCCCGTCGACTTCGAACAGCGCGAGGGACGCATCGACCGCTTCGGTGGCCATGCAGTCCGACGCAATCTCGCTCACCGCCACGGCGCAGACATGCTCTCAGCACGCGACCCTTGGCGGGAGGCCTACACACTGGGTGCAGACGAGCAAACGAATCTCGGCGACTTCGCACCCCACTGGGTGTACCCGGGGCCGGCGAAGATCGAGCGGCACTTGTTGCCGTATCCGCTCAGCGTGGACCTGGCCCGACTTGAGCGCCTGAAGAGTGATCTAGCTCTGTACCGACTCACCTTCGGCCAGCCGCGACAGGAAGACATGCTGGCGTTGCTCAGGAAGCGGGGACTCGAAGCGAACCCCGAGATGCTCGCCGACATGCGTATCGATCTCTCACCGCCATATCGCAGTGAGAGGTCGGGGTGACCACGCGGGCGACGCTACGAGCAAGCCCAGAGTTGCATCAACGCAAGCGCACCGGCTAGACAGAGGCATGGAGACTGTCAAACACCCCGTCGGGGTTAGATAGTGGACTACGTATGGCCCTCGACGGGCTCGATTTCTCGGGCGTGGTTGGTCCTGTCAAAGGACGACCAGCTCGGCGGTCGCGGCGGGCATGCCTATGACGACGATCCGTCGTCCCGCTATGTGAGCGACAGTCAGGTACCGAACAGCCGGAACATCGCGGCTGGGGATGCCCTGGTGGTGTGGGACCAGAAGCGATTGCTTGGTGCCTCCGTGGTCGAGCGAGTCGACAGCGAACCAGGTACCAAGGAGCAGAAAAAGTGCCCCTACTGCGGTCCTGGTCGCTCGCTCGATGAACGTCTCACGCTAACTCCTCGCTATAAATGCGGTCGATGCAAGAACGAGTTCGACGTCCCACTGACCGCGAACATCGACGTCACCGTGTACCGGACCCACCATGGTGAAGCGTGGATCGACCTGGCGGGGGAGCTCACTGCCGAGCAGCTACGTTCGGTCTGCACGAGTCCGAAATCGCAGCTAAGTATTCGCGAGCTGGATTGGACGGCATTCACGGCGAGTCTCTCGACCGACCTCAGCCATCGCGGATTGAATCTCATGAACTCGGTGTCGGTACAATTGGGCGGAGGATTCACAGACCGAATCACTCGGGTAAGGTTAGGGCAACCAGCCTTTCGCGCACAACTGATGCAGAAGTACGCGTCGAACTGCGCGTTCTCAGGCGCCATGCCGCACGAAGTACTCGAAGCGGCGCATCTCTACAGCTACGCGCAGGTCGGAGAACACCACGACGAAGGTGGGCTGTTGCTGCGACGCGATCTACACCGGCTTTTCGATTTCGGAAAGATCGCCGTCCGGAACGACGCCACGATCGCCGTACACAAATCCTTGGAACCGTTCGAGCTGTACGGCAAGCTCCATGGACGCAGCCTCACCATCGAACCGACTCAGCGGCAACAACAATGGTTTGCTGCCCACCGCACCATGTGGCGAGTGGATGCTGCGTGAGGCAATGACCGCGTGGCAGCTCGATTTCACTCGACCCGACCGGGGTCACTACTCGCACAAATCGAATAGGGGCAACGAACAATGAAAATCGTCTTCCTGCACGGAATCGGCGACGGCGACCCCACGATGGGCTGGCTGGAGGGCCTCAATCGCGGACTAGTTCAGGCAGGTCATTCGCCGATAGCGTCAGAACAGGTCATAGCGCCGCGCTACAGCTCATCTCTCAACACAAAAGGGGTCGACGCGAAGCTACCTCCGGTAACCTACAAGCCATCCGACGAATCGACTGCGCGGCGCGAGTTCGAACGGCGACAAGCACGCGTGCAGCGCAAGCTCGGACTCGAACCGGGCGTTCGTTCTTTCGGGTTTCATCGGGTTCCGGATGCACCGTTGTCGGCAGTCCAGAAAATTGCCATCAATGCAATGCCGTGGTACGACCTCCCGCAAGTGAAGCGCTATATGCGCGAGGAAGGAACTCGCGGTGCGATTCTGCGATCAATCCTCGACACCTTGCCCGCTACAGGAGACATCCTCCTCATCGGTCACAGCCTCGGAAGCGTCGTCGCGATTGACCTACTGGACAATCTTCACCCCGGGCTTCGAGTCCGTCGCTTCATCACCATCGGTAGCCCCGCAAGTTCGCAAGCGCTGCACGAGAACAGCGATCGGCTGCTGAAGAAGTTCCCGTATCTGCGGGTGGACGACTGGACCAATTTTCTCGACACGAGGGACGTCGTCACAGGTGGCCGCGGTCTCGCATCGACTTTCCCGGGCGCCCAGGATTTCACCGTTGATGTCGGAGGCCAACACGGCGCCGGCGTCTATCTCGGCCATCCCTCTGTTTCCGGCATCGTCGCGGACGTCCTGTTCCCATCCAAGAGTGTGGCTTTGCGCGAACCGGGCGTGTCAGTTCGGCTGGCGGATCAGGAGGCCAAGATCCTCCTGTCACTGCATTACGGGCAGGCCGTTCAGCGTCACATCAAGGACAAGGACGCAGCGGCGAGATACGGCGACGCTCTCGGAGCGCAATTCGACGAAGTGGTCGCGCAGATCGAGTCGGTTGTCGGTAGCTCGGAACCACTGATCGCACCAGAGATGGTCGAATTGCTGCGAGGAACCCTCCCCCAGCTGCCGCACCGTTGGGAATTGCACGAAGCGGTCGGCGAACTCGTCATCCTCGCAATGACAAACTTGGTCGAGCCTTACGAGATCTCGATCGATCGTGCGCCGAAAGACGCGCTCCCCGACATGGCTGTCGAACTGGGTTTCCTCCGCTCGACCGGGTCGAAGATCGGCGGGGCAATCGAGGACGTTCAGAGCTACACCAGCAAGAAGGGTGGGGTCCCGTGGGGGCGCGTCCTCACCGCGGCTGCCGGCGTAGCCATCGTGGCCGCAGGCCCGGTCGGCCTCATGGTGGCGGCACCTGCTGGAGTGTTCGGTGCCGCGGCGCTGACCGGAGGCCTCGCAGCACTGGGGCCCGGCGGGATGGTCGGCGGGCTCGCGATGCTGGGCGGCCTGGCAGGCACCGGTGCTGCAGTAGCCACCACCGCGGCCACTGTGGGCACAGGCCCCGCACAACCCATCGACGACTCCAACGCCCTGGTTCTGCGCGTTGCGGTCGAACACGCTCGGAAGCTCCTCGATCTCCGGCATGACGAGACACTGTGGTTCCAAATCACGGACTTGGAGACACACCTCTCCGCGCGAATCAACCGCCTCTCGGTCTACAGTGACCCGCGGTCGCCCACTCTGGAAGCTCTGCGTAGCGGCGTCCACACGGTGACCAGGCTCCTCGCGTTCATGATCGAAAACGGACTCGGACCGAAAGCGCTGATCACTGCTGAGACCGAATCTGAGCGCGCAGCGACGGGGGCGATCACGTCTTAGCCTTGCCTGGTGGTCAGGGGGGATCGGTATTTTTCGAGTTGTTGTCGTACCCGTGAGCCGACAGACCAGCGTGATAAACGGTTTCTCCGGTTTTAGTAGAATGCATGCAGTGCTCGGGTGTGCGCCGGTGCGGCCGCGGTGACCGCAGGTGTTCTGCTTGTCACCTGCTGCACCCGCTGCCGGCAAAGGTTGAGCCTGGTTCCGGCGAGGGCGACGACGTGAAACCGGATCCATCACGGTGATCGCGTCGGGCACGGTGTTGGTGGCGGCGGACTTATAGCCGCCGAACCCCGTCTCGCCGGGTTCGAGCTCCGCCGGCCGCATCTGGCTCGGCCAGTTTCCGCAACGACAGGCGAGGGCAAGCGAACCTCGTAGTCACAGCGGCAGGGGCCGGCTCGACCAGTGGATGCTCCTCGGGAACATCGTCGTCCATGTCGGCGGCCGTACGGATAACCGGATGCCAATCGCTGGTCCTGGCTCCTAATCGACAGTGATTTCGCACAGGATGCTTAGCGCGTCAACAACCGGCGCCACTGCGGCTATTGACTCCGTGTCAGGTCGAATTTGCGACGCCGGCGCAAATCCATCGGCGCCAAACAGACCGCCTGGGGTGGCACGGCCTTTCGCCACGCCTGAACGAGAATTCAAGGGAGCAGCGCTGCCGATGACACGAAGCCTCGATTTGTCCCGCAACTCGTGATGAAGCCGCGACCGATCGACCGCCGTTCAGTATCCGCTTGCTTTTCGCACGAGGTCGTCATCACGCCCGCACGTCCACCCATGGGACTCGAGCGCGCGCACAATCTCAGCCTCATCATCCGACTTCAGCTGCAGGAACTGGCCGTTGAATACGCTGTCCTCCACTGAACCGAACTCGTTTGTCACCGAACTCGGAATTTCCTGGATCATCAGAGCCGCCGGCCACGCGGGCCAGTCACCGTCGCTGACACCCGGAACTGCTTCGAGATCGAAGTCCTCCGAGTCCCTGGGCATGTCTTCTTCCGCGTCGGCAAAACGCGACTTGATGTCTTCCCATGGTTTGGCAGCCAGATTGGCTCTAGCTTCACCCCAGGTCGCGAAACCTAAACGGAGCGAGACGAGCTCGTCGGCTAGCTCACGACGGAGGAAGATGAGGGACCCGTCGACATCGCCATACACGTAGTTAGCTCTCACGAACAGACCTTCCCACGTTTACGGCCCGTCGGCTGCCGAATGGCGCCAAGTTGTAGCCCATGCAGCTGAACGGAACCCGCCGCAAACTGGCGGCTGAGGTCGCGGCTCCCTCAGATCCCGAGTACTCAACTTCTCGGGGCGCATACCCGCGGCACGCCCTTCGGCGGAGGACTCCCGGAAATTGCGTGTCCAGATCGAACGCTGACGCCTACAACGCTCGTGCCTTCAGCGTGTCCGGTTCCTGTCCGATGTCGGACTGCCGTCGGACTGGTCTAGCCTGTAATGACTCACTAAGCAGGCGTGTCGGGTTGGCATCCGTAAAGACGACGGTCGAGAAGAGTCGGAGGGCAGATGCGAGGTAACGGACAGGCTAGGAATCTGTGCCTTCTTGCGGGCGCAGCACGATCACTGCACGTGCCCTACCATCTCGCCGACGTCGGCGTCAATGACCTATACGAATCTCCCGTCCTTGGCGCGGGTTCACGCGGTAACTATGTCGTATCAAACAATCAAGGACTTTCAGCATATTGCCCACAGACCACGGCGCGAAAGGCCTGCGTGTCGGCTCCCCTCACAGAAACTTATACCCTCGGTTGCAGACACCATCGAAGACGCACGTCCGTGCCTGGTTTAAGTGGATTGCTTAATCCAACTGCGAGGGGCGCGGCTTGAAGACTGCTATTGACTGGTATAGCACAACGCTCGTGGACGCCAACCGCGCGAACCGCAACCATGCGTTCAGCTGCCCGCAATGCTTGAAAGACGCAATTCCCGCGCTAGGGAAAATCAATGTTGCCCACTTCAGACACAGCGACGCGTCCCCAGGGTGCCCCGACTATCGCCCCGGTCTCAGCGGCTCGTCGTGGGCCAGCACAGCGGACTCACGTCTGCAGCTCCGAGCGGCTATTGATGGATCAAACTGGAACCTCTATCTCAAACTGCCTGACCTCACAGAGAAAGAGCTCTGGTTGACCTCCGTAACGGAGCTTCGCGGGCGGCAGATTGCCTTACAGCACCAGGACGGGGAGGTGTCGCGCATCGGCGCCCTTTGCCTTTGGCCGGGTGCCGGGACCACGACCTTTCAAGTCGATCCGTCGCACCAAGTCCAACGCGTCTACACGGAGGGCAAATGGCCTCCGGGATCGGACCGGTGGAATCGAGTAGTGCAACAGCTGCCGAACCGTGGGGCAGTGTTCGGTCAGGACCGCGGCGGTGACTATCTGATGTGCACCGGCTCTAGACCGCTGTATCTCGGCACCAACGCACTCTGGGTTTCTGCGATTTCGGCGAAGCCACCACCATTTCTTCAGCCTCAGAAACTCAATCGAGTCAACGGGTTCACGGCGTGGAGGTTCGTCGTCACGCCTCAGATCGCCGTAGCGGCACGTCAGTGGCTGACGACGGCGGGTACCACGGTTACGGAGACGCAAGATCCAACGGAAGTACGCACGCCGCCAACGTCCTATCGAAACGACGACGTACACGTCATTCAAGTCGACGACGAGCTCATCGTTGCACCCTCAACAGTTGCAGACGTTCTCGTTGCCGAGTCGAGCGGTGTATTCGCAGCGTTACGTCTCGATTCGTCCGGCCAACTTGCACGAGTCGTTGGCGGCTCCGAGGAGATCCGGATCAGGACCAGATCCGGCGACATCTTGAGAGTCGAGCGCGAACTACCTAAATCAGACTTGAATTTGAGCACAGTGTGGTCCGTCGCAATCGGCACCGAGAACTATCCCCCATACTCCAAGATAGAAGTCGCTGAAATCAAGGACCTCCGGGTCAGAGCCGTCACTCATCTGCCACTTCAGTTTTCCGCAGTCGTCCGGCACCCCGAGCAATTCTGTATGCGAGTATCCAACGTCGATGCAGACCAACTCAGTTCCTGGCTTAAGAATATCCGCACCGATGCAATGAGTGTGGAAGTATCTGCCGGCAGTTTCGGAGTGATCCGTCTCGAGCGCACCAGCTTGCTCGTGGACCCCGTCCGAGATGAAGACCCTGAGCCGCTCGAGAAAATGATCACGCCTGAGGGTCTGCTCGAGTCGACACCTCCCGCTCATGCCGCTCCACAAGTGACGGCCCCCATTCAGCTCGCTCGACGCACACCAACAACACCTCAATGGCACCACGCTTATACAGCACTACAATATCGGGACCACCTCGGCCGACGCGATTGGAATCGGCCCGAGACGGATTGGCGATGGAGAATTCAACGATGAATGCATACGATGGCAACCTAATTATTGGCAGACTTTCGGTGAAGAACCGCTTGAACAAGCGCCTCGAACCGCTTTTTGTTCTCAATGAGGACACTTGGGAGACAGCTAACCTCGATGACTTCAAGTCGAGCGCTCCCCTCAAGGTATCAAGTGAACTAAGCATCGAGAACAACGCGCTAGTTGCATCCGAACTCCTGAAACAGCCTAAGCTTCCCGGAAAACCCGAAATCGTATACAAACTAGGTTCCGTGCGCCCGGCAGACATCGTGCTTACGCCGAAAATTCCTAGTAGCGCAGTCAACGCGATCGAGAGCATCGGCGACATCGCTCTTCCTCGCTGGATCAGCGAGTCCTCCGATGTCTACGTCAAACTAGAAGATGACAGACTAATCGGCCCCTTTCGGCTATACCGGAAGCGACTTCACGCACAGGCACCAGAGCGACTCGAGCTTCGCCGAATGGCTGACATCAACGCTACCGAATTCGATGGACATCTCGTGGCTTCTCGAATCAGTCGCGTGTCTCCGATCGGCCAGTTCGACGGTAGGTCCGACGAGAAAATTGTCGATCTCGTAGCAGATTTTGCCGTCTCGACGCTATCGAACCTTGAAGTCAACGACACCCAGATAGAAACCACAAAGGAGTCGCTTCGACAAATCAGTGACTGGCTCGCTGACCAACATGGCGTCCACCAGAACTTCGGCCAGGAACAGATCGACCGGGCAATGAAAGCATGTGGCAACGCCGCGATCGCCCGTCGCATAGCACAAGACGTCGCGAGGAAGCTAGGAGGACTACCGGACGTCGTCCAGCTCTTGGACCAAGCAATCGAAGAGGGCCGCGCCAATGCCGAACGTGGTGAACAGGTCAGGATCGCCGCACACGTCGCGCAGGAACGCCAGCAACTCGACAACTTGATCGAGGAAAAGATGACTGTCCAGAACGAACTCACGAAGTTACAGGCCCAAACAAAGAAGGCTCGAATCGCATTCGACACCGCTCAACAGTCGGCAACGCTTCGATCTCAAGAAGTTCGGGCCGATGTCGCCAAAGCAATCGAGGAGATCATCGAAGGCAGCCGAGCCAGATTGACCTCCTCAATCATCGGACGGGCCCTGACCAGCAATTCGCCGCTGCACTCTCCTTCACCAGAACCCGCGCATGCACATGACGTTGTCATCCCGGAGGTGTCCTCCATACGTCTCACTAGCCCTGGCATGATCAACACGAAAATTCGGGACTCAGCAACGAAACAGGGCTTGCAATTGGTCGCGGTACAGCGGATGGTTGGCGCATTTCACGCCGGGCTTATGCCGGTGGCACTAGGAAACGGCGGACCGATGACGATCACAGCGGCCGCTGACGTCGCATACAGTGGCCGGCTTGTCCGCATGTCCATCGCCCACGACTTTCTGCATCCGAACGATCTAGTCGGGTTGCACTCCGGAAAGACCGGAACGTTGCGTGGCAACCACAAAGTGCTGTCAACCGCATCAACAGCCGCCGACTCCGGCGAGGTCGTCGTGATGTTCGAAGCAATCAACAACGCACCAACCGAGTCTTACCTGGTTCCGTGGCTGCAAAGCGGACAGGCCGGGTATCCGTTACAAGGCATAGATGGTGGCAAAAATCTCAAGATCGCCGGAACGATCGCTACCGGCGTTACATCTGCCCGCATCAGCCCCGACTTGTGGGGACACGCTATCGTCCTCGACACGGCCGCATTTCCAGTGCACAACCCGGATCGAGATTATTCGCATATCGATCTACCCATGCCCGAACAAGAAACGTCTGAGGTCACTCGCGATCTACTCCAGGACGTGGACTCTTATTGGCCAATCTCGGACGACATCATTCAGGCAGGAGACCGGTTTGCTTCAGCACTCAGCGGCCTGCAATCTGAGGCTCAGATACGTCGCTCTGTCGCAGAATGTCTTCTGTTGCCAGCCGCGGCTACTTCACTTCCGGACAGCGAATACGCCAATTTTGCAGACAGCATCGCAAGAAACCTGTCGATGAACGAAGACCAATCCATGCATTACTCCGGGCTGGTACGGCGACTGAGAATGCGTCTCGGATGACCCCGTACGAACTCAGTCTCCAGCCAGTTGAAGAGTTAGCCGCACGGGAGGCGATCGCACGTACTCTTGCGCTCCCGGATAAGGCCGATGACGAAACCCGGCGGTGCGAAATGCTCCGTGCAGTCACCTGGGCATCCACGTCTGGTGATACTCCCGTCTACATCGGCAAGTTACTGAACCGCGCGGTTTCTGTAGACAAGTCGATCAACCCGAAAACCCTGAACTACTCCGATAGCGACCGACGCGCCGGACTCAGGAACCTACTCGATGTGCTAGCCGACTTAGGTGACCTCGCGGAACTCGCCAACGGGTATTGGGTCAGTGTCCCCGGCGTCGTTGTGAAATCGGAGACACGAGAACCTGAACTGCTGGTCAGCGGAATCCCCTTGAGACTACTTGACCGCGCCTCCCGTGATGGGGTGGCTTGTGCGGGGGCAGCTAGGCATATCATCGATCAGTCCTTGCTCGACAACCTAGGGCTGCCACAAGTCGGGCTCTGGATGTGGGCGAACAAGCCCGAATCAACACTCTCGACTTGGACAGCAGATTTCATCGGGACGACGCGGATCGTTGACGGGCAACTCGATGACACTGAGTTCTATCTCGCGGACAGCGAACAGCGCGCTTCCATACAAGCGATAAGATGGAAGCCTTCCGACAGAAAACTCACCGGTACATACTTGTACCGACACACTGTGCTCCGACACTGGCGGGTCTACGGTTTGGCACGTGTAGCGGCTGGCGTAGTTACCGGGACGTGCGACATCAACCGCGATGACGCACGCCGGCTCATGTATGGCTACGACCAGATCGCGAACAACCCAGTAAAGGCGACTTGGCGCGAGTCCGCTGAAGGCGTCTCTGAGGTCGTGCTTCAGAACCCGATCCCCGCGCCGGAAATGCGCGCGCTGACTGCACTAGGCAGGCGCTTGCCCGCGTCCAAGTTCGAGTACAGGTTCGCCGCCACATCACATCGTTCGCAGATCAGACGGACACTCGAGAATTTAGGCATTCAAATCAATAAGGAAGTAAAGCATGGCTGAAGGTGACGTCGGCGCGACTCAGATCGCACGCCAAGTCCGAGCGAGTTTCCAGCGCTCCATCGAAACGAACTCACCGATTGATGACCTCGACCTCGCCGAACGCCGCAAAGCGCTGCTCGAGCGGCCGGGCGTGATAGCGCAAACTCCGCACGTTGAGATCACACCTTCCTACATGTACGGCCCCGACTTTTCCGAGCTCAGAGTTCCCCAACCCGTGAAACAAGTCCTTACCGACTTGCAGGCTTTCTCGCCTGGAGTCGGTATATACCCGCCATACCGTCACCAAACCGAGGCACTCGAACATTTTTTCGGCTCTGATTCACCCGCCGACCTCATTGTGGCGACTGGCACGGGATCGGGTAAAACTGAGACTTTCTTGTATTCAATTCTTGGCATGCTTGCATGCGAAGCGGATCGTCCGAGTATGGAACAGAGCGGGGTTCGCGCTCTCCTCCTTTACCCCCTCAATGCTCTAGTCAGTGATCAAACAGCACGCCTTCGAAAACTATTCGGCGACGAGCGCGTCGCTCAATATTTTCGAAGCCGCGGCGGCCGGCATCCACACTTCGGGATGTATACCGGACGCACACCTTATCCGAATCTTCGCACGAACGAACGCGACAAAAGACGACTGTCGGAGCTGGTCAATTACTATCGCCAACTCGACGAATCCGACAGCAAACTAGCTCAGGAGCTGAGGGAGCGCGGGCGCTGGCCTTCCAAGGATCTAACAGGATTCTCCAAGCCTGGTCGAGATCAATACGCGACAGGACTACTCGATCGTGAGCTCTTGACGCGTCACGAAATGCAGCAGTCGGCACCTGACATACTCGTTACCAACTACTCGATGCTCGAGTACATGCTGCTCCGTCCGATCGAGCGGCCGATTTTCGATCAGACCCGGGCTTGGTTGGAAGCAGACGAGCGGAATGAACTACTTCTCGTGCTCGATGAGGCGCATATGTATCGGGGTGCGACTGGAGCCGAAGTTGGACTTCTCATACGTCGCCTCGGTGCGCGCCTCGGAATAAATCGTGACCGAATCAGATGCATCCTCACGAGTGCGAGCCTGCAGTCCGACGGAGGAGAAGCGAGCGCGGTTCGATTTGCCCACGCGCTCACTGGGGAATCGGCTATCCGGGACTTCTCCGTCATCCGCGGCACCATCGAACCAGTAAATGCAACAAAGCGTGCTTCTGTCGTAGAAGCCGAAATGCTCTCTTCCGTCGACGGATCCGCATTAGCTCTGGCCACGTCAGCGAAGGACGTCAAGCACGCTCTTGGCAGTTTCGTCACCCAGGTCGCCATCGACGAAGACGGCACGTTGCAAGATGCTAGGCAGTCGTTAGGCCGGACACTGGCCAGCTTCGGACCAGCCAACATGGTGATTTCAGAGTGCTCCGGTAGTGCCACAGAACTCCGGGAGCTCGCCCGCGCAGTAGTACAAACAGAGGATTCGGCGCTGCAACAGCAAGCGATCGACGGACTTCTGACGCTCGGGGCATTCGCTCGTCGTACACAGCCCGGTCGTGAGCACCAACCTGTCCTCCCGTCCCGCGTCCACATGATGTATCGGTCCGCGCCGACACTCTTCGGGTGCATCGACGACCACTGCACTGCAATTCCACAAAGTCGAGAAGGGACCCTCCTAGGCCAAATCTACGACACGCCTCGCGTGCAATGCGACTGTGGAGGAAGGGTATACGAAATACTCACCCACAAAAGATGCGGGGCTGTGTACATCCGTGGCTATGAATCAACCGAGGTCGGGGGGTTCCTTTGGCACGAGCCCGGCGGACGACTCGGCGGCGGAAAACCGTTGAAGGAAGTCAAGCTTTTTCTCGGTGAACCGCATTCCGCCTCCACTTCGCGCGTAAGTCCAATTGGGCTCGATATAGCGACCGGTCGAATAGAACTACCAGACAAACTTGGTACAAGGTTGCTGTTTCGTGCACGCCCGCGAAACAAATCCGCTGCGGAGCAATTCTCACGGTGCGTTCGATGTTTGGAGTCCGCCGAACGGGCAAATTACTCCACGCTGACCAACCTCGCGACAACCGGTGAATCTACATTCGCAGATCTTGTTCGTCAACAGTTCGCGACTCAACCAGCAGCGTTTCCGCGGACCCGACACCTACCGAATGGTGGACGGAAGGTTCTGGTCTTCTCGGACGGCCGCCAAAAAGCGGCTCGCTTGGCACGAGATCTCCCCCGAGATGTCGAGGACTCCACGATGCGCGAAACCTTGGTACTCGCAATTCGAGACCTAAAAGAAGCACAGGGTCGTTGGCCGACGCTATCCGAACTATACGCCGGCTTCATCGGGGTGTGCGAACGCGAAGACTTGACATTTTTCGACGCCGAAGACCAGCTCCGGCTAAGCAGCGACCGAAACGAATTTGCTCGAAACTACGATAGCGATCTGGCGAGCGCGATCGACTTCGAATGGCAGCCTAACGCTTCGATTTCTTTTCGACTATCAGTGCTTCGCCAACTATGTCACGAGACAAGATCGCTCACCGCAGCGAATGCAGTGCAGCTAGCACCGACAACGAAAGCACGAGACCTGATCCTCAGGCAGCGTGAAAGACGCAATATCCTCCTCAGTGATTCGCAGATCGACGAAATCGTCTCGGCGTGGGTCGGGCAGATGCTTGGTCGGGGAGCGCTCGATTCACGCCTGCCCAGCACCTCTCGCCGGCAGGCATTTCCGTATTACCAAGAAGTCAGACGGATGGATGCGTTCAAGTCATTCTTTGACGAGGTTAGTACAAGGTCTCACCAGCCGTATGAACAACTTCGGGAACTGCTTTTCGGGGTATTGGCAAAATCCACTGAGACAGATAGTGTGGCTGCAGATACTTTGGACCCTGCTCGCTTCCAGATCAAGCTTGCTTTGATCGAAACGTGGGTGCGTTGCGCCGAGTGCGGATCGGTCTTCCCAATGGGCTTGCTAGGAAAGTGTATTAACTACAGGTGCAACTCGATGAAGCTAGAAGCGTGCGATCCCATGCATTCGTCGGCGTGGATACCGAAAAATCATTTACGCACCCCATTATTCGATGCTCTCGATGGACGAACACCAATGCACATCAACGCTGAGGAGCACACAGCCCAGTTGTCGCAGCGCGATGACTCGATAGCTTTTGCTACGACCGAGAAGTTTGAACTTCGATTCCAGAACGTCGATCTCGGTGACGGCGCTCCCGTCGTCGACGTTCTGAGCTGCACAACAACGATGGAAGTCGGTATCGACATCGGTTCACTGACCGCTGTCGCCCTTCGGACCATGCCGCCGATGCGCGAGAACTATCAACAGCGAGCCGGGCGTGCCGGCAGACGGGGTAGCGCCGTTTCCACGGTCCTCACCTACTCCGACGGAGCACCTCATGACGGCTACTACTTCCAGCACCCGCATTGGATGATAAGCGGACCCGTGTCAGCTCTCCGCATCAAGGATGACAACCAGAAGCTCGCCAAGCGGCACGTCCACTCATACATCCTCCAAACTTTCTTTCACGAGAACATCGACGTCGCCGACCCCGGAGTTCAAGCAGGTGAGGTCATGGCTGCCTTCGGAGCAGCAGTAGACTTCTTCAAAGACTCCGATACTGCGCTGACGTATCGCAGCTTCAGTGCTTGGACCCAACGGAACTTTGCGTCTCCCGAAGCTGTTGGAACAACACGGGTTGTTTCCTGGCTTCCTAACAATCTTCTAGGTGCCGGCCGAGAAGCGGAACTCCCGGCTTATGTAGTCGCGACTGCGCAGGCTTTTCTGAAATCAGTGAAAGAGATCGGCAACTCGCATCTCACCACTCTTGCGGAAGGCAACCGCCCCACCACACTGCTTGAGGCCTTATTTGACGCGGGTCTACTTCCGAAGTACGCATTCCCCACGGATGTGTGTTCTTTCTACATACAGGAGCGCAACGATAAAGGCCGAGTGATTGTCAAGGAACGACCTCAGCTCGCAAAGCTACAGGCCCTGAGCGAATACGCCCCCGGTAGAACTATAGTCGTGAACAAAAAGACATACCGAAGTGGTGGTATCTTTTTCCCGCCAACAGACCGTAAGCATCGGTTGGACCCCGCCACTCCGTACTTCGAGAAGGCGCTCGAACAACATATCGGATGTATACGCTGCCCATACGTTCGACTTGAGGATTCTTTGTCTAGGGAAGCCCAACTGCAGCCCTGTCCTGTATGTGGCGGTCAACTAATCGCAAGAAGCCTGCTGTCGCCGAGTGGTTTTTATCCTGACGGCGGCCGACCTATTGACGAGACCAACGAATCGCAAATTTACACGTCTGCCGGGAACGCGCAGATGCCCGAATTCGTAGATCGGTCGAAGCTTCAATGGAGCGCAAACGCAGGTATAAACTTCCGCACGTGCTTTCACCGGGACGTCGAGCTGATTGTTGTCAACCGCGGCGATGATGACGACGGTTTCGGTGTCTGCGAAAAATGTGGTTCAGCATGGCCCAACGAGACGATACCTTCAGATGGTTCACATAGGGTCCCGTTCTTGCAGCCGCCCACTGCCCGTGGAACATGCAGTGGCCAGATTCGCAAGAAACTATTCCTGTCCCACCAGTTCAGGACGGACACACTGCTTCTGCAGATCACTAGCAAGACCCCCATAGACCTCCAGCCGACCCGTCCTTGGGTGAATGACGCGCTTCTCACTCTTTCTGAGGCGTTTGCGCTTGCTGCGACAATTCATCTCGACGTGGATCATAACGAAATCAGCGCTGGATACTCTCATCGGATGTCTCCAGACGCTGACACTTCGGTTGCCGAGATTTTTCTCTACGACACCGCGGCGGGCGGCGCTGGCTACTCGGCCGATGCGGGCCGCGAAATTGTTGGAGTAATTGACCAAGTGCGTAGACTACTGGCAGAATGCCCGGCTGATTGCACTCAGTCTTGCACTCGGTGCTTGCGACACTACCGCAACCGCTTTATACATAGCCGCTTGGATCGGCACTTGGCCCTAAACCTTTTCAATTATGCCATTGATGCAACGCCTCCGGGGCTATTGCAGCCCGAGAAGCAGGCAGAACTACTTGCGCCACTGAAAAGATTCTTTGAACTGGACGGCTGGTCGGCAGCCGCGGATCGAATGAACGAACGCCCCTTGGTTATCTCGAAAGATAATTCAAAATTTGTTGTAGGCGTGTATCCGAGCCTGCTTGACCAAGGTTACGCAAAGACAACGATGGCATTGGCTCCTCGACCTGGGGAACGTGCCGTGGCCATTCCGGATTTCGCGATTGTTCGCGATTTGCCAGCGGTATATCGGAACATTGTTCGCGGTACGTCTATCGGATGACCGGGTGGCAAACTTGCCGAAGCGGCACAGGTTCACTGTGGTCGATTGGTCAGGACAAGGAACCGAGACTTGAGGGTGAACGGGCTGCAAGCTCGCCTTGCGGGTTACCGTCACACAGACGACAGCATCGGCGAACTTCACTAGTTCGACATCGCGCGCCGTACCTCACTGGTTCAGACTCCCAACCGTCGTGCCAAATCTAGCCCGCCCACCTCCCGGATGAACTCCGGATCCCCACACACTACGAGTTGGTCTCGCGGCCTCGACAACCCGACATAAAGCCGCTCTCTGGAGCGCTCACGGCTAACGGTTTCGTTGACTGCCAGCACCACCGCACGACGCTCGAGACCTTTGAACCCGAGCACGTGGCCGTAGAACACCTGCTCGGTGTCCCAGAAACTGTCCCAGTACGCCACATGGCCCTCGCCCTGCCGTAATACCTGCTCCGGGTGACGACTGCCCGTCGTCAACATCGCCAGATCCTCCGGCCGCCACCCCGCGTCGAGGAGCGCGTCGACCTGATCGTCCGCACGATCGAGAGCGTCGGCGGCCGTGCACGGCACCATCGTGACCTCGGGCCCCTCCCCACCCAGCAGACGCATGCGCTGTCCGGCAAGAGAGGTGAAGCACGACGCGATCTGTCGGGTGTTGCGCAGGTTGTGGTCGAGGACGATCGGGACGAGTTGCAACGGTGGCGTCCCCTGCCGATCGAAGACACGTTGTGCTTCGTCGCTGAACACATAGATTCCACCCTGATCCGGCTCACGAAGCGATTCCACAACCGGCCGCCACCACGCGTCCGCGAAATCCTGAGCCTCGTCGATCACCACCGAATCGAACCGACTCCGCCACTCCAAGCTATGAGCGAGGCCCGCCATCTGATCGGGGAGATCCTGCTCCCAGAACCGCACACTCGCCGCCGTGCGCACCGACTCGTCTGGACCACGCGCAGCACCCCACTCGATCCCCAACGAATGGAACTCGCCCACGTACGCCGGCTGTTCCTTGCGGGGCCACGTCGAAGTCAGTCGGCGCAAATACGAGGCGAGACCGTGCGAATAGCAGACCAACGCGACCCGCTCACCCGATCTAGACAGGCGTCGAGCCTGCTCGACAGCGAGGAAAGTCTTTCCGGTTCCGGCCCCGCCCCGGACCTCGACGCGGTTCAGTAAGCGGATGGCGCCGAGGATGATGGATTGCTGAGAGGTCAGTGCGTCCACATCGTCCTCGTGGGCGATCGCTCGTGCCAACACAGTGGCCTGCGGTAACCCCCGTCCGCTCAGGGCAGCCGACAACTGCTCCACGCCTGCGGGACCCATTGGACGACCCGACTTCTTGCCGGTCAAAACCTCACGCAGCAGGGAGACCAACGAGCTCAACTGTGTCCGGTCGATCGCGCGCCACCGCGGGCAGTCGGGCCGTGCGAAGTCCGCCGGTAGCTCGGTGTTCGGGAAGACGACGACGTGGTCCCACAGAACGCGACCCTGAGTCCAGCGCGGATCGTTCTCGACGTAGGCGCGCAGTGCATAGCTCGAGCCCAGAACCTGGTTGACTGGATCGATAGGTACGTCTCCCTCGCGGCGGCGCTGCAACCACGTACGGCCGTCGTGCGAGATCTGCCCGCCCTTGACCTCGAGACACACCACACCGAGTCCGTCGAGACCGACAACGAAGTCGATTTCGTGGTCCTTGGCGCGGTCCGTGACGCGTTGATTCGCTGCGACGAAGTCGTTTTCGTCCAGTTGTTCAGTCAGTGCATCCCAAACGGCACGCTCAGCGTCGTTGACGAACTGCGGATCTTCCAAGTTGCGCAGGTGCATCGATTCACAGTGCCATAGGGATCGACTGTAAGTAGCGGTTGTAAAGGTAGTGGAACGATTCCGGCCGCAGGTACACACCACGGTGTCGTGGCTGAGCGAATTTATCGGCGGCCTCCTTACTAACTAGTGTGTTCCGGACTCGCATTTCGCGAACCACTCTCGCGAGTTGTCAGTTGGATTCCTGCGAGTGTTGCCCATCTAAAACCTTGACGATCGCCTGCCCGGTCCGAGGATCGCTGTAGACCAGGGGACCCGACAAGACAGGGCCGAGCGCAGCCATGGCCCTGTCTTGTCACCGCGGCGGAAGGTTAGCTCGACGACAACGCGGACATTAGCTTCGCCACGTGTGGTAGCGATCCGGCCAGGCCACTGTCGTGGGCGGGGTTAAGGCGGATTCACCGAAAACCACCTCGTTGCTGCCTTCACGGAGGAAAGCTACGACGCTCGATGTCACCCGCCTGAACGCGACGGAGCCACCGCGCCTCAGACTGCGCCCAGCGCTTCGGTATGCAGCAAAGTCGAGTGATACCTCCCGTACGACGACCGACCTCCTCGCACCGAATCAACCAGCACCGCCGACGCGGGCGACCACGGCAGATCGTTGACAACGCTTTGCAGAGGCCAACTCAGGGAGATGTCATCGCCGGCGGCGGCCAAGTAACCGACCGTCGTGAACGTAATCCCAGGGTTGTCCGCCACGAGCTCGTCAATCGATCGACCTGCCTGAACTTCGAGGGCGGAGCGCGAAACTACCGCCGTTCCAACGAGCTCCGCAGTCGGTCCATTCACATCGCGGACGATGTAGGCGACCTCCATCGCACCGACATTGACGGTGAACATGCGGCGGCGTCCCGGCCCGGCTTTCGTCGCCGGGAGGCAGGTAAGACCCCAACTCGTCCCTGCGTCCGACGACGAATCGGGAATCGACGCCGCAATGAACTCGCCCAACCACCGGAGTGCTCGACCATCGATGTCGAGGTCGTGGAATCTCTCGAGCTTGTGTTTCGCCGAGGAAGGCTGGTCCGATTCTTGGGCGGTATCGACGACTGCATCTCCATCGGCAACTGGCTCCAGCTGGTCAACCTCCTCCAGCGACGGTTCACTCATCTTCGTTGACGGAGCCGGATCGGACCGCACCTGCGATGACAAGACCGCAGCTGCTGCGAGCTGTGGACAGTGCGACGGCTTGTAGCCGGACTGCCGCTTCCGCATCACCGCCAGCGCGTGATGCGCGGCAGCATCGGCCACACCGGGAATCGCGAGCGCCGTTGCGAGGTAGGAGACATCGTCTACCTTGATGGTGCGCTCGTTGACACCCGCGGACTTGTGGGCCGATGGCCCAAGCCAAACGCCCAGGGCCAGCTTGCGCCACTGATTTCGGCTTCGAAGAAAGCGTTTGGGGATCCGGCTGCCGTCGACGAACATTCTTACTTCCAGGTGGTCCGACGCCGGCGGGTTCCAGATATACAACGTCTCCAGCATGGCCATCGACACACACGCGAACCGAGAACTCGACGACCCCGGGAAACAGCTGACAGTCCAGTAGGTCCCCTCGGTTCGTGCCGGGAACGGGACACAGCTGCTCAAGTATGCGCTCACAGCGTCCACGATGGCGTCACTGCGTAGATGCTGCTCCAATTGGTTGAACGACGAAAGATGAGCTGCACGTTGAGTAGCCGTGTACTCGGGTGCTGCAACAGTATCGGCTGCATTCACGGCGACTGGATCGAGAAGCCATTGCGCTTGGTCGTCCGGCGCCACGACCGAGTCGAACACGCTCTCTCCGGTAAGCGTCATCGCATGTTCGCGATTTCGAAGCGTGAAGCCGGCCTTCTGCGCACTGTGTACGAGGCTGCGTTCTACCGATCGCAGTTCGAGAGTCGGATCGTCCAGCATCCGCAGTCTGAATGCCGCGATGTCGTTGTGGCGCTTTGCGTGCTGCTTCAGCCGGGAGCGCAGATCGGTAGAGATTCCGATGTACGCCTCGTGGTCCTGCGATTCGAACATGTACAGCCCTCTGATCCTCGGTCCAACGTTGTCCAGTTCGTCGACCGTGTATGGGCATTCTTGACCGAAACCGTTGGACGCCGACCATTGAGCCAATTTGGGGTCACCAGACCACATCGAAATTCCCTTCGCGAGACAACTCGCTGGAATCTAGCCGATGCCTCCGACATGGCGCGCTCGATCCCCCTACACGGTGCCGATAGTGGAAATATCACGGCAAATGAACCAGTTACACCGCGGTCGTCACACCACAGCCGCGGCGTCACCGATCACTTTGAGGCCCGACCGGACAGGACCGACCGTAGTCAGCGCCCTAGCGAGGGCCGAGGAGCCTGTCGAAGTACACGATCAGCGCACCGCGGAACCCGGCACGGTCCGACAACTCGGTCGAGGTGGGAGTCCATAGATCCGAACAACGTCTCGATGCTCTTGGCGCGTCTGAAATATCGGTGACGTGGTTGTTCCCAGGTCAACTGATACCACCGTGCACCTGCATGAATTCCTTCGCCACGAACGATGCGCGCTCGCGATGCCAACACCCCCGCGCGATTCTTCCACAATCGGTGGTGCGCGTCGTCGCCTTTGACAGCCCTCTCCACATCGAGTGCTCTATGTGGAGAGGGCTGTCACCGCCCCGCTCGCCGACGATCCCCCTCCGAGAACCCATCCACCTGCTGCATCCCGTGAGCCCGCTTCCGATCCTGGTAGTCCACCACCGCCGAGAACGCCGCGCTCACACCCACCGACGAGGCGTCGTAGGTCAGCGACTTGTCGGCCTTGAAGCCCATCTGCGAACCGGTGTCCACCGCGTCCATGTTGGCTCCCAGGAACACGAAGTCCCACCCGTACTGCGATTCCTGCTGCTCGATCAGCTCGCGAACTGCCTGATTCGACCACTCTCGACTCGAGTTCTCCTGTCCGTCGGTCATCACCAGCACGGTGACCGATCCCGGCCGTTCTTCCTCGGGTAGGGCCGCAAGCGACGAGCCGATCTCGGTGACGAACTTCCCCACCGCGTCGTACAACGCCGTCATTCCGCGGGGTACCAAATACAGCGGAGGGACCTGGTCGATCGGTGTCGAGTCGTAGACCATCGCGTACTGATCATCGAACTGCGCCAGCGTCACGACGGTTGTTCCGTCGTGACCACGCTCGGCGTCGATGAAGGCGTCGAAGCCACCGCGGGTGTCGTCGGCGATGGACGACATCGAACCGGAACGGTCGAGTAGAGCTGCAACGAGGGACGAAGAAGAATTTGGCATGGGAACTCCAGACGTGGAACGGATGATTGAAGATCAGGCGACGGCGACTGTGACGCCGCCCGAGAACAAGGAGTCGTGAAGCTCGATCTCCGACGGTGCGGTTCCCGCCGGCACGTCGTAGACGAGTGTCGCCACGAGCGAGTTGCCCGGATTGATCTGCGAGAAGCCGAGATTCGGGTCGTTGGTCACCGTCGCGAGTGTGTCGGTCGAGTACTCGCGGCCCTGTCCGTCGAGGAGCTTCTGCGACGTCGTGTCGAACAACTGCTGCTCGTTGCCGATGTTCGCGACGTTCACGGTGACCAGCACGTACTCGCCCTGGGGCGTCTGCGACGTGTACTGATCCCCCACCGAGACGACACCGCGTTCGACGTTCTGTACGACGAACTCGAACTTGCCGTCTCGCACAGCCGCGCCGATTCCCGGCGCCTGCTCGGCAGCGGCGGGTGCCTCGACGTTCGGCGCTGCCTGCGCGGAGGTGCTGCTGCTGCCACCCGTCGGCGCGCTCTCACCACCACCCGCCAGATTGACGACGACACCGATGATGACCAGGGCACCGATCGCCGTCAGGATCTTGTGCCGCAGAAACCAGTTCTTCTTGGCCGGCGGCTGCTGTGGCTGCATGTACGGGTTCTGCGGAGGCTGAGTCATGGCAAGTCCCTTCGGATGTGCGGCACCGGTCGGTGCGTCCCATCAAGGACACCGCACTGACCCCGTCCCACACCTCGTCGAACAGGACGGATCCCTGTCCTCCTTTCGGTCGGAGTCGGCGACCGAAGAACGGGCGCCCTTGTCGGTCGGTCCCCGTACGGTCAGCCATGTGATGACCACTGCTACTACGGTTCGGCGTCGCGCCTGGACCGTCGGCGCGGTGACTCTCAGCCTGTTCTGCACGTTCATGACGGTCGGGCTGGCAGGCGCGTCCGGCACTCCCGTCTGGAATGTCGCACTGGGTTTCGTCCTCAACGTCGCTGCGGCCATCGCGCTGATCTGGCGTCACGACAAGCCGTGGCTCGTCCTCGCCATGGCTGTCGCCGGGCCACTGTTCTTCGCCACCGATGCGACCGCTGCGCTCATCGCCCTGCACGCGGTCGGCGCTGTAGCGGGAGGTCGGCGGCTCGGCGGCGCGGCAGCGGCGGTCTACCTCGCCTGCGCGGTCTCACTCACCTACGACGCATCCCGTCGGCGCGACTACTCCGTGTTGACCATCGGCGTGAAACAGGTCGACGGTGATCCGCCGCCGACGTGGTCGCTTCCATGGTGGCTACCTTTGCTCGTCGCCGCGGTGCTCGTCGCCGTCGTACTGGGACTGTCCCAACTCCGCCGAACGAAGACCGATCTCGACGTGGCTGTCCAGTCGCGTGATAAGGCGACCGCCCAGTCACAGCGCATGCACGAGGACATGCTGATCCAGCAGGAACGCTCGCGGATCGCGCGCGACATGCACGACACGCTTGCGGCCGGTCTGAGCCGAATTTCTCTGCTGGCAGGCGGATTACAGGTGGGCAGCAACGACGGTCCGGAGAAGATCTCGAATACCTCCGCTCTGATTCGCGCCACCGCCCACGACTCTCTCGACGAGCTCAAGCGCATCATCGGCGTTCTGCGTGGATCGGAGACGGGCGGCGCCGATGCCGGTCGCCGGAGCCTGGCGGGCATCGGTGACCTCGTCGACGCGGCACGATCAGCCGGATGTCGGGTGACCCTGGTCCAGGACATCCACCCTGGTGTCGTCGGCGATCTCACGAGCCACACCGCGTATCGGATAGTTCAGGAAGCCCTCACCAACAGCCAGAAACACGCGCCCGGTGCACCGCTGCACATCACCGTCAGCGGAGCCGACACGAATGGCATCAGCCTGACCGTCCGCAACCACGTTCCGGCGACGATGAAACCGGGACCCGGATCGCGCAGTGGGCTGCTCGGTCTCACCGAACAGGCGCACACAGCCGGCGGATGGGTTCGGTGGGACATGACCGGCGGCGAATTCGTCGTCACCGCGTGGCTGCCCTGGTACTCCTGACGTCTCAGTCCTTGACCAGCCCACCGTCGACGACGAGGTTCTGTCCCGTCACTGCTCGGGACCACGGCGAGGCGAAGAACAGAACGGCGTCGGCGAACTCGGCCGGCGTGGTGACTCGGCGCAACGGCGTGCTCTCGGCGATCATGTCGAAGACGGCCGGCGGCGTAGCCGCACTCGCATCGGTGGTTCGCAGGAGCCCACCGGAGACCATGTTGACCGTGATGCCATCAGGACCCAGGTCGGCGGAAAAGGTTCTGGTCAACGCCAGCAGCGCAGCCTTGGCCGCCGTGTAGTCGTGGTACGGCACCACCGGGTTCTGGACGAGGTTGGTCCCGATGGTGATGATCCGACCGAAGCCGTTCTCGCGCATGCCCGGCACCGCAGCGCGGGTGGTGTGGAGCGCGCCCGCCACGCTGCCGCGGAACTGGGCGTCGAACGCGGACCACTCGATCTCGTCAGCTTTGGCCCGCGCATCGCCGTTGAACGAGAAGTCGACGAGCGCATTGTTGACGACCGTGGTGACAGTCGACTCGAAATGCTCTCGCGCCGTGTCGAACAGGGCGTGGACTTGATCGCTGTCGGTGACGTCGGCCTGCACTGCGAGAACACGATTCGCGCCGAACTCGGCGACCAGGGCGTTTGCCGCGGCCTCGCTCCGGTGGTAATTCACGACGACTCGGGAACCCTGGTCGAGGAACGCGCGGGTGAGCGCGACGCCCAACCCACGCGCACCGCCCGTCACGACCACGACTTGTTCCGTCAGGGGCACTGCTTGCCGTTCGCTCACTGTCGACATCCCTCCGCCGGCATGACCCGGTCAGGTTCGACGGGTGTGTTCTCAGCCGAGTCGGTTCGGCACCCCGTGTCGGGGTCCATCACAGCACGAGGCGGAGCGGTCGAGGAATGTGGACGGGCTGTCGGTGTTGTTCGCTACGGTCGACGCATCATGGACTCCGATGCGGTGATCACCGTGCTGATCGTGGACGACGACGCCTTCGTGCGACGCGGTATGGCCGACATCTTCTCGGCGACCGAGGACATCGTGGTCGTGGGGTCGGTGTCGGACGGCGACGAGGTTCCGGCAGCGGTGTCCTCCACCAGACCGCACGTCGTTCTCATGGATCTCAAGATGAGCCGTGTCGGCGGACTCGAGGCGACTCGTGCGCTGATGGCGTCCCTGAACCCGCCGAAAGTCGTGGCGATGACGTCCATGGACGTGGACGACCTCGTGGTCCACGCGATCGAAGCGGGCGCCCACAGCTTCCTCAGCAAGTCCGAGCCCCCGGAGACGTATCACCAGTCGATCCGCGCTGTGGCTGCAGGCAACACGTTGTTCTCCGAGGATTCGCTCCGGCGGATCGTCGCCTCCACACGTGCGCCGCGGCCCACGACGACGCTGGACGCGCTCACCGAGCGAGAGCGAGAGGTGCTGTCGGTCATGGCATCGGGAGCCAGCAACCCGGATATCGCACGGCGCTTGTTCATGTCGGAGACGACGGTCAAATCGCACCTTTCTGCGGTGAACCACAAGCTCCAGGTGTCCAACCGAGTCGAAGCGGCGTTGGCAGCATTCCGAGCTGGGTTGATCGAGTAGCGAGCACCCTCGAATGCGTCCCGGTTCTCGCTGGTTGACCTTCATGTAGGTCGAAACCGCATGCTGACGGGGTGTCAGATGCCGAGTTGATGTCCATCGGGTCGTTCGCGCAGCGGTGCGGTCTGACGGCGAGCGCCCTGCGCTTCTACGCCGACTCAGGATCGCTGCTGCCGGCAGTGGTGGACCCTGTCACCGGGTATCGCTTCTATCGCGAAGACCAGCTCGCGAAGGCGGTCCTGCTGAGGCGACTCCGCGAGATCGGCATGTCCCTTCCGTCTGTGAACTCTGCTCTCGACGCGGACGTCGTCGACGTGATTCGCTTCGTCGATGATCACGTCACCACGGTGATGCGCGAGGCCGAGTCGGTGCGGCAGCAGGCAGCCGCCATCACGAGCGCCCTGGCTGAGCGAAGCGGGCTGCAGATCGCCCGACTGAGCGGGCCGGTCTTGGCCTCCGCGATCGAACAGATCCTCACCGCCACCATCGACGACCCGGACATCGCAGTCCTCGGCGGCGTCCATGTCGAAGCTGGGCCCGGGGCCCTGACAGTGACCGCCAGCGACCGCTACCGGCTGTCGACACGCACCCTGGTCAGCCACGTCGACAGTGCGGCGGGCTGGGCCGCGACAGTGAACGGCGACGACCTCCGTCAGTGCCTCGGCGATCTGCGCGGTACGTCGTCAGTGAGCGTGGATGTCACCGATCACGGTATGACGTTGCGACTGATCGGCCGCGGTGATCATCACTGCAGATTCGTCTCCGAGCCCTTCCCCGACTACCGATCGATGCTCGACTCACTGCCGGCGGTGACATGCCGTGTCGAGGTCCCTACAGGAGCGCTCCTGCATGCTCTCGAACAGCGATCGAGTGATCGAGTTCGGTTGTGCAGCAACGACAACAGTCTCGTGGTTCGCGGTCACTCCCTCCCGGACATCGAGCTACCGGCCCGCGTGAACGGGTCCGCGATCGACGTCTGGTTCGAGATGACCACTCTCTACCCGGCCATCAGCACCGCCGTCGGTGCTGACGTGATGCTCGATTTCCGTGGGTGCGACCAGCCCGCCACTGTTCGCTCGGCAGACCGAGGAGATCTGACCACCCTCGTCATGCCCATCGCAGCGCCGCGTGACACCACGACGAAAGGACACAGGCCATGACACGAACTCCCGCAAGCGACCCGACGATGAACGCGATCGCCGCGGCCGTCACCGAGGGGCGCGGTGGAGATGTCGGCGAGGCGCGTCGACAACTCCTCGCGCTGTGGCAAGACATCGGTGTCGACGGCGATCCCCTGCATCGGTGCAGCCTCGCGCACTACCTCGCTGACCTCTACGAGGATCCCGCGCAGGCACTCACGTGGGATGTCCGAGCACTCGACGCGGCACATGCCGTCAGCGAAAAACGAGCTCAGGATCATCACGCGGGACTTAACGTCGCCGGCTTCTTTCCGTCGCTGCATCTCAATCTCGCGGACAACTACTGCAAACTCGGGTCTTTCAACGCGGCTCGCGAGCACATCGAATCTGCAAAGGAATGCTCATCGACGCTTGCCGACGATCCCTACGGGGATCTCATACGGGGCGCGATCGGCAGGGTTGACGCGGCCATCTCGAGGCACGACGGCGGCGATCGCTTGTAGTCGCTCCTCGAGCCTGCGTCATGAGCGCACGAGACTCGAAGACATTTGTCGCGATTCGACGTCGCGTCACGTTTCTTCCTGCAGACAGAAGGACTTGGTGTGATGTGTGTGCCGGTGTTCGAGCTGCCGCCGGCGAAGTGGATTCCTCCGGCCTTGACGACAAGACGACGGCGCGACTACAAGCCATTCTGGAGGACCGTCGTGCCGAGCTGACACGATGAACTGTGTGGCACGATTCCATCCATGGCCGAGCCCAGCACGAAGCCGACTGACGCCGACGTCGCAGACTTCCTCGCCGCCGCGACGCCCGCACGTCGCCGGGAAGACGGACTCCGTCTCGCCGAGATCTTCGCGGAGGTGACAGGGGCCGAGCCCGTGATGTGGGGTCCGTCGATGGTGGGCTACGGCAGCTATCACTATGTCTCACCAGTCAACCCGCGCACCCGCGGCGACTGGCCCAAGGTCGCGTTCTCACCCCGCAAAGCACAGCTGTCGCTATACGGGCTCAAGGATTTTCCCGAGGGAGCGGCGCTGCTCCCCTCGCTCGGCACTTACACCGAGGGTGCAGGGTGCTTCTATGTGCGCAGGCTGGACCAGATCGACCTCAATGTACTGCGCCGCCTCATCGCCATCGCCTGGGCACGTGGGGACGACGAGTAGACCGGCCGCCTTGCGCTGAGTCAGTACGTCAGGTTCGCCCCGCGCGACATGAGGACTGCATTGCTCCCGGCGAGCAGACAGGAAACCCCGTCCTCTCGCGAGACGCACGTTGCGCCACCCACGGTAAGGGTCTCGCCGTACTGCAGCACAGCCGCATCGGATGCGGTGTAGATCCCCTGTGTGGTGCAGGTGTGAACGGCACCTGTCGCTTCGATGCGGACGGCGTACTTGTCGTTGTCCGCATTGCTGCACACCGGACCGTCCACGGGCGCGACGCTGGTCACCGCCTGACAACCGACCGGTCCCGCCGAGGACGGAGTGGGATAGATCGCGCAGGCGACGTTCCCCGTCGGCGACGTGAAGAAGTAGCCGTCCCCGTCCCCGTCCGCGCCGGTGTTGGCGAACGGTTCCGGGTCGACTGCGACTTCCTCCGAACCAGGCCGCGCCGGATACATGTTTCCGTCGGGCCCAAGCGTCATGCCCGGCTGAGCCCCACCAGCCTGCTCTGCGTCCTCGCTGGACGGGGTCTGCTGAGAGGTGGACTCGTCCATCGGTTCCGTCGTGGGGGTCGTCGACGGTGCGGCCGCCACGGACGAGGCACTGGTGGACGTCCCCACCGATGCAGTCGAGTCACCTCCGATGGTGCATCCCCCGACAGACAGGGTCACCACGCTCGCGATCAGTACGGCCACAACGGGACGATTGGACATGAGCACCTTCCTCACCGTTGCTGCCTCATGAACAGGACTCGATCACGCGGGGACCCGCACCTCGACGGACGGGCCGGCGACGAAGTGCAGCGACTCGGTCGTGACGCTGAGAACGACTCGGCCCGGCTTGGTGTCGACTGCGATCTGATTGCCCGTCGTGATCGGGGGAGGAAGGGGCCCGCGGCCGGTGGTGGTCACGCGGCTGGACACCGTGCCGCGTTCGTTCGTGTCGAGGTTGTGCCAGTTCACCTGCGCAACAACTGAACACGGGGTGCTGAAGTACGCGACCCACGCTGTCGTCACCAGGGCCGTACCAGGTCGATCGTGCGGAGTGCGAGCATTCGACGTCAGTTGCCCCGCACACTCGATGCCGTTGAACTCCCCGAGCGTGAACGTCTGGCCGGGGAACATCGTGAAGTCCTGATGGTCTGCCGACGCCGTTCCCATCGTCGTTCCGACGGCGACCGCTGCGGACACGGCAACTACCGCTCCTCGAGCCGCCCATCGCCGTGAAGCACTGCCGCGTGGTGTCGCCATGAACCGACCTTCCGTTCGGGTATGCGTCCCCACGGACCGTAACAACGGCGACGGCCATTACTCATAAACATCCCATAACGATCGTTTCGGGTACGAATGGTCGAGTGGGACACGTGGCGAAGACCTTCAGCGGACGTCGTCACGTCCAGCGACACTTGATGGGCACTCGAGTACTACTTCATGTCTGTGCCAGCTCGCAGACGACCCCGGAGTGATCGCTCAGACGCAGGTCACCCGTCGTTCCCGGCCACGTTCGCAATGCGACACAGTCCACATTCGACGCTATGTGATCGATGAGCTGGCCGTCATCGGTCGTCCCAGCCGTGTGGCACGTCCACCGCGTCATCACTTCGGCGAGACGGTCCGCAACCAGAATGGGCTGCCTCGCACGCGGGATCTTCTGATTGAAGTCACCGGCAACGATGACCGGTACAGACGCCTCGAAACCGTTGACCAGATCCTCGATCTGGTCCAGACACGCAAGGTGTTCGGACCACGGCGCGGCGTCGCGGCGCCCAGTGCTGACGTGAGCGCGAGACCAGGGAATGCACACCGCGAGCAACCGGACCGCCCCGATGGGTGTGTCCGTCAATGCGGTCACGACACGTCCGGCGCCACCACCGCTCTCGATCCGAATCACGTCCGAGAAGGGCTGCCGGGAGTACGCCAATACTTTGCGACGGTCCGGTTCGATTGCATATCCCCAGTCGCCGCCATCGAGGGTGTACCCGTCGTCTGGGAGGAGACCGCGACGTCCCTCCGTCACGACGAGAATGTCGGCTGTCAGTCTCGCCAGACGGTCCCGCACCGTTGCACCTCGTCGACCGCGCGTGGTCGCCCACTCGACGTTCCAGGTGGCGACGGTGGTTCGGGTAGTGCTCACGCGGTGCAGCCTAGAAGGCTCGAATATGCAGTGGATCTTGGCACGCACACGTGGATGTCACGGCCTCTCGCTCTCTGCATCAGCCCACGATCAATACATCCAACCGCCTAGGCCCGTGGACCCCCTCCACCCTGTTCAGCTCGATGTCACTGGTCGCACTCGGCCCACTGATGAACGTCAGCGGCCGCGACGCATCGAGCACCGCGAACGCCTGCGGCACCGTGTCCACCACCTGCTCCGCCCTGACGATGCAGATGTGGTGATCGGGCACCAGCGTCAACGCTCGTCGCCCCTGGGCCTCGCCCGCGTCGAGCACGATGGTCCCCGTCGCCGCGATCCCCACCCTGCAGCCTGTGACGACAGCGTCGACGGCATCGAGTTCCTTCACCGACAGACCGTCGTCAGGCACGGTCGTGACTCCGTCGACCCACGCCGACGGCACGTCCGCAGGAATCACCACGCGCGCCCCGTCGGCCAACAATCCACGAATGGTCGCCGCGATCTCCGACTCCACCACCCGATATACCTGCGCCCGGTAGTCGTCGACCGTCTCGGCGAACCGCTCCACATCACCGCCGCCCGTCAGCGCAGCCCGGTCGTAGTCGCGCGGAACCTCGACACCCGTCGCGCCACCCTCGGTGGCCGATCGGATGCGTCGCAGAATCTCCGCCTTGGCACTCATGCGTCGTCCTCGTGTGTTCGTGCCCACCACTGGCGGAACGTCTCCTTCGGTGGCGCCGGCATGTCGCGGCTCGTCGTCCACAACGACCCGGGGAACGGAAGCGACTCGATGTGCCCCTTCTTGCCCGCCAGCAGTCGTCCGACTCCGGCGGCCTTCTCTGCCATCCCGAACCGCTTCGGCGAGTTCATCGCCCACCCCGCAGCCCGCATCGCGATCTCCTGACCGCCAGGAATCCCGCCGCGTTCGGAGTCGACCTGCTCGGCGCGCAGATGCACCAGGATCTCCGGGATATTGATGCGTACCGGGCACGCATCGAAACACGCCCCGCACAGTGACGACGCATACGGCAGTGAGGCATTGGGGTCGTCGTGGCCGGTCGTGCCGGTGAGCTGCGGCGAGAGGATCGCACCGATCGGGCCCGGATACACCGACCCGTAGGCGTGACCGCCGGTCCGCTCGTACACAGGACACACGTTGAGGCACGCGCTGCACCGAATGCAGTGCAGCGCGGCGCGACCCACCTCGTCGGCAAGCACGTTGGTCCTGCCGTTGTCGATGAGCACCAGGTGGAAGTTCTGAGGTCCGTCGCCCTCGTGCACCCCGGTCCACATCGAGGTGTACGGGTTCATGCGCTCGGCGGTCGACGACCGCGGCAGCAGTTGCATGAACACCTCCAGATCCGCGAACGTCGGCACCAGCTTCTCGATGCCCATCAACGTGATGAGGGTGTCGGGCAGCGTCAGACACATCCGCCCATTGCCCTCGGACTCGACGACGGCGAGCGTGCCCGTCTCGGCGACACCGAAGTTGGCGCCACTGATCGCGACCTTCGCCGACAGGAACTTCCGTCGTAAATGCTCCCGTGCGGCCATGGCCAGTTCGCGCGGCTCGTCGGTGATGGCCGGGTCGACACCGGGCATACGGCGCAGGAAGATCTCGCGAATCTCCGCGCGGTTGCGATGGATCGCGGGAACCAGAATGTGGCTGGGCTTGTCGTCGCCGAGTTGGACGATGAGCTCGGCGAGGTCCGTCTCGATCGCGGCGATCCCCTCGGCCTCGAGGTACTCGTTGAGCCCCGTCTCCTGGGTGGCCATGGACTTCACCTTGACCACCTCGTCACTGCCCGTGGCCTTGACGAGGTCGGTGATGATGCGATTGGCCTCGTCGGCGTCTCGCGCCCAGTGCACCACTCCCCCGCGGGCGGTGACGTTGGCTTCGAGCTGGTCGAGAAGCTCCGGCAGCCGTGACATCACGTCGGTCTTGAGGGCACTGCCTGCGAGGCGCAGCTCCTCCCAGTCGTCGCACTCCGCAACAGCACCCAGCCTCTTCTCACGAATGGTGCGAGTGGCGGCCCCGACGTTGCGGCGCATCTGTGTGTCCTGCAGTGCGCGCTTGGCGGCCTTCGGGAAGCTCTCCTCGCCGCGAATATTCCCGATACCGGGCGAGCCCAGGAACGTTGTCATCGTGCCTCCGTCGATGCCAGGATCTCCGCCAGGTGCACAGTTTTGACGCCGGTGCGCAGGCGGGACAGTCCACCACCGATGTGCATGAGGCAGGACGAATCGCCGGCGCTGCACACCTCGGCTCCGGTGGACAGCACGTTGGCCATCTTGTCCGAGAGCATCGCTGTCGACGTCTCGGAGTTCTTCAGCGCGAACGTGCCGCCGAAGCCGCAGCACGACTCGGCACCGGGCAGCTCGACGAGCGTCATCCCGCGCACGTTGCGCAGCAGTTCGAGGGGTTTGTCGCCGACCCGCAGCATCCGCAGCGAATGGCACGTCGGGTGGTAGGTGACCCGGTGCGGGTAGTACGCGCCCACATCGGTGACACCGAGGACGTCGACGAGGAGCTCGGACAGCTCGTACGTGCGGCCCGCGATGCCCTCGGCACGCGTGGCCAGGTCCTCGTCACCGGCTCGGCGCGCGACCATCGCGTGCTGGTGCCGCACCGACCCGACGCACGATCCCGACGGTGCGACGGCAACGTCCCACGTGGCGCGCTCGAAGACCTCGACATGGTGGCGCACCAGTGGCGCAGCCTCTTTAAAGTATCCGGTGTTGACGTGCATCTGACCGCAGCACGTCTGATCCGACGGGAAGACGACGGTGTGGCCGAGCCGTTCGAGCAGTGAGACGGTCGCCTTCGCCGACTCGGGGAAGAGAGCATCCGCCAGACAGGTGGCGAACAGAGCGATCCGCATGGAGCCTCCAGAGCGTGTGGTCTGACCACAGTAACCCCTGTGGTCGGACCACACCAGCTATTCTCCGACAATGCGCGCACACGAGGTGGTTCTCCACCGCATCGAACAGGACCTGGCGGCGGCCCGACTCCGTGTCGGCGACCGACTGCCGGCCGAGCGCGCACTCGCGGAGGAGCTCGGCGTCGGCCGCAGCTCGGTTCGCGAGGCCATTCGCGTCCTGGAGGCGATGGGCGTCGTGAAGACGTCGGTCGGGTCCGGCCCCGACGCGGGAGCAATCGTGGTGGCGGACCCTGCCACATCCATCGGCTCGGCACTGCGCCTGCACATGGCCACGCAGTTCCTGCCCATCGCGGACGTGGTGCAGACGCGCGTGCTCCTCGAGTCGTGGGCGCTACGCGAAGCCGCGGCACGCACCCCCGACCTCACAGCCATCGACGAGCTACTCGACCGAATGGACGACCAGAGCCTCGAACCCGATCAGTTCCACCGCCTCGACGCCGAGCTGCACGTACGGTTCGCCGGGCTGGCCGGCAACGTGCTGATCGAGGCGATGATGACCTCGCTTCGCGACTCGATTCACGGCTACGTCATGGACGCCGTGCCGATGCTGGACGACTGGTCGTCCGTCGCCGTGACGCTCCGATGCGAGCACCGTGGCATCGTCGACGCGCTGCGCCGGGGCCACGGCGCGAAGGCCGCCACCCTGGCGCGCGAGCATATCGAGGGGTTCTACGGGCTGATGCGGCTCGACTGAGTCACCGCATCGTGCGCCCGGCCGACCCCAGCATCTCCGTCGCCTCGACCACCCGTGCGGCCATGGCGGTCTCGGCGGGCTTGCCCCACGACCGCGGGTCGTAGGCCTTCTTGTTGCCGTAGGCGCCGTCGACCTTGAGCACCTGGTCGTACTTGCTGATCATGTGCCCCGCGATCGACCGGGTGAAGGCGTACTGGGTGTCGGTGTCGATGTTCATCTTCACCACACCGCTACGCACGGCGGACGCGATGTCCTCGGCGCTCGAACCGGACCCACCGTGGAACACCAGGTCGAACGGCTTGTCCTTGCCCGAGTCGGCGCCGATGACGGTCTGGATCTCGTCGAGGATCTCGGGGCGCAGGTGCACGGAGTCGGGGTTGTAGACGCCGTGGACGTTGCCGAAGGTCAAGGCCGTCAGGTAGCGGCCGCGCTCCCCCGCGCCCAAGGCAGCGATGGTGGCGCGGGCGTCGTCGACGGTGGAGTACAGCTTGTCGTCGATCTCTGCGGACACGCCGTCCTCCTCGCCGCCGATCACACCGACCTCGATCTCCAGGAGCGTGTTGGCTCTGACCGACTCGTCCAGCAGCTGACGCGCGATGGCGAGATTCTCGTCGAGCGGAACGGCCGACCCGTCCCACATGTGCGACTGGTACAGCGGATCCAACCCGCGGGCCCGACGCTCGATCGAGTCGGCCAGCAACGGACGCACCCAGTCGTCCAGGTTCTCCGCGGGGCAATGATCGGTGTGCAGAGCGATCGACACGGAGTAGTGCTGTGCGACCTCGTGCGCGTACAGCGCCAGCGCCTTCGACCCTGCGAACCGGTTCTGAACCTTGTTGCCCGACAGATAGAGCGCCGTCCCGACCGACACCTGGATGATGCCGTCGCTCTCCGCCTCGGCGAAGCCCTGCAGAGCGGCGTTGAGGGTCTGCGAGCTGGTGACGTTGATCGAGGGGTAGGCGAACCCGCCCTCCTTGGCGCGGTCGAGCATCGCCACGTACTGGTCGGGAGTTGCGATCGGCATGGTGAGTCCTGTCCTGGTGAGGGTGAATCAGGCTGTGAGGTGAATCAAGTTGTGGCGCAACCGCACGAGTTGCGGTGATGGAACGTGGTCGGCACGTACACGTGTCGCGGATCCCCGGTGTAACCGTCGATGCGCTGCAGCAACATGTCCACCGCCGTACTGCCCAGCCTCACGACGTCCTGTCCCGACGCCGTCAGGCGCGGCTCGAACAGGTCGGACCACTCGAAGTCGTCGTAGCAGACGAGGGCGACGTCGGACGGGATGGAGAAACCGAGGCCACGAAGCGCTTTCATGGATCCGATCGTCATGGAGTTGTTCATGGTCACGATCGCGGTGGGACGGTCCGGCCGCGTCATCAGCGCCCGCACCTCGCGTTCCGCGACGTCGACGCTGGACCGGCCGTCGAGCACCAACTGCGGGTCGACGTCGATTCCGCGATTCGTCAGTGCCCGTTCGTATCCCGCGTAGCGCTCGACCGAGGACGAGATGCCGGCCAGCCCGCGCACCACGGCGATGCGTCGGTGACCGAGATCGAGCAGGTGCTCGGTCAACTGGTACGCGGAGTGATCGTTCTCGGGGCCGACCTGATCGCACGCCACGTCCAACAGCCGGTCGATGAGGACGAGCGGGGTACCGGTGCTCGTGATCGCGGGGATGGTGTCGAGCTCGGAACCCGATGCGGGCGCGAGGATCATCCCGTCGACCTGACGGTCGAGAAGTGAATCCACCACGCGCCGTTCCGAGACGACGTCGTCGTGCGAGTCGCCGAGGAACATGACCAGCCCCGCGTCCGACAACATGGATTCGATCGTGTGCACGAGGCTGCCGAAGTACGGGTTGGTGAATGCCGAGATCGACAGGCCGACGGTGTGCGTACGACCCGCGGCCAACGACCGGGCGACGACGTTGCGGCGGTACCCGATCTCGGTGATCGCGGTCTCGACGCGTTCCCGCGTCGACGCGTTCACCTTCCGGGTGCCGTTGAGGACGTGCGAGACCGTCGACACCGACACGCCCGCGCGGCGAGCCACGTCGTCCATGGTCGCCATGTCAGGCCGGTCGCCGAGATGCAGTGCTCATCGAAGACGCAGCACTCGATCGGCACGCACGGCCGTCGAGGTGATGAGCTCGGCGTTGCGCTCGTCCGATCCCAGTGCCCAGAACGCGGCCTGCTCCGGCGTCTTGCCGTACGCCTCGTGGCGTCGGACAAGCCGGTCGTGCCGAACGTCCGTGTCGGGGGCCAGGAACCACACCTCGTCGATGTGGGCGCGGGCCCGAGGCCAGGCGTCGATCTCCATCAGCAGGTAGTTGCCCTCGGTGACCACCAGAGGCACGGACGGCAGCACCGGAATCGCCGACCCGATCGATTCCTCGATCTCGCGGCGGAACCGAGGCGCGTACACGATGGGCCCGTCGGGCGTCTGCCGGCGGACGGCCTCGATGAGCCGGGCATAGCCGTCGTCGTCGAAGGTGTCGTGTGCACCCTTGCGGTCGAGCCGCCCGAGATCGATCAACACCTCGTTCGCGAGATGGAAACCATCCATCGGTGCCAGCACTGCACGGTCGGTCCCGAGCGCCTCCACCAGATCGGCGGCGACGGTGGACTTGCCCGCTCCGGGCGCTCCGGTGAGGCCGAGAATGCGGCGCTGCCCCGGAATCGCCAGTGCACGTGCCCACTCGACCAACTCGTCGAACGTGGCGTCCTGCACACTCTGGCCGCTCATGACGGTCACCGCTTTCGGGTCTGGTCGGAAGGAAGATCCCGCAACCAGGACCGAGGTCCCACCACGGAACAGCGAAGTGCGGCCACGCGGGCCGACCGATCGAGGCGCTCGTTCATGCCGCTCTCGGCTCGCGTCGAGAAGTACGAGTAGGCCCCGTGGAACACATCTCCGGCACCCAATGTATCAACCGCTGTGACGGCCGGGACGTCCACGGAACCGGACGAACCACCGGTCCACCACCGGATCGGCCCACCTCCGTGCGTCGTCACGATGGTGGGAACACCGATCGCGACCAGCGCTGCGGCGGTGGCGTCCGAGCCGTCGGTGTCGGGCATCCGGAAGTCGGCGGAGCACACCATGTCCGAGACCCGGGGAGCGAGTTCGGCCATGATCGGCTTCCACCGTCCGGCGTCGACCACCGCCCGGATGCCGTGGGCGGCGGCACTCTCCGCCGCTGCTCGCGCCATCCGGGGGTGATGGCCGTCGATCAGGACGACGTCGGCCTCGGCGATCACCGCGTCCAGGTCGGCCGGTGGTGCCACCTCGGACGCGACCGCGTCGAGCGACACCACCGATCGATCACCCGTCGACTCGATCACCGACACCGCCGAGACGGGCACGGGCCTTGCCGTGCCCGCCGCGGCGTCGATCACCTCGACGCCGTACCGGTCGAGGTCGGCCCGGACCAGCCCGGCGACAGGATCGTCGCCCAGTGCGGTCACCAGGATCGCGCGACCGCCCAGCGCGGCGAAGGTGACGGCAGCATTCGCTGCCGGCCCTCCCGCCGCGACGAACTGATCCGTCGACGTGATCTTCTCGTTGACCGCCGGTGGTGCCTGGATCCGGTGAATCACGTCGAGCGTCGCCAAGCCTACGAAGACGCCGAGCGACGTCGATGTCATGACAGCCCGGCGCGTTCCGACTCGGTGGGCTCGGTGGCACCGGTCATCAGAGCCACCACCTCGGACATCGTCCGTTGCTTAGGATCGACGACGCCGGCGCGCTGCCCCAACCGATGGATGTGGATACGATCGGCCACCTCGAACACGTGCGGCATGTCGTGCGAGATGAGCACCACGGGGATACCGCGATCACGGATCGACCGGATCAGGTCGATCACCATGCCCGATTCACGCACGCCCAGTGCCGCAGTGGGCTCGTCCATGATGATGACGCCGCGACCGAAGGCCGCTGCGCGAGCGACGGCCACACCCTGACGCTGACCACCGGACAGCGTCTCCACGGCCTGGTTCACGGACTTGATGCCGATCTTGAGGTCGGCGAGGTGCTGCGACGCCTCCTCCCGCATGCGCGGCATGTCGAGCCGCCGAAAGAGGCTGCCCATCACGCCCTTCCGCTTGATCTCGCGTCCGAGGTACAGGTTGGACGCGATGTCGAGCGCCGGGATCACCGCGAGGTCCTGGTAGACGGTCTCGATGCCGGCAGCGCGCGCGTCCCGCGTGTTGCGGAACGACTGGACCTCGCCGTTCATCAGGATCTCGCCCGAGTCCGGGACGACCGCCCCGGCCAATGCCTTGATGAGACTGGACTTTCCGGCACCGTTGTCACCGATGACCGCGAGCACCTCGCCCGCTCGGAGCTCGAAGTCCGCTCCGTTGATGGCGGTGACGTTGCCGTATCTCTTGACCAGTCCGCGCGCTTCGAGAACAGGTGCGGTGCTCACTGTGACCTCCTGCGTGCGAACTGATCGACAGCCACCGCGACGATCACGAGGATGCCGGTCGCGATGTTCTGATAGAGACTGTCGACACCGGCCTGGGTGAGTCCGTTGCGCAGCACGCCCACGATGAGCGTGCCGACCAGAGTTCCGACGACGCCGCCGCGGCCGCCGAAGAGGCTGGTGCCGCCGATGACCACCGCGGTGATGGTCTCGAGGTTGGCGTTCTGATACGCGTTCGGATCCGCATTCGGGATGCGTCCCAACGCGGCCCACGCCGCGATGGCCGCGATGACGCCCGTGACGATGTAGACGGAGAACAGCACCCGCCCGGACTTGATGCCCGACAGGTCCGATGCCTGCGGGTTACCGCCGACGGCGTAGATGTGCTTGCCCCAGGATGTCTGGGACAGGGCGTACCACATGACGATGTAGACGAGGAGCATCGCGACCACGCCGTACGTCGTCGCGAAAGCCCCGATCTTGAACGACGTTCCGAGGAACGTGAGCGGGCCCTCCTCGACGCGGTACGTCTCGGAGCCCGCGAGCAGCCGGGTGGCCGCCTGGATCGCGGTGAACGTGCCGAGCGTGACGATGAACGGCGGCAGCCGCAGCACGGTCACGAGCCCACCGTTGATCGCACCGAACGCGACGCACACCAGGAGCGTCGATCCGAGGGCGACCACCGGGCCGTTGGCCCCCGCGCTCTGCGCCATGACGATGGTGCCGAACACGGCCACAGCACCGATCGAGAGGTCGATGCCCGAGGTGAGGATGATGAGAGTCTGTCCGACGGCGAGGATTCCGACGACGACGGACTGCTGGAGGATCAGGGAGACGTTCTGCGGATTGAGGAACGAGTCCGAGAGTGCGCTGAAGACGATGATCGCGAGGATCAACGCCGCCACCGGGCCGAGCAGCGGTTCACGCAGGATGTTGCTCGCAGTGAACCGGCTCGACACCGACGGCCGCGCTGTCGCAGGTGCGGCAGTGCTCATGGAATCGATCAGCCCCAGCAGTTGGCTTCGGCCCAGGTGGTGTCCTGGGACTCGAGGCCGTCGACGGGCTTGTCGGTGATGAGCTGCGAGCCGGTGTCGTTGAAGCCGCTCGGCTTGGTGCCGTCCTTGGCGAACGTCACGACGGCCTGCACACCCTGCTCGGCCATCTTGGCGGGGAACTGCATGACCGTCGCGCCGATCTTGCCGGACTTGACGTCGGCGACACCGGTGCAGCTGCCGTCGATCGACCCGATGGTGACCTGCGCGGTCTTGCCCGCGGACTGGATCGCCTGGTACGCACCCGCGGCCGCAGGCTCGTTGATCGTGTAGAGCGCGTTGGTCTGGGGTGCGCGCTGGATGAGGTTCTCCATCGCGGTCTGCGCCTTGGTCTGATCGCCGTTGGTGTTCTCCTGCCCGACGATCTCGGGCGAGCCGTCGGTGAGGCCCATGCCCTCGAGGAATCCGTCGTGACGGAAGGTGTCGACGGTGCCACCCGCGGTGCCGTCGAGCATGATGACCTGCGGCGCCGTCGTGCCGAGCGCTGCCTTCACCCACTTGCCCTGGCTGACGCCGGCGGCCTTGTTGTCGGTGGCGAAGGTGGCGTCGACCGCATCCTCGGGGTCGGTCGCGGTGTCGAGCGCGATGACGACGACGCCGGCGTCGCGTGCGTTCTGGATCGCGTCGAGCACGCCGGTGGAGCTGTTCGGGGTGATCAGGATTCCCTTGACACCCTGCCCGACCATGTTCTCGATCGCGGAGACCTGGCCCTCGTTGTCGCCGTCGAAGGCACCGGCCAGAGCGATGAGCTCGGCGCCGTCCTTGTCGGCCTGGGCCTGCGCCGCTTCGCGCAGCTTGACGAAGTACGGGTTGGAGTCGGTCTTGGTGATGAGCCCGACCTTGACGCTGTCCGAGCTGGAGCCGCCGCACGCGGTCAGGCCGAGGGCCAGCGAACCGGCCATCAGGAAGGTGCCGAGTGCGAGCGTGCTTCTGCTGCGATTTTCGAACATGTGGACTCCCTTGTCCCCATTGCGACGCCGACCGCATCGCGTGATGGCGGGAGCCTATGGGGGAGGAAAGCGCTTGCGCATGCGTTTTCGCGAAACTCGCACCGACCTTGTTCGGAATCGGACAAATCTGGCTAGCGCGGGGTCGCTGGCTCCGGCAGCGTCATTCCGCGCTGTCCCATCACCTCGCGGAGACGGTCCGGGTAATCGGTGATGATGCCGTCGACACCCATGTCCATCAGTGCCGCCATGGTCGCGGGATCGTCGACCGTCCACGGGACGACGCGGATGCCGTCGGCGTGCGCGGAGGCCACCATCTCCGGTGTCACGACGAACTCGAAGTCCGCGTCGCCCACGGCTCCCTTCTGCGGAATGCCCTGCACCGGCGAGAGGGCGTAGGCGCCGAACGAGCGCACCGCCGCGACCGGATCACCCTCGAACTCGTCGATGTCGAGGCCGCCCAACCATGGGGAGGCTCCCGGCTGGCCGACCTCGAGGAAGTCCGGTTCGGTGAGGGCGACCAGGCGCACCGACGGGTCCGCCTCCTTCACGGCGAGCAGGGTGCCCCAGTCGAAGCTTTGGATGGTGGTGCGATCGAGCAGTCCGGCTGCCCCGACGGAGGCGAGCACCACGTCGACGAACTGCTGACGCGGCGCCGTCTCGCTGGGCGCTGCCGCCTCCACCTTGGTCTCGATGTTCAGCTGCACGGTGGACTCGTACGCGTTCACCAGCGCCAGCACCTCGTCGAGCGTCGGAATGCCGGCATCAGTCGCCACGCGCTGATCGGGATGGCCGTCGAGCTGCGCCACACCACAATTGAGCGTTCGCACCTGCGCCAGTGTCAGGGTGTTCACGTACCTGCCGACGTAGGGGAACTCGGGATCGCCGTCGGTCGCGGGCCGAGTGTCACGGCACTTCGCGTCCGACACCTTCCGGTCGTGCGTGACGACGGCGATGCCGTCCTCGGTGATCTGGGTATCCATCTCGAGGGTGGTGACGCCGAGCTCGAGGGCGTTGGTGAACGAGGCGAGCGTGCTCTCGGTGACCAAGCCGAGGCCGCCGCGGTGCGCCTGCAGGTCGAAGCCGTCGAGCGGTTGCGCGGTCTCGGTCTCCTGCCCGGAACAGGCCGCCAGTGCCAGGCACATCGAGACGGTCAGCAGCCCTCGTCGCATCGCCATGACGACCACGCTAGGGCGCCGAGGTGAACGCCCGATGGCTCAGTGGGCGCGCCAGGACGGATCGGTCGACCCCCGCACCACCAGCGACGGATCGAAAGTGAGCTGCCGGAACTCGTGGTCGCCGGACGTCGACACCTGCTCCAGCAGCAGTTCGGCTGCAGCGCGGCCCAATTCGGCTCGCGGCTGCGAGATGGAGGTCAGCGGAACGGCAGCACCGGCGGCGTAGTCGATGTCGTCGTAACCGACGATGGCCAGCTCCTCCGGTACCCGGACACCACGGTGCACACATTCCTGCAGCACTCCCAGCGCAAGCAGGTCGTTCGCGCACACGACGGCGGTCGGCGGGTCGTCCGTCATGTCGAAGATCTGCGCGGCCGCGCGGGCACCGGCCTCGATGGACAGCGAGGTGGCCCACACCGTCGACATCCGGGTGCTCGCGGACTCGGCGACCGCGGTGAGGGCACCGGACCGTCGGTCACGGACCTGACGAATGCTGTCCGGGCCGCCGACGTACACGAGGGTGCGGTGCCCCAAGTCCATGAGATGCCGTGCAGCCAGACGTCCCCCGAGAACATCATCGACCGCGACGGACGAGCGACCCGGCGCGCGCGAGCCGCGATCGAGGAGCACCACGGGGGTGCCCTGGCGGTCGAGGTTGTCGAGCATCGGCACATTCTCGCCGACCGGGCTGAGCAGAATCCCCTGCACGCGTTGCTCCATCAGCAGCCGCAGCTGGCGGTTCTCGCGTTCCTCGGACTCCCCACTGCCGACGATGACGGTGAGCAGATCGTTCCCGTCGGCGACCGATTCGGCTCCGGCCGCGACGTCGAGGAAGAACGGGTTGCGGGCGTCGAGGACCACGACGGCGAGCATGCGTGACTGGCCGGCCCGGAGCTGGCGAGCCGCGTCGTTTCGCACGAAACCGAGCTGCGCGATGGCCGCCTCCACACGCTCACGGGTGGCGGCGGAGACCATGTCGGGTTTGTTCAGAACGTTGCTGATGGTGCCCATGGACACGCCGGCGAGAGCGGCGACCTCGCGCATACTCGCGGCCACGGTCACATCCCTCCTGCTCACCACGGCACCCCACCGATGTGCACATTGAATCGGTTTACTCGACGTGACGCAACCGATGTCGATCACGCACACCTCGACGCCGCCTCGTGACGAGAGGACAGCGGCCGTGAGCAGATCGTCGCAGCTGACAGCGTCAATGGTAACAATCCGATAACGCTCAGCCGTGATCCGGGTCACGGGGTTGACCAGTGGCCCCGGTCACTTCTATGTTCAGCGAGCTTAATGAACCGATTCAATTCGAGCGGTTCGGCCCGACGGAGGTCCCATCCATGAGCGTCCCCAGTGCGACGACGCCCAGCGCAGTTCCCCTGCTCGAAGTCCGTGACGTCACCAAGTCGTTCGGAAGCGTCGCCGCCGTCTCCGGTGTGTCGTTTCCGCTCTACGGCGGTGAGGCGCACGCACTCGTGGGCGAGAACGGTGCCGGCAAGTCCACCATCGTCAAGATGCTGGCCGGTGTGCACAAGCCGGACACCGGCACGCTGCTCTCGGGCAGCACCCCGATCACGCTCGACTCCCCCGCCGCCGCGAAGGCCGAGGGCATCGCCGTCATCTACCAGGAGCCGACGCTCTTCCCGGATCTGACCATCGCCGAGAACATCTACATTGGCGCGCAGCCCACCTCGCGCGGCCGAATGATCGACCGCGGCGCCATGAACACGGCGGCCGAGGCGCTGTTCACCCGCCTGGGCGTACCGATGGATCCGAACCGGCTCGCCAGCGGGCTCTCCATCGCCGACCAGCAGCTCGTCGAGATCGCCAAGGCCCTGTCGGCCGAGGCGTCGGTCATCGTCATGGACGAGCCCACCGCCGCCCTGTCCGGCAACGAGGTCGCGCGCCTGTTCACGGTCGCGCGCTCACTGTGCGCCGACGGCGCCGCCGTGCTGTTCATCTCGCATCGCTTCGAAGAGATCTTCGACCTCTGCCAGCGCGTCACCGTCATGCGCGACGGACGCCACATCTCCACCGCGCCGCTGGCGGGACTCACCGTGGACGATCTGATCAGGCAGATGGTGGGCCGCGAGCTCGGCGCGCTGTTCCCCAAGCTCGACGTCGAGCCGGGCGCCGTCGTTCTCGAGGTCGAGAACCTCACGCGGGCCGGGGTGTTCACCGACGTCAGCTTCCAGGTGCGCGCCGGCGAGATCGTCGCGCTGGCCGGCCTGGTCGGTGCCGGACGCTCCGAGGTCATGCAGGCCGTCTTCGGAGTGGACCCCCGCGACTCCGGCATCGTCAAGGTACGCGGCAAGGAGCTGAAGTCCGGCAGCCCGAAGGCTGCCATGCGCGCCGGTATCGCCCTCGTGCCCGAGGATCGCCGCCAGCAAGGCCTCATTCCCGAGATGTCCATCGAGCGCAACGCGACGCTGACCCGCTCGGCGGCGCTGTCCCGCTTCGGTTTTCTCGTCGGCGGCGGCGAGCGTCGCTCGGCCTACGAATGGACCCGCACGCTGCAGACGAAGTTCTCGCGCATCAGCGACCCCGTCGGCACGCTGTCGGGCGGCAACCAGCAGAAGGTGGTGCTGGCGAAGTGGCTCGCCACCGAGCCGATCGTTCTCATCGTCGACGAGCCCACCCGCGGCATCGACGTCGGGACCAAGGCCGAGGTGCACAAGATCATCTCGCGACTCGCCAGTGAGGGCGTGGCCGTCGTCATGATCTCGTCCGAGCTGCCCGAGGTGCTGGGCATGGCCGACCGCGTGCTCGTCATGCGTGAGGGCCGCATCGCCGCCGAGATCGACCGCGACCACGCCACCGAGGAATCGGTCATGTTCGCCGCCATGGGATCGGAGTCCGCAGCATGAGCATCACCATCCAGCCCGCCCCCGCGGCCGATCCTCTGAAGCCCGTCGCGCCGGACGGCGGCTCCCTCGTGGAGAAGATCCTGCGGATGCGCTCTCTCGGCATCCTCGGTGCGCTCGTGGTCCTCGTTGCCGTCACCGCGGCGACCAACAGTTCGTTCCTGTCCGGTCAGAGCGTGCGTGACCTGATGCTCGCCGCGTCGATCATCGCCGTGCTGGCCGTCGGCCAGACCGTCGTCATGATCACCAAGAACATCGACCTGTCCGTCGGATCGGTCCTCGGACTGTCCGCCTTCGCGGCGGGGTCGGTCATGAAGGCGGGCGCACCGATCGTGCTCGGCATCCTCGCGGGCATCGTCGTCGGCACGCTGTGCGGAGTGTTCAACGCGCTGCTCGTGCGCTACGGCGGCGTCCCCGCACTGGTGGTCACGCTGGGCACCATGTACATCTTCCGCGGCATCGCCTTCTTCTGGGCGGGTGGCGAGCAGATCACCGCCGACGAGATGCCCCGCTCGTTCCTCGACCTGGGCACGGCCGCGGTGCTCGGAGTGCCGACCCTGGTGATCGTCGCCGTCGTCGCCCTCGTCGGTGCCGGCGTCTACCTGGCCCGCTACCGCAGCGGCCGCGACCTCTATGCCATCGGATCCAACGGCCACGCAGCCGAACTCGCCGGAATCGCGGTGGGCAAGCGCACCCTCGGCGCCTTCGCCTTCTCCGGTGCCATGGCCGGCATCGCGGGCGTCATGTTCGCCGCGCGCTTCGGCACCGTCGACGCCGCAGCCGGAACCGGCTACGAGCTCAACGTCATCGCGGCCTGCGTGGTCGGCGGCGTGGCCGTCGTCGGCGGTGTCGGCACCGTGTGGGGTGCAGCTCTCGGTGCTCTGCTGCTCACCACCATCAACAGCTCGCTCCCGGTCCTGCAGATCGACCAGTTCTGGCAGCAGGCCATCGTCGGCGCGCTCATCCTCGTCGCCATCGCGGCGGATCGCATCGCGGCCGTGCGTGCCGCCCAGCAACTTCGGAAGAGGAGCGCTCATGTCGAGTGATCTCGCCACCCGTCCCGATGCCCCCGCACCAACGGTGCAGCAGGGCGGTCGTATCCGGGAGCTGCTGGCCACCTGGGACACCGCGATCATTTTCCTGACCATCGTCGTCGTGCTCGGCGCGTCGGTCATGAACCCGGACTTCGGCAGCGCCACCAACTTCACGTTCCTGGTGCTCGACCTCGCGCCGATCTTCCTCATCGCCCTGCCGATGACGCTGATCATCGTCACCGGCGAGATCGATCTGTCCGTCGCCAGCACTCTCGGTCTGAGCGGCGCTGCGATGGGGTGGATGTGGAACAACGGCTTCACCATCGAGGCCATCGTCCCGATGTGCATCCTGCTCGGCGCGCTGCTCGGAGCCCTGAACGGCTTTCTCGTCGCCACGCTCGGACTACCGTCGCTCGCCGTCACCATCGGTACTCTCGCGCTCTTCCGCGGACTCGCCTTCGTGCTGCTCGGCGACACGGCTGTGTCCAACTTCCCCCGGGCCTACACCTCGTGGGTCACCGGCACGCTGGGCGACTCCTCGATCCCCAATCTCGCCGTCCCGCTGATGTTTCTGGCAGTGATCTTCGGCGCGGTGCTGCAGTTCACGTCGCTGGGCCGCAACATCTACGCCACGGGCGCCAGCGCCACGGCCGCGAAGTTCGCCGGCATCAACGGCAACCGCATCAAGTTCTGGCTCTACGTCGTCGCCGGAGCGGTCGCCGCCCTGGCCGGTGTTCTCTGGAGCCTGCGGTACTCGAGTGCCCGCGCCGACAACGGTGCCGGACTCGAACTGTCCGTCGTCGCCGCGGTACTCCTCGGTGGCGTCTCCATCTTCGGAGGCAAGGGGCGGCTCGTCGGCGTCCTCGCCGCCGTCGTCCTCCTCGCCGCGCTGCAGAACGCGCTGCGTCTCGAGGACATCTCCAACGAAGCGCTCACCGTCGTCACCGGCGTCCTGCTCATCGTCGCCGTCCTCCTGCCCAACCTGATCAAGGCCGTCCGCACCTCGTCGGACCGCCGCAAAGCCGTCGCACGACTCTGATCCACCCCCTTCCCGAAAGGTCCACCATGTCCCGCACCTCCCGGCGCCTCGCGCTGGCGCCGTTGGCCGGCATCGCCGCACTGTCACTCATCCTCACCGCCTGCGGTGGCACGACGCAGGAGTCGGCTTCCGAGTCCTCCGACAGCGGAAGCCGCGTCACCGGCACCGCCAACCCCGACGCCGAGATCCAGGACGGCCTCAAGATCGGCTTCCTACCCAAGCAGCTCAACAACCCGTACTCGGACATCGAGGTCGCCGGTGGCGAGAAGGCCGTCGGCGAGTTCGGTGGCGAGTACAAGCTCGTCGGCCCCAACGACGCCAGCGCATCGTCGCAGGTGTCCTACATCAACACCCTGATCCAGCAGAGCCAGGACGTCATCGCGATCGCCGCGAACGACCCGAACGCTGTGTGTCCCTCGCTGAACCAGGCGCGCGACGCCGGCGTCAAGGTGGTCACGTTCGACTCGGACGCCTCCAAGGACTGCCGCGACCTGTTCATCAACCAGGCCACCACCGAGGGCGTCGGCGAATCGCTGGCGAGGATGACCAGCGACCAGATCGGCGGATCCGGCAAGATCGCCATCCTGTCCGCAACTCCCAACGCCACAAACCAGAATGCCTGGATCGAGGTGCTGAAGGAGCAGCTCGCCTCCAACCCGGAGTACAAGGACATCGAGCTCGTCACCACTGTCTACGGCAACGACGACGACCAGAAGTCCTTCCAGGAAACCCAGGGTCTGCTGCAGACCTACCCGGACCTGAAGGCCATCGTCTCCCCCACCACCGTCGGCATCTCCGCTGCCGCCCGCTACATCTCGGGCTCGTCGTACAAGGACAAGATCGTCCTCACCGGACTCGGCACGCCGAACCAGATGCGTGAGTACGTCAAGAACGGCACCGTGAAGCAGTTCGCGCTGTGGGATCCCACCGACATCGGCTACCTCGCCGCCTACGCCGGTGCAGCCCTGTCGTCCGGTCAGATCACCGGCGCCGAAGGTGAGAAGTTCACCGCGGGCGAGCTCGGCGAGTACACCATCGGCGTCGACGGCGAACTGGTCCTCGGACCGCCCACGGTCTTCGACTCCGCCAATATCGACCAGTACAACTTCTGACATGTACCGGTACTGCTTCACGCTGCAGCTCAGGCCGGAATCGGTTCCCGAGTACTCCCGTCGTCACGCCGAGGTGTGGCCCGAGATGCTCGAGGCGCTGAAAGCGAACGGCTGGAACAACTATTCTCTGCACATCCGTGACGACGGCCTGATCGTCGGCTACGTCGAAAGCCCCGATCTGGGCGCGGCGCAGGCAGCGATGAGCAGTACCGACGTCAACGCACGGTGGCAGGCCCAGATGGCTCCGTTCTTCACGGGCCTCGGGTCTGCCACCCCCGACGAAGGATTCGTGCTGCTGCGCGAACTCTTCCACCTCGAGACTCAACTCCGCGAAGGTCACCCATCATGAGCACCACAGCAGTTCAGGACATCTCGGCCCTCGCCGACTTCGGTATCGAGGTGCCCAGCTGGGCCTACGGAAACTCCGGAACCCGCTTCAAGGTCTTCTCCACCGCCGGCGTGCCCCGCACTCCGTTCGAGAAGGTGGCCGACGCCGCCGAGGTCAACCGCGTCACCGGCGCAGCCCCCCGCGTCTCGCTGCACATTCCGTGGGACAAGGTCGACGACTACTCCGCGCTCGCCTCGTTCGCCACCGAGAACGGCGTCGCACTGGGAGCCGTGAACTCGAACGTCTTCCAGGACGACGACTACAAGCTCGGGTCACTAACCAACGCCGACAAGCGAATTCGTGCCAAGGCCGTCGCCCACCACCTCGAGTGCATCGACGTCATGCGGGCGACCGGCTCGAAAACACTCAAGCTGTGGCTTCCCGACGGCACCAACTACGCCGGGCAGGACTCCATCCGCGCGCGCCAGGACCGCCTCGCCGAGTCGCTGCAGGAGATCTACGCCGGCCTCGACGACGACCACACACTGCTCATCGAATACAAATTTTTCGAGCCGTACTTCTACACCACCGACATCCCCGACTGGGGCACGTCGCTGCTGCACTGCCTCGCCCTCGGAGACAAGGCGAAGGTGGTCCTCGACACCGGGCACCACGCGCCGGGCACCAACATCGAATTCATCGTCACGCAGCTCATCCGGCAGAACAAGCTCGGCGCCTTCGACTTCAACTCCCGCAACTACGCCGACGACGACCTCATCGTCGGTGCCGCGGACCCGTTCCAGCTGTTCCGCATCATGCACGAGATCGTCGCCTCCAATGCCCACCTCCCCTCGTCGGGCATCAACTTCATGCTCGATCAGTGCCACAACATCGAGCCGAAGATCCCCGGTCAGATCCGGTCCATCATGAACGTGCAGGAAGCCACGGCGAAAGCGTTGCTCATCGATGCGTCGGCTCTCGAGAAGGCGCAGATCGACGGCGACATCCTCGGTGCCCACGCGGTGCTCATGGACGCCTACAACACCGATGTCCGCGGGCTGCTCGGCGATCTGCGGGAATCCCGCGGCATCGACCGTGACCCCGTCGCCGCCTTCGCCCGCTCCGGTTACATGGAACGCGTCGAAGCCGAGCGCGTCGGCGGACAGCAAGCGAGCTGGGGAGCCTGACCGGCTCCGCCCCTTCATACCCCTCGACAGGAAGAACACTCTCGTGACGACGATCGACGATCTGATCGCCCGGTCCAACAGACTCGGCGCCGATGCGCGCAACACCAACTACGCGGGCGGCAACACCTCCGCGAAGGGAACCGAGACCGACCCGGTCACCGGTGAGGACGTGGAACTGCTGTGGGTCAAGGGATCCGGCGGTGACCTGGGCACGCTGAAGCCCGCCGGGCTCGCCGCGTTGCGACTCGACCGCGTCCGCGCACTGAAGGACGTCTACCCCGGCGTCGACCGCGAAGACGAGATGGTCGCCGCCTTCGACTACTGCCTGCACGGCAAGGGCGGTGCGGCACCGTCCATCGACACCGCGATGCACGGACTGGTCGAAGCGGCTCACGTCGACCATCTGCACCCTGACTCGGGCATCGCCCTCGCGACCGCCGCCGACGGGGAGGAGCTGACGCGCAAGTGCTTCGGCGACCGTGTGGTGTGGGTGCCGTGGCGACGCCCGGGCTTCCAGCTCGGCCTGGACATCGCCGAGATCGCCGAGAAGAACCCGCAGGCCATCGGGTGCATCCTTGGAGGACACGGGATCACTGCCTGGGGCGCGACCAGCTCCGAGAGCGAGGAGCGGTCGCTCGAGATCATTCGCACCGCCGAGCAATTCCTTGCCGACCACGGTCGCTCGGAGCCCTTCGGATCCCCGCTGACGGGCTTCGAAGCATTGCCAGCTGACGACCGCCGCACGCGTGCGGCAGCGCTGTTCCCGCTGATTCGCGGGCTCGCGTCGACCGACCGCCCGCAGGTGGGCCACTTCGACGACAGCGACCCCGTCCTCGACTTCCTCGCCTCGTCCGAGCACCCGCGCCTCGCCGCACTCGGAACGTCGTGCCCCGACCACTTCCTCCGCACCAAGGTGCGCCCGATGGTGCTCGATCTCCCGACGACTGCATCAATGGAGGATGTGTCGGCTCGACTCCGTGAGCTCCACGTCGCGTACCGAGAGGACTACGCCCGCTACTACACCGAGCACGCCGAGGCCGACAGCCCCGCGATGCGCGGCGCCGATCCCGCCATCGTGCTGATCCCCGGAGTCGGCATGTTCTCCTTCGGCGCCAACAAGCAGACCGCCCGCGTCGCCGGCGAGTTCTACATCAACGCCATCAACGTGATGCGCGGAGCTGAATCCGTCTCGACCTACGCCCCCATCGACGAGCGGGAGAAGTTCCGCATCGAGTATTGGGCACTCGAGGAGGCGAAGCTCGCCCGGATGCCCGCACCCAAGCCGCTGGCCACCCGGATCGCACTGGTGACCGGTGCCGCGTCGGGCATCGGCAAGGCCATCGCCCAGCGTCTGGCAGCCGAGGGTGCGTGCGTGGTGATCGCCGACCTCGACGCGTCGAAGGCCGCGGCAGCCGCCGCCGAGATCGGCAATTCGGACGTGGCCGTGGGCATCGCGGCCGACGTCACCGACGAAGGACAGATCGCAGCCGGGTTCGCCGATGCCGTGCTGGCTTTCGGCGGTGTCGACCTCGTCGTGAACAACGCGGGTCTCTCCATCTCAAAGCCGCTGCTCGAGACCACCGTCAAGGACTGGGATCTGCAGCACGACGTCATGGCGCGCGGATCCTTCCTCGTCTCCCGCGAGGCGGCTCGCATCATGATCGAGCAGGGACTGGGCGGCGACATCGTCTACATCTCGTCGAAGAACTCCGTGTTCGCCGGACCGAACAACATCGCGTACTCGGCGACCAAAGCGGATCAGGCCCATCAGGTTCGGCTACTGGCCGCCGAGCTCGGTGACCACGGGATTCGCGTCAACGGCATCAACCCCGACGGCGTGGTCCGCGGTTCGGGCATCTTTGCCGGCGGCTGGGGCGCCAAGCGTGCCGCGGTCTACGGCGTCGACGAGGAGAAGTTGGGCGAGTACTACGCGCAGCGCACGCTGCTCAAGCGCGAGGTGCTGCCCGAGCACGTCGCCAACGCCGTGTTCGCGCTGACCTGTGGCGAACTGACCCACACCACCGGGCTGCACATCCCGGTCGATGCGGGTGTCGCGGCCGCGTTCCTGCGCTGATGGGGGCATTCGCGGCGGTGGATCTGGGGGCGTCGAGCGGTCGAGTGATGCTGGGGCGCGTGGTCGACGGTCGAGTAGATCTGACCGAGATCGCGCGGTTCGAGAACCGTCCTGTGCGCCTCGGTGGATCGCTGCACTGGAACATTCTCGCGCTGTACCAGGGTGTGCTCGACGGATTGCGGTCGCTGGTCGACCGGTTGGACGGCGAGCCGTTGACGTCCGTCGGCATCGACACGTGGGCGGTCGATTACGCCCTCCTCGATACCGACGGGCGCATGCTCGGCGTCCCGTTCCACTACCGCGACTCCCGCACCGACGGTGAGCACGAGGACCTGTTCTCTCGCAACGGCATTGCTTCGTTGCCATTCAATACGGTGTACCAGCTGCTGGCCGAGACGCCGGAGATACTGGGGATTGCGCAGCGGCTCCTCATGGTCCCGGATCTGTTGGCGTACTGGCTCACCGGCGTCGCTCGAGGCGAGGTGACCAATGCGTCGACAACCGGGCTCCTCGACCCGCATGCCCGCGTGTGGGATCGCGACTCGATCGCGTCACTCGGCCTGAAGGCAGACCTACTGCCGGATCTGGTCGCACCTGGAACGACGATCGGGCAGCTATCCCCGGACGTCGCGAACATGATCGGTGCCGACGCGTCGGTGGTCGCGGTGGGAACCCACGACACAGCGTCGGCCATCGTGGCGGTTCCGGCTGCGACACCGAACTTCGCGTACATCGCGTCGGGCACCTGGTCGCTGGTGGGAGTCGAAACGCAGGAGCCTGTGGTGACGTCTGCGGCCCGAGACGGGGGGTTCACCAACGAGGCGGGTGTCGACGGCACCGTGCGACTGCTCCGCAACGTCATGGGTATGTGGTTGGTGCAGGAGTCGTTGCGGCAGTGGTCGCGTGACGGTCTCGAGCTGTCCCTCGGCTCCTTGCTCGACGAGGCTGCCGGTCTCCCTGCGTCATCGGTCATCGACCCCGACCTCCCCGTGTTCCTGCCGCCGGGTGACATGCCGACGCGCATTGCCGCCGAGTGCCTCGCGGCCGGGGTGCCGGTTCCGACGTCACCCGCTGCGTTCGTGCGCTGCATCGTGGACAGCCTCGCGGCGGCATACGCCCGGTCGGTGGCGCTGGCCGGAAACCTTGCAGGCATCGACGTCGAGGTGGTGCACATCGTCGGAGGCGGTTCGCAGAACGCGCTGCTGTGTCAGCTGACCGCTGATGCCACCGGGCTGCCGGTGGTCGCGGGACCGGTCGAGGGATCCGCCCTGGGCAACGTGCTGGTGCAGGCCCGGGCGGCCGGTGTGGTGAGCGGCGGTCTCGCCGACCTGCGGCGGGTGGTGCGGAACTCGTTCGAGTTGGTGGAGTACCTGCCGCGACGGTGATCGTGTGCAGTGATCCGCGCTCTCCGCGGATTACTGCACAGGTTCCGTGGTGCGGAATTGGTTCGAGTTGGTCGAGTACGTGCCGCGGTTCCCCTGGTTAGGGAGTATCGGCCGAGGTTGCGGCGTCGATCCAGACCTGCAGGTCATCGTCGGACTCCAGTACTGACGCGTTCACCGAGATCCACCCCTGTCCCATGGACCTGCCCGCGCCCATCTGCGCACGACGAGCGCCCGGGCGTCCGACGTAGTCGTCATCGCGCTCGCGCGGTACTCGGACCAGCAAGGCGCCGCCGCCGTTCCCGACGGACACGACCATCTTCCCGTCGACCATGAACGCAAGACCGCCGAACATCGCCTTCTCGGTCACCGCCGATGCGGCGGACAGCGCCGCGCGAACCCGGTCTTCGAGGTCGGCGTCACGAGCCATGGGGAAACTGTACGACGCCTCCCGACGTGTCGGAAGGTGCGCGGAGCCGCGGAATGCGCGGGTGAGCGCACCGTCGCGACGAATGCGGTGTAGAAACCTTCGCCTAGCGACGCTTTCTGCACCGGATCTCACAGCAGTCCGCTCCGAGTCTCGAACGGGCCGATCGTGTTGTCCCACGTCATGCCCTGCGCCTCGAGCTCCGCAAGGCGTCGCTCACCCTTTTCGGTGATGTTCGCACGAAAGACTTCACACCAGACCAGGTCTTCACGTTTCGTAGCGTGCAGGTAACCCTGACTGGTCCCGTGTCCCTCTGCGATTCGGCGCATCGACTCGTCGATGTCTACGTTCCACTCTTCCCACCCGACGTCGTTGTTCGCCAGCGCTCCGAACGTCATCAACCCGGACTCAGCGAACCAACGAATGACGCCGGCAACGGTGTCGATCGTGGTGTTCCATCCCCGGAAACCGGAAACCATGGCCACGAAGCCCCACAGCGGCATCCAGTCGTCATCGAGTTCGTCGAGCAGTCGAAACTCCAGGCCCTCTTCGACATTCATCGCACATGCACCTTGATCACTTGAGTACCTTTCGGCTTCACGATGTCGATCACTGATCCCCCAGACTTGCTGTCGACTCGCAACTGGATTCCCGTACCGTCCGGCAATTCGTATCGCTCGATAATTTTGACACTGTCACCTGTTCCGACCGCCCTACCCTGCTCAGTGAGTTCGTCGAATACGGTTCGTACGTCCTCTTCCGACTCCACTTGTCTGTTGACACCGCGTCGGCCCGGCTCCGTCAGATCGTTCAACACGTCGTCGACACCCGCCGCATCGACCGGCCCCGCATCCTGGAAGAAGCTGTCCGGCAGCGCGTCGTGGATCGCATCCCACGCGTCGATGCCGAACCGGTCGACCAGTGCGAAGGCCATCGCGCCGACGGACAGCACTCCGGCCGCGATCATCGCGTGCACGGCCGCCTCCACCGCCCAGGCCAGGCCGATCGCGAGGGGAACGAAGCGCCGTGGTTCGCCGTCGAGAAGTGCAGCGGACGCGTCGTCGATGGACCGGGCGGCGGACTCGTCCGCGTCGATCAGCGCCTGCACATGCGCCGCAATGACCCCCGTGTGGGAGACACCGTTGCTGACCACCGACCAGTCCGGTGCGACGAGGCAGCCGTCCGCCTCGGCCACGACGACAGCGTCGAGGAGCGCCTCGCGAGCAACGGCGATGGCAGAAGCACCATCCACTACAGCGCGCTCCAGCACCCGAAGCTGAGTCGTCCGACGTTGCGCTGCAGCAAGATCCCGTCCGAGGCGTTCACAGCAGCATCGCCTGCCGCACCCTGCCACGCCTCGCGCAGATCGACGCGGCTCCTGTCGATTGCCGCCGCGCGAGAGTCGAGAACTGAGGCGCCGTCACCGATCCACGTCGCGTCGATCCGGACGGCGTCGGGATCCCACGACGCCACCACCTCACGACGCGGCGCGAGTTCAGCGACCTCCATGCCCGACCCCCTCGAGTCGAGCAGCGTTGGCCGAGTCCGCGTCGGCGTACCCGACGGCAGCGACATCCAGCGATCGCGCTGTCGCAGAGAAGCCCGCGACGAGATCGTTCAGTGCCGAGACGGCTCGCTCTTCCGCTCGAGCGAGTGCGGCCGCGGTCGACGCACCGGGGAGCGCGACCACACCTCGCGGCGCTACACCGACCTGCTCCGCCTCACCGAGCACAGCTCGGCTCGCGGCCCGCACGGCCCCCACATCAGCGACGACGAACATCGTTCCCACCCCCTCGCGGGGTAGGACGCGTCAGTCGCGCAGCCCGTTCCACTGTCAGCGTTTGCGCTGTTCACGCCGCATCAGGCGTAGTGTTCGCCGTATCGGAGCCATTTGGTTCCCTTGATCAAGGGGCTGACACCATGGCTGACAAGTCTCCGCGCAACTCGATGACTCAGAAATCGGGCAAGTCGCTGAAGGAAAAGCGACTCGACAAGAAGACGAAGGCCGCGGGGAACATCGCCGCCGACGACGCCTCCGCCGCGGTGAACAAGAAGAAGCGCTGACCACCCGGTAGCGACTGACCACGCGGGGTACACCGTGGGATGAGCGAAGAAGCGCGCCGTAACGACGGTGACAACGACGGTCCCGTCGAGGAGGAGCTCGAAGAGAGCTTCGACTCGGTGGTCACCGAGGGTGCCGAGCGTCTGCACCGCACCGTCCGAGCCGTGATCGTCACCGGACTGTTCGGCGGACTCGAGGTGGCGCTGGGCGTGATGGCCTACCTCGCGGTGCTGGACGAGACGGGCAGCCACCTCCTTGCCGGACTGGCGTTCGGAATCGGGCTCGTCGCAATCTATCTCGCGCACAGCGAGCTCTTCACCGAGGACTTCCTCATGCCCATCGCCGCGGTGGTCTCGAAGGACGGCACCCCGGCACAACTCGCGAAGCTCTGGATCGGCACTCTTCTGGCCAACCTGGTCGGCGGGTGGGCGGTGATGTGGCTGGTCGCGCAGGCGTTCCCGCAGTGGCTGATGGTGCTGTCCGAATCGGCACACCATTTCGTCGACGCGCCCTTGAACACACAGTCGATCTGTCTGGCGATCCTCGGCGGCAGCACCATGACGCTACTGACCAGGATGCAGCAGGGAACCACGTCGGACGTCGCCCGCATCATCGCGGCCATGGCGGCCGGCTTCCTGTTGGCGGGGCTGCAGCTGTTCCACTCGATCCTCGACTCGCTGTTGATCTTCGGCGCGATTCACGCCGGCGCGGACGTGGACTACCGGCAATGGATCGAGTGGTTCGGATACACGGTCGGTTTCAACATCGTCGGTGGAGTGATGCTCGTGACGGTTCTTCGCCTGGTCCGTACCAAGGAGCTGGTGAAGGAGGAACGCCGGTCGTGAACCGTCAGGTGAGCTCACTGAAGCGCTCGGTGTCGCGCACCTGACCCGAGACGATCACCATGTCGTCGGCCTCGATCACGGTGTCGGCCGTGGCATAGGTGAAGCCTTCGCCCGGCCTCTTCACAGCCACGACGGTCACCTTGTACTTGGTACGCACGGCAGTGTCTCCGAGCCGATGGCCGACGAGGAACCGAGCGGGAGTCGTCTTGACCATCGCGAACCCGTCATCGAACTCGATGTAGTCCATCATGCGACCGCGCACCAGATGCGCGACGCGCTTGCCCATGTCGTGTTCCGGCCGCACGACGTGGCTGACACCGATCTGCGTCAGGATCTTGGCATGCGCATTGCTGATCGCCTTGGCCCACACGTTGCCGACCGACAGGTTGATCAGCGCGGAGGCGGTGAGCAGACTTGCCTCGAGATCGGACCCGATACCCACGACGGCGCGATCGTATTCATGCACCGACAATTGCCGTAGCGCTTCCTCGTCGGTGGTGTCCGCGACGGCGGCATGGGTGAGACGATCGGAGACCCGCTGCACGACGGCCTCGTCCGAATCGATGCCGAGCACCTCGGCACCCTGCGCCATCAGTTCGAGCGCCAGGGACTTACCGAAGCGCCCGAGCCCGAGGACCACGACGACGTCGGATGACGGCTTCTTAGCCAATGAACGGCCTCTCTGTGGGGAGTGTGTATCGCCGATCGCGTTCGCGCGCCGCCAGCGCACTCACCAGTGTGATGGAGCCGATGCGGCCCAGGTACATGAGGACGACCAGTATCAGTTGCCCCCACCCCGGCAGTTGCGCGGTGATGCCTGTCGAGAGTCCCACGGTGGCGAAGGCCGACACCACCTCGAACAACAGGACGTCCAGGTCGAACGGGGTCGCGGCGAGAAGGACCACGACCGGCACCATCACCAGCGCAACGCCGACGAGGGCGACGGTCAAGGACTGACGCTGCACCCGCGAGTCGATTCGTCGGTCGAAGACCGTGACCGAGCGATCGCCGCGTACCTCGGCGATGATGACGAACAGCAGAATGGCGAAGGTGGTGACCTTGATGCCGCCCGCGGTTCCGCCACTACCGCCGCCGATGAACATCAGCACGTCGGTGACGAGCAACGTCGCGTTGTCGGCGTCGGCGTAGTCGATGCTGTTGAAACCGGCGGTTCGCGGCATGATGCCCTGGAACGCGGCCACCAGCAGCTTGCCGCCGACTCCGCGCTCGGACAAAGTGTTCGACCATTCCAGTACGAGTACCAATGCGGGGCCGAGCACGAGCAGGACCGCTGTGACCGTGACCGTCAGCCGCGTGTGCAGCGTCCATCGTCGACGAGTGCGTCCCCGAACGTGTCGGGCCACCTCGAAGAGGACGGGGAAGCCGATGCCGCCCAGGACCACGGCGACGAGGAGCGGCACACAGATCCACGGATCGGTGGCGAAGCTGATCATGTTGTCGCTGAACAACGCGAAGCCGGCGTTGTTGAACGCGGACACGGAGTGGAAGATGCCGAGCCACACGGCCCGTCCGAGCGGCTCGTCGTAGCCGACGGCGAAACGGCCCGCCAGACACGCCGCGACCGCCGTCTCGATGAGAAGGCTGGTCCTCACGACACCCACCACGACGCTCCGCACGTCGCCGAGTCCGGACGTGCGGAGTTCGGCCGCCGCATTGAGACGTCCGCGAAGACCGATGCGGTCGGCAAGGACGAGACCCACCAGCGACGCCATCGTCATGATGCCGAAGCCGCCGATCTGGATGAGCGCGAGAATGACGCCTTGACCGGCGCCGGACCAGTGCGTGGGAGTGTCCACCACGATCAACCCGGTCAGACACATCGCCGACGTTGCGGTGAACAGGGCGCCCAGCAGATCCGTGCTCTTGCCGACCTGCGTCGCCGCGGGCAGCAGCAGGAGAACAGTGCCCACTGCGATGGCGGCGGCGAAACCCAACGCCACCAGGCGCAGCGGGGTCAGCACGGCCTTCGCGGCCCGACGAGGTGCCGGGCTCGAGCTCATCGTCACCGGAGGCACGTTACTGCAGCGCTGCGCGCACCCGCTGCAGACTGCAGCGGGTGCGCACCTCGGCTCTCAGCCGCCGACTCCCACGCGCACGTCGGGAGCCCCGAGCCGTGCGGCATCGGCGGTCTCGTCGTCCGGCTGCGCCTGCGATTCACGCTCTGCCGCAACGCGCTTGCGGTAGTGCTCGATCTCGTCGGACACGTGCTGCTCGTCCCACCCGAGGATGGGTGCGACCAGTCCGGCGACCTCGGCTGCGGCAGCTTCGCCGCGGTCGGCCAACTCGATCGACACGCGGATGCGCCGCGTCAGGATGTCGTCGAGGTGCTGCGCACCCTCGTGGCTCGCGGCGTAGACGGCCTCGGCCTTGAGGTAGTCGGGTGCGTTCTCCAGCGGCTTGCCGAGCTCCGGGTTCTGATCGATCAGGTCGAGGACCTCACCGACCAGGGTGCCGTAGCGACCGAGCAGGTGCTCCATGCGTCCGACGCGCATCCCTGCGCGGTCGGCTGCGAGCTGGCGCGCGTTCCAGGCGCCGTAGTACCCGTCGGCACCCACGAGCGGGATCTTCTCCGTGACGCACTCTGGAACCTTGCGCTCCATATTGTGCACCGCGGAGTCGACCGCGTCCTTCGCCATGACCCGGTACGTCGTGTACTTGCCGCCGGCGATGACGGTGAGGCCACGTACGGGGCTGGAGACAGCATGCTCGCGGGACAGCGTGCTGGTGGAGTCGGATTCGCCGTACAGCAACGGACGCAGACCGGCGTAGACACCGACGACGTCCTTGTGGTCCAGCGGATCCTGGAGCAGCTTGTTGACGTGCCCGAGGATGTAGTCGATATCGCTCTTGCTGGCCGCGGGATGCGCCAGGTCGAGCTTCCAGTCGGTGTCGGTGGTGCCGATGATCCAGTGGCTCCCCCACGGGATCACGAACAGCAGCGACTTCTCGGTGCGGGTGATGATGCCCGTCGAACTGTTGATGCGGTTACGGGGCACCACCAGGTGCACGCCCTTGGACGCGCGAACCTGGAACTGCCCGCGACCGCCGACCATCTCCTGGACCTCGTCGGTCCACACACCGGCAGCGTTGATGACCTGCTTGGCGTGGATCTCGAACGACTCCCCCGACTCGAGGTCCGTCGCGACGACGCCGATCACGCGGTCGTCCTCACGCAGGAAGCCGGTGACGCGAGTGCTGTTGGCGCACAACGCTCCGTAGGCCGCGGCAGTGCGGGCGATCATCATGGTGTGGCGGGCGTCGTCGACCTGGCCCTCGTAGAAGCGCACGGCACCGCGGATGGCGGAGCGCTTGCCCGACGGGAAGGATTCCAGCGTCTTCTTCTTGCCCAGGTGCTTGTGGTGCGAGGGCACACCGCGGCCGGCACCCATCACGTCGTAGACGCCGATACCGAGGCCGACGTACGGCCGGTCGATCAGCTTCTCGAGGGGGTAGATGAACGGCACGGGGCGGGCGAGGTGCGGGCACAGGTCGTTGAGGACCAGCGACCGCTCCTTGAGCGCCTCGAAGACCAGCGCGAAGTTGAACTGCTCGAGGTAGCGCAGGCCACCGTGGAACAGCTTGCTGGACCTGCTGGACGTCCCGGCGGCGTAGTCACGCGCCTCGACCAGGCCGACCTTCAGGCCGCGGGTGACCGCGTCGAGGGCAGCTCCGGTACCGACGACACCCCCGCCGATGACCAGAACGTCCATCTCCTCCGTGGCGAGACGTCGGAGTGCTTCCTTGCGTGCTTCGGGGCTGAGAGCTGTTGTGGTGGAATTCATTCGGCATCGACCCAATCGAGTGTTCGTGTGACGGCTTTCTTCCAACCGGCGTAGAGCTTGTCTCGCTCCGCGTCATCCATGGACGGTGTCCATGTCTTGTCCTCGGCCCAGTTCTCGCGGATCTCGTCCTCGCTCGCCCAGAAACCGACGGCCAGGCCCGCTGCGTACGCCGCGCCCAGTGCGGTGGTCTCGGCGACCACCGGCCGGACGACATCCACGTTCAGAATGTCGGACTGGAACTGCATCAGCAGCTCGTTCACCACCATACCGCCGTCGACCTTGAGCACCTCGAGGTCGACGCCCGAATCGGCGTTCATGGCCTCGATGACCTCGCGGGTCTGGTAGGCGGTGGCCTCGAGCACGGCCCGCGCCAGGTGGCCCTTGTTGACGAAACGGGTGAGTCCGACGATGGCGCCGCGGGCGTCGGAGCGCCAGTGCGGGGCGAACAGACCGGAGAACGCGGGCACGAAGTAGGCGCCGCCGTTGTCGTCGACGGAGCGAGCGTCGGTCTCGATATCTGCTGCGGTGGAGATCATTCCGAGGTTGTCACGCAGCCACTGCACGAGCGATCCGGTGACGGCGATGGAACCCTCCAGGGCGTACACCGTCGGCTGGTCGCCGATCTTGTAGCAGACCGTGGTGAGCAGTCCGTTCTTGCTCATCACCTTGTCGGTGCCTGTGTTCAACAGCACGAAGTTGCCTGTGCCATAGGTGTTCTTCGCCTCACCGGGCGACAGGCACGCCTGACCGAACGTGGCGGCCTGCTGGTCGCCCAGGATGCCGGCGATGGGAACACCGCTGAGCGAACCGCGCTCGCGGACATTGCCGTACACCTCGGAGGAGCTGCGGATCTCGGGGAGCATGGACATCGGGATGCCCATGTCCGCACAGATGCCCTCGTCCCAGGACAGGGTGTCGAGATCCATCAGCAGCGTGCGCGAGGCATTGGTGGGATCGGTGTAGTGCAGACCGCCGTCGACACCGCCCGTCATGTTCCACAGGACCCAGGTGTCCATGTTGCCGAAGCACAGCTCGCCGGCGTCGGCCTTCTCCTGCGCGCCCTCGACGTTGTCGAGGATCCACTTGACCTTGGGGCCCGAGAAGTAGGTCGCGAGCGGCAGGCCGGTCTTCGCGGTGTACTTGGTGGCGTCGCCCCCGCCGAGCTTGGTGACGATGCGGTCGGTGCGAGTGTCCTGCCAGACGATCGCGTTGTAGACGGGCTTGCCGGTGGCGCGCTCCCACACCAGCGCGGTCTCGCGCTGGTTGGTGATGCCCACGGCCGCGATGTCCGACGGGGTGAGGTCGGCCGCGGCGAGTGCGCCGGCGGAGACGCTGCGGACGTTGTTCCAGATCTCCACGGCGTCGTGCTCGACCCATCCGGCCTGCGGGAAGATCTGCTTGTGCTCGCGCTGATCGGCGGCGACGACGGTGCCCTTGTGATCGAAGATCATGCACCGAGTCGAGGTGGTGCCCTGATCGATCGCTGCGACGTAACGGGTTTCGGTCATGAGTGGTTCCCCTGGGTAGTGGAGTGGACGATCATGCGGACTTCTCGGGCAGACGGCTGGGCTCTTGCTCGTCGTCGCCGTCGGGATCGGCCGGCAGGAACCGACCCACCAGGTTGTCGTACAGCAGGACGCCGATGGGGCCGCCGATGATGGGCCCGAGGATCGGCACCCAGAAGTAGAGGCTGCCGTACTGATCTCGCCATGCCCCACCGTATCCCGTGATGAACGACGCCAGGCGGGGTCCGAAGTCACGAGCCGGGTTGATCGCGTAGCCGGCGTTGGTGCCCCATGCGAAGCCGATGGCCACGACGATGAGTCCGACGATCAACGGGGCCATGTTGGACAGCGGCGGGCTGTTGCGCGAGTCGGACACGGCGACGATGAGGAATAGCAGGATCGCGGTACCGATGATCTGGTCGATCAGCGCGGAGCCGAGGCTGACGGGCAGCGTGCCGTTGCCGGGCAGCGTCGAGAAGATCGTCTGCGTCGCGGTGGTGTGCTCGGGATCGATCGCGTTCAGCATGTCGTTGTAGTTCCACCGCACCAGCAGCGCGGCGACGAAGGCACCGAGAGTCTGCGCGAGCGCGTACGGCGCGACCTTCGACCACGCGAAGCCTCGGAACAACGCGAACGACAGCGTCACAGCCGGATTGAGGTGCGCACCGGTGGCGCGGCCGGCGACGTAGATGCCGAACATGACGCCGAGGCCCCAGGCCCAGGCGATCGAGTCGTGGTCACCGAGGCTCCCGGACTCACCGCCGGAGACCACCTGCGCCACGACGCCGGCACCGAACAGAATCAGAATCATCGTTCCCGCGAACTCGGCTGCCATCTCTGCGGGCAGCCCCCACTTCGCGCGTTTGTCCGTCACGCCATCTCCCTCGTGTTTGTGATCCAGGCCATAAAGAGCAACTGGGAGCCATGCTAGGTGACATGCACGTTGTCGCAAACCGCGTGCACATATGTGCAATTCGGACCGGATCGCGATACCGCGGCGGTCCCGATGTGGTTTAGCGTGGGCTCATGTCGGAGCTGCAGATGATCTACGGGGAACACCTGCTCCCCGACGCGACGGATCCGCGCACGATCGACGCGGTGCAGGCGGCGCGGCTCTACTACTTCCAGGACTTGACGATGGCCGCGATCGGCCGCGAGATGGGCGTCTCCCGCAGCACGGTCTCCCGCCTCATCACCTTCGCCCGCACGTCGGGACTCGTGGAGATCAAGATCAGCACCGCTCTCGGCCAGGCACCCGGGCTCGAGCGCGCCTTCGCCGATCGGTACGGCGTCCGTGCCCACGTCGTGCCTGTTCCGGAGACCGTCAGCGACGTCGATCGCCTGGACCGGGTCGCCATGTTCGCGGGCCGCCTGCTGACGACGTTCTTCGCCTCCGACATGGTCATGGGCGTCGCGTGGGGCACGACGGTGAGCGCGGTCAGTCGACACCTCGCCCCGAAGCGCACCCACAACTCGCACGTGGTTCAACTCAACGGCGCAGCCAACACGCGCACCACCGGAGTGTCCTACGCGACGGACATCGTCCGCACTGTCGCCGACGCGTACGGCGCTCTCCCCCAGGGCTTTCCGGTTCCCGCGTTCTTCGACTACCCGGAGACTCGGCAGATGCTGTGGCGCGAACGCAGCATCAAACGCGTGCTCGACCTGCAGGACCGGATGGACCTCGCCGTGTTCAGCATCGGCGTGCACGGCGGCGCTGTACCGAGCCACGTCTACAGCGCGGGTTACCTGGAGAAGTCGGATCTCGAGGAACTCGACCGGGACGGTGTCGTCGGCGACATCGCCACCGTCTTCCTCCGCTCCGACGGCAGCTACGACCGCATCGCGCTGAACGAACGTGCAAGCGGCCCACGCCTGGACCGACTCAAAGCCGTGCCGCGACGCGTGTGCATCGTCGCCGGCGAGTACAAGCTCACCGCGCTGCGAGCGGCCCTCGCGGGAAAGATCGTCACCGATCTCGTGATCGACGACCTCAGCGCGGCGACCCTGCTGCAGGCGTAGGTCAGCCCTCCTTCTTCGTTCCCGGCAGGATGCCCGCGGAGATGACGGCCTTGACGTAGGGGCGCGCGGAGGAGATGAGCTCCTCCGCGTCGTCGACACCGCGCCACGCGGCGGCGGCCATCGCATCAGTGCGGTCCTCGATGTGGCGGTCGAGTGCGACACCGTCGTCCGTCAGCGTCTCGACGCCGTCGGCTGTCGTGACGAGACCGCGCGCGGCGAGACGCTCGGCCGCCGAGTCCCACTGCTCGTCCGACCACTCGCGCGTCAGCTGGGTGATGCGACGCCCGAGCACCCGACGAGCACCGGGCTCGGGGTGCTGGGCCTCGTGGAAGACACCGGCCTCCGTCGGATCGAGGTCTGCGTCGAGGAGAGCCGCGAGGTGGCCGTCGCCGCGCCATTCCCGCAGAACCGCGATGGCGTGCCACAACTGCAGGTGCGGGACGTCGGGCGCCGACGACTGATGCCATGCTGCGGACAGTGGGCGGCCGGCGAAGGTGAGCGTGTCGCCGATGCCGTGCAGGCGGTCGGCCAGCGACGTGAGGCCCGGGTCGGACACCGACTCACCCAGCGCACCTCCGAGGACGGTGTCCAGCGCGTCCCATCGGCGCCGAGCCACGGTGTCGAGGCCGGCGGCGATCGCCGCGGGCCAGGAGCGCTCGATCAGCGTGGTGTTGAAGCTGTAGAACGCGGCGGCGACCACCCCGGCGGCACACGGCCCCATCGGCTCGGCGCGCGAGCCCACGTACCAGGCGTGTCCGTCGAGACCGGTGTCCCGGCCCGCCGCTCCGAGTTCGAGATTGAAGTACGCCGAGATGTGGAAGGGCTCGAACGTGCGGTACGCGGCGCGGGCATGGGCGGCTGCCGTGGAGTCGGTCATGGGTCGAACCTACTGGCTTCGAGCACTCACGGACTGCGATCTCCTACCGGAGTAGGAGACCATCCTCCCACCCGAGGGTGGCGGAGGACATGACCTCCTCCGTTCGGCGTCCCGGAAATACGTCCGTCGCACGACGACGTGAGTCGCTCCAGCGAGCACAGTGGTTGCCATGCCGATGACACGAGAGAACGAGACGACGGTCGCACTCGATCCGCGAGGTCGTTCCTTCGTCGTGGTCCTCCCCGACGATCCCCGTTCGGACGCAGTCGCCGCCGCTGTCGGTCCCGTTGCGACGCACGAGGTCCGACACCCTAGCGGCCGTCCCCTGCTGCTCGCTCACACCACGACCGACCGTATCGTCGAGGGACGCACACATGACGGAGCCCTCGCCGTCGTCGGCCGGTCCGACGCGACGGTCGGCGCTCTGCAGCGAATCCTGTTCGGTGCCACCAGATCCGAGGACCTGGCCGCCGCGTCGAGCGCATTCCACGGCAGCCATCTCACCATCGGGTCCATGAACGGCGAGATCTATGCGTCGGGCACCGCGATGGAGACGCGGCGGCTCCACTCCGCCGTCGTCGGTGGCATCACGATCGTGTGCGACCGCGCCGATGTGCTCGCCGAGATCGGCCGATTCGACCTCGACGACGACTCGCTGATCCTCGCGCTGGCCGGCACCCTGCCACACCCGTGGAATCGGTACTCGATGTGGACGGGCGTGACTCCTCTTCCGGGAGACCAGTGCGTGATCGTGGACGCGACCGGACGGGCGCGCCGGGGAACATGGTGGCATGCTCCGGACGCGGTACTCGACCGCGAGGAGGGGGCACGACAGCTCCGTACGGCGCTGCGGGACAGTGTGTCCGCACACATGACCGGAGCTGAGGGAACCGCGGTCGATCTGTCCGGAGGTCTCGACTCGACACCGTTGTGCTGGTTCGCCTCCCGCGAACCAGGAGGTGTGCTCGCCCGCACGATGTACAACGACGATCCCGGAGGCACAGAGGACCTGCAGTGGGCGCGGAAGGCATTGGCCACCATGCCCGGCGTGCACACACACCTGACACTGTCGACCGACGACCTCCAGGACTTCTACGAGGGAATCGACCGGATCGACGCCCCGCTCGACGACGTCACCCAGGCGGCGACGGCCGGGCCGCGGATCGTCGCTCTGCTGCAGGACGATCGCGCCCGCGGGCTGACCACTCACCTCACCGGGCTCGGTGGTGATCACATCCTGCGTGGGCTGCCCTGCTGGGACCACACACTCGCACGCACCCGCCCGTGGGCAGCCTGGCGGCGAGCGCGGTCCGAACACGTTCCCGCCGGTGTCTCTCCCCTGACGACGTTGCGCGAGCTGCTCGATCGGCGGTCGTACGACCGCTGGCTCAGGGACTCGCTCGCCGCGGCACTGGACCGTTCGAGCACGAGAAGCGCACCGGGTCTGAACGACTGGTCCGCTCCGGCGTCGCTCCCACCGTGGTTCAGCGACGACGGCCGCGCCCGTCTCCGCGAGCTTCTCGCGCATTCGCCCGCACCACTGGGCGCCACGAGGGCGGACCACGCCGACCTGTTCTACGTCCGCGACGCGGCCCGCCTGACACGGGGAACCGCTCAACTGGGACAGCCACTCGGCGTCGCCTACGAATCACCGCTGCTGGACGATCATGTCGTCGAGGCGACGCTGGCCGTGCGCCGAGACGAGCGTGACACTCCGCTGGAGTGGAAGCCGCTCATGAAGGCCGCGATGCGCGAACTTCTCCCCGACGAATACCTCCTGCGCACCAACAAGGTCGGCGGCGGACCGCAATCGGTTCGCGGGTATGCAGCGCACCACCATGCCCTGGTCGCGCTCGTCGAGGATGCCCACCTCCTCGACACCGGGATCATCGACAGTGCCTCGTTCAGGGGCACGAGCGCACCGAGTGAGCGAGAGGCGCCGCCGCCGCACATCCATCCTGCTCTCAATCTCTCGGTCTTCCTTCGCAACCGAACGGCGACGCTCGAGCGCGTCACCGTCTGACACCCCGTTCCGCACACCGACGAGTAGGAGTTACGACGATGCTTCGCACCCGACGACCGTCCGTGACGGCCGTTCCCACCGAGTTCGGCCAGGTCCTCCTCGACCGGCGCAAAGGTCGGTACTTTCACCTGAACGGCACGGCGACCACCATCGCGGACAGCCTGCGCGGCGGAGTCGGCATCGAGGACACGGCTCGCGAGATCTCGCGGCGATACGAGATCGACGACGCCACGGCGCGAACCGATGTCGAGACCGTCGACGCGCAGCTCCGAGAGGCGGGCCTGCTGTGAGTGACGTCCTCCCCCGCACACCTGCCGATCTCCACCTCCTCGAGCGAGTCGCCGTCGGGACCGCGGTGGCGCTCGCCCGGATGCTGGCACACGCATCGCCGGACACGACGCGGCGCATCCTCACTGCGACGGCCCGGGGCGCGCGCCCCGCGTCGTATGCGGATGCACGCGACGCCCGCGACGCCGTTCTGACGGTCAGCGCATTCTGTCGTGGCGGTTCGTCCTGCCTTCCGCGCTCGCTCGCCACCGCGCTCGTGTGCCGCACTCGCGGAACGTGGCCGGACTGGTGCGTCGGAGTCCTGACGGCGCCGCCGTTCACCGCCCACGCGTGGATCGAAGCGGACGGCCGCATCGTCGACGAACCCATGTCCGGTGCAGATTTCGCGACGTTCTTCCGCGTCCGATCCGGCCGTACCGAGCCGGACCACCCCACTGTTCCGAGGGCCTCACAGCAGGCCGCGTAGGAACCCACAGACACGGTGGCGGAACCGATACCGCCATCGGACGTGGTGAGCCACCGCGGTTCACCATGCACGATCGAACACCCCGGAAAGGAGATTCACCATGACCGACCGTTACGAGACCCCCACGATCGTCGATCTCGGCGAATTCCGCACCGAGACCGGATACGGAATCGGCGGCCAGGCCGAGGGATGGAACCCGATCGCCGATCGCAAGAACTGACCACACGCTCACACCGATCCAGCACACGAGAAGGAGACACTCATGATCAAGACCTACCAGGCACCCGTCGTCGCAGACCTCGGCCGCTTCCAGGACGAGACCGGCGAGTTCATCGGCCCGAACACCGAGGCCATCCTTCCGTTCGAGGACCACTCCAAGGAGTGACCACGTTCGAGCGGACCCCTGACGGGGTCGTGTAGCACGGGTCGGGAATCCGGATGCCGTCCGGATTCCCGACCCGCTTCCCCTCTCCGGATCGACGGAAGGCCCAGCGATGACCCACCCGACCGCGCTTGCACTCGCTCGTGACGAACGGCTCCCGCTGACACCCGACACTCGCGAGCCGGCTGTGCTGACCCGCGACCTCCGCATGCGCTACGGCGACACGGACGTGCTGCGCGGAGTCGACCTCCGCATCGAGGCCGGTGAGGTCACCGCACTGCTCGGACCGAACGGTGCAGGGAAGACCACCACCATCGAGATCCTCGAAGGAATCCGACGCCGGTCGAGTGGCGACGTCCGCGTGCTCGGCATCGATCCCGACGACGCCACGGAAGAGTGGCAGTCGCGTATCGGCGTGGTACTCCAGTCCTGGCGCGATCATCGACGCTGGCGCGCGGGCGATCTCCTCACACACATCGCGTCGTACTACCGACCCTTCGCACGGCGGGACCGCGCCACGCCGTTCGAGCCGGACGAGCTCCTCGACGCCGTCGGCCTCACGGACAAGGCGACCACGCGAGTCGGGCGCCTGAGTGGCGGCCAGCGGCGCCGACTCGACGTCGCCATCGGCTTGGTGGGGAACCCGGAACTTCTGTTCCTCGACGAGCCGACCGTGGGCTTCGATCCCGAAGCGAGACAGGAGTTTCACGCGCTGCTCCAGTCGATCGCCCGCACACGGGACACGGCCGTAATACTCACGACGCACGATCTCGCGGAGGCGGAGCTCCTGTCCGATTCGGTGGCGATCCTGGTGGGCGGGCGGATCGTCGCGCGCGGCAGCACCGCAGACATCGCCCGCGAACACGCACGTGGAACGAGGGTGACCCACAGAGTCTGCGGTGACCTCCGATCCACCGTCGTCGACGGGGACGCGACCGACCACGTCCGCACCCTGCTGCGCGACTCCCGCATCACCGACCTGGCGGTACGACCCCGGTCACTCGAGGACGCGTACCTGCAGATGATCGACGCACTGGACGAGAAAGGATCGCCGGCATGATCATGTCTGTCGCACGCATCGGCTTCGACCGTGGCCGCGAGGAGTTCCGTCAGGGTCTGCCTCTCGTCTTCAACTACGTGTTCTTCCCATCGGTGGCGCTGGTGGTGATGTTCTTCCTGCGGGGTGTCAGGCTGGGCGACTCCGGTGCGTCGTTGAGCACCTACGCGATACCCGGGATCCTTGCGATCAACGTGGTGTTCAGCGGTCTCATGGGACTGGCCACCATCCTCATCACCGAACGCGAGGACGGCACCCTGCTGCGCGCACGGTCCCTGCCCTACGGCATCCACGCCTACCTGATCGGGAAGCTGGTGTCACAGACAGCGATCACGCTCGTGACGGTCGCGGTGATCATCGCGGAGGCAACACTGCTGTTCGGCGGGTTCGTCGCCACAGATCTGTCGAATCTCGCTCACCTCCTGTGGATCCTGCCGCTCGGGCTGGCCGCGACCCTGCCCTTCGGTGCCGCGCTGGGGGCGGCCGTGAAGAACCCGCGAAACCTCAGCTTCGTCTCACTGTCGCTCATGGGTGTGGTCAGCGTGTCGGGTGTGCTGTATCCGCTTGGGCAGCAGGCGCTCTGGATGCAGTGGCTCGGACAGGCCACCCCGCTGTACTGGCTGGGACTCGCGTTCCGCGGCGGACTTCTGGGCGACGGCGCCGCCTCGGCGGAGATCGGCGGAACCTGGCGGTTGGCGGAAACCGCTGCGGTGCTCGGAGTTTGGAGCATCGTGGGAACGGGCACGGCGGTACTGGTGCTGCGACGTACCTCGCGCCGACGGGGCGGCAGTCGAACGAGCAGGCCGCGTCACTCCTCGCCTGCCATCACCCCGGCCTCGTAAGCGAACACGACACATCGGATGCGGTCTCGGACCTCCAGTTTGCGGAGGATGTGGCCGACGTGAGTCTTGACCGTCACCTCGGCGATGACCAGCTCGGCGGCAATCTCCGCGTTGTTCATACCCCGCCCGATCAGGGTGAGGACGTCCCTCTCCCGTTCGGTCAGCGAGTCGAGCTTCGCAGAGCGCGCCGCCGACGCGGACGGTGTCGCCCGCGGCGTCTGCGATGCGAGCAGTCGGCGCGTCATCTGGGGCGAGACCACCGCTGTGCCGGCATGGGTGGAGACGATGGCGGCGAGTAACGACTCCGGTGGGGTGTCCTTGAGAAGAAAGCCGCTCGCACCTGCCATGATCGCGTCGTAGACGTAGGTCTCGACTGCGAAGGTGGTGACTATCAGCACTTTCGGTGCGTTCTCCATCTCGACGATCTTGCGGGTGGCGTCGATGCCGTTCATCCCGGGCATGTCGATGTCCATCAGGACGACGTCGACCTCGCCGGGCATGTCACGGACGACGGCCACCGCGTCGGCACCCGCGGACGCCTCCGCCACCACCGTGGTGTCCGACCCCGAATCCACGATCATGCGCAGACCCGCCCGCACGAGCTCACTGTCGTCGACGACGACCGTGCGGATCATCGGGCCGCTCCGGCCGCCACGGAACTGCAGGACGGCAGAACCACACGCAGTGCGAAACCGCCGGTGCCGGAACGGGCGACGGCGACGGTACCGCCGAGGGACGAGACCCGCTCACGCATCCCGCGCAGGCCGTAGCCTCCGGTCTGTGTGGACGACGCCCCGCACCCGTCGTCCTCGACCGTCACCGCGAGCGCCCCGTCGCCGCTCACGACGGCGACTGCGACCTCGCTGACATGGTCTCCCGCGTGCTTGTGAATGTTGGTCAGCGCTTCCTGCACCACCCGAAACGTGGTCTCTTGCACATCGACCGGTACGGTCCGCGGATCTGCGGCCAGATCCAGGGTCACGGTCAACCCCGACGCGCGCGCCCGCTCGACGAGCGATGCCACATCACAGAGCCGCGGCGCGCTTCCCGCGCACCCGTCGTCCCTCAGCATCGTCAGGACGGTGCGGAACTCGTCGAGTGACGTTCGGCAGTGCTCGGCGATGGTGCGTACCGCGCGGCGATGCACCGGGGAGAGGTCGCCGGCCCGTCCCATTCCCTCGGCCAGCGTCAGCACACCGGCGAGACTGTGCGACACGACGTCGTGCATGTCCCGAGCGATGCGTTCGCGCTCCTCGGCGGCAGCGAGTCGAGCGAGGTGGACCTTCTCCCGCTCGAGTTGTGCGGCGCGGTCCGCCAGGGTGTCGCGGTAGGCCCGGTCCACCGCCGCGCTCCTACCCCACGTGTACGCGGCGCACGTCGCCGCGCCGACGGCGGCGAGCGGGACGATCACGTCACGTACCGAATCGCCCCACACGATGCCGCCGATCACGGCCCCGACGAGGACACACCCGGCGCTGACGAGTGCGGATCGCTGCGACGCGTACAGGGCGACAGCATGGACACCGGCGAGCAGCACGAGATCGGCCGGCACCGGCCCGCTCAGGAAAGCCAGCTGAGCCGCGCCGGCCGAGGCCATGATCGCGAAAGTCGTGCGTGGCCGGACGTGGGACCAGATCCAGGGGAGACACAGGCCGACGGTCACAGCGAGGGCGACCACGGTTCGATACCCGTTCCAGATCGTGCCGACCGACACTGCCGACGAGTACAGACACAGCAGTACCGCCACCGCTGCCCGCGCGCCCGTGTGGTCGCGATCATGGACATGGCTGCGGCCCTGCAGTGGTCCCCCGGTCACTCAGGAAGTATAAGAAACCTTTCGGTCGGCTGCTACCCGAGCGTGTGTCGGGCCGTCACTCGCGGGTCAGGAGAGGAGCCCGTCGACGAGACGTCGCAGATCGGAATTCTGCGTGATGGCCGGGTCGACGACCATGACAGTCCAGAACACCGCCGCAACGATGCACACCGCGGTCACCACGAGGGCGACGACGAAACCGGTCGCCGTCGCCCCACGCCCCGGGTCACCGGGCACGGTCTCGTGCAGGCCACGCCATCCCGCGACGATCCCGACGACACCCACTGCGGCCGAGACGAAGCCGCCCAGGGGGACGAACACGAGAACGGGCAACGACACGAGGGCGATCGCGGCGCAGACGAGCGCTCTGGTGGCGCGGGCACGCGCGGCCGGTGCTGTCCGATCGGCATCGGGTGCGTTCCGTGTGTACATGACGTCTCCTTCGTGTCGATGAATCGGTGTGTGTCGAGTCAGGTCATCGCGTGTGCACGTCGCGGCGATCGAGCAATCGGGTCGTGGCCGCCACCAGGACCCCCGTGAGCAGAACGGCGGCAGTGACCACTGCGGTGGCTGCGCCGGTCGTCAGCGCCCCGGGGTCACCGAAGGCACCCGACGCGAGCTGGCTCGCCCGCGTGGTCACGGCGTAGGGAAACACGAACACGGCAGCGTGCCACTCGGCCGTCATCGCGACGACGGCAACACCTGCACCCACCATCGCCACCGCGATGGGAGCGGCGAAGGACCTCATCGTCATCGACAACGTCGACTGCAGTGCAGCGAGTGGGATCACGGCGATCGCGGTCAGTGCACCGACCGCGACGTACTGCGTCGGCAGCATGCCCGGCAGCCCGAACACCAGCTTGCCGAGAATCACGACGGCCACCAGTTCCACTGCCAGCATCGCAATTCCGAGCAGTGCCACCGCGACGGTCTTGGCCACCACGATGCGTCCAGTCGGTGTCGCACTCGCCATCAGCGCGTTCCAGTTGCCACCTCGGTGTTCCGGTCGCCACACCAGCGATGCCAGCACGGCGACTCCGAGCGCGAGGGGGAAGAGTCCGAAGAAGACGGTGGTCCGGAGCCACAACGTGTTCCAGCCGTCCTCGAGACCGGCGCCGGACGCCGCGGTGTTCACGACGCCGAGTGCCGCCATGACGAGTGGGAGGACGACCACCACCGCCCACACCTGAGAACGTTTGAGCTTGAGCACTTCTGCCCCCAGAATCTCTGCATAGCGCATGATCTTCATCCCTCCTGCCGGTCGAGCCGACGAGTCGCAAGTGTGAACACCACCGATGCGAGTACCGCGAGGACAGCGACGCTGCCGTAGGAGGGCGTGAGCGTGACCACCGCGTCGCCCTGGTAGTCCGCGGACGCGATGAGCGACCAGTACCCCCACGGGGTCAGGTGCGCCGCCCACACAGGCAGCCCGAACGAGCACAGCGCGACGACGGTGCCGACGATGCCGTTCCCCAGCGCGACGAGTTGATTGTCGAAGCGCGCCGAGACCAGCACCTGCAGGGCCAGCACCGCCAGCGCGACGACGAGAGCGGACACGGTCTGACCGAGCCACAGTCCGGCGGGCGGTGTGTCCGAGATGCCGCCGAGAACTCCGAGTGCGAGAGCGCCGATGCTTCCGAGGGAGGTCGCGACGACCACGTGCACCGCCGTGCACCAGAACTTGGCGCGGCACAGTCGCCCGGGTGTCACACCCGACGTCCGCGCGAGCAACCACCCGTTTCCCTGATGCTCGATCTCCACTGCGCGGCTGGCGATCACCGCGATGAGCAGAGGAGACGCGAGGGGAAGTGCCAGCGACAGTCCTGCAAGGGGAAGGCCCCATGTCAGCGGTTCCCCCTCACCCTGTGGGGCGCCGCCGAGCATGCCCACCATCGTCAGGGCGATGATTCCCAGCGCGAGCGCGGCACTGACTACGCCCAGGCGCAGGTGGCGATACTTCGCGAACTCGTTGCGCACCGACGACGTGCCGGACGTCGTCGACGGTGACAGTGTCGTGGTCACAGCCGACCCCCGCTCGTCAGGTTCATGAAGACGTCCTCGAGGGACTGCTCGTCACGGCGCACGCCGTACACGCCGGCCCCCGCCCCGACCAGGTCCTCCACGACACGCGCCGTCGTGCGATCGTCGATACCCGTCACCCGAACGGTGTGGCCGTCGACACGGGTCGGAAGCTTCTCTCGCAGAACCGCTCCGGCACGATCCGGGTCGACGGTGTCGATCAGCACGTCCGGTGTGGCCGCGCTCGTCAGATCGGAACGCGATCCCTGGAAGATCATGCGCCCGCCACTGAGAATCCCGAGTACGTCGGCGGTCCGGTCGATCTCACCGAGTAGATGACTCGACACCATGACAGTCACTCCGTGTGACGCCAGATGACGCAGGAGCTCACGGATCTCCTCGATTCCTGCGGGGTCCAGTCCGTTCGTCGGTTCGTCGAGGACCAGCAGGCGCGGTTCGCGTGCGAGCGCCATGGCGATACCGAGGCGTTGCTTCATGCCCAGGGAGTAGTTGCGGACCTTCTTGTCGAGCTGGTCCTGCAAGCGCGCCGTCCGGACAGCCCGGTCGATCTGGTCCGCGCGCAGTCCGAGACTGCGCTGGACGACGCGCAGATTCTCCGCACCCGTCAGGTGCCCGTATCCCGGCGGTGCCTCGATCAACGAACCGACCTGCGCGAGCTGGTCGCGTCGCGTCTCCCGCGTGAGAGGGCGGCCGAAGAGTGATATCTGACCCGACGAGGGCGTCACCAGCGACAACAACATCTTCATCGTCGTCGACTTACCCGAACCGTTGGGCCCGAGGAAGCCGTAGACGCAACCCTCGGGAATCCGCAGGTTCAGGTCGTCGACGACGGTGGTCGATCCGTACCGCTTGCCGAGGCCCTGTGTGTTGACGATGTCCATGACCCACACTCTGCCGACGGTGGGCGCGAAAATCGTCAGTCCGGGGGCGGATATTCGGAGGTATACCTGAGTAGGAGATCAGGCCGGACAGTGCATCGGCCAGGGCGTCGCATCAGCGGGGGCGCTGCATCAGTCCGGCCTCGTACGCGACGATCACCGCCTGCGTCCGATCGCGCAACCCAAGCTTGGCGAGGATCCGTCCCACGTGTGCCTTGACGGTCACCTCGGAGACCCCCAGCGACGCGCCGATCTCGGCGTTCGACAGCCCGGAGGCGATCGCGTACAGCACCTCGGTCTCCCGCGCGGTCAACTTCTCGAGGTCGGCCGACCTGGTGAACGACGGCGCCGACCCTCGGGTCACGTGTTCCACCAGGCGCCGCGTGGTCGACGGTGCCACGACCGCGTCGCCGTCCCGGACGTGGCCGAGCGCGGCGACGAGTTCGTCGACCGGGCCGTCCTTGAGCAGGAAGCCGCTCGCGCCGCACCGCAGCGCCTCGAAGGCGTACTCGTCGAGGTCGAACGTGGTCAGTATCAACACCTTCGGAGAACCGTGATTCTGGCAGAGTGCACGCGTGGCGGCGACACCGTCCATGACGGGCATGCGCACGTCCATCACGACGACGTCCGGCTTCGCCGAGCGTGCGACCTCCAGGGCTTCCCGACCGTTCGACGCCTCGCCGACCACCTCGACTCCTCGGGACTGCAGAACCATGCGCAGGCCCGTCCGGACGAGTTCCTGGTCGTCGACGAGGACGACACGCATGGTGGTCACCTCGGCACCGGCAGACGCGCGTGGACGCCGAACCCGGAGTCCGTGGGGCCGACCTCGAGGTCCCCTCCCTGAGCCTCGACTCGTTCGCGCATCCCGATCAATCCGAGTCCCCCGGTTCCGGTTCCGCTCTTCCCATCGTCCACCACGCGAATGTCGACTCCGTCGTCGTTCCAACACAGCGACACACGAACATCGTGCACCTCGCCGGCGTGCTTTCGGACGTTGGTGAGTGCTTCCTGGATCACACGGTAGACGACCGCGGCGGCACCCGCACCGAGCTCGCGCGGTGTCCCTTCGTCCACCCGTACGACCGGGATGCCCACGGCGCGTGACTCGTCGAGCAGCGCGTCGATTCGATCGAGACCCGGTTGCGGGCCGACGGGGTCGTCGTCGGATCTCAGCACGGTCAGCATGGACCGCATCTCACTCATCGCACCGCGGCTGGTGTCGCGCACCGAGCGCATCGCCTCGGCCGCACGGTCCGGATCCGCGTGAGCGATCGATGCCGCACCCTCCGACAGCAGCACGATCGCACTGAGACTGTGCGAGACGACGTCGTGCAGTTCTCGTGCGATGCGGGTGCGCTCACCCAGAACGGCCATGCGGGTGCCGGTCTCGCGCTCGCGCTCGGCCTGCGCCGCACGCTCCTCCAGAGACTGCACGTACAGGCGCCGGGTTCGGGCCAACGTGCCGATGAGCCACGCGACGGCCATGGTTGCGACGAACAGTCCGACGTCTCCCGGCGACAGGTCGTTCGCCTCTCGGTCCGGCAGCGTCACGAGAAGAGTCCACCCGGCAGCGACGACTGCCGCCGGTAGCGAGATCTGCCAGGCGCGAGCGGACGCGACGGCGAACAGGGAGAACACCACCATCACGTCCGCCACCAGGGGCCCGAGGCCGAGGAGTACCTGCAGGTGAGCTGCGGCGATCACGACGGCGAAAGAGCCGACAGGATGGCGACGACGCCACACGAACGGCAGACACAGCCCCACCGGCACGATCAGCTCGAGGGGACTCGATGTGCCCTGAACCGGCAGGTTGTAGGCGAACACCGCCGCGGCGATCGCGATGTCGGTCGCGCGCCGTCGTCGTCCGGATGTCGTCTCCGTCGCCATCGGTCTCGACACTACGACATGGGCACTCACGACGAACGCCGTGCGCCCCTACCGAGGTGCACGGCGTTCGCCAGCGTCGAGTGCTCAGGACGCCGAGGCCTCCAGTGTCGTCTGTCCGCCGGTGTTCTCGGACTGCGCGATGCTGATCTTGCGCGGGGCGGCACGCTCCGACAGCGGGATGTGCACGGAGAGAACACCGTTGTCGTACGACGCGGTGATGCGCTCGGTGTCGATGCCGTCACCCAGCGCGAGCTGGCGACGGTAGGTGCCCGTGAAGCGCTCCGAGGTGAGCCACTGCCGGGAGTCGCCGCTCGGCGCCGAACGGTGGGCCGTCACCGTGAGGGTTCCACGGTCGACGTCGAGGTCGATCGAGCCCGGATCCACACCGGGGAGGTCCGCGTCGAGGACGTAATGGTCGTCGACCTTGTACAGATCCATCGGCATGAACCGCGGCGAACGGTCGGTGCCCGACCCGGCTCCCAGCAAGCTCGAGGTCACGGCGTCGAGGTCACGGAAAGGATCGAAGCGAAGCACAGCAACACACCTCCTGTATCTCGTGGACACCGAGCCCATCATGCTCGGCTCCTCTGTGCGTGACACCGAATTTAGCACTCTCCACCCGAGAGTGCCAAGTACCCTCCAGAAAAATTTCTGGCCGAAGTTGCTCTCGCAGTGCAGGACTGGTCGACGGTAGGTGCGGCCCCCTCACGGCGACTACGCTGAGGGAAGTGCGCGAAACGGACACCGCCGTTTCCGGAAGAAAGGCCTCCCATCCATGGCGATCGACTACACCAAAAGGCCGTCCACCCCCGCCCCGACAGCGGGCGGTGTCAATCTGAGCAAGGTGACGCTGTCGAAGGCCGCGCCGACGGTGAATCTGGCCAAGAAAGGCGAGAGCCAGGGCGCGATGCGCGTCAACCTCAACTGGTCGCAGGGCGCGGCCGCACCCGAGCCGAAGAAGAAGGGCTTCCTCGCGAAGCTCGCCGCCGCGTCGTACGGCACCGGCGGCGTCGACCTCGACCTCGGCTGCCTGTACGAGCTGGCCGACGGGTCGAAGGGCGTCATCCAGGCGCTGGGCAAGAGCTTCGGCGCCCTCGAGAGCGCACCGTTCATCCAGCTCGACGGCGACGACCGCTCCGGATCCGTCACAGGCGGTGAGAACATGCACATCAACCTCGCGCGGCCCGACGCCTTCAAGCGCATTCTTATTTTCGCGATGATCTACGACGGCGCCCCGAACTGGGCCGCGGTCGACGGCGTCGTCACGCTGTTCCCCACCAGCGGCCCGCAGGTGGAGGTGCGTCTGGACTCCGACAACAACTCCGCCCGCATCTGCTCCATCGCGCTGATCCAGAACACCGGCCAGGGCATCACGGTCACGCGCGAGGTCGAGTACATCCAGGGCAGCCAGGCGGACCTGGACAAGAAGTACGGCTGGGGCATGCGCTGGGCAGCCGGGCGCAAGTAGCCGGTCACGCGGTCAGGCACCGCACGAAGTTCTTCACGCTCGCCGTCTCGTGTCGGCCCTCGACCCGCACGAGCGAGATGGTCCGCTCGACGGTCGGTGACAACGGGGCGTGACGCAGCCCCGCGAACTCCATCATGGGCAGGACCAACTGCGGAACGGCGGTGACACCGAGACCCGCCGCGACCAGACCGGCGACCGCACCGACGTTCTGCGCGTGCATCACCGGCCCCGTGCGGACGTCGGCGTCGCCGAGCGCACGGGCGACGGGTCCGGCGATGCTGCTCTGGGACCCGAACGCGATGAACGGCTCGCCGGCCAGTTCCGCCCAGTCGATGTGCTCCCGGCCGTCGAAGGGGTGGCCGGCTGCGAACGCACAGTGAAACGAGTCCGCGGTGAGAGTTCGGTGGACCAGTCCAGGTTCGGTCGTCGGCGCCGAGACGAGTGCCATGTCCACGGTGCCGGTCAGCAGGGCGGTCAGCGCTTCCTGACGCAGCCCGTCACGGATCTCGAGTAGAACATCCGGGTGGTCGCGGCGGAACTGCACCACATAGGGCGGAAGGAAGGTGGCGGCGAGCGAGGGCAGGCAGGCGACCGACACGGTGCCGCGATCCCCAGTGACGAAACGGCCGATCTGCGCGAGCCCCTCGTCGAAGTCCTGCACCATCTTCCGGGCGTATTGCGTCACGGCGACACCGTCGGGTGTCACGACGACCCTGCGCGTCGTGCGCTCGAACAGCGTGACGTCCAGTCGGCGCTCCGCCTCTGCGACCGATCTGCTGAGCGAAGACTGCACCATGCCCAGTGCCGACGCTGCGGCCGTGAAGCTCTCGTGGTCGGCAATCGCGACGATGCAACGAAGGTGCGTCATCCCCAGGTTGAGGTTCACCCGCCAAGTCTATGCATGGGCGCCATCAATGCATCGGCAATTGATATTGGACTTGCAATTGTGATGTGAGCAACATGTGACGAAGTCCTTGTAGGAGGTCACATGGTTGCCGCGCTCGGCTTCGCCACGATCATCACGTTTCTGGCCTTGACATTCACCCGCCGGGTGTCGGTGTTGGTCGCACTCGTGCTGGTACCCATCGGTTTCGCGCTGGTCGGCGGCTTCGGCGCCGACCTGGGCGACATGATCGCGGAGGGGCTGATCAAGGTCGCGCCGGTCGCGATAATGATCGCCTTCGCGGTGCTGTATTTCAGCCTGATGGTCGACCAGGGGCTTTTCGATCCCGCGATCCGCCGCGTCGTGCGGTGGGCCGGAGGCAGCCCCACCAAGATCGCTGTCGGCACCGCGGTGCTCACCCTCATGGTCGCTCTCGACGGCGACGGCACCTCGACCTTTCTCATCATGGTGTCCGCGATGCTGCCGATCTATCAGCGCATCGGCATGCGGCCGCTCGCACTCACCGGCATCATCGCCCTGTCCGCCGGCATCATGAACATCATCCCGTGGGGCGGCCCGACGGTGCGCGCCATGGCGGCCCTCGACGCGACGAGCGCCGACATCTTCACGCCCGTCATCCCGGCCATGGCCGCGGGCATCGTGTGGGTGCTGTTCTCCGCGTTCATGATCGGCCGCATGGAGAGCAAGCGGATCGGCGCCCTGACGGAGACCGCCACGCCCGTGAAAGCCGGCCCCGGTACGCCCCATGTCGACGACTTGCCGGTCCGCGCCACAGTGCATCCCGCCGTCATGGCATTCAACGTCGTGCTGACACTGGTGCTGCTGGTCATCCTCCTGTTCCAGTTGGCCCCGCTGCAGGTGGCGTTCGCCATCGCCTTCGCCCTGGCGGTCCTGGTCAACAAGCCGAGGTGGTCGGCGCAGCAGGAAGTGTTCGCCAAGCACGGCGGCAACGTCACGATGGTGGTCGTCATGATCCTCGCTGCGGGCGTGCTCACCGGAGTCCTCAACGGCACCGGCATGATCACCGCGATGGCGGAAACCTTCGTGTCCTGGATCCCCGACTCCTTCGGTTCCTCCATCCCCGTCATCACCGCGATCACATCGATGCCGCTGAGCCTGGTCTTCACGCCCGACGCCTACTACTTCGGTGTGCTCCCGGTTCTCGCCGAGACCACGGCCTCGTTCGGCGGCGACCCGATGGAGACCGGCCGCGCCGCCATCCTCGGCCAGATGACCACCGGCTTCCCGCTCAGTCCGCTGACCGCCGCGACGTTCGTGCTGATCGGCATGACGAAGGTGGAACTGGGCAAGCACCAGCGCTTCATCTTCGGGTGGGCGTTCGGCACCACCATCGTCATGACCGTGGTGGCCCTCCTGACAGGAGCGATCTCGCTGTGAAAAAGACGATTCGCCTCGGCGCCGGTTCCGGCTTCTCCGGCGACCGCATCGACCCGGCCGTGACCCTCGCCGATCGCGCTGACCTCGACTACCTCGTCTTCGAGTGCCTCGGGGAACGCACCGTCGCCGCGGGCAACGCGAGACGGCTCGCCGATCCCGACACCGGGTACGACCCCCTCCTGCTCGCCCGCATCAGAGCGGTGTTGCCGCACGTGCTTCGCCGCGGAACCACAGTGGTGACCAACGGTGGCGCAGCACATCCCCTCGCAGCGGCGCGGCGCATCGCGGACCTCGTCGGCGGTCGGGCTCGAGTCGCCGCCGTGACCGGCGACGACGTCCTCGACGCCGTCCGCACACTCGATCCCCTCGTGTGGGAGACCGGCAAGGCCCTCTCCGCTCATCCCGAGAAGTTGGTGTCCGCCAACGCCTACATCGGAGCGGACGCGGTGCTTCCGGCACTGAGCGCCGGTGCCGACATCGTCGTGACGGGCCGACTCGCCGACCCGTCGCTGTACGTCGCGCCGCTCGTCCACGAGTTCGGCTGGGACCTCGACGACGCCCGCACCATCGGTGCCGCGACCGCGGTGGGGCACTTGCTCGAGTGCGCCGGTCAACTGACGGGCGGTTACTACGCCGACCCCGTCACCAAACCGGTTCCCGGCATGGCCGACCTCGGCTTCCCGTATGCGGACGTGTCCGCCGACGCGGACGCCGTCTTCGGCAAGGTGGACGGCACGGGCGGGACCCTCACCACGCGCACGGCCATCGAGCAGCTGCTCTACGAGGTCGGCGACCCCACCACGTACCTCACACCCGACGTCACGGCCGACTTCGGGGCGGTGACCTTCGAGCAGGTCGGCCCCGACAGGGTGTCCCTCACCGGCGCCACCGGTCGCACCCGACCGGACGAGCTCAAGGTGACGCTCGGCTTCCTCGACGGGTGGATCGGCGAGGGCCAGATCAGCTACGCGGGACCTCGCGCGTACGAGCGCGCCCGACTCGCCGCGGACATCGTCACGCAGCGCCTCGCCGACGTCCACGGACTCGACCCCGACGGTGTGACCGTCGAATTGATCGGTGCCGGAGCGGCTTTCCGTGGCCTCGCCACCGACACCGCACCGACCGAGGTGCGGCTCCGCGTCACCGGGCGGGCGGGGTCACGGGAGGATGCCGACGTGGTCGGGTGGGAGGTGGAGAGTCTGTACACCAACGGTCCTGCCGGAGGAGGCGGTGCACGGCGATCCAGTTCGGAGGTCCTGTGCATTCGATCGACATCGCTTCCACGGCACCTCGTACACACCGAGGTTCACCTGATGGAGGGCACACGATGATCGTCGACGACCTGGCCGACGTTCGAACCGGAGACAAGGGCGACACCCTCATCCTCTCCGTCTTCGCGAGGGATGCAGCGTCGTTCGACATACTGGCCCGGGATCTCACCCTCGATGTCGTCGTCGCGCATTACGGCAACCGCACCATCCGAGCGCCACGACGAACCGTGCTGGCGACCGTTCTGGCCGTAGTCTTCGAGCTACCGGGACAACTCGGCGGCGGAGTCACCGGCTCGGCGGAACTGGACGGGCACGGCAAGGCGCTGAGTTACCACCTGTTGGGCCTCGAGATCTGATCGCGCCGTCAGGGCGCGGGCAGCACCTGAGTGAACAGCACGGCACCGGTACCGTCGCACAAGTTCACCGTCAGCGACCTCGAGTCCTTGTCGATCAGCACCTCACCGAAGTGCTGGAAGGTATCGAGCGGTGAGGCGTTCGGCTCCGGCGGTGCGTGCACGAACACAGCCTCCGGGCCGAAGGTGGGATCGAGGTCGTTCGGCCCGAACGCACCCGCGTTGAGGGGCCCGCTGACGAACTCCCAGAATTCGCGGAACTCCTGGTAGGCGGCGCGCTCGGGTGAATACCGATGCGCCGCCGTGTAATGCACGTCGGCGGTGAGCCACACGGTGCCGGTGACGTCGTTCCGGTCGATCGCGGTGAGTACCTGCGCGATGTCGGTCTCCCGGCCGAGCGGGGCGCCGGGATCACCGTTGCCGACGCCCTCCTGCGCCGTCTTCCCGTCCGGCACCACCAGTCCCAGCGGGAGGTCGTTGGCGATGATCTTCCACGTGGCCTTCGAGCGCGACAGCTCGTCGATCAGCCACCGTCGCTGTGCATCTCCGAGAATCTCCCCGGTCGGGGCGGTGTTGGCACTGTTCGCATCCTTGTAGCTCCGCATGTCCAGGACGAAGACGTCGAGCAGCGGACCATAGGCGATCTTCCGGTACACCCGCCCGTCGACGGCCTCCGCGGGAGCGACCGGGAGCCACTCGTGAAATGCCTGCAAGGCCCGTTGCGACAACAGGTTCACATCTTTCACGGTGTACTGCTTGAGGTCGAGAATCTCACCGGGATACCAGTTGTTGACGGTCTCGTGATCGTCCCACTGCACCACCTGCGCGACCGAGGAATTGAAGAGCCGGTAGTTGTCGTCGGTGAGGTTGTACGCGTACTGCCCGCGATACTCGTCGAGAGTCTCCGCGACCTTGGACTTGGCCTCGGACATCGTGTTCCGCCACACCCGGCCGTCGGGCAACGTGACACTCTCCTCGAGCGGCCCGTCGGCATAGATGACGTCGCCGCTGTGCAGGAACAGGTCCGGTTCCCGATCGGCCATCGCTCCGAAGATGGTCATGCCGCCGATGTCGGGGTTGATCCCGTAACCCTGGCCCGCCGTGTCACCGCCCCACAGGAGACGAATGTTCGACGGCCTGTCGGGAGCCGTGGAGAACACCCCGGTGACGGGCTCCGACGTGGCGCCGTCCTCGCCCTCCAGTGTCACGCGGTAGTGCACTCGCTGTCCCGCAGGCAGACCCGTGAGGCGCAGCACTCCGGTGCCGTCGGACTGCGGTGTGAGGAGAGGTCCCCGCGTCGTCGTGACGGAGGAGAACGCGTCGGTGGCCGACGTGTCGACGATCATCGTCGCGGGCGTGTCCGACCGTGCCCAGACGAGCGCACCATCGGCACGGACGTCGCCGCTCGCGACGCCGTGGGTCAGCGACGGGCGCGCCCGCACCAGGGTGGGCCCGGTGCTGCAGGCGAGCAACGGCGTGGCCGCGGCACCGAGCGCGGCGTAGCGGAACAGGGAGCGTCGCGAGAGCTGCATGCTCCGCACCGTGCCGCACGGACTTGAACGGGGCATGACTCTCAGGAGGACAGCCGGGTGCCCGATCGGTCGAACTCGGCCCGGTGCGTTCCGTCCGCTCCTGTGACCAGGATGGACGCCGCCGAGTCCCGGTCCTGCGGAAGAAGACGCACCGTCACCGCGCTGGTGGAGTCGCTCTCGAGGGCGGTGATCACCGAGGTCACGATGTCGCGATCGACCACGCCGGTCGCGTCCGCGCCGCGGTCGTCGAGCAGGACCACGTCGACTCCCCGACTCCGCGCTGCCCGCGCCGCACTGCTCACCTCGGAGTCGGCCAGTCCGGCAGCACGCAGGGTGTCCCGCAGATGGAACTCGAGAAGACGGCAGGACAGTCGCTCGTCGTCGGACAGCGGCTCGCCCGAGGCGATCCTGGTGAGGAGGGGGCGGGCCAGCTCGTCGAGCCGGGTCAGTTGAAGGTCCCGCTCGTGCAGTGCCGCGGCGGCCGCGGCTTCCTCCGCTGCCTGTCTCGTGGACTCCTCCCGTAGCCGGAAGATGTCCGTGACGGGTGAGCGCAGCGCGAACGCGAAGAACGTGCCCATCAACACCAGCGCGCCGCTGGGCAGCACGTACAGCACGGCGTCGACCGCGCTCTGCTCGGTCAGCAGGCACCAGACGAGCGTGACGACGAAGATGCCGAGGAACCCGGCCCACGCCCACCACGTGCGCCCGCGGACACAGAGGAAGGTGTAGATCCCGGCCGCCGTCCCGATCGGCCACATCTGCAGAGGGTTCCCGATCGGCACCGGAAGCGCGGCGAGGACGATCGCAGACGACAGCGGGCCGGTGAGCGTGACGGCTGCCGTCGCGCCGAAGGGGATCGGATCGCCCGGGACGCGGAGGAGTGCCGCTACGGACACGGCATGCAGGACGACCGCCACCGCGACGAGCGCCGGCTCGGTGACGCCCTCGAGTGTCGAGGCGGCGGCCAGAACGACACCGGCGACGTTGAAGGCGACCACCACGAAGGCTGCACGCGTGTGCATGCCCAGCAGAGTCGTGACATCGTTCGTTCTGCTCACTGTGCCTCCCACCGCAGTTCGACGACGGTGCCCCGACCCACCGCGGTGTGGAGCGCGGCGGAGCCGCCCGGAAGCCGGTGCATGCGGTCGAGAATGCTGACCCGGACGCCCAGGCGATGTGCCGGTATCGACGACAGATCGAAGCCGGGGCCGTCGTCCGTCACCGTCACCCGGAGTCCGAGTGGGGAGAGCGCAGCCACGACCGACCGGTGGGCATCGGGGCCCGCGTGCCGCAGGCTGTTCCGCATCGCCTCGGCCATGGCGGCGCCCACGGTGCGGACGGTCTCGGCCGGCACCGTCCGTTCCGCCGCATCGGCCTCGAACCGGAAGCTCAGTGTCGCCGATGCGTCCACTGCCGCGGCCGCGGCACGAAGGTGCGCGACCACGTCCTGCACCTCGAAGTCCGAGACCGGCAGCGCGTCCCGTCGCAACGTGTCGAGCTCCGCCAACGCGACGCTCGCCTGGTCGACGAGACGCTGATCCATCGGACCGCGCGATGCGGCGAGGAGCGTGGACATGACGTTGTCGTGGATCAACCCGTCGAACCGTCGACGTTCGACCGTCCGCGCCTGCACCGCGGCAGAACTGGCGGCCTGCGCGTAGGTGGACTCGCGGGTGCGATCGAGAAGGAAGCCCGTGCGCGACGCCGTGATCGACGCGGCGACGAAGATGAGGCTGAAGCCGAAGCTGTAGACGATGTCTGCCACCAACGGACTCCGGTCACCGGCGTCACGCAGATAGTGGTTGACCAGTTGGACACCCGTGACGGCCACCGCGAGATGGAGGAACGCCCAGCGCGGCCTCATCGACACCGCAGCCCCCAGAGAGGCCAGGGCAGGGAAGAGGGAGAACCAGGCAGCCTTCCCGTCGGGCAGGGTCTCGCCCGTCCATCCGAGCGGCCAGGTGAGCAACCCGAGCAGAAAGACCACGGCGCAGGCCGCCGCCAGTGGCCGGAGCGCACGCTGACCCCGCCGGCCGAACGACGCGGCGCCCAACGCCAGTCCGGGTCCGAAGAACAGGACGAGCCCGACCGGAGTCCACCAGGACGCCGACACCCCCTCCAGATCGCGGATGAGCGGAATCGACACGAGCAGGTAGAAGACGTAGCCCACGCCGATGAAGCGGCCGAACATCGTGAGGATCTGATCGGCCGCGCTGCGCTCCGCCGTCGTCACGACTTCCTGCGTCGACGAGGAAACGGCAACCACCCGTCCTCCAGTGCCCGTTTGTACAGATCGGTCTTGGTCGGGGCGGGCCTGCCGGCGTCGGCGTACTTGAGCCGGATGCGGCCGAGATAGTCGTTCACCGTCTCGGGTGAGATACCCATGGTCGACGCGACCCGCGTGGCGGTCTCCCCGGCCGCGTAGAGCGTGAGGAGCCGTCGATGCTGCGGGCTCAGATCCACCGCGGCGAGGTCGGGATCCCCGTCGATGGCCGCCGCCCAGTCGATGGTGGGCACCATCTCGCCCCGGGCTGCACTCCGCACGGCGTCCACCACCGCGTCGATCGGCTGGGACTTGCGCACCACACCGAGCACACCGGCGCGGGCGGCGGAGCGCACCAGGAATGGATCCTCGCCCGAGGTGAGAACCAGCACGTCGAGACCGCGGGCGCGGATGGCCTCGACGTTGGACACCGGCGACGATCCGTCACGCAGTCGAAGGTCGAGGATCACCAGATCGAGGTCCGTGGTCGCGTCGAACAGCTCGGCGACCGTGGGGGCGCTCGCGACGAAGTCGAGGTCGGGATGATCGGCGAGGGAGTCCCGCAGACCACGGATGGTCAGCTCGTGATCATCGACCATTCCGATACGCGCACGTTCGACCCCCACCGGACCCCCTCAGCCACAAAGTCGTCAGAGCATAACCATCTGACCGGTCGTGTTGTGGTGCCAGGTGTCAGCGCCGGAGCTCCTCGGCGATCGCGAGAACGCCGATGCGCACCTCCTCGAAGCTGGTGCTGAGCGGGCTCAGGCCGAGCCTGATGCCGCTCGGGGCCCGGAAGTCGGGGATGACACCGCGCTTCCACAGCCGCGCCGTGACCTCGCGGAAATCGGGGTGATCGAGCGTGACGTGTCCCCCGCGCTCGTCCGCGTTCTCCGGCGAGGCGATCTCCACGCCCAGTGGCACCAGGTCCGAGCGCACCAGCTCGAGCGCGTACTCGGTGAGAGCGACCGACTTCGCGCGGATCGCGTCCATGCCGACCTCGCCGATCATGGCGAGCGTGTCCTGCATCGCGATCATGCCGAGCACCGGCGGGGTGCCGCTGATGACGCGTCGCACGCCCTCGGCCGGGACGTACCCCTGCTCCATGGCGAAGGCGTCGGCACGCCCCATCCATCCCCATACGGGCTGCCGAAACTCGGGCAGATGCTCCGCGCGGACGTATGCGAACGCGGGCGAGCCGGGACCACCGTTCAGGTACTTGTAGGTGCAGCCGACGGCGAGATCGACACCCCACTCGTCGAGACGGAGCGGCACGGACCCCACCGAGTGCGACAGGTCGAGCACCACCAGGGCGCCGACGTCGTGCGCGACACGGGCCGCCGCGGACGCGTCCGCGAGAAAGCCCGAGCGGTAGGCGACATGACTGAGAAGCACGAACGCTGTTCGCTCGGTGACGACATCGGCGATGTCCGCAGTCCGTACGCCCGACCGCCGGTCCGAATCGATCCACACCAGCGTCAGGCCGAGCTCGGACGCGATGGACTCGAGGACGTAGCGATCGGTCGGAAAGTTGTCGCGATCGAGCACGATCTCGGTCCGGCCCGGCCTCAGCGCCGCCGCCCCGCGCGCGATCTTGTAAAGCAGGACGGTGGTGGAGTCACCGATGACGGTCTGCCCGGGTGCTGCACCCAGGGCCACTCGACCGAGCGTGTCGCCCAACGTGATGGGCAGCTCGAACCATTCCTCGTCCCACCCGCGGATCAGCCGGCCACCCCAGGCCTGCGTCATGAACGTCGAGACACGCTCGATGCTCGCCGTCGTGGGCCGACCGAGCGAATTGCCGTCGAGATAGGACACGACGGGATCGGCGTCGTCGGTGTGGAAGCGAGAGCGGTACTCGCGCAGGGGGTCCCGTGCGTCGAGGTCTGCTGCGGTCATGGCTGTCCGATCTCGGTGCGGGCGGCGAACAACTCGGGGAAGAACGTCAACTCGAGGGCGCGCTGGAGGAAGCCGACACCACTGGAGCCACCGGTGCCGCTCTTGTGCCCGATCGTACGGAGCACCGTGCGCATGTGCCGGAACCGCCAGAGCTGAAAGTTCTCCTCCAGGTCGACGAATTCCTCGAACGCCTCGTACGCGGCCCAGTTCTCGGTCGGGTTCTCGTAGACGTGCGTGATCAGTGGCATCAGATCGTCGTTGCGCGCGTACGGCGCGGTGACGTCGCGCCGCAGCGCACTCTCCGGAACGTCGAGTCCTGCGCGGGCCAGGCACCGCCACAGGGCGTCGTACACACTCGGCTCGCGGTGCACCCGCGTCAGCAGTTCGGTTGCCACCGAGTCGGATTCGAACACCGTCAGCATCGCCGCGTTCTTGTTGCCCAGCACGAACTCCACCGCACGGTACTGCGCGGACTGGAACCCCGACGAGTTTCCCAGGAACCCGCGAAACTGCGCGTACTCGGTGGGCGTGAGTGTCGCGAGCACCGACCACTGCTCGGTCAGCGTCTTCTGAATGTGCTTGACACGAGCGACGCACTTCAGCGCGAACCCGACGTCGTCGGCGTCGAAGGCGTCGCGTGCGGCGAGCAGTTCGTGCAGCACGAGCTTGAACCACAGCTCGGTGGTCTGGTGCTGGATGATGAACAGCAACTCGTCGTGATGCTCCGGGACACTCACCGGCTTCTGCGCACTGAGCAGAGTGTCGAGATCGAGGTACGCCCCGTAACTCATCCGCTCGCGGAAATCGGTGACGATAGCCTTCTCGATGGCGCGCTCGTCCATTGCTCCTCTTCCGTCGATTCCCCCGAGCCTAGGACGTAGATTCGAGGGATGAGCGAGTCCTCGGAACGAATCGACGTCGTCCTGCACCCGGACGCCGTTCGAGACCTCGGCACGGTGACCGACCTGGTGCAGTCCGCGCTCGCTGCGCGCGGCGCCACCGGGGAGGTCCACGTGTCGGACGACGTCTCCGTGGCATCCGGTGACGTGATCGTGGTCCCGGCCGCGGGCGGACGCGTCGGCACGCAGGCGAGCGACCGGTGTGTGGTGCGTGTCGACTACGGCTACGTGGCCGCGGACCTCTCGGCGGGCCTGCACGCCCACATTCGCGGACGGGGACTCGGCGGGCTGCGCTACGCCGTCGACAGGATTCACCATCACCGACTGCACCCGGCGACCGTCGAGTCGTATGGGGCGCACCCCGAACAGTTCGCCGAGGTGCGGGGGACGAGCGGGCCGGTCGTCGCCCTGATCCACGGCGGCTATTGGCGGGCACCGTGGCGACTCGACTCGCTCGACGCCGCGGCCATCGATCTGGCCGACCGCGGCTACGTCACGTGGAACGTCGAGTACCGCAGCCCCGACGAGCACGGGTGGGAGACGACGACGGCGGATGTCGCCGCGGCCCTGAAGCACGCTGGTGCGCAGGCCGTCCTCGGCCATTCGGCAGGAGGACAGCTCGCGATGCGCTGGGCCGCGGATGCCCGTCCCGCACTGGCCGTGAGTCTCGCCGGAGTCCTCGACCTGAAGATCGCCGACGACCGCGGCCTGGGTGACGGCGCGGTGCGTGCAGCCCTGGGCTCGCGGTACACGGATGCTCACGCGGAGTCGTCCCCCCGAGCGCGACTGCCACTCGGGGTTCCGCAGATCGTCGTGGTCGCGGCATCGGACGATCCGAACCTGAACGACATCGGCCGCGAGTACGTCACCGCAGCATCGGCCGCAGGTGACGATGTCACGCTTGTCGAAGGCCCCGGAGACCACTTCAGTGTCGTCGATCCACGGTCGGAGATCTGGCCTGCCATCGTGGAGCGGATCGAGGGACGTCTCCCCCGCTGATCGTCACTCGTGCGCGGTGTACTCCGCGTCGGTGACGGGGTCCATCCACACGACGACGTCGTGCTCGTCGTCGCCCTCGTTGATGGCGAGATGCACCATCAGACGATCCGGTGCGGCGCCGTGCCAGTGCACCTCATCGGCCTCGAACAGCACGCGGTCGCCGGGACGGATGACCTCGACCGGCCCACCCTGCCGCTGGCACAGACCGACGCCCTCGGTGACGAACACCGTCTGACTCAGCGAGTGGCGGTGCCAGTGCGTACGCGCCCCCGGCATGAAGTGGACCAGGTTGGCCGAGACCCGCGACGGGGTCGGAGCTGCGGCAACGGCGTCGATGTAGACGTCGCCGGTGAACCAGTCGGCCGGACCCTTGGTGGTCGCGATCGAGCTTCGGGTGATCTGCATGCGCGGTTCCTCTCGTCGGTGGTGCTGGTGTCCAGCATTCGCGGTGCCGGTCCACGGGGGAAGTCCCTGCCGAGGAGCGCCCCGGTAGGGCACCCCGGTCGTCTAGGTGAACAGGGCGTCGACGATCGCAGCCTTGTCGGCAGCGCTCTGCGGATGCGTCAGCATGCCCTCGACGGCGAACACCACGACCTTGGTCCGCGCGGCGATCCGCTCCTCGGCGACGCCGACGCGGCGCAGTTCTTCCGCGACCAGCGCATCGGCCATGGCATGGAAACCGTTGTGCCACTCGTCGATCGGAGCCGACACCGCAGCGCGGGCGTGCACGGTGTCCACCAACCGGTGGTAGCGCTCGAGTTCGGTGACCACCCACGTCAGCCGTTCCTGCGGTGACGTCACCTCCAGCTCCGCGAAGCGCGTCAACGCCGTCGCCGTGATCTCGGTGAGGGCGGCGACGAGCAGTTCGTCCTTGTCGGAGAAGTACCAGTAGATGGTGTTGGGCGTGACGCCGGCGCTCTGCGCTATCCGGCTCAGCGGGGTGCCGTCGAATCCGGCCTCGACGAACAGGGCCGTCGCGGCGTCGACGATCTCGGCCCGTTTTTCTTCCCGATCCTGCGGACGTCTGTTCCGAGGCATGCGGTCACCCTATCTTGATGCTCGATCAAGACGCTGCTACGTTCTCTTGAACGTCAATCAAGAGGAGCCCGCATGCCTGACGCCGTTCGCGACGACCTGTGGTTCGACTCCGGTTCCGATCGCTGTGCGATCTCGGTCCTCCGACCTGCCGGGCTCGACGGTTCCGCGCCGATCATCGTCATGGCCCACGGCTTCGGATCGGTGCGCGCGTTGCGCCTCCCCGCCTACGCGGACCAGTTCGTCCAGGCGGGCTACGTCGTCGCGATGTTCGACTACCGGCACTTCGGCGACAGCGAAGGAACCCCACGGCAGCTCCTGGACGTGCGCAGGCAGCTCGAGGACTGGCGCAACGCGCTGGCCTTCGCCCGGCGACTCGACGCCGTCGACCCCGACCGCGTCGTCGCATGGGGCACCTCCTTCGGCGGTGGCCACGTCCTCACCCTGGCGGGCACGGGCGAACGACTGGCCGCGATCATCGCGCAGGTCCCGCACGTGGACGGCATCGCCGCCGTGCGTTCCGCCGGCCTGCGCCAGACCTTGCGTCTCGCACCGGCAGCCCTCTCGGACCAGATCCGGGCTCTGCTCGGCCGCGAGCCTCGCTACATCGACTCGATCGGCGAACCGGGTGCCGTCGCCGCCATGGTGTCGCCCGATGCCGCGGTGGGACGTGACCGCCTTCTCGAGGCGTCGGGACTGCGGACCGGTGACTACCCCGAGACGGTCGCCGCCCGCATCCTGCTCCACATCGGCCTGTACTCGCCGGGGAAGACGGCCGCGAACATTCAGTGCCCCGCCCTCGTCCAGATCGCCACGAACGACGCCATCACCCCGACGGACATCGCGCTGCGCACCGCACGAAAGATCCCCCGCGCCACCGTGGTGACGTACGAGGGTGGTCACTTCGATCCCTACGTCGAGCCGCTCTTCCCCCGGATCATCGCCGACCAGCTGGCGTTTCTTCGCGACGTCGTGCCGGTCGCCACGTGAGCAGAAGCGCCAGCGCCAGAAGCAGTTCGGCGATGTCGCCGCCGTAGTACATCAGCTCGCCGGCGCCCTGGCGCTGATCGGCGGGAACCGGAATCTGCACGAGGAGTCCCGCGTACATCAGCTGCGACAGGACAGCATGACCGAGGATCGCCGCCCCGAGTATCCAGAGTCGGGTGGGTACCGAAGGCCGATGCGGTGCCGGGTCGGGGCCGGCTACGACCCACGCGAACAGGTATCCCGCCAGGAAGAAGTGCGCGTGCACCAGCAGGTGCAGCGCCGTGCTGTGCGTCGTCGCCTCGTACAGCGGGGTGAAGTACAGCAGCGCGAGACCGTCGAGGTTCAGGGCCAGCGCTACGACCGGATCCGCGATCACGTGCACCGGCCGCGAGCGCAGGACACGTCCGATGGCGCGGCCGGTCGACGACGATACCGAGCGCAGCACCAGCGTCATCGGGGCACCGAGTACCAGCGCCAACGGCGCGTACATACCGAGGGGCAGGTGCTGATGCATGTGGCCGCGGAAGTCGCCGTCCGGGTAGGGCGACAGTGCGGGGACCACGGCGAGAACGAGGAGCCCGATGCCGACGAGGAAGCTCACCGTGCGCCACGGGTTCCACCCCCGCGGCTCACTCCTGCAGCGCTCCGCCGCAACGACGTAGGCGATGGCCACCACGACGAGGGTCACGACCGGTCCGACACCACCGCTGCCGTGATGGGCGTCGTGCGCAAGCATCATCGCGATCGACGTGCGCTGCGCTGCAGGAGCCGGCCGCCGGCGATCAGGAGGACACCGAGTGAGAGGAAGCCGAGGTCCCACCACAGTTGGTTCGGACCGCTGCGGACATGGTGGATGCCCAGCAGATGGTGATCGACGATGCCCTCGACAAGGTTGAACAGGCCCCACCCGACCAGGACCCACCCCCACAGCACGCGGGACGCCCATACCCGCCCGCGCGACCCGGTGACGCGCGAGTACAGCAACCCGAGTCCGAGCAGCACGGCGAGCCAGGTGACGGTGTGGAAGATGCCGTCCCACAGCGTGTTGATCTCGAGGCCGTGCACCGTGTCGACAGGGTAGGGCTGCAGCCCGATGTTGTCGTCGCCCGAACTGCTCAGCAGGTGGTGCCACTGCAGGATCTGGTGCAGCAGGATGCCGTCCACGAAACCGCCCAGCCCGACACCGAGAACGATGCCGGGCAGGGTGATGCCGCGATCGGGTGAGACGCGTCGCGGACGTTCCGAGGTGACCATGCGCAGGGCGGTACCCGGCGGCAGGGCCTCGAAACGACGCGGCTACTTGCGGCTGGGCGGCTGCAGGAACTTCATGGCGCCGCGCAGGACCGGCTCGGGCACCTTGTCCTTGGCCGCCATCGCCTTGTCCATCACCTTCGTGCGCGTCTCGGTTCCGCGGCCGAACGCCTTGTTGAGCGCCGACCCTTCGGCATCCATCTGTACGTGCAGCGGCGGAGCGCCGTCCTGCTGCGCGATCGCATTGCTGATGACGACGCGCTGGATCTCGCTGGTGCCTTCGAAGATGGTGTACAGCTTGGCGTCGCGGTACCACTTCTCCACCGGGTGGTCGGTGATGTAGCCCCACCCGCCCATCGTCTGGATCGCCCGCTCGGTGGAGGCCACCGCGACCTCGGTGGCGGCGAGCTTGGCCATCGACCCCTCGCCGCGCTCGAAGGCCACACCCGTGGCGGCCATCCAACTGGCGCGCCACGTCAACAGTCGCGCCGCGTCGATACGCATGGCGAGGTCCGCCAGCGGGAAGGCGATGCCCTGGTTGTCGATGATCGGCGACCCGAACGCCTCACGCTCGTTGGCGTACTTGGTCGCGTATTCCAAAGAGGCACGGGCGATTCCGAGTGCCTGAGCGGCCACCATCGGTCGTGTCTGCTCGAGCGCTCCGAGAGTGGCGGAGCGACCTCTGATTCCGGTCTTCTCCGCTTCGCGCGCCTTGGCCAGCTTGTGCTCGAGCTTGTCGAGGCCGCCCAGGAGGTTGGCGCCGGGGATGCGGACACTGTCGAACTTCAGCTCCGCGGTGTGGGATGCACGGCACCCCAGCTTGTCGAGCTTCCGCACGAGTTCCAGTCCGGGGGTCCCGCCGGGGACGATGAACAGGGCCTGGCCCTTGTGACCGAGTTCCGGGTCCACATTGGCGTTGACCACGTGCACGTCCGCGATGCCACCGTTGCCGATCCACATCTTGTGGCCGTCGATGATCCAGTCGTCGCCGTCCTGCCGCGCCGTCGTCCGCAGGTTGCGAACGTCGCTGCCGCCCTCGGGCTCGGAGATGGCGAGCGCCGCCAGCTTCAGGTCGTCCGGGGTGCCGAAGCACTGCGGTGCCCATTCGAGCATCTGTTCGGGCGTCGCCGCCTGGCCGATGGCCGACAGCGCGAGCGCCGGCATCACCACCGCGAGACCGATTCCCGCACAACCCCAGAACAGTTCCTCCATGAACACCGGCAGCGAGAGCCCTGTCGGGTCACCGATGAGGTCGCGGTAGAACAACGGCGAGTAGAAGCCCGCCCGCGCCGCCTCCTGCAGCACCGGCCACGGGAACTCCTGCTCCTTGTCGTAGTGCTGCGCGACGGGTCGCACCACGTTCTCGGCAAAGTCGTGAGCACGACCGACCAACTCGTGTTGGGCCGGTGTGAGCGTCAGATCGAAAGCCATGATGTCCCCCCAGGACGGTTGTTTCGGCAGGGCATACCCCACCTCGACGAGTGTTACACGTCACTCCGTCTCATCAGGCAACGCGCTCGCCAACACTTGCGCGAGGTGCTCACCGCGGCGATCCGTGAGATCGGACAGCTGGGTACGGCAGGAGTAGCCGTCGGCCAGAATCGACGCGGTGTCCGCCGCCGACTGCACCGCCGGCAGAAGTTGCTGACCGGCGATGGTGACCGAGACGTCGTAATGCCCCTTCTCGACGCCGAAATTCCCGGCGAGCCCGCAGCAACCACCCAGGCGCTGCACATCGGCGCCCGCTCTCTCGAGCAGAGTCGCGTCTGCGCCCCAGCCCATCACGGCGTGATGGTGACAGTGCGGCTGCGCCACCACCTCTCGGCCGTTCAGGGACGGCGGTTCCCACCCGCGCTCGGTGAGCAGTTCGGCCAGCGTGCGGGTGGCCTCGGCGACGGGCGCGGCGTGCTCCTTGCCGAGCAGTTCCGTTGCGTCGCTTCGTAGTACACCGGTGCACGACGGTTCGACACCCACGATGGGAACACCGCCGTCCGACGCCTCGGTCACGGCGTCCACGGTACGTCCCAGGATGCGCTTCGCGGCGTCCAGTTGACCGGTCGAGATCCACGTGAGACCGCAACACTGCTGCTTCTCGGTCAGCCTGGGCCGGTAGCCCGCCGCCTCGAGCACACGCACCGTCGCGCGGCCCACCTCGGGCGTGAAGTGATTGGTGAAGGAGTCGACGAAGAGCACGACGGGATCACCGGTCGTGGGCCGGTGCGATTCGTGGAACCACTGCCGGAACGTCCTCGGGGCGAACTCGGGTATCGAGCGACGCGGATCGATGCCCGCCGCCCGCAGTGCCAGCGGACCCACACCCGGAAGCCGCGCCGCAGCGTTGACGGCGCGCGGCGCCCGAGCGGCGACAGCAGCCCAGCGCGGGAGCCACCCGAGCGAGTAGTGCGCCACAGGGCGTAGCCGACGTCGGTAGCTCTGGTGCAGCACCTCCGCCTTGTACGACGCCATGTCGACACCGGTCGGACAGTCCGAGGCACATCCCTTGCAGGACAGGCACAGATCCAGGGCATCGTGCACCTCGGGCGAGCGCCACCCGCCGGTGACGTCGGTGCCGTTGATCATCTCCTGCAGTACCCGGGCGCGACCGCGGGTGGAGTCCTTCTCCTCCCGAGTCGCCAGGTACGACGGGCACATCACCCCGCTGGTGCCGGTGGTGTCCGCGCGACACTTGCCGACGCCCGTGCACCGGTGCACGGCCTGACTGAAGTCGCCGCCGTCCTCGGCGTAGGCCATCGCGAGCAGCGTCCGAGGCTTTGCGGACGGGACACGGAGATCCGCATCGAGTGGTCGAGGATCCAGGAGCACACCGGGATTGAGGATGCCGTCGGGATCGAACACATGCTTGACGGCACCGAACAACGCGAGTGCGTCCGCCGAGTACATCAGCGGCAAGAGCTCACTGCGCGCACGGCCGTCGCCGTGCTCACCGGACAACGACCCGCCGTACCGCGCCACCAGCGTGGCGGCGTCGACGAGGAACCGGCGGAACACCCCTGTCCCACCGGGCTTGTCGAGCGGCAGGTCGATGCGCACGTGCAGGCACCCGTCACCGAAGTGCCCGTACGGCAGCCCGGTCACCCCGTACTGCGTCATGAGGTCGTCGAAGTCGCGCAGGTATCGGCCGAGCGAGGCCGGCGGTACCGCCGCGTCCTCCCACCCGGCGTGTGCCGGCAACCCCGCGGGACTGCGCCCCGCGAGTCCGGCTCCGTCTGCTCGGATCTGCCACAGCCGAGCGGTGCGTTCCGCGTCGGTGACCACCAGGGAGTCGACCGCTCCGCAACCGCGTGCGACCGCGTCGGCTCGGTCCATGGCCTGCTCGCGGGTATCGCCGACGACCTCGACGAACAACCACGCGGCGCCGCCGGGAAGAGGCGGAACCGCATGCAGTCCGCGGCGTTCGCGGACGACGTCGACGATGCGCGAATCGATGCCCTCGCATGCGGTGGGCGTGAACGTCAGGACGGTGGGCGCGGCGTCACCGGCGGTGGCGATGTCCGGGTACCCGAGAACGACGAGGATGCGGAACGCAGGCTCCGTCACCAGGTCGACGGTGGCGCGCGTGGTGACCGCGAGCGTGCCCTCGCTGCCCACCAGCATCCGGCGGACGTCGAAACGGTTCTCCGGCAACAGGTTCTCCAGCGCGTAGCCGGAGACCTGGCGGCCGAACATGCCGAATTCCGTTCGGACGGTTCCGAGTCCGCCGGCGACGATCTGCCGCAGCGCGTCGAGAGTCGGAGACGTGGTGTCCCTCGGCAGGTGCAGCTGCTCTCCGCTGCCCGTCACCACGTCGAGCGCGGAGACGTTGTCGGAGGTCCGGCCGTAGCCGAGAGTGCGCGAGCCGCACGCGTTGTTCCCGATCATGCCGCCGACGGTGCAGCGCGTGAAGGTGGACGGGTCGGGACCGAACCGGAGCCCGTGCTGCGCCGCTGCCTTCTGCACCACCGACTGCACGGCGCCGGGTTCGACAGTCGCGGTGCGCGCCTCGGGGTCGACGTGGAGCACCCGGTTCAGGTGCCGACTGACGTCGAGCACCACCCCGGTACCCACCGCGTTGCCGGCCACGGACGTGCCGCCGCCGCGCATGGTCAGCGGAACCCCGGTCTCGCGGCACACCGCGACGGCCGCCGCGATGTCCTCGGTGCGACGGGGCCGCGCGACGACGAGCGGGTGCACGCGGTAGAGCGACGCGTCGGACGAATAGGCGGCGCGGGTCGTGCCGTCGGTGAGCACGTCGTCGAGGCCCGCGCGGCGCAGTGCGCGGGCGGGTGCCGGCGCGCACTGCGCGGCAGTATGCGCTGGACGTGGCCTGCGCACGGTGCTGGGCGGTGCGCGGATGGTGGTGCTCGCTTGTCCGCGCCCGCTCCGGTCGGGTGCGCCGGTTGTGGTGAGCGGGGGTGCTGACGGTCGCGCGGATCGGCGCGTCGGTCGGCGCCGCAGACGCGCACCGTGCAGCAGTACGCGCAAGTCCGTGGCCTGCGCGCAGTGCTGGGAGCTGCGCGGCCAGCGGTCGCGGCGGATCCGAGCACCGTTCGGACACCCGCGCCGGTTGGGCCGCGCGCGGCTGACCAGAACCCGCGCGGATCAACATGGGAACCGCCGGGCCGCTGACCGCGTCCAAGTTCGAGTGCGATGGATTCGAGGTGGGGTGGCTGTGGCTGCGCTCGTGTTCTGCGGCGCCTGCTCCCCCGGCGTCTCGGGCGAACCCGTCGCGGAGCTGTGGGATCCGTGCACCATTCCGAGTGACGCCGTGGCGGGTGCGGGCGTGAACGCGGCGGTGATCGACTCACGACGAGTGAGTCCTGACTCAGCTGAAGCAAGCTTCTGCACGTTCCGCCAAGATTGGTTCTACCTCACCATCTATTCGACACGAGCAACTCTCGATGACATCCGCTCCAGCGCCCGAGCGATGAGCGTGTCGGACACGCTCATCGCGAACCGGGTGGGCCTGATGTACCGCGATGCAACGCAGGAGTCACTCGACGTCTGCTACGCCTCCGTCGCAGCATCGTTCGGAGCGGTGGAATTCGAGATAGCACAGGCATCGAACAGCCCATCATTGGGTGACACCTGTGGCATCGCGCTTGACGTGGCCGATCAATTGACCGGGTCCGTTCCCAAATGAAAGGACTACTTCCGTGTCCGACGTTGAGCAACTGATCACCTCGAAGGATGCGGCAGAGCGGTGCGCCGCCGCATGCAGGGACTTCAGCGATGGTATCTCGGACGTCGCGAAGTTCATCCATTCGAGCAACCACGGCGGAGGCTTCGGCACCCTCCCCTCCGGCCTGGCGCTGGCGCGCAAGTACTCCGAGCTCGCGGTGGGTGGGCCGGGGTCCTTGTCGACCTTGCTTCAGGCGCACATCGCGATCGCGTCGTCGCTCGCCGACACCTTCACCGAGATGGGTCGGAACTACGAGTCCATCGACAGCGAAGCGGCACAGAGCATCACACCGAGATAGCTCACTTCAGCGCATCGAGATCCGACTTCAACAGCATCACGTTGTAGTCGGACCAGCGCGAGGCAGTGAAGTACAGGTCACGCCCACTCGACTTCGGGTGGATGTACGGGGCGTAGACGCCGCCGATGGTCTCCGCCCGCCCGAGCAGAGTTGTCATCGGGCTCCACGGTCCCTGCGGATCCGTGGCGGTGCGGGCGACGATGGAGCCCTGGTTCTCATCGCCGTAGAGCATCACGTACTTCTTCAGGTACGCGTTCCACGAGACGCTGAGCTCGCTGACCGGTTCGTCGACGACCTTCTTCGAATCGGCGACATCGGTCGACCACGGGCGCGCGACATCACCGGTGGAATACTCGTACTTCGTCAGATCGAGGATGTCCGCCGGTTGCACACGGGCGAGAAAGGCTGCACCGAAACGGCCGTTGGGCGTTCCGAACTGGTACAGCCAGCCGTCGGGACCCTTGGCGTATGCGTTCATCTGGAATCGGCCGTTGGCCTCGTTGACCTGAGCGACACCGGGAATCGTGACGCCCTTGTTGACGCGAATGGTCATCGGGTCCGTCGTCCAGCTCTGCCCGTTGTCCCTCGACGTCGCGATGGCCGAGAAGTTGGTGACCCACCGGCCGGGCGCTCCCCAACTCTGCACGGACATGTAGTTCAGGTACTGCACACCGTCGATGGCGATGGCGGCCGTAGGGATGGTGGTCACCTCGATCTCCGGCAACCGCAGCGTCGGGACGATCTGCTCGGCGTACCGAGGCGTCGCCGGCAGGACGACGGAGCCGGACGCGCTGTCGCCGGGAACGGCGTCGGGAACGGTGATGCCGTCGGAGAGGTTGTCGTCGCTGGACCGCAGCAGCAGGTTGTTGCGCCACTGCTGCCCGTTCACCGAGCAGTTGCCGAAGGAGTCACCGAACGCCATGAGCGTCTGGCCTGCGCCGTTGTCCCAGCTGATGCCGAGATCGGTACCCGAGATGCCGAAACGGTCGTACGTGTTGTTGGCGCTGAGAGGTCCGGTGACCCACCCCACGGACTGCGTGTTCCCACTGCGGATCGGGGCGAGCGGCTGCTGAGTCCCGCGCGGGTTGCTGCCCCCGCCGCCACTCGATCCGCTGCTACCGAAGAAGCTGCCCAGCAGTGATGAGCCGGGGCCACCGAGACCACCGCACGGTTCCGCGGACGCGACCGGTGCCGACAGCACACCCAGACCGCTGGCCACCAACGTCAGCGCGGCCCCCACCGCGATCTGCCGACTTCGTGCTCGCATACTCCGACCCCCACCGATCGACTGTGTGACTCACGTGACTCATGTGACTGATGTGGTGAGTGTTACTGAAAAGTGGGCATGCCGCAACAAAAGCATGTGTCGGTACTTGACAAATGAGAATTACACGGTGGGTATTTCAGCCACACAATGAGGGCGGCCGGTGCGCCCCCGACGGACGCACCGGCCACGAGGCCCACGTCGGTCCGCGGACTCCAGTCCAGTGTGCCCCTCGGACCGGGCGGTATGCCGAGTCCTGAGTCACAAGCGTTTCGCGTGCACGCTGTCGAGCACCAGGAGAGCCGCACCCTGCACGACGACTGCGGCACCGTGCCCGGAGGACTGCTGCGGCGTCACCCTCCCGCCGAAGGTGGGCCGGTGGTACAGGAGATGTGCACCCAGGGCGACATAGACGACGTCGAGTCCAGTGTTGATCCACAAGGTCTTCCGCAGCTTGTCGGCCGCAACCTCGGTGGACCGGGCCGCCCCGATCCCGGCGATGGCGAGATCGATGGCGCCCCAGCCCGCGGTCTGGATGCCGAAAGCACGGACCGCGGGAGAGCCGCCGCCCAACGCTGCGGCGGCACCGACCGCGACACTGCCGCCGCCCCACCAGAGAAGCCGTCGACCGAGATCCTTCGCGACACTGTGTGCTGACGTCATGGACACCAGTGTGCCCACTCGAGCGGTCAGACGATGCCGGTCTCGTGCAGGGTGCGCACCTCGTCGTCGCTGAGACCGAGCTCGGCGAGCACGGTGTCGGTGTCCGCGCCGTGCGGACGTCCGGTGTGGCGGATGCTGCCAGGGCTCTCCCCCATGCGCCACATGACGTTCTGCATGCGCACCGGCCCGAGAGCGTCGTCCTCGACCGTGGTCACCATCTCGATGGCGTTGACCTGCGGATCGTCGAGCAGCTCGCTCGGCTTGTAGACGGGGGCGACCGCCGCGCCGGCCTCCTCGAAGGCCGCGATCACCTCGTCGCGCGTGCGCTCGGCGATCCACCCACCGACGTATCCGTCGAGCAGGTCGGCGTGGGCCGCGCGCTGACGACCCGTGGCGAACCACGGCTCGTCGAGAACCTCGGGGTGACCGACGAGGCGGAGAACGCGCTCGGCGATGGAGTTGGCACTGGTGGAGATCGCCAGCCAGTGCTCGTCCTTGGTCCGATAGAGATTGCGGGGCGCGTTGTTGCTCGACCGGTTACCGGTGCGCTCCTGGTCGATGCCCAACTGGTCGGCGTAGATGATGCCGGGCCCGACCGCCGTCATGATGGGGCTCAGCAGATCGAGATCGATCTGCTGACCCTCTCCCGTCTTCGTCCGGTGCAGCAGGGCCATCGAGACCGCCGACGATCCCGCGATACCGGCCAGCGAATCCGCCAGACCAAAGGCGGGAAGCGTCGGCGGTCCGTCGGCCGAGCCGGTGAGGTGGGCGAACCCGCTCATCGACTCGACCAGAGTGCCGAACGCCGGCCTCGTCGAGTAGGGACCGGTCTGGCCGAAACCGGTGACACGCAACAGAATCAGACCCGGATTGATCTCGGACAGCACGTCGTAACCGAGGCCCCACTTCTCGAGGGTGCCCGGCCGGAAGTTCTCCACCACCACGTCGGCGTCCGCGACGAGCTTGCGGAAGACGTCGGCCCCCTCGGGCTTGCCGAGGTTCAGCGTCATGCCGCGCTTGTTGCGGCTGACCATCGTCCACCACAACGGGTGCCCGTCCTTGTCCAGGCCGTGACCGCGCATCCCGTCGGGCTTGGTGGGGTGCTCGATCTTGACGACGTCGGCACCGAAGTCGCCGAGGATCTGGGCGACCAGCGGACCGGCGAGGATCGTCGACGCGTCGAGAACGCGAATCCCCTCCAGGGGCCCGGTCACTTGTAGGGCCTGTGCAGGTAGCGGCCGGTCGGCTCCCCCGCGACAGCGCCGTTGTCGAGTACGCGGCGGCCACGCACGAACGTGTCGGTGACCTTCGCGCCGAGCTCGAAGCCCTCGAAGGGGGTGTACTCCTGCGTGGACTCCGAATCCTCGGGACGCACCGTCCACGTGTGATCGGGATCGACCAGTGCCAGGTCGGCGTCCATTCCGACGGCGATCTCGCCCTTGCCCGGAAGTCCGTAGCGACGAGCGGGATTGAGCGACGTCAGCTCCGCGATGCGGCGCCAGCTGAGTCCACGCTTGCGGCCCTCGCTGACCAGTCCCGGCAGCAGGTACTCGGCGCCGCCGAATCCCGACTTGGCCGCGAAGATGTCGCCGCGGTCCTCGGCGAACTTCTTCTCGTCCTTGCAGCACGCGTGATCGCTGACCACCCAGTCGATGTCGCCGCCGAGCAGGTGCTCCCACAGGGCCTCGACGTCGTCGCGCGGGCGCAGCGGCGGGTTGACCTTGCCGCCCAGTCCGTAGGCGGTGTCGATGTCGGCGAGCAGGTGACCGATGGTCACCTCGCGACGGAAGTTGACGTGCGGGAACGCCTTCGCCATCCGCATGGCGGCAGTGAGGGCCTTGCGGGAGGAGAGGTGCAGCAGGTTGATGTTGGGCAGCTGCGTCTCGTCGGCGAGGAACGACGCGATGGTGACCGCGAGCCCCTCGGAGTGCGGCGGACGCGAGGCGCTGTACGCCGCGAGGCCGGTGAGCGTTCCCTCCTCCTCGACGAGCTTGGTGTAGGCGCTCATGATCTCGGCGGTCTCGCAGTGCAGCGAGAGCGAGATGTGATCGGCCTTGTCACCGAGCTGCTCCCGTGCGGCCTGGATGCCGCGCATGACGAACTCGAAGTGTGCGAGGTCGTAGCGCTCGCCCTCCGGCGTCATGAGGAATTCGCTCTGGTCGGTCGAGCGCCCGTGCAGCCCGTGGCTGCCGTAGAACATGAAGATCTTGAACGACGTCACACCGTGATCGGTGATGAGCGAGGGGATCTCGGCGATGTGCTCCTTCGACATCGGCGCGAGGTGGTACGCGTAGTCGACGAACGGCTTGCCCTCGGTGGCCTCGAGCACCGTCGGGAACACGTCGGCGTACGAACCACCGGTGTTCATGTAGTACTGACCGGTGCGCATGTAGGACAACGAGGTGGTGACACCGCCCTGCACGCAGGCCCTGGACTCGGTGTAGGCGTCCTCACCCAGCAGGTTGTAGATGCCCCAGTGTTGGTGCGCGTCCACCACTCCGGGGAACGCGACCTTGCCGGCGGCGTCGACGACGGTGTCGGCGCTCGACGGATCGATCCCCGCCTCGATGCGGGTGAACTTCCCGTCCTCGATCAGCAGGTCGAGTAATTCGCCGTCCTCGGGATGATCGGCGCCCGGACGTACGACTCGGGCATTGGTGATCAGAAGCTTCGTCATGACAATCCTTCTCTAGTGATGAGTACCGGCCACGACATCTGCGGCCAGATAAGCGAGTCCGAGTGCGGGCAGCAATCCGTTGCCGGCGAGGTACCCCGCGGCGCCGTGGCCCGAGATGCCCATCGCAGCGCCGCCGGAGGCGAACAGTCCCTCGATCGCGGTGCCGTCGAGTCGCAGGACCCGAGCGTTCCCGTCGACGACGAGGCCGCCCTGGGTGTGGAACAGCGCTGGGACGATGCGGATCGCCGCGTACGGCCCGGTGAGCTCGTGCTCGAACGAGGTGCGCCCGTGCGGGTCCGACGCCTCACCCCGTGCGTACCTCTCGACGGCCGCGAGTTCGTCGACGACGACATCGGCGGGGAGCCCCAGCGCGTCGGCCAGCTCGGCCGGCGTGTCCGCCCACACGACGGCGCCCGAATCGACCGTCTGACGAAAGTCGGTGAACGACAGACACTTGTCGTGGATGTCGCGGTCGATGACGATGACGCCCTCGGACTCCGGGCGGGCCGCGAGATGGGCGGCGTACTCGGAGTAGCCCGTCGTCTCGTCACCGAAGCGCCGCCCCGTGAGGTCGAGGACGACGCCCCCGTGCATGACGGTGGCCCACCCGACCAGGGTCGACGCCTTCTTCGACAGCGCCGCATGCCCCTGGTACGCATCGAGATACGCGGTCGCGGCGCCGAGACGGTCACCGATGGTGAGCGCGTCTCCGCGGGAGTGCTCGCTGCCGTGATAGCGAGCCTGCGCGATCTCGGGGACGTGGGTGGCGACCCGCTCGTGGTCGCCGCCGTACCCGTTGGTGGCCAACAACACCGCGTCGGTGGGGATCGTCTCGGTCGATCCGTCCGGGAGCGTGATCACCGCGGCGGTGACGCGACCGTCGTCGACGCGGACGTCGGTCAGCCGGGCCGGTGCCAGAACGTCGATGCGCGGCTCCGCCGTCACCGCGCGCACCAGGTGCTCGAGCAACACGCTTCCGTGCCGACCCTCGACGGTGTGGCAGCGCAGTGCCGAGTGACCGGGGTAGGCGAAATCGGTGACCAGCGACAACGGCACGTCGAGGTGATCCGCCATCCATTCGACGAGTGGCGCGCTCACGCGGGCGAGGGCTCCGGCGAGTTCTGCGTCGGCCGTGCCCTTCGTCTTGCGGAGCACGTCCTCGACGAACGTCTCCGGGGAGTCCCCGATGCCCGCCTCACGCTGCCAGCGGGACCCCGCACCGGGGATCATGGCCGTCGACATCGCAGTGTTGTTGCCGCGCTTGAAGTGGTCGCTGGCCTCGACGACCAGCACGTCGAGTCCGTGCTCGGCGGCACGCAGCGCGGCGATCAGTCCGCCGCCGGCGCCGGCGACGATCAGATCGGGTCCGTCCGCGCTCACGATGCCGGCTCCAGCTCGTCGCGCAGTGCGAGCAGGCGCAGGGCCGTGGCCGTGGGATCCACGACCAGCGGTGTGGTTCGCGGCCCGGTGAGATCGACCGCCGAGCACGCGTTGATGGCCACCGAACACGTCAGCGCACGAGCGTGGACGGTGACCGCATCGGCCCAGGCCCGCGAGTCCGCGATGTCGTCGAACGACAGGTCCATGACGACGGTCGGCTCGGCGGGGATGCCGTAACCCGCCACGCGGCGGTCGAGTTCGGCAGCGATGGCGGCATTGCGGGCGAGGGCGCCGAGGCGGTGGCCCTGCGAGGCGTAGAACGACGCGGTGAGTCGCGTCAGTCCGTACAGGGGACGCTCGAAGGAGTCCGCCTCCTCCGCACACGGATCGAGCACGCAGTCGGGCAGGTATCCGTCGAACTCGTCCGGATCGGACGCGCGGAAGGCGGCGGCCAGCGCCACTTCGGACGCTCGGACGTCGGCCTCGGTGTCCAGCGCGCGCGGAGCATCGGGACCGATGTTGCGCAGGACGACGGACACGCCCACCGGGCTCAGTGCGTCGTACCGCTCCTGACGTCGCCGGAACTCGGCGAAGTCGACATGGATGGGGGTGTATGCGAGCAATCGCACGGGGAAACTCCTGACGAGAGGTGCGGCATCAGATGCCGAGGTACGCAGCCTTGACACGATCGTCGTGGGCGAGCTCGGCTCCCGTACCGGTGAGCACGATGGATCCGCTCTCGATGACGTAGGCGCGGTCGGAGATCGCGAGTGCCTGTGCGGCGTTCTGCTCGACGATCAGCACGGTCACCCCGGTCTCGCGGATCCGCACGATGGCCTCGAGGACTTCGGCGGCGAGCTTCGGCGCCAGGCCGACGGACGGTTCGTCGAGGGTGAGCACACGCGGCTTCGACATCATGGCGCGGCCGATGGCCAGCATCTGCTGCTGACCGCCGGACATGGTGTCCGCGCGCTGGGTCCGCCGCTCGGCGAGAATGGGGAACAGATCGAAGACGCGGTCGAGCGACTCCTTCGTGGACCCTCGCTTCTGGGTGTACGCGCCCATCTCCAGGTTCTCGGAGACCGGCAGCGAACCGAAGAGTGCGCGGTCCTGGGCGACGTGCACCAGTCCCGACCGGACGATGCGATCGGCGCGGTTGCCACTGATGTCGCTGCCGTCCAACATGATGCGGCCCTTGCTGGGCGTGACCAGACCCGACAGGGCGCGCAGCGTCGTGGTCTTGCCGGCGCCGTTGGCTCCGATGAGAGAGACGATCTCGTCCTTCTCCAGATGCATCGTGACACCGTGCAGGATCTCCAGTCGCCGGTAGCCGGCGTGCAGATCGTCGATCTCGAGCATCATGCGGTCTCCTCACCCAGATAGGCCTCGACGACGCGGTGGTCCTCGATGACGGTGCGCGGATCCCCCGCTGTGAGGACCGCGCCCTCGTGCATGACGACCAGACGCTCGGACAACGCCATGACCGCGGCCATGATGTGTTCGACGAACAGGACCGTCTGCCCGCCGCTGTGCAGGGAGCGCAGCAGCTCGATCATCGGCGCACGTTCCGCCGGAACGAGTCCCGCGAGCACCTCGTCGAGCAGGACCACCCGCGGTTCCATGGCAAGAGCGCGGGCCAGCTCCAGGCGCTTGAGTCCGGCCGTCGACATCGTCGACACCGTCCCGCCCACCTGGTCGGAGAGCTGCACCCGGTCGAGTACCTCGAGAGCGTGCCGACGCGCGTCCTTACGCGACTTACGCTTGGACAGTGCGGCGATGGTGACGTTCTCGAGAACGGACATCGACTCGAACGGCCGCATCAACTGGAACGTACGCACCAGCCCAGCGCGCGCGATGCGGTCCGCGGGCCACCCCGTGATGTCGGTGCCGTCGAAGATCACGCGACCCGACGTCGGCGGCTGCTCGCCGGCCAACAGCGAGAACAGGGTGGTCTTGCCGGCGCCGTTGGGGCCGATGATGCCGAGAAACTGCTCGTCCGGAACGTCGATGCTGACGTCGCGCACCGCGTGGATGCCCGAGAACGACTTGCTGAGATTCTCGATACTGAGGACGCTCACTTGCGCCACCTCTCGCGAATCGTGCCGAAGATCCCCTTGGGCAGGAAGATCACGATCAGGATGAGAATCACCGAGTAGACCGCCACGTCGAGTCCGATGGATCCCTGGAGGAACTCGAGGAACGCGGGCGGGTTGCGCAGCAGCTCGTTGATGAGCTCCGACAGCGGCCCGATGACCGCGGCGCCGAGCACCGGTCCCCAGATGGTCCCGATGCCGCCGATGACGGCCGGGACGATGGCCTCGACGGACACCGCGGATCCGAACGCCTGCTCGGGGCCCACGAAGAAGTAGTACTGCACGTAGTACACGCCGGCCACGGCCGTGAGGGCGCAGCTCGCCGCGACCGCGATGAGCCGGTACTTCATCGTGTCGATGCCGAGAGACGCTGCCGCGGTGGCGTCGTCGCGGATCGCCTGCACGTACTGCCCCGGCCGGGACCGGACGTAGAAGATGGTGCCCAGCACCGCGAGCGCCAGGATCACCAACGGGATCCACAGGTAGTTGGCACTGCCCTTCTCGAACTGCAGCATCCACCACGAATCACGGGGCAGGATCGGCACGTTGAAGCCCTCGGTCTTGTTGAAGACCTCGAGATTCTGCACGAGCAGCAGGAACATCTGTGCGAAGGCGAACGTCGCCAGGGCGAAGTACGACCCGGCCAGCCGGTAGCGCAAGCACAGGTAGGCGATGGTGGTGCCCACCGCGGCGGACACCACGGCGCCGACGAGCATGGAGATCCACGGCGAGATGCCGTGCTCCACCAGCAGATACGCACCGGTGTACGCGCCGATGCCGAAGAACGCCGCGTGACCGAAGCTGAACATGCCGCCGAAGCCGCTCATGAGGTTCCAGCCGACCGCCATGATCGCGAAGATCAATGTCCGGACCGCGACCGTCTGCGCCTGCTCGCCGAGCACGAGCGGGAACGCGGCGACGACCACGAATCCGATGACGAGCGTGAGCAACTGGCGTCGCAGCCAGGAGTCCTTCAGCCGCGTGTCGGACGCGGAGTCCGTCGAGACATCCGTCGTGGTGGTCATCGGCGTCCTCCGTACAGACCTTCGGGCTTGAGAAAGAGCACCATGACGAACACGGCGAAGACGAGGATCAGCGATCCGGTACCGGGGAGGTACAGGGCGCCGACCGTCTGGACCAGACCGATGACGATGCCGCCGACCATGGCTCCGACGACACTGCCGAGACCGCCCAGCACCACGATGACGAAGGCGAGAATCGTGAACTGCTCGCCCACCGACGGGGTGAGAGACGTGAACGGTGTCATCAGTCCGCCGGCGACGGCCACGCAGGCCGCGCCGATACCGAACGTCAGCGCGTAGACACGGCCGATGTCGACTCCGACGAGCTTGGCGCCCTCCGAGTTCGACGCCACCGCGCGGATCGACAACCCGAGGCGCGTGCGTTCGAGCACCGACTTCAGCGCAATGGCCACGACCGCGGCACCGACGAACGCGAGCACCCGAGGCCAGGCCGCGACGGTGCCGAGAATCGAGATCGATCCGTCCACGGGCGCCTCCACCGACTTGGGCCGACCACCGAAGACCATGAGGAGCACGTTGATGATGAGCAACGACAACCCGAGGGTGACCAGCAGCGGCCCCTCGTGGCTCCCGCCGATGGTGAGCTTGGTGAGCAGGGTGGCCTGCACGATCATGCCGAACACGAACATGACGGGAACTGCGAGAAGCGTTGCCACGTAGACGGGCAACCCCGCCGTCGACAGCGCGTACACGATGTACATCGCCAGGGTGAGCATCGCGCCCTGGGCGAAGTTCACGATGCCGAGCACACCGAAGATGAGTGTCAGGCCGACCGAGATCAGCGCGTAGACCCCGCCGAGCAGCAGACCGGACACGATGGCCTGGCCGACCAGGCCCTGGTCCTTACCGCCGACGAAGAAGATGACGGCGAGGATCACCACGAGCGCTCCCCCGACGGCGACGCCGGGATTCACGGCGCGCCGGGTCTTCTCCGTGGCCGCGCTCTCGGCGACGACCGTCACCGGCCCGCTCCCGCGGGGAACTCGATGGCCTCGGTGGCGAACTCGTCCGGGAAGACCTGGGTGACCTGGCCGTCGCGCACCTGCATCACGATGACCGTCGCGTTGGAGTTCTGACCGGTCTCGTCGAACTGGATGGGACCGGAGAAGGCGAGCAGCGGGTCGTCGATGGTGACCCCGGAGATAGCCTCGCGCAACGCTTCCGGATCTGCGTCGGCGCCGTCCTCGAGTCCGGCCGCGATGACCTCGACGGCCTGGTACGACAGCATCGCCGCCGTCTCCATCGGACGGCCGTACTTCTCCTCGAAGCGCGAGCGAATGTCGTTGACTCGATCGCTGGTGGCATCGAAGTGGTAATTGGCGGACAGCACACCCTCACCGGCGGTGCCGGCGGCAGACGGGAAGGAACTGTCGTCGAAGGCGCCGTTGGCGATGCCGTAGACACCCTTGACGTCGACATTCAACTGCTCGACGGCCTTCGCGATCAGCAGACCGTCCGGGTAGTAGCCCGTCGCGACGATGACGTCGGGGTTGGAGACCGCGGCCTCGCGCACCTGCGTCGTGGCGTCGGAGAAGTTGGTGGCCGGGTACGTGATCTCCTGCACCGAGGAGATGCCCTGATTCGCGGCCTCCTTCTCGAAGGCGTCGAACACGCTGTCACCGAACGAGCCCTCGATGTGCAGGTACGACACGCGATCGATCGGCTGGCCGGTCTGCTCCTCGATGGCCGCGAGCGCCTTGGCGCCGTCGGTACCCATGCTGGAGGCGTTCGGCTGGATACGGAACGCGTACTGGTAACCCTGGTCGAGGATCTTGTCGTCGACCGCGACGTCGATGACCAGCGGCACTCGCGAGCGCTCGGCGACCGATGCGACGTTCTGCGTCACGTCACTCTGATAGGTGCCCACCAGGGCGACTGCGCCGTCGTCGATCAGACGCTGCGCCTCACTCTGGCCGACCTCCGCCTTGCCCTGGCTGTCACCGGTGACGAGTTCCAGTGGACGCCCCTCGAGCGAGGAGATGCCGCCGGCACCGTTGATGTCCTCGACGGCCAGTGCGGCACCGTCGTTCATCAGTCCACCGACACCGGCCAGCGCACCGGTGGTGGGGTGCACGGATCCGATCTTGATGGGACCCGAACCGTCCGATCCGGACGAGGATCCACACGCAGCCGTGCCCAGAAGGGCCACTGCGGCGAGCACGCCTACGACTTTTCTCATGATTGGATCTGCCTTCCGCGCCGATCGAGGCGCCGAGTCTCGGGAAACCGTGTGACCGAAGGACACGGTCTGTGTTCCGCTCAGCGCACCACTTAGTGGGTGGCTATTCCCTGCAGTACTGAGTATTACACGCATCACTGGGTCAGAACAGGCTCTTTGATGACTTTCTTGTTACGGGTATGGTTCGCTCAGCGGAACGCGCCGAAGCCGCGCACGTACTCAGCGAATGTGGAAGGTTGGCCCCATGGCCGCAACTACCAGCTCGACCGGCACCGACTCCGCGTCGACGGGAACCGAATCGGCGGATCGGGTGGCCGACGTCCTGCTGTCCTTCGCGCAGTCCGACCGGGCACTGGGAGTCACGGAGCTCGCGCGCCGCCTGGACCTGAGCAAGGCTGTGGTGCACCGGATCCTGCAGTCCCTGGCATCGCGCTCGATCGTGCAGCCGGTGGCGGGCGAGTCCACCTACTCCCTCGGCCCGGCGGCCATCGGACTCGGTACGAAGGCATGGAGCCAGCTCGACGTCCGTTCCATCGCCGCTCCCATCCTGCGCCGACTACGTGCGCAGACCCTCGAGACGGCGACGTTGTCCGTCCTGGTGGGGCATCGGCGGGTCTACCTGGACCAGTACGAGAGCCCGCAGGAGGTGAAGATGGTGGTGGAGATCGGCCCGCAGTACCCGCTGCACTCCGGCGCCTCGAGCCGCGCCATCCTCGCGTTCCTTCCGCCGCACTACGCGCACGAAGCCTTCGAGGAGCTGCGGGGAAGCGCTCCGGACGCCGACGAGACGACGTTCCTGGCCCGGCTCCAGGAGATCAGAGACACCGGCTACGGGACCTCCATCAACGAGCGCAACACCGGCGCCGCCTCCATCGCCGCCCCGTTCTTCGACGCGGCCGGCCACGTGCTCGGCTCGGTCAGCTCCTCCGGACCGGCCTTCCGCTACTCCTCCACCGCCGACGACGATCACGTGGCGCACGCCGGTCAGGTGCTGGCCGCCGCGCGCGCGATCACGCAGAGCCTCGAAGCGCGGGCCGCCCGATGACCCGCCGCATGCCGCGCTCGTTCCTCTACGTGCCGGCCGTGAAGCCCGCCTTGTTCGACAAGGCCGTCTCGGGACCGGCCGACGCCGTCATCCTCGACCTCGAGGACGCGGTCCCACTCGCGCAGAAGGACACGGCGAGAACCGATGTCGCGCAGTGGCTGGACCGACCGCGCGACGGTGGAGCGCAGGTGTGGGTTCGCGTGACACCCGAGTTCCTCGCCGAGGACCTCGTCGCGGCGGCGCGACCCGGCGTCACCGGGATCATCGTGGCCAAGTGCGGGGCGGCCTCCCTCGCGGAGGCGGACGAGCGACTCGGAGACGCGGACATCGCGATGGTGGGTCTGGTGGAGACCGCGGCCGCCCTGCGCGGCCTGACCGACCTGGCGAGCAGTTCCCGACTGGTGACCGTCGGCATCGGCGAGGTGGACCTGCTGGCCGATCTGCGGATCACCCGCGCGGCGGACACCGACCACGTGGTCGACGCCATCCGCGCGGACATCGTGATCGGCTGCGCAGCAGCGGGTCTGGAGGCACCGATCGCACCGACCTCCACCGAGTTCCGCGACCTCGACGCATTCGTCACCACCACCGCGCACTTCGTGCACATGGGCTTCCGCTCCCGCACCGCGGTGCATCCCGGTCAGGTGCCCGTGATCAACGATGCCCTGACACCGGCGGCGGACGACGTGCGTCGGGCCGAACGCCTCGTCGACCTGTTCGACCGGGCGGCCGGCGGGCCCACGGTAGACGACGACGGACGCTTCGTCGACGAGGCCGTGGTCCGCGGCGCCCGGGAGATCCTGGCCCGCGTCCGACTCTAATTCCCCAATGTGCGAATCGAATCGAACAGCACGCCCGGGTCCTCGAGATCGGCAAGGCCGGCGCATTGCGCTGCGAAGGCGTCGGCTGCCTGCACGCTCAGCAGGCCGTCGACGTTGGCCGCGAACTTCGCTCGAACGTCCTCGAACGACAACGGCCGCTCCGGTCCACCGCGCGTGGTCAACACCTCTTCGACGACGGTGGTGCCGTCGCTGAGATACGCAGTGAGAACGGCCGGGAACTGGTGCGGGAAGATGGCGTCGCACTGCGCGTCCGGGACGACGTCGACGCGCGCCATGATGTCGCGACGCTCCGTCGACGTGGCCTTCTCGTCGGTGTAGTCGTCCAGTACCGCACCGAGTCCACCGCCACCGAGCATGCCCACCGCCACCGCGTAGGGTCCGCTGAACTGAGCCATGTACCCGGTCTGCGGGGTGCGCTTGACCTCGATGGGTTCGCCGATGGTCCGGAGGTTGGCGGCGGGGACACCGAGGACGAACCGCTCGACGTCCGCGGGCGTGATGCCCCGACTTCGCAACGCGGCCGCCGCGTCGAGAGCCGCGTGCGTGAAGTGGTTGGCCGGGTAGGGCTTCACGAAGAGACCTGGCGCGGCCCAGGTGCTGCCCAGGCCGTCGGTGATCTCGGCGGCGCGCCCGCTCTGGTGCAGCCACGCCTGAAAGAATCCGAACCTGCCCTCGAGCACCGTCGGCGGTCCGGTGATGCCGTGCCGAGCGAGACCCGCCGCGGACACGCCGGAGTGCGCCGCCCACCCGCAGTGCATGCGCTTGACCGTGCCACCGGTGCGGTTCGCCTCGATGATGCCGGCCGCCATCGACGCCGCGATACCGAGCGTGTCGACGATGCCGTCGGCCGAGGCGCCGCCGATCACCGCGGCAGCGGCCGCACCGCCCATGGCTCCACAGATGGACGTGGCGTGCTGCCCGTTCTCGAAGAACACCGAGTTCTTCGTCTCCGGATCGAAACCCGCCATGCCGAGGCGGACACACACCTCGAGGCCGATGGCGATACCGCGCACCAGGTCCCGGCCGGAGGCACCGTGCTGCTGCGCCGCGGCGAGTGCGGCCGGTACCACCGACGCGCTGGGGTGCAGCACCGAGGGCAGGTGGGTGTCGTCGAAGTCGAGGGAGTGCGCGAGCACCCCGTTGACGAAGGCCGCGAGGGTAGGCGGCAGGTTCTCCTCCACGCCGACGGCCGAGGCGACGGCCCGGCCGCCCTGCTCCCGCGCCCACGCGGTGGCCATCGCACTGGTGTCGAGTTCCGTGGCCGCGATCGCGATCCCGAGCGTGTCGAGGACGCGGAGCCCGATGCTGTCGACCACGTCGACAGGCAGATCGTCGAACGAGTGCTCCACCGCGAACTCCGCCAGCGTGCGGGCGAGTGTGGACTCGGTCATGCCGACACCACCGCGAGGGGGCGCACCGGCGATCCGGTGGCGCCGAAGATGTTGAGCGGCACCAGGACGAAGGTGAACTCGTACGTCCGGGTGCGTGCGAGCTCCTCGAGATCGAGGGCCTCGATGATGTAGATGCCGCTCTCCACCAGCAGAACTCGGTGAGCGGGGAGCAGCGCGTGGCCACCGCCCGGCGCGAGGCGCTCGAAGGCGATGGTGTCGGCGCCCGCAGCGTGCACCTCTCGGGACGCGAGCCACTGCGCGCCGGGCTCGCCGACGCCGGGAACCCCGGACGGACCACCGACATAGGGCTGACCCTCGTCGAACAACTGCGCCCACCCACTGCGGATCAGCACGACGTCGCCGGCCGACACCTCGACACCCTGGGCGGCACAGGCGGACTCGAGGTCGTCGACCGTGATCTCGTCGCCGCCCTCGAGTCGCTCGGTTCCGCGCACGGCCGGAATGTCGAGCAGGATGCCGCGGCGGATCATCGGCGCGATCGTGTGCACGCCGAGCTCGACGTACTTGCCGCCGACACCGGCCTCGGCCGCGTCGACACCGCCGTGCATCTTCCCCTCGTGGGAGACATGGGCGAGCGCGTCGATGTGGGTTCCGACATGCGTTCCGGTGGTGATCATGTCGTTCGCGGCGCTGCCGCCGTCCGACCGGGTCATGTCACCGTGCCGACGCGGAAGCGTGTGCCAGAACTGCGGGTGATTCGGCGACTGCGGCATACCGACCCGCAGCTGGCGTCCGAGATCGACCGTGCGTACACCGGCCGTGACGGCCTCGAGAAGTCTGTCCGACATGGCTCGATTCTCTCCTCTGGACTGGGTTCACGGTGCGCACTGTTCCGCTGAGCGGATCGACACCGGAGACACCGGGGTGCCTGACTGTTGTCGATGCCGACCCTAGCAGCCCTGATCACGTCCGGCAGATGTATTGACCAGCACGAGTGTCAGTCCTAGCGTTGTCGCATGACCGACTCGACGGCGTTCCTTCCAGCGGAACAGGTGCGGATGCGCATCGACGATCTGGCGCGGTTCTGCGTGGACCTCCCCGCGACCGGTACCGCGTACGAGAGTCGGATCCGCACCGTGCTGCTCGACCTTCTGGGCGTCACCCTGGCGGGAGCGCGGACACCGGAACTGACCGCGCTTCTCACGCGGTGGCGAACCGAACCGGGCACGACGGCCACCGTCGGCCGCGGCGCCCACACCGGCGTGGAGACGGCGGCCTACCTGGACGCGATCGCCTCGTGCTGCCTCGAACTGGACGAGGGCAACAAGTACGCGGCGGGTCACCCTGCCGCCCATGTGCTCCCGGCCGCCGTCGCAGCGGCCCGCCTCAGCGCGCAGCCGGTGTCGGGCGACCGGTTCGTCGCCGCCGTGGTGGCCGGTTACGAGGTGGCCACCCGCTTCGGCGCCGCACTGACCCGCGACCCGAAGTGGCACACCCACGGACACTGGGGAGCGACCGGCGCCGCCGCCGCCGCTGCCGTCGTGTGGGATCTCGACGCCGAGCGCACGGCGGCCGCGATCGACGCCTCGACCGCGCTCGTGCACGTCGCACCGTGGGCCGTGGTGCTCGCGGGCAACTTCGCCCGGAACCTGTGGATCGGCGGCGCCGTCCGTGCGGGACTCGACGCCGCGCGGTTGTCCTCGGCAGGACTGGTGCACAACAGCGGCGCGGCGGCGACGACTCTGGGGGACATCGTCGGCACTCTCGATGCCGACAAGCTCGCACCCGCGCCGGACGGCACGTTCGCCCTCGATCAGGGGTACGCGAAGCGCCATGCCAGCTGCTCGTACACCCACGCCGCCGTCGACATCGTGCAGGCTCTGCGCACGAACCTGGATATCGCCGACATCGCGAGCGTGCGCGTCCGCACCCACGCGCTGGCGGAACCCCTGTTCGGTCGGCACCCCTCGACGCGGCTCGGTGCGATGTTCTCGCTGCCGTTCGTCGTGTCCGCCGCGGTGGTGGCCGGAAGCATCGACGTGGAGACCCTGACGCCCGGCAGCGCGACCTTCCGTGCGGCGGAGGAGTTCAGCGCACGGGTGGACGTCGAGTCGTCGCCCGCGCTCACGGCGCTGCTGCCCGACCGACGCGCCGCGGAGGTCGACATCGTTCTCGTCTCCGGCGAGACCGTGTCGGCGGGTTCACCGGATCCGGTGGGCGACGTCGACCATTTCCCGTTGGACCACGCACAGATACTGGAGAAGATCGAACGGCTCGTCGGCGCGGAGGACGCCGGGCGGATCGATCGCGTGGTCACCGATGTCCTGCATTCTTCGGACGTGGTCCGAACTCTGACCGCACTGCCCTGAGCAGCGCGTTCCGGCGGAAACCGACCACCCTGTAACGTGCCGCGCGCCCCGCGCGACGTGTGGTGTGACCCGTTGCTGCCATTCACCTGAGGACCTGCATGACCGCGTATCCGCCGCCGTTCCAGCCGCCCCACATCGAGGCCCGCAAGAAGGGCAACAAGGGCAAGATCACGGCCGCTGTCGCCGCCTTCGTGGGCCTGTCCGTCGTCGGACTGGGGCTGATGCAGGAACCCGAACCCGTCGCCGCGAGCGCGGAGACCACTCTCACCACCACGTCGGCCGCACCGACCACCACTCCCCGCGCGACGACCACCACCCCGCGGCCGACCACCACCACGTCGACGACCACTGCCGTCACGACCACTCCCGAGACCGTCACCGTGTACGCACCGCCGCCCACCACGACGGTGCCGTACGTCGAGACCCCGTACGTCGACGTGCCGGACGTCGACGTGCCGGACGTCGACCGCGCCTATGTCCCGGCGCCCGTGCCGTTCGTCGCGCCGGTACCCGCACCGGCTCCGTACGTCGCGCCGGCCGTCGTTCCCGAGTCGTCCGGATCGACGTACTACACGAACTGCACCGCGGCTCGGAACGCCGGCGCAGCGCCCGTCCGCGTGGGCGACCCCGGCTACGGCTCGCACCTGGACCGCGACGGAGACGGCGTCGGGTGTGAGTGAGCTCAGCGCACGCTCTTGAGAACGGTCACCGCCGGCTTGGCCACCCCGTTCGAGCGGTAGACCCCGAAGTAGTTCTCCTTGTCGGGGTTCACCGCGGTCATCGCGGCGCGGTCTGTGGTCTCGTAGAAGAAGATCGGCCCGGCCCACGAGTAGGACAGGCGGTTGTCGACGGCCTGTCGGTAGGCCGTCGCCTGTACCTGCTCGCTGACGCTCGGGTCGCCCGCGGTAGCGGCGCCGGCCTCGGTCATGACGATGAGCTTCCCGGCGTCGCCGTTCTCGGTCATGATCGTGCGCGCGCTCTTCTGGTAGATCGTGCCGTCGGGATTGGTGAAGTCGACGCTCATCTGCGACCACGCGTTCCAGTCGGCAGTGTCGTTCGGCAACGCGGGCGCGGTGTACGGGTGCCAGCCGACGGCGTCGAAGTACGGTCCGGCGCCGAGGTCGTACATTCGATCGAGGTAGGTGATCGGTGAGACGGCGTGCCCTTCCGGGCTCTGACCCGTGGTGCCGTAGGGGGACAGTCCGGCGGCCACGATGCTGATGGTGCTGGTGGTGGCGGCCTTCATCTTCGGGTAGGCCGCCTTCAGCAGATCGACGTAACCCTGCACGTTCGGCTTACCCGTCACCGGATCGGCCCAGAACATCCACAGGTTCGGCTCGTTCCACACCTCGAACGACCGAACCCCCTGCGGCGCATACCTGCTCACGACCTTGGCGGCGAACGTCGCGTAGTCGTCCGGGTTCGTGGGCGGTGTGCTGCCGTCGCTGGTGGTCCGAGCCCACGGCGGTGTCTTCTGGATGAGCAGCAGGACGTTGAGGGACTTCGCTTTGGCCGCCGCCACAGCACCGTCCGGACCCGACCAGTTGTAGGCGGTCGGCCCACCGTCCTGGACGTACCACCAGTCGATCTCGATGCGGACCCACTTGGCGCCCGTGCCCGCGACCCGGGTCGCCTGCGCCTGCTGAGCGCTCGAGCTGCTCCGGAAGTCGATGCCGTTGAGCCCGATGCCCTGACGCCCGACATAGGGACTCGCCGCCGACGCGGTCGGCACCGACAGGGTGGCGATCACCGTCGCCACCACCAACAGAATCTGCGCAACGCGTCTACCGACCTGCATGACCGCACTCCCCGACCGACTCGGCTACCGCGACACGCGGAAGCTCTCGGTGTCAGAAGTACCACCAGTCACACCAGTCACACAGGTAACACGCCGAACGCGGGTTCGATCACCTCAGCGCGCGTTTGAGCAGCTTGCCGCTCTGGTTACGCGGCAATTCGTCCATGAACCGCACCTGTTTGGGAATCTTGAACGGTGCGATGCGACCCGAGACGTGGGCGATGATCTCCTCGGCGGTCACCGCACGACCGTCCTTCACCGTCACCACCGCCGTGATCGCCTCGATCCACTTCTCGTCCGGAACGCCGATCACCGCGACCTCGGCCACCGCCGGATGGGTGTAGATCGCGTCCTCGACCTCCCGCGACGCCACCAGGATGCCGCCGGTGTTGATGACGTCCTTGATGCGGTCCACCACCGTCACGAATCCCTCCGCGTCCCGGGTCACCAGATCACCGGAGTGGAACCATCCGTCGCGGAAGGCCTCGGCCGTGGCGTCCGGGTTCTCCCAGTACCCGTCGCACAACTGCGGTGAGCGGTAGAGGATCTCGCCGGGTTCACCGTCCGCCACGTCCTCACCGTCGGCGTTCACCACCCGCGTCTCGACGAAGAAGACGGCGCGCCCGCACGAGGCGGGCCGTGCATCGTGCTCCTCCGGCTGCAACACCGTCGCCAACGGACCGATCTCCGACTGTCCGAAACAGTTGAAGAACCGAAGGTCCGGATACCGCGCCCGCAGCCGCTCCAGCACCGTGACCGGCATGATCGATGCCCCGTACTGCGCCTTGGTCAGGGACGACAGATCGCGGGTCTCGAGATCCGGGTGTCCCGCCAGAGGGACCCAGACCGTCGGCGCCAGGAACAGCGAACCGATGCGGTCGGCCTCGACGCGGCGCAGGATCTCCGCGACGTCCGGCTTCGCCATCAGGCGCACCGTCGCGCCGACCGACAGGTACGGCAGGGCGAACACGTGCATGCCGGCCGAGTGGTACAGCGGCATCGCGATGAGCGGGGCGTCGTCGGCGGTGAACGCCAGTGCCAGGACGGACGAGACGTACTCGCTCACCAGCGCACCGTGAGACATCATCGCGCCCTTGGGCTTCGACGTCGTTCCCGAGGTGTACAGCAACTGGGCGAGATCGGTGGTCAGCACCGTGGGCAGCGCGACCGACACGTCGGGAAGGTCGAGAAGCTCCTGCAGAGAGAGCACGACGTCGAGATCGAGACCCGTCCGCACGGCGTCGACCGCCGGCGCCAGAGCGTCGTCGACCAGCAGCGCGCGAGCACCGGACTGGCCGACCAGGTAGGTCAATTCGTCCTCGACGAGGGCGTAGTTGATCGGCACGTGCACCAGCCCGGCACGGCAGCAGGCGAGGAGCCCGACGATGTAGGAGTCGGAGTTGGTGCCGTAGGCCGCGACCCGCTCTCCCGGTGCGAGCCCCGTCGACACCAGGTACCGAGCGACGCGGGACACCGCCGCGTCCAGTTCCGCATAGGTGTGCGTTCGACCGTCGAACTCCAGGGCTGCCCGGTCCGGGTACCGACGCGCCGACCTCGTCAGGACTGCGTCGACCGTGCTCGCGCGAACATCAGCTGTCATACCTCGGACACTAGAGAAGGCCGGGCGCCTCCGGTGCCCGTTCGAGACGAGCGCGAAGGAGCGACCACTCCGAGGCGGTGACCACGGACGGATTCGACTGCTGGGGCGACCGGAGCATCTCGAGTCGGTCCAGCCCGGCCGTCCCGGCGCACTCCGCGGCCGTCACGGGCTCGCCGAGCGTGGTGATCTCGGTGGGAACGTGCAGGCGCGGATCGTCGGGATCGTGCATGTCGACAGCGGGGCCGAGCACGGTCCCCACGCCCCAGAATCCCCGCGCGGGGTGCACGCCGGATCGGTTGCTCACCCACAGCAGGATGGGCTGACCGGCCGCCATGAGGCGCGAACGGTAGTTGGGCGCCACGCACCAGTCACCGCCCGCGTGCCCGTCGGCAAGCAACGAGGCGACGTCGGTCCTGCGGGGATTCACCGTGATGACCCACGCCCCGAGAGTCCGGGCCGTCACCTTCTCCATGCGCGCGTCCTCCCTGATTCCTGTGAGACTCCAGTAACATTCTGCTCGGAAATGGGTATAAGTCAGCGACTGACCCACCAACCGAGGACACGTGATGCCAGCACATCGGCGACCGACTCGCACCGGACGACGGATCGCGGTGATCGGCGCCGCAGTGACCGTGCTCGCCGGCGCAGCCACCACCACCATGGTGCTGTCCGACAGTGCCCCCGCCACGGCCAGTGCCTCGGACGCCCCCGCACCCGCCGCGCCGGTCACCGCAGTCGACTCGCCCGTCGCCCTCGACACTCCGGCGGTGCAGATCGCTCCCCTCGCCCAGCAGGCCGCCGAGGAACCGTTCGACGCCTTCGCCGAGATCATGCAGATGGCCGGCTACCCGACCGACCCGGACACCGCCGCCTTCATGGACACCTCGGTCACCTCGATCTGCCGAGACCTCGCCGTCGGACGCACCGGAGTCGACATCCTCGCCGACACCGCCGACCGGACGCGGGTGCGCGGATGGTCGGACGAGCAGTCGGACGGACTCGTCTACATCGGCGTCGCCTCCACGTGCTCCGCGTACTCGCACCTGCTCCCCTGACACTGGAGATCCACCGACCGGCCTCCGGCCTTCCCGCAGTCCACCGACCGGCCTCCGGCCTTCCCGCAGTCCAACGACCGGCCTCCGGCCTTCCCGCACGTCAGCGCCGGAGTTGCCGTGCGCCGTCCCAGCCGGGCGGCGGCGGTGCCGTCGAACTCCACGGATGCCCGCGGTCGATCCACAGCCGGCGCCAGGATTCGGGCGTCACCCCCAGATCGTCGTCGGTGACACCGAACTCGTAGCCGCACGACGGGCAGATCTCGTACGACGGGCCCGCCTCCGACCACGGCGGGTCCGCGAGACCGGGGTAGTGGCAGACCGGGCAGAGGTGAGTGGTCATTCCGGAACTCCTGGTTGGCGGTCCCAGTACGACGCACCGGATCCGGGCTTGAAGTATGTCTTGGTGGTGCCGTCCGGCGTATAGGACGCGAACGTGTTGGTCTCCGGGTCGTACATCCGCACGGTGCCGTCCGGGCCGACCTTGACCTGGTGCGAGCCCTCCGTGCGGAACCGCGCCGCGAGGTCGGCGTACTCGTCGGCCGACCGTGCACCCACCTCGGCGCCGTGGCGCGCGAAGTGGTCGTCGAGCGCACGAGTGGACGACCACCCTGCCGGCGGCGGACCGGCAGCACGCTCCGCCGCACCGACGTCGTCCAGGCCGACGGGCACACGAGTGGTCAGATCCTCCACGTCGTCGGCAGCTCGTCGCACCGTCGCCATCGACGTCTCGGTGCGCCGCATCCGAGCGAACGCGTGCAGCGCCGCGATGACCGCGCGCACTCTCGAGGCGGTACGTGCGAAACGACCGGCCGTGATCGCCGCTCCCGCCGCGGCCGACAGTCCCGCGGACACGAAGGCCAACCCGATACCGACCGCGACGGCCGCCGCCTCCTCCACTGCGAACTGCTCGATCAGGTCGCGGATGTCGCGGCGCGTCTTCTCGAGCTGCTCGGCGTAGTCGTGGCACGCGGCGGCCAGCCCCGAGCACGCACCCGCCACCGCTTCCACTGCCTCGGACAGTCGACGGAGGTCCCGCACCATCGCGTCCCGCTCCGGCACGTTCACGGCACCCAGATCGGCTGCGGCACCGAGCACCTCGGACCGTGCGTCGAGCATCGCCTGCCCCAGCACGATCCACGCGCTCGACGCGTCCCGCAGTGCGTCGGTGTCGCCGTTGGGGCACGGCACGCCGACCGCGTCGGCCAGCTCCACCGCACCCTGGAGCCCCGGGCCGAGGTCACCCACCGCGCTCGGGTACTCGAGCTGCCGCGCGGCGGACGGTGCCCGTCCTGCCGGCGGCGGGGTACTCGGAACCACCGCGATCGACTCCGCCGCAACGTGATTCGCACCCGCCTGATCGACGAGTCGCGCCAGCACCGACGTCGCCGAGAACGTCGTGGCGAGTGCGCGGGAGAGATCGACGACGCCTTCGTCGTACGCCCGGCCCCACTGCTCACCCGCGGCGTCGCTTCCCGCCATCGCGGCCCACGCGCGCGACGCACCGTGGTGGACGTTCACCGCACTCGCCATGATCTCGTCCGCGCGATACACCGACCGAGCCGCCTCGGCGTAGACCTCGGGTGACACGTCGAGAACGACCGGGGGCGCCATCAGTCGCGCCCGAACATGCGGCTGTTCGACTCGAGGGCCGCGGTGTATGACGAGTGTGCCCGGCGCGCAGCGTCTCTCATGGTCTCGACACCGACCGCCATCTCGCGAGCCCCAGCCGACCATGCGCTCTGCGCGGCGCGATGAGCCTCTGCCGCCGTGCCCTCCCACGGCAGGGCGGACACCCGCACCGACACGTCGTCGAGGGCGACCCGCGTGGCCTCGGCCAACCGCGTCAGCCTCTCGACCACGGCATCCAGTTCGGCCAGGTCCACTCGGTAGCCCGTCACACCGCACCGGCGATCGCGGCCGCGGCCGCGTCGTCCTGTCCCGCATAGGCAATGGCTGCGATCTCGAGTCGACCCGCTGAGTCCTCGAGCGCCGCGACCACCGACCGGGCGCCGTGATGAACGGTGCCCCACCCGTCGACGAACGCCGTCGCCGCCAGGCCCTGCCACGAGGCGGACACCGCGGCGACGACCGAAGCGGCCTCCGCGACCTCCCGCTCGAGATCCAGCGACACCCTGCCCAACGCCCTGGCCGCGTCCACCATTATCGCCGCGTCGACAGCCGTGTGTTCCATGCCGTGCTCCCCCCGCCCGGCGCCGGCGACCGGTCGTCGGCGGCGTGTGCAGGCATGGACGGGCAGGACTCACGTTCGGTTCCCGCGGAACCGGTCAGCAGTGTCCGGACACACGAATGCGGCGCCTGCCCCGTGCAGACGCCGCATTCGGATGGTGGTCACTGCGCTCCGTGGTGACGGTGCACGGTGATCAGATCAACGCTGCCCCCTCGTTCGAACGAACAGTCCGCAGCATTGACCCGGATATCTCTCGGTGATCAGCGGTCGAGCTTGTGCTTCACCGTCTCGGCCAGATCCTGACCGAAGCTCTGCGCGACCGACAGTCGCTTCTGGGCGACCCGGCGCGGGGCGTTGCGCCGACGGCGCACCACGACGACGGCCACGATCGCACCGACGACGGCGGCGATGACGGGGGCGCTCACTGCGGAGGCCTTCTTCACGTCGGACGAGTTCGCGTCGAAGCTGCGCACCTGCTGGGCGACGTTGTCCGCGGCGTGCTTGGCACGATCGGCGACCTCGCCGGCCTTGTCCTGCGCCTTGGCAGCGACCTCGTTCGCCTTGTCGGCTGCCTTCTCCGCGACGTCCCCGGCCTTGTCGGCCACCTCGTTCGCCTTGCCGGCAGCCTTGTCCGCGACCTCGTCGGCCTTGTCGGAAGCCTTGTTCGCCGCGTTCTCCGCCTTGTCTGCGACGTCCCCGGCCTTGTCCTTCACGGCACCCGCGGCGTCGTCGACAGCCTGACCGGCCTTGTCGGCGGTCTGCTTGCCGTCTGCCTTGGTTTGCTGGGCTGCACCCTCGGTACGCAGCGAATCGTCGCCCGTGACCTCTCCGGCCTTCTTCTTCGCGGCGCCTGCGGCCTCGTCGACCTTGTTCTGAGCCTTCTCGATGAAGTCGGCCATGATGCACTCCTTTCGACGCTGCCCCTACCGGGCGCGCTCGTGTTCGTATGAAGGTGAGTCGTACAGAGAACGGAGAAGCGCGCGCCGACGACACATGATCTGGGTCACAGCCCGCGTCGACCTGACGGGACGACCGGACCGGTGACCGCATTAAGGTCGGCGCATGGGATCCAACCGACCGGGCAACCGCGGGCAGAAGCGCGCCGCCAAGACCGCGGCGCGGAGACGCCGACAGACCTCGGGGCCGACGGCGTCCACGACAGAACGGGTGCTCGCTCGCTTCGTGACGTGGATGGCCGTTCAGGAGGGCGCGGGAGACGTCGAGCCGACGCGTCGCGTCGTCGAGTCGCTCCTGGGTGAACTCACCCGGGTCCACGAGGGATTCACCCCCACGGCCTGGACCCCGGACGACGCCCACCTCGTTCTCGACGCCGCCGAATCCGTCCTCGCGCAGAACACCGAGGCGAGCGAGGACGCCGCGCTCCACCTCGTGTTCAGCGCCCTGTCCTATCTGACGTTCCTCGACGACGAGGACATCTGGAGCGGCAGCGACGCCGACTACGAGCACTGCATGGAGGACCTCACCGATTTCGTCGACGGCGTCCCCGACACGCTGACGCCCGAGGACATCACCCTGCCCGAGGTGACTGCGGACGCGGAGTCGGCGGCACTGGCCGAGCTCGCGATCGTCCGCGACGTCGACGCCCTGCTCGCCTGGTCGAGCACCGGTCGGCCGATCGACGCGAAGGAGGTGGCCGCCGCGCTGGGGCTCACCGTGCCCGCGTCGACGTTCCAGATGCCCGCCGACGTGCCCGAACTCGCCCACGCCTGGACCACCGCCGTGTCGTCCGGCGTCGTCGAGATCTCGGACGCCGGCGCCGCTCCCGGACCACTCGCGGCGAACGTCCGGGCGCGCGAGGCGGACGCTCTGCGCACCGTCGTCGCGGCGCACGTCACGGCGCAGTTGTCCGCCGACGACGAGATCGACGTCTCCGCCTCGGTGGCCGACAGCTTCGTCGCCCAGGCGGTGCTGGCCGCCATGACGCCGGACCCGCCCGAGGGCAACCTGGACGAGAACTACGACGACCTCGAGGGCGAGGACAAGCGGACGGCGGAGTTGGTGACCGCGAAGCTCCGAGCGTTCATCGACCAGGGACTGCTCGTCGGCGGAGAGGTGTTGCTGGTGCCACCCGAGCTCCGGCACGCGGTACTCGACGGCGTGGGACGCGCGGACATCTTCGGCACCGTTGCCGCAGAGACCTCCGCCGAGGACTGACACCGCGGCGTAGCGTGCGCGGCGTGGCCCTGATCCATCGCGCGACCATCGTTCCCACCAAGATCGACCTGCTGCGGCAGTGGGTTCCGCTGCAGTCGTGGGCGGCAGGCGTCGACGCCGGCACGCTCGAGGTCGTCGACGCCTACCGCTTCGACGATCCCGACGGCGAGGTGGGACTGGAGTCGCACCTGCTCCGCGCCGCCGACGGGACGATCCTGCACGTGCCTCTCACGTACCGATCGGCACCGCTACCCGGCGCCGAGACGGCGCTGATCACCACCATGGAACACAGCGTGCTCGGGACCCGCCACGTTCACGACGCGGCGCACGATCCGGTGTATCTGGCGACGCTGCTGCGGACCGTTCTCACGGGCAAAACTCAGGCGGCGTTCGAGTACGCCGAGCCCGGGCCCGAGCGCGAAGTCACCGCACTCGTCCACGGAACCGGACAGTCCGGCGCCGACGTTCCCGACGTCCACGCGCCGTCGGTCGACACCCGCGGCACCGACACCGTCGTCGACGTCGGCACCGCCGTGCTCACCCTGCATCGCGTCCCGCTGGACGACCCGGCCGATCGCGACGCCCTTGTCGGCACGTGGGCCGGACGGGCTCACCCTGCCGTTCTCGCGACGGCCGTCCTGCATGGAACATCGCACAGCGGGTAGGCCACTGCCGACGAGCGGGGCCGCCCGGTCGGGAGAGACCGCACATGCCGTACGAGGATCACGACCTGGAGCTCGACCTGCGCTGGTGGGCCGCGGCGAACTATCTGACCGTCGCGCAGATCTACCTGCAGGACAACACGTTGCTCCGGGAACCGCTACGGGCCGAGCACATCAAGCCCCGGCTTCTCGGGCACTGGGGCACGAGCCCCGGCCTGTCGATGATCTACACGATTCTCAACCGGCACATCCGCCGCACCGACACCGACTGGCTCTACGTCACCGGTCCCGGCCACGGCGGTCCCGCACTGGTCGCGTCGACGTATCTGGAGGGCACGTACAGCGAGATCTATCCGAAGGTCTCCCGCGACGTCGAGGGACTGCGAGTGCTGTGCCGCCAGTTCTCCTCGCCCGGCGGCATTCCGAGCCATGTCAGCGTGCCCACACCCGGCAGCATCCACGAGGGCGGCGAACTGGGCTACGCACTCGTGCACGCCGCGGGTGCCGCCTTCGACCGCCCGGACCTCACGGTCGCCTGCGTCATCGGAGACGGTGAGGCGGAGACCGGGCCGCTGTCGGCGTCGTGGAAGCTTCCGGCCTTCCTGAACCCGCGTCGCGACGGCGCGGTGCTCCCGATCCTGCACCTCAACGGTGCGAAGATCGCGGGGCCGACGGTCCTCGGCCGGACCTCCGACGAGGATGTCGCACAGTATCTCTCGGGGCAGGGCTGGGCACCCGTCGTCGTCGAGGGCGACGATCCGCACCAGGTGTTCCGCGATCTGGAACAGGCGATCAGGAACGCACACGAGACGATCCGCGAGGCACAGCGCGCCGCCCGCTCCGGGTCCGGTGATCGCGTGCGCTGGCCGGCGATCGTGCTGCGCACACCCAAGGGATGGACCGGTCCGCACGAGGTGGACGGGGTTCTCGTGGAGGGAACGAACAGGGCGCACCAAGTTCCGCTGTCCGGAGTGCGCGACAATCCCGCGCACCTCCGACTCCTGCAGGACTGGTTGTCGTCCTATCGGCCCGAGACACTGTTCGACGAGAACGGCACCCTGGTCGAGGAGCTGGCCGACCTCGCCCCGTCGGGTGACAAGCGCATGGGATCGACGCCCTACGCCAACGGCGGACGACTCCTCACACCGTTGACCATTCCGACCCTCGACACGTACGCCCTGGACATACCCGCACCCGGCACCACGTTCCACGGGACGACGAAGGTGCTCGGCGAGCTGCTCCGAGACATCTACTCGCGCAACACCACCGAGGACGGCGGCGGATCCTTCCGGCTCTTCTGTCCCGACGAGACGGCCAGTAACCGTCTCGACGCCGTGTTCGACGTGACCGACCGCTGCTGGCAACTGCCCACCACCGAGTGGGACACGGCGCTGTCTGCGGACGGACGGGTGATGGAGGTGCTCAGCGAGCACCTGTGCCAAGGATGGCTGGAGGGGTACCTGCTCGCGGGCGGGCACGGACTGTTCGCGAGCTACGAGGCGTTCGCGATGGTCAGCGTCTCGATGATGATCCAGCACGTCAAGTGGCTCCAGCACGCCCGCGACCTGCGGTGGCGCGAACCCGTCGCGTCGCTCAACATCCTGTTGACCAGCACGTGCTGGCGCAACGACCACAACGGCTTCAGCCACCAGGGCCCCGGCATGATCGACGCCGCCATCCCGCTGTCCCCCGAGGTGGTGCGCGTGTGGCTGCCCCCGGACGCCAACACACTGCTGTCCATCTCCGACCACTGCCTGCGCAGCCGGGACCACGTGAACCTGATCGTCGTGGACAAGCAGGAGCACCTGCAGTACCTCACGCTGGACGAGGCACACGAACACTGCGCCCGGGGAGCGTCGATCTGGGAGTGGGCGGGCACCGAGGCGAGCACCGCCGGCCGGCCCGAGGTCCCGGACAGTCCCGACATCGTGCTCGCGAGCGCCGGTGACGTTCCGACACAGGAGATCCTGGCCGCAGCCGAACTGCTCCGCGAATGGGTTCCGTATCTTCGGGTGCGGGTGGTGAACGTCGTCGATCTGATGGCGTTGATGCCGGTGCGCGACCACCCGCACGGCATGCCCGAGGAGACGTTCGTGGACCTTTTCACGGCGGACACCGACGTCGTCTTCGGCTTCCACGGCTACTCGCGCGCGGTGCACGAACTCCTGCACGGACGCACCGGTGCCTCCCGATTCCACGTGCACGGCTTCCGCGAGCAGGGAACGACCACCACGCCGTTCGACATGGTGGTCGTCAACGAGATGAGCCGATACCACCTCGTCCTCGACGCGCTGCGACGTGCGCGACGCGTGCCCGAACACAGTGCCGATCTGGCCGATCACTGTCGGAACCAGTTGGAGCGTCACCGGTCCTACGTCGTCGAGCATCTCGAGGACATGCCCGAGGTGAAGGACTGGACGTGGGGGTCGGCAGAGCGTCACTGACCCGCGGCGGGGGCGTGTCGACGCCCCCGCCACCGTCATCCCGCCGACCGGGTCATCCGGCCGGCTGGGTGTCCGGAATCCCGCTCTCCGGTGGGGTCGCCTCCTCACCGGTGTACTCCTCGACGGCCGAGTCGCCGATGTCCGTGACCAGGACCGGGGTCAGGTTCTCCGGCTTTCCGTTCGTGATCTTGTAGACGCTGGCACCGGAGATGCCGAGGTGACTGTCCTCGGAGTAGCGGAACGGGGCGAGCTGAGGGCCGGGCAGGTCCTTGCCCTGCGACTGCAGCGCCGACACGATCGCCTCCCTGGTCGGGTTCTCACCCGCGGCCTGCAGGGCCTGCACGAAGGCGTAGGCGTGGCTCATGCCGTAGATGCGGTAGTTGGTCAGCTCCTCACCGGTTCCGTTGGCGGCCCACACCTTCTGCCACAACTGCGTCCACGGGTTGTCCGGCGAGTCGATGCCGGGGATGTACTCGAGGGAGATCATGTTCTCGAGCGACGAGGCGCCGTCGGTCACCGCGCCCTGGGAGAAGCGTCCGAGCAGCGACCCCACGAGGTCCACGTCGGAACCGATGGAGCTGTAGAACCATTCGGGCGTGTAGTTCAGTCGGCGGGAGACCAGTTGGCTCAGTGCCGTGTACGACGGGACGTTGAAGCCCAGGATCAGATCGGCACCCGCCGCCTGGAGGGACGCGATCTGCGGGGCGACGTCGGTGTTGCCGGACGTGTAGCGAGCGACGCCGACGATCTGATCCTCGAGGTACTGGCGCACCGCGGCCTCGCTGTCGCGGCCGAGGTCGTCGTCCTGCAGGAACAGGCCCACCTTGGCGTCCGGCCGGTTCTTCTGCACCCAGTCGCCGATGATCTTGCCCTCGACCTGGTAGTCGGGCTGCCACCCGAAGGTGTTGGGGTACTTGGCCGGATCGTTGCCCCACATGATCGCGCCCGAGGACACGAACAGATCGGGGACGCCCTCCTCGTTGAGGAAGTCGATGACCGCGCTGTGTGTCGCGGTGCCCAGACCGCCGACCATCGCGAACACCTCGTCCTGCAGGACCAGCTCGTTGACCACCTGTGTGGTGGTGGTCGGGTCGTACGCGTCGTCACGCACGAGGTACTCGATCTGCCGACCGTTCACCCCGCCGGCGGCGTTGACGTAGTCGAAGTAGGCCTTGGCGCCCGTGGGGATCTCGCTGTACCCGGGAGCGGCGACTCCCGTCAGGGGATAGTGCGCACCGATCTTCACCGAGGTGTCGGTGATCCCGACGGTCGAGCCCTCCGTGGACTCCTCCGCCTCCTCACGGCCACCCGCACCGCACGAGGCCACCAGTACGACGGCCGCAGCGAGAGCGGTGCCCCGCTGCGCCCATGTTCGGACCCTGTTCATCGAACTCCTTCTCTCTTCAGACGACGCTGTACGAGACGACCGCGGACCGTGCCGACCAGTCCGAGTGGCGCGAAGAGGATCACGACCACGGTGAAGATGCCGGTGACCAGAGGCGCGAGTTCCGCGGCCTGCAGGCTGCTCAACCCGGCGTCGAGGCCCAGGTTGGTCACGACCGGCGGGATGTAGGTGAGGAGCGCGGCACCGATGAGAGCGCCTGTCAGCGAACCGAGTCCGCCGATGACCACAGCGGAGAGCAGAGTCAGGGACAACACCAGCGTGAACCCGCTCGGCGCGGCGATGCGGGAGGCCATCGCCATGACCGCCCCGGCGGCACCGGCACACGCGGCACTGACCACGAAGGCCAGCACCCGTGCCCGCCCGAGGTCGATCCCCGCGATCTCGGCCGACACCTCGTCGTCACGCACGGCGCGCCAACGCCGTCCGACGCGACTCGACGACACGTTGGCCAGCAGGAAGAACACCAGCACGAGCAGGAACCACCCGACGTAGGCCACGAACTTCGTGGACGTCAGTTCGTTCCCGGTGACGAAGAAGGCGATGTCGTCGAGCGCGGACGGCACGTCGGGACTGGGCACGATGAGACCCTGCTCGCCCCCGAGGTACTCCGAGAAGTACAGAGCGAGACCAGGGACCGCGACGGCGAGCGCCAACGTCGCGCCGGCCAGATAGGGCCCGTGCAATCGCGCCGCGGCGACCCCGACGACGACCCCGACCAGACCGGCCACGACGGTGGCCGCGATCAGGACCAGGGGCACCGACCAGCCGGACTCGTTCGCCCGCAACATCAGTGCCGCGGTGTACGCGCCGACCGCCATGAACGCACCGTGCCCGAGGGAGAGCTGACCGTTGAGTCCGGTGAGCACGGTCAGTCCGGCCGCGGCGATCGCGAGATACGCCACCGACGTCAGCTGACTCTGCCGGAACGTGCTGACGCTCTCCAGCACGAGAATCACCACGACGAGGGCCAGCAGAGCGCCGAGCAGGTGCCGCCGCACCGGAGTCGACACCACGCGGGCGACGCGCGAGCGTGCGGGTGAGGGGGTGGGCCTGTCGGTCGTCGTCACGGTCATGTCAGACCCTCCTCGCTGCCGCGGCAGCGAACAATCCGTTGGGACGCAACAACAACACCGCGATGAGGATGACCAGCGCCGCGAAGGACACGAGGTCCTGCCCGATGTAGCCACTGACCGCACTGAGCCCGACGCCCATCAGCAGTCCGCCCACCACGGCGCCCACCGGGCTGTCGAGACCGCCGAGCACGGCGGCCACGAATCCGAACACCACGACGGAGTCCATGTAGCCGGGGTGCACCAGCGACCCGCCGGCGATGAGCAGACCCGCGACCGACCCGACCACCGCGGCCAACGCCCATCCCAGCGTGAGCATGCGGCCCACGCGCACTCCCAGCAGGCGCGACACCTCCTGGCTGAAAGCACTGGCGCGCATCGTGAGTCCGAGATCGGTGAACCGGAACAGCGCGACCAGCGCGGCGAGCACCACCAGCACCGCGACGACCTTGTAGATGTCGTTGCCCGTCAGCGCCACGTCCACGGACCCGATGCGCCGACCGTCGAGACCGAACGGAGCGGGAAAGGACCGGAACTGGTTGCCGAACACCAGTGCCGCCACCGCGTGGATCACGATGAAGAGACCGAGGGTGAGGATCACCGGATTGATGTGCGACGCGCTGTCGACGTACCGGATGATCAGTCGCTCGATCAGCGCGCCGAGCACGAGGCCGGAGACGAGCGCGGCGGCGAAGCCGACCCAGTAGGAGTAGCCGGCATCGACCACGACGAGCGCCACGTAGGTGGTGATCATCGCCATCGGCGCCTGCGCGAAGTTCACGATGCGCGTCGAGCGCCAGATCAGCACGAGTGCCAGAGCGAATGCGGCATAGACCATCCCGTTGGTCACTCCGTTGATGACGATGGTGAGCAGTTGTTGCACTCTGTCGTCCTTTCGTGAGGGTGGTCAGAAGCCGAGGTAGGCGTGGCGGAGTTCCTCGTCGCCGACGAGGTCGGCCGCCGGACCCTCCCGCGCGACCGTCCCCAGGGACAGCACGACGGCGTGTTCGGCGATGGACAGCGCGCTGCGGGCGTTCTGCTCGACCAGCACGACGGTGAGGCCGTCCGAGTCGACCGAGTCACGCAGCGTCTGGAAGATCTGCGCCACCACGCGGGGAGCGAGCCCGAGCGACGGTTCGTCGAGCAGCAGGATCGTGGGGGTCGCCATGAGGGCGCGCCCGATCACCAGCATCTGTCGCTCACCGCCCGACAGCGTGTGCGCGGTCGACGCCCGACGCTCCGCGAGAGCCGGGAACATGGACAGCACGCGGTCGATCCCCACCGCGGCCGCGGACCTGTTGCGGCCCAACGCCCCCAGCCGCAGGTTCTCCTCCACGGTGAGTTCGACGATGACCCCGCGGCCCTCGGGCACGTGCGACAGTCCACGCCGTGACATCGACTCCGGACTCGCTCCGACGAGGTCGACCTCGCCCATCCGGATGTGGCCGGACACCGGCGGGTGCAGCGCCGAGATCGTCCGGAGCAGGGTCGTCTTGCCGGCACCGTTGGCCCCGAGCACCGCGGTGACCGCGCCGCGGGGCACCCTCAGCGACACGGAGTCGAGCGCGGTGACGGCGCCGTACCGCACCGTCAGATCGGACACGGTCAGGGCGTCGCGGGTCGCCTCGTCCCGCACGACGTCACGCATCACGGTCCACCTCGTCCCCCAGGTAGGCGGCGAGCACAGCGGGATCCTCGCGCACCGTGTCGGGTGTCCCGCGCGCGATGACCTTCCCGAAGTCCAGGACCACCAACCGATCACAGACACTCATGACCAGATCCATGTGGTGCTCGACCAGGAGGATCGACATCCTCGAGGTGAGTCCGCGGGCCAGCTCACCCAGCTCGTCCATCTCCGCGTTCGACAGACCCGACGCCGGCTCGTCGAGAAGCAGCAACGTCGGCTCCCCCACCAGCGCCCGCGCGAGCGCTACGCGTTTGCGCACCGCGTACGGCAGGCTGGGCGGGTACCGGTCGGCGTACTCGTCGATGCGGAGTTCGGACAACGTGGCCAGAGCCCGGTCGCGGATCGCGGCGGTGTCGGCCCCGCTCCGAGCGAGTCCGAGCAGCCCGGCGACGATCGAGGTCCGGGCGAGATGGTCCGCACCGACCATGACGTTCTCCACCACGGTCATCCGGTCGAACAGCCCGAGGCCCTGCAGTGTGCGGCTCATACCGAGCGCCGCCAGCGCGGTCGGCTTCAGCCGGCGTACCACCCGGCCGTTCCGGGTCACGGTGCCCGACTGCGGCGCGACGAGGCCGCACGCCACGTTGAACAGTGTCGTCTTGCCCGCCCCGTTGGGTCCGATGACTCCGACGACCTCGCCTCGTCGGACATCGAGTCCGACGTCCGACAGGGCGACGATGCCGCCGAACGACACGGTGACGGACGACAGCTCGAACACGGACTCGGTCATGGTCTCGATCGTTGACACAGTGGCCCACCTCACATCTCGGTGGCACTCACTATGGTCACTCCGCACAGTCGGCGATATGGTCTCCGCGCACGAAAAGGGTCATGCCGCGGGCACCAATTTCGGTCAAACCGCTCGAACCGTCGGGCGCTGTGCGCAAAAATGCGCGCATGGCGTCGCCGTCGATCGGCCGTGGATCGGGGCTGAATCCTGTCCGCGGACGGCTGTCGGCGGAGGAACGAGCCGCGATCCAACGCGCGTGGGCGACGCTGATCCCGGAGGCGGACGCCATCGCCGACTCCATCACGTTGGCCCTGTTCGAGCAGGACCCCGACTATCTCCAGGCCGGCTCCGACATCACGGCCGTGGTCCGTCGCAGCACGCGGGAACACATCCGTCTGGGGCTGCGCAAGCTCAGCGGCACGCAGCACGGTAGCGAGGACAACACCGAGGTGTGGCGGCGCACGGGTCGCGAACGCGCGCGCCAGGGCATCCCCATGGAACTCGTGCTCAAGGCGTACACCCTCGGTAGTCGAACGTTGTGGGAGGAACTCGTCAACGCTCGCGGCGCGAATCCCGGGCTGCTCGAGCCGCGACTGCTTCTCGTCGCCGGCCAACGGTTGTGGCACGCACTCGATGCGCAGAACACGATTCTCGTCGACTCGTACCGGCGTGAGACCGCACGGATGCAGCAGCGCGACGTCACGAAGATCCTCGCCGTTCTCGACGGCTTGCGCGACGGGCGCGGAGCCGATCCCGCGTTCGTCGTCGATGCGCGGAACACACTGGGGCTCACCGCACAGCATCGGATCGCGTGCGTGGTGGGCCCGCTGTCCGAGCGAGGTGACCCACCCCTGACCTCACCGGAGGACGCCGTCGACGGCGTGACATCACTGTCGCACTGGCACATTCGCGACGGGGTTCAGTTCGGCGTCGTGTGCCCGGCCAAGGCGGACCTCAGCTCGGTGGCGGAGGCTCTCGCCGCACGCGCGGTCGGACCGGTGGGCATCGCCGCGTCGACGGACGGACTCGTGACCTTCGCCGCCGCGTACCGAGCTGCCGCGCGCACGGCGGCCACCATCGGCGCCGGCGACACTCCCGCCGCGGTGGCCACGGACCGACTGCCCCACATCGTCATGTCTGCCGACGACGAGATCTCGGATCTGGTCGTGTCCCACGCACTCGGGTCGCTGAACGGACACCCGCCCGCGCAGCGGGAGGTACTGCTCCGAACTCTGGCGCACGTCCTCGCCACCGACGGTTCACCCACCAACGCCGCCAAACTGCTGTACTGCCACCGGAACACGGTGATCTATCGGCTTCATCAGGTCGAGGAACTGACCGGCCGATCCATCACCGCGCCGGACGACCGGCTCCTCCTCACCCTTGCCCTGGTCCGCTCCGGGCACTGGGCGGACGCGGTGGCCGGCGTCGGCGCCGCCACGACTGTCACACCAGAGAGCTCGACCGCAACGTCAGCACGGTGATCTCGCTCGGTGCGAAGACACGGAACGGTGGACCCCAGAACCCCGTGCCCCGGCTCGTGTAGAGCTGCGTGCGGGCGCCGTGTCGGCTGAGACCGTGGACGACCGGTTGATCGAGTCGGACGAGCAGCCCGAACGGCCAGATCTGTCCACCGTGCGTGTGCCCGGAGACCTGCAGATCCACTCCCGCCGCCACGGCCGCGTCGATCTGCTTCGGCTGATGCGCCAGCAGGAAGATCGGCAGCGACGGTTCCGCGTCCGTCAGCGCGGCGGTCAGATCCGCGCCGTGACCCACCTCGCCCGACCCGCGCGCGGTCCTGTCGTCCACCCCGGCGACGACCAGCCTGTCGCCACCGCGCATGACGGTGATGTGCCTGTTGTGCAACGAGTCCCAGCCCAGCGACGTCATGTGGTCGAGCCACTCCTGGGCCTCGCCGAAGTACTCGTGATTGCCCGTCACGTAGACACGCGCCGACTTCGCGTGCACCCGTTCCAGCGGCGCCACCTGCTCACGTCGACGCTCCACCGACCCGTCGGCGAGATCACCCACGTGACAGACGATGTCGGCGTCCTGGCGATTGATCTCCGCCACGACGTCGGAGGACCAGACGGACCGTTCGATCGGCCCGTAGTGCGTGTCCGTCACCAGGACGACGCGGAGCCCGTCGAGTCCGGCGCCGAGTCGATCGAGCGTCACCGTCACGTGCTTCGTGCGCGGCAGCCGCATCGCCTCGCGTCGTCCCCAGACCGCCAACGCGACGATGACGGCCAGCACGGCGCCGGCGACGATGCGTGATCGCAGCGGATCGTCGACCCCGACGAGGCCGAGCCCGAGCCGTACGACGAGCCCGATGATCGACCACACGAACGCGATCCACACCAGTCCGAGCAGGGTGTCCCCGATGCGGGCCCATCGGTCGGAGTGTGCCCGGCCGTGCCCCTTCGCCATGCCGATCACGAGCGCGGCGACAGCACCGACCGCAACCACCGTCGCGATGGTCCTCGCGGCGATCGGCCAGTCCGCGCCGGTGAACGCGAGAGTCCACAGCGGCGTCCCGAACAGGATCGCGAGAACGACTGTCACGACGGCGAGCCGGCCCACGGGCGGCCCGCCGGACGGAGTGCTCTCGCGAACCTCGCCCGGCACTGAGTGGTCCGACATGGTGCACGTTCCTTCGGTGTCGGGAGCGTCGGCGATCTCTCGAGGAGCATCGCCGCGCGTGGGAGAGACGCGTCAACCGTACGCGGAACCGTGCGGCCGGTCCGCGCGTCGAATATCACGGGGATCGTGGCACCGCGGTCGGGGAGGACACGAACATGGGGTTCGACATCACGGGGGTGATCGGTGCCGCGGGCGAGACGATCTCGGACGCGGCGTCGGAGATGGTCGACTTCGCGACGGGACACGACAGCGACGCGGCGGAGTCCGCGGCACGACTGACGGCGGAGTTCCACGCCGACGACGCCGTCCGGGTCGCCCGCGAGGCCGTCGACAGGTCCAGGGTGGGCGACACGGCGAGTGGCGCGAGCGTCGTGGTCCCGGAGGCGTTCGACGGCATGTCGCACCCCGAGATGTTCGCGTACACCACCGAACTCACGCCGGAGCTCCTCGATTCCGGTGCCGCGATGTGGCGGGAGGCCCACACCCGGGCGACCGCACTGGTGTGGACGCTGTGGAACGACCTCGGCGCCGTGCTCGGGACCGACTGGCAGGGCGCGGCGGCCGACTCCGCGCTCGCCGCGATCACCACGTACCGCACCGAGTCGTTGCGCACCCTCGACCTCATGGACATCGTCGCGGGCAAGCTCGAGCAGTCCCGCGACGGGTTCGCGCTCACCCGCGCCACCATGCCCGCCCCCCAGTCGTTCACACCGTCGGACTGGGCGCGCACCGCGATGACGGCCGCGTTCCTCGGACCCGTCGGCGCGGCCGGATCGATCACCGCGATGATGGCCGAGGAGGAGGAGCGGCGCGCCGAGGCCGTGGCGGTCATGAACGGCACCTACGTCCCCACCGCCGTCCGAGCCGATCACGGCGTGCCGGTGCTGACGCCGCCGGGAGATCCGGCGAGCGGGTCCGCGTCGGGTTCCTCGTCCTCGGCGGCCGGTGGCATGCGCGGAGGTATCGACGCCGCATCGCTCGGTTCGTCGGCACTCTCGTCGCTCGCGGCGACTCCCGCACCGACCACGGCGGCATCGGTCGGCGACGCGACGCCCGTCGCAGGGTCACCGCCTGCGGCCGCCGCCGCCGCCCAGAACTCCGCGGGAGCAGGCACGAGCAGCACCCCGAACGGCGCAGCTCCGCCGTCGGGTGTCGCACCCGTGAGCACGGCACCGGTCGGCCCGTCGGGATCCCGGCCTGCCCTGACTTCACCCGCGGGCTTCGGGCGCGGCTCGACCCCCGCCGGGTACGGGACGGCAGGGCAGCGGTCATCGGCGGGATCCGGTGGGTCGGGCGCGCGGACACTCGGTCCGGGATCCTCGTCCGGGCGCGGCCCCTCGGGCGGTACCACCGGCCCCGTCCTGCAGAGCGCGACCTCAGCCGGCGCGGGCGGTTCCGGCGCGGGCACCCGCGCGACGGCCTACGGACCGGGCGCGATGATGCCGGGGAGCCGCGCCGGTGGAAACCAGGACGGCGACCACACCACGGCGGGGTACCTCGTCACGGCGGACAACGGCGACCGCCTGGTCGGGGAGCTCCCACTCGTCGCTCCCCCGGTGATCGGGTGATCGTTCGAGCGGCTCCCACGGGGGTCGCCTCGTGGCACCTCACGTCACTCGAGTTCGCCGTACTCCTCGACCGGATCGGCCGCGATCGAGTGCCGTTCCCCTTCTCCTGGACCACGCGCGCCCGCACAGCCGCGGATCTGCGTGCGGAACGCGAGGCCGCCCGCCGCCGCCTCAGTGACCGATCGCTGCTGGCCGCCGCGTCCCTGCTCGGCGGACCCGGACTCCAGGTCACCGCCTGCGGGGTGGAGTCGAGCGATCGACGCGTGCGCATCCGAGCCGCAACCTCGTACTCCGCGATCCCGCTCCATTCCGACCGGCCTCCGGCCTTCCCGCTCCATTCCGACCGGCCTCCGGCCTTCCCGCTCCATTCCGACCGGCCTCCGGCCTTCCCGCCCCATTCCGACCGGCCTCCGGCCTTCCCGCCCCATTCCGACCGGCCTCCGGCCTTCCCGCTCGCCGTCGTGGTGGTCCAGGACCCGGGACCGACCTCCGACACCGGCGGCACGGTCCACGTCCACGCCGTACCACCGGAGCGCATGACCCACACCCTCACGGCGGCGCTGCCCCACCGCCGCGCGGGACGGGTGACGCCGTCGTCCGTGTCCCGCGACGACGTGGTCCGCGCTCCGTCGTCACACCTGCACGATTCGCGTGGCGACACCGACCGCGATCGCGTGATCCACATCCTCGACGGGCCACGGGAGGGGCTCGGTGAGATCGTCGTGGGACACGGCGGCGACGGCCCGCTCGAGGCGATCGCCGGCAGACGGTGGATCGACGCACTCGGTGACGGGCGCTACCTGGTGGACGCGACCGAGGTGGTGACCGTGCTGCCCGCCACGGCCCGGACCATCGCGACGGCGCTCGACGACGAGATCCGACGGGCCGGTGCGGTACCACCGGTGACGGGTACACGCAGCTAGGGTTGGGCCATTGAACGCTGCGGCGCTGACGCGTGCGCGGCCGATCGAGAGGACTGGGCAGATGAGCGATCGCTACCCGCGCGACTCCGACAACCGCGACGTCGGCAACTACGGCTACGACGACCGCACTCGGGCCTACGGTCGGCAGGAGCCCTACGCCGAGCCCGGTGGTCAGCGCTACGCGCCGCAGAAGCCCGCATCGTCCGGACTGAAGTTCGACGTCGGCCCGTTCATCGGCGGAGTCGTCGCCACCGCCATCACCACGTTCATCGCAGGATGGGTGGCCACGGCGATCGTCCAGGCCGTCTACAACCGAACCGGAACCAGCGTGTTCTGGATGTACGGACTGGAGGATCCCTGGATCGCCGGTGTGTACGGCGCCCTCGCCGCGATCCTCGCCGGAGCGTTCATGCTCCTGCTGTTCCAGGCGGTGCCGTCACCGAACACGTTCTTCAGCTGGATCGCCGGACTGGTGGTCGTCGCGATCATCGTGCTGCCGTTCCTCGCCGCGGGAGCGATCACCGCTGCGTTCGGCTCCGCGATCGTCAACGGCCTGATGGGGTTCGTCATCGTGGCCCTGCTGTCCACCACCGCGGCCAAGACGTATCACGGTCGTCCCTGACAGCCCCCGTCGTGCGTGACGCTCAGGGAATCCAGTACCCCTGAGCTTTGACCGACCTGCGCGGAACGCGGTAGTCGGACTTCAGGATCGACGCGATCGAGCGCGTCGTGACCGTGTCGCACGCGACCCATGCGGCGTGGCGGGACGCGTCGAACGCTGCGGCCGAGACGGCCTCCACCATCGAGGCACCGCCGTCACGCCGTCGTACTCGATGTACCTGCGTGGCGCTCGTCGCCGCGAGCGGGAGCGCGTCGTCGCCGTCGTGCACGGTCTCGAGCCACAGGGTGACGGGAAGATCGTCGGGCAGAGCGGCCAGCAACGAGTTCACCGCGGGCAGTGCCGCGCTGTCTCCCGCGATGAGGTACCCGGCGGGAAGCGGGTCCGGTACCGCGTACTTCGAGCCCTGGAAGGTCGCCTCGAGGGTGTCGCCGGGGGCGGCGCGTCGTGCCCAGTGCGCGGCCGGACCGTCGTGCAGCGCGAACTCGAGGTCGAAGCGGTCGTTCTCGGGGTCCGGGTTCACGACCGTGTAGGCACGGTGGTGCAGCGAGGCACTGCCGTCGTCGGTGGGAAACCACAGGCGCAACCACATCGTGGGATGCACGGGCTTGCGCGTGAACAGTCCACCCGCGGAGACCGTCAACCGACGGTAGTGCGGGGTGACGTCCTCCGCCGCGAGGACGGTCAGCAGCACGTCCGAGCCGCCCATCAGCTTGAGGACCGTGCCCTGCCAGCCCTTGGTCTGCTCGCTGGTCGCTGCGTCGGTCATGCAGCTGAGGGTAGCCTAACCCTGACCGACGTGGGGGTGTGCCAACTCCTCGAGGTACTCCGCGATGCCGTCGTCGTCGTTGCTCGCGACCACCCGATCGACGAGAGCCTGCACCTCAGGGATGGCATTGGACGGACAGATCGCGGTGCCGGCCCACGCGAGCATCTCCAGATCGTTGCGTGCGTCGCCGGCGGCCGCGACCTCCCGCCGTGCGATTCCGCGGCGCTCGCACAGCGCCGCCAGAGCGGTCGCCTTGGACACTCCGCGCGCGGCGATCTCCACGTAGGGCGCGCCGGAATGGGTGACCGAGACATCGTCGACACCGCCGGCGAGCAACGCGCGGTAGAGATCGACGCTCGGCACGGTGGCGTGGCGGGCGACGATCTTCACCATGTCCTCCCGCAACCACGGGAAGGCCGGAGGCCGGTCGCTGTCGGACGGGAAATCACCACCCACGACAGTGTCCATGGTGGACGGGTCGCGGTGATGGTCGGAGAACACGCACAACGCGGCGTATCCCGTCTCCGCGACGAACGAGGTGGGTCCGACCGCGGCGACCACGGTTCCCGGTACGAGGGCGCGCACCCGGTCGACCGCGGCCTGGCCGACGGCGACGTCCATCCCCACCGTCTCGGTGATCACGGGTGTCCCGTCGGCGAGATCGATGAGGACGGCGCCGTTGGCGCACACCGCAATTCCGCGGAAACCGCTCTGCTCGGCGAACTTGTGCACGGAGTGCCGAGCACGGGCGGTGGCCCACACCACGTCGATCCCCGCGTCTCGCGCTGCCGCCATGGCGTCAGCGGTGCGCGCGGAGATGGTCCGGTCGGAGCGCAACAGCGTCCCGTCGAGATCGGTGGCGAAGAGTCGAACGGTCACCGGGCCAGTTTCTCACCCGGTGACCGTTCCGACCGGGAGTCAGCTCAGCGCGTCGGCGATGGGCGTCTCGCCCTGGTCGAACTCGATCATGCGGCCGGCGGTGGACGGGGTGTCGAGCACGGTGGCGATCACGGCGGCCACGTCGTCGCGACTGACCGAGGCGCCCGTCGCTCCCTGCTCCTTGGTGGTGATGGAGCCGGTGCCGGCGTCGTCGGTGAGGCCGGACGGCGCGACGATGGTCCAGGACAGGTCGCTGTTCTTCAGGTGCTGATCGGCCTCGGCCTTCGCCTCGGCGTACGCGTAGAAGGAGTCGTCCGGGGAGACACCATGATCCGGTCCGGCACCGAAGTACGACACCAGCACGAACCGCGGGACGCCCGATGCGGACGCAGCGTCGATACAGCGGATGGCGGCATCGCGGTCCACGGCGTACGTGCGGTCGGCATCGCCACCCCCGGCGCCGGCAGCGAAGACGACGGCGTCGTGGCCGGTCACGGTTCCGGCGATCTCCTGGGTGGTCTGCGCCTCGACGTCCGCGACGACGGCGGTGGCGCCGGTCTTCTCGATGTCGGCGGTCTGATCGGGATTGCGGATCAGCGAGGTGACCTGGTGCCCACTCTCGGTCAGAATCTTCGCGAGCTTCAGGGCGATCTTGCCGTGGCCGCCGACGACTGCGATGCGTGACATGAGTTCCGGGTGTCCCTTCTTCGAGCACGGGCGGCCGTACGACCGTCCACGGAGAGGGGTTCCCTGCTGTCGGCGCCCGACAAACATCGGACGCCGATCAGGGATACGGTCTGCCCGCCGCGGCGGGACCACGCACCTTTCCGACGAGCCCGGCGACCGCCAGGATGGTGACCACGTAGGGCAGCATCAACATGAACTCGCTGGGTACCGGCGAGCCGATGATGCCCAGCACGTTCTGCAGGTTGGACGCGAATCCGAACAGCAGGGCCGCCAACGTCGCACGGACGGGATCCCAGCGTCCGAAGATCACGGCGGCGAGGGCGATGTAGCCGGCACCGGCGGTCATCTCCTTGCCGAACGCACCGACCGACCCCAGGGTGAAGTACGCGCCGCCCATGCCGGCGATGGCGCCCGCGAGGCAGACGTTCCAGAAGCGGGTGCGGGCGACGTCGATACCCACGGAATCAGCGGCGCGCGGATGCTCACCGACCGCGCGCAACCGCAGGCCCCACCGCGTGCGGAAGAGGCCGACGAACACGGCCGCCACAGCGATGTACATGACGTACTCGATGACCGTCTGCCGGAACAGCACCGGACCGATGATCGGGATCTGCGAGAGCAGCGGAATCTCGATGCGGGGGAAGCGCGGCGGCGTGTTCAGTGTCGCGGCGCTGGGGACCAGCACCTTGGAGTACAGGAAGCTGGTGAGCCCGACGACGAGCACGTTGAGCACCACGCCGACGATGACCTGGTTGACGAAGTACCGGATGGAGAACACCGCGAGGACGCTGCCCACCAAGGCTCCTGCGACGAGTGCCGCGGCGAGACCGACGTACGGCGACCCGGTGAGCGTCGCGACCACCGCGCTGACGAACGCGCCGCCGAGGAGCTGGCCCTCGATGGCGATGTTGATGATGCCGACGCGCTCGGAGACGACGCCGCCGAGCGCACCGAAGATCAGCGGCGTGCTGAGGGCGACGGTTCCGAGGAGCAGCCCCGGCACGGGAATGGTCTCGCCCACCGCGGACCACGTGAGGAACAGCAGGACGAACGCGACGGCGAACACCGCGGTGACCGCCACCGGTGTGCGCTGCCCCGCCCGGGTGCGAACCGCACTGACCAGCGTGAGGGCGGCGAGCAGGATCACGAGCGCGATGCACGTGGCGCGCGCGGGCAGCCCCACGTCCGGCAACCTGACGAAGTCGCTGTCACTGGCCAGGGAGAACGTGCTGGTGCCGCTGTCGCCCCGCAGCCCGAAGGCCAGCAGCGCGACGACGGTGACGACACCCAGGACGACGGGAAGCTTCCAGGAGGCGGCGGGACGGGACCCGGCGTCGGGAGGAGCCGTGGCGAGTGTGCTCATCAGCTCACCCCTTTCGCTCGAGGTTCGGGTAGTCGGAACACCGCTCGCACCAGGGGCGGCGCGGCGATGAACAGGACGATGACCGACTGGACGACGAGCACGATGTCGATGGGGATCGACTCCGCGGCCTGCATCGCGAAGCCGCCCGCCTTGAAGGCTCCGAACAGGATGCCGGCGGCGAACACACCCCACGGACGCGAGCGCCCCAGCAGTGCCACCGTGATGGCGTCGAATCCGATGCCGGCGTCGATGTCAGCGGAGAAACCCGTGGTGACGGTACCGAGCACCTGTGCGACACCGGCGAGCCCGACCAGAGCACCCGACAGGACCATCGCGTAGATGTACACGCGCTCGACCTTGATGCCGGCCACGCGGGCCGCGGAGGCGTTCTCCCCCACGACACGGAACCGGAAGCCGACGCTCGACCTCTCGAGCAACCACCACACAGCTGCGGTCACGGCGATGACGAGGACGAAGCCCCAGTGCAGCGAGTACTTCGATCCGAACAGCGACGGCAGGATCGCATCGTCCATCATCGCGGGCGTCTTGGGGTTGTTGGAGCCGGGTGCCTGCAGCGCGCCGGGAGTGCGCAGCAGGTACGAGATCAGGTAGAACGCGACGTAGTTGAGCATGATCGTCACGATCACCTCGTGCGCGCCGGTCCGCGCCCGCAGCAGTCCGGCGATGCCGCCCCACAGCGCGCCGCCGACGACACCGGCCAGGATCGCGACGATGAGGTGCACGTAGGGCGGCAGGTCGAAGGTGAACCCGACGTAGCCGGCACACGCGGCGGCGATGAGCATCTGGCCGCGGCCGCCGATGTTGAACATGCCGACCCGGAACGCCAGCGCGACACCGAGACCCGCGGCGATCAGCGGGGTGGCGAAGGTGAGGGTCTCGGTGAGCGGACGGATACCGTCCGCGAACCGAGGCCGTCGGAAGTTGTAGACACTGCCCTGGAAGAGCGCCGAGTAGGCGCCCCAGACCGAGTCCCAGATCGCGGAGAGCATGTCCGTGGGGCGTGAGAAGAAGTAGCCCGCCGTCTCACGCACCTGCGGATCGGTGACGGCGATGAGAATCGCGCCGACGACGAACGCCATCAGGACCGACAGCAGGGACAGCAGCACACTGCCACTGGCGATCTTGCGCAGCACCGACTCGGACGTGGACGGCGGCGTAGCGGTGTCCGTCGCGGTCACGCGGCTCCCTCGGTGTTCGCGTCGGTGGAGTGGCCTCCGGCCATGAGCAGTCCCAACTCTTCTCGTGAGGCGTCGCCGGACACGATGCCGACGATGGTGCCTCGGTACATCACCGCGATGCGGTCGGCCAGCGCCGACACCTCGTCCAGTTCGGACGAGATCACGATGACGGGGGTGCCCGCGTCCCGCGTCGCGACGATGCGCTTGTGCACGAATTCGATGGATCCCACGTCGATTCCGCGCGTGGGTTGCGACGCGATGAGCAGGCGCAGGTCGCGCCCGAGTTCCCGTGCGAGCACGACCTTCTGCTGATTACCGCCCGACAGTCGTCCGACGGCCGTGTCGATGCTCGGCGTGCGGATGTCGAACTCCGACACCTTCTCCGACGCGAACGACCGGAGGAAGGACCGCACGATGCTGCCACGAGCGGAGAACGGCCCGCCGTGCGAGCGGTCGAGCATGAGATTCTCGGCGATGGTGAACTCGCCGACGAGTCCGTCCTCGGTGCGGTCCTCGGGAACGAAACCCACACCGGCGTCGAGCACGGATTTCACGTCGCGACCGACCAGCGAGGCACCGTCGAGCGTGATCTGACCGGTCATCGCCGGATGCAGACCCAGCAGTGCTTCGGCGAGCTCCGTCTGACCGTTGCCCTGCACGCCCGCGATCGCCAGGATCTCGCCGGCGCGCACCTCGAAGGACACGTCGTTCACCACCGGGCCGGCAGCACCCGGAACCGTCAGGTTCGACACGACCAGCGCGGCATCCCCCAGCTGCGCCGGGTCCTTGGCGACGCGCAACTGCACGTCGCGACCGACCATGAGGGACGCCAGTTCGCCGTCGGTGGCGGTCGGATCGGCCTGGCCGACGACCTTTCCGAGGCGGACGACGGTGATGCGATCGGCGACCACGCGCACCTCACGCAGCTTGTGCGTGATGAAGACGATGGCCGTTCCCGCCTCGGCGAGCTGACGCATGATCGTCATCAGCTCGTCGGTCTCCTGCGGGGTGAGGACCGCCGTCGGCTCGTCGAAGACCAGGATGTCGGCCTCGCGGGAGAGCGCCTTGATGATCTCGACGCGCTGCTGCACGCCGACCGGGAGATCGCCCACTGTCGCGTCCGGATCCACGTCGAATCCGAAGCGGGCCGACACCTCACGTACCAGCGCACGAGCCGCGTCGAGGTCGAGGCGACCGCCGAACGTCGTCTTCTCGTTGCCCAGGATGATGTTCTCGGCGACGGTGAACACCGGGATCAACATGAAGTGCTGGTGCACCATGCCGATCCCGGCGCTCATCGCCTCGCCGGGGCCGGCGAAGGTGCGCCGCTCCCCGTCGATGAGGATCTCGCCCTCCTCCGCCCGGTACAGGCCGCTGAGGACGTTCATCAGCGTCGACTTCCCGGCACCGTTCTCACCGAGCAGGCAGTGGATCTCCCCCGCCTCGACGGTCAGATCGATGTGGTCGTTGGCGACCAGGGAACCGAAACGCTTGGTGATGCCCCGGAGTTCGAGCTTCGGCAGGTCGTGCCCGGGGCTGCTGTCGAGCGTGGACGCGGTGTCGTTCGACGCCATCGTCAGTTGGGCGACGAGGGCGACGTGACCGTGATCGATCCGTCGATGATGCCCGCGCGGATCGTGTCGAGTTCACCCTGCAGAGCCGGATCGACCTGCGACTCGAAATCGTGGAACGGCGCGATGCCGACACCGTCGTTCTCGAGCGTGCCGACGTACGGGGTGTTGTCGAAGGAGCCGTCGCCGACCGCCTTGACCACTTCCTCGGTACTGGTGGCGAGGCCCTTGGTCACCGACGTGAGCACCAGGTCGGACACCGACGGGTCGGAGACGTACACGTCGGCGTCGGCGCCGATCAGCGCGATCGGACGGTTCGCGTCACGGATGGCCTGGGCAGCGGACTGGTAGATCGGACCACCGACCGGGAAGATGACGTCGGCGTTCTGGTCGATGAGGCCCTGCGCGGTGTTCTTCGCGACCTCGTTCGCCTCGAATCCACCTGTGAAGGAGCCGTTCTGGGCGTCGACGTCCCAACCGATGACGCGCACGTCGCGGTTCTTCTGCTCGTTGAAGTACTTCACACCGTCGGCGAAGCCGTCCATGAAGATGGTGACGGTGGGGAACTGCGATCCGCCGAAGGTACCGACAGTGTTGGTCTTGCTGTAGCTCGCTGCGGCGTAGCCGGCGAGGAACGCGGACTGCGCCGTGTCGTAGGTCAGCGGCTTGACGTTGTCCAGTTCGATGGACGAGTCGTCGACGATGGCGAAGTTGACGTCGGTGTTCTGCTCCGCGGCTTCCTTGGTGGCGTCCGCGAGCGCGAAACCGACCGTGACCACCAGTCCGCAGCCCTGATCGACGAGGTTGTTCAGGTTGGGCGTGTAGTCCGTCGGGGAGTTCGACTGCACCGTGATCGGCTCGACGTTCAGTTCGCCGGCCGCGGTCTGCAGGCCCTCGTAGCTCAGCTGGTTGAAGGACTTGTCGTCGAAGCCGCCGGAGTCGGAGACCATGCACGGGGTGAAGTCACCCGAGTCGGATCCGCCGCTCGCGCTGTCTTCCGGCGCTGACCCACAGGCGGTGACCAGGGTGAACGCGCTCGCGACTGCGACGGTGGAGAGTGTTGCTCTGGAAAGGGTGTTCGGCACGGGTGTGCTCCGTTTCGCTCGTGGCTGTGATGGAACATTAACCCGAGCGTCGGACGAGCGCCGAGCGTCCGTCCGAAAACCTGCGTGCGACCCCACCCCCGGACATGCCACTGGGGCCGGACACCTGTCGGTGTCCGGCCCCAGTGTGAAGTTTCGGTGGGTTACTCCGAAATCAGATCGCGCGAACGCCGCTCGCCTGAGGACCCTTGGCGCCCGAGGTGACCTCGAACTCGACGCGCTGGTTCTCTTCGAGGCTCTTGAAGCCGGTGCCCTGGATCTCGGAGAAGTGGACGAACACGTCAGGTCCATCTTCCTGAGCGATGAAGCCGAAGCCCTTTTCGGCGTTGAACCACTTGACGGTGCCCTGAGTCATGGTGTTGCTCCCTACAGCTGATACTTCGAGTTTCACACCGTGTGAAACCCGGGCCGGCACTGAACGTGACGAACTCCGAGTTTCCTCAGAAAGACGCACACGCTCGCAACTACAAGTTCCCAGCGAGCGTGCATGAACACGAACACACAAAAACTACGACCTGTCAGCTGCGATAAGGCTACAACACACCGGGGACCATGCGCCACCGGTACCGCGTGAGGTGACGCGAAGCACCGAGCGGGTATACCCGTCTCATGACCGACCCGACGACCTCCGTGGCCGACGCGCTCGTCGCGCTGCGTGACCGCGCGCCCCTCGTCCACGCCGTGACCAATTACGTCACAGCGGGTTTCACCGCGAACGTGCTCCTCGCCGCCGGTGCCAGTGCGGCCATGGTGGACAACGAGGACGAGGTGGCGCTGTTCGCCGGGGTGGCCGACGCGGTGTTGATCAACCTCGGCACGCCCCAGCCGCAGCTGCGTGAGGTGTACCTGGCCACCGCGGCGGCCGCCGCGGCTGCGGGCACCCCGTGGGTGCTGGACCCCATCGCTGCCGGTGGACTGCCGTGGCGCGGCGCACTCGCCCGCGACCTTCTCGAGCACCGACCCGCAGCCGTGCGGGGAAACGCTTCCGAGATCATCGGTCTCCACCGCCTGACCGGACTCGACACCGACGAGCGGAACGGGTCCGGACGCGGCGTGGACAGCTCGGACGATCCGGCGGACGCTGTCGACGCCGCACGTGGCCTGCTCGCCTACTCGACAGCGGTGTCCGCGAGTGGGGCGATCGACCACATCGCCCACGAGGGCGGACTCGCGACGGTGCACGGCGGCAGCGTCCTCATGACGAAGGTGACCGGAACCGGGTGTTCGCTCGGAGCTCTCGTCGCCGCGTACTGCGCCGCGGTCGACGACCACGGAGTCGCGACGGTCGCGGCCCACACGCACGCGACGGTCGCCGCCGACATCGCGGCCGAGACCGCCACCGCGCCCGGCTCGTTCGCGGTCGCCTACCTGGACGCACTGCACGCCGTCACTCCCGACGACATCCTCCGGCGCGCGCACGTCGAGTGGCTGCCACGGTGACGTCACCGATCACCGACTACCTGGAGGCCGTGCTGCGCGACTGCCGGGACTCGGACGGCGGCGAGGTCCTCACGGGCAACCGCATCCTCTCGGAGGCCGACCCCGACGTGTTCTCGGTCGCCGTCGTCACCGTCGAGGGCACGGTCTACTGCGCCGGCGACGTGGACTCGTCCTTCTCGATCCAGTCCATCTCGAAGGCACTCACCTACGCCCTCGCGCTGGCCGACCGTGGGCTCGACGCCGTGCACCGCAAGATCGACGTCGAGCCGTCGGGCGACGCGTTCAACGAGATCTCGCTCGAACGCGACACCGGCCGCCCGCGCAACGCGCTCATCAATGCCGGTGCCATCGCGGCACACTCGTTGGTCGAGGGGCGTGACGTGGAGCATCGCGTCGACCGGATCCTCGCGCTGCACTCCGCGTTCGTCGGCCGCGACCTCTCGATCGACGACGACGTGTTCGACGCCGAGATGGAGTCGAGCGACCGGAACCTGGCGCTCGCCCACATGCTCGCCTCGGTGAAGGTCCTCGAGTGCGATGCACACGAGGTCGTCACCGGGTACGCCAGGCAGTGCAGCATCGACGTCACCACACCCGATCTCGCGATGCTCGCCGCGACGATGGCGAACGGCGGTGTCCATCCCGAGAGCGGCGAGCGGGTGGCGACGTCCGCCGTCGTGCGACAGGTGCTCTCGACCATGACCACGTGCGGGATGTACGACGGCACGGGCGACTGGATCGCGAACGTCGGCATTCCCGCGAAGAGCGGTGTGTCCGGCGCGATCATCGGGGTGCTGCCCGGTCAGCTCGGGATCGCCGTCCACTCCCCACGACTCGACGACCGGGGCAACAGCGTGCGCGGGGTCGAGGTGTTCGAGCGACTGTCGCGGGACATGGATCTGCACATGATGGACATCGCCCCGTCCGGTCACTCCGCGGTGCGCCGGGCCCGTGAGGAGGACGGCCGCACGGTGTACGAGCTGCAGGGCGACATCCGGTTCGCCGGCGCGGAGAACATCATGAGCCGCGTCCTGGCCGACCTTCCGGACGAGCCGACACGCATCGGCTTCGAGCTCGAGCCCGCCCGAGCGGTCAACGGAGCTGCGGTGCGGCTGCTCGGTGAGCTGATCGAGCGACTGCGCGGCGACGGCAACGACGTCGAGGTGGACGACCCCAACGGGCTCATGTAGCGGGAAGGCCGGAGGCCGGCCGGGGTCGGAAAGCGGGAAGGACGGAGGCCGGCCGGAATCAGACGAGCCGGAGTTCTCTCCGTGAGCGGAAGGTGCGGGGGTCGCCGGTGAGCGGATCGGTGAAGCTCAACCGGCGCGCGAGCAACTGCAGGGGTGTCGAGAAGTCGTCGGGCGCCACGGACGTGAACGTCGGGTAGTACGGGTCGCCGTGGATCGGGATGCCGAGCGAGGAGAGATGCAGGCGCAGCTGATGCGTCTTGCCCGTGCGAGGGAAGAGCCGGTAGCGCGCCGCGTCGCCCACCCTCTCGATGATCTCCACCCGTGTCTCGCTGTTCGGCTCACCCGGTTCCTCGTGCGCGGTCATGACGCCGTGTTCCTTGACGATCCGGCTCTCGACACTGCGCGGGAAGGTGAGGCCGGAGTCGAATCCGGCGACGGCCTCGTACTCCTTGTCCACGCTCCCGTCGACGAAGAGGTCCTGGTACGCCCGGCGGAATCGGGCTGCTCTGGTGAACATCAGGACTCCCGCGGTGGCGCGGTCGAGCCGATGGGCCGGCGTGATGTCCGGCTCGTCGAAGAGCCGCCGCAGCCGCACCGTCGCGGTCTCGGTGATGTGACGCCCGCGCGGGATGGTCGCGAGGAAGTGGGGCTTGTCGACGACGACTATCGCGTCGTCGACGTGCAGGATCTCCATCTCGAAGGGAACCGGCACCTCGGGCTCCGGGATCCGGTGGAAGTGCACGACGGCACCGGCGCGATAGGCCGTGTCCTCGCTGTACGCGCGGCCGCGCTCGTCGACCACCTCCCCCGCCGCCATCGTCGCCCGCCACGCGTCGCCGGGCAGCACGCTCTCCAGGTATTCGAGCGTGGTCGCCGGATGCTCGCCGTGGGGCAACCGATGCCGCAGCGGTGCGAGGCCGTCGCGGAACGGCAACGGCACGGTCACGTGGGGACGCACTCGGTGCAGACCAGAGCCAACCCACGACCGTGGCCGTCGTCCGTGTCGAGGTACCGCGAGGTGGGAACACTGCAGCGTGAACAGGTTCCGATGACGGCCGGGTGGTCGGAGAACGAGACGGTGCCGCGCTGATCGAACACGTACAGCGACCCGGACCAGAGCCCGTCGTCCCCGTACCGCTCGCCGTACCGCACGATGCCGCCGTCCAGCTGGTAGACCTCCTCGAAGCCGCGCGAGCGCATCAAGGATGACAACACCTCACATCGCACGCCCCCGGTGCAGTAGGTGACGACGGGCTTCGACTTCAGATGGTCGAACACCCCGGAATCCAACTGCGCCAGGAACTCTCGCGTGTTCTCGACGTCCGGAACCACAGCGCCGTCGAAACGTCCGATCGCGGCCTCGAAGGCGTTGCGGCCGTCGAGGAAGACGACGTCGTCCCCCCGCTCGGCCACCAGGTCGTGCACCTCCTCGGGTGCGAGGTGCCGGCCACCTCCCACGACGCCGTCCGCGGTCACGTGGAGTTCGTCCGGTACTCCGAAGGTCACGATCTCTGGACGCACCCGGACGCTGAGCTTGGGGAAGTCGTCGCCGCGGCCGTCCGACCACTTCACGTCCGCGGCCGCGAACGGCGCGTACTCACGAGTGCCGCGGACGTACTTCTTGACCGCGCGGACGTCGCCGCCCACCGTCGCGTTGATGCCGTGCGGGGAGACGATGATCCGGCCGGTGAGCCCGTGTGCGGACGCCAGGGTGTGCTGCCACAGCCGGACCGCCTCGGGGTCCGGCAGCGGCGTGAACACGTAGAACAGCACGATCTTGGGCGTCGACACGGAGGAACAGTCTAGATTCCTCGAACCGGCCTGAAGTCACGGCAGTCAGGGAGCCAGGGGTTGGGCGGGAGCCACCGTCTGCGTGCCCGACCCGACGCGGAAACCCGCACCGAAGTAGGCCGTCGACGCGGGATCCTCCTTGGCGGTGACGTACCAGTGATCCATCTGCGCGCCCGACGGCGTCACCTCGAAGACACCGAACCCGTGGGTGTCGAGATCGACGTACTTGACGTGGTGGTTGAAGGCCTTGAACGCCTCCTCCGCGACCCGCCCGACCGTGTGCTCCGGGACCTTCAGGAAGTCGTCGATGTTCGCCGAGGTGACCGACGTGACCACCAGCTCGGTCGCCACCGTTCCCGCCGCCGGGTACGCCGCGGCGTCGACCGGGATGTCGCACGCCCACGAGGAGTGGATGTCGCCGGTGATGAACACGGTGTTGTCGACTCCCGCGGTACGGATCGCGTCGAGCAGCCTACGACGGTCGGCCGTGTACCCGTCCCACGGATCGGCGTTGTAGGACACGCCGGCGGCCGGCAGCCCCAGCAGCTGGGTGACACCTCGCGCCGCCTCGGGGTCCAGCGGCGGAATCAGAGTCGGCGTGATCATCACCGGGTTGCCGATGATGCGCCACTGCGTGGGCGACGACGTCAGACCTGCCGTCAGCCACGCCATCTGGTCGGCGCCGGTGATGGTGCGATCCGGCGAGTCCACCGCCGGGCCCTGGAACGGCAGCACCTGCTTCGAACGGTAGGTGCGGAGATCGAGCATCGACAGCTCCATCAGCGTCCCGAACCGCAGTCGGCGGTACAGGTGCCGGTTGTTCGCGGTTCCCGCAGCGCGCACGGGCATCCACTCGTAGTAGGCCTGAACCGAGTTGGCCTTGCGCGAGGCCCAGTCCCCCTCGGTGTCCGGCTGATGGTTCTCGGCGCCCGTGGCGTAGGCGTCGTTCGCCGACTCGTGGTCGTCCCACGTGCAGATCCACGGAACACCTCGGTGAGCGGCCTGGAGATCCGGATCGGACTTGTACTGGGCGTGCCGGATTCGGTAGTCGGCGAGGGAGACGATCTCGTGCACTGGATCGTGCACTCGCACGACGCCGTTCTTGCCCTCGAAGCCGCCGGTCTCGTACTCGTAGATGTAGTCGCCCAGATGGATGATCGCATCGAGATCCTGGCGGGCGGCGAGATGGCGATACGCGGAGAAGTACCCCGACTCCCAATTGGCGCACGACACGACGCCGAATCGCAGGCGCGCGACGTCGGCCTCGGCGGCAGGGGCAGTACGGGTGGTGGCCACCGTCGACGACTCGCCCGCCGCCGTGAAGCGGTAGTGATAGGTCGTCGCCGGGCTCAGACCGGTGACGTCGACCTTCACCGTGTGGTCGGTGTCTGCAGAGGTGACGACGCTGCCCGAGCGCACCACGTCGGTCAGCGCGGCGTCGCGCGCCAGCTCCCACGTGACGGTGGTGGCCGGTCCACGGCCGGACCCCGGCGTCGCGTCGGGGGTCGGCGTGACGCGGGTCCACAGCAGGATCGCATCCTCGAGTGGGTCGCCCGAGGCGACGCCGTGTCGGAAGACGGACGACGACTGCGCCGCCGCGGTCCGCGCGGTGAGGGTCGCCGCGGCGCCCACCCCTGCGGCGAGGGTGGTGGTCCGGAGGAAGCCGCGGCGGTTCAGAGAAGTCTCGTGCACGCCCGTGAGTCCATGCCATGGGGGCCGATCGGTCAAGTGAACGTTCGAGCGGCGCCCTCTCAGGAACAGGACCCCCCGGTCGAATCGTTGCCCCACACATGAAGGCAATCGTCTACACCGAGACCGGTGCACCCTCCGTCCTGACCGCAGTCGACCGCGACATCGTGGAGCCCGGCGTCGGCGAGGTGCGGGTGCGCCTCGTCGTCGCGGGGGTCAATCCCACCGACTGGAAGTCGCGGACGGGCGCGGGTCCGGGGCAGAAGCCCGCATTCGACGAGGTGGTTCCGGGCCAGGACGGGGCCGGTGTCGTCGACGCGGTCGGCCCGGAGGTCGAGGGCATCGCCACCGGTGACCGGGTGTGGTTGCTGCTCGCCCAGCACGAGCGCCCCACCGGAACCGCCCAGGAGTTCACCGTCGTCCCGGCGGATCGCGTGGTCCGGCTGCCCGAGAACGCCGACTTCGACCTCGGCGCCTCGCTCGGCGTCCCGGCGGTGACCGCCCATCGCGCGCTCACCGTGTCCGAGGACGGACCGTCCCGTCTCCATCCGGGCGCACTGGGCGGCAAGACCGTCCTGGTCGCCGGCGGTGCAGGTGCGGTCGGCCACGCCGCGATCCAACTGGCCCGCTGGGCCGGCGCCACCGTCATCACGACGGTGAGCGGCCCGGAGAAGGCAGGTCTGGCCACCGCAGCCCGTGCGCACCACATCGTCAATTACAAGTCCGGCGACGCTGTGGCTCGCATCCGCGAACTGGCTCCGCACGGTGTGGACATCATCGTCGAGGTGGCTCCCGCCCAGAACGCGGAGCTCGATGCCGCCGTCGCCGCACCCCGCGCGTCGGTCGCGATCTACGCGAACAACGGTGGCGACGCGGTCTCCATCGACATCCGCCCGAGCATGGTCGGCAACATCCGGTACCAGTTCGTGCTGCTGTACACCGTGGGAACCGCCGCTCTCGAGGCCGCGAAGCACGACGTGACCGAGGCTGTTCGGGCCGGTGCACTTCCGGTCGGTGAGTCACACGGGCTGCCGCTGCACCGCTTCTCTCTCGATGCCACGGCCGACGCTCATGCCGCCGTCGAGTCCGGGGTGACCGGAAAGGTGCTCATCGACATCAGCGCCCCGTGATCCTTTCGTGTCAACGGTCGAGAGGCCATTGACAAATGGTGTGATCGAGGTCACCATTCCCGGATGATGGTGCGCCGCCTGGCCGGTCTCGCGTTCTTTCTGGCCGTGGTGGCCTTCGTCGGCTTCACCACCGCGGTGTACGCCCGGACATTCGAGTCCGTGGTGACGGTGGAACTGCGCACCGATTCGGTGGGAAACGCGCTACCACCCGACGCCGACGTCAAGGTGCGCGGAGTCATCGTCGGCCAGGTGCGATCGTCGACCACGGAGAACGGTGTCGTGATCTCCCGCATCGCGCTCGAGGAGGACTCGGCGCCGATGATTCCGGCGTCCGTGACGGCGCGTCTGTTGCCCAAGACGCTGTTCGGCGAGCGCTACGTCGCACTTCAGATTCCGCGAGGAGGAACGGGCACTCCCATCGCGGAGGGCGACGTCATCGAGCAGGACACGAGCGGCAACGCCATCGAGGTCGGCCAATTACTGGACAGCCTGCTGCCCTTGCTCGACGCCATTCCCCCGGACAAGCTGGCCACCACTCTGGGCGCGCTGTCGCAGGCCCTCGACGGGCGGGGCGAGGCACTGGGTCGCACACTCGACCGACTCGACGAGATCGTCACCGGCCTCAGCCGTGAGCTGCCGGCGCTGCAGCAGGATCTGGTCGACTTCGCCGCCCTGACGGAGACTTACTCCACCGCGGCTCCCGATCTGCTCGACGCACTCGACAATCTCACCGTCACGGGCAACACGCTCGTCGAGCGACGTCCCGCCGTCGACACGCTTCTGACGTCGGCGACCGCATCGTCCGGCAGCACCGCGGACCTGCTCGCGGCGAACGCCGAGTCGATCATCACCATCGCCGACGGCAGCAGAGAGACGTTGGAGTTGCTCGCCGAGTTCTCCCCCACGTTCGGGTGCATGCTGCCCAAGTTCGCGGGCCTGATCGGGGAGGCGAGACGCATTTTGGGAGTGGGTGATCCGTACCCCGGTGCGCGCGCCACGATCAATTTCGTCAACCCGCGCGGCGGCTACCTCCCCAACCAGGACGAACCGCGCCTCTTCGACGACAGGCCGGCCGCCTGCTATCAGGACGTCACCGCACCCGGACGGTTCTTCCCGCAGTACCCGGGCAGTGGACTCAACGACGGGTCGTACCAGGTGCCCTCGCGCAATCCCGGCCCGCAGGACATCGAGTACGCATCGCTCCCCCAGCAGTCACCCGTTCCAGCCGACGCGTCCTACGCCGGGTCGGACGCCGAGCGAGACACGCTGGCCGTCATCTACGGACAGGGCAGCGGCGTCGAGCCCACCGCGGTCCCGTCCTGGACGACGCTGATCGGCGCACCCGCACTCCGCGGCGCCGAGGTGGCGATCCGCTGACGGCAGCAGGTCAATTCCGTTCGATGACCGGCTCCGAGGACCACGGGAACTCGATCCACAGATCGGTCTCCCGCCACGAGAAGTCCGGCGTGATGATGGTGCGGGGCTTGGTGTAGACGACGGCGGACTTCACCTCTGCCGCATGCTCTTTCAGTAAGCCCACGACCAGCGCGAGAGTGCGCCCGGAGTCGGCGACGTCGTCCACGACGAGCAGCTTCTTGCCCACGAGTGCATCGGTGTCGAGCAATGGCGCGAGCACCACCGGATCCGGCAGCGTCTCCTCGACGTCGGTGTAGAACTCGACGTTGAGCGTGCCGGCGGCCTTCACACCCATCGCGTAGGCCAGAGCCCCGGCCGGGATGAGTCCGCCGCGTGCGATCGCGATGACGATGTCCGGCCGGAAGCCACTGTCCACGACGGTGCGTGTGAGCTCACGCGACGCCGTGCCGAACAGGTCCCACGTCAGTGTCTCGCGCATGGGGTCTCACGTTACCCGTGCCGGTGCCACCGGATCGGACGAGCGATCACGGCCACTCGATGGTCTCCGCGGCGGCGATGTCGTCGACGACCATGGTCACCACGGCCTCGATCGGTGATCCGATGCGGGCGAGGAGCACGTCCGTGACCGCCGCCGACGCACGGATCGCAGGCGCCGCGGCCATTCTCGCCACGACCACCTGGCCGTCGTCTCGACGGTCGTCGGGGTCCTGACTCTCGTCCTCGGCGCTCGACCCGCTCGTCCGACGCTCCGGTTCCGGATGGACCCCCAGGGTGCCGAGAACCACGGCCACGACGTCCGACGGATCCGACCCGGTGTCCTTTGCGACCGCCTCGCGGACGACGGCGCCCACGTCGTCACCGTCGAGGCCGTCGGGATGAGCAGCCTCGAGTAGCATCCGCAGGATCGCGGCGTAGACGTCCTCGACGCGAACACCGTTCTGCGAGGCCAGTTCCGACACAGCATCGTCGACCGCGTCTGCATCGGACTCTCGCAGCGCCGCGGAGAGTCGGACGATGCCGTCGGCGACATCGCGTGCAGACGCCGGCCAACGCAGCGGCCAGGTGGTGGTGGTCATCGTTCGGGTCCTCTCGTGCTGAGTGCCGTCACGATGTCACGGCCGTCCGACACGGGGCTCTCTCACCGCCGCTCGACGACTCCACGGATGAATGCCGCCTGGCCGATGTGCTGTAGATCGTCGGACACGACACTGACGAGGCGGACGGCCAGCGTGACCGGCGGATCCCAGTTCTCGTCGATCACCCGGTCGAGGTCATCTGCCGTGAGGGTGTCGAGGTACTCGACGGTGCGCGCATGAACGGCATCGACGTACCCGGCGAGGAGCTCGGCGTCGACGTCGACCTTGCCCACGTCCTCCGTCGACTGCCCGTACCCGATGGCGTCGTCGTCGAACGGAAGCGCGAAGCGGGCGTTCCATCCGTCCGCGGTGTAGACCTGCTCGCTGCCCGCCACACCCGCGACGTGATCGTCCTGCACCCGCGCGAGATGCCACACCAGCCAGGCGATGGTGTTGGCCTCCGGATCGATGCGGTAGGTCAGCGCCTCCCGATCCAGGCCGTCGAGCGTCGTGTGCACGGTCTCCTTGATGCGGTCGTACGCGTCGATGAGCACGCCTCTGTGGTCCACCGGTGATCTCCTTCGTGTCGGTGGCCCCAGTGTGCCCGCGCCCCCGGACACGGAAACGCCGGACCTCTCTCGCGAGAGGTCAGAGCAGGGCGCCGATGTCGGCCGGGAGTTCGGCCGTCGACGCGGCACTCTCGGTGGCGACACCGTTCGCCACGACGATGCGCGACACCCCGGAATCTGCCAGGACGTACAGGTCACCCGTGGTCGAGAAGACGACGCCCGAGCCGTACCGCGCACTCGGCGTGAGGGTGCGGGAGTACAGCGACGTGCCGTCCCGTCCGGTCAGCGTCAGGGTGTTCCCCGCGACCGACGCGGTGGTCGCGGGGAACACCCTGACGCTGACCGGACGGGACGGCACGTCGCTGTACTCCCGCACCCTCACGCCGAGTGCGCGGT
>NZ_JABUEK010000005.1:0-368327 GCF_019836205.1 Rhodococcus sp. BP-160
AAGTCGAACGGTTCAACCGCACCCTGAACCAGGAATGGGCCTACGCCCACACCTACCTCTCCGACGAAGCCCGCGCAGCGACCTACCAGGACTGGGTCCATCACTACAATCACCACCGACCCCACACCGGCATCGACGGCAAGTCACCCATCGAGCGACTCACCGTCCACAACCTCCCCGCGAAGAACAACTAGCCCTCGACGACCGATCGCAGGTGCAGAGTGAGCCGTTCCACGAACCGACCGATCGCCCCGCGATCGGCACCCGCAGCGAACTGCAGCTGCGCGAAAAGTGCAGCGTCGTGGTCCGATTCGCTCTCGTGAACACTCAGCGTCAGGTCGGCCCACGGTCGACCGACGGGTACCGGCAGGAGTGCCGCGCCGACGTCGCCGAGATCTGCGACGTGGTGGTGCACGACCAGGAACTGCGGACGATGCATCTCGGGCACGCCGGCGCCCTCGACGACGTCGACATAGGAAGGACCGGAACGGCTCAGCGCCGCGACGGTCTCCGCCTGCACCCGACGAGCCACCGTCGCCAGATCGGATCCTGTTCGCGTGCGGATCGGCACGACGTCGGCGAACGCACCCACCATGGCGTGCGTGCTCTCGTCGTCGCGGCCGGCGACCATCGCGGCGATCGCCAGGTCCTCACCCGCACCGAGGTCGGTGAGAGCGAGCGCGAAGGCAGCGTGCAGAACCGACACGAGACCCGCACCCTCGATGCTGCGCAGTGCTCGCACCACGTCGACATCGATGTCGATCGCGACGGCGTCGGACCCCGACTCCCCCAGCGCGATCGGAAGACTCACCCGACTCGGCACACCGTCCAGGGTCTCGCGCCATGACGCGATCGCCGAGTCGTCGGCGTCCCGTCGGGCGACGGCCCAGCGCGCGACGTCGCCGTACCGCAGCGGTAGCGGCGTGAACTCCGGCGCCTCGGCACCGGAGCGCGCCTGCGCAGCGTGCATCAGATCGGTGAGCAACGGGACGACCGACCACTCGTCGACGGCCCAGTAGTGCATGACCAGGAGAACTATTCTTTCCCTGGAATCGTTCTGTAAGAGCATGATTCGCAGACCCGGTCGCTGCGTGAGATCCAGGGGTTCCTGTGCGATCTCGTAGGCGCGGCGGCGAATGTCGTCTGCCCCGACGTCGACGGTCTCGAGCGCCACCGGGTCGCCGAGGGCGGACCCCTCGCCCGGCACCAGAACCGAGTGCAGCGGTTCGTGCCGCTCTGCGACATCGCGGACCGCGGCGGCGAGCACCGCCGCGTCCACGTCGGGCAGCTCGAGAACCAGTGCGTGGTCGGCCTGCACCACGTGCCCGTTCTGCAGCCTGGTCTCCTGCATCGGACTCAGCGGCACGACATCCGGCCTGTCCGCGTGCGCGGTCAGGTGCGGTCCCTCGTGTCCACCGCGATCGGCGAGTCGCTCCGCCAAGGCGCGGACGGTCGACGCCTCGAACACGTCGCGCACCGAGATGTCGACGTCGAGTTCGGCGCGGACGGCCGACACCCACTGCATCGCGGCCATCGAATGACCGCCGAGAGCGAAGAAGTCGTCGTCCGTCCCCAGCTCGTCCAGGCCCAGAACTGCTGCGGCACTACGCACCAGCGCACGCTCGACGTCCGTGGTGGGAGCACGACCGCCGACCACCGACGACCACTCCGGCTGCGGCAACGCCGCTCGGTCCAACTTGCCGTTGGGTGTCAACGGCAACGTCCCGTCGACCACCACGACGAGAGTGGGCACCATGTAGTCCGGCAGCACCGTCGCCGCGTGCGTCCGCACCGCGTCGCCCATGAGATCGTCACGCCCGGTGACGTATCCGACGAGGCGACTCACCCCGGACGACTCGTGCACGACGACGGCGGTCTGATCGACACCGTCGAACGACGCCATCGCGGCCATGATCTCGCCCGGCTCGATCCGGAACCCCCGCACCTTGATCTGATCGTCGACGCGGCCGAGAAAGTCGAGATTGCCGTCGGCACGCCAGCGTGCCCGGTCGCCGGTGCGGTACATCCTGCCGCCGGGAGCGGCGACATCGGGCACGAAGCGGTGGGCACTGAGCCCAGGCTGCCCGAGGTACCCGCGCGCCAGCCCGCGGCCGGCGATGTACAGCTCCCCCGACACCCCGACCGGGACGGGCCGCAGCCGATCGTCGAGCACGTACGCGCGCTCGTTGGGATCGGGTACGCCGATGGGCACGGAGGACGTCCAGCCCGGACGGGCCTGCCACAGAGTGTTGTTGACCGTCGCCTCGGTCAGTCCGTACGCCGCGAGCAAGTTCAGATGCTCGGACCAGGCGGAGATCACCGCGGGCGGCACCGTCTCGGTACCGACGAGCACGGTGCACCCCTCGGGCAGTGCGCATCCCGGCGGGAGCGCCGCCATGAGCGACGGCGGGATGATCGCGTGGGTCACCCCGTGCTCGGCGCAGAAGTCGGTGAGCTCGGGACCCGCCACACGCGCATCGTCGGGCACGATCACCAGTCGCGATCCCGTGCACAGGGCCATGGCGAGTTCGAAGACCGCGACGTCGAAGCCGACCGACGCGAACTGCAGGACCACCGATCCGGTGGTGAGTCGCATGCGGTCCTCCGCCGTGGCCACGAGTGACGAGATGCCCTCGTGCGGCACCACGACACCCTTGGGGCGGCCGGTCGAACCGGACGTGTAGATGACGTACGCCGCGAGTTCGAGCGAAGCCGGTCGCGCGAGCTCGGCACCGGTCGACGGCGGGATGTCCTCCACGAGGACGTGTTCGGCCGCGGACGGCACCTGCGCGGTGGCCGCGGCCGACGTCAGGGCGAGGGTCGCACCCGCATCGGTGACCATGTACTCGAGCCGGTCCGCAGGATGCTTCAGGTCGAGCGGGAGATACGCCGCGCCCACCGCGAGGACCCCCATGGTCGCCGCGATGGTCCACACCGACCGCGGCACCGCGACCGCGACCACGGCCTCGGGGCCGACACCGCGCCGCTGCAACTCCGCGGCGATGTCGAGGACGTGCTCGTGCAGATCCGCGTACGTCCACGTCGTGGTCTCGTCGACCACAGCGATCGCGTCCGGAGTGGTCTCGACCCACCGCAGGTACGACTCGAACAGCGACTCGTCGGGCACCGCACGGGCGGTGTCGTTGAAGCGCCGGAGGACGTCGTCGCGCTCGTAGGGCAGGAAGATGTCGACGTCGTCGACCACCGCCGTGGCGTCGGTCGCCAGTGCGTCGAGCACCGCGAGCTGACGTGCTGTGACGGCCTCGGCGGTCGACGCGTCGAACAGATCCTCGGCGTACTCGAGCTCGAGCACCAGGCGGTCGGAGGTGAGATCCTCGGTGTAGTTGAACACCAGGTCGAACTTCGCCGGCGTCATCAGCGCCGCGTCACCGTCGCCGAGCGGACCGGTGTGATGGCTGATCATGACCTGGAACAGCGGGTTCCGCGACATGCTGCGCTCGGGAGCGACCCGCGCCACCACTGCGTCGAACGGCACATCCGCGTGCGCGAAGGCCTCGAGGTCGACGCTGCGCGCCTCCTCCACCGCCCGCTGCAGCGTGGAGCGGCCGTCGACCGCGGTGCGCAGAACCAGCGTGTTGACGAAGAACCCGACGAGCTGGTCGAGCCCCTCCTCACCGCGCCCGGCCACCGGGGCGCCGAGCACGATGTCGTCGGACCCGGTGATCCGGTGCAGCAGCACCGCAGACGCCGCGTGCAGGGTCATGAAGACACTCGCGTCGAGACTCCGCGCGAGTGTCCGCAGGGCGCGCACGGTCTCGGGATCGACGGTGCGACGCACCACCGATCCGCGATGACTCGGCCGCGGCGGACGCGGTCGGTCGGTCGCGAGTTCGATCTCGTCGGGAGCGCCGGCCAGGGCGGACTGCCAGTAGGCGAGCTGACGCCCCGCGAGCGACTCCGGATCTGCGGCGTCGCCGAGCAGGTCGGCCTGCCACAGCGTGTAGTCCGCGTACTGCACGGGCAGCGGAGGACGGGCATCCGTGTCACCGGACAGTCGCGCGGCGTAGGCCGCCATCAGGTCGGCCAGCAGTGGCCGGTCCGACCACTCGTCGGTCGTGATGTGGTGCAGGACGAGCACGACGACGCACGAGGTGTCCTCGTTCCGGATCAGCGCCGCACGGATCGGGATCCCCCGGCGCAGATCGAACGGCCGCGCCGTCATCTCGGCGACCACGGCGGCGGCATCGCCTTCGTGAACCGAGTACTCCGGTGACGCGTCCGTCAGAACGTGCTGCGCCAGAACGCCGTCCGCATCGCCGAAGACGGTGCGGAGCGACTCGTGCCGTTCGACGACGTCGGCGAGGGCGAGCCGGAACGCATCCTCGTCCAGCTGCTCGGGGAGCGGCAGCACGATCGGGAAGTTGTAGGCGGCCGAGTCCGGATCCAGCTGATGCAGAAGCCAGAGCCGTTGCTGCGCAGCCGACATGGGCACGACATCCGGCCGGTCGTACCGACGCAGAGCCGGCCGAGCGTCGTCGCCTCGCGATCCGACGAGTGCGGCGAGACCCGCCACGGTCGGCGCGGCGAACAGATCGCGCACACTCAGCTCGGTGCCGAGCGCGGTCCGTGCACGGCCGATGACGCGAGTGGCCAGCAGTGAATGCCCACCGAGATCGAAGAAGTCGTCGTGAATCCCGGTGCCGCGGCGGTCGAGCACGTCGTCGAACACGCTGCACAGCAGCCGTTCGACCTCGGTGCGCGGCGGCACCGCGTCGACGGCGCTCTCGTCCGGCGCCGGCAGTGCGGCGACGTCGAGCTTGCCGTTGACGGTCATCGGGAAGGACGAGACGAGCACGACGGTGGGCACCATGTAGTCCGGCAGGACCACGGCGCAGGCCGCCCGCACCGATTCGGCATCCGCGTCGGTGTCGACGTAGGCGATCAACCGAGCCAGCCCGCCCGGCCCCGTCGAGGTGACGACCGCGGCGCGGCGGACGCCGGCCACCGACGACACGACCGAGGCGACCTCACCGAGTTCCACCCGGTGACCGCGGATCTTGACCTGATCGTCGGTGCGGCCGAGGTAGTCGATCAGTCCCGTTCCGACGCGGCGACGCACGAGGTCACCCGTGCGGTACATGCGCTCCCCCGTCCCGAAGGGGTCGGCGACGAAGCGGTCCGCCGTGAGGCCGAACCGTCCCGCGTAGCCACGGGCGAGTCCGGCTCCGGCGATGTACAACTCGCCGGCCACGCCGTCCGGTACGGGCCGCAGCCAGCCGTCCAGCACGTGCGCCTCGGTGGCGCGGATCGGCAACCCGACCGTCGGCGTCTCGCTCTCGTCGGTACCCGCGCCGAGGGTGTTGATCGTGTACTCGGTGGGGCCGTACAGGTTGTAGCCGAGCACGCCGTCGGTGGATCGCAGCGCGGACCACACGTCGTCGCCGACGGCTTCACCGCCCAGCAGGACGAGCGCCGGCCGATGCCCGTCGAGCAGACCTGTCTCGAGGAGGAGAGATGCGTACGTGGGGGTCACATTGATGACGTCGATGCGCTCCTCGCCGATGTAGCGGACCAGGGCATCGGCGTCACGGCGCAGCACCTCGTCGGCGACGTGCACCTCGTGACCCTCGACGAGCCACAGGAGTTCTTCCCACGACATGTCGAACGCGAACGACACCGTGTGCGCGATCCGCAGTGCCCGACCGTGTGCCGCATCCACCACAGGGTCGAAGATGGCGGACCGGTGGTTCAGCTGCATGTTGGTCAGTCCGCGGTACGGCGTGACGACGCCCTTGGGCGTCCCGGTCGACCCGGACGTGTAGATGACGTAGGCCGGGTGATCGAGCCGGTGCGGCGTTCCGGGCGCGAACGCCCCCAGTTCGGCTGCGGTGACCGGTGACTCGTCGTCGAGCGGCTCGAGCACGACGATGCCGTCGCGTCCGCTCAGTCGGCGACCGACCGCCTCAGTGGTCACGGTGCACAGCGGACGAGCGTCGTCGAGCAGAGCACGGATGCGGGCATCGGGGTGATCGAGTTCGAGGGGCAGATAGGCCGCGCCGGTGCGCAACACGGCGAACAGCGCGACCACCATGTCGAGACCGCGAGGCAACGCGAGAGCCACCACGGTCTCCGGTCCCGCACCGCGGCCCAGCAGGACGCGCGCCAGACCTTCCACCCGGCCGGCCAACCCGGCGTAGGTGAGGTGCTCGGACCCGGCGACGAGTGCGATCGCGTCGGGATCCTTCTGCGCTGTGCGGAGCAGCATCTCGGTCACGGTGAGATCGGGAACCTCGTCGACCTGTCGGTCGAGGCGTGGCAGCGCCGGCAGAACCGAACGCGACCCCTCGGTCGCGAATCCGGCCACCAGGCGGGTGAACTCGTCCGCGATCAGGTCGACGCGCTCGACGTCGATCGCCTCCGGCCGGTACTCGACCGTCACGGCGATCCGAGCGCCCGGCGTGACGACGACGGTGAGCGGATAGTTCGTGTGGTCGATGCTGTCGGTGCCCGCGACACCGTGCGCCGAGTTCAGGGACGCCGCCGAGTCCTCGGAGACGAAGTTCTGCACCACGCAGAGCGTGTCGAACAGAGTGCGGTGCGGCGACACCTCGATGATCTCGGCGAGACCGAGGTGATCGAACTCCATCGCCTCCACGCGGTCGCCCTGGACACGGCGGACCAGGGCGTCGACGTTCTCGCGGGGATCGAGCACGGTACGGACGGGCACCGTCGACAGGAACATCCCTGGTGCGGTGTCGAGTCCCTCGACCTCGGGCGGTCGGCCCGCGACCGTGATGCCGAAGACCACGTCGGTGCGGCCGGTGGCCGACGAGATCGCCAGTGCCAGAGCGGCGGTGACCACGGCGTTGAGCGTGACACCGCGCTGACGGGTGGCGGCGACGAGCGCGGCCGTCGTCGACGCATCGAGCTCGTCGCGTCGGCGCAACGGGATACCGACCGGCGGCGCGGCGCGGTGCGCCACCAGCGTCGGCTCGTCGAGACCGGCCATCGCCGTCGCCCACGCGGTGCGGGCCGCGACGCGGTCGCGTTCCGCGAGCCACGTCAGGTACCGCTCGAACGCGGTGTCCGCCGGCGCGGGCAGCCCCGGATTCTCGTAGCGGGCGAGCAACTCTCCCACCACCACACCGTTGGACCAGCCGTCCCAGACGAGGAACTGCCGGTTGATCACCAGGCGATCGCGCCCACCGTCGAGATGCAGCACGAGCACCCGCCACAGCGGTGGTGTCGACAGGTCGAACGGGGTGTCGCGGTCCTCCTGCATCCACCGCTCGGCCTCGTCGTCGTCTCCGGCGTGTGCCTCGCGGACGGGCACCTCGCACGACGACGACACGACCTGCACCGGCACACCGGCGGCCGTCTGCGTGAACCCTGCGCGCAGCTGTGGGTGGCGGCGCTGCAGCCCGGCGAGGGCACTACGCAGCCGATCGAGATCGAGGCGGTGATCGAAGTTCAGCGCGAACTGCGCCGTGTAGATGTCGCGCTCGCCCGCGGACAGGCTCTCGAATACCAGTCCCTCCTGCAGAGGAGTCAACGGCCACACGGTCTCGACGGATCCCTGTGCGGTCAGCGCCGTCAGCTCGTCGGGAGTGAGGTCGACGAGAGGGACGTCCGACGGCGTGAGGATCGGCGGCCCGTCGTGTGTGCGGGCGGCCTCCGCGAGATCTCCGAGCGCCGTGCGGAACTCGTCGGTGAGCGAGGTGACCGCCTCGGACGACAGGTGCGCGGACGACCAGGCGAACTGGGCCGAGAGAGTCGGCTGTGCACCGTCCGTCACGTGCGCGTTGATCACCAGACGGTAGGGACCGCCCATGTCGGCATCGGGATCGGTACGCACGGTCTCCGGAGCCCTGTCGAACGGGGCCGACCCGGCGGCCGGCACCCGGCCCAGGTAGTTCAGCAGGATCTGCGACTGCTCACCGCGCGCGAGAAGGGCTGCGGTGCGGGCATTCCCGTAGCGCAGGAGCCCGTATCCGAGGCCACCGTCGGGCGCCGCACGCAGGGCCTCCTTCGTCTCCGCGAGCACCGTGACGGGATCGGTTCCCGGCCGCAGCCGGACCGGAGCGATGGACGTGAACCACCCCGTGGTGCGCGAGAGATCCGCCGCGTCCGACCGACCGTGGCGCTCGAGGTCGACCAGTACGTCGCGGTCGACAGACCACCGGGTGAGGGCGAGCCGGAGCGCTGCGGCGACGACGTCGGTCACGTCGCCGCGCACGAGAGAGGGCACACTGCCGAGCACCTCGGCGGTGACCTCGGACGACACGTCGACGGTGCGGACGTCGCCCTGACCGACCACGGCGTGGTCGGTGTCTCTCGGTGTGAGCGGGAAGACCGAAGGTCGGCCGGTGACAAGCGGGGAGACCGGAGGTCGGCCGGTGACAAGCGGGGAGACCGGAGGTCGGCCGGTGATGAGCGCGCCGCCCGGCGCGGTGACGGCGATCCAGTGGTCCAGTTCCGCGAGACGAGCGGGGCTGTGGGCACTCTCGTCGAGCAGGCGCCCGTACTCCCGCAGTGAGGTCCGCACGCGGTCCAACGTCGGGGTCTGGCCGCTGTCGTGCGCGATCCACGCCAGTGCGAGGTCCTCGACGAGGATGCCCCACGAGACCCCGTCGACGACGAGGTGATGCGCGACGAGCAGCAGCCGGCCGGGCTCGGAGCCACGGTCGAACCACACGACCTCGAGCACGGCGCCGGCCTCGGGAGCCAGACGGTCGGTGGCGGCATCGGATTCGCGCGCGACGAGGTCGGCGAACGCAGACTCGTCGAGATCGACCGCGTGGACGCGGTGCACGGTGACCGAGGCGTCGGGGCGCACCGCGGTGCTCCAGACACCGCGGAGGTGACGGGTCAGGACGAGGCGCAGGCTGTCGTGATGCTGCACCAGCGCATCGACGGTGCGCTGCGGCGTGGTCTCCTCGACCGGAGCCGGAACCACCAGCAGCAGTGACTGGTTGAACCGATCGGTGCTACCGGACCACTCGGACAGCCGGTGCACCACGGGGAGCGGGCGCACCTCCCCGACACCGGACTCCGCAACCGTGGCGGCCTGCGGAGACTCGACCCGTGCGACCTCCGCGAGCGCACGCGGAGTGCGCTTCTCGAAGACGTCGCGGGCGCTGATCTCGAGACCGCTGCCCCGCGCCAGGTTCACGAGCCGGATTGCCAGGATGCTGTCGCCGCCGCGGGCGAAGAAGTCGTCGTCCTCACCGACCGCCGCTCCACCGAGAACGGTGTGGAAGTGGGTGCACAGCAGCGCGACCGGACCCGACCCCGTCTCCGTGGTGGTGGGAGTGTCCGCGCGAACGGCGGCCAGCAGCGCTGCCCGGTCGAGCTTGCCGCTGGGGCCGGTCGGCAGATCAGCCACCACAGACAGCGTCGTCGGCACCATGTGCTCGGGCAGACGGTCGGCCAGGTACGACCGCAGTGCGGCCTCGTCCACCGACCCCACCGCGAAGGCGGCGATCTGCGCGGTCCCGCGGTCGGTGCGCACCACCGTGGCGGCCCGGTCGACGGACGGATGCGAGCGCAGCGCCGCGTCGATCTCACCGAGCTCGATACGGAAGCCCCGCACTTTGACCTGGGTGTCGGCGCGACCGAGGTAGTCCAGCGCCCCGTCGCGCCACCGCACGATGTCGCCGGTGCGGTAGAGCCTCTCCCCGTCCGGCCCGGCGACGAACCTGGTGGAGGTGAGACCGGGGCGGCGAAGATACCCGCGCGCCAGCTGCGGACCCGCCAGGTACAGCTCGCCCGGCACGTCCGGTCCCACCGGCGACAGCCACCCGTCGAGTACGCGGAACCCGACGGCGGGCAGCGCAGATCCGATGGGCACCGCGTCGCCGGGGTGGTTCTGCACGCCCTGCGCGGCGGTGACGTCGACGGCCGCCTCGGTCGGGCCGTAGAGGTTGTCCAGGCGCACGTGTGGAAGCAGCTCGCCGACGCGGCGCGCGGACTCTGCGGACAGTGCCTCACCGCTGCAGACGATCACGCGCAGCGACGTGCACGTCGCGACGTCCGGATCGGTGAGGAACGCGTCGAGCATCGAGGGGACGAAGTGCACCCAGGTGATCTGCTGCGCGCGGATCACCTCGACGAGACGGGCGGTGTCGCGGTGCGCATCCGGGTCCGCGAGCACGAGCGTCGCTCCGGACACCAGCGGTCCGAAGAACTCGCTGACCGAGACGTCGAAACTGGAGGGCGTCTTCTGCAGCAGTCGGGTGCCCACGGCGAGCGGAGTGTGATCGCGCATCCACTCGAGGCGGGGCACGATGGCGCTGTGCGGCACCACCACTCCCTTGGGACGGCCGGTCGATCCCGAGGTGTAGATGACGTACGCGGCGTCGGCTGGGGCGGGCCCGGGTGCTGCCGTCGGCTCGGCCTCGAACGGTGCGAGATCGCCGTCGATCACCGCGGCGGGATGCGCGTCCTCGATCATGAAGGCCAGACGCTCGGCCGGGTACCCCGGATCGAGCGGCAGGTACGCCGCGCCCGACCGGACGACCGCGAGCAGTGCGACCACCAGATCGATCGAGCGCGGAAGTGCCACCGCCACCACCGATCCCGGACCGGCGCCACGCTCGCGAAGACCGGCGGCGACCCGCTCGGCGCGCAAGTGCAGCTCGGCGTAGGTGAGGGACTCCTCGCCGTGGACGAGGGCGACGCCGTTCGGGGTGGTCCGGCGCTGCACCTCGAGAAGATCCACCAGGGTGGTCGAACTGTCGGACGAGGGCGCGTCGACGACCGCCGGACGGTCCGTCGGCATCACGGCGGACACCAGGGTGTCGGCCGGTGCGGTCGCAACGGCGACGACGGTGTCCAGCATCGACTGCGCCGTCGCTGCCGAGACCAGCGCCGCGTCGTACTTCAGCTCCAGCGTCAACCGATCACCCGGAATCACCATGAGCGTCAACGGGTACGGCGAGTTCTCCTCGACCCGAATATCCTTCAACGCGATGGTGCCGGACGGATCGGCGATGGCGGTGTCGCCCAACGGGTAGTTCTCCACCACGACCAGCGAGTCGAACAACGAGTCCACGCCCGCGACACGACGCAGCGTCGGCACGCCGACATGGTGGTGATCGAGCAGATCGGCCTGCTCCTGCTGCCAGCGCTGTACCGCGGAGGCGACGGTGTCGTCCGCTCGCAGTCTCCATCGTGCCGGGATGGTGTCGATGAAGAGCCCCACCATGGACTCGATACCGGCGACCGGTGCCGACCGTCCGGACACCGTCGACCCGAACACGACGTCGCGTCGACCGGTGGCGCGTGCGAGCGCGAGACCCCAGGCTCCGTGCAGCAGGGAACCCTGCGTCACCGCGGCATCGCGCGCACGTCCCGACACCACGGCGGTGACGTCGGAGGAGAGGTCGACCCGCACGGATGCGGTACCGCTGCCGGCGGCGCCGAACGCCGGGACGGGTACCGACTCGCGGACACCCTCGAGTGCGGCGCGCCAGACCCGCGCCGACGCGTCGATGTCGCGCTCGGCGAGGTGGCGGACCCACGCCGCGGGTGCCGTGACCGCCGGAAGAACCGGAGTGTCCCCGTAGTGAGCGAGCATCTCGCGCAGCATGATCGGGATCGACCACCCGTCCGCGACGATGTGGTGGATCGACTGCACGAGAGACGAGCGGGTCTCGTCGTGGCGGACGAGGGTGTAGCGCACCAGCGGCGCGGAGCCCAGATCCATGCCGGCGCCGGCGTGATCGGCCAGCACCACGTCGACGATGCCGTCGGACACGGTGAACGGGACATCGACGGTGCGGTGCACCACCTGGACCACGCGCCCGTCGGCGAGGGGCCGGAAACTGGTGCGCAGCGATGCGTGTCGAGCCACCACGTGCTCGAGCGCGGTGCGGAGCACGGCACTGTCGACCGGGCCACTGATCTCGACCACCTGCCCCACGACGTACGGGTCCACACGACGACCGGCCTCCGGCCTACCCGCGTCCCCGAAGGTGCTGTGGAAGTAGATGCCGTCCTGCACCGCGGTGAGGGGCAGGACGTCCTCGACGTCGTCCGGGAGCGCCGCGACGTCGTCCGCGCCGAGAGCGGCGAGCGGGAAGTCGGCGGGGGTTCGGCGAGCGCTCGACGCAGATCCGGCGACGCGGTCGAGTGCGGCGGTCCACGCATCCACGATGCTGTCGTCCACCACACCGGGCACCCAGCGCAGGGTCGAGACGAGCTGTCCCCCGGTCTCGATCACGTCGATCGTCAGCGCGTGCGCCGCAGGCTGATCGGGGTCGGAGCCGCCGGTGACGGACACCCCCACGTCGGTACTGCGGCCGAGGTAGTTGAACAGGACGCTCGGCGCCGCGGCCTCCGCCAGGGCGGGCTCGCGGCGCAGGTACCGCAACGCGCCGTACCCGACGCCCGACGCGGGTGCCGAGCGCAGCGAGTCCCGGATCTCCAGCTGGACATCGGCATCCGGGTCCGGACCGGTCGGCAGTGCAACGGGACGGACGGTCGTGAACCACCCGACGGTGCGCGTCAGATCGACCCCAGCAGCCTCGACCCCCGCGGCCTCGACGACCTCGACGTCCCGGCCGTGTCCCTCCACGTCCACGACGACCGACGGCGCCGAGTACCCGTCCCACGACGCGAGGGTGCGGGCGAGCGCCGCGAGGAGCACCTCGGTGGGCCCGGTGCGGTAGGCGGTGGCGACGTCGATCAGCAGAGCCGCCGTGACGTCGGCGGGGGTGGTGACCGTGTGCGTCGCCGACAGTCGATCGGCCGCGGTGAGTGTGCGAGCACCGACGGAGTCGCTCGAGGTCGTCAGAACCTCACGCCACCAGGGTAGTTCGTGATCGAAGTGGCCGGCGTCCGCAGCATCGGCGACCAGGCTCGCCCAGCGGCGGATCGACGTGGTGACCGGTGGCAGCGTGGGCGTGCGGCCCTCGCTCAGTGCGCCCAGTGCCGTCAGTAGATCCCCGAGCAGGATGCGCCACGACACCCCGTCGACGACGAGATGGTGCACCGACAGAATCAGCGTGTCGGCCTCGAGAGACACGGCCACCATGCCGCCCGGCCGCGTCGGATCGAGGCGGGCCACGGTGTCCGCGACGGAGCCCGTGCCGAACTCGGGGGACACGGTGTCGACCGGCACGGTCAGACCCTCGCTCCACACAGCACGCAGCGCCGGGTGATGGGCGACGACGAGCTCGACGGCCGCACGCACGAGTACAGGGTCGATGCCCGGAGGCAGTTCCACGGAGGCGGTCTGGTGGAACGCGGTGCCGACGCCGCCGTGCTCGAGTGTCCGCGCGACGATGGGCGTGGCCACCACCTCGCCGACGGGATCGTCGTCGACGGTCACCAGCTCCGCCGGAGCCGCGCCGGCGATCGCCTCGGCGGTACGCAGGGTGAAGACGTCGCGCGGGCCGATCGCCAGGCCTCGTTCGCGGGCCTGCGCGACCACCGTGATCGCCACGATGCTGTCGCCGCCCAGGGCGAAGAAGTCGTCCGTGACGCCCACACTCTCCACACCGAGCGCCGACGCCATCACCTCGCACAGCACGCGCTCCCGCTCGGTCCGCGGGGCCACGGCGTCGCCGCGCACCTGCTCCGGATCGGGCAGAGCCCGCCGATCGACCTTGCCGTTCGCGGTGGTGGGGAAGGCATCGAGCACCACGTAGGTGGACGGCACCATGTACTCGGGGAGGACGCGTGCACAGTGCGAGCGCAGCACCTCGGGTGTCAGCGCGGCGCCGTCCGGCACGACCCAGGCGGCGAGAAACGCCGCGCCCGCACCGGTTCGGCGCACGTCGACGGCGGCGCGTCGCACACCGGGGCACGAGCCGAGCGCAGCCTCCACCTCCTCGAGCTCGAGGCGCATGCCGCGGATCTTGACCTGGTTGTCCACCCGGCCGAGGAAGTCGAGGGTGCCGTCCTCCGCCCAGCGGGCGCGGTCGCCGGTGCGGTACAGCCGGGCGCCGGCGGGGCCGAACGGATCGGCCACGAAACGCGACGCGGTCATGTCCGGTGCGCCCACGTAGCCACGACCGAGGAGGAACCCGCCCGCGTAGAGCTCTCCCCCGACGCCGACCGGCACCGGGCGCAGCAACGAATCGAGCACGTAGAGGCGCGTGTTCGGGTTGGGGCGGCCGATCGACGTGGCGATGCGAGGAGCGTCGCCCGTGTAGATCACATGGGACACACCGATGGTGGCCTCCGCGGGCCCGTACCCGTGATACAGCGTGGTGCCGAGTCGAGAGCGGAAGCGCGCGAACAGCTCCGGAGTGAGCACCTCACCGCCGCACCACACGTGCCGCAGGCCGGACAACGATCCGTCCGTGTCGAGGGCCAGCAGCGCGTCGAGCATGGAGGACACCAGGTAGACGAAGGTGACGTGGCGACGCGAGATGACATCCAGGAGGTACAGACCGTCCCGCTCGCCCCCCGGTTCGGCGATCACGAGGGTGCCACCCGACAGCAACGGGAGCAGAATCTCGTTCACCGAGATGTCGAAGGACAACGGCGCCTTGAACAACGACGCGTCGCCCGGTCCGAAACCGAGCACCCGATCGCGTTGCCACACCATGCGGGCACAGATGGCCTCGTGGCGGATCATGGCGCCCTTGGGCGTCCCGGTACTGCCGGAGGTGAAGATGACGTAGGCGAGCTGCGAGCCGTGCACCACGACGTCCGGTGCGGACGCCGGCCCGTCGCCGAACTGCCAGTCGTCGAGATCGACCGTCCACCGGCCCTTCTCGTGGCCCGCACCCGTGAGAACGACGCGGGTGTCCGCATCCTGCTGCACCCGCTCGCGGCGATCCGCCGGCCAGTCCGGATCGAGCGGGACGAACGCGCCGCCCGCCACCATCGCGGCCAGCACTCCCACGACCATCTCGATCGAGCGCGGCATCGACACGGCCACGACACCCTCGCGGGGCAGGCCCGCGTCGAGAAGTGCATGAGCGAGCTGGTGCACCCGCTGCGAGAGCTCGGTGAACGTGAGCGTCCGCTCGCCCAGTACCACGGCCACCGCATCGGGGGTGGCGGCGACCTGCGCCGCGAACAGAGCGGGCACCGACGTCGACACGGACGGTTCCGCGGTGTCGTTGAAGGTGTGCAGTAGGCGATCGAGATCGGGCTCCGACATCGTCGACAGGGAGGACAACGTCCGATCCGGCTGCGCGAGAACCTGATCGAGCACCCACTCGAAGCGGTCCCGGTGGCCGATCAGCGCGTCGTGCGCACCGGGGCGCGAGCGCAGGTCGAAGACCAGCGGCTCGTCGTCCCGGCCGCCGGTGACGGTGACGTCGAGATCGCGCACCGGTCCGGTCTCGAGGCTGTGCATGTGCGCCGGCGAACCGCCGATGTCGATGCCGTGCTCCACCATGAGGACGTTGATGCCCGGCCCGTGCACCATGCGGTCGCCGGAGTCCCGCAGCTCCCGAGCGATGTCCTCCCCGCGGAAGCGCCCGTGCCGGACCGCACCGATCGATGCCCGCTGCAGTTCCCGCGCGACGTCGGCCACCGTCATCGACGGCGAGAGTCGCAGTCGCACGGGAAGGATGGTCGACGCCATGAACGGTGTCGTCCGCGCACGACGGCCCACGCGGGCGGTCGACGGTAAAGAGACGACGAGATCGTGACGGCCGGTGACCGCGGACAGGTACGCGATCCACACCGCCGGCGCGAGGCGGGTGCGTCGGACGTCCTCCGTCTCGGCGACGTCGTACAGCGAGGCGAGGCGGTCGATCGGCACCGAGACCCGCTCGGTGACCGCAGCCCCCGTGTCGGGCACGTCGGGCAGCAGCACCGGCGGCTCGGGGGCGTCGGCCATCTGGTCGAGCCAGTAGTCGCGGTCGCGACGGAAACCCTCGGACGCGCGGTACTCCGCATCGGCCACCACCAGCGGCTCGAGAGCCCACGCACCTCCGTTCGAACGACCGGCCTCCGGCCCTCCCGCGGGTGCGATTCCCCGCTCGGGATCCGCATAGCGCGCGCGGACCTCGTTGAAGATGATCGACATGCCGAAGCCGTCGACGATGCCGTGGTGATAGCGCTGGTGCCAGAGCACGTGCTCGTCCCCCAGGCGGAGGAGCGCCGTCGCGAACAGATCGCGAGCGCCGCTGGTGTCCGCCGACGCGATGTCGGCCGCGATCCAGGCCTTCGCCTCCGCCATCGGGTCGGCAGCCGTGCGTAGGTCGACGACCCCGACCGACCACTCGTCGTCACTGCGGTACTGCACGGGCTCGGGACCGGAGAAGTCGAATCGCACGTGCAGCGCGTCCGCGTCGGCGATGACCGACCGGATGACGTCACACGCGCGGTCGAGGTCGAGCGGGCCGGTGATCTCGACGAGCAGCGAGATGACGAAGTCGGTGCGGTCACCCAGCAGGTGCTGCGCGGTCCAGACCTCTGTCTGGGCAGCGGTCAACGGCAGCACAGCGGTGGTGACGACAGATCCCCGAGACATGAACGTAGGCTAACCTAACGCTCGACCGGCGTTACTCGCGGAGGAACGTGAGAATCGCCTGATTGACCTCGTCGGGCTTCTCCAGGTATCCGTAGTGCCCCGCGTCGGCGATCTCGACGTAGCGGCCGCCCGGAACCAGGTCGGCCACCTCGCGCGAGAGGTAGGCGGGAATCATCCGGTCGTCGGCGAAGCCCATCGCCAGGCACGGCACCGTGATGTCGCGGTAGGCGGACCGGCGGTCGAACGACTCGTCCAGAGAGAGCTGGGCACGCTGGCCCGGGGTCAGCGGCTGCACGGAGAACTCGAACAGGTCGAGCCAGTCCCGTGCCTTCGCGGGGTCGGCGAGCGACGCGGGAGAGAGGTTCAGGGCCGCCGTCACTGCGGCCGCGTACTTCGGCGGCAGCGTCGCCGAGCTGTCAGCCAGCTCGCGCTCGCCGGCGCCGAGCACCTTCTGGAACTCGTCGAGCCGGGCGTGACCGGCCGCGAAGATCGCTCGCGACACCAGGTCGGGCCTGGTCAAGGCCAGTTCCTGCGCCACGCGCGCACCCATCGACGTGCCCACGACGGCTGCCTTCTCGTCGGGGCCGGACCGCAGGTACTCGATGAGCGCCGCGGTGTCCGCGACCAGATCGTCCATCGTCATGCCGCCCGCGCACTCGTCGGTCGGGGCGATGCCGCGGTTGTCGAAGGTGCACACCCGGAATCCCGCGGCCGTGAGCGCCGGCACCTGATGCAGCTGCCACACCCGGCCGGGGCTGCCCGTCCCCATGACCATCACGACGAGCGGACCCTTGCCCGTCACGGTGTAGTTGAGGCGGATGCCGTTGATGGTGCCGATGGGCATGGCGGATGTCCTTCTTCCGATACGACAGCTGTTCGGGGCAGACGCTACCGGTCACGGTGCGCGTCCGGTTTTGCCGGGAACGAGCGCGAACTCGTAGAGTTCAGGTACGCGAGTGCGCCCCACCGGGCTGCACCACCACATCGTTCGACCCCAGGAGACCCGCATGGCCACCGAGCCCGCCGAGACCGACATCGCCGACGAAGAGATCGAGACCCTGTCCGACGAGACCGCCCGCATGGCACGTCGCGTCGTCGCCGCCTACGCAACAGACGCCGACGAGTGCCGCATGCTGCTGTCCATGCTGGGGATCAACCCGCCCGTCCGCGCCTGAGCGCCGCTCGCTCCCGCACTCCGATTGGCGTTCGGCGAGTGGGGTAAGCACGTGCTGACACCGTCGCGGCAGGCTGCCGGCCTCACCGCGCGCCCCGACGTCGAGACAGAGGATCAGCAGTGACCGCATCAGGTTCGGACTTCGTCGTCGTCGCCAACAGGTTGCCGGTCGACCTCGACACGGCGCCCGACGGTTCCCGAGTCTGGAAGCGCAGCCCCGGTGGTCTCGTCACCGCGCTCGAGCCGATCCTGCGGAGCAACAACGGCGCCTGGGTCGGATGGGCCGGTGTCCCCGACGTCGACGTCGACCCGTTCGAGGACGACGGCCTCGAGCTGGTCCCGGTCCCGCTCTCGCAGCAGGAGGTAGCCGACTACTACGAGGGCTTCTCCAATGCCACCCTGTGGCCGCTCTACCACGACGTCATCGTCCGGCCCGTCTACGACCGGAGCTGGTGGGACGCCTACGTCGAGGTGAACCGACGCTTCGCCGAGGCCACGTCCAAGGCGGCCGCCGAGAACGCCACCGTGTGGATCCAGGACTACCAACTCCAGCTGGTTCCGAAGATGCTGCGCATGCTGCGCCCCGATCTGACGATCGGCTTCTTCCTGCACATCCCGTTCCCGCCCGTCGAGCTGTTCATGCAGATGCCGTGGCGCACCGAGATCGTCGAGGGCCTGCTGGGCGCCGATCTCATCGGCTTCCATCTGCCCGGTGGCGCGCAGAACTTCCTCTACCTCGCACGGCGTCTCGCCGGCCAGCCGACCTCGCGCGGCAACATCGGAGTCCGCTCCAAACTCGGTGTGGTGCAGGTGGGTTTCCGGTCCGTGCGCGTGGGCGCCTTCCCCATCTCCATCGACTCGGGCGATCTCGACGAGAAGTCGCGGCGCAAGCCGGTGCGCGATCGTGCACGAGAGATGCGCGAAGAGCTGGGCAATCCGAAGACGATCATGCTGGGCGTCGACCGCCTCGACTACACCAAGGGCATCGACGTCCGTCTCGAGGCGTTCCTGGAACTGCTGACCGAGGGCCGGGTGGATCCCGAGGACGTCGTGATGATCCAGCTGGCCACACCGAGCCGCGAACGCGTCGAGAGCTACAAGCAGATGCGCGGCGAGATCGAGGGCATGGTCGGGCGCATCAACGGCGAGTTCAGCCGCGTCGGGCATCCGGTGGTGCACTACCTGCACCGCCCCATTCCGCGCGAGGAGCTCATCGCCTACTACGTGGCCGCCGACGTCATGCTGGTGACGCCCATTCGCGACGGCATGAACCTCGTCGCCAAGGAGTACGTGGCGTGCCGCAGCGACCTGGGTGGTTCCCTCGTGCTCAGCGAGTTCACCGGCGCCGCAGCCGAACTACGCCAGGCGTACCAGTGCAACCCACACGACCTGAACAGCGTCAAGGACGCGATGATGGCCGCGATAGAGCAGACGCCGGAATCGGGCCGACGCCACATCCGGGCGATGCGGCGGCAGGTGCTCGCGCACGACGTCGATCGCTGGGCGCGGTCGTTCCTCGCCGCGCTGGGACGCACCGGCGACGAAGAGCCCAACCAGATGATCTCCAACCGGGACATCGGTCAGGCGACGATGTGATGCGCGAAGACCGGTGACCGTGGTCGAAGCGCAAGTGGTGCAGTGCCATCGGCTGCGCCGTGATCTCCTGATCGTCCGCCTCGTCGGCGAGCTGGTTCCGTTCGCCGCGGGGCAGTCCGTCGCCGTGACGGTGCCCACCTCGCCGCACCTGCCTCGTCGGTACTCCCCCGCCCTACCCCCGTCGCGAGACGGCAAGTACGAGTTCCACATTCGCGAGGTACCGGCAGGCTGGGTCAGTCGCAGCATCGTCCGCGAGACCCGGGAGGGCGACGTCTGGACTCTCGACGACCCGGCGGGCGACCTGCGTGTCGACGACACCGACGACGACGTCGTGATGGTCGCGGGCGGAACAGGTCTCGCACCGATGCGCGCACTGCTGCTGGGCCTGGCACGTCGGCCACGACCTCCGCGGGTGCGGCTCTACGTGGGAGGCAGGCACCCCCGCGATCTCTATGCCGCCGACATGCTGTCCCTGATGGCGCGATCAGCGCCATGGCTCACGGTGATCCCGGTGGTGGACGAGCCCGTGGACCCGCCGTACCGCGACGAGTTCTTCGATGCCGCCGAGGCCGTGCGGCTGCAGACGGCACCCGACTCCGGCTTCGCACCTCACGAGTACCTCGTCGGCCGCGTCGGCGAGGTGGTGGCGCGGCGCGGGCCGTACCTGTCGCAGCGCGTGCTGGTGTGCGGATCACCGGCGATGTCGAGCTTCACGACGCGTGCCCTGGTGACGACGGGAACCCCGGCGGAGAACATCCGCACGGGGTGAGGGTCAGGTCTGCTTCGGGTTGCGCGGCGTCCACACGACGAGCGCGTTACTGCGTTGCACCGGAACGAGATCGCGTCGGTACCCGGCGTGAACCTTGGCCAGCTCGGTCGCCATCTCGGTGACGCGGGCCTGCAGCGCCTCCACCTGATTGGTGAGTTCGATGATGCGCTTGATACCCGCCAGATTGACGCCCTCGTCCTGCGAGAGACGCTGCACCTCGCGGAGCAGCGCGACGTCGCGCGGAGAGTACCGTCGCCCACCGCCGGTGGTGCGGAACGGTGTCACCAGTCCGAGACGGTCGTAGGTGCGCAGTGTCTGGGCGTGCATGCCGGCGAGCTCGGCGGCGACGGAGATGACGAAGATCCGGGCATCCGGGTCCGCGCCTGCGTCGCGCGCATCCTGCGGATCGCTGGGCGTCCGAGTCATCTCATCTCTCCTCTCGCATCAGAACCGTCAGGCTCCGGGCCACCCGGAGCGGGGATCGAAACCACTCGCCTTCTCCGCCGCAGCGTAGGCCTCGAGGGCATCGCGTGCCGCGTCGTCCAATTCGGACGGCACGGCCACCTTCACCGTGACCAACAGGTCACCGATCTTCGACTTCTTGGGAATGCCGCGACCCTTCACCCGGAAGGTGCGGCCGTCGACCGTTCCCGCCGGAACCTTCAGACCGACTCGGCCGTCGAGCGTCGGCACCGACAGCGTCGTGCCGAGCACCAGTTCGCTGTACGCGACGGGAACCGTGAGGGTGAGATCGTCACCCGTGCGGCCGAACACGGCGTCGCTCTTCACGTGCACCGTCACCAGCAGATCGCCGGCGGCAGCGCCGCGCAGACCGGCCTCGCCTCGGCCGGCCACTCGGACACGTTGCCCGTCACTGACACCGGCCGGAACCCGCACCGTCACCGACCGGGTGCGGTTCTGCACGCCGGTGCCGCGGCAGTCGGTGCACGGATCGTCGATGATCGACCCGGTGCCCCGGCAGTCGTCGCACGGCTCGCTGAAACCGAACGCGCCCTGGTTGCGGCTGACCACACCGGCACCGTTGCACCGCGGGCAGACCCGCGGGCTCGTGCCGGGCTTCGCGCCGCTCCCGTGGCAGGTGGTGCAGGACGACGGGCTCGTGATGGACAGCGGGACAGACGTTCCCACCGCCGCGTCACGGAAGTCGAGTGTCACCTCGGCAGCGAGATCACTCCCACGCCGGGGACGTGACGACGCGGCCTGGGTACGACCACCGGCCGCGCCACGGTTGAACAACCCGCCGAACAGATCACCGAGATCGGCTCCGCCACCGGCACCTCCGAAGAGGTCACCGACGTCGAACCCGCCGGCCGTACCCCCGCCGCCGAAGTTGGTTCCGCCGCCCGGCGAGAATCCGCCACGTCCGAAACCACCACTGGCGAAGAGTGATCGGGCCTCGTCGTACTCCTTGCGCTTCGCGGGGTCGGAGAGCACCGCATTGGCCTCGCTGACCGCCTTGAAGCGCTCCTCCGCCTTCGCGTCCCCCGGATTGGAGTCCGGATGGTTGTCGCGCGCGAGCTTGCGGTACGCCTTCTTGATCTCGTCCTGCGACGCGGAGGAGGAGACGCCCAGCTCCTTGTAGAAGTCCTTCTCTATCCACTCCCGTTGGCTCACCGGTCGCCTCCTCCTCTCACATCACATCTTCGTTGTGGTCGAACTATGCCTGGTCGGATGCCGCGTCGGCGCCCGAACCGTCGACGACGGCGACCATGGCGGTGCGCAGAACTCGATCACGCACCTTGTACCCCTTGCGGAACACGCTGCCGACGACAGGATCGTTGCCGTCGCCCTCGTGCTGCACGGCCTCGTGCAGCGCAGGGTCGAACGCGTCGCCCTCGTCACCGAAGGCGACGAGACCCTGTGCGGTGATGACGGATTCGAGCTTGTCCGCCACCGACTTCAGCGGCCCCGTCTCGAGGTCACCGTGCTTGCGCGCCCGATCGAGATCGTCGAGCACACCCAGCAACTCGGCCAACACCGACGCCTTGGCGTTGTCGATGTCCACCTGCTTGTCCCGAGCGACGCGTCGCCGGTAGTTGGCGAACTCGGCGCTGAGGCGCTGCAGGTCGGCCGTCCGCTCGGACAGCTCGTCCCTCTCGGGTGCAGTCTCGGAATCCACGGAACCCTCGGACATCTCTGCCTCGAGAACCTCTGCTTCGTCCTCCACGTCACCGGGCTGGGGCGCCGTGGCGGAGCCCGCGAGGGACTCCTCCACGGCGGGGTCGACGTCGGGTGCGTCTACCTTCCCGGTGTCCTCAGCACTCACTTCTTGTCCGTGTCGACCGGCTCGTCCACGACCTCGGCGTCGACGACATCGTCGCTACCGTCGGTCGGGGCTGCGCCGTCGGCACCTGCTCCGTCGGCTGCTGCCGACTCGTACAGTGCCTGACCCAGAGCCTGCGACTCCGTGCTCAGCTTCTCCACCGCTGCCTTGATGGCGGCGATGTCGGTGCCGTTCAAGGCAGTGCGAGCCTCCGCGATGGCCGACTCGACCTTTTCCTTGGTCTCCGCAGGAACCTTGTCCTCGTTGTCCTTGACGAACTTCTCCGTCTGGTAGACGAGCGACTCGGCCTGGTTGCGGGTCTCGGCCTCCTCGCGACGGGTCTTGTCCTCCTCGGCGTGAGCCTCGGCGTCCTTGACCATGCGCTCGATCTCCTCCTTGGAGAGGCCGGAGCCCTCCTGGATCTTGATCGTGTTCTCCTTGCCTGTGCCTTTGTCCTTCGCCGTCACGTGCACGATGCCGTTGGCGTCGATGTCGAACGTGACCTCGATCTGGGGCACACCGCGCGGTGCGGGCGGCAGCTCCGTCAGCTCGAACGAGCCGAGAAGCTTGTTGTGCGATGCGATCTCGCGCTCACCCTGGAAGACCTGGATCTGCACCGACGGCTGATTGTCGTCCGCCGTGGTGAAGGTCTCGGACCGCTTGGTGGGGATGGTGGTGTTGCGCTCGATGAGCTTGGTCATCACGCCACCCTTGGTCTCGATGCCGAGGGACAGCGGCGTGACGTCGAGGAGCAGAACGTCCTTGACCTCACCCTTGAGCACACCGGCCTGCAGTGCGGCGCCGACGGCCACGACCTCGTCCGGGTTGACGCCCTTGTTGGGCTCGCGTCCACCGGAGAGCTCCTTGACCAGCTCGGACACGGCCGGCATACGGGTGGAGCCACCGACGAGCACGACGTGGTCGATGTCCTTGACCGCGATGCCCGAGTCCTTGACCACGGCCTGGAACGGCGCGCGGGTGCGGTCGAGCAGGTCGGCGGTGATCTTCTGGAACTCGGAGCGGCTGAGCTGCTCGTCGAGGAAGAGCGGGTTCTTGTCCGAGTCCACCGTGATGTACGGCAGGTTGATGGACGTGCTCTGGCTCGAGGACAGCTCGATCTTCGCCTTCTCCGCAGCCTCACGCAGGCGCTGGAGAGCCATCTTGTCCTTGGTCAGATCGATGCCGTTCTGAGCCTTGAACTTGTCGACGAGCCAGGTGACGATGCGCTCGTCCCAGTCGTCGCCACCGAGGTGGTTGTCGCCGGACGTGGCGCGGACCTCGACGACACCGTCGCCGATCTCGAGCAGGGACACGTCGAACGTGCCGCCACCGAGGTCGAACACGAGAATGGTCTGTTCCTTCTCGCCCTTGTCCAGGCCGTACGCCAGAGCGGCGGCGGTGGGCTCGTTGACGATGCGCAGGACGTTGAGGCCGGCGATCTGGCCGGCTTCCTTCGTGGCCTGACGCTGTGCGTCCTCGAAGTACGCGGGCACCGTGATGACCGCGTCGGTGATCTCTTCGCCCAGGTACGCCTCGGCGTCACGCTTGAGCTTCATGAGCGTGCGCGCGCTGATCTCCTGCGACGTGTAATTCTTGTCGTCGATGCCGACGGTCCAGTCAGTGCCGATGTGGCGCTTGACGGAGCGAATGGTCCGGTCGACGTTCGTGACGGCCTGGTTCTTCGCGGACTGGCCGACGAGAACCTCTCCGTTCTTGGCGAACGCGACGATGGACGGGGTGGTGCGTGCACCCTCGGAGTTGGCCACCACGACCGGTTCGCCGCCCTCCAGGACGGACACGACCGAGTTGGTGGTCCCGAGGTCGATTCCGACCGCACGAGCCATGTGAAGACCTCCTGATAGATGCTGCTGTGATCGTTTGAGCGTCTGTCTGAGCGAACTGCGCTCAAGTCTGCCTGTCGGATTCTAGCTCCGTCAAGTCGTACTTGAGTGACCCACGCTCAATGGCAGTCGTACGGCTCAACGGAGGGGTGTGCGAGTTTGTTCCCGAGGCGCTCGCATGTGCTCCAGCGTCCACAAGTCGACCGGATCGACGGGATCCCGTCGATGACAGCGAGTTGTGGACACTCAGGCACGGCCGGCGCACGTGGGTGCACCCGATCGTGCGCTTTTCTACCGATCGGCAGATTCCGGCGCGATTGTGTGGCGAAACGTGCACCCGAGCGTGCACGAGCGTCCAGAAGTCGACCGGATCGACGGGATCCCGTCGATGACAGCGAGTTGTGGATACTAAGGCACGGCCGGCACGTGCATCCAGGCGTACGTGGGCGCCCGGCGGTTAGGGTCCACGGCATGTCCCTGACGGCCCGAGGTCTCACCCGCACGTTCGGACGCCACACAGCGGTCGCCCACGCCGACGTCACTCTGACCCCTGGCAGGGTGACCGGGCTGGTCGGACCCAACGGCGCCGGCAAGACGACGCTGCTGCTCATGCTCGCCGGCCTCTTGGCTCCCGACTCCGGGACCATCGAGCTGGACGGGTCGCCGGTCGAGTCGGTCGCACTTCGGCGGGCCGTGGGGTGGATGCCGGATGTGTTCGGCACCTGGGACAGCCTGACCGCGTCGGAGATCCTGTCGACGTTCGGGCGACTGCACGGACTGTCGTCGCAGGACGCCCGGGCCCGCGCCGCGGAACTGCTGCAGCAGGTCCATCTCGACGACCGCGCCGACCGACCTGCCCACGAGTTGTCCCGCGGTCAGAAGCAGAGGCTCGGCTTCGCACGCGCACTGGTGCACAGACCCCGACTACTTCTGCTCGACGAGCCGGCGTCCGGCATGGATCCGCGCTCGCGGGTCGAACTGCGTGACGAGATCCGACGCCTCGCCGACAACGGATGCGCCGTGCTGGTGTCGAGCCACATCCTCACCGAGTTGGCGGAGATGGTCGACGACGTGATCGTCATGACCGACGGCCGCACGCGGGACTCCGCGCCGTCGGTCGAGCGTTCGTGGCGTGTGCGGGAAGCCGGTCGTCCCGCGTCGTCGGCGACGATCCTGCACTTCCCCGACGAACAGGCTGCCGCGCAACACCTCCGCGGCCTGGTGGAGTCCGGCGCGCAGATCGTCGAGTTCGCTCGGGTGGACTCGCAGCTCGAGGACACCTACCTCGCACTCGACGCGGACAGGACCTGACATGGCGGCACGGATGAGCAGCTGGTGGTCGGTGGTCGGCGTACTGATCGGCCTCGAACTCCGGCAGCGACTGCGCACCACGCGGTGGCGCGTCACCCTGGCGGTGACCTTCACGGTGATCTCGCTGGCCGTGTTCGGATCGATGTATCTGGCACTGTCCGTCGACGAAGCCGATGCGAACTACGACGGCTGGGCGCGCAACCTGTACGCGGTCGTGCTGGGAGTCGAGCTGTTCCTCGGCGTGATCCTCGCCCCCACCCTCACGGCGACCTCGATCAACGGTGACCGCAAGGACGCGACGCTCGCCGTGGTGCAGGCGACGCCGATCAGCCACTGGCAGTTGGCCGTCGGCAAACTTCTCGGGTCGTGGGTGTCCTGCCTCGCACTCGTCGCCGTGGCGTCGCCGTACCTGGTGTGGGGCATCGTCGCCGCGCCCTACGGCATCGGCACCTCGGTGCTGGGCGTGATCGTTCTCTGCGTGATTTTTCTGTGCTACTGCGGGATCGGGCTGGGGTACTCGGCCCTGACCGCTCGGCCGGCAGGTTCGGCCGTCCTGACGCAGGCCACCGTGTTCTTCCTCGTGCTGGGCCTCCCGGCGCTGTTCGGCCTGCTCTACTCGACCACGGCGGAGGACCACGAGGTGGTGGGCGCCGAGTACACGTACGTGGACGATTCGTTCGACACCGTTCCGGACTGTCGCGACGTGGCCACGGTGCGCTCCTACGAGCACACCGAGCGTATCTGGTGGCTGTTGGCGCCCAACCCGTTTCTCATTCTCCCGGATGTGGTGGCCGCACATGACAATCCGAGCGTACGTGTCTGGACGTCGGACGAGCGGCCACCCGATCCCAGCGTGGCGCGCCCGATAGCCGAGACGCTCTCGACGGCGCGCACGGGCCCGTACCTGACGGAGCCGACCTGCGCGGACACCGTGTCGACCTACCGCGTGAGCGCCTCGAACCGCAGCTTCTACGACGAGCAGGTCGCGTTCGAATCCGGAAAGGTCGGCGACAGTTGGTACCTCGGGCTGGCCGTCAATGTCATCCTGGGAGCTCTCGGACTCACGGTCGCCGCGCGCCGACTCCGCGTTCCGGCCCGCACCTTGCCGAGGGGCGTGCGGATCGCCTGAGGCGCTCAGCTCAGCCGTCCACCCCCGTCGACGTGGAGGGTGGTTCCGGTGACGAAGGTGTTGGTCAGGGCGAGCAGCACCGCTGCCGACACGTCCTCCGGGCGGCCCACGCGCCGTGCGGGATTGGAGGCAGCCGTCGCGTCGAACATCTTCTGCTTCCCGTCTCCCATGCCGTCCCACGCACCCGAGTCGACGATGCCGGGCGACACGGCGTTGACCCGCAACGGTGCCAGTTCGACGGCCAACGCTTCCGCGAGGAATGCGACAGCACCGTTGGTCGTGGCCATGACGGCGAGGCCCGGCGCCGGCTTCCATGCGGCGACACCGGAGAAGAAGACAAACGAGCCGCCCTCACGCAGCACCGGCGCGAAGTGTTTGGCCAGCAGGATCGGGCCGATCACCTTGGCGGCGAAGGCGCCCTCGACGTCGGCGCGATCGAGACCCGTGATCGGGCCGTTGGCGTGGTTCGCCGCGAGCGACACGACGTGATCGAGAGGTCCGAGTGTCGTGACGGCGGCGGCGATGGAGGACTCGTCGTCGAGGTCGAGGTGCACTGCCGAGGCGCCCGAGCCGAGTTCGGCGACCGTGTCGGCGAGCGTTTCGGGTCGCCGTCCCCCGAGCACGACCTCGGCGCCGGCCGCGAGGGCGTCCTCGGCGATGCGACGCGCGATGCCCGACGAGCCGCCGACGAGCAGGATCCGGGTGTTCTGCAAGGTGCTCATGTCGTGTGTCCTTTCCGCAGCCCCGTCTCTCGCGGCCACGGAAGGTTCAGCGCACCGGGCCCGCAGCATCATCCCGTCGCGCCATCGATTGTCACGCGCCTTGCCATAAACAAAATCTATGACAGGAGGGAGGCGGCATAATCGACCAGCATGACGTTCGACGAGGTGGCCGACGAGTTGTACGGGCTGGACCCGTCCGATTTCGTCGCCGCGCGCACCGACCGGCAGAAGCAGGCGCGTTCCGACGGCGACAAGGACCTGGCCAAGCAGATCGGTGCGCTGCGCAAACCGACGATCGTCGGGTGGGTGCTGAACGTGACGGTGCGCGACGCGGAGGACGACGTCACAGACCTGCTCGACCTCGGCGAAGCACTTCGTGAGGCGCAGCAACATCTGCGGGAAGGCCGGAGGCCGGCCGGTCGACCGTCGGGTGCCACCCTCCGCACGTTGACGAAGCAGCGGCAACGCGCGGTGCGCGCGCTGGCGAGCCGGGCTGCGGAGATCGCGGAGGATCGCGGTCACCCGATCGGCGAGGACGTCGGGCGCGAGGTGACGCAGAGCCTGAATGCGGCGCTGTCCGATGCGGACATCGCCGACGAGGTGCGGCGCGGCCGGATGTTGGGGGCCGCCGAGTACAGCGGGTTCGGCCCGATGGGGCTGGTGTCCGTCGATCCCGAACCCGCGAAAGAACCGGAACCCGCACCCGACGACACGGCCGAACGGGAGATGGAAGAGCAGCGAGCCCGCGCACAGGCCGAACTCGACGACGCCGAGGCTGCGCTGCAGGGTGCGACCGAGGCGCTGGAGAAGGCCGACCATCGCATCGACGAGCTGCAGGAGTCGGTCGACGCCCTCACCGAGCAACTCGAAAAGGCACGCGAGGACCTGGAGGCGGCGCAGGACGCGCGTTCCGAGGCGGCGTCGGAGAAGGACGCGTCGACCTCGAGGGTCCGGAACGCGACGAAGCGCCTCGATCGACTGTGATCGAGGCGCTTCGGCGGTGACGGGTCAGGCGCAGTTGCCCGCTGTGGGGACGTCGCGGAACCGGGCGTCGAGCCAGTTGGTGCCGGCGCCGAGTCCGATGAAGTCGGGCAGGACGTGGCCGAGCGCGAGCCCCGGGAGGAAGAACGGCAACTGCTGCGTGTTCAGCTGGACGTTCGAGCCCTTCCCGCACCAGGTTGCGGCGAGATCGACGGCCTGGCCGTGCGGCACGATGTCGTCGCCCGTGCCGGTGTCGATGTAGACCGGCGTGGTGGGTGTGCGGTTACCGATCTTGTTCTCGGCGAGAACCGTCTGCGCCTCGGGAATCCGCTTCAGGTAGTTCGACAGCGACTCGCCGGTGGTGATCCACTCGTTGGTGCGGTGGAAGCCCACGGTGAGTGCACTTTCCACGACGCACTGATTCTCGAGTGCCGCCAGCGCAGCCTTGCCGGCCGGGTTGGTCGACGCGTCGATGATCGGGCCCAACTCGGGGTTGGACCGGCGCAGACCGTTCAGCGTGTAGCCGATGACACCGGTGAGGATGGTGCCGTCGACCTGGGCCAGCGTCGCGGCGAGATCGGCGACGGGTGCGCCGGCGTAGGTGCCCTTGATGTCGAGCTCCGGTGCGTACTCGGGAGCGAGTTCCACGGCTGCCGCGACGGCGCCGCCGCCCTGCGAGTAACCCCAGAGGCCGACCGGCGAATCGGAACCGACCTTGGTGTTGCCGAGCTGCTGCGCGGCGCGGGCCGCGTCGAGCACCGCGTGCGCTTCCGCGGCGCGGTTGACGTAGGTGTGCGCCCCCGGCGTGCCCAGACCGTCGTAGTCGGTGATGACGACGCCGTAGCCGCGGGCCAGCAACGCGTAGGTGGAGAGGAGCTCGTACTCGACCATGAGTCCGAGAACGGGTGTGTAGGTGAGGACGTTGTTGAGCTGGTGCGACGGCGCGCACTGATCACCCTGGCCGTGGGTGCCGGGGGCGATCACCACGAGCGGGCGCGGACCGGGGCCGGTCCACTCGGCCGACGGGTCGATGTACGTCCCGGTGACGGCCACCGGCGCGTCGTTGGCGTCCTGCGACCGGTACATCAGGCGCGTCGCGGTGCCGGGGATCGGTCCCTGCGGCAAGGGAAGCGACAGTGCGAGATTCGACGGCCCGGTACGGATGAGGTCACCGTCGTTCCCGGCGGGAAGCGGTGAGGGGGGCGTGTAGAAGCTCGACGCCGGGCCGGGGGGTTCGGCGGTCGCCGTGGGCACCACCGCGCCGAACAGACCGAGACACATCACCAGACCGACGCCGGCAGACCGCAGTTTCCGCACATTCATCCCATCGACAACGGGGCCCAGGCGGGCCCACTACCGCCCTGACCGTAAGTGATGGGGCCCACTTCCGAGAAGCCCGTGTGACCCCGACCGCGGACTTCGTGCTCGATCACTTTGCGAGCCCGAACGGACGGGGCCGGACCACAACAGGGTCGGGCGGAAACAGACCCTCTAGCCTGAAGCCATGAACGCGTCGGACAGTGTCGAAGGCTCGCAACCCCCGAAGCCGCCCCGCCCGTCGGTGCACGTGACGCCCATGCGGGAGCCGGTTCCCGACGAGCGCCCACGCGCCGTCGATGCCGCCGTGATCCTGTGGAGTCTGTGCCTCGTCGTCCTGGCGGCCACCGGCGCGCTGCTGGGACTCGACCACCAGGGACTACGGTCGCGCCTCGCCGACGTCCTCTCGGCCGACGCCCCCGGCACCTCGGCGGAGGACATCGACTCGACGGTCCTCATCACGCTCGTCGCCGGTGCTGCCGTCGGCGCCGTCGTTCTCCTGGTGGGACTGGCCGGCATCCTGCAGATCCGCGGCCGACGCCCCACCGGACGATCCACGCTGACCGTGGTCGGCATCGTCGCGGCCGCGGGATCGATCGCGTTCTGGATCGCGACCTCCGATGCGCTGGAGCAGCCCACGACGTATGCGCCGTTCGTCGTCGCGGCCCTCGCTCTGCTGGGCACCGCTCCGCTGTTCGTCCCCGCCGTCGGGCGATGGCTCGCAGCCGCTCCCGTCCGGCGCTGATCTCAGCGGCGGTCGAGCTCCGCGAGGATGCCCTCGGCGCTGCGCGCGGCGATGTCGCACGCCCGCGCCGTGAACCGGTCGAGCAGCGGATGGGACGCGCGGGAGCGCCAACTGCGGACCGCGTCGAAGGCCGTCTTGCGCTGCAGTTCCACCGAGTCGTCCGGATCGAGCCCCAACCGCGTCGTCGTCTCGGTGCCCTGCGCACCCACCAGTCGAGCGAGCTCCGCCTTCTCCGGCTCGGGCAGCCGCACCTCGCGTGCCCGTAGCTGACCGAGCAGACGCAGTTCCTTGAACCCGTGGACGTCGGCGAGGGTGGATCCCACCTCGTCGATGATGGCGCGCGATCCCGCGGCCGGTGAGGCGCGCAGCACGCGATCGAGAGCGACGAGGGCCGAGTGCGCCTTGAGCTGGTCGGCTCGCTCGCCGAACTGAACGTCGATGATGTGCCGTAGCTCCTCGAGTCCACTGCGCTCGACGAGTTCCCGTGCGAGCGAGGGCGAATCGCGCGTGCCCATGCGGATGAGCGTGACGGCCATCCGGATGCCGAAGAGCCCGAAACGGTCGACGAGTCCGGCGCGCGTCTCCGCATCGACGGGGAGTGGCATGTCCGGGCGGGAGAAGCGGTCGGCCGACAGCATCGCCAGTTGGAGGTCGTCGGGCGGAGCGTCGGCCAACGCGACGAGCGCGCCGAACTCGCTCTGCCGCAACGTCCGTGCCCCGAGGGCGAGCAGGCCGGCGACGGGCACGACGGCCTGGCACAGACCGGTCTTCTCGAGCTCCACCGCGAAGCGGGACGCCACTTCCTTGGCCGACATCATCGCGTCCATGCGACCGGCGCCCACCTCGTCGGCACGCGAGACGACGCCGACCACGCCGAGGGGGCCGGAGTCGCCACCGACCGCGTCGTTGATGCGGGTGAGGAACGACGTGTCGGACGCGCTCAGGGTGCGCAGGAGATAGACCACGGCGTCGGCGCCGGACGCGGAGTCCTCGGGCGTCAACATCGACAGTGTCCGCTCGGACACGTCCAGGGACAGCGACGACGTGCCGGGGGTGTCGATGATGGTGTTGCGGGCCAGGGTTCGCGCCGGCCACTCGACGTCGAGGCGGTCCACGCGGTCCGCGGTGAGATCGCCGAAGTCGAACGACAGTCGACCACCCCGACGCAGCACCGGGATGCTCATCGAGCGGTCCCCGTCGTACCGGGCCGTCACAGAGGGAGACGTCCCGCGGCGGTACCACGTGACCACGCGGGTGCACTCGGTCGCGTCGGTGGGGGCGATGTCCTGTCCGACGAGCGCGTTGAGGAGCGTCGACTTGCCGGCCTTGAGTGATCCGGCGAGCGCGACGCGCAGCGGCTCGTCGAGCCGGTCCGCGCAGACGCGCAACGCATCCCGGACGTCCGGCTCCCGCACGTACTCCGCCTGCGCCGCCGCGACGAGTTCCCGCGCACGGTCGAGCGTGACACTCACGAGCCGGTACCGATCTCCGTGCGGTCCGCACGAGCCGCCTCGACGGCCTTGTCGGCCTCGGCGGCCTCGACGGCCTCGGGGTCGAGCTTCTGCGCGATGCTGCGCAGTGCAGAGATCTTCTTCAGTGACTGCTCCAGTTCGGCTGTGCGCGCGGCACGCTCGGACGAGGCGCCGGTCGCCGCCTCCTGCGCGGCCCGCAGCGAGTCGCTCACCGAGCGCACCGTCTGATCGGCCATATCGGTGAAGTGGTCACGGAGCTGGCGCTGGACGAGCCGCAGGCGGTCCTTGGACTCCTTGCCCACCTGGAAGCTGACGTCGTCGGTGAACTTGCGGATGGCGACCTTCGCGTCGGCCCGCCGCTTGAGCACCCGCGCCTCCTTGTCGTCCTTGTAGGCCTTGCTGCCCAACAGGACTCCGGCGCCGAGCGAGATCGGATTGAGCAGGGCCAGTCCCATCATCGTCGTGATGAGTCCGAACATGAGCACGCCACCGTAGGAGCCGCGCATGCCCACGAGCACCTTCGAGGTGATGCCCATCCGGCCGGACTCGAGGTCCCCCAGTGAGGTCACCGGGTCCATGACGCCGTCGACGTTCGCGATGTTCATCGCCGGGATGTGCGCATCGGCCGTCTCGGCGAAGTGCCGAGCGACCGTCTCGGCGAGCCACAGGGACCGCTCGTGCGCCCAGACGAAGTTGTCCCCCACGGCGGAGGCGATCTGGTCCTCGAGCCACTCACCGATGCGCGGCCAGTCCTTGCCCGGGTCTCCCCCGTCGACCGCCTCCTCCGCCTCACGGGTGATGACGCGCAGCCGGTCTCGCAGGTCGTGGTCGATGTCGGCGGCCAGATCGGTGATGCCGTCGTTGAGTGTCTGCTGCCACCGACTGCTGCGCTTCTGCATGTCCTCGGCGTTGGCCCGCGCCTGTTGCAGACCGGCCACCGCCGCGGCGGCGGTCTCCGGATCGCGAAGCGCCGCGAGTTCACTGCCCAGGGCGAGGGCGAGATGCTCGGACACCGAGCGGACGTCGAGAGCGACGGCCTTGCGAGTGGTGGCGTCGGCACGCTGCACCACACCGCGGAGGAAGTCGTAGAGAGCCGGGAAGCCGGCCTCCTTGTCGAGCGAATCGTCCTTCAGCCGGAGCGCGTGCGAGCGGAGCATCGACGAGATCGGCATCAGCGGGACGTCGATGCCCTGCCGCGCGAGGTGCCCGCGATCGGCCTCGACGATGCGCCGCCAGTGCGGGTACAGGTCGGTCTTGGTCACCAGGCACGCGACCGCCGGGCACAGAGTCACCACCTGGCGCAGGAAGGCCACCTCGGGCTCGGTGAACTCCTGGCTCGAATCAGACAGCACCAGAACGGCATCCGCCGACGTGACCAGACCCAGGGTGCTGTTGGCGTGCGGGTTGCCGTGGCCGCCGACGCCGGGGGTGTCGATGACGACGAGCCCGTCCTTCAGCAGCGGGCTGGGCACGGAGATCTCGAGGCGCAGGATCTCGCGACCCTCCGCGCGCGGGTCGGTCGGTGTGACGGCATGGATGTCCGCCATGGGGATGTCGATGCGCACCGGGTCGGCGCCGATCTCGCCGACCACCAGCTCCGCCCGCTCGGTCTCCGCGTACGCGACCATCGTGGGCACCGCGGTGGTCTCGTCGTCGCCCACCGAACACACGTCGAGGCCCAGCAGCGAGTTCACGAACTGGCTCTTGCCCTGCTTGAGCGGTCCGACCACGACGATGCGCAGGCGCGGATCGAGCACCCGCTCACGCGCCGCCGTCAACCGGTCGAGAAGGTCGCGGCGACCGGCACCGGACGCCACCTCGCCCATCCGGGACAGGAGCTCGGCCAGTTGCGTCGCCTGCGTCGGCGCGGGGGTCTTCCCGGCGCCGGTCTGCACGGCGGGTGGTGCGTCGTTCTGCATGTGGTCCCGATCTGTCTGCGGTGGCAACGGGTCGAGCGCGTCTGTGAGCATTCACCATCTGCGGCGGTGTGACCCTCACGGTAAGCGCCGACGACCCCGTACGCATAAGCGCGTACGGGGTCGTCGGTGTTACAGAGCGCGGGTGATCAGTTGGCGTCTCCCGCGTCGGCCGCGTTGTCATCGGCCACAGCGCCGGTGTCGAGGCCGTCGTCCGCGGAGCTCAGTCCACCGCCGAGGGTGTTCGACAGGCCGTCGGTCAGGCCACCGGTGAGTCCGCCGCCGAGCCCGGAGACGGTGTCGGTGAGGCCGTCGCCGACTCCGTCGACCGCCGCCGCGGGGCCGTCGAAGGCACCCTCGGCGTCAACGTCCTGCCAGGAGGTGGCCTCGCCGGCGATGTCGCCGCCGAGTCCGCCGTCCGTGGTCACGGCGCCGAGCGCGTCGCCGGTGACGTCGGTGACCGCGCTCAGGCCCAGTCCGTCGGTCGCTCCGGTGACGCCGCCGAGCACGGCGTCGGTGGAGTTCTGGAACTGGCCCACCGCGTCGGCGGTGGCGTCGATGCCGCCGTCGAGTGCGCCGGTGAACTCGGACGTGTTGTCCAGTCCGCCGGTGACCTCGCCGTCGGGCGAGATCTCGAAGCCGCCGAAGACGCCGCCCGCGCCGGTCGCAGCGCCGGTCAGGCCGCCCTGAAGCTCCGAGCCGAGCTCGAGCCCGCCCTGCGTGACGCTGTTCAGGCCCAGCCTGAGGCCGCTGGCGAGGCCGCCGCCCAGGCTCGCCACCGCACCGGTGACCGCGTCGGGATCGGTGACCGCGCCGCCGACACCGGTGAGGGTGCCGTCCAGTCCGCCGGCGACCGCACCCACGGCGCCGAGGCCACCGGTCAGGGTGGTCAGTGCGCTGAGGCTGCCGTCGAGGCCGGTGTTCGCGTCGAGCAGTCCGCTGATCGGCAGACCCTCGGCGTCGAGCGCGCCGCCGGCGGAGACCGCCGTGTCGAGTGCGGCGTCGAGCATCGTGGTGAGGTCACCCGTGGCTCCGAGTGCCGTTCCCAGGGACGCCACCGGATCGCCGCCGCCGGCGATGTCGAGCAGAGCGCCGAAGGCTCCGCCGAGCTCCGCACCCGCCGTGCCGCCGACGCCGAATGCTGCGGTCAGCGTCGCGGGCAGGTCGTCCAGGGCGCCGGTGTCCACGCCGCCGACGAGGCCGAGCGCCCCGTTGAGCGCCGCGCCGAACTGGCCGACCGGGTCGGTCTCCAGGTCGAGGACACCGCCGACGTTCAGTGCGTCGCCGAGTGCGGCGGAGACGATGCCGCCGAGGTCACCCTCGAGCAGTCCGTTCGCATCCAGATCGGCGAGCACCGTGCCGCCGAGCACCGTGCCCAGTGCGGTTCCCAGTCCTGCTGCGGCTGCGCCGCCCAGTCCCAGTGCCGCGGCCAGGCTGCCCGTGAGGTCCGGCAGCTCCGTGTCGGGCAGGCCGACTCCCGCGACCAGGCCGAGGCCGGTCGAGACAGCGCCGCCGAGCAGGCCGGCGAGGTCTGCGTCCAGATCGAGATCCGGAGCCGCACCGAGCACCGTGCCGAGCGCGGCGTCGAGGTCCAGCCCACCGGCCAGCAGTGCACCGAGCTGGGCCTGCAGATCGGCGGTCAGGGAGCCCCCGAGAGCGGCACCGAGAGTGGCGCCGACCGTGGCGGCGACGTCGCCGCCGGCGGCCAGAGCACCGCCGAGTGCAGCGCCGACCGTGGCGGCGAGATCTCCGCCGACCAGGCCGTCGAGATCGAGCGCCCCGCCGAGTCCGAGCGCCGTGTTCAGGGCGCCGGCCAGGGTGGCCGCACCCTCACCGGTGATGCCGAGAGCGGCGGTGACGGCGGCACCCAGATCGGCACCCGCGGTCAGGTCGGTGACGCCGGCGAGGACGCCGCCGAGGGCGAGTCCGAGGTCGCCGCCCAGGTCGCCGCCGAGGCCGAGAGCCACGCCGAGGGCGGTGGACAGCTGCGCCGCCACATCGCCGCCGAGCAGTGCCTGCAGGTCACCGGTGAGCAGCCCGCCGGCGCCGAGGGCAGCGCCGAGCGAGCCGGCGAGCGCACCGACGATGTCGGTGTCCAGTGCGCCGGTCAGGCCGCCCAGCAGGTCGGCGTCGAGCAGACCGCCGACGGCTCCGAGCCCGTCCAGATTCGCGAGCCCGTCGAGATCGACCAGCCCGCCGAGTCCGAGTGCGCCGCCGAGGACCGTGCCGAGTGCGGCGTCCAGATCGACGCCGCCGCCCAGCAGACCCGCGAGCTGTGCGCCGAGGTCGCCCGACAGGGCGGTCCCGAGCACGCCGCCGAGGGCGGCGCCCACGTTCGCGGCCAGCGGGCCACCGGCCGACAGTGCTGCGCTGAGCGCGGCTCCGACGGTGGCGGCGACGTCCGCGTCGGCACCGAGGATCGCGGTGAGGTCGAGACCGCCCGCAGCTCCCAGCATCGCGTCGAGTGCGCCCGAGAGCGTGGCGGCGGCATCGCCGGTGACACCGAGTGCACCGGCGAGGACCAGTCCGAGATCGGCGCCGGCCGTGAGGTCGGTGGCCGCTCCGACGAGCCCGCCCAGTGCCAGGCCGAGGTCGCCACCCAGTGCGCCGCCGGCGCCCAGGGCGCCGGAGAGTGCGGCGCCCAGGACGGCGGTGAGGTCGCCGCCGAGCAGTGCGGTGAGGTCGACGTCGGTCAGGCCGCCGACGTTCAGTGCGGCGGCGAGCGTGGTGCCGAGCGTGCCGACCAGGCCGGCGGCCGCGTCGGCACCGATGCCGAAGACCCCGTCGAGGTCGAGAGCGCCGCCCAGGACGGCGGTCAGTGCGGTACCGAGATCGGCGCCGCCTGCCAGCAGTCCGGTGAGCTGGGCGCCGAGGTCGGCGCCGAGCACGGCAGCGAGGGTGGTGCCGAGTGTCGCGCCCAGTCCTGCGGCGACGTCGCCACCGGCGGCGAGTGCGCCCGTGAGCGCAGCCGTGATGTCGGCGCCTCCGACCACACCGAGTGCGGCGTCGAGCGCGCCGGCGAGCTGCGCGGTGAGTCCACCGGTCAGGTCGCCGTCGAGGCCGAGGGCCGCGGTGAGCGCCGCTGCGAGGTCGGCGCCGAGGACGCCGTCCAGGTCCAGACCCGCGGTGACCGTGCCGAGCACGTCGCCCAGGGCCAGGCCCACGTTCGCCGCCACGTCGCCGCCGGCCGCGAGAGCCGTCGCGAGTGCGGCGGAGAGCTGCGCGGCGAGGCCGCCGGTCAGCAGGCCCGCGAGATCGGCGTCGAGCAGACCGCCCGCACCGAGCACGGCTGCGAGCGAGGTGCCGAGCGTGGCGACGAGGTCGCCGCCGAGGCCGAGGGCACCGGACGGATCGAGGACACCGCCCAGCAGGGTGGTGAGGCCGGCACCGAGGTCCAGACCACCGGCGAGCAGGCCGACGAGCTCGGCGCCGAGGTCGCCGGACAGGACACCGCCGAGGGCCGCGCCGAGCGTGGCACCGAGGTTGGCTGCCACCGCGCCGCCGGCGGCGAGAGCGCCGGAGAGTGCGGTACCGAGGGTGGCCGCGAGGTCCAGGTCGCCGAGGACGCTGAGGTCGTTCAGCACGTTCAGGTCGCCCAGCACGCCGAGTCCGCCGAGCAGGTCGAGATCGCCGGCCAGGCCGAGGACACCGTCGAGAGCGGCACCGAGCTGAGCGGTGAGGCCCGCTGCGAGTCCACCGGTGAGTCCTGCGCCGACACCGAGTGCGCCGGTGAGGGCTGCGGCGAGGGTGGCACCGAGTCCGGCCACCGCGTCGACGTCGAGACCGCCCGCCACGTCCACGAGTCCGGCGAGCACGCCGCCGAGGGCGAGTCCGAGGTCGCCGCCCAGGTCGCCGCCGACCGCGAGAGCGCCGGCCAGCGCGGCAGCGAGCTGAGCACCGAGATCGGCACCGAGCAGTGCGGTCAGATCGCCACCGAGCAGGCCGCCCGCACCGAGGAGAGCCTCGAGGGAACCGCCGAGCGTGGCCAGGACACCGGCACCGAGGCCGAGTGCGCCGTCGACGTCGAGCAGGGCACCGAGATCGGCGAGAGCGCCGATGTCCAGGAGGCCGCCGAGGCCGAGAGCACCGTCGAGGATGGTGGCCAGTGCCGCACCGAGGTCCAGCTCACCGGCCAGCAGTCCGACCAGCTGAGCACCGAGGTCGGCCCCCAGGACGCCGCCGAGGGCGGCACCGAAGGCCGCGCCGAGCGTGCCGGCGACGGTACCGCCGGCGACCAGCACGCCGCTGAGGGCAGTGGAGAGAGTGGCGCCGAGCGTGGCCGCGATGTCGGCTCCGCCGGCCAGGGCGGCCGCGAGGTCCAGGCCACCGGCCAACTCCAGGACACCGTCGAGCGCGGCTCCGAGCTGCGCACCGATACCGCCGCCGAGGCCGAGCACACCGGCGAGGGTCGCGCCGAGGGTGCCGCCGACGCCGAGAAGAGCGTCGAGGTCGAGTGCGCCGGACAGGCCGGTGACGGCTCCGAGGAGCGCGCCGAGGGAGGCGCCGAACTCACCGGCGACGTCTCCGCCGGCAGCGAGGGCTGCGCCGAGAGCCGCGGAGAGCTCGGTGGTCAGCGTGCCTGCGAGCGCGGCGACGACGTTCGCGTCGAGGATGGTGGTCAGCGTCGCGCCGAGATCGCCGGCGACGTCGACGGCAGCGGCGAGTGCACCCGAGAGAGCAGCGGTGATGTCGGTGGTCACACCGAGCGCGCCACCGACGACGACACCGAGCGATCCGGCGACATCGAGTCCGGCGGTGAGGGCGGCGGCTAGATCGGCGCCGAGCGAGCCACCGGCGGTGACCGCTGCGCCGAGTACGCCACCGAGTGCGGCGCCGACATTCGCGCCGAGCACACCGCCCACCGAGAGTGCGTTGGAGAGAACGCCGGACAGACCGACTACGGCGTCGAGGTCGAGACCGGCGACGGTGCCGAGCACGGCGTCGAGGGCGGCCGTGAGCTGGGCTCCGGCACCCACGCCGAGGCCGAGCGCTGCGGTGAGCGCACCGGCCAGGGTGGCGCTGAGGTCGACCAGCGTGTCGAGGTCGAGGACGCCGCCGAGGGCGAGGAAGGCGTCGAACGCCGCGCCCAGTGCGGCACCGAACTCGGCGGCGAGGTCGCCACCGAGGGAGAGTCCGTTGGCCAGGACGAGGGCGAGGACCGTGGTGAACTGGCCCGCGATGTCGAGGTCGCCCAGGTCGATGAGGCTGAGGTCGAGTCCGCCGAGCAGGTCGATGTCGCCGATCCCGCCGAGGTCCAGCGAGGCCAGGTTCAGACCGCTGAGGTCGAGCGAGGCCAGGTTCAGGCCGCTCAGATCCAGGTCACCGAGGTTCAGGTTGCCGATGTTGCCGATGCTGCCGATCGCCAGGCCGCCACCGATGAGGGTCGGGCTGAAGGTGAAGCCACCCAGGTCGAAGCCCCCGAAGTTGTTGTTGCTGAAATTTCCGTTGTTGTTGTTGTTTCCGAAGTTCACCGCGTTGCTTCCGAACGTGGGGCCGCCGACGGCGACGTTGTTGCCGCCGAAGACGGTGCTGTTGTTCACGCTGCCCGCGTTCACGACGGTCGAGTTCACGACGGTGGAGGAGCTGCCCGCGTTCACGATCGAGGCGAGACGCGATCCGCCGGCGAACAGTCCGGACTCGGCGACCATGGGCGCCACGGCCACGATGTCGGCGTGGCACACGTCGGGCAGGCCGGCAGCGTCCAGCGAGGCCTGGGGGTTCGCGCAGTAGGCGGCGGCGGCCTTGTCGTCGCGAAGAAGGCTGAGGATGAAGTCGAGTACGGCGTTCGTGGCCATCGGGATCTCCTGGGTGTGTGTGAACCGGTGTCGGCAGACGGTGTGTGTGCAGGCGTCGAGGTGGTCGGGCCGACTGTCTCGGCACGTTGAGATCAAAACTAGGTCGACTAGTGAGGTGTCCCAACGGGGCGCAGCCCCCTTCCTGCACCCCGGGGGTCGCCCCGGGGCAGATCGGGGTGACTAGGGGGCATAGGGGATAGGACCGCTCTACTCTTGTGACCTGTAACGAAACGGACCATCGGGACGACAGTGCCGGTGGACAGCTACGGCGTCACGGCGACGTGCCCGACAGCAGGTCCGACACAGCCTTGACGAGCACGAATATCGACGAGCACGGAAACGGAGTCGGCGCCATGGCAACGGATCAGGGACGGTCATCAGGTCTGGGACTGGACGTCGGCTCGAGCACCTCGACGGCGGTCGCCGTGGACGGTCCGGGACACCTCGGTGACGCCGTCACCGTCGTTCGATCCACCGCACTGTCGGTCACGCCCGACCGTGAACCCGCCCTGGCCGCGCCGGGCACCGTCGACACCACGGCCCTGACCGGCTTCGCCGGCCGCGTCGGCGATCCGGTCGCGCTGGTCACCGAGGACGGACGCAGCTACACCGGCGACGAGCTCTACGCGACGACGCTGGACTGCCTCGTCCGCGAGGCACGCACGGCCGGCGCCGACGACGATGCCGCAATCGTGGTGACCTACCCGACGTCGTGGCCCGAGTACACGGTGGACCGGCTCCGCAACGCGGCTGCCCGCCACGGCCTCACCGACGTCACCTTCGTTCCCGACGCTCTCGCCGCGACGGCATGGATGCAGCAGTCGCCGGACGCGGTGGCGGACGGCGTCGTGCTGGTCGCGGACCTGGGTGCGAGCGCCCTGACCGTGTCGGTCGTGCGCACAGGTGCCGATTCGGCGATCCTCGGACGCGGTGCGCGCAGCGAGGACGTCAGCGGCGCTCACATCGACCAGGTCGTGTTGGCGCACGTGCTCGACAACGTCGACTCCTCGTCGCTCGATCCCTTCGATCCCGCGACGGTCGAAGCCCTCACGACCCTGCGCACGCACTGCGCGACGGCCAAGGAAGCACTGTCCTCCGACACCGAGACGGTCGTGCCGGTGCACCTGCCCGGCATCGACACCGACGTGCGACTGGTGCGGTCGGAGATCGAGGAACTACTGCGCGAGACGTTCGACGACGTCACCCGGGTACTCGGCGAGGCGCTGCGCACCGCGGGTGTCGACGGCGACGCGGTGGACCGTGTGCTGCTGGTCGGCGGCGGCGCGTCGATCCCCATGCTCACCGAGACCGTGTCCTCCGCGTTGCGCAAGCCGGTGACCGTGGGCGAACAGCCCGCGGCCACCGCCGCGACCGGAGCCGCACTGCTCGCCGCCGACATCGCTTCTGCCGGGGCAGAACTGAACCGCCCGGGCGCAGCGGCACTCGCTGCCGTCGCCGCCGGTTCCACCGTCGACGACGACGAGACCGACCTGCTCCCTCCGGTCACCGAGCGCCCCGCCTCGGCCCGAACCTCCACGCCCGCACCGGTGTCGCGCTCGGCACACGCCAAGGACGCCCCGTCGCGCGGTAAGCGCACCGCCGTCATCGGTGGCGTCGCCGCTGCCGTGATCCTGCTGGCCGCGGGTGGCCTCTCCGTCGGCACCGGCCTCGTCGGCGGATCGTCGGAGAACACCGGCCCCTCCACCAGCAGCGCGGTGGCCCCGGCCGCCGCGGACGGTTCCGTGAGCGCGACCCCGACCACCGCCGCCGCCGGCGTCGACCCCGTGACGGGACAGCCGCGCACCACCGGAGCCGCCGGAGCGCCGACCAGCGGCGCCGCAGCAGCACCGGGGGCTGCGGCGCCCGGCGCGACCGCGCCCGGCTCGACCGGATCGGCCGCGGTACCGGGCGCCACCGCGCCGAACGCTGCTGTGCCGAACGCACCGGCGCCGCAGTTCACCGCACCCAACCTCCCCACTGCGCAGGTACCTCAGGCTCCGGCCCTCCCGGCTCCGTCGTTCCCTTCCAACCCACTTCCGGGGTCCGGAGTCGTCGGAGGCCTGACCGACGGTGTCGGAACCGTACTCGGGGGTGTAGGCGAGGTTGCGGGAGGTGCTGCCAGCGGCCTGGGAAACACCGTAGGCAGCCTCACGAATCCAATTCTCGGGCGGTGACTTCGCCCGACGAGCGATCGGCTCTCGACGCTCTGCTGTCCGCGCACGATCACACCGCCCTCGTGGTGGTGACGCTCGCGTCGGTCGGTGTCGCCCCGGATCCGTACCTCGTCGCCGATGTCGCCGACGTCCCGATGCCCGACGCCGCCGCCGCCGTGGAGCGCGCCCGGGGCTGCGGGGTCCTGTCCGACGAAGGCCTGCTGTCGGACTCCGCGCGCGGTGCCCTGCGCGTGGTGATGGGCGAGCACGGAATGCTCGGCGTGCTGCGTCGCCTGGCACGGGTGCACCTCGACAGTGGCGGTCTCGGTGGTGATCTCGCGGTCTCGCTCGCGGATGCGGGTCTGCGCGATCCGGATCTCGCACAGCACCTGGTCGAATTGGCCTCCGCCGCAGACCGTCTCGCCGCACGACGACTGTGGGACGCGGCCGCCGCGGCGGGCGCACAGGGCACCGACATCTCCGTGCCCTACGCCGACGCCCTGCTCGCGAGCGGCGATCTCGACACCGCGGCGCTCACAGTGGACGCGGTGCTGTCCGCTGAGGCGCCGTCACCCGACGGAGTACGCGGAGCCGTTCGCGTCGCGTCCACGGTCGCACTGATGCGCGGCACCGCGTCGCACGCCGCCGACCTCTACCGGTGGCTCGGGCCGGACCGCATCGGACCGGATGCGGCGTACGCGGTGACGACGCTTCTCGCCGTGGGGGACGCCGACTGCGCCGCGACGTTCGTCCGCGCGCACGGCGGCCTCCGCCCCGTCCCGCCCACGTCGGCGAACGCCCGCTCGACGCTGGTGGCCCGCGGGCTCCTCGACTCGCTGACCGAACCCGCCACTGTGGCAACGGGTTCGCTGCTGCGCGCCGCCTCGATGGCCGACACCGCGGTGGGCGCCCGGGCCGAGCCGGAACATCCCGCGGTGATCGCGGCACTGATCGCTCTGCACACCGGCGACCCCGCCACCGCCCGAGCGGTGCTGACCGAGACCATTGCCGCGGATCCGGGATGCGCGGTGTCCACGCGGTGCCGTCTGCTGCTCGCCTGGTCGGCACTCGTGGCCGGCGACACGGGTGTCGATCCCACCTCGGGCGTCGACCCGGCCACGCTCCCCCAACGGGACGCCCTGTCCTACTTCGCACTTCGCGTCGCCACCGCCCGCCGACGCGGAGATACCGGCGCCCTCATGTCCGCGTGGCAGGAGGCCCGGCGCACCGTCGCGGAGGCCGAACCCGATCTCTTCTCCCTCATCCCGCTCGGTGAACTGTGGCTCGCCGCAGTGCGCCTCGGGGACACGGCACGCATCGCGCACTCCGTCTCCGCGGCCACCGCACTGGTCGCCTCGCTCGGCGAACCACCGACCTGGGCGGCCACGTGGCACTGGTACGGCGTGCAGGCCGCCATCCTCGGCGGCGCCCCGGCCGACCTGCTCCCCCACGCTCGTGCGCTCGGCTCGTTCGCCGACCGCAGTCCCCACGCCGCAGCACTCGCCTCCGCCGGCAAAGCATGGCTCCGCGTCCTGCAGGGCGAGCCCGACGTCGCCGAGGTCGAGACGTCCGCTCGCACCCTGGAGAAGTTCGGGCACGCCTGGGACGCGGCGCGGCTCGCCAGTGACGCCGCCCTGCGTGTCGCCGACACCCGCGACGCCACCGCCCTGCTGCAGATCGCCCGCGACATCGGTGCCGTCGCGGCGACGGCCGAGCCCACCGAGCCCGGTTCCGCGTCGCTGGGGGCGCTGACCGAGCGCGAGGCGGAGGTGGCGCATCATCTCGTACTGGGCCTGACGTACCGCGAGATCGGCGCCCAGATGTACATCTCGGCCAAGACGGTCGAGCACCACGTCGCGCGGATCCGTCGACGTCTGGGAGCGCAGTCGCGCTCGCAGATGCTGTCGATGCTCCGCGCGGCCGGCTACGCACAGGACAAGGAACGACGGGTACACGCATGAACACCGGGCACGACGCCGCACCGATCACCCGAGCCACCGGGATCCACATCACCGATCTGACGTCGACGGCCGTCGTGGTGTCGACGACCTCGGGTGAACTGGTCCGCGTGCCGGTGACGGCCGAGACGGTCCTCTACCTCCTGCCCGACGGCACGACGACCCTGCACCGGCCCGACGCGCTGACTGCGGACATCGACGTCGTCGATCGCTTCATGGCCCGCGTCGGTGACCCGTCCGGCGTGGTCTCGTCCCGCGGCGTACCCATGCGCGCCGAGGACCTCGTCGCGACCATGATGTTCCTGCTGCTCAGTGAGACCGTCGACGCCGGCGAGGACGTCCGCGCCCTCACGGCCGGAGCTGCCCATCCCGCCGACTGGTCACCCGAGCGCATCGCCGCGCTGCGGGAGGCGCTCGACTTCGTCGGACTCACCGCGCTGACGCTGCATCCCGAGTCGGCCGATCCCCACGCCACCCTCGGCGCGTCGGAGGAACGGCTGGCCGCCGCCGCGGCCGCCGCACGTGCCGCCGCCGGGCTCGCGCCGACGACGGGGGCACCGCTGCTCGCGACCGCTGCCGCCTCGACAGCCATCGACAGCGGTGCATCGAGGTCGACACCGCGCGGCCCCCTCGCCCTCCTCGTGGCGGCCGCAGTCGCGACCCTGCTGATCGTGGGCGGCGGTATCGCCTACCTCGCGTCCGATCGGACGGTCAGCACCACGGTTCCGGCCGTCGAGGACGCCGCCGGTGTCACCGCGCGGCCGACGACGACTCGTCCCGCCCCGTCCACCAGCATCGGCTTCCCGACCGTCGTCCCCGGCGCACCTGCGCCCGTCGAGGCCACACGTGCACCTGCTCGCATCACCACGACGGTGCCCCCGCGCGCACCGGCCCCCGAGCCGGCACCCGCGCCCGCTCCCGCCCCGGCCCCGGCACCTGCTCCGGCCCCGGAACCGTCTCCGGAACCGGTGCCCGAGCCCGTCCCCAGCGACCCGCCCGTCGAGGAGGAACCGACCGACCCCGTGGAGGGCACGGACCCGGATCCCGACGTTCCGGCTGGTCCGAACACTCCTGACGAGCAGGGGGCGGCGGCGCCGTCACCCGGTACCGCGCCGCCCACCTAGGTCTCCCCGTGCCCATCGGGTCACCCCGGACCGTGACGACCGGTACGGTGATCGGACGGGTGCTCGGTCGACGTGGCACCGTGTCCGCAACTCGCCAAGGGGGTCGAGTCCGAATGAGCGCGCGCAGCCAGGGGTCCGACAGCCCGCAGGTCGACAGGACGATCCACCTCGTCATGGCGGTGACCGACGCCGAGACGGCCGTGTCGGTCGACATCGACGGCGGTACCGAGCTGTTCGAGTGCCCGACGGCGGTGGGCCTGGATCCCGATGGACGCGTCCGCCTCGATGACTCCGACCAGGGTGTTCGCGGATTTCTGTACGCGGTGGGAGACCCCCGCGGACTCGGTCTGGCCGACGGCCGCGTGGTGCGCGCCGAGGACCTCGTCGCCGGATTCGTCCACGCACTGACGGGCATGCTGTCGGAGCTCTACTCTTTGCCCGCCGACGCGCGATGCATGCTGCTCCACCCTGCAGGACTGTCCGCCGACTCGATCGCCGCACTGCGGGACGCCCTCGACTACGTCGGTCTGCAGGACTGCTCGCTGGCTCCCGCGACGTCGGAGAACCCGGCGGTGGCCGTGCGCGCCGCACCCTCGCATCGGTCGTCGCCGGCCACCACGGCGGCCTCGGACAAGGCTTTCGCGGCGATGGTGTCGGACTCGGCCACCGGCAGGACGCACCGCAGTCGGACTCACAGGAGAACACCCACGCGCGCGGCTGTCTCGGTCGCCGCGGTGGCGCTCGCGTTCCTCGCCGTCGGCGGCGCCGTGGGCACCCACGACCTCGACTCCAGCTCGGTCGCGCCTCTGAACTCGCAGCAGGCCATCACGCCCGCCGCTCCCGTCGTGACGTCGTCGTTGGACAGCACCACGACGTCCGCCGCGCCGCTGCCCGTCCAGGAGCAGGCACCGGCTCCGGTGCAGGAGGCCCCGGCTCCGGAGATCGACACGCCCGACCCCGTCGTGCCGCCCGCACCGCCTGCCGCCGCGGTGGAACCGAGCACCGGTCTCGGGCTCCCGACGGACCGGTTCCCGTTCGCGCCACCGGACATCGACTTTCCCGACTTCCCGTCGTTCCCCGAGGTGACCGTGCCGACGCCGCCGACCGTGGCGAGCAGTACACCCGCACCCACGACCACGTCGACTGTTCCCACGACGACCTCCACGGCGCCGTCCGTCGCGATTCCACGGCTCGGCCCGATGCTGTCTGTGAACCGTCCCTGACGCTCGTCGGGCGCCGGAAACGCTCAGGATGATGCCCTATGCTCGTGCGCTGGCATCGGTACCTCTGCGAACCATCTGCGGACCCGACGGGCCACGGACTGTCACCACTGCGAAGGGAACTTCTTGCGTAACTCGGCGGCCACAGCGGCCACGGGCCAGAGTCACTCCGAGTCGAGCGGCGCATCTCGCAGCGCACGGGTGATGGGGGTGGTGGGCGCGTCGCTGCTGATGCTGAGCCTCGGCACCGCCACTGCCGGCGCAGCACCCGCGTCGGCGGCTCCCGAGCAGCTGTCCGCGGATCGCCTCCCGTCCGAGTTGGTCGACGCCGTGCAGCGCGATCTGCACATGTCGCCGCAGGAGTACCTCGACCGCGCTGCCGAGGCGCAGAAGCTTCGTACCTACGCCGACGACTTCCGTCAGCAGCGCCCGGCGGACTTCGCGGGTGCCTGGATCGGCGACGACGGCGTTCCCGTCGTCGCGGTCACCACCTCGGAGGCCGCGAGCCAGGTGGCGCAGGACGGCTACCGCAGCCGCCAGTCGCCCGTGTCGGCGGACACGCTCGAGCAGTCCCTCGACGACTTCGGTCGCTGGGTGTCGGGTCTGCCCCGCGAGGTCTCGTCACAGATCAATTCGGCGGCTGTCGACGTGCTCGGCGGACGGGTGATCGTCGACATCGCCAACAGTCCGATCGGGCGCGCACTGAATCTGCCGACCGCCATCGCCAACCTCCAGGTGCAGCTGTCCCCACCCGCTCCCGGTCCGACGCCTCCGCCTGCCGTGATGGGCGGCGACGACTACGTGACGTCCGCCGGCGACATCACCACCGCGCCGCTCGAGGACATCGAGATCTGCTCGTTCGGGTTCAGCGCCACCGACGGGGCCGGCACGCCGGTCAGTCTGTCTGCGGGACACTGTGATCCGGGCAACTCCGCCTCGGTCTACCTGCCCAATCGTGACGACATCCGCGCCAGTACTCCCGTCGGCGACTTCACCACGTCGAGTGTCGGCGGCGGCGACGGACTCGACTACTCCGTCATCGCGCTGAACGACGCCGGCGTGGCCGCGGGGCTCGACCAGCCCACCGTGCGGGGAGCCAACGGCACCGCCCTCACGATCACCGGAACGGCCTCGCCCGTCATCGGTGCCCCGGTGTGCAAGTCCGGTCAGGCGTCGTCCTTCACGTGTGGTCTCGTCGCTGCGGACCGCGTCGAGACGCAGCTCTTCCTGGGTGACGGCGACAGCCGCACGGTGCGTGGATTCGCCAGTACCGCCTGCACTCTCGCGGGTGACAGCGGCGGCGCCATCGTCACAGGGACACTCGCACTGGGCATCACCAGCGGATCCAACAGCGGCGCTGCTCCGAGCTGCGGCGAGGCGAACCTGGCCTTGGCTCAGTACGGCGGAACCGCCAGCCTGGGCATCCCTGTCGACGCCGTCACCGCGGCCACCGGAACGACCGTCCGCACATCGTGAGATAGCACAACGTTCGGTCTCCTTGGTGCGGTAATGTCACGTGTCGAGGCGAGGCGCCTCCGCGCCTCGAGTGGGTGCGTTTCATTCATGAAAGGCCCGACATGGATTTCTTCGAACTTGCTTTCACGGTGATCGGTTACATCGTGCAGATCGTCTCGAATGCCGGCGTTCTGAGCTGACCGACTGCGCAGTGATCGCAGCCCGTCGTCTTCGGACGGCGGGCTGTCGCCATTTCTGGCGGGAACCAATATGACACGGGCGCATCACTTTTCGGATTCCGTCGCGTAACGCACTCTGGTCACAGTGATATCGTGGGACACGCGCAGTCCACTCCGTCACCAGCGTCGGTGACGTCCGAGTGTCGACCGTTCCGTTCATCCCACGAGGAGGTGTACCGCTGTGCTGCGCTGCGTTCGATACCCGATGACCTTCGGCCGTTCCCCGAAGGAGGTATCGCTGTGACCGACATCGCCGATTCGTCACTCCCCCGCGAGACTCAATCCCCCGCCGCGATCTACACGGCGGCAAAGATGTCGTCTGCTCGGGCGGCCCTGAGTTCCGTTGCCCGCGATCCCCGACTCGCCGACGCTTCCGTGCTGTTGGGCGCGCTGTCGGTGGTGGCGTTCTGGAGCTTCGGCTTCGGCGTTCTGCTGGGCATCGCCGCGCTCGTCGCCGGCGTCCTGGCGACACGCGTTCCCGATGCCGATCGCGCAGACACCGTCATCGGACTGCTCACCGGAGCCGTCGGTGTGATCGCGGGTGGCATCTTCCTCGCCGCCGCCGTTCCCTGGCTCTGATCCACTCCGCCTGAAACGAGAGAAGGCCGCCACCCGATGGGTGGCGGCCTTCATCGTGTTCAGCCGTAGATCAGTTGGCCCACTGCGTGGTGCCGGGAGGAGCCAGAAGGGTGTTCACGAAGTCGACGCCGGCAATTGCCAGAGTCGGTCCGCCGACGACGATCGTGCCGATGATGCCGCCGAGCGTCGCGCCACTGGGAATTGTGAGCACGCCGAGCGGGCCGGCGACGAAGCCGATAGCGCCGAGACCCGCACCGATGATCGTGCCCGTGAGGCCGCCGACAGCTGAGGCGAGCCCGAGCTGAGACGCGAAGTTGTCCTGCGCCTTGAGGTTCTCAGCAGGCGATGCAGCATTCTGCTCGAGCGAAACGGGCGTGAGGCCCATCGGTGCTGCGAGGTTCGGAATGAGCTTCACGGTGCGGCCCTCGTCGGTGTACTCGACACCGTAGGGGAACTCGATGCCGTTGAGGTTGAACGACAGCGGGAGGCTCAGGACGTCGTTGCCCTCTTCGTCCTCGAGGACGACGGCCTTGCCGTCGTCGGACGCACGGAACATACCGGCGTCGACGGTGGTGACGACGCCACCGGCCTCGACGCGCGACGCCCAGTTCAGCTCGGAGTTCTCCGCGGGAGCACTCTCGGTGGTCGTCGCGGAGGGGGTGGTGGTGGCCGGCTGCGCGTACGCAGTACCAGTGGCCACGCCCAGGGAGGCGATCGCGATCGCAGAGGTTGCGACGAGTCGACGCAGTGTCATCTAGATGTTCCGTTCGTTCAGGTTCGTGGTGTCGGACCCCGACACGAGCACTGTAGCGGTTGACAGGGACACAACCGAATATCAGGTCCGTTTTCAGTGCTCGATCCGGGAATTGTCCGTGTGAACAGCCACGATGTGACCTCACCCACGGACGAGGTGGCTCGTGAAGGGTAACAAAATGGTCGCGATGAGGGGCGACTTCCTCGGCGGCCCCAAGTTACCCACGAGGCAAGTTAGGAATACCTGTGCGGGAGGCCTGTCGCTGTGCCGTAATACGGTAGGGCTCATCGCGTGTGCGGGACGGACCAGCCCTCCGTCCGACCTGCGGTGATGTCGACCGAAATGCTAAGTTACCGATCGGTAGAACCCTTGTGGTTACCGGCTGGTAACTTCTAGTGGGACAGATGCATCCGGGCTGACCGTCGGACCGCCCCCTGTGGCCGGCCGGAAGCGTAGGGCGACGGAATGGCCGTCGCCGAAGAAAGGCAGCGTCATGAATGCCCTGACGATCACCCTCGGCACCGTCGGTGCCCTGCTCAGCATCGTGTGTTGGGCCTACTTCTTCCGCGGTGCCGCGATGATGGTGCGATCCATCGCGCTGGGACAGCCGGACAGGACACGTCTGCGACCGTTCGTTCCGCGGTTCAAGCAGATGTGCATCGAGTTCGCTGCGCACACCCGGATGAACAAGTTCCGCTCCGTCGGCTGGGCGCACTGGTTGGTGATGGTCGGCTTCATGCTCGGCGCCATCCTGTGGTTCGAGGCCTACGGGCAGACGTTCAACCCCGAGTTCCACTGGCCTCTCATCGGTGACCTCGCGATCTACCATCTCATGGACGAGATCCTGGGCCTGGGCACCGTCATCGGCATCGTGACGCTGATGATCATCCGGCAGCGGAACCACCCTCGCTCTCCCGCGCGCCTCTCCCGCTTCTCCGGCTCCAACTTCCGTGCCGCCTACTTCGTCGAGTTCGTGGTGCTGCTCGAGGGCCTCGGAATGATCTTCGTGAAGGCCGGCAAGATCGCCACCTACGGACACGCCAACCCGTGGACCGACTTCTTCACCATGAACCTGGCCAAGCTGCTCCCCGCGAGCGCGGTCCTGGTCTCGATCTTCGCCTTCGTCAAGCTCATGTCCGGCATGGTCTGGCTGCTGATCGTCGGCCGCAACATCACGTGGGGTGTCGCATGGCACCGGTTCAGCGCGTTCTTCAACATCTACTTCAAGCGTGAGGACGACGGCGGAGTCGCGCTCGGCGCGGCCAAGCCGATGATGTCCGGCGGCAAGGTCCTCGAGATGGAGGAGGCCGACCCCGACGTCGACGCGTTCGGTGCCGGCAAGATCGAGGACTTCACCTGGAAGGGCTGGCTCGACTTCACCACGTGCACCGAGTGCGGCCGCTGCCAGTCGCAGTGCCCGGCGTGGAACACGGGAAAGCCGCTCTCACCCAAGCTGCTCATCACCTCGCTCCGCGACCACGGCAACGCCAAGGCGCCGTACCTGCTCGCCGGTGGCCGCAAGGACATGGCGGGCGACGAGATCGGCCTGGTCGACGCGGACGGCAAGCCGGACGAGGCCAAGCTCGCGAAGATCCCGCAGGCCGCCCGTGACGAGGCCGAGCGCCCGCTGGTCGGCGAGACCACCCTCGACGGCGGTCTCGGCGGAATCATCGATCCCGAGGTGCTGTGGAGCTGCACCAACTGCGGCGCCTGCGTCGAGCAGTGCCCCGTCGACATCGAGCACGTCGACCACATTCTCGACATGCGTCGCTACCAGGTGCTCATCGAGTCGGAGTTCCCCTCCGAACTGGCCGGCCTGTTCAAGAACCTGGAGAACAAGGGCAACCCCTGGGGCCAGAACGCCAAGGACCGCACCAACTGGATCTCGGAGCTCGACTTCGACGTGCCGGTCTTCGGCCAGGACGCCGACAGCTTCGAGGACTTCGAGTACCTCTTCTGGGTCGGCTGCGCCGGCGCCTACGAGGACCGCGCGAAGAAGACCACCAAGGCCGTCGCGGAACTGCTCGCCACCGCCGGCGTGAAGTTCATGGTGCTCGGCGCCGAGGAGACCTGCACCGGTGACTCCGCTCGCCGCGCGGGCAACGAGTTCCTGTTCCAGCAGCTCGCGATGCAGAACATCGAGACCCTGAACTCCGTGTTCGAGGGTGTCGACGAGAGCCGTCGCAAGATCGTCGTCACGTGCGCGCACTGCTTCAACGCACTCGGCAACGAGTACCCGCAGGTGGGCGGCAAGTACGAGGTCGTGCACCACACCCAGCTGCTCAACCGCCTCGTGCGGGCCAAGAAGCTGGTGCCGGTGGCGTCGGTGCAAGAGGACGTCACGTACCACGACCCGTGCTTCCTGGGACGCCACAACAAGGTGTACGACGCACCCCGCGAGCTGATGGCGGCGTCGGGCTCCACACTCAAGGAGATGCCGCGTCACGGCGAGCGCTCCATGTGCTGCGGCGCCGGTGGTGCTCGCATGTGGATGGAAGAGAAGATCGGCAAGCGGATCAACATCGACCGCGTCGACGAAGCGCTCGACACCCTGGGTGGCAGCACCACCGCGACGCAGAAGATCGCGACCGGCTGCCCCTTCTGCCGCGTCATGCTCAACGACGGTGTCACCGCACGCCAGGAGGCCGGCGGCAACGACAACGTCGAGGTCATCGACGTCTCGCAGATGCTGCTCAGCTCGATCACGCGCCTGGACTCCGCACAGCTCGGCGAGAACATCAAGGTGGTGCCGCGGGCCAAGCCCGTGGTCGTCCCTGCCGAGGAGCCCGTCGACACCCCCAGGGCCGAGTCCGTCGCCACCGAGGACGTCGCCGCCGCAGAGGAGAAGGGTCGCGTCGAAGAGATCGAGACGGCCGCAGCGGGTGGCGATCCCGCTGCCCCCGCGCCCGGCAAGGGTCTCAAGATGAAGGGCCTGGCCAAGGCTCCGGGCGCCAAGGCACCCGGTGCGAAGGCTCCGGCCAAGCCCGCCGAGTCGCCCAACGCCGACGGTGACGACGCAGCCGACGCGTCCAAGCCGAAGGGCCTGGGGATGGCCGGCAAGGCGAAGGCACCGGGCGGCAAGGGGCTGCAGCTCAAGGGTCGTCCTCCGGGCGCGAAGGCACCGGGATCTGCCTCAGCTGCTCCGGCCGAGAAGCCGGAACCGACCGACGCTCCCACCGAGACGGCCAGTGAGGCATCCGAGTCGTTGCCGACGGTCAAGCCCAAGGGTCTCGCCGTGAAGTCCGGGTTCAAGAAGCCCGGCGCCACGGCACCGGGGTCGGCGGCTCCCGCTTCTGCGGCTCCCGCTTCCGAGGCTCCCGCTCCCGAGGCTTCCGCCGAAGCACCGGCTGCCGAGGCACCGGCACAGGCGTCGGAGTCGATGCCGACCGTCAAGGCCAAGGGTCTCGCCGTGAAGTCCGGGTTCAAGAAGCCCGGCGTCAAGGCACCGGGTTCCGCAGCAGCACCGGCGGCTGAGGCACCGGCGGAGGCTTCTGCACCCGCCGAGGCTTCTGCTGAGGCTCCGTCCGAGGCTCCCGCCGAGGCACCGGCCCAGGCGTCGGAGTCCATGCCGACCGTCAAGGCCAAGGGTCTCGCCGTGAAGTCCGGGTTCAAGAAGCCGGGCGCCAAGGCACCGGGTTCCGCGGCACCCGCCGCAGCGCCCGAGCCGGCGGCACCTGCCGAGTCGGAGGCACCGGAGTCGGCGGCACCCGCAGAGCAGGCACCCGAGGAGACGGCCGCTCCTACGCCGGAGTCGAACGGTGCTGCCGAGTCGAACGGTGCCGCCGAGTCGAACGGCGCCGCGGAGCCCGCAGACACCCCGGCGCCACCGCAGCCGAAGGCCGGTGGGCTCGGGTTCAAGTCGGGAGCGAAGGCGCCGGGCAAGAGGTCCTGACCGAACACCCTCTGCACCAACCGAGCACCCCCTTCAGCACGCTGGAGGGGGTGCTCGCTTTATGACAGGGGTGTGTACACACCCTGGCGCTGGCCAACGCGTGCGGCGACCAGCAAACAAGCCTCCTTACCGAACACCTCCTGCACCAACCGAACACCGCCTCCAGCACTCCGCAGCAGGTGTTCGCCTGACGTAGGCCGTGTGCGCTCGCTCATCCACAGGGTGCGCGCTGTCCACAGCGAGCGCACGGGCACCGATCGGAGACGCCAACGTCGGCAACGATCGACCGATGGCGCGCATCACCTCCCGCTCGGAGGCATTGACTCAGGGTTACACGGACTCCGAATTGCGGCGCATGTGCAGAACCGGAGATCTCACACGTGTGCGCCGTGGTGCCTACGCCAACTCGGACGACATCGCGGACCTCTCCGGCCAGGAGCGCCACCTCCTCCTGGCGCGCGCGATGATGACGACCGGCAACACGGCCCCCGACGCAGTGCTGAGCCATGCGTCGGCAGCGATCGCTCACGGTATCGACTTGTGGAACGTGCCCCTCTCAGCAGTTCACATCACGCGCAACCGGCGTACAGGCGGCCGTACGGGCCCCGTGCGTCACGTTCATGCGTCGCCTTATGACGCCGACGAGGTCACCGATGTGGCGGGATTCCGCTCGACTACCGTCAGCCGCACCATTGCCGATCTGGCCTGTTGCCTGCCGTTCGAGGAAGCGGTCTGCGCGGCGGACGATGCAGCACGTCGATTCGGACTGGCAGGCGCGCAGGTCGAGGAAGTACTCTCTCGACGCCCCACCCGCAGTGGCCATGCGCGAGCCCACCGCGTAGCGCTGTTCATGGACGCCGGGTCCGAGAGTGTCGGTGAATCACGCAGTCGCGTGCTGCTACACGCTGCAGGCTTCGCGGTCTCCACTCAGCACACCATCACGTGCGGCAACACGTCCTACCGTGTCGACTTCTTGGTGGACGGCTCCAACGTGATCGGCGAGTTCGACGGTCGCGTGAAGTACGGACGGCTCGTACCGGCGGGCGAGACCCCGGCCGACGTGCTCTGGCGGGAGAAGCTCCGCGAGGATGCACTGCGCGACGCGGGCTACACGGTGGTGCGCTGGACGTGGCAGGACCTGGCCACGCCGAGCATCATCATCGAGCGCATCCGGCGAGCACTCGCCCGTAACCGCACACCCCCCGCATGAACCGCACATCCCCAGCAGCCTGCAGCGAAGGGTGTGCGCTCACTGCGCCAGGTGTGCACACCCCCTCCAGGCGCGGAGCGGACCCTGGCGCGCGCCCCTCCAGTCGCGGAGCGGACCCGGGACCCCTCAGCAACCGCGCAAAGCGCACACCCCCTACACGAACCGCACACCCCCAGCAGCCTGCAGCGAAGGGTGTGCGCTCACCGCACCAGGTGTGCACACCCCCTGCAGGCGCGGGCGGACCCGGCAACCCCCGAACACCACCACGTGCTCACCGTGCATGTCAGGACTCGACGATCGCCTTGATCGCGGCGAGCGTGCGGGGAATCCCGTCGAGTGCGGCGGTACGGCGGATCTCGATCTCCTCCTGCGCGCGATCGCCGAACTTTGTGTGGAAGTACTCGATCCCCTGCTCGGTGAACAGCCACGATTCGGTGAGCTGCGTCGAGTTCTCGTCGATTGCCTCGAGGGTGTATCCCCACCGCACGAACGAGTCGCCGACGAGCCAGGCGAACTCGGTGCCCGGGATGGCGACGGCGACGGTCGAGACCGTCTCCCAGGTGCGGTCGGCGGTGACGTTGCGCCCGGTGAAGGTGGACCCGACCACGTCGGCGCTGTCACCGTCGTTCCACCAGCACTCCTGGCAGATCGGGCTCCACTCCCCGGTCCGGGTGACGTCGGAGACGAGGGCGTACACGGCGTCGGGCGACGCGGCGATCACGATGGAGTCGGAATGCTCGAGTGCGGTCATGCCTCGAGTATGCCGCCGAGCGGCGCCGTGAAGGTGGTTCGTCGCCGAAGTTCTAGCTCCGCCACCCGGATCGCCAACTGCAGGCGCTCCTCACGGCTCCCCGTCAACAACACCCAGGACCGGCCGGTGCGCGTGAGCGCGTCGAGGAACCACCCGGTCATGTCCGCCCGCACTTGTTCACCGTCACGAATACCGTCCTGCACGAACGGAACTCCGTGATGATCCGTCACCAGATACACGGCGGGGCGATCGTCGGCGACGGCGTGGTGTGACTCGGGGCCGAGGTAACGCCGCTCCCACACCGTCGTCGCGAACGCGTCGGTGTCGCAGATCAGCACAGGCGATCCGCGCCGCGCTGCCGCGTCCTCGTGGGCAGTCTGGGTGCGCGCGATGCGGGCGAAGTCGTCACCGGTCCACACGATGTCGTCGACCGATCCGACCTCCGCGACCTTGTCGAGGGTGTCCTGCCGGCCGAACTCGTGGACGCACTCGGTGTCCGGCCACCGTTGTCGAAGGTGTGCAGCCAGCGCACCCGCGACGGTGGTGGTGCCCGTCGACTCGGAACCCACCACGACGATGCGCGTCGCCAGACCGGCTCGGGCAGGCGCGTCGAGGCAGCGCCACGAGGCGGCGAGGTCGCGTCGACACGCGGTCCCGGACACCGGGAAGGTGCTGCGCGGCAGATCGAACGGCACGTGTCGAGCGTCGAACCACCGCGCCAGTTCCTCGCCGTACGGCTCGCTGGTGACCACCACGTCGACGGGCTCGTTCCCGACGGCCGCGCGCATGCACGCCACCTGGGCCGCCCACACGGCCCGTGAGGTGTGGTCGATCGGTGCGTCGCAGACGATGCCGGTGATCGTGACCGTCTTCTCGCCTGCGTGCGACTCGGTCATCCACGCCACACGGTCTCGCAGAGACACCGACTCCACGGTGGCTGCCATCACCACGACGGTCACCCGGTCGGCCACCGTGGCGGCGAACCGGACCATCGCGTGGTGACCGACGTGCGGCGGATAGAACTTGCCGATGATCAGCGCGTGCCTCATGCCGGCACCTCGACGGCGGCGGGGGTCATCGACCGTGTCCACGCTCGCAGCCCGGCAACGCACAGCGCGATGAATCCCAGATAGAGAACACCGGTCAGCACCAGGTCCTTGTAGAGGTAGAGCGGCACGTACACGACGTCCGCGGCGATCCACAGGAACCAGGACTCACGACGCTTCGTCACCTGGCCCCACGTCGCCAGCAGTGACAGCACGGTGGTCACCGCGTCCCAGAACGGCACGACCGACGTCGTCGCGGTGTCGAGGAACCACGTCATGGCCAGCGTGGCCGTCACGCCGACGGCGCCGAGCCACCACCATTCCCGACGGCTGGTGGACGTGACCACCAGCGGACCCTGCGTGCCGCCGCCGACCCAGAGAACCCATCCGGACACGGCGAGAGCGACGTAGACGAACTGCAGCGCCGCGTCGGCGAACAGCCCGGCGCCGAAGAACAGCAGGACGAACGCCAGATTGTTGGCGATACCGATGGGCCAGTTCCACACCGACTGCCGTACGACCAGGACGACGCAGGTGGCGCCCGTGACGAATCCGACGACCTCGACCCACGACGTGGGTGCCCCGAAGGACACGAACGCGGTGGATCCGAGCCACTCGATCAGGGTCATGACGCCTCCTTAGCGTGATTATGCGCTAAACATGGCGCAGAAATGCTCGAAGTGCAACTCGACCCCTGGTCAGGCCACCGGCTCGAGCAACTGCGGCCCGTTGTTGCGCACGCTGTTGACGGCCGTGCTCACCTCGTACGGAGACAGGTGCGGCTCGGGCATCGACTGGACCAGGTCCGCCACCGCGCCGAGATCGGTCAGCGTCGGGTCCAACCAGGCATCGCGCATGTCCGCCGGCACCACGACGGGTGACCGGTCGTGGATGTGCCCCAGCGCGTCGGTGGCCGTCGTGGTGAGCACAGTCGTGGTCCACACCCACTTACCCGGATCATCCTCGGGCAGTGCGGGATCCGGCCACAGCTCGTACAGTCCCGCCATCGCGAGAACACCGTCCGTGTGCAGGAAGTGCGGGATCTTCTTCCCCTCTCGCTTCTCCCACTCGTAGTACCCGTCGGCGGGAACGAGGCAGCGCCGCTTCGCCGCGGCCTTGCGGAACGCCGGCTTCTCGGTGATGGTCTCGGACCGCGCGTTGATCAGCCTGCTCGCGATCTTCCGGTCCTTCGCCCACGACGGGATCAGACCCCATCGGACCGTCCGCAGCTGGCGCGCTTCCTCCCCACGCTCGAGCACGATGCGCACCGCATCCGTGGGCGCCACGTTGTAGGACGGTTCCGGCGCCTCCCCCAGCGCCACGGCGGCATCGAAGATGGACGACAGGTCGTCGTCGGACCGGGTACTGGCGTAGCGACCGCACATCCCTCGATTCTGCCCCGCACGGGTAGCGACATGCCAGGCGGTCTGGTCAGTGTCGGAAAGTACCGCAACCGACGAGGGGGATCGCATGTCGACCGTGGACGAGACACCCGGCGCGCTGCAGTCGTGGGGGCTGAGCAAGCAGTACGACGGGAGCGCACCGGCCGTGCGCGACCTGTCGTTGTTCGTACCGCCCGGCACGCTGTACGGGCTGGTCGGACCCAACGGAGCCGGCAAGACCACGTTCCTGTCGATGGCGACGGGCATCGTGCGCCCGTCCGCCGGGCAGGTGTGGATCGACGGTCACGACGTGTGGGCCGACCCGGTCGCCGCCCGCGGGCGCGTCGGACTGCTTCCCGACGGGCCGTCACTCCCCGAGGCCCTGCCCGGTCGGCGGGCTCTGCACTACGTCGGAGTGCTGCACGGTCTCGATCCCGCGGTGGCGCACGATCGCTGCGAGGAACTGCTCGCGGTGCTGGACATCGCCGAGGCCGGTGACCGCGCGGTCTCCACGTACAGCGCCGGAATGAAGAAGAAGATCGGCCTGGCCGCGGCGATGATCCACTCGCCGCGGCTCCTCGTGCTCGACGAGCCGCTGGAGGCGGTGGACCCCATGTCCGCCCGCACCATTCGGCACCTTCTCGAGAGTTTCGTCGCGCGGGGCGGCACCGCGATGGTGTCGAGTCACTCCATGCCGCTCATCGAGCAGATGTGCTCGCACGTGGCCATTCTCGCCCGCGGCTCTCTGCTGGCCGCCGGCACGATCGACGACGTGCGTGCCGGCGGCACCCTCGAGGGCGCGCTGTTCGACGCGGTCGGCGGCGGTGACCAGGCGGCCGAGTTGCCATGGCTGGGCTCATGATCAGCGCGCCGGTCCGCACACTGTTGTCGTTGGATCGCGAGATACGCAGAGCAGCAACCGGATCGGGTGCCCGCATCGCGATCGTGATCACCGCGATCGCGTCGCTCGGGGCGATGTACGCGATCACGCTGAGCGCACAGCCCTCGGCGCGTGCCACGCTCGCCGCACTGTGCGCCGTGGTGGTGGTAGTCCTCACCGTCGTCGCTCCCCTGCTGACCGGAGTGGGCGATCGTGGACTCGTCCCGGCACACGTGCGCCACCTACCGGTGCGTGCCGACGTTCTCCGGAGAGCCCTCGCCCTCATCGGTGCGCGCAGCGGGGTGACCGTCTTCCTCGTCGTCGGACTCGCCCTCACGCCCGTCGCGGTTCCGGACGTCTCGCCCGTGGCACGCATCGTGACCGCCGTGATCGCCCTGCTCACCGTCGGTGTCGCGCTCGCCGTGTCCCGTGTCGCCGTCCTCCGCCTGGATGCGGCATCGCGCACTCCCCGCGGCCGCATCCTCTCGACGATCGGTGGCACCGTCGTCGCCGCGGCCGCGTACGCGGCCTTCCTTCTGCTGGGCAACGTCTCGACGTCGTTCGCCGACAACACCTTTCTGCGCACCGCGGTGCGCGTCCTGCCGACGGGATGGGCGGCGGTGTCGAGCGAGGCAGTCGACGACGGGAGGTGGTGGGTGCCCGTCCTCGTCGCCGTCGCGCTCGCCGGACTCGGCGCACTGGTGGTGCGGTGGTGGACCTCGGCGGTGTCGGCCGCGCTCGACAGCACGCCGCCCCGCTCCCGGACCGACCGCCGTCGGACGACGACGTTCCGTGCGCGTGGACCGATGATCACGGCCATCGCCGCCGAGAGCAGGTTGCTGCTGGTCGATCCGCGCCGAGTGGGACTGCTGACGATGCCGGGGGTGTTCCTGCTCGTCGGAGTCGTGCTCATGGCCACCTCGACCGACATCTACGGCCTGCAGTACGGCGCACCGATCGTGATCCTGCTGACCAGCAGCATGTTCGCCAACTCGTACGGCCTCGACGGCGCAGCGGCGTGGCGCGTCACGTCGGTGCCGGGTGTGGCGCGACGCGTCATCGACGCGCGTCTCGTCATCGCGGCGGTGGTGGCCGTGGTGTTCGGCGCCGTCGGGACTGTCCTCGGTCGCCTCGTCGGCGATCCGTCGCCGCGCACTCTCCCCGTGGCGGCCGCCGTCGTCATGGCCGCGTCCCTGGCCACCGCCGCGGCCGGCGCCGTGCAGTCGGCGGCCAGCCCGTACGTCGTCGCAGGACAGACCGCGGGGAGCGCGTTCAATTCCCGCGGGTCGATGACCGGCCGTGCGATCGGGTGGACGCTCGCCGTGATGGCCGGGGGTGCCCTCCTGTGCCTGCCGGGCGTCCTGATCGCGCTGGCCCTCCCGGGCGTCCTCGTCTGGCTCGCGCCCGTCGTCTCCCTGCTGCTCGGCGGATGCATCGTGGTGGTGGCCCGGCGTCGAGCCGTCGCTCTGGTGACCAGCCGCGGCCCGGAGATCTTCGCAACCGTCAGCGCCTGATCACGATTCCGTGCACGATGTGGTCCGGGGAGCCGAGAGCGAGGAACACACAGGCATGACCATGCACGAACCGTCGACGCACGTCGTTCGCAAGACCAGCACCACCCTCGCCGACGGTCGAGAGTTGCTGTACTTCGACGACTCCGAGCCCTGGGTGTCCGGGGAGAAGACGCGGGACCTGGTGGACACGCGCCCCCTCCCCGCGTCGGAGTCGTTGTCGCAGATGCGACTCGACGTGCTCACCGGCGACTGGGTGGTCATCGCCGCGCAGCGGATGGACCGCACGTTTCTCCCACCGCCCGACGCGTCCCCGCTCGCGCCGAGCCGCCCGGGACGCCCACCCACCGAGATCCCCGCTGCCGACTACGACGTCGTGGTCTTCGAGAATCGCTTCCCCTCCCTCGCGCAGTCGGCAGCGGCGCAGCACCTTCCGTCGCACGTCGACGGCGAGGAGCTCTGGCCGCTCGCTGCCGGCACGGGCCGGTGCGAGGTGGTGTGTTTCGCCAGCGACCCCGACGCCTCCTTCGCCTCGCTCGACCTGCACCGGGTGCGCACCATCGTCGACGTGTGGGCCGACCGCACCGAGGCACTGTCCGCCCTCCCCGGGGTGCGCCAGGTGGTCTGCTTCGAGAACCGGGGGCGGGAGATCGGGGTGACCCTCACTCACCCGCACGGGCAGATCTACGCCTACCCCTACCTGCCGCAGAGGACCGACGCGATGATCCGGCAGTCCCGGCTGCACCGGGAGCGCACCGGTCGCTCACTGCTGTCCGACGTACTGGACACCGAGCTGCGGTCCGGCCGCCGCATCGTCGTCGACACCGAGTACTGGGTGGCCTACGTACCGGCGGCCGCCCGCTGGCCCGTCGAGGTGCACCTCGCCCCGCGCCGCGCCGTTCCCGATCTCGCTGCGTTGTCGACGGCCGAACGCGACGCGTTGGCCGGTGTGTATCGCGCTCTGCTGCGTGCCGTCGACGACTTCTTCGAGGGCGTCGACGAGGTGCCCTACATCGCCGCGTGGCATCAGGCGCCCGTCGGTGCGGACCGTGACCTGGGGAGTCTGCACCTGCAGCTGTTCTCGATGATGCGATCGCCGGGGCGGATGAAGTTCCTGGCCGGATCCGAGTCCGCCATGGGCGCGTGGATCAACGACACCACACCCGAGGCCATCGCGGACAGGTTCCGGGAGGTGCTCGCGTGACCGCGTGGCTGCCGGTCGTCGACGAGGCCGAGCTCGCCGACGGTGCCGTCGAACGGTTCCGCACGACCTTCGGCGGCGAGCCGGACGGCGTCTGGATCGCGCCGGGACGAGTGAACCTGATCGGCGAGCACGTGGACTACGCGGGCGGGCTCGTCCTTCCCTTCGCGTTGCCCTACGTCACCGCCGTCGCGGCCCGCCGACGCGACGACGCAGTACTGCGGGCGGCGTCGACAGGCTCCGACATGCACTGGGGTATCGCACTGTCGGCCATCGCTCCCGGCAGCCCGGACGGGTGGGGCGCGTACGTCGCCGGCGTCTCGTGGGCGCTGGGGCTCACGATGGGCGCGGACATCGCGGTGCACTCGTCCGTCCCCGTGGGCTCCGGCCTGTCCAGCTCGGCTGCTCTCGAATGTGCTGTGGCGGTCGCACTCCGGGACCTGTTCGATCTCGACGCCGACCGGCGGGCACTGATCGACGCGTGCATCCGCGCCGAGAACGAGATCGCCGGCGCATCGACGGGCGGGATGGATCAGTCGATCGCGATGCTCGCGGAACCGGGCCACGCGCTGCTGCTGGACTGTCTCGACTTCTCCTCCCGACAGATTCCGCTCGATCTCCCGGACGCGGAGATCCTCGTCATCGACACGAACGCACCGCATCGGCTGGTCGACGGTCAGTACGGCCGGCGGCGCGCGTCGATCGAGAAGGCGTGCGCCGACCTCGGCGTGTCGACGCTGCGCGGTCTCGACCCGGAGGCGGCGGCGTCCGCGATGACCGACCAGGTGTCGGCGGCACGCGTCCGGCACGTCACCAGCGAGATCGTCCGCGTGGAGCAGGCGGCCGAACTCCTGAACGCCACACCCGATCTCGCGGCGTTGGGGGCGCTGCTGACCGCATCGCACCGATCACTGCGTGACGACTACGAAGTGAGCTCGCCGGAACTGGACTCCGCCGTCCGGGCATCGCTGGGCGCCGGCGCGTTCGGCGCCAGGATGACCGGCGGCGGGTTCGGCGGTTCGGCCATCGCCCTGGTGGACCGGACGCGCACCGAGGCGGTCGCGGACGCGGTCACCGAGGCGGCATCGGCAGCCGGGCTGCCCACCCCCACCTTCCTCACCGCCACCCCGTCCGGGGCAGCGCACCGTCAGCGCTGAGAACGCCGACCCGAGACGACGAGTAGCGCCGCACCCAGAACCAGACCGACACCCCCGACGGACCACAGCAGCACAGGTCCGCGGTCGGTGAGCCACATCAGCTTGGTGGCCGACTCGCGGGCGCGGTCGAGCTGCTCCTTCTGCCCGTCCTCGTCGAGCCCGAGGGTCGCCTTGAACACGGTGACCTCCGGAACGGCAGGGTCGCGCGCGAAGTACTGGTAGGGCTGCTCACGACCGCCGACGAGACTGCCGCTGCGCGGCTCGACGTAGATGTCGCGGACGGTGGAGTAGTACCGCTTCATGGTGATCGACTGCTCACCGAGCCCCTCGAGCCCCCACTTCGACGCGGGCAGCGTCACGGAGTTGATCGGCGACTGCGTCGTCTCGGAGAGATCGGCACCGGTGACCTGCGTGCGGAAGTGGTAGATCGGGAGCCCGTCCATCGAGATCTCCTCGACGAACTCTGCAGGGAAGCTCGTCCAGGCCGTCGCGTCGTAGACCGAGTACGTGATCGGCTGGGTGTCGAACGGGAAGCGCTGCTGATATCCGGTCCGCGGCACCGGGATGGCCGGCTTGCCGACGGTGGTCTGCAACGACGCCACCGGATCGACCGGCTGCGACGTGCGTCGATCGACGGTGACCCGGTCGACCGACGCGGTCAGCAGACCGGCATCGCCCTCCCGGTCCGCACGGCGCACGGTCGCGCCGGACTGGAACGTCACGCGATCCGCGTCGCTCGGATCCTCGGTGGTGATGAAGCGCTGCACCACCAGCGGGACCCCGGTGGCCACGGACAGCGGGCCGGGCCGCGTGATGGACGTCGCGTCGAGCACGTCGCCGCCGGTTCCCGGATCGGTGACCGCGACCGTCGTGGTGCGGATGTCCAGGGGCGTCACCGCGAGTCGATGCTCGACGTAGGTGGGCAGCATGATCGCCCCCACCACGGCCGCACTGCCGATCGCGAGCAGGACACACGCGCTGCCGCGCAGGAGGGTCGGTCGCGCCACGTCGATCACCTGCTCCCGTACTGCACGTCGCCGAGCACCGAGGCCGACGGATCGGCGGTGACCACCGGCTCCGGCCGGACGGTCTCCTCGGCAGACCACGTCAGGCCCACCACCGCGCCGGCGGACAACACCCCACCCACGAGCAGGCTGGCCACAGCCGGCACCACGACACTTCTCACAGCCACGTCCCCCACATCCGATCCTCGACGTCCAACTGTGTCATTTCGGACACCGCCCGAGGCCGTCCCGACGTTGTGAACAGTCCACGATCTGGGCGCGGACCTCTGGAGGCTCCCGTTTCGCCCGGTCGGGTCGCGGGTACAACCCGGCTCATGAACGAAACCCGGCACACGAGCGATACGGGCGGCCACGCACCGGCCGCGGCCGATCTGTCCACCGTGCAATTGGTCGAGCGCCTGACCCAGCAGGTGAGCACGCTGGTGCGCACCGAGGTGAGCAGCGCACTCGACGAGGTCAAGTCGAAGGGCACCAAGCTCGGGGTCGGCATCGGTGTCTCCGGCGCCGGCGCCCTGCTGTTGTTCCTGGGCCTCGCGACCCTCGTCGCCACCGCCGTCCTCGGCCTGGCGACGGTCCTCGACCCGTGGCTCGCGGCACTGATCGTCGCCGTCGTCCTGCTGATCGTCGGCGGCATCCTCGCCAAGGTCGGCGCGACCAAGGCGAAGAATGCCGTTCCGCCTGCACCTGCCGCCACCGTCGCCAGCGTCCAGCGCGACGTCGAGACCGTCCAGAACGCCCGAAAGGCTCACTCATGACCGACCCGAAGGACGCGTCCGAACCGCGTCACGCCCTGCGTACCGAGGCCGATGCCGAGCCGCCGTCCGTCGAGCAGCAGCGCGAGGAGCTGGCCGAGACCGTCGAGGCGCTCGCGGCCAAGGTCGACGTGCCCGCTCGCGTCTCCGCCGCGGCCCACGAGTCGACGGAGAAGGTGCAGGAGGTCGCTCAGCAGGGCGTCTCCAAGGCACAGGAGGGTGTCGCGCAGGTGAAGGAGAACCCGCAGGTCGCGGGCATCTCGCTCGCCGGTGCGCTCGCCGCCGTGGTCCTCGTGGCCCTGGTCCGCCGTCGTCGTGCGCGCACGGCGCTGCGCCGACAGAGCGTCCTCGACATCCTGGCCGGCCGATGACCAGCACGTCGAAGGCGTTCTACAAGCCGCTCTCCCTGGCCACGAGCATCGTCGGTGGCTTGGTCGCCGGACAGATCTTCAACCAGATCTACAAGCGCGTCGGCAAGAACGACGCCGAGATGCCCGATCCGAAGGATCTCTCACGCACCAACCGTGAGGTCCTGATCGCCGCAGCGCTGCACGGTGTCGTGTACGGGCTGGTCAAGGCCGGGGTCGACCGCGCCGGCGCCAAGGGATTTCGCGCACTCGCCAAGGAAGACCCCAAGTGACGATCATCAGAAGGAGCCTTTCGTGACCGAGAACCAGGGTGCAGCCTCCGAGGCGCGCAGCGACTTCGTCGACAAGATCAAGGGCCGGGCCAAGGAAGTGGCCGGCGCCGTGACCAACAACGACGAACTCGCCGATCGCGGACGGCTCGAGCAGGCGGAGGTGGAACGCCGCCGCGAGGCCGAGGCCACCGAGACCGCCGCCGCCCTCGAGATCGAGGAGGCGCAGCAGGACATCGCCGAAACGGAGGCCGAGGCGGACGTCGCACGGCAATCCGTCGAGGACCGTACCGACGCGTCCGAGGCTGCGGCGCAGAACGACCGGCTCCGTGCGCACACGACGGCGGAGGCCGACGCGATGCGTGACGCCGAGCAGGGTCGCGTCGCCGCCGAGGCACAGTCGGAGCGGCGCATCGCCGAGGCCACCAGCGAGCGGCAGCAGGAGGAGGCCCGTGCGGCCGACGAGATCTCCGCTGCGCGAAGCGAATACGACGAGAAGCTCGACGAGGCCGACGCACTGGAGCAGGAGGCGGCGCAGGCACGTGAGCGCGCCGCCCGGGCCGAGCGCGAGGCCGCGTCGACCGACACCGAGGAGACCAAGTGAGCCTGTCCCTGCCCCGCCGGATCCTGCGACTGCAGTACTCGATCGCGCGACTTCCGTTGCAGGCGTTCGAGTCCACCGTGATCAGTCGGCTCGACGCCGAGGGTCCGGTCCGTGCGACGTACCAGCAGATCGTCGGAGGCATCGACGCCACCGCGGGTGCCGTCCTGGGTGACGAGGACCTCGCGCGGCGCGGCCAGAAGATGCGCAGCGCGGCCGCGGATCTGGAGAAGGCCACCCGTCTCGAGGCACAGGCCCGCGAGAAGCGTGCACAGGCGACGCGCGAGACGCAGAACAGGGTCGACGAGGCGACGACGCGGGCGAAGAAGGCTCGCGAGACCGCCGAGGAGAAGGCGACCGACGCGGCCGACCAGGAGATCGAGAACAAGGTGGCCGCTGGCAAGAAGGCCGCCGCACGACTCGAGGACCGCAAGTCGCGCGCCGACGACATCGCCGACAAACGGATCTCGGCGGCCGAGGCCGAGCGTGAAGCGAAGCTGTCGGAGGTCGAACGCCGCGAGGCCGAGGCCAAGGCTCCGCGCACCGAGGAGATCGAGGACGCGGCGGAGAAGCTCGAGGACGCCGCCGAGAAGCGCGACGACGCCGAACGCCTGGCGGACGTCGCGGAGGCGTCGAAGGACAGCTGACACCGCCCGTCGACTCACCGTCTGCCCCCGACAGTCACTGGACTGCTCGGGGGCAGACCACTCGACGGGGCCGACAGTGAGACGATGGCGGACGTGAGCACATCAGACACGACGCCGCGCCAGGCCGGCCAGCGCACGCTGCGCCCGCTCGAGCAGTCCGTCAAGCTGCAGAACGTCCTCTACGAGATCCGTGGACCCGTGCACGCCCACGCCGCCCGTCTCGAGGCCGAGGGCCACCGCATTCTGAAGCTCAACATCGGCAACCCGGCGCCGTTCGGCTTCGAGGCACCCGACGTCATCGTGCGCGACATGATCGCCGCGCTTCCCACGGCGCAGGGGTACTCCGAGTCCAAGGGCATCATGTCGGCCCGCCGCGCCATCGTCACTCGCTACGAGCTGGTCGACGGCTTCCCGTTCCTCGACGTCGACGACATCTACCTCGGCAACGGCGTGTCCGAGCTGATCACGATGACCATGCAGGCGCTGCTCGACGACGGCGACGAGGTCCTCATCCCGGCGCCCGACTACCCGCTGTGGACGGCGATGACGACGCTGTCCGGCGGCAAGGCGGTGCACTACCGCTGCGACGAGGAGAACGACTGGAACCCCGACCTCGCGGACATCGAGTCGAAGATCACCGATCGCACCAAGGCGCTCCTGGTCATCAACCCGAACAACCCGACGGGTGCGGTGTACTCCAAAGAGGTGCTGCGGGGGATCGCGGCGCTGGCACGCAAGCACAGCCTGTTGCTGCTGGCCGACGAGATCTACGACAAGATCCTCTACGACGGTGCCCAGCACGTGTCCATGGCGACGATGGCGCCGGACCTGCTGTGCCTCACCTTCAACGGTCTCTCCAAGGCCTACCGGGTGGCCGGATACCGCGCGGGCTGGCTCGCGATCACCGGACCCAAGGACCACGCCGCGGGCTTCCTGGAGGGCATCAACCTCCTGGCGTCCACTCGCCTGTGCCCCAATGTGCCTGCGCAGCATGCCATTCAGGTCGCACTCGGTGGCCACCAGAGCATCGGGGACCTCATCCTGCCGGGCGGGCGACTGCTCGAACAGCGTGACGTCGCGTGGGAGGGACTCAATGCCATTCCCGGCGTGAGCTGCGTCAAGCCGCGCGGTGCGCTGTACGCCTTCCCGCGCCTCGATCCCGAGGTGCACGAGATCCACAGCGACGAGAAGCTGGTGCAGGACCTGCTGCTGCAGGAGAAGATCCTGGTGGTGCAGGGAACCGGCTTCAACTGGCCCGACCACGATCACCTACGCATCGTCACGCTGCCGTGGGCCCGCGATCTGCGCACGGCGATCGAACGGTTCGGCAACTTCCTGTCGTCGTACCGGCAGTGACCGTCAGGGCGTTCGTCGAGGCGTTGCCGAAGGTCGAGCTGCACGTCCACCTCGAGGGGTCGATGTGGCCGAGCACGCTGAAGGCGTTGGCCGACAAGCATCAGGTCGAGGCCATCCCGCGCACCGAGGACGCGCTGCGGGAGTGGTTCGAGTTCCGCGACTTCCCGCACTTCATCGAGGTGTACCTGACGTCGATCGGCGTGCTGCGCGATCCCGAGGACTTCGCGCGGCTCGCGTACGACAGCCTCACCGCGCTGGCGGCGCACGACGTGCGGTACACCGAGATGCACATCAGTCTCTTCGGGCACCTCATGCGTGGGGTGGACGCGGCGGCGGTGTTCGAGGGTGTCGAGGAGGGCCGGCTGCGTGCTGAGGCCGAGACCGGCATCGTCGCGCGCTGGATCCCCGATTTCCCCGGTGACTTCGGTACCGATGCGGCAAACCGCACCCTGGACGCCGTGCTGGCGCATCGCGTCGACTCGATCGTCGGATTCGGCATCGGGGGCATCGAGGTGCCGCGGGCGGAGTTCGCCGACGTGTTCGCGCGGGCGAGCGCGGCGGGACTGCACTCGCTCCCCCACGCGGGCGAGACCGGCGGGCCGGACAGCATCTGGTCGGCGCTGCGCGATCTGGGGGCCGAACGCATCGGCCACGGCATCGCCGCGCTCGGCGACCCCGAGCTCGTCGCGCACCTGATCGAGCACCGGATCCCGCTCGACGTGTCCCCCACCTCCAACATCCGGACCCGCGTCGTCGAGTCGCTCGACGTGCACCCGCTGCCGGCCATGATCGACGCGGGGCTGACCGTGACGCTCAACAGCGACGACCCGTCGATGTTCGGCACCGACCTCACCACCGAGTACCTCGCCGCGCACGGCATGGGGCTGGACGCGTCGGCCCTGCGTTCGCTCGCCCTCGCGGGGGTGGACGCGTCGTACGCGGACCCGGACCTGAAGGAGCAGTTGCGGGCGGAGATCGCGGCGGTCGAATTCCCGGAGGCCTAGGGGCGCTGCACGTCCTCCAGCCACCCGCACCCCTCCCCGCAGGCTGCAGGGGGTGTGCGCCTCACGGAACCCGCGCAGCACGGCGTGCCCGTGTTCCCGCGGGCGTTCCAGGTTCCCGCGGATGCTGCAACACCTACGAGAACCCGGAACCCCTACGGGAGCGCCGGCACCACCGCACGCCCTCCAGCCACCCACACCCCTCCCCGCAGGCCGCAGGGGGTGTGCGCCTCACGGAACCCTCGCAGCACGGCGTGCCTGCATTCCCGCGGGTGTTCCAGGTTCCCGCGGATGCTGCAACACGTACGAGAACCCGGAACCCCTACGGAAGCGCCGGCACAGTCCCTGACCTGCACTTGGTGTGACGCGCAGTGCCATACACCGCGCTGTGTGACACAACACAACGTCTCGGGCACATTTTTCAACCCCGTGATGATCGAACCGTGCGTTCGCGGGTATGTTCGTACATGAGCCCTTCGGGGTTCCGAAAGCGCCGAACGGCCCCCCACCCCCCCGGTGGGCCGCTCGGTCGGTGGCGGGGGACACCCCCCCTGCTTCCCCGCCACCCGCTTTCGTCCCGCGCCGCTCGCGCCCACATTTCCTTCTCCGCGTCACCGTTAGTGTTGGCGTCGTGACACACGGCCACGGACACAGCTCCGGTCCCGCCCCCATCGGGAAGATCGCCGCGAGACTGGTGCTCGGCATCCTCGCCGTCGTCGGCATCGCCGCGATCGTCGGCGTGGTGCTGCTGTGGCCCAGCGATCGCACCGTCGAGGTGCCGGCACCGTTCCAGAGTGCGACTGGCGGCGTCGTGGCCACCGAGTACGGCACCGTGGTGTCGCAGGACATCGGTCCGTGCGGCAGTTCCTCCAACGGGCGCGTCTTCAGCGGCGCCCCCACTCCGCCCACCGTCTCCGGTTTCGAGTGCAATCGCAGCATCGTGTCGATCGACACCGGCGTGAACGAGGGCACCCGCACCCTGCTCGAGGTGACGCCCGGGCCGGGCACGCCCGATCTGCGCGTCGGCGAGGAGATCCGCCTCGTCCGCGGCACCGACGACAGCGGAACCGCGATCTACGGGTTCGACGACTACTCCCGCACCACACCGCTGCTGCTGGTGGTCGCGGTCTTCGCCGTCGTCATCTGTGTGATCGCGCGGTGGCGCGGGCTGCGCGCACTGCTCGGGCTCGGTCTCGCGCTCGGAGTGCTGGTGGGCTTCGTGCTCCCCGCCATCCTCGACGGCCGGTCCGCCATCCTGGTCGCCCTGGTCGGCGGCACCGTCATCCTCTACGGCGTGCTGTATCTGGCGCACGGGCCCAATCTGCGCACCAGCTCGGCGCTGCTCGGCACCGTGGTGTCGATGGGCGTCGCCGCGGGACTGTCCGAAGCAGCCATCAGGCTGACCCGGGTGACCGGTCTGTCGGAGGAACAGAACACCGACGTGCAGGCCTATCTCGACCACGTCAGCATCACCGGGCTCCTGCTCGCCGGGTTCATCATCGGGTCGCTCGGTGTGCTGAACGACGTGACGATCACCCAGGCGTCGGCAGCCTTCGAGCTCGCAGCGCTCGATCCCGGCGCCACCCGACGGTCGATCTTCACGTCCGCGATGCGCGTCGGGCGGGACCACATCGCCAGCACCGTCTACACGCTCGTCCTGGCCTACGCGGGCGGCGCGCTGCCGCTGCTGCTGCTCTTCAGTGTCGCCGGCCGCTCGTTCGGCAACGTCCTGACCGGAGACGCGGTGGCCATCGAGATCGTCCGCTCGTGCGTGGGCGGCACGGCCCTCGCGCTGTCCGTTCCACTCACCACCGCGATCGCCGTGATGCTCGCCCGGCCGCCCCGCGGACGCGCCCCCGTGAGCGGTCGGCACTCCGCGCGCTGACACCCCGGCACGGCGTCGTCAGTCGTCTCACGGTATGTATTTGTCACAAAAACATTCTCGTGTATTGTTTTCACTGGGTTCGGGAACCTACGCGTCTGTTCATCGCAGAAGCAAGGCACATCGACACATGTGAGGAACATCGAATGAACACACTGACCGTCGAGGACATCGACCGCATCCGTGAGGTTCTGGGCAAGTACGGCAAGCTGCCCGTCACCATCGCGTCCGTGGGCAACGAGGACGATCTGTACGACGCCGGCCTCACCTCGCACGCCAGTGTGAACGTGATGATCGCGCTCGAGGACGAGTTCGATGTCGAGTTCCCCGACCGCCTGCTTCAGAAGTCCACCTTTGCCAGCGTCGCGGCCATCGCCGACGCTGTCGCCGAGCTGGCCTGATCACCATGACGACACTCGAGGATTTCCCCGCCGGCGCCCTCGTCGACTCCACCCCCACTCCGCTGCCCCTGGACGAGGTACTCGCGGTGGTGCGTTCGCACGCCGATGCCATCGACCGGGAAGCCCGCTTCCCCACCGAGTCGGTCGACGCGCTGCGTGCCGGCGGCCTGCTGTCCGCGTCCATCCCCTCGTCGCTCGGCGGCGGCGGCTACAGGCTCAGTGAGCTGGCGGCTGTGTCGCGCGCGCTCGGTGGTGAGTGCGCGTCGACGGCCATGATCTTCGCGATGCACCACACCCAGGTGATGAGCCTGTCGCGTCACGGCCTGACGTCGGATGCCATTCGCTCTCTTCTGCGTCGCATCGTCGACGAGCAGCTCCTCGTGGCGTCGGCCACCACCGAGATCAACATCGGTGGCGACGTCCGAACCAGCGGGTGCGCGGTGGAGTACGACGGCGACCGCTACACGCTCACGAAGAACGCCCCCGTCATCTCGTACGGCGAGTACTCGGACGTCGTCCTGGCGACAGCACGGCGCTCGGTCGACAGTGCCCCGAGCGACCAGGTCCTCGTCGCCTGTCAGCGAGCGGACCTCACGCTCGAGAAGACCGGCACCTGGGACACCATGGGCTTCCGCGGCACCTGCAGCCCCGGCTTCATGCTGCACGCCTCCGGAGACGCCCAGTGGGTCCTCCCCGACAGTTACGGTGACATCTCGGCTCGCACGATGCTGCCGACCGCCCACGTCCTGTGGGGCGGCGCCTGGCTGGGTATCGCCGACGCCGCTGTGCGGAAGGCTCGCAAGTCGGTGCAGAAAGCCGCGCGCAAGACTCCGGGTGTCACTCCTCCGGCCGCCGCACGTCTGGCCGAACTGCTCGTCGTGCACCAGCAGCTCACCGACACCGTGTTCCGCGCGGGCGACACCTTCGACGCGATCGCCGACGACGCCGAGGCCCTCGGCGCGATCGGTTTCGCACTGCAGATCAACAACGTCAAGGTCACCGCATCGAACCTGCTCATCGACATCGTCGCGCGCGCACTACTGATCTGCGGCATCGCCGGCTACCGCGAGGACAGTGAACTGCGCATGAGCCGCCACCTCCGCGACTCGCACGGTTCCGCGATCATGGTGAGCAACGAGCGCATCCTCGGCCACAACGCCCAGCTCTCGCTCGTCTACAAGGGGATCTGACCATGACCTCCACACTCGACCGCGACGTGGTCTCCGATCTCGATCTGGCCCGTGCCGATTTCCGCGATCAGCTCGTCGGCGCCGGTCTCCTCGTCCCCAGCTCCCTCGACGGTCTGTACGGCCGCTCGGGCGAGTTCGAGGACATCATCGATCTCATCGACTCCAAGGTGAAGGCCGCAGGCGCTGCCGCACACGGAAATGCGCTGCGCCGCTTCCGATTCCCACCGGTGTTCCCGCGCGACGCATTCGAGAAGACCGATTACATCGCCTCGTTCCCCAACCTCACCGGCGCCATCACCACCTTCTCCGGCGACAACAAGGCCCACGCCGAGCTGCTCGCGGCACGGTCCGAGGGCAAGGACTGGGACCACTGGCTCGAGTCCGCCGGCACCATGCTGGTGTCGGCCGCGTGCCACCCGTCCTACTCCATGCTCACCGGTCAGCTTCCCGACGGCGGCACCATGCTCGACGTCTACGGGTACTGCTTCCGGCACGAGCCCGCCGTGGATCCTGCTCGCATGCAGGCGTTCCGGATGCACGAGTTCGTCCAGGTCGGCACCCCCGACCAGGCCGTCGAACACCGTGAGTCGTGGATCGAGCGCGGCATGACGGTGCTGGCCGACCTCGGGCTCGACGCCTCCCCCGTCATCGCCAACGACCCGTTCTTCGGTCGCGCGGGACGCATGCTGGCCGCGAACCAGCGCAACGAGAACCTCAAGACCGAGCTCGTGGTCCGCCTCTACGGCGACCTGGACGAGGGCACCGCGGTGGTCTCGTGCAACTGCCACCGCGACCACTTCGGTCAGACCTTCGACATTCGCACCGCGGACGGCAACGAGGCCCACAGTGCCTGTGTCGGTTTCGGTATGGAGCGCATCGCCCTCGCGATGGTGCGCACACACGGCCTGGACACCTCGCGGTGGCCGGGCAGCCTCCGCCTCTCCTGACGGAGCTCGGGGGGCTCACTGACCGGTTCGGGCCTGGGTTGAGGGAGGTCCGAACCGACGGAGGCGAGAGCGCGTCACCGATTCTCGATGCGCGCTCTCGCCTCCGCATTGAGTGCACGCACGTGACCGGACGGTGTCTTGTCACCGGACCCGGACGGCGTGAGCGGAATTCGCCGTGTCGTTCCCGGCGCCAACGAGAACCAATTGTCCTGCGGCAGCCATCCGTCCATGTCCAGGCACACGTACTGTGCCGCGAAACGTGTGCTCACCTCCACGTGTCGCCGGCCGGCATCGTCGATGTCCGCGGTCGCTGCGAGTCCGATGTCGTTCTGCCGCGGCACCATCGGACCACCCACGAGATGCACACTCTCTGCGACGAGCCCTGTCGTGCCGTCGGAGAGGGTCGCACGGATCGCGTCGAAGGTGCGCACTCCGAAGCGATGTACATGGGTGGCGTCGGTGAAACGACCCACCATCTCGTCTGCGCTCACGACGACACTCCCGCGCGCCGGAACCGTGATCTCGCGGTGCCCCTCCGCTGCCACGACCCCGCTGCGAGTGTGCGCCGAGACGGACAACGTGAGGGCACGCGCAGACTCGCTGTCGTTCACGGCCTCGAGTCGCAGCCCGTCCATCCCCTCGTCCGTCATCAGGATGGTCACCGGCCGGGCCGCGCGCGCAAGAGCCCACCACGGGGCCTTGGGACGACCGGCCACGTCCGTCAGTCCCCAGCCCGCGCCGGGAGCAGTGTCGCGGTACGTCAGTACGAGGGCCCCGTGGCACTGCGACGCCGAGCTGCGCCAGAACTCGTACGCGGCGCTCACCGCCTCACAGATCGCCGCACGCCCGAAGTCCAGGTACAACTCCGGATCGTCGCGACGAATCGAGGCGGGATCCACACCGAACACCGTGCGCACGTAGTGGTCTCGGACATCCTCGAAGTCCCACGACGATCCACGGTCGCGCGGGACCGCGGCCTTCCAGACCGGATGATGCCCGGCGACGGCCGCTGATCCGAACATGTCGTCGACTGCACGACGCTCGGGTGGCACGGAGAACGCGAGTGATTCGGCGGCGAAGCGCACCCCCGCCCGGCGCAGATCCGACAGCGGTTGCAGGTAGCCACCGACGCCGAAGTAGTGCGCCACGCCGCTTCCCACGTGGGTGGCCAGCGGACCCCCGTACGGAGTGGACGGCACGTACGCCAGCTCCGGTCGCTCGTCCTCCACGATGCCGGGAACCACGTCGTCCAGTAGCGCCATGACGAAGTTCGGGGCCTCGAGACCCACCATCGTCGGCTGCTGATGCGTCTCGCTGCCGCCGCTGAGCACCGCCAGTGACGGATGATGCGAGGTCGACAGGAGGAGGTGTCGCACTTCCTCCGTCACCAGTTCGGTGAACTCGTCCGTCTCCGGTGGGTCGATGGTGGTCACCATCAGGTCCTGCCACACCAGGATGCCGCGGCGTGAACACGCGTCGAAGAAGGCGTCGTCCTCGTAGACCATCGTGCCCGTGCAGCGGAGCATGTTCAGCCCTGCCGCCACCACGGAGTCCAGGGCGGCCTCGAGCGTCGTGGGATCGTTCTGCAGACTGCGGACGTCGAGCGGCACCCAGCACGCGCCGCGACAGAAGACCGCTACACCGTTGACCGTCAGCTCCCCGGATACGACATCGAAGGCGACTGAGCGGAAACCTGTGCGACACAGCATCTCACCGTCGACCCGCACCTCGTACAGATTCGACTCACCGTGCGTGTGCGGCCACCACGGTGTCACCCCGTCGACCGGGAACGTCGTGTCGACCGCTCCGTCGGCACCTGCAGTGACCGATCCGGTCGTGTCCGCGACGGACACCGAGAAGCGTTCGCCTGGTCGTGCGGTTCCGCGTACGCGGAGGACGGCGCCGTCCTGGACGAGGGTGCCGGTCACCCGCAACGCTCGTCGGTCCGGGTCGGTGACGTGGACCGCTCGCCACGGCCCGACCGGTGCGGGCGCACCCACGAACACGGGCGCCCGTCCGAGCGCCGACGTCCTGATCCAGCGCAGAGACTGCCGATCCAGCATCGACGACCGCCACCGGGCACGGGGCCGCCGTGGAGTGCTCACAGCGTCGAGAGCTCGGAACGCCAGATCGAGGCGCACGGATCGAGCTGCCTCACCGCGGATCTCGACGTCCACCGGTACGAACATCGACTCGCTCCGGACATGGAGCTCGCCGTCCACCCACACCTCGGCACGCGTCGCGAGACCGTCGAACGTGATCAGGGTCGTTCCGGCCGGGAGGTCGACGGTCGTGCCGTACCACCAGTCGCGAGCGTCGAGCACCGCGTCGACCTCAGGCCCCAGAGCGGATGCGACCGTACCCGGGACCACGGCGGGAGTGGGATCGCCGAGCACGGCGGACGGTGCCTCGAACGCACCTGCGGCCGAGCCGATCACGGTCCAGGAGCTCGACGCGACAGGGTCGTACCGCACCTCAGGCATGTAGTGCGGAGGCCAGCGTGTCGGTGGCGTACTGCCACGACTGCGCCATCTCGTGCAGCGCGCCGGTCACGTCCACCGCGCGCCCCCGAGCGGCGCGCGCCATCTTGAACTGCACCGACTTCGCCCCGGCGGCGACGTCGAGGAACGGAGCCACGGCGGCATCGCTGCCGGCCACGCCTCGGGACTCGAGGTACCGAGCGAGGTCGGCGCCGAGTTCTGCCGTGAATCCGCACTGGCGCAGGGTTCCGAACGACCAGAGGTGGAACTGCTCGGGACCGGCCTGCTGGATCCACGGAATGTCCGCCTGCACGCGGTCACCGAGAGCCGCGACAGGATTCCGGCGTGGCCGACGCGCGACGTGGGACCGTGCGACCGCGAGATCGATGTCGTCGTGAGTGGCGCCGAGTGCCAAGCGATCCCGGTCGATGCCGATGCGTTCGATGTAGGGCGGCAACGGAACCGGGGCATCGAGCGACAGGACGCGACGGAAGTCCTCGCCCTGCACGACGTGGTAACCACTGTTGTGGAAGTACTCCATGCGCTCCACATCGGTGTCGACGACGACCGGAACGATGGTCGTCTTGGAACTCTCGATGTGATAGTTGATGCCGTCCGTGTCGGGCAGGAAGTAGGAGTCCACCTCCACCGTGCAGAGAACACCGTCCTCGAGGTTCTCGACGATGTGCTGCCAGAACGGCTTCCAGACATTCATCTCATCGATGCGTATTCCGAGGAGAGCGCGCATGTCCTCGGGCTGAAACTTGACGAAGTCCCACTGCCGACCGTCGAAGTCCGTACTCAGGACCACGGCCATGGCAGGAATCGGATCCGCCTTCAGCGCGTGCACCAGCTCGATCCACAGATCGACGTAACAGTTGGTCTGAGACCAGATCCGATCACCGCGATGAACGGGATGCGGAACGTGCTGCGCTGCGTCCGCGCCCAACGAGGCGGACATCGAGGAAGGCGTGGTGGTACCGGTCATCGGCGATCTCCTGAGGTGGTCGCTGCACTCTAGCCGCTCAGAACCCCGGAATGGGCAGCTGATCGAAGATCGGCGGGACCGTGAGTTCGAAGGGATTCGTACGTGTGGTCGGCGTCGGGACCTGCACCGCGGCGCTCGGGGCGGCCGATTCCGTGGTGGGGTCGAGAGGCTGGTCGACGGTGGGGATCCGCGTGGAGGTCCGCGGCGGGACGTACGCGGGCTCCTCCTCGTCGTCGATCAGGGGCTGTGTGGTCGTCGGCTCGGTGGTGGTCGTGGTGATGCGCGGAGCGGGCGTGGTCGTGGTGGGCTCCGTCGTCGTCGTGGTGACGGCCGGAACGGCGTCGGCGACAGTGGCGGGCGCGGCCTCGACCTCGACACCGGGGCGAACCACGGCCCACAGCACACCGCTGGCCACGGCGAGAACGGTCAGCACCATCGCGGCAGCGCGGGGAAGGCGCATCGAGGACGGTGTCGAAGGCGGCGTCTCCCCACCCACGGCCGGCGGATCCAGGTCTTCGATCGGAGACGCGGGGCGGTCGGCGACGGTGTGGAACGGACGGGTCGGCGAATCATAAGGGCTGCCCGCAGGTGCCGACGGGACCGTGGAGACCACGTCGTCGACGATGTGGGCGAGTTCGATGGCCTCGGTGTCGACGCTGTCCGATTCCGATCGAGAGAACGGCAACGGCTCGAGGACTCCGTCGACCGTGTCGGTCTCCTCGCGCGACGACCCCGGGGTGGGGGGCTGCTCGAGCGACGACGACGACTGCCGTGCCGTTCCGGGCTCGATCGTCGGTGCATCCTCGCCCAACCACCCGGCGACGCTCAGCTCGGTGGTGTCGTCGGGTGACGGACCGAGCCCCGCCAGCAACCCGGCTCCCTTGGCGACCACCGCCTCGGGCTCGTCCGGGACGACGACCGGAACGCCGACACGGCTCTCGAGGGCATCGCGCAGAGCCGGCATACGCGCGGTCCCGCCGATCAACACGACGACGTCGACCGGGCGTCCGCACCGGTACGCAGCGTCCGTCACCATGTCGGCGCATGCCGCGATCGTCGCGCCCGAGAGTGCGTTCAGCTGGTCTCGGCTCATCAGTTCGATCGCACCGCCGGACGCACGCGCGAGCACGCTCGTCGACAGAGACTCCTTCACCGATCGAGCGAAGGTGACCAACTCCCGTTCAGCGTCCTCGGATCCGGGGCGATCGACGATCTGGGCGTCGAGCAGATGATCGACCACGATCCGATCCAGGGCTCGCCCGGCACCAGCGGAGGATCGTTCCGTCTCGGTGCGACGTCCGGCCTCGGTGTCGACGATGGTGACCGACGTGCCCGTCGCGCCGGCGTCCACGAGTGCGAGAGTCCGGTAACCGTCGGCCAGCCAAGCGAACTCGACGAAAGCGAGTGCCGCGCGCGTGTCGTCCACCACGGCGACGGTCGAGTCCTCGACCGCAGCGGACACCTCGGCCAGCCGACTTTCGGGAACCGCGACCGTGGCACGCACGCAGTCGCCGTCCGTCGGCAGAGAGCGAACAGCGTCTCGGACGTCACTCGCCGTCGGGCGTTCGACCGTGTCGACGACCCTCATCTCGAACGCGACCGTCCCGGCCTCTATCGCATCGGAATCCGTCCGCACGAGACGAAGCGCGGCGGCTCCCACACTGATCCCGTACACGGCAGTCATGCCTCAGCCTCTCCCTGTCACGAGATCGTGGTCCCTGCTCGGCCGACTTTCGACTGTGAACACCCCGCGGTTTCGGCCCGACAGTACCAATCCGGGCATGGGAGGACCAGCGCGGACCGGCGACGACGTGCCGTGCGGCACCCGATTGCCGGTGACGTCCGCGGAATAATGAAAGAAACATCGTCGTTCGGTATGTTTGATTGACGATAGAATACCGTCAGACTGCTTGGTCCAGGAGCGAAGGGCATACCGATGACTCGACACGCGTTCACCACGCACGAACCCGTGCGATCGTCGACCGACCACGTTTCCCGCCCTGTCGGCCTCACCGCGGTGCAGGCGACCTCGGCGCGACAGGCGAGCAGTCAGGCCGTCCGGACCGTCGACACGTGGTTCGGCCCACCCGAGAGCTCCCTGTTCGGCAGCATGCACATTCCTGTATCGGGGACGGCGCGCGGCGCGGTCGTCATCTGCTCGCCCATCGCGCGCGAGCACATTCCCACCTATCGCGGACTACGCCAACTCGCTCAGCTTCTCGGTCGAGCCGGGTTCCTCGTCCTACGATTCGACTACCGAGGGCTGGGCGATTCGGCGGGAATGCAGTCCGACCCCGAAGCGATGGACGGGTGGCTCGACAGCGTGCGCGAAGCTGTCGACCACGTTCGGTCCTGCGTCGACGCCCCGGTGTCCGTCGTCGGAGTTCGGGCGGGAGCACTCCTGGCATCTCAGGTCCTCCGGGACATCGAGCCACTCGCCTCCCTCGTCCTTCTGGACCCGGTGATCTCCGGCCGGCGCTACGTGCGGGAGCAGAGGGCTCAGTACAGCGTCATGGTCGGCGAGGACGTCGCTGCGGACGGGCGAGTCTCCTTCATCGGTGGATCGTTCGCCCAGGACACCGTCGATCGACTCTCGTCCATGTCGCTCGACGGCGGCATCGCCGCCGCCGCGGCACCTCGTGTTCTCGCCGTGGTCCGGGAGGCGGACAGGACAGGAAAGGCGGTGACCGGACTCCTCGCTGCATCGGGAGCGAGCTGCATCACCTCCTCGCGACTCGAGACCTTCGTCAACCCGCCTAGTTTCGTGTTCTCGGTTCCCACCACCGTCTTCTCCGAGATCGCGGAGTGGGTCTCCGTCGGAGCATCGGATGTTCGTGCCCCCGTCGACGTGGCGGTCCGACACGACGCCGCAGTGGGGCTCACCGCGGACGGTGCGCCGGTGATCGAGACGATCGGGTACCGGGGACCGGACCGTCTCCTGTCCTTCGCCACTCACGCGGCGGGCCACCGCGCGGAGGACGGGGTGGTCGTTCTGCACCAGACTGCCGCCGAGCACCGAATCGGTCCCGCTCGACTCTGGGTGGAGGGCGGTCGGTTGCTCGCGTCCCGCGGAGTGGGCGCGTTGCGCTACGACCGTCGCGGAACGGGCGACAGCGGTGACGTCGCGTCGGAGGAGTCGACGGCACCCACGTCGGCCGACGCGCGCGACGACGTCCGGCACGTGGCCGAGAGTGTGGAAGCACCGGCGCAGGCCACGGTGCACGCCGGCATCTGTTCCGGTTCGTGGCACTCGGCCTTCGCTGCCCGTGAGAACGGCGCCGCCGCGGTGGTCATGATGAACATGGCGAAGTGGTCGTTCCGCAACACGAGGGTGCCCATCAAGGCCGCACACGTCGACGCGCTGGATTCCGCGATGGTGACGAGACTGTTCCACCTCGCCCGCGCAGTGCGGAACAGGGTGCACGCCGTGCGTGACACGCTGCCGGACCCGGGCTGGCGAGCGCTCGGTGCCATGGGGCTGGTCAACGCGCCCGAGGTCGTGCTCGGACCACTCGCCGCCGGCGGTGCGCGAACGGTCACGCTGTTGTCGCCCGAGGACACGGCGCTCTTCGAGGCCAGTCGCGGTCGTTCTGCTCTGCAGCGGCTCCGCCGACGCGGGCTGCGACCCGAGGTGGCGATCTTCGATCGTGGGGACCACTCGCTCTATCACCGTGATCTCCGAGAGACCATGTTCGAGCATCTTCTGACCGTCGTCGGCGACACCGTCGGCGGCGCTTCCCCCACCCCTTTCACCTCCGCGGCGCCGCTGGGCGCCGAGAAACTCTGATATGACACCCCGTTCCCACCGGACCCTCATGGTTCTCGCGCTCGCGATGCTCACCGCGACGACGGCCGCCTGCTCGTCCGAGGCGCCGGCCGCACCCGCAGCGCCTGTGCAACAACCACTCCCGACCCTGGACGGCGACACCGCCGCCCAACGGGGAACAGTGATCTCCTCCGAGCCGGTGGAGGACATCGATCCGTCGATCACGGCAGTGGGCGCAACGGCCACCCGCATCGTCTACTGGTCGACATCGGGCCTCGACGGCCGACCGACCGCGGTGTCGGGAATCGTCTTCACGCCGGATGCACCCGCTCCGAACGGATCCCGCCCCGTGGTCTCCTTCGGACACGGCACGACGGGCGTCACGGCGGACTGTGCACCGTCCGCCTATCCAGATCTTCTGGGATACGCGTCCACCATCGTCCCTCTCATGAAGCTGGGTTACGTGGCCGTCATGACGGACTACCAAGGGCTCGGATATCAGGGGCCGGGGTCCTCCCCCGTTCACCCCTACCTCGAACCGAACACGAGTGCGTACAACATGATCGACGGCGTGCGCGCAGCACGCGCGGAGACACCGGTGGCGTCCGACACATGGGCTGCGATGGGTGTGTCGCAGGGCGGCCAGGCAGCGTGGTCAGCGGCCGAACTCGCCGACTTCTACGCCCCCGAGCTGTCGTTCGTCGGCGCCGTCGCCCTCGCTCCCGCACTGGACCTCACCGAACAGGGAACCCTCGCGTCGTCACGCTTCATGACGCGTGACCAGCAGGTCGGGTTCCCCTTCCTCGTCTCGGGCCTCACCGCTGCCGTGCCGGACGCAGTGCCGGCGGACTATCTCCATGGCGTGCTCGCACAGGATTCGTCCTCCTGGACGGCATGCATGGCCGACACCGCCGCTCTCGCCCGCCGCGCGGACAAGATCCAGTACATCAACCCGTCGGACACGGTTCCGTCGACGGCAGAGGCGGCCGATCGCCTCGAGAACTGGCTCGGCGAGATCGAACTGCCGAGGCGATCAGCAGCCGGTCCCATCCTCGTCGTCAACGGCGATCAGGACGAGACCGTCAAACCACAGTGGGTGGCCGGTGCGATCGACAAGGCCTGTGCGATGGGCTACTCCGTGGATCACATCGTCCGTCAGGGCCAGGGTCACGACAATCTCGACCCCGGCGCGGAGACGGCGATCTGGTTCGAAGCACGGTTCCGCGGCGAACCGCCGGCAGCGGACGTGTGTGCCTGAGTCACTTCCTGCTGCTCGTGACCGTGTAGTCCAGCGTCTGTACGTACGGGTTCGCGACCACCGTCTGAGACGAGGAAACGGACTGCACCGTCAAGCCGTTCCGCCTCATCACGACTCTGACGTTGCCGGGAGTCAGGGGCGCCGTGCAGACACCCACCCCAGCAGGCACGGTGCAGGTGGTGGTCGCCGAGCCCACGGTGATGCTCACCTGTGCGGGGGACGTGACGAACGAGAGCGCCTCCACCGTGTCCCTCGCAGGACTGCTGCCCTGCCGTAACGTCATGAGTCTCGTCTCGGGGAACGAGGGCTTGGCGGACGCGAGCTGGGTGCGGTGCGACACGAACAGTCCGATTCTCCGGATCGCCGGGTAGCTGCCGTACTTGTATCGGACGAGGTAGTAGGCGCTGATGTCGAGTGGGCCCCAGGCGTGCCGCACCGACGGTGCGAAAGTGGCCCCCTCGCTGTAGTCGTTCCACGTGGTGAGCTGAACCCACTCGCTGTTCGTGGAGATGGCGATGTCCCAGGTGTTCCGGAGATTCGTCGTGTTCTGCGCTTCGTCGTAGATGCTCTGATTCGGCCGACTGTCCTGGAAGGACACCGGTTGCATCCAGATCTTGCCGAGCGAGCGGACCCTGTTGGCGATCGCCACCGGGGAGTACGGATTCGTGTTCGACGTGGGGTTGAACGCAGGGTTGCGGCCACCCCAGTTCGACATGCCGTAACTGATCGATGCGAAGGCGTCGATGTTCGACGGGGCATCGAGAAAGGTCGGAACGAACGCCACGGTGATTCCGTATCGGTTCCGCATCGACGTGAGGAAGCTCGACCACCAACTCGCCGGCTTGCGCTCGGCATAGAACGGCGACACCACGAGGCGGCCGTCCGAAAGCTTGTACGTACCCGGCAATTTCGCGTACTGGGCCAACTCGTCGGCCATTCCGTCGGGCGTGAGTGCGCCGAGCTCACCGTTCATGTCGGGCATCAGCACCACGGAGAACTTCCCGCCCGTCTGACCCGCCACGTCGATCAGCTGACGCGTGACGGGTGCGATCGGATTGGTGCTCGACGACCTGACCAGGATGTCCACGGTGAATCCGTCGATGCCGCGACTGCGTGCGTCGCTGACTTCCTGCCGGAGATCCTGAATCTTCCAGTCGCTCCCACTGCGGGGAGCGCGTGGAATCGGACGATCGCGGAGAAAACCCCCGTAGGCGGCATGCTTGTTGTTCTCACCGTTGGGATTCAGGTATTGAGTGGCGTAGTAGTCGGAGGCCGGTGCCGCATTGTCTATAGACACCGGATATGGAGGGAAGTAATGGGCGAATACTTTCTTCGGGCTCGCGGACGTGGGTATGTCGACGGGCATTGCCGGTGCCGAGTAAGCCGTCGCGATCACGTCTTGATCCGAGGTCGGTACGTGATCCTCGGTCGGCAGTACGAGGCTGACCACCAGCATCGCAGTCGCAGCAACCAGCACGGTCGGTCGCATTCCGCGCGGCCATCGCCCGTCGAGACCTGCGCGGACGCTGTTCCGAACGGTTCGGTCACGCATCGTCGGAACCTGCGTCGAACAACCACGCCACTGTGCTCATGAAATGCAACTTAGCGCGCAGGAGCGCTGCGCATTAATGACACGCACATATTCGAAAAAGGCGTCAGTTCTTTTTTTCACCGCCTGCACGAGACGGCCATGCGGAAACTAGCGCCGACTGGATACCGCGACGTAGTCAAGGGACTGCACGTCGGGCGAAGATTCGACGACGAACGGCGAATCCACACGAGCGACGTCATTTCCGTCGCGGTCGACGATGACGGACACGTCGCCCGGAGCGAGGGCCGCTGTGCAGACCCCCACGCCCGCGGGGACCGTACAGGTCGTCTCCCCCGCGGATGTTCGGATGGTCACCGAGGCTTCGGATGTCGCGAACACGAGAGCTTCCACCTCGTCCGACGCCGGCGTACCACCGGAACGCAGGACCATCGGTGCCGCCTCGGCCGATCGAGTCGGTGCGCCGACCAGCTGCGTGCGATGGGTGAGGTAGACGGTGTCGCGCACGATCGCAGGCGGATCACCCGCCTTGAACCACCACAGCCAGTACTCGGAGATGTCGAGGAAGGACCACCCGTGCCGCACGCTCGGCGCGAACGACGTGCCTTCGCTGTAATCGTTCCAGGTCACCAGTTGCACCCACTCGGCGTCACCGGCCATCGCGTTCTGCCAGGTCGCGCGGAGGTTCTCGGTGTTGGACGCTTCGTCGAAGATCGATTGGCTCGGCCGAACGTCCTGCACGGACACGGGTGCCATCCACAGTTTGCCCAGTCTGTGCGCTTCCGCGGCCTGACCCAAGGGAGACTGCGGGCCGGCGTCGTCGGACGGATTGAAGGCAGGGTTTCTGGCACCCCACGACGACAATCCGTACGAGACTGACGAATACGCGGCGAGATCGGTGCTCGAGTCCACGAACACCGGAACGAGTGCGACCTTCTGACCGTGTCGGGTCGCCATCGCCGCGCCGAAGTCTTCCCACCACTGCGGCGACTTCGCCTCCGCCCGGAACGGACTGATCACGATGGAACCGTCGACTCGGAAGGCCGACGGATACAGCGCGAGCGCCGCCATCTCGTCCGCCAGTTCCACAGGAGAGAGGTCGGCCAGCACCCCCGACATGTCGGGCATCAGCATGATCGAGAACGCCGGGTCGACCGCATTCGCCGCCGCGAGCAATGCAGCGGGTCGAGAGGCCACCGAGAACGACCCGGTCTCCATCGGCGCGAGTACATCGACCGAGAAGCCGTCTATTCCCGCCGAAACGGCCTGTCGCACTTCGTCCTGGAGATCCTGATTCACCCAGTCGGCCTCGGGACGGGGTGCTCGCGGCAACGGTCGGTCCCGGAGGAAACCGCCGACGTCCGCATACTTCCCGTCCTCACCGGCCGGATCGAGATAGTGCGTCGCGTAGTAGTCCTCGGCGGGGTCGACATTGTCCAACGAGATCGGGTACGGCGGAAAGTAGTGAGCGAAGACCTTCTTGGGGGAATCTCGCTCGGCGGGGACGTCGAACGGCAGGGTCTGATCCGGTGTCGCGTCCGGCGCACCGACCACGGTCGCGCCGTCGAGCCCGGCCGGGCCGTCGACCGAGATCGCCGTCGAGCATGCCGACGACGACGCGGACAGGACGATAAGGGCGACGACGAGAAGACGCCGTCCGACCGGACGACGCCGTCCGGACACGAGGGAGCCGAGTGTCACCGCGATCTACCGCGTGCCCGCCCGGAAGCGGCGACCGGCTGACCGTTCGCTGCGCGGGATCGAGGTGCTCCACGACGCGTGATCTGCCGAGTGGTCGTGGTCTCGTCCTCGCTGCCGCTCTCGTCACGGGTGTCGTCCGGTCCGTCGCCGAGGGTGTCCGACGGCGCCTCGTCGCTCGACGACGCGGAGACAGCGACATCCTGTTCGCCCGACGTGCTGACGACGTCCTTATCGACGACATCTGCGGACCTGGGCGCGGGTGCCTCGGACGCCGCCGGGAGCGCCGCGCGGGGGAACGGGCGAGACGGGACGTGGCGCCGCACCGGGGCCGCCGGCGCCCACTCCATCGCGGACGGCACAGCACCGGCCTCCTCGGCGGTGACAGCCGGGAACGGATCGGTGATCGCGTCCTCGACCTCGCGATTCGCCGAGAAGCGGTCGTGATCGGAGACCCAGCGATCGTCTTCGCGGCGCTCCCGCGCCACCCCGTCGGCCGAACGGCGGACGTCGTCACGTACGACGTCGTCACGGCCGAACACACGATCGGCCGGGGTGTGGTGGTCGACCTCCGTTCGCCGGGTACGGCTCACAGCGACCGGCGACTGTTCCGGAATCGAGGTGTGAGAAGGGGCGACTCGTGTCGGCGCGTTCGACACGGTCGTCGCGGACGAACCCGTCTTCGCGACCAGCACCGTCCCGTACAGGGTGCCACCCGTCGACCGCAGGGCGCGCGCGGCAGTGGAGACCTGCGCGGCGGTCGATGCACCCTCCCGGACGACCACCACAGTTCCGTCCACGTCGTGCGACAGCACCGCAGCATCGGCATAGGCATCGGCGGCAGCGGCAGCGACGACGACGTGGTCGTAGGTGCGTGCGAGTTCGGCGAGAACGGTGCGCATCAGATTCGCGGCGATGTCCTCGCCGGGAGTGGACGACGCCGAACCGGCAGCGAGGAAGGACAGGCGTCCACCGGCAACGGTGGTCACCGCGTCCTCGACCATGATCGCACCCGCGAGCACATCGGTCAGACCGACGGCAGCATCCGGTGCTCCGACGTACCGGTGCAGTGACGCCTCGCGCAGATCTGCATCGACGAGTACCACCGTCCTCCCCGTCTCGGTGAGCAGAAGCGCCAGTGTCGCCGCCACCTCACGCGACGCCGCGGAATCACCGACACCGGTGACGACGAGCGACTCCTTCTGCTTGTCCGCGTCGACGAACTGCACGGTCGTCCGCAGCTTGCGCGCACTCTCGGTGTACCCGTCCGTCGAGTTCTCGGGCAGGCTGATGAGCGTCGAGCCGCGGGCCGAGTCGGCAGGCAATCGTCCCAGGACCGGTGCGCCCGCGGCCTCGGACAGCGCGTCGACAGACCTCACTCGCTTGTCGAGGCGGCGGCGCAGCCACACGACAGCGCCGGCGAGGGCACCGCCCGCCACGACGCCTGCAGCGAGATTCGTCGTGCTGCTCGGACTCGTCGGGGCAGCAGGGGCCTCGGCTGCCGTGATGACGGTGACCAACGAGCTGGGCTGGCCGCCGCCGGTCGGGTTCTCCAACTGGCCGACGAACTGCGCGAAGTTCGACGCGTAGGCGTTGGCGATGTCGGCGGCTCGCGTGGGACTGCCGTCCACCACGTCCACCTGCAGGAGCACGGTCTTCTCGACTGCGGCCGCGGTGACCTTGGACGCCAGCTCGCTCGGCGTCAGACCGAGCGAGAGGTCGTCGTTCACCTTGACGGCGAGGTCGTCGCCCGTGAACAACTGCGCGTACGTTCCTGCGCGCTGCTGGGAGAACAGGTCACCCTGATAGGCACCGGCCGAATCGCCCGCGGCGGGTGAACCGATGAAGAGCACCGTGCTCGCCGTGTAGGACTTCGGCATGGTGGCGGTGAGCATCAGCGCGAGTATCGCGCCGACGACTGCACCCAGCGGCACAGCCCAGACGAGCGTATTCACGCGAAGCTTCTTGATGAGTGTGCTCATCGGGTCACCGTTCCTGTCTGCACCGCGGTCGGCGCGTCCTGGTCGTCGTGCGGAGCGAGGTAGCCGAATCGTGCTCGGGTACCTCGGGAATGAGTGAGAACAGTGCCGGCGACATCCACGCCGACCGCTCGCATGTCTGCGACCGAGCGCACCAGATCGTCGATGGACGTCCTGCCGGCAGCGGCCGTCAACACCGTCGTGTCCGCGAGGCGAGCGACGGTGCGGGCATCGTCGAAGCGGCCGGCGTCGGGCGAGTCGACGAGAACGACGTCGTAGCGCGAGCGGAGGTCGTCCAGCAGTTCCGCGAAGCGTCGGTTCTCGAGAAGTCGTGCAGGTTCGGCCGGGTGCACCCCGCTCACGAGATGCGCGACACCGTCGACGGAGGTGAGTGCACGTGCGAGAGAGAGCTCCCCCAACACCACTCCGCTCACACCGCCGCTCGCGGCTTCCGGTCCCGTACTGCGGAAATCGGCGTCGACAATCACCGCCGATCGTCCTGCTCGTCTGTACGCGGCGCCCAGTCCCGCGACGGTGGCGGTACGTCCGACTCCGGATCCCGGTCCGGAGACCACCAGGACACCGGACGGCGCACGCCGCGCCAGGTAGTCGAGGTCGTACCGGAACTCGTCGAACGCCGCCTCGTCGGTGACGTGGGGAATGGTGGCGAGAACGGGGCGACCGGTCGCGGCGACGATCGTCTCGGCGTCGTCCACGGTTCGCCGTGACCGCTCGCGCACGACCATCGCCGACAGACCCAGGAGCAGACCCACCGTGACACCGGCGACGAGCGTGAGTGCCGTGTGGGGAGACGACGGTTCCGTCGGCACCGTCGCGCTGCCCACGGCCACGGGCTGCACGGTGGCCACGCGGAGGCCGGCTGGGGTCTCGAGAGTCTCGATGTCCTCCGTGAGTTGCTCCGCGGCTGCGACGGCCATGTCCCGCGCGGTGTCGGGTGACGCGTCACCGGCGGTGACGTCGAGCAGAACGGTGTCGGGGACCACCCGTACATCGAGATGCGCGGCGACCGCCGACGGCGACACCGAACCTCCGAGTCGTTCCGACACGCGCTGAGAGAAGTTCATGTCCTCGATCAGACGCACGTAGGTCTGCGCACGTTGCCGGGTGAACTCGTCACCCTGGTAGGGACTCGAATCCGAATTGCCCAGGGTCGTCGGACCGCCCCACCCGGGCGTACCGAGGAAGAGCTGCGACGTGGAGCGGTAGACGGTGTCGGACGTCAGGAGGATTCCGACGGCGACCAGGAGCCCGAGAAGCACTCCGGCGACGACGGTCGTCCAGCGCTTACCGACGGTGGCGGAGAACGAAGCGATGTTCACTGGGGTCCTTCCGGTGCGGTGAGGTCGCCGAGGCCGAGTTCGCGGAGATCGCGCTCGAGCACGCCCGCGAGATACGCGTTGCCGACCGCGTTGGGATGCACCCTGTCCTCGATCTGCATCGAGGGAATGTCGACGTTCGCGTACCACCCACGCGCGACAGGATCGAGGACCTGCCCGCCGACCTTCGCCGCGATCGCGTCGATGCCGGCGACGAGTTCGTCGTAGTTGTCGTACTTCTCGGGGGACATGAACGTGGGCACGATGATCACGATCCTCGCGTCCGGCCAGCCTTCGCGAAGATCCGAGACGTAGTCGTCGATCGCCCCGATGAGGACGTCGAACGGCACCTCGAGATCGTTTCGTCCGGCGTCGACGATGATCGCATCCGCGTCGAAGGTGGCCTTGTCGAAGTCGAGTCGGGCCGGAAGCCGGCTGGTGACGCCCTGGTACTCGGCGGCGCCGTCGTCGAGGAACCCGGTGCTGCCCTCGGCGTCCACGTTGCAGGCCCACCCCATGCGCAGGCAGACGATGCGGGCGTAGGAGGCGTTGTCGATCCGGCCCACACCCGCGGTGTAGCTGTCGCCCACCCAGAGCGCGGTGGTCGCTCGGCTCGGCGCGAGGGAGGCCGACGTCGACGTCGACGTCGCACTCGATTCGGTCCCGGACGGTTCAGCGGCGCCACGTGCGAAGAGCACGCCCGCCGCGGCCACGGTGACGATGGCGAGAAGTACGACGGCTCGGACGTCGCCGCGCCGAAGGGCCGACCGCGTCATGCCTTGTTCCTTCCGGTTCCGGTGACGAACAGGGCACACGCGATGATGACGAGAAGGTATGACATCGCCTGCAGCAGTGAGCCTCTGAGTAGAATGATGGCGTAGAACGGCAGAATGCAGGCCAGCACCGTCGGTGCGCGTGCCGTACGTAGCGAGATCTCGATACGGCGATCCTGCAGTCCCGCGACGAGGCCGAACAGCAGCATCCCGATCACGAGAATCGGGAACCCTCCGTTGATGTACAACTCGGCCCAGAGTGGCGCCGACAGATTGTCCACGGGGTAATTCCGACTCTGCGCCAGGAGCACGCCCGTGTCGGGTGCCTTGTCGGCCCAGACGGACCGCGGCACCCAGAAGAAGAGCACGCCCAGGGCCTGGTCGCCTCCGGTGTCGCCGTTGTTCTGGACGTACAGCACCGTGTTGTTGATCTGCGCGAAAGCATCGTAATCCGGAGACGTCAACGACTCCAACGGATTCGATGTCTTGAACTGGGCGGACGAACTGTAGCGGAAGGCATCGGCCAGGGGGAAGACGAGCACGAGCGCGGCCACTGCCAGGATCGCGACGACGCGGAACCGGGCGCGGGTGGCGAACAGTCCGAACAGCGCTGCGACCGCGAGCGCCCCGGTGCCGAACAGGTAGCGCGCGTTGGAGATGGGATTGAGAGTGACGCACAGAGTCGCGCCCAGCAGGATGATGATCGGGAGGAACGCGCGTTCCTTCACCGTCATCGTGTCGTAGTACTTGACCACGGCGATGAACGCGACCAGCAGCGACATCATGGCGCCCGCGGCGATGATGACCGCGGTGGTCGACTGTCCGAGCGATCCTTCCGCCTGCTCGGTCACGGCGGTGCGGCTCGTGAACAAGGTGCCGAGGCCGATCCGGCTGATGTAGTACGCGTTGAGAGCGAGCGCGACGACCGCCAGGGCCACCGCACGAAGCGGGTCGATACGTCCGGCTCCGCGCTCCCCGGTCACGATGGGCGGGAGCTTGGGCCACACCAGTCGCGCGACCACGAGACCGACGCAGAAGAAGACCAGGCCGGTGACGACGATGACCATGGCCTTGATGTCCAGGGACGGATCGAGACGCGGCGTGGTGGGCGGGTTCTGCTCCAGTCGCAACTGCGCAAGAGGGGCCAGCCCCAGGAAGACGTAGGTGAACATCCAGAAGGACATCTCGATGAGGCGGCGACGGCCCTCACCGATGATCCAGGCGTAGCGGACTCCGGCGATCGTGGTCACGGCGAGGGCGCCCATCCACACCGGGCGATGCGGAGTCGGCGTGAAGCCGATGACGACGACGGGCACCAGCACGACCATGGACGCCGCCACCCAGCACGCCAGGAGCGGAGCACCGAGCCGGCCGCTCGACATCGTGGCGACGGCGGGGCGCAGTCGGCGCGTGGACGGGGCGGTCATGACCGCGACTCCGCGTAACCGCGGGCGGCCAGTGCGGTCGCAGGCACGGGGCGACGCTCTGCGGCGACCTGTCGAAGTTGCTTCCGGTACACCTCGACGACCAGACACACGGCCATCACGGTGGCCGACAGAGCGAGCCCGATCGCCACGCCGGCGGCAGTGCGGAAGATCGCCGCTGCGCCCGTGCAGATGACGATGCCGAGCAGGCTCTGCACGATGCGGTACTTCAGGAGTTCGGCGGACGCTCCACGCGACCGATAGAAGTTGTAGACGCCGGCGATCCAGCAGATCGCGGCGTATTCCAACCCGAGGAACGGCAGCACCTGTGTCGCCTCGGCCCACGAATCACCCAGCAACAGGCGACCCAGGAACGAGGGGACGAACGGTGCCAGGAATCCGATGGTGGCGGCGAGGGCGGACGTGATCCATGCGGCGTAGCTCAGAGTGCGCCAGATCTGCTTGGCGCTGTGCCCTGCCCGCACGGCCTCGGGGATGACGATGAGAGGCAACGAACTGATGAGGACAGCGAAGGGCCCGAGGACGGTGACCGCGCCGCGCAGTGATGCGGCGGCGACGGTGCCGATGAAGATGGTGGAGACCGACACGATGAGGATCGCGGCGATCTGATCCACGCCGCTCTCGAAGGCGAAACGCGTTCGGTGCTGCCAGAATTCGACCCACCACGTCCGGAGGCCACGGAACGTCGGGCGAATACCCGTGCGCCAGGCGAGCTGCAGAAGGGCGAGTCCACCTGCGATGGACCAGAACCAGATCATCTCGGGGATGACCAGAGCGGTCGGCGAGATCCACGTCGTGACGAGTACTGCACCAGCACCCACTGCCCAGATCGCGTCGCTGACGAACGCCGATTCCGGTTCCCCCAGGGCCATGGAGACGAACCGCAGGACATCCTGTGCGAGCACGAGTGGAACGGCTGTCGCGTAGGCGATTCCGACCTGGGGCTCGTCGAGGGCGATGGACACCACGAGGGCGACGACACCGACCACCGCACCGAACAGGAGCGCCGAACCGAGACCGCGAGACCCTTCACGCAGGATGTCCTCACGCGACTCGCCGCTCATGAGCAACAACGGTGTGCCCAGGGCACCTCGGACGAGTCCGATGGCAGCGGTGACGATCGAGAAGACGAGGACCGCGGCACCGAATGCCTGGACCGAGGACGGACCGGCCATCGCGAACAGAATGACAGCGTTGCTGACGCTGGAGAGGACCTGGTCCCCTGCGCTGGCGATCACCCGAAACTTGAGCCCAGCCATGTTGACACCGCCCCTCGACGTGTTGGACGACGAATCACCGACTGATGACCCGCCTACACCCCGACGATGCGTACCGGCAACCTGATCACTGCCTCGAAAGAAGACTACAGGATTGTTTATGGCTATGCATAACTGCCCTCGGTCGGCACAGCCGTGATCGGCGAACTCGACGACGCGTGGTCGTGCCGGTCGAAGGACCAGGACCACGTGACCCGACACCCCACTCGAGCAGCGTTGACGACCAGGGCTGCGAGCACGCGATCTCGATCGACGAGTCCACCGCGATGCGACACTGTCAGATCCGCGGTTCCGCCGAAGTCCCGCGCGTTGAACGCGAGCACACCCAGATCCGGCGTCTGCAACCCCGTGACGTGGACGGCATCCCCGTCGGACCGGACGACGGACTGGCCCGCGGGCACGCGGTAGTAGGACATCGAGGTGGCCAGGGTGGCGCTCGACACGGACGGCCGCGACGTCGTCATCCGCGCGCCGAGTCCGAACAGCCTCGAGGCTGCCGCACGCACCACCGGTTCCGCCACACGCAACCGAGCGGCGATCGAGGCCGCGCAGCCGCTCGGGTCGTCACGGGACCAGTCCGCGACGAACGGCACATGACTCACCGCGTTGCCGCCCGTACCGGACAGGGCGGGCGAGTAGGAGCGCAGATCCGCGATGACGTGGTTCATGACGCCCGCCGGAAGTGCGAGGTCTCGGAGGATCGAGCAGTACAGCAGAACCGACGGGATCTTGGGCGCCGACACCGTCTCGATCGTCACGCAGATCGCGAAGACCGCGTTCGGATCTGCCGGTCGCGTCACGGAACTCGGGGACATCACCGCGTCGGTCGACCGCCCTCGCACGATGGTTCGCGCCGCCGTGGCCACTGCTCGCGGGCGTGACGCAGCGACCTGAGCCGCGGCGCCGAGGAGGCGGAGACCGGTGAGCGCACGTTCGTCCGTGAGAGGCGGTGGAATGGGGAGCGTTCGACCACCGATCGCGAGAGACAACCGTCGCACCTTCGGAAAGAAGACCGTCTCGTCTCCGAAGAGGTGGCTGTAGACGACGCGGACGTGCCGGGCGCCGATCACCACGTGCACTGTCGCGTGGTCGAAGGCTCCGTCGGCGTCCGGACGGTCGCCCCGCCGCACGAAGTCAGCGATCGCGCTCTCGCGGAAGCCGTCCCGGGTCAGCGTCAGCTCACCGGCGTCGAGCGCGTCGTGGACGGCATCCGTCAGGGGCAGAACGTCGAAGTCACCGGTGGCGACCATCCATCGCACCGCCGGCTGGTGGCCGGGAGCGAAACACGCCTCCGCCCACGCCCTGCCGACACTCGTCACGGCACCGAGGTCGACGTCTCCGTACAGCGTCTCGACCTGGCAGCAGAATTTGCCGGCCCACGGATCGGCGGTCATCGCGCACACCGAGGCGTGCCGTGCGCCCCACTCCGAGATGTCATGACGATTCCCCTGTCCTTCACGTGACGGACCACATATCAGGCAGCGGGCCGTGTTGCGCCCGCGTTCCCGAACCGACGGGTCTGATGGAAACACTTTAACAACTGAGTACGGCGGTTTCACAGTTGTCCTGAAACCGATAATCTGGTTCAATGGCTCGAAACCGACTCGGGGACGGTTTCGCAAGCAACCTAGACCCGGAGGTGCAGTATCAGTTCGCCGCAGCGGGAGTGGACAGCACTCCCCGACATCCGTACCGAGCCGCGAGACGGCGCCGAGGCCTTCGAGGCCCAGCCCCTGCGCGTCACGATTCTGGGTATCAACTACGCGCCCGAGACGACGGGAATCGCGCCTTACACCACCGCGCTCGCGGAGGGCCTCGCATCGCGCGGACACCGGATCGACGTCGTCACCGGCATGCCCCACTATCCCGAGTGGCGGATCGCGGACGGGTACGACCAGTCCTCGTCCGACGAGCAGATCAACGGCGTCGACGTGCACCGTCGACGCCACCTCGTTCCGGATCCGCCCACCCCCAAGGGCCGCGTCAAGATGGAGGCGAGCTTCGGAGCCCGCTCCGTGCGAAGCGGCTGGAACAGCCCCGACGTACTGCTCTGTGTCAGTCCCACTCTCATCTCGACCGCCATGGCGATCACCCGTGCGCGCCTCTCACCGCGTCGGCCCGCTGTCGGTGTGTGGGTCCAGGATCTGTACAGCCTCGGCGTCGTCGAGACCGGCGCGATGGACGGCCGCGGAGCACGCGCCGCCGCCCGCTTCGAGTCCGAGATCCTCCGTGCCGCGGACGGCGTGTCGGTGATCCACGACCGTTTCCGCGACCACGTCACCAGCAACCTGCAGGTCGATCCGGCCAAGGTCGAGGTGATTCGCAACTGGACTCACATCCAGCCGATGGGCACCATCGACAAGGAGGCCGTACGCCGGTCGTTCGGGTGGGCCGAGGACGAGACCATCGTCCTGCACTCCGGCAACATGGGCGCGAAGCAAGGACTCGAGAACGTCGTCGAGGCCGCGCGGTTGGCGGACGCGGAGAGCCGACGTGTTCGATTCGTCCTCATGGGTGACGGCAATCAGCGCCCCCAGCTCGAGGCCGCCGCCGTCGGCGTCTCACGTCTCCAGTTCGTTCGGCCACTCCCGGACCTCGAGTTCCGGTCCGCACTCGCCGCCGCCGACGTGCTCCTCGTCAACGAGAAGCCGGGCGTGGCCGAGATGGCCGTTCCCAGCAAACTGACGTCCTATTTCACCAGCGGCAATCCTGTTCTCGCCGCGACCGACCCCACGAGCACGACGGCGCACGAGATCCGTGCGTCGGGGGCCGGAGTTCACATCGGGTCGGGGGACCCCCGAGAGCTTCTCGACACCGCTCTCGCGATCGGCTCGGACGACGTGTCGTCCCGCCGGTTCGGAGACGCCGGACGCAGGTACTGCACCCGCGTGCTCTCCGAGGACTACGCCATCGACCGCTACGAGGGGTGGCTTCGTCGGCTCGCAGCCGCACGCCGCTCCCCGGCCCGCACCGAAAGTGTTATCAGCTCATGACGAAGATCGGAACCGGAAAGCGCGCCCTCATCACGGGCATCACCGGACAGGACGGCTCCTACCTGGCCGAGCTCCTGCTCGCCAAGGGATACGAGGTGCACGGAGTCGTGCGTCGCTCGTCCTCCTTCAACACCTCTCGCATCGATCACATCTACGCCGACCCGCACAACCCGGACGCGAAGATGTTCCTGCACTACGGCGACCTCAGCGACGGTGCCCGCCTCGTGACGTTGCTCATGCAGATCCGTCCCGACGAGGTCTACAACCTGGGTGCGCAGTCCCACGTGCGCGTGAGCTTCGACGAGCCCGAACACACCGGTGACACCACGGGTATCGGCTCCATCAGACTGCTCGAGGCAGTGCGTCTGGCAGGCCTGGACTGCCGCTTCTACCAGGCGTCGAGCTCCGAGATGTTCGGTGCCACACCGCCTCCGCAGGACGAGACCACGCCGTTCCATCCGCGCTCGCCCTACGGTGCCGCGAAGGTCTACTCCTACTGGGTCACGCGGAACTATCGCGAGGCCTACGGGATGTTCGCTGTCAACGGCATTCTGTTCAATCACGAGTCACCCCGCCGCGGGGAAACTTTCGTGACGCGCAAGATCACCCGCGCAGCAGCTCGCATCGCCGCCGGCATGGAGAACGAGCTCTACCTCGGCAACCTCGACGCCATCCGTGACTGGGGTTACGCACCCGAGTACGTCGAGGGAATGTGGCGAATGCTGCAGGCCGACACTCCCGACGACTACGTCCTGGCGACCGGCGGTAACTTCTCGGTCCGTGACTTCCTCGTCGCCGCGTTCGAGCAGGTCGGTCTCGACTGGGAGCAGCACGTCAGGTTCGACGAGCGCTACCTTCGACCCTCCGAGGTCGACGCCCTCATCGGTGACGCGAGCAAGGCGGAACGCGACCTGGGCTGGAAGGCCACGGTGCACACCCCCGAACTGGCCCGCATCATGGTCGATGCGGATGTCGCAGCACTCACGCACGAGGGCAAGCCGTGGATCGATCGCCCGTCCCTCCCGGACTGGAACAGGTCGTGACCACCGGACCGAGCAGTGTCGTGCCCGGTCCGCTCGATCGCGACGAACCGCTCTACATCGCCGGCCACCGCGGTCTGGTCGGATCGGCTCTCTGGCGCCGTTTCGAAGGTGAGGGTTTCACGTCGCTGATCGGACGGACGTCGTCCGAGCTCGATCTTCGTGAGCGCGACCAGGTGTTCGAGTTCTTCTCCGCGACTCGTCCCCGCACAGTCGTTCTCGCTGCCGCGAAAGTCGGCGGCATCCTCGCCAACGACACGTTCCCGGTGGACTTCCTCTCCGAGAACCTGCGCATCCAGGTCAACGTCCTCGACGCAGCGCTGGCCCACGACGTCGAACGGGTTCTGTTTCTCGGTTCCTCGTGCATCTACCCGCGATCGGCGCCACAGCCGATTCGCGAAGAATATCTGCTCACCGGCACGCTGGAACCGACCAACGATGCGTACGCCATCGCCAAGATCGCGGGCATCCTTCAGGTGCAGTCGGTGCGCAAGCAGTACGGGTTGCCGTGGATCTCCGCCATGCCGACCAACCTCTACGGCCCGGGAGACAACTTCTCGCGTTCCGGATCGCACGTCATGCCCGCACTGGTGCGTCGTTTCGAGGAGGCAGTCGCCACGGGGGCCGAACAGGTCACGAACTGGGGCAGCGGGAGGCCGCGTCGCGAGTTCCTGCACGTGGACGACATGGCATCGGCCTGTCTCCACCTGCTCGAGCACTTCGACGGACCGCAGCAGGTGAACGTCGGCACGGGCGTCGATCACACCATCGCCGAGATCTCGGACCTGGTAGCGGCCGCGGTCGGGTACAACGGTGACGTGAACTGGGACACTTCGAAGCCGGACGGCACACCGCGCAAGCTGCTGGACGTCACGACTCTCACGGAGTCGGGGTGGGCGCCGTCCGTCGGACTCGCCGACGGAATCGCCGGCGTCGTCGACTGGTACCGCACCGCGGGCCGTGCCGACGCCGTGCGGTCGTGAGTGCGGCACCTCTGCGTCGATCGCTGGCCGGCTTCACCGGCCGAGGCTACGACAAGGGCGCAGGACCGCTGAAGCAGATTCTCTGGCTGGCCGTGTCCGGGACGGTACTGACGCGATGGTGGTGCCCCGGTTCGGTCCGGGTCCGCGTTCTCCGGGCGTTCGGTGCCACCATCGCCGACGGAGTGTTGATCCGGCACCGCGTTCGCGTTCACTGGCCGTGGAAGCTGACGGTGGGGCGCGATTCATGGATCGGCGAGGACGTCTGGATCCTGAACCTCGAGCCCGTCACGGTGGGTTCCGACGTCTGCATCTCGCAGGGCGTGTTGCTGTGTACCGGTAGTCACGACCGCCGGTCTCCTACCTTCGAGTTCGACAACGCGCCGATCGAGATCGGCGACGGGGCGTGGATCGCCGCGCGAGCCACGGTGTTACGCGGAGTCACCATCGGATCCGACGCCGTCGTCGGGGCCACGGCTCTGGTCACCGCGGACGTCGCAGCGGACGCTGTCGTCCTGGCACCGAACGCGGTGATGCGACCGTGAGGATTCTTCACGTCGTCACACTGATCTCACCGGACGGCGCCTACGGCGGGCCGGTGCGAGTGGCGGTCAACCAGGCACGCGAGCTCAGGGCACTAGGCCACGACGTCACCATCGCCGCCGGCACCCGCGGCTTCGACGTGGCACCCACCGAGCAGGACGGCGTGCCGGTCCGCCTCTTTCCGGTCCGTGCGATACTGCCGGGCGCGGGCTTCGCGGGCCTGTCGTCCCCAGCCATGGTGACGTGGTTCCTGCGCCACGGCCGAGACTACGACGTGGTCCATGTGCACCTGGCGCGGGACCTCGTCACGCTGCCGATCGCGCGCATCGCTGTCGGCCGATCGCAGCGGCTGTTCACACAGACTCACGGCATGATCGACCCGACCGACAAGATGTTGGCGCGGCCGATCGATGCTCTGCTCACGCGTCCGGTACTGCGCCGCGCCTCCGGGGTGTTTCACCTGACGGATCACGAGAAGCGCGACGTCGAGGCGGTGGCGAACACCGACCTCGACTTCATCCGTCTCGCCAATGGTGTTCCCGCCGCGGAACGTCGACGGAAATCCGGTGAGGCCCCGCCGCATGTGCTCTTCCTCGCTCGACTTCAGGCTCGTAAACGCCCCGTCGATTTCGTGAACGCGGCAGTCGCCGTCCTGGCTGAGGGCCACACCGCTCGCTTCACCCTGGTCGGACCAGATGAGGGTGAAGGCGATGCGGTCGCCGCGCGCATCACCGACGCCGGCGTGAGCGCTTCCGTCGAGTGGCGCGGTCCGCTGCCACCACACGAGACGCTGGAGACCATGCGCACGGCCGACCTCTACGTGTTGCCGTCCGTGGACGAGCCCTACCCGATGTCGGTTCTCGAGGCCATGTCCGTCGGCGTACCCGTGATCGTCACCGACACCTGTGGTCTCGCCCCCCTGATCGCCGAGAACGCGTGCGGCGCAGTGACGAACGGCACTGTTTCCGAGCTCACCGCGGCGATGTCCGCGCTGCTTGCGGACCCCCCGACGCTCCGCACAGCGGGCGAGAACGCCTTCCGGACGGTCCGGGAGACCTCCGGCATGGCCTCCGTCGCTCAGACGCTCGACGCCGCGTACTCACGCGACGGCGCACCCGCACCCTCGCCGTAGACTGACCGGGTGCTGCAGAGGAAGTCGCCCCGGCGCCGTCGCCGTCGGGTGGCGCTCACCGTTGTCGGCGCCGTCGCCGTGGCCACCGCCGTCGGCTGGGAGCCTTACGTGAGCCCGCGCGTCGATCAGCCCACTGCCGCGGACGCCATCGTCGTTCTCGGAGGCGCCCACGACGGACGTGAGGAATTCGGCCTCGAGTTGGCAGAGGACGGCTATGCGCCGCAGGTGGTGTTCTCGGATCCGTACACCGCACGAGGTGTCGGTTCCTACGGCGATCCCGACTACATGAGCGATCTGTGCAACGGCACCTACGACTTCACGGTTACCTGTTTCGTTCCGGACCCGTCGACCACCCGCGGTGAGGGACGAGAGATCCGCCGGCTCGCGGAGGAGCAGAATTGGAAACATGTTCTGGTCGTGACGTTCCGGCCCCACGTGTCGCGCAGTCGGTACATCCTCGACAAGTGCTGGGACGGTGACCTGACCGTGCTCGCGAGCCCGACCGAGCTCCCCTGGTGGGCGTGGACGTGGCAGTACGTCTATCAGACAGCGGGATTCGCACGCGCGGTGTTCGAGGACTGCTGACAGCCCTTCGCACACGGAGTCAGTAAGCGCCTTCGCTGCCGAACACCGCACGCACGGTCTTCACGATGATCAGCATGTCCTGTGTCATGGACCAGTTCTCCACGTACGAGAGATCCAGGCGCACAGATTCTTCCCACGTGAGGTCGGATCGACCACTCACCTGCCACAGGCCGGTCACACCGGGGCGCACCAGCAGACGCCGACGCACGTTTCCGTCGTACGTCTCCACCTCACGGCGCAACGGCGGACGCGGACCGACGACGCTCATCTCGCGACGGAGCACGTTCACGAACTGCGGCAACTCGTCGAGGCTGTAGCGGCGTAGAACTCGGCCGACACGCGTCACTCGCGGATCGTGCTTCATCTTGAACAGCACTCCCCCCTCGCTCTCGTTGCGCGCGAGCAGGGTGGCCAGATGCTTGTCGGCGTCCACCACCATGGTGCGGAACTTGATCATCTGGAAGGGGTTACCGTCCAGTCCCATTCGCTCCGACTTGTAGAAGATGGGGCCGCGAGTGTCGATCTTCACGGCGAGCGCGATGGCGAGCAGAACGGGCGACACGAGCAGGAGCGCGAGAGCCGAGAAACACATGTCGAAGGCGGTCTTGGTGAAGCGGGTGGCTCCCTGGTAGCGCGGCTTCTGAACATGGAGGAGTGGAAGGTCGGCGACCGGCTGGAGGGTGAGCCGCGGACCTGCGATGTCGGCGACGCCGGGCGCCACCACCAGATCGACGCCGAACGGGTCGAGTTCCCAGAGCAGGCGCTTCATTCCTTCGGCACCCAGATGCTCGGTCGCGGTGACCGCGATGACGTCGGCGCCGGTGGAATGCATGGCAGCGATGACGGCGTGCTCGTCACCGAGTACCGGAATGCGGTGACCGTCGACGTCGAGGGACCCGGCGCCATTGCTGGACGTGGCCACACCGTGCCCGGGCACACAGGCACCCACGACCCGGCAGCCACTCGACTCGTCCCGCTCGAAGGACGCCGCCATGGATGTGGCGGCGCGGTGCGAACCGACCACGAGCACCGAGGTCGTGAACAGTCCCGACGCCTTGTGTCGTCGTGCCCACCCCCGCCAGACGTGCCGACCGATCAGCAGGCCGACGGCGCCGAAGGGAAGGGCGATGGCCAGGTAGCCGCGTGCGAAGTCGATGCGGAACAGCAGAGACAGGATCGCGACGACACCGAAGAGTCGCATGGTCGCCGAGAGGATGCGTCGATACTCCTCTGCCCCGGTCCCGATGATCTGCGTCGACCTGGCTCCGAAGATCACCAGGAAGGCGGACCAACCGACCACCAGAAGCAGCGACACCGTGACGTAGTCGATGTCGACGGACGCGGCCATGAGCGACGAGTTCTCCCCGAACCGCACCACGTGTGCGAGCGCGACGGAGAGGACGATGACCGCCAGATCGGTCAGGGCCACACGGCGCCGGTAGACGGCTTGCCAGTGGGCCCGTGACGACGGTGCGACCCGAGGGAAAGGCACGGTGACGCGAGAGTAGTTCGGCTCGTCGGTCGTTCTCGACACGGCAGGACGAGGGATCGACACACCTCTGACACTGCTTCGTTCGTCAACGCTGGTCACGCACGACACCGCCTCTGGCTCGAGTTCCGCCGCCGACGCGCCCCGCAGCGCAGCCACCGGTCGGAAGAAGACCGGATACCGAAGATGATATCACGCAAGATACTTTCGGTTTGTTTTCAGGCCTCAGAGAAACCGACCGAGAGGTGTGACTCGGAGTCAGAACCCGGGGATCAGACCCGGCGGGATCTGGATGCCGGGCGGCAGCTGCACACCGGGGAGACCCGGGATGGTCGGCGGAGCAGGCGCGGGAGCAGGCGCCACGTCGGGAACCTCGGCGGCCGGAGCGGGCGCCTCCACCGGAGCCGGAGCGACCGGGGGAACGGTGGTGGTGGTCGGCGGCACCGTGGTGGTGGTCCGTGTGGTGGTCGCCGTCGTCGTGGACGGTGTGTCCGAACTCGACGTTCCCGCCTGATCGGCCGGCGTGACGTCGGCGGTGGACTGCGACGGCGTGGCGCCGTATCCGAGCGCGAGCCCGACGGCAGCGATCACCGCGAGACCGACGGCCGCGATGAGCGGCAGCCGTGGGCGTGACGAACGCTGTTCCGGCGCTGCGGAACCGGACCCGGAGAGCCACGAGGGAGTCTCCGCCGCGCGCGGATCCGCCACGTCGGGGCGATGCTCCGAGTCGCGAGCCGCATGGTCGATGTCGCGCGCGGAGTGCTCACGGCTCTCCACGTCGCTGTAGGCCATGGTCTCCGCGGACGGTGCGCTGAGCGCCTTCTCCGGCGCCGGTGCGTCCGGCGTGCGCGGCTCGACCGGCCCGGCGACCACGGGAGCGGACACCAGCGGTGCCGCGACGGTCGGAGCGGGAGCAGCGGGACGAGGGGCGGCCATCGGGACGGGACCGGAGTTCGACTGGCCGTCCACGGGAGTCGCGGACAGTGCCGCACCCTTCGCGGCGACCAGCTCGGGCTCCGCGGGCGTGATGGTGGGGAGACCGACCCAGCCCGCGAGCGTCGCCCGGACCAGGGGGATGCGGGATCCGCCGCCGATCATGACGAGAGCCTCGACGGGGCGGCCGGCGCGCGTGATGACATCGCGGGTGAGCCGCGCGGACTGCTCGATGGGGACGGCGACCATCGACTCGAACGCCTCGCGGGACAGCAGGATGAGCCCGCCGATACCCGGCAGGCACACGGCGCCGCTCGAGGAGAGCTGTTCCTTGGCCACGCGGCACCGGAGCTCGAACTCGCGTCCGTCCACGTCGTCCAGGCCGCTCTGCTGGCGGCCGATCTGGTTGTCGCGGATGGTGGCGTCGAACATGTTGCCGCTGACGGCGAAGCTGCGCTCGGAGGCGAGCACCTGCCCGTTGTCGAGGTCGACGACGGTGACGCTGAGACCCGAGCTGCCCAGGTCGTACAACCCGACGACGTGGAGCCCGTCGAGGTCGCCCGTGGACCGCAGGAACTGCACGGCGGCATGCACTTCGGGGACGAGGCGGTAGTTGACGATGTGCTGGCGGGCCATGGCCCGGGCGACGGCGCCGGCCTGCGCGTCGTCGCGGTAGGCGACGCCGGTGGCGGAGATCGACTCGGGGTCGGCGGGGTCGGCGAGGATGACGCCGATGGACTCGGCCGCGAGCTGCTCGGCCTGGTCGAAGGTGGTGTCGATGGCGCGGTGACGGAAGGCGGCCTCGACGCCCGCGCGCAGCCCCTGAACGGGCCTGGCCAAGCGCACGGCACTGGTGCCCACCGACACTCCCAGTACTGTCATGAGCCGCCTTGTCCGGACCGATGTACCGCACGACGAGCGCGTGCGATCACAGAGTGTAACCAGGCCGCGCCATCGCCGTCACATCGGCTGTTATGACCTGACAAACGGGGTAGGCGTCCACTTTGTCCGGAGGCCGGTCACGCGTAGGGCATGCGGGCGGTCTCCGGATCGCCGAACGTGACCGCTCGCTCGCGTCTGGTTCCCGAGGCGAGGGTCGCGGCCCAGTTGATCAAGGTGCCGGCACGGTTGCGTCGACCCGAGAGGAACGCGATGTGGATCGCGCCCCACGCGGCCCACCCGGCGAAGCCCGAGAGCTGGATGGGGCCCGCCTGCAGCAGGGCGTGCCGACGCGCGATGTAGGCCGCGCTACCGAGGTCGTGGTACTTGAACGGCGACGACGCGCGCGTCCCGTTCTCGATGGTCTTGGCGATCATCGCGCCCGCGTGGCGGCCGCCCTGCATGGCGACCTCCGCGACGCCGGGCAGATCGTTCAGCGCGGCCACGTCGCCCACGACGTACACGGTGGGGTGCCCGGCGACCGAGAGGTCCTTCTCCACCGGAATGCGTCCGCCGCGTGCCTGCGTGACGCCCAGTGCCGACGCCAGGGTCCCGGCGAAGGGCACCGCCTCGACGCCCGCGGTCCACAGCACGGTGTGGGTGTCGTAGGTCGTCTTCTGCTTGTCCGACTTGCGGGTGACCTCGATGTGGTCGGCCGTCACGTCGGTCACGTGGACCCCGAGGTGGGTCTCCACCCCGATGTGGTCGAGGGTCTTCTGAGCCTTTGCCGACAGCGTGGCGTCGAACGACTCGAGGACGCGGTCACCGCCGTGGAACAGCAGCACCCGCGCCTCGCTCGGGTCGATCGAGCGGAACTCGTGCTCGAGGGCACCGACGGCGAGCTCACGGATCTGACCGGCGATCTCCACGCCGGTGGGGCCGCCGCCGGACACCGCGAACGTGAGCCACGGCCGACGCTCCTCGGGAGTGGGCAGCGACTCGGCCATCTCGAACGCGCTGATGAGCTTGCGGCGGATCGCGAGCGCGTCGTCGACGGTCTTCATGCCGGGCGCGTACTTCGCGAACTCCTCGTTGCCGTGATAGCTCTGCCGCATGCCGGCGGCGAACACGAGGTAGTCGAAGGGCAGCTCGAACGTCGACCCGTCGATACGCGACGCGGTGAGCCGGCGCTTCTCGAGATCGATGCCCGACGCCTCTCCGAGCGCGACGTGGGTGTTCTTCTGTCGACGCAGGAGGTGCCGCAGCGGCGAGGTGATGGATCCCTCGGACAGCAGGCCGGTGGCGCATTGGTAGAGCAGCGGTTGGAAGACGTGCGAGGTGCCGCGGTCGATCACGGTGACGTCGCCGTCGATGTGGCGCAGTCGCCGGGCGGCGTACAGCCCGCCGAATCCGCCGCCGACGACGACGACACTCGGGCGCTGTCGTGAGAGTTCATCAGCCATGCTCGAAATCCTGCCACGCGAGGCCGCGGTGCTGTAACGAAGCGGGGCGTCGTCACGAACCTGTGAGTAGGTTTACCTTTCACCATTCTTCCCAGCCGAGAGTTGCCAGTCGATGTTCCGTGTTGTGGGCGAGTGGTGGAGTCGACCCTTCGACTACTCCGCGATGCCCGGTTACATGGCGCAGCGCGGACTGCAGCGGCCCTACCGCCGCATGATGGCCGCAGTGGTGCTCATGGTGGTGCTCGCAGGTTCCCTGCTGCTCTTCACCAGCGGGGCACCTCCCTCACCTGCCGCCCGCGCCGTGTTCATCGCCTGCCTGGTCACGGGCGCCGTGTCGGCGCTGCTGTGGCTCCGCGGGACGTGGCCGTCTCGTCGGCAGTCCCTCGTCTTCCTGTTCGGCGACGACGTGGCGCTGGTGGTGGGGCTGTCGATGCTGGCCGACGTGCAGGCCTCGTTCACCGTGTCCGTGGTGTTCGCCCTGCTCGGCATCTACTGCGGCTACTTCCACTCGATCCGCACGCTCGTGGCACACATCGCGCTGACGGTGGCCGTGTCGCTCTACTTCTTCGGCTCGGCCGCCGCGGAGGGCGACAGTGACGTGGCGTACCTGTCCGTCCTGCTGGTCGTGCAGCTGGCACTGTTCCTTCTCGCACCGCTGCTCTCGCAGATCCCGCTGTCGAACCTGCGGGACGACGCGTACCAGTCGGGCACCGATCCACTGACCGGGGCGCTGAACCGTCGGGGGCTGAGCGCGGTGGTGCACGCGCCGCTGCTGGCTGCGGCACGTCACGACGAGGTGGTGGCGATGATGGTGATCGACCTCGACAGGTTCAAGTCGGTCAACGACCGCGTGGGCCACGAGGGCGGCGACGAGGTGTTGCGACGGGTCTCCGAACGGTTGCAGACCAGTACGACCACCTGGGCATACGTCGCCCGTCTCGGCGGCGAGGAGTTCTGCATCGTCGGGATCGTGCCGTGGGCGGAGATGCGGAACCGTCTCGACGACGTCCACGCCGCCGTCCGGTGCGACGCCGACGAGGTACCCGTCACGGCGAGTGCCGGAGTCGCGTGGATCCCCGGCAGCCGGTGGACCCGCGACGCCGACGACGTCGAGTTGCTGATCCGCCGCGCCGACCGTCTGATGTACGAGGCGAAGCGCGCGGGAGGGGACAGCCTGCGGTTCGACGACCAGGCGTACACCACGACGGACAACGCGCGCACCTGACACCGGGGCGGACCTACACTCCGCTCATGCATGTCCTCTACGTCTGCACGGGCAACATCTGCCGCTCCCCCACCGCGGAACGCTTGACCGCCGCGTTCGCCCGTGACCTGAACCTGGACGTGACCACCGACAGCGCCGGCACTCGTGCCGTGATCGGGCACGGTGTCCAGGCCGAGGCGGCCCGCGTTCTCGAGTCCCTGGGCGGAGATCCCACCGGGTTCGTGGCCCGCCGACTCACCCCGACCATCGCGTCCGGGGCGGATCTGGTGCTGACGATGACCTCGCGGCACCGTGACGAGGTGCTGACGGTGGCGCCGCGCAACCTCCGCCGCACGTTCACGTTGCTCGAGGCGGCGGAGTTTGCGCGACGCACCGGGGTGATCGACCCGGCCGCGTGGGTCTCGGAGCGCGCGGCGAACCCGGTGACACAACTCGACATCATGGATCCCATCGGTCAGTCGACCGACGTGTACGAGCGGGTGGGCGACGCCATCTCGGAGGCGCTCGGTCCGTTGTTCGAGCTCTGGGGCGCTCGCTGATCGAAGTTCGGACTGCCACCCGCCGTCTCCCCGGCTACGGTATGACTCGGCTCGAGGACACGGGCGGAAACGGAGCGCGGAGACCATGCGTGAGAGAGCTGCCGTCGCCGTCGTGATGGGCATCGCCGCGGTCGCCCTGGCCGGCGGGCTCACCGTCGCTGCCGCCGGCGGGGTGTTCGACGCGGACGTCCGACGGGTCTCTCCCCCACCCATCGACGGCACGGTCGCCGTCGTGGGCAGCCTGACCTACGCGCCCACCATCGAGGTGCCGCCGTCCCCGACGTGGCAGATCGCGCCCGTCACCACACCCCGGCCCACCACCACGCCTCCGCCGACCACCACCGCGGCCACGACCGCCGACGAGCCGACCACCACGACGAGGCGCACCCGCACGTCCACGACGACCACCACCGACGCGGACGACGCCGAGTCCGGGGACACGGACTCGGGGGACAACTGACAGTGCCGCGTCCCCCGGTCACGAACGTGGTGCACACCCGGAATACTTCCGCCACGGACGCCGTTACTTCCACCGACGGTGCTCGATCCCAATGCCCCGGGTACCAACCATCAGCCGCTTCGAGCGGCCACCTGCCGAGAGGCGCACTGGCGGGCACCGTCGCCTATGACAAAGCCGCAGACCCCTGGTCTGCGGCTTTCGTCGTTCACACGGTGCGGGTTCGAGCAACCCACCCCTGTCAGGACTGATACGGACGGCGAGGCGGCGGACGCATCGTCGACCGGCTCGGAACCTGCTCGGCCTCGTACCCGATCCCGTTGCCGTTGCCGTTCGCGTTCTCGGCCTGACGTCGAGCCGCTCGACCGCCATGGCTCCGAGTCGGCTCGTAGCGAGGCGCGGGGTAGGCCTCGGGGGCGGGTGCCGGGGTGGGCTCCGGCCCGGGTTCGGGGACCACGACCGGTGCTGCCGGCCGCACCGCGGCGGACGGAGCGTCCTGACGAGCGACCGTGGTGTCGGTCTCGTAGTAGTGGCGGTAGTCGTAGTCCCGCTTGCCGCGCGAGGGGGCCATCGTGAGGATGACGCCCAGGATCGGGGCACCCACCTGCGTCAGATTGCCCAGTGCACGGGTGAGTTCGTCCCTCTTGGTGTGGCCGTGGCGTGTCACCACGATGGCGCCGTCGGCATGCGCGGTGATGACGGATGCGTCGGTGACGGGGAGCAGCGGCGGTGCGTCGACGACGACGTAGTCGAAGCTCGCGCGCAGCGTGTCCATGACGGTGCGCGCCGCCTCGGAGCCGAGCAGCTCGGACGGGTTGGGCGGCAACGGCCCCGAGGCGAGGACGTCGACACCGTGAAACTTGGTCGGCTGCAGCACTTCCTGTACATCCGCCTGTCCCGACAGCACGGTGGAGAAGCCGACGGACCCGACGAGGCCGAGGTACTTCGAGACACGGGGACGACGGAGATCGCCCTCGATGAGCGCCACGTGGTGGCCGGCCTCGGCGAGGACGAGCGCGAGGTTGACGGCCGTGGTCGTCTTGCCCTCGGCGGGCACGGCGGACGTCACGACGATGACGCGCGGCGGGGAGTCCACCTCGAGGAACTGGAGGTTGGTGCGCAGTTCACGGAACGCCTCGGCGGTGCCGGAGGACGACTCGGCGAACGAGAGCGCCGCCTCCTCCTTGATGGTCTTGTCGAAGGGCACGACGCCGACGACGGGAACGCCCGAGAGATCGGCGAGGGCGGTGCGGTCCTTGATGGTGTTGTCGAGCCGGTCGCGGATCACCGCGAGCGCGATGCCGAGCAGCAGGCCGACGGCGACACCGAGAGCGAGGTTGCGCGTGGTCTTCGGTGACACGGGACCCGCAGGAACCTGGGCAGGTTCGACGACGCTGACCTTCGCCAGGGCAGCTCCGCCACCGGGGGGCGTCTCGAGATCGTCGACGAAGCCGACGAAGGTCGCGCCGATGCCGTTCGCGAGGTCGCGAGCGGTGGTGGGATTCGCGTCGGAGACACACGTGTCGATCAGCACGGTGTCGGGCGAGGACGTCGTGCGGACCTTCGACGCCAGCGTCGACGGGCTCATGGAGAGGCCGAGGCTGTCGATGGTGCGCTGCGCGACGCTCTCACCGCCGAGGAGCTGTGTGTAGGAGGCGACGCGCTGCTGCGACGCCAGGTTGCCCTGGTACACCTCGGTCACCGAGGACGACGACGAGCCGGTGGAGACGTAGAGGCGGGTGCACGCCTCGTACACGGGCGTGGACACGAGTGAGAACACCAGCGACGCCGCTGCGGCGATCACCGTGGTCAGAACAATCACGATCCACCGCGCGCGGAGAATTCTCACGTAATCAGATATCTCCACCGAGACGACTCCTCACATCGATGACGGCCGGACCGAGCACCCGGACCACACATCTGGGGCAAACTTCTGGACTCACCTTAACCATGTCGTGACCATCGAGCATCTCGAGAACGGGGCGAAAGCTTCGCTCCGGTTTTTACGCGATAAATGTGAGAAACACCGATTTCCGAAATCACGATCGAGTTCGTGAGCACTGCATACTTCGGCCTGCTCCGCTCGCCGTGTGGCACAGTTCACCACGTGACCAAGCTCGACCGCACCGATGCTCGCCTGTTGCTCGCGCTCTGCGACATCCCTCGCGCCACCGGAGTCCACCTCGCCTCGGTCCTCGGACTGGCTCGAAACACGGTTCAGGCCAGACTCTCTCGTTGGGACGACTCACATACTCTCGCGCCGATGGACCGGCTCGTCTCCCCTCGGGACCTGGGTTATCCCCTCCGCGCGTACGTGGGCGCAGTGACGGACCAACACCGCCTCGAGGCGGTCATCGATCGACTGCGGGACATCGCCGAGGTGACCGAGGTGGTCGGTGTCTCGGGCGGAGCGGATCTACAGATCGGCGTCTCCGCCGCGGACGCCGACGATCTGTATCGCGTCGCCGGGCTCATTCTCGCGGTTCCCGGAGTCGAACGCACGACGGTTTCCGTCGTGATGCGCGAAGCGATTCCCTATCGCACACGCCCGCTGATCGAGCGACTCGCGCGAGAGCACGACAATTCCTGATTTCCGCTCCTGTTACGTGCGCGCAAAACAAGGATTCAGCCCGACGGAAGCATGCAACCGCCCCTCGACGCAGGTTCCACGCTGATACCGTCCGACAGGTGATACGCCCAGGTTCCGGCGGCCGCAGTCGTGGTCGGTCCCGGGCACCCTTGACCGACGTCGTGCGTCGCCGTATCGCTGTGCTGATCCCGACGTTCGCCGTCCCCGGCATCCTGACGATGTTCAGCGCCGCCGGCCCGGCCGCCGGTGCCCCGCGTATCGCAGCCATCGCCGTCCTGCTGTCCACTCTTCCCGTGGCCGCAATCGTCGCCACCGCTCGCAAGTCGTTCACCTGGTGGCGCCGGGCGCGCACCCAGCGCGCCGTCGCTCTGGCCTTCACCGTCTACGCCGACGTGGGGACGTCGACCTTCCTCCTGCTGTGCAGCAGTCACGCTCTGGGTCTCGCCGGGTGCGCCCTGTTCGCGGTCATCAGCTCGTACGTCGCCTTCTTCGGCGGACGCGCCACCGTGGTGGTGCACCTGGTGCTGACCACCGTCGTGATCGGCTGGATGACAGCACTGGTCCTGCGCGAGCAACCGATCGGCGCCATGGCCACCATCGCCGCGGCGACGAGCATCTGGCTGGCGGTCAACGCGACCATGTCCATCGTCAGCACCACCTCGATGTCCCTGCACCGGCACCTCGAGCGTCAGATCGACAGCGCCCGGACCGACCCGCTGACTGGACTGCTCAACCTGCGCGGCCTGGAGGTGCAAGCGAAGCGGCAGCTCCGCGGACGGTCACAGGTGGGATTCCTGCTCGTCGACCTCGATCACTTCAAGTGGGTCAACGATCATCACGGGCACATCGCGGGCGACGGGGTGCTCGCGCTCGCCGCGCAGCGCCTGCGCGATCACCTGGGTGACCGGGCAGTGGTCGCCCGACGCGGCGGCGAGGAGTTCCTCGTGGTGCTCGACGCGCAGTCCACCGGTCTGCACGCTCTCGCCGAATCGATCCGGCTCGCGCTGTCCGACGCGTCCGACCTCATCCCGGTGACGGTGAGCATCGGGGTCTCGTGTCTCGACACCACGCGAATGACGGCGGCCCCGATCGCGTCGACCATCAACCACGGCATGCACCTCGCGGACATCGCCATGTATCGAGCGAAGGCGGCGGGCCGCAACACCGTGGTGGTCTACACGGACTGACGCCCGCACGGTTTGCCGTCCTCCTCCTCGGGTAGCTCGCACGCGAGCCATCACCCGACGACGAGAGGACCGTCCCATGGCCGTCAATCCGATCGAACTGCAGAAGCACCTGGCCGGCGCCGACTACCCGGCGTCGCCGAAAGACCTGGCCGATCTCGCGAAGAGCAACGGAGCGGACGACGACGTGGTCGACGCACTGTCGTCCATGCCCGACGACAGCTACGACGGACCCGACGCCGTCAGCGCCGCCATCACCGAGAAGTAGGTCAGGAGTCGAAGCGCCGGGGCGGCACCGGGCTCGTCGGCAGGTAGATCAGCTCCGATGATCCGATGTCCGCCGGCGCGACGTTCTGCGCGGCGATGATCGCGGCGGCGTGCTCGCTGTCCGTGGTGCCGTGCGCCCGCGCCAAGCGGGACAGCCGAGTGCGTGCCGCCGACGTGGAGTCGTCGAAGAATTCGGCCAACACACCGGTCGCACCCGAGATGGTGGCCGCGCCGCTGAGCACTGCCTGCACGGCGGCCGACGCGTCGACGCGTCGCATCTCCGACGCTCCGGTGGTGAGGGCCAACGCCGTCAGGTCGGCGAGCATCTGCCCCAGCTCGTCCGGACGCTGGGTCCCCCACGGCTCGGCGGTGTAGACGGCCAGGGCGCCGAGTCCGACGCCCAGGGCGACGACCGGATACGCCCGTACGGCGCCGACGCCGCTCTCCTCGGCAAGTGCGCGGTACTGCTCCCACCGGCTGCTTCCCGCCGCCGAGGCGTCGCCGATCATGGCCACGGCCGTTTCCCGGGCACTGGTGCGGACGGGACCGGACGTGAAGAGCCGCTCGTCGGCGGCCGCATTGCCGACACTGGCGGTGGCCACGGCGTGCAGCGCATCGCCGTCCACCAGGGAGATGACGGCGATGTGTGCGCCGAACCCGGTGAGTGCGGTGCCCGCGATGCGCTCGAGGAGGGCGGGCAGGTCGAAGCGAGTGATCAGCGTGGCGGTGATGTCGGCGAGGGCGAGCCGAGTGGGCGTCGTGTTCACCGGGGACCTCCGTTGTCTCGTTCGTCTCTCATGCTGATCCGACGGGCCACGACGTCGGCGGCGACCTCGGTGACGCTGCGCCCCCGTGCGAACGCGTGCGCGCGCAGACGATCCATCGCCACATCGGTGGTCACCGCGAGTTGCACCGCGATCATGCCCGCCGCCACGTAGACGTCGGCGCGGCTGTACGGGCCGGCGCCCTCGATGGCGGCGACGTCCTCCGATGCCAGAGCATCCTCCGGGGTGGCCGCCGCGTCGTCGGTGTCGTCCGGGCTCACGTAGTGCCCGAGCATCGTACGCGCGATCGCGACAGCGCACATGCGGGCCGCGTCGTGCTCGACGTCGGTCAGGTCCACGGGCGTCGAGCGGTAGAGCTCCAGGACGCCGAACGACGACGCGCCACCCAGCAGCGGGTAGGCGTACATCCCGCGAGCGCCCAGCGTGGCCGCGCCCTGTCCGAAGATGGGCCAGCGGGCCGCGGAATCGGGCGAGCGGATGTCGCCCACCCGCACAGGCTCTGCGGAGCGATGCGCGTCGATGCACGGGCCTTCGCCTACGGTGAACTGCAGTTCGTCGAGCTGCTGCGAGAGGGCGTCCGTGGCGAAGACGAGTTCGCGCACGTCGTGCGAGGTGCCGAGAAGCGCGACCGCGGCACCGTCGACACCCGTCAGCCGCACCGACGTCTCGGTGACGTGGCGGATACCGGTGAACGAGGATGCACCGTCACGTGAGGACCCACGACGATCGTCGTCACGGGTGGGGTCGTCGGGCATGGAATCCACGAGCGAACCTCCTCCGGACGCCCGGTGCGCCTCGCATTCAGTGTCCCACGCGCAGTGTCCCGGACGCGGAATGCGCCTCCTACTTTCCGATCCCGCTGCGCAGCAGCTTCCACGGGACGGCGGCAGACTCGAGCTGCACCGCGAGGCTCATCTTGGAGGTGCCGTCGACGCGCTCCTCGAAGCGGATGGGCACCTCGGCGATGCGCAGCCCGTGCTTGATGACGCGGTAGTTCATTTCCACCTGGAAGGCGTAGCCGTTGCTGCCGACGGACGCGACGTCGATGGTGCGCAGCGTCGATGCACGCCAGGCCTTGAAGCCGGCCGTCGCGTCCTTGACCTTCAACCGCAGGATCGCGTTGACGTAGAGGTTGGCCCACTTCGACAGCGCCTTGCGGTGCCACGGCCAGTCCTCGGCGACGGCGCCGCCCGGCACGTAGCGCGATCCGAGCACCACGGCGGCGTCCGACTCCTGCAGGCGCTGCACCATGCGCGGAATGGCCTCGCACGGGTGGGAGAGATCGGCATCCATCTGTACGACGATGTCCGCCCCCTCCTCCAGCGCGCGCAGGATGCCGGCGACGTACGCGCGGCCCAGCCCGTCCTTGGTGGTGCGATGCAGAACACTCACCGGGATGGCGGCGGAGGTGGTGAGCCCGTCCGCCACGTCGCCCGTCCCGTCCGGCGATCCGTCGTCGACCACGAGGACGCCGAGGTTCTTCATCTGCAGGTCGGTGAGCATTCCGACCAGCTTGGGAAGGTTCTCGCGCTCGTTGTACGTGGGTACGACGACGGTGATGCGGGGGTCAGCGGAGGCTTCGGACACTGTGGAATGGTGATGGATCGGCCGGTAGATCGCAAGAACCGGACATCCGCGTCGTCACCATGTGGCGTCAACCGGGGAACCGAGGGACCTGTCCCCATACGTCCGACCCCGTCCACCGTCCCGTTTCGCGCTGTAGAGAAGGTGATCGGCGCGATCGAGGCAGTCGTGGATGTCCTCGTCGACACCCAGCATCGCCCAGCCGGCGGAGAACGTCTGCTCCTCCGGCATGACAGCGATCAGCCGGGTCAGGATCGCGGTGACGCCCTCGGGGCCGCCACCGGGGACCGCCATCGCGAACTCCTCGCCGCCCCAACGAGCCAGCACGACATCAGGACCGAGCATCCGTGTCGCGGCGTCGGCAAATCCGACCAGCAGAGCATCCCCGGCGGCATGGCCATGGGCGTCGTTGTAGGACTTGAACAGGTCGAAGTCGAGCATCGCGAGAACCAACGATCTTTTCCCGACCAGCGACTGCACGCGCTCACGCCATCCTCGACGGTTCAGCAAGCCGGTGAGGCCGTCGGTCATCACAGCCTGCGCGAGGGCGTCTTCCTTGGTGCGACGGTCGGTGATGTCGTGGATCACCGCCATCGTCCAGACGGTTCCGTCGGCGGTGACGACACTGGTCGTCGACACCCATCCCCACCGGATCTCACCGTCGGGGCGCAGGTACCGCTTCTCTACCCGCAAGATTTCGCCTCGCCGGTCGGCGTCGGCCGTGAGCTGCTCCATGCCGACATGCTGGGCGATGTCGTCGGGATGAGTGAACCCGCGTGAGGACAGTCCCGCGATGTCGTCCCACGAGCGACCGACAAGACGGCAGTAGGCATCGTTGGCCAGCACCAGCAAGCCGCACTCGTCCGCCAGCGCCATGGGAACGGTGCTGGCGTCGAACATCGCCTGGTACGTGCCCTCGTCCACCTGCCGAGAACTCATGTCACGAGCGTACGCAGGTCAGAGCCGTCGTCAGGTCCTCATCGCCCGGACGGCCGCCAGAGCGGTCGCGCCGACGAAGCCCCAGATCGCGACCGGTGCGCCACCGGTGACCATCAGCGTCATCGTGGTGCAGAAAAGAAGGACCGACAGGGCCGCCCAGATCCGCGCGTCGACGCGAGACGCCCTCACTTACGACCCTTACCCTTGTGTCCGCGCGTGACCTGATCGGGGTCGGCCACCGCTCGACCCGTGACCACCCGGTCCTCACACGACGTCTCTCCGCCTCCGATCTCGCCCACCAGTCCGCCGATGGCGGCGCCGACCGCGACACCGAGAGGACCCCCGCCGGCGCCGAGCATTCCGCCCACGCTCGCTCCGCCCATGGCGCCGGTGAGCATCCCGGAAGAGCACTCGTCGACGGCCGTCTCGAACGACTCGACGACATCCAGTAACGGATTCGACGTGGTCGATGCACTCGCAGTTCCCGCCCCCGCAACCGCTGTCGCGACCGCTACGAGCGTGGTGCCGACAATGCGCCTTGTGATCAAGATGTCCCCCGACGTCGTGGGGAACCGACCGTCGGTCCCCCTGCGACGTCAAGCAGAACAGCGGGGTGGGCGGGAGTCCATGACGCGGGCGCACGAACTGTGTTGCCGTACATGCACGCACGGCAACCTGCACTTAGGATGACAGCGTGCAACGGTGGAAAGCGGGAAGTGTCGCCGTCGTACTCTTCGCTGCTTCGTGCACCCCGGCGACATCGCCCGATCCCGCCCTGCCACCGGTGCCGGTGTTCGACGCCGACCTAGCAGCCGTGACCGCCGCCTTTCTGGACGCTGAATCTGCAACGGTGCCCTCACCGGCCGACGCGATGACCTCGATCACCGATGCCGGGTTCAAGGCCGTGCGGGTCACGGTCCGGTGGTCATCGGTCGAACCGGTCCGAGGTGAATTCGATTGGGAGCGCGTCGACGCAACAATTCACGCCGCTCGCGATAGCGGCCTCGCGGTACTCGGTGTCGTCACGTGGGCCCCGTCGTGGGCAGTGCCGCCCGACTATCGGGCCACAGCCCATCCCGCACCGTCGGATCCCGCAATGTTCGCGGACTTCGCTGCTCGTGCGGCGGAACGGTTTCGGGGCTCCGTACAAGCGTGGGAGGTGTGGAACGAACCCAATATCTCTGCGGCCTTCGGCCCGAACGTGGATCCGGAGAAATACTGCCGCATCCTCACGGCCACACACGACGCCATCGAACGCGCCGATCCGGATGCGACCGTCGTCGCCGGAGGAACATCACCGGCCGTCGACTCGACGTCGACCCTCGCACCCGCCACCTTCGTTCGCGCGTTGTATCTCTGTGCAGCAGGGTCTTTCGACGCAATCGCGATGCATCCTTACAGCACACCCGAATTGTTGAGTGCCACCACCGCATGGGGATCCGCTGCCGATATCGCAGCCGTGCGAGCGGTCATGGTGGAGAACGGTGATGACGATGCACGCATCTGGTTCACCGAGTTCGGCGCACCGACCGCAGCGTCGTCACCTGGTGTGTCCGACGCTCGGCAGGCCGAGATCATCGGTGACGGCGTCGCGTACCTTCGATCCCTCGACTTCGCCGGCCCCACCTTCGTCTTCGATTTCCAAGATCTGGACAGTGGCCAGGCGAACCCCGAGTACAACTACGGCATCCTGCGTTCGGACGGCGATCCGAAGCCGAGCGCGTCCCTGCCTACCCGGTGACCGACGACGGTGTGGAGATGTCCACCGGCCGTGCCGCGACGAGGGTTGCTCCGGGTGGGACATCGCGAGTGACCACCACATTGGGCCCGATCCACGCACCGTCACCAATGGTGATGCCACCGGCAACGACCGCCCCGGTCGCCACCGTCACATCGTCTCCGATCGTGGGCCGCCCAGTGGTGGAGTGCCCGATCGTCACATTCTGATTCACCCAGAAGTTCCGCCCGATGGACGCTGCGTCGACGATCGTCGATCCTCCGTGGTGCACGAACAGTCCTGGACCGATCGGCCCCGGAACGAGGACGAGTCCGGTCTTACCGGGGTACAGGCGTCGAAGTAACCGCCTGACGATGAACGGGGCGGCCGCCAACCTCAGATGTACCACCGACCGGAACTCGGGGAGAGCGCCGACGAGGTACGCGAAACGATCCCGAGCGGTCAACCCGAGCAGGGAGGGTACGGCCACGCTGACGATCGCACGATCGACATCCGACGTCACCACGTCACTGGGCACGTACGCGTCGACCGCGGCCCGGAGAGCAGCGGAGTAGATTCTGGCAGCAATGAGGAGCGCGCGTTTGTCTTCCGTGTAGACCATGTCGCTAGTGCCTTTCCGACTGTGACATCCGCATTCCGAGCAGGCCGTCCGCCCACTCCCCGATTCGAGAAACTCCGACCGAGCGAGACAGCGCGCTGTCGGCGAATCCTCTGCCCGACAGACCCATTCGAGCGCTACCCGGTGCGTCGCTCGCCATGTCGATGACGGCGGCGAGCAATGATTCGGGATCTCCCGGGTCGATCCTCCGGCCGGCGCCGGACAGCTCGATCTGCGCACTGGTGACCGAGTCTGCAGATGTAGCAGCCAGGACGGGTGTGCCGCTGGCGAAGTAGGTCGTCAGTTTGCTCGGCACCGCCATGTCCGTGAGGGTCGGCAGTTCGTTGACCAGGAGAACGTCGGCCGCCGCCAGCGACGCGCGGAATTGGTCGTCGGGAAGCGGCCGAAGAAATGTCATCGTGTCCACGCCGTCCCCGCTCCGTTCCAGCGCCTCTCGTTGATTCCCGTCGCCGACCAGGTAGAAGTGCACATTCCGTCTGCGGTCCCGCGCCACGCGCGCAGCATCCACGACGGTGTGCAGACCTTGCTTGACGCCCATGTTGCCGGCGTGCACTGCGATCACGGCGTCCTGCGACCATCCGAGCATGCGTCGTGCCTCGACGCGCGACGGCCGGTCGACGTGGCGTTGGTGGTTCCAGTTGGGTACGACGGACACGCGCTCTCTGTGCACGCCGAGACTGTCGACGACGTGCTCGGCGAAACGTTCGTGAATCACCGCCACACCGTCCGCGGCACGGAACACAGCGCTCTCCACAGCCGAGATCGCCGCCGCCGCCGCCGTCCCGCCCGAGCCGGTCTGCACGATCCCACGCCCGTAGAGGTCCTGCACCCAGACACCTATCCGCGGGCGCGCGCTCCGGGTACGCAGATACGCGACCACGCAGGCCGATGTCAGCAGTGCTGGTGTCACGCAGATGACCAGATCTGCGCCCGACAGGTCGGCATCCGACGCTCCACGGACGTCGTTCATCACCAGTCGGCGTCCCACGGACAGTTCCAGCCGACTGCGCCCGGTGAGCGACGGGCGCGCCGGAACGTGATGTCTGACGCGGGTCACCTGGACGCCGTTGATCACTTCGCGGATACGGGGGCTGCCGTATCTCGGGTCCGCTGCCCACCGCGGGTAGTGCGGAAAACCGGTGCACACGCGGACGTCGTGGCCGGAGGACGTCAGGTGCTCTGCTGCGTCGGCGGTGTACGGCGCGATACCCGTCACCTCCGGCCGGTAATTGACTCCGACGAGTGCGATGCGCACGGTCACCCCCGGCGTTCTCTGATGTCGAATCGGCCGCGCCGCCGCTCCCACAAGTCATCTGTGGACGCCATGCGGCGAGCGGGGTTACCCGCGACGACGGTGTCCGGTTCGACGTCGCACGTCACGACCGAACCCGCCCCGACGATGGCGCCGGCCCCGATGGTCACTCCGGGAAGCACTACCGTGCCGAGCCCGACGAAAGCCTGCTCACCGATGACGATGGGTGACGCACTGAACAACTCCTGATTCTCGGGGAGCATGCCACGGCGCTCCGACACCCGATCGAGCGAGAAATCATGCGTCAGCAGGACGACGTTCTCCGACAGCACACATCGGTTGCCCAGGCGGATAGCTCCCGGCCCGAACATGTCGAAACGCACGCTCGGCGATATCCACAGCGGACGCCCGTCGTGTTCGACCCCGGCCCGATCCATCAATCGCACAACGAGTTTCATGTACGCGGACTGGTGGAATTTCGCGAGTCCGCGAAACAAGGGGAGAACTGTCAGCGGGAAAGCCATCACACCACCTCCGGGCGTCGTGCGAGCAGAGCCGGGGCTCGGCCGAGCCCCGGCAGTAGTTGACATACGCACACCGCCACTGCGGTGACGATCACGACGGCCGGCGCACCACCACTCGGCGCGAGCAGAATCGCTGCGGCCGAGGTCGTGACCGCCATCGCTACGAGGCACCACGCTTGCCATCGCGCCTCACTGGCCTGGATGAGGAGGACACCGGTGGGGAGATGTGCGACCTGGACTACCAGGAGGACGGCGAATGCTGTTGCCAGGCTTACAGACACCTCGATCTCGGAACCCGACAGGACACGGGCAGCGAACGGTGCGAGCGCAACGAACGGGACGGACGCCAGCACCGCGGACACGGCGAACAACGCGACGCACTTCTTCCACAGCGCAACGAGTTCGGGTACCGACGTGCGGGAGGCGAAGATGGGCCACAAGGCGGCTCCCGCGGTGGAGAAGACGGCCCAGACCACACCGTAGAGCTGAGCAGCGAGTGCATACGCGGACAACTCCATCGGTGTCGACAGATGAGCGAGTACCACTCGCTGGGACTGCAGTCCGAAGGGAACGCCGACGCTGATGACGAAGAGCCAGAACGACCCCTGCAGAAGAGTCCGTGTGCTCGGCCGCCGTGTCGACCGATCCTCGGCGGCGATACCCAGGATGGACCGACGTCCCAACAGACGGAAGACCCAGACCGTGCCTGCCACATTCACCAGGAACGCACCGAGCAGTGGTGGCACGACGAACCAGATGCCTCGTACCCCGGCAGCGTAAGCCGAAGCGACGAGGATCAGTCCGGACACGGACATACACATCGTCACTACCACCGAGTGGTGATTCCGTCCGGAACCGATCAGCAATCTCAGGTTCAGTGCGGCGGGAACGGTCCACGCCCACACGATGACGGCGACCGTGATCGCCCACCGATCCTGGGGCCCTGTACGGATACCGAGGAGCGAACCCCACGCGTCGAGGGCAGCGATGACGCACGCCAGGAGGGTCAGTCCGACTGCGACGAGAGCGAGCACCGAGTACGCCCGGCGGACGACGGCATGAGCATGCGCGTCGTCAGGCAGGTTCGTGCTCTTCGACACCGCAGTGGTGACCACCGCGCCGATGCCGAGGTCCGCGAACGGCAGCAGCAGGCCCACTGTCGTGATCAGTGACACCAGTCCGTAGACCGCCTCACCTGTGGACCGAACGACGATCGCGGTCGACACGAGTCCACAGACCGCGATGACCGGTGTCCCGGCTATACGGAAACCTGTGCTGTAGAACAGGGATCGGCGCTCGGATTCCAGCAGGCCTGCCGATCCGGTTCCGGATCGTGCACTGGTCATGTCAGATCTCCGACGCCGTGCGCGGCGGGGAGGAACGCGAGAGGCTGGCACGGTTCGCCGTGACGGCCGATCGGGCCGCCAGCCCGACTCGCGCACGCGTTTCCACGACTCGGGACACCAGTCGCGATGCACGGCGTCCCCCGATGGGGTACCACTCGACGGTGTCCCACATACGACGCACGTCCGCGTAGTGCTCGCGCAGTCCACGCACCGTCCCCGCCCCGGTCGTATCGAAGTCGCAGAGGACGTCGTCGACCACCAGTGGTGGGGTGTGCAGCGACGCGGCGAGCATGAGTAGTTGATCGGCTGCGATTCCGAACTGTTCGTCGTACGAGCCGACAGAGGCGAGGACATCGCGCCCGAAGAAACTGGCCTGATGGGGAATCGGGCGAGTGCCCAAAGCGAATGCGGTGCGGTCGAACGAGGTCGTGCGCCAGACGTCGTGCCCACTGTGGGGAGGTATCAACCGTGCCGATCCGAAGCCCCAGCACGTGCGGGCTCGAGCGACCGACCCCAGGGCGGACGCGATCTCGGACAGCACACCGGGATGCGAGAACGTGTCCGACGAGTGCAGGAACCAGACGACGTCTCCACTCGCGAGCGCCGATCCGATGTTCATGGCCGGGTAGCGACCACCGTCGGGCTCGGACCTCCACTGCCGAACGGCACTGTGCTGCAACATAGCTTCGACCCGCGCACCGCTTCCACCGTCCACGACGATGTGCTCGACGTGGGGGTAGTCCTGCTCCGCGGTACTGGCGATGGTGCGCCGGAGACCGCCCTCGTCCTGGTAACTGATCGTGACGACACTGAACGTGACAGCGTCGCCGGGAGGTCCGGTCACCCGACTCGCCTGCCCATCGGTGCGACGACGACGGCCAATTTCGCCATCGCGTACAGGTACGCCATGGGCCCTGGACGGCCGTGTGTGATCCCGTGTCCGATGGCCGACACGACGCCGCTGGCCGAATGTGCGGACGCTGCGGCCGTCACTGCGCTGGTCAGGAAGTAGTCGCCGCGGGTCCGAGGCGAGCTGGACCCCAGATGTGTGTCACCCCAGTCGATATAGTCGGCGGTGCGGTCGTCGAACGAGCGCGACACCGAGTCCGATGTCACGGTATAGATGGTGTAGCACTCCGCGATCTGTCGGATCACCAGGTCGTCGAACGTCGCCTGGAGTGTCATCAACCATGTGGGTTCGTCGTGCACCGCGTCTCCGATCGAGTCCAGCGGCACCTCGAGCGCAACGTCCCGCGGGAAGCACAGTGTGGACGACTGCAGCATTCCGTCGCCGAAGAACAACGTGGAGCGGCGGAACAGATAGTCGGCCACTGGTTGCGCCGGTCCGATCACCGTTCTCGGCCATACCTTCTCGCGGCGACCGACGCCACGAACGGCTGCGCGGCACGCGACGATCCACCGGTCCGAGCCGGTGGCGAGTCCCTCCGCGACTTGACGTTCCAGTTTGTACGGATGCCACAGATCGTCGTCGTCCAGCAAGGCGACTATGTCTCCCCTGGCCGCCCGGATCCCGACCTGCCGAGACGCGGATGCGCCGATGCGTTCCGGGACGGACACAAGGCGGATCGCTGGGTGGACGGGCAAGTCCAACCCGACACGGTCGTCGTCGGCGATCACGACGATGACCTCGTCAGGTGGGCAGGTCTGGTCGAGCGCGGACTCCACCGCGCGACGGACGGTGGGGCGACCGATGGTCGGAACTATCACGCTGACGGTCACTGTGACTCCTCGAGTAATCGATGCCGGCCCGTGTAGACGGGCTCCACCGGTGTGGGTGCATGCGGACGCGGAGGCCGCGTGAGCGATGGTCGCGACGAGATGTGGGGCGGGGCGGACACCCGTACTCCGCGGCGTCGAACGGTGAGACGGACAGCGAGGCAGGCGACGACGGCGCATACCGCGGCGAGGTTGTAACTCCACGGTGAGAACGCCAGGTCCCATGCCGACTGGAAGCCGACCGTGATGACGAGAGGCATCCACCGTCCGGCCTCGAGTGGTCCGGACGCGAGAAGCACGGCGGCGAACAGCAACCACACCGGGAAGAGGACGGCCAGCACGCCGCCTTCGGCCCAAGATCCAAGAATGATCGAGTGGAGTGACACGGAACCGTTGGGGAGTCGCCAGAGATATTCGATGGGGTAACTACGGGCGAAACCGAGCTCACTCGCGAAACGACGCGCGGCGGCGAAGGTCGTGGAGTCGATCCGGTCGGCGTTGCCCCATCCCAGCAGTGGTCGCGCCGCGATGGCGGTCAGTGACAGCGGCGGCTCGGTACGTCCCGCCAGAAGCGGTGAGACATGCGCAGTGGCCTGCAGCTCGACTTTCTCCTGGAGCTTCGAACCCAGAGTGCCGTTCGCACCCAGGGACGTGATGACCACGGAGAACGCGATACCTGCTACTGCAAGTGCAACGGCCGTTCGGACTCGCGACATCGGGCCCCGTCGACCGCGGCAGAGCACCACGACGGCGGCCAGAACGCAGATCAACGCATGGGAACGGTAGTTGAGCAGGACACTCGCCCCCGCGAGACCGGTGAGGGCCAGGACGGACCACCACGGTCTCACGGTTTTCGATGCGATCACGTAGAGAAACAGAACCGTCATCGGAGGTGCGAGGCCGTACTTCCAGATGTCTGCCAGCGATCCACCGGTGGTGAGATCGGTACCGAGGACGACGTAGAAGCCGACGGTTCCCAGGCTGATACCGGCCAGAAGCGCCAGGATCTCGTCCAGGGACGACGCCAACACCGATATGCCCACGATGTACAACGCCACTGCGGGAAATACCAACATCGTTTGGTTGGTGGGACTGGTGCCATTGACTGCTGCGGACACTGCATAGCCGACGCTTCCCAAACCGACAAGCACGATCGGAACGAAGGATCGCGGTGTCGGCCACCGCATCAGATACATACCGGAAATGGCGATGCACACCACGGAGAAACCCGTCGCACTGATATTGACCAGCGGCCACACGGCGGTGCTGCCCAGCATGATCAACACGCCACGGGAGCGAGCAGCGACTCGGAGTGTAGCCGGCTCCGAGACGGGCAAGGGCACGTCACTCTCCCGGCCGACGCTCGTACGGCACGCCGATTGTGGTGTGCCGGTAGTTATCGTCTCGACGCCGGACAGTTCGACGACGGGCATCGGGGTGGCAGTCGCGGTGTCCGTTGCCGTCATCTCGTGCACCCCCCGTTGTCCGATCCTCCTGGGCGGACACAGCCGACCTGCCGAGAAACATACCTCCGTAAAGGGTCAGGGGTGCAGGTGAATCAGAAAGGAGTACTTCCATTAACAGGCAACTCGAACAATGGCATTAGGCTGTTTTCCACGGGGCCGCCCGACTTACCCGGTAAGAGCGCGGACAGTGCGACCCGGATTCGATCGAATGTCCGTTAAATCAGCGGCAGTGCGTCACCTCGTGACGTCCGCCCTGCAAACCGCCCGGTTTTCGATCGGTGTGAATCACACCTCGAGCGGAGGTCCGACGACTTTCTTGGCGACTGCGGGCACCCCGGCGTACAGGGTGTTCGCCTCGCAGTCTCTGGTGACGACGCTGCCGGTGGCGACGACAGCCCCGTCCCCTATCGTCACTCCTGGAAGCACCGTGACATTGGAGCCGATCCAGACGCCACGACCGATGACGATCGGTTCGTTGCGGGCCGCTCCGAAACGCGTGAGGCCTGTACCGATGTCGTGGCCACAGGTGACCAGCATCGAGCGGTACCCCAGTCCTGATCCGGCACCGATGGAAATGGGTGCACCGAGGTCGAGGAAGCACCCGTAATTGATGATGGACCGAGGTCCCATCGTCAGACCGGACCAGCTCCCGAGGAAGCATCCCGGGTTGATGATGGCGCTGGAATGCACGTCGTGTCCGGTGGCCCGGAGACCCTGCACGCGAGCGCGACGAGGAACCAGCGGACTCGCCAGAACTGTGTTCAGGTAGAAGTCTCGGGGCAGAGGTGCGACTTCGTCGGAGAAAACCGCTGAAATGGCGGATCGGGACGGTAGACCGGTCATGGCGACACTTCTCTCGAGTTCGATGGTCGGCAGTTCACGGCCGATCATGCAGCATGAGAGCGCGTTTCGAGGACCGACCGTACCGGCCGCCGGTACATCGACTCACTCGCGAATGGTGTCCATGTGCTCACGGAACCAGTCGACGGTCGCGCTGATGCCCCCTTCGAGACCCACCGCGGGTGACCAACCGCTCGCCCTCAGGGTCGAGACGTCCAACAGCTTTCGAGGCGTTCCGTCCGGCTTCGTCGTATCCCACTCGATGTCACCGGTGTAGCCGACGGCGTCCGCCACGATGGCGGCAATCTCTTCGATCGTGTGATCCACACCCGTGCCGACGTTCACCTGCTGGGGCCCGTCGAAATGCTCGAGCAGGTGCAGGCACGCCGATGCCATGTCGTCCACGTGGAGGAATTCTCGACGCGGGGTACCGGTCCCCCAGTTGGTCACTGTGGCGGCATCGTTGCGCCGTGCTTCGTCGTACCGTCGGATCATTGCCGGCAGCACGTGCGAGCCCTTCGGTGAGAAGTTGTCACCCGGTCCGTAGAGATTGGTGGGCATCGCCGAGATCCACGGGAGACCGTGCTGCCGCCTCACAGCTTGGATCTGCAGGATGCCGGCGATCTTGGCGATGGCGTACGCGTCGTTCGTCGGTTCCAGCAGCCCGGTCAGCAGAGAATCCTCGCGGATCGGCTGATCGGCGAACTTGGGGTAGATGCAGGACGACCCCAGGAAGAGCACCCTCTGCACCTTGTGCTCGAGCGCGGCGTCGAGAACGTTCACCTGGATCTGCAGGTTCTCGCTGAGGAAGTTGACCGGGTACGTGCTGTTCGCCATGATGCCGCCGACCTTGGCGGCAGCAAGAATCACCACGTCCGGCGTCGACTCGGCGAAGAAGTCGAACACTGCCTGACGGTTCTTCAGGTCCAGCTCGGACGACGTACGGCCGACGAGGTCGGTGAATCCCTGGTCCTCGAAGTGGCGCCAGAGTGACGATCCCACCAGCCCCCGATGACCGGCTATGTACACCGTCGAAGAACGATCGAGGGCGGTCGGCACGAAGTCGAGCGGCTCTTCAGGCATACGTCGTCACTTCCAGTCGGGGAGCGCAGGTGAGTCGATCCACGGCCGCCCCTCGTGCTCCAGAGCGGCAATGTCTGCGTCCACCATGATCTTGGCCAGTTCGGGCGTGTGCACCGAGGCTTTCCAACCCAGCTTACTTTCGGCCTTGCTCGCATCTCCCACGAGCGCGTCCACCTCGGTGGGCCGGAGGTAGCGCTCGTCGAACTTGACGTGCTTCTCCCAGTCCAAGCCGGCATGTTCGAACGCGGTGGTGAGGAAGTCGCGCACGCTGTAGTTGCCGCCGGTGGCGAGCACGAAGTCCTCCGGCTCGTCCGCCTGCAGCATCCGCCACATGCCCTCGACGTACTCGGGTGCGTAGCCCCAGTCGCGGATGGCATCGAGGTTGCCCATGTAGAGGTACTTTTCGGTCCCGGCTTTGATGCGGGCGACCGCACGCGTGATCTTCCGCGTGACGAACGTTTCGCCTCGGCGAGGCGACTCGTGATTGAACAGGATGCCGTTGACGGCGAACAGGCCGTACGCCTCGCGGTAGTTGCGCGTCACCCAGTAGGAGTAGACCTTCGCCGCTCCGTAGGGCGACCGCGGGTAGAACAGCGTGTCCTCGTTCTGCGGCGGCGGCGACGCACCGAACATCTCCGAGCTCGACGCTTGATAGAAGCGGCACTGCACGCCGGCCAGACGGACCGCTTCGAGAAGGCGGATGGAACCGATGCCCGTGGTGTCACCGGTGTGCTCGGGCTCGTCGAAGCTCACCCGCACATGCGACTGAGCGCCCAAGTTGTACACCTCGTCCGGGCGAATCTCCGACATCAAGGTCACCAGCCGGGCACCGTCGCTCAAATCACCGTAATGAAGGAACAATTTGGCGTCCGGATCGTGAGGATCCACATAAAGGTGGTTGATTCTCGAGGTATTGAAACTAGACGACCGCCGAATGAGCCCATGGACGACATAGCCCTTGCTCAGCAGCAACTCGGCAAGGTAGGAGCCGTCTTGCCCGGTGATTCCCGTTATCAGAGCAGTTTTCACGACAGTTCCCCTACTGTTTCAAGCGGCATATGACGCATAATCTTAATCACGACAGCAACTTTCAGGCGACTCGAGCGACGAAAATCTATTGCCTGCCGCTGTTTAGGAACCGCTACCGAGCACCATGCCTCGAGTAGCGAGCCACAACCGGCCAGACTATTATCACCTCACACAGTAACGAGGTCGTGATAATCGAACGTGCAGGTCGATTGCGCGTCAGGGGGTTCGACAGTGTCCACAGCGAAAAGCAATACAGATACAGCCACAGCGCGAGTCTCCGTCGGCTCCGTTCCTTTCGAGGTGACCTCGCTCACAAAAGCCACCTCAACGGTGATGACCCTCGCACGTAACCAGGCTGCACAACCTATTCGCCTAGCTAACGCATACTGCGTCGCCGCAGCCAACAGTGACGACACTTACATGGATGTTCTTCGAGGTCCCGGTATGAACTTTCCCGACGGGTCCCCGGTGGTGTGGTTCATGCGACGGACCAAAGCAGGGGGACAACGTCCGGGACGAGTCCGGGGACCCTCACTCTTCGCTCAGTGCTTGGACGAAGGCCGAGAGCACGGCGTGAAGCACTTCTTCGTCGGGACGACTACTTCCACTCTCGAGCTGCTGCAGTCTGAGGCGCAACGCAGGTATCCCGGAATAGAGATCACTGGCACCCACGCTCCCAAGTTCGCACCGGTCAGTAACGAGATGATCCGAGAGATCGCCGACGAAGTGAACGCTCGGGAGTCTGACATCGTGTGGATTGCGATGGGAACGCCCAAGCAGGATTTTGTAGCAGCTGCCCTGGCGCCCCTCGTCAACAAGCCCTGTATCGGAGTAGGCGCGGCATTCGATTTCATCGCCGGGACCAGCAAGGAAGCACCGATTTGGGTTCAGAACAGTAGTTTCGAATGGCTCTATCGACTACTTACCGAACCTAGGAGACTCTGGCGTCGTTACCTGTTCGGTAACGTCCGCTTCGTGCTCGCCGCATTGCGATCAAAAAGATGAGGATTGCGGTCGTTCACAGTTTCTATCGATCCGACAACCCCAGTGGTGAGAATACGGTGGTGCGGCTGCAAGTCGCAGCCCTCGAACGCGCAGGCCACGAGGTGGCTTTAATCACCAAAGACACCGACGACTATTTGGACAGGCGTTCATATCCCGCAATCGCAGCCCTGACAACCGCAACCGGTGTCGGGCCAGACCCCTCCGCACAACTAGCAGCGTTCGCTCCCGACGTGGTTCACGTCCACAATCTTTTTCCTAATTGGGGAACGCGTTGGGTCAGGAAATGGCGCGGACCGATTATCGCAACTCTTCACAATTACAGAACTGTTTGTTCCAATGGTCTCTTGTGGCGAGACGGCCACGACTGTCACGATTGCCCCACACGAGGCTCCTGGAATTCGCTCAGACACCGGTGCTATCAAGACAGTTTGGTTGCCACACTGCCGTTGGCTGTTGCCACGCGCGGCCAAGGCAAGCACTCCGCTTTGTTGGAAATCTCATCCAGAATACTGACACTCAACGCAGACGCGTACTCTTTCTACAGCGATCTACTCGGAGGCGAGCGAGTGAGGTTACTGCCAAACTTCACCGATGCCAGGTCCTCTGCACCTGCTGCCGGAAAAAACGGATTCGTCTTCGTGGGCCGCCTCACCGAGGAGAAAGGAATTCGCCAACTTCTGCGTCAGTGGCCCAGCGACAGAAGACTGTCAATAATCGGTACCGGGCCCGAAGAAGAATCGATCCGAGAAACCTACCGTCATCACTCGAACATACAACTACTGGGTCGTCTCGACCATCAGGCAACGATCGACCATGTTTCGCGAGCTTTCGCTCTGGTCATTCCGAGTCTATGGACTGAAGGACTCCCAACGGTTGCGCTCGAAGCGCTGGCGGTCGGAACACCCTTGCTTCTGTCGAATAAGATCTCGGCAGCAGGCTTGCTTACGTCCGGAGGTGCCGGCGTCATATTCGGTATCGACGATGGGCGAGACGACCTCGCGCGAGCGCTTGAACGACTGATAAGCGGGTCAGAAAACTACCAAAACGCGGCATCGCGATTACACGCTAACTCATATTCCAGCTCGACGTGGATCGAGTCGATCGAACTCATATATCGCGAGGCAGTTCGTAGCAATTCGACAACAAGACACTCGCACTAGTATCGAACGTTCACAGACCGATTCGCATACGTACTATTACGAAGTACCGCGAGCCAAACCCTGGATTCCAAATCTTTCAGCGTTGCGACTCTATCGGTCGCGCCGGATTGCCGACGACAGTAGTTCCGGCCGCAACGTTTCTGGTGACAACACTTCCGGCCCCGACCTTTGCGCCGGAGCCGATCGAGATGCTGCCAATTATCACCGCATTGGCTCCTACCTCGACGTCATTTCCGATCGACGGCGACCCACCGCTAGCAGAAGTATTCCCGATGGTCACGCCGTTTCTCAAAATCAGCCCGCTTCCAAGCACGGCCTGGTCGTTGACAACTAGCCCGACGCCATGAAAGATCACCAAGCCGATTCCGACGCGGGTCTTCGGCCGCAATTCGATACCGAACACCATCTCAGTCACGGCGCGATAGAAAATGGTGGCTATTCGCCCGAGTAATCGGGGACGTTCGCGGTCCACAATAAGACATTGGCACACCCGTAGAAAAACAACCACGATGAAAGATTTGGGTTCACGGAGGTTAGCTCTCCCTTCGAGAGCAATATAATTCGGCAAGGTACTCCAAGTCGGCCACACACCAGAAGCTTCTGCCTCGACACTCAACTGAGAAGATATGCGTTCGTTCAGACCACGCTTGATCCAACTCACTGCCGCGCGCACCACCATCTTCGGGGACGCGGCAGGGACGCGCGTGACATGAGCGGACTTATCCGACCGGCTCACCGCGTCCGGACCATGACGGAGACGAGCAAGCTCGGCATACCGCTCGTTCTTGAGGACATATGAGAACGATACTGGTCGCTCGGTCCTGTAACGGACACCAACAGTCGGCAGGCAGGCAAACGCCTGATCGCCAAGCTTCAAGAAAAGCGCGTAGTCCTGCGCCCGCCGGCAGTACACGTCGTACCCCCCGCATGCCTCGACAGCTTTGGCCACAAACATTGTGGAAGGGTGCGGAAGCGGAATCTTTCCCGCCCGAACACGAGCGGAAATCTTGTCAGAATCAGTCGGCCACACTGACCGGACCGGACCGCCCCATGGACCGAATTCTTCGAGTTGCATCGCAACTGCCACGAGCGCTTCGTCGCCGTTCAGTGTCTCTACCTCTAAGGCGAGTCTATGCGGCAACGACACATCGTCAGCGTCCATGACAGCCAGATACTCACCTGTCGACATATCGATAGCGAGGTTTCGAGCCGTCCCTGATCCAGAATTTTGCTCCATCTTGATCACTTTGATTCTCGAATCCGCTTCTTCATAACGACGCGCGATCTCGAGGGAGTTGTCAGTTGACGCGTCATCCACAATGAGGAGTTCCCAGGCGGAATACGTCTGGGCAAGGATGGAATCGATCGCTTCGGTCATGTTCAAAGCGCCATTGAAAACCGGCATGATAACACTGACCAGCGGCGAAACACTGTTCTTGGTTTCGTTCATTTCAGAAACACCTTTGCTACTTCGTCCCACATCGCACCGACTTGATCTGCCAAGTTATCCGCTCGAATTTGCAAATCGGACTCGAAATCACCTGCATCGAGTATTTTCAACAAATCTAATGACACCTGCGGATCGGATGGATCACATTGCCACTCAGCCACCCCGAAAGCCTCCAGTGCGGCAGCATATTTGTGTGACCAACTGTGAACCGCCACCGGTGTACCGGATGACAATGCGCCTAGCATGGCGTGGTATCGACCTGACACCACCAGCCTGGCGCGAGCCAGTCTCTCCTTGACCTGCCAACCGGATTCGTTGTCGACGATCTCGATGTCCACTTCATTCGAAACAGCTTTCAACAGTTCCAGATCGCTCGGGCCCTCATGTAGGAGGCCAACTACCGACATGCCACGCTCAGCGCCCCAGCGGGATACGCCAACCAACGTTTGCACATACTCGGATCGCCCCACCACACGGGTGAGGTTCCAGTTGGGAACAAGCACTAGCTCGTCAGTCCGAGAGATCGTCTTCTCATGACGGACGCCAAGTGTGATGTCGACGCAAGAACCTATCGAGGCACTTGTACCGAGCTCAGTAAGGTACTGCTGCGACTTCGCGTCACGGGCGTAGACGTTCGAGCACTCCCCAAGGACACGTCGGGCCGCGTCGACCATACCCACCTTGTCGAAAGACCCGAACGCCTGTGGCAACATCACGACCGGACCGCTGATGCTGTTCCACAGGCCGAACTTCTTCTCCAACCAATGTGCAGTATCCACTCCCCACGGGTCCCCTAGAACAAACCCGGAGACGTCAAGCACGCCCGCGAGCCCGCGCGCCGTACAGTAAGACGATGTAGACGCACCGGGAACCAAACGCTCGAGCTTCGAGAGTCGCGGATTCCCGACGTACTCGATTAGCCCCAATTCTTTCCTTATAGACGCGGCAACTTTTCCTACAGTAACGGCGGGTCGCAGGCCCCAGTCGATAACTCGCTCGGCAGCGCTCCTTAAAAGTTGCTCGGCTCCCCTATTCGACCGAGCCGGATCCTTGATTTCGATCCCGTGTATAAGGATGACGCCTGCACTCATAACCACTCCACCACGTTCTCAACCGACCGCTTGTGACTTCTCGGTACCAGTTGCCCTTCCTGGGCATAACCGATGGCAATCAGCATGACGACGCGTTCGTCTTCGTCAAGGTCCAAGAGTTTTTGGATTGCGATATTTTTGTCCTCCAGCTCGGGCCAATTGATGCAGCAGCTACTGAGCCCGCTCGCCTCCAGAGCGACAATGAATCCGGCCGCGAATAAGCCACCGTCGACGAAGATCGCGTGCCGGTCTCTTTGGTGCTCGTACCCACGATGCTGGCCGACTATCACGCCGACAAGAGGTATCTGGTCGGCGAAGCCGGCCGTGCCCATAGGGACCGCTGCCACTTTCCCTCTCAAGTCATCATCTTCTAACAGGAAGAACCGAAAGCTCTGACGGTTGCACGCACTCGGACCCATCAGCCCAACCTCGACCGCCGACATCACAGTTGCTCGATCCACCGGCTTGGGCTCGAACCAACGAACTGATCGACGGTGTGCGGCCACTTCCCTCACAACGTCGAAGGCAGCAGTCTCCCTCCATGGACGGTACGGAAACGGCCTTAACTGACTGCCGTCCACATCGACAGAAACTCGGTCTGCGCGCGAAGCCCACAGTTCGCGCGCTTTCAATATTTCTACGCGTTGCGACTTTGCTGTCACCGCAAAATATTCGTCAAGCACATCTCGCACCCACTTCGATTCGCCTGGGTCTGCACCCGACGAGTCGATCGCAATTGCCGTCCTTGTCGCCGGTAGAATGTAGTCCGTCGCAAAGGAATCTCGCAAGTTCGGTTGACTAAGACCCTTCTCGATACGATGAATCGATCGACGAAGAAACATTTGGCCTGAGTGCGATACCACTGCGTTTCTGTGTGCTTGCCTTCCTGAAGCCACAGCTTTTTGCTCGCCGGAGAAGTCACCGGAGAAGCCGAAGTACAACTTTGGGCCGGCCGCCCGGAGCCCGAACTCGGATACCTGAGACGCCACCTTACGTCGGATCGGGCCCAAACGACTTCTCAGAGCGCTGATGTACTTATTCCTCGCCACTTAGGACCTACTTTCCACTAGCTTCTCGGCGGCCCGATCGCTCGCATTCCTACTCACTACACTCAAGAGTGATGCTGAAAGCATGAATCGACCCTGACGTGTCGCACCCAGTCCGACAACTACAGACCCGTAGTATGCCAGCAAAGTTGCTATAACCGCACCCCACAACCCCAGCTTCGGGACCAATACCAAGGCTGCACAAATTGATATGAGCACGCTCAAGGCATTTGACATAAAACTAAGTCGGAAGGCCGATTCGATGACCATCAGCTTGCTGACCAGTTGCCGATAGAAGATTATGATCAGGGTCGCGGAGTAAACGATTGAGAGTTGGCTCGCAATCCGAAATTCAGGACCGTATAAAGCCATGATTAAGAACGGGGAAAGAGCCGCGGAGGTGAGAGCCGCGACGACGCCCACGACGGACGTCAGTTTAGCATTCCTGCGGATGGCGTCGCCGTACGTTTTCGCCTTCAGAGAATTGGCCGACAAGTCGCGCAACGCTAGCGTTCCAACAGAGGCTGCCACGATCGAGGCCGCCTCGACGAGGCGGCTCGCTGTTGAGTACTGACCAGCTGCGTCATTCCCTAGCAGGGCCGCCACTAGCAAGACGTCAACCCTCATACCTAGGACGGCGACGATACTGGAGATCCACAAGAGCCGGACTCGTACAAGCTCGTTGAAGCCTCCGTGAAGCGCCTCTAAATTAGGCGTCAAGGACATAACCGGAACAAAGCGTGACAGGAGCATTACAAGAGAACTCAGACACATCTCCAATCCTTGCAAGATCAGCACGGCATCCAAATTTCCCCACAGTGCAAACGCAATCTTTGGCACTGCTAGCACCAGAACTACCAGTGACCGCCTGGTCGCAAGAGTTGAGTAGCGTCCAACGCTCGTGAAGATCAACTCCCCTACGTCGTACGTACCGACTGCGTATCCGACGAAAAAACATATCAAAGCTAATCTTGTCAGGGAGCCGTCGAAAACAAGCAGTACATAAAGCATGAATGCAGAGGTAAAGCACAATGGGAGCAACATCACACGGGCCGCAGAGATCACCCGCACAACGGGCAGCCACTGCGATGGCGATGCAGTCACCAGTTTGTGCAGAGCAGCACCTGAGATGCCACCTACAGCAGCAGATTGAGCAATTGCGACGAACGCCAACAAAACTGAAAACTGTCCTACAGCAGTTGGTCCACCTACCTGAGATCGTCCAAGAGCGACAGTAACTGCCAAAATGCTCACGACACGGAGCAAAGTCGGAACCGACAGCAAAGCTGTGTTGCCTAAAAATAGGGAAAATTTCTTCACAAACCGGAGTCTCATGACACGGCATCCGCTCGGGTCAAGGTTGCACCGCCGAACGAATAGCAATCATCAAGTGGTGATGAAGCAAGCGGGGTTCCATTTGGACGAGCGGAAGCCGCTCGTGCTGCTGGGCCTGTCGCGTCGACGACCCGTCTGTTGTCGCCTTAGCCATCACGCACACGCGACTATGCTACTTCAGCCAGATCGGTGATGCCCGGCGAAGGGACGTGCGTGATTGACTGGAGACCAATACGAGTTTGCGCCGATATGCCCGGAACCAGGGGTTAAATAGGGTACTTTCCCGTTTTTGTGTCCGATGAGTTGTGACCTCTACCTATACGATCAACGTGCAGGTGCTCGCACGCCCCCACCACTTAGGGCAGACAACCACTCCGACCACCAGGTTTCCGAGCGCGACAGCCAGCGCCGGGTTACAACCGGTTTGGTACAAGTTCCTACCATCATTGCTTGTTAAACCTGTGACACACAGTCCTCCAGGAATGACGCATGCGACGGATGCGCGTAATGCGTTGAATCGATTTGAATGTCGAACCGCCCTGCATGAAGTGATGATGTGGTGATTTTCACATTTGTTGGCCGCGCTTTGCGTCTGAACGGACCGAAGTTGCGGTTATGGTCCACGGTTCGAGATGTCACGACGCTCGGCGCGCGCAGACGGGTCAGCGTAAGGCAGAATGCCAACGCTAAACGGATCACGGGAAACCAGTGGGGGATCGGCGGCGTCGTGGCGGCGGTGCTGGTGCTGCTGGGTGGCGGCGCTCCCGCGATCGAGGACCGAAACGCGACAGAGTCGACGCCGTACTCCGTCTCACAGGAAACGGCCCCCGAACCTCCCTGTTTCACCGGACGATTCGCGGGTGTTGTTTCTTGGAGATTCGTTGACCGACGGAACCGCCACCACAGACAAGACAACCCTCGGATTCGCGCCGCGTCTCGCGGCACTAGAAGGCTGGAACGACTACCGCGTGGACGGCGTTGCACTTTTCGGGTTCCTTTCACCCGGCATCAGCGAAGAAGCTCACCGCAACTTCCGGGATTGGCTGCAGCAGATGTATTTCACCATGTCCTACGCACCGAACGCCATCATCTTTCAGGCCGGCGCAAACGACAAGCCTTACCCGCCGGAAGCCTTACAAGCTATAGTCATCGAAACTGTTAAGGTCGCCCACAAATACTTCCCGGACGCTGGATTAATCCTCCTTGGACCCATCACGTCATCGCCGGACCTGACCGCGGTCAACGACACCTATGCGCGCAGCGCATATGAAGCCGACATCCCGTACGTCGATGCGAAGGGCAAGCCGATCACCGCGAGCAGTGAACGTGCACGGCTGATCAGCGCCGACGGCTGGCACCCGAACGATGAGGGTCACCAGGTCATCGCCGAGACACGCGTCGCGTGGATCGCAGAGTTCGAGAAGCGCCAGTAGCCGAGCCGTGACCGCTCACTCAAAGTTGATTGCACTCACTCCTGTGCTGCGTCGAAGGCGGACGAGCGATATCACGGCTCAAGCTAGGACTAGTTAGTGAGAGTTGACGCCAGATGGTGTCCCCATCACCTGTCATGCCGTAGCCATGGCACCGACTGGGGAAGATCGCAGGCGCTTGGGCAAGGGGTGAGCCATCGACAATCCAACCAGGACCCCCACGGGGAGCATCACAAAGGGATATATCAACACGTTATCGGTGCACGCGACGGCGAGAACGCCGAGTAGAGAGAGCACAGCTGCCTTGTGTACAGGCCCCGGCAAGCGTTGCGCACGCCGCCAAACCGCCACCGTGATGAGCACCAACCCGACGGCGAACGGCACAAATCCGATGAGGCCGAAGTCGTGCAAGATTCGTAGGTACTCGTTGTGAGGATGGGCGATGCGGTCGAACCTCGCCGAAATGAGTGAGGACGCGGAACCAGGCCCCTTGCCGAGGAGCGGCGATTGCTGCCAGGAGTCGGTCGTCATCTCCCACAGGACTGTGCGTCCAGAGGTATTGAGGTCAAGACCTCCAGCGGAGTATGCCGCATCACCTTGCAAGAAGCGATCGCGAAGTGGGGCCCATGTGGTCACGAGCACGTACATCAGATAGGCCATCGGAATAGCGACAGCTAGAAGTTTCGCGAGTCGGTTTTGCGCCGCGGTAAACAGGTAGGAAACCGGTACCAGGACAACGGCCACGAACAAAGCTGTCCTCGACAGGGTTAGCGCACACGAAGCGATCAAAAGGAAGGGCAACAGGCGGTCGAAAGTGTTTCGTCTGGGCAGTGCCAGCGCGATGCCTGTGAACACGACAAGGACGAGCGCCACTGAGCGCGGGCCGTAAACTTCTACTCCGACGAGGGACTGTGCTGCGGTGACCGCGCCGACGAGCATGGCGATGCGGCGCAACCACTTTAACGTCGACGCTGTTGTTCCAGCCGAACACAGTGCACCAGTTATCGGGATCGTCGCGATGAAGATGACGTACACCGCCACGTTCTGCAGACCATCGGCATTTGGTCGAAGTGCGAGCAGACCGACTGCTGCCACGACGAACACGACCATGACGATCGGTAGCGAACGTTCGTCGAACCGTTCGGGCATGTAGGGCTCGCGAGTTGCGGACTCCCCCGTAGGAGGTCGAGAGCGCGCTCGTGTGGCGATGAGCAGAGGCGCCGTCATCAAAAGAGACGCCGCCAGGCCCAACGTGGCGGCCCCCGATGCGCTGAGCGGGCCCAGCCGCACAGATGTAGGGATGTCAACAACGAGCGCCCACGCCAATGCCACAAGGATGATGACGGGCATTCGCGGCTTCAACATCGGTGGCGCACTCACTGGGAGAAAACTACCCGCTGCGCCACCCATCCGCGCGCTAGGCGATCGAGCCGCGCAACGTACTCGCGAACGCCGTGTGGTCGACGTACTGCGACTACCCGACCACACCACGACTCCAGGTATGAACCCCGCGATGCTCAGCAAGCGGATGCGGCGACGATCGACCGGAGGTCGAACGCCATCCACACACTCGTGGCAGGGAATAGAAGGAGCCGTTGATTCCGATATAGGTCAGTGCATTGGAGGCGTACTCGAGCTCGCGACGCTGGGCGTAACCCCGCGGGGTAGAGGTCGCGCCGCCAGCCCGCATAACGCCGCCCGGAGATGCCGATGCGGAGTTCCATCGACTGCCCTCGTCCTTTCGGCATTGTCAGCAGACACCCGTACGCCGGGCTGCAACACACTAGTCAAATGGGATCGAGGGTCGCGGAGTCGATAGTGGCCAGGCGGCCCAGCCGTCACGAAGTGAGACGTAGCTCGGGTCGAGTGTCAGCCTGACCTACCTCTCGTACACAGCGCTCTCGTTCAAAGCAGCGCACTTCTTCGAGGTCGGCGGTTCAGGTTAGGGGTCGGTCGGAACGAGGATGGTCATCAGTGTCGGGGAGCGCAAATCCCCGCGGGAGATGCCGGTCGGTCACTGACCCCGATCCTGACTCGACTGTGGGAGCGCAACGCAGCCACCAGTGTGTTACCTACCGGTCACCGACGCTACACATCGCGAACGCGTCCTGGTCCGGGTCCGGGCATCACTCAGATTGTGGGCGTCCTCGATGCGATGGTTTACGACTAAGGCCAAAGCCCGATGTTCCTCAGCCAGTCGCACGAGCAGGCGGCCCGACGTGGACGGCGCGGTACAAATCGAGTGTGACGGCGGTGATCGACCGCACTTCTGGTGTAGCCCGATCGCGATCCTCCTGAACCCGCATACAAGCCTGTGGGACAGAGGCGGCGTACGCCATCAGCCACCAGCTACGGCTTCGGCAGCTGGCGCGTCTGGCAGCGCGGAAGCGGTGGGGCAGCTCGACCTCTACCGCGCCTTCACCTACGACTTGAGTGGGGTGGCCGCGCTGATGCTGACGGATGGACTGCACGCGATTACGGGCGGGTTCGACGTGGCGGCGAGGGCGGCGGCCCGAATGATGGGCATCGCAGCCTGACCTACTGGCTGGGCTCGAACTCGGCAATGCGGGTCGCCAGCGCTTCGGCGATCATCTGGTGGCCCGCATCGTTCGGGTGCCACCCGTCCGCGATGCTCAGCTCCTTCGACCGCTCCTTCGAGATGATCGGGTTTCGGTTCACATCGATGTAGACCGCAAACGTCTCGGCAGCCGCACTTGAATACGCGCTGTTGACCTTGTTCAGCGACGACCGGTAGGACATCGGGCCGACCAGCACGATCTGTGTGTTCGGCCAATAGCCCCTCGTCTGAGTAATGGTGTCGCGGACGGCATTGAACAGCGGACCCGAGTCGTATCGCGAGTCGTTCAGCCCACCCTGGAAGATCACCAGATCGGGCGCGGGCTCACCCGCCTCGTACGCGCGCTGGATCCGCTCGGCGTACGTGCGATGAGATTCCTCGTTGACGCCTGGCCGTAGGAACCCGGTGAGTCCGATACCGTCGACCCGGTAATTCGTCCACCCCTCGATGCCGGCCAGTCGGGGTGCGAAGCCTCGCGTCTTCTTGTCGTCAGCGCCGTGTCCCTCGGTGAAGGAGTCACCGACGAACAGCACGCGCGGGTTCGGTGGCAGCGTCAGCGACGGGCGCGCGGTGTTGCCAGGGAGCGTGGCCGGGTCGATCGTGGCGGGAGCTACGTTCGCGACCTGTGCTTCGGCCTGGGCGTTTCGGTGGGAGTCGTACGCGAGTCCACCTGCGATCGCCGCGACCAGGAGAGCGACGACGCCGCAGACCGCGATGACTTTTGTCCGTTCGCTGATCCCACCGTCGCCCGACCGCTTGCCCACATTCACCATGCGGGTCATTCTGCCGCACTGGACTGCTCTATTGCTCGGCGAGACCGTCCGCGGGGGGATGCCAGAAGTTCGCTGACAGATCGCGCTACGACCGACCGAGTTCCCATCACGCCTAGATACCGGGTATTGAACTCCCGTCGAGTCACTCTGCCGATGGCGCGAAGACCATAGAGCGGCCCTTCGTAGGAAACGGGATCTTGAGAGTCAAGGAGGAGGTGCATCTAGTGCAACTCGTGCTTGGAAAGCACCATCTCTTTGTCGGTCGACGGGCGCTTGAGGTGTACCCCGCCGTGAAAGTTTGCGCCTAACGCGATCAAGTCCTCTACAAAAATACGATGGCCCGAAAGCGTTCCAACCTGGTGTCTCTCCCATCCGTCTGTGGACAGAGTGACTCTGTCGCCAGTACTCAGCCGGTACTCCACAGGGACTTGATCCCTGGGCCTGCCTAGTTCGTCATATAGCAGGCGGTCAGCGGACCCATTCGAGAAATAAGAGTTGCGCGAAGGCTCGAAGGAAGTAGCCTCAAACGCCAATCTGCCCCTCCGGTCGGTTCTTTGGGCCAAGAGAGTCTCCACATGTTGATAGACATTGGCTTGCTCGAGAAGGAGCTGTCGAAGCCGAGCGCGGAGCCGGGTGGCATCCGGCAAAGTCAGACCTGGCGCGCAGGAGAGCCTCTCAATCTCGGCAACAAGGTAGACGAATTGGCTGTAGGTGTAGTCGACCCACATCTCGGCAGTTTCGGCATCGAGATCCGTCGGTTTGGGTGCACGGCGCATATTCAATGCGCCATCCTGCAGGCGCGTGCGGACGCATCGCTACCGAACGCGTTCCGCGCAAAACACTAGATATTTGCCTCAGGACACCACCTCAGGGCCCTTCGAGAACCCTTTCCAGCGGAACGTTCTAGATCGTGATGCCGCGTGACGCGCCGAGGCCGGTGATCTGTAGCCAGATGGTGTCGGCGAGGAAGGTGTCGAGCACCGACCGATTGCTTCTGCGCGCGCCAGGTTCTCACCGCCCCGACACAACCGGTGATGAGACTGGACAGCCACGGCGCGACCAAACGCAGGTCGTCGTCACCCAGGTCCGCGCCGACCAACGCCAGGAAGCCGCCGACTGCCACCTCGATCTTCTCGGCGACACGGGCGATCGTGCTCTGCAGAGCGACTCCGACGAGCCGGTGACGTTCTGTTCGACGACGTACGCCCAGGTGGGATGGGCCACCACCCAGCGCACGTACGCGTCGACCACTCGTTGCACCACCGAGCGCGGCAGGCTCTCGAATGTCACCGACGCGGTCAGGGTCTGTTCCAGCTGCCCGCAGATGGTGCGCTGGATGGCGACGTCGAGGTCAGCGCGGTCGGCGAAGTAGCGGTAGATGCCGGTGCGATGGATGCGCGCTTCGTCGGCGATTCGCCGCGCCGTGACCCACTCCCCCAGGTGCACACCCTGCTAGACGCGCGCGCAGCAGTTCGAACCTATGTTCTATTTCTGTCGGTGGGTCGCGGTAGCTTAAGGCATGTTTTCGGGGGGGAAACGCAGGGGATGGTCGTTGTGACGACGGCTCCATCGGTGACCCCGTTCTCGCTCAGCTCATCGCCGAGCAGGAAGATCTGACGCGCCGCATCGCGGCGTACGGCACTCGACATCTCGAAACAGCGGACCGTCTAGCCCTGCTCGTGCGAGACGAGAAGGTGACGCGGGCGCGTCTGGGTCAGGCCCACGTGTGGCTCGCGGAGCTCGTGCAACAGCGCGGCTTCGAGGAAGTCGGGGCGCGCAATGCCGATGCGCTCGCTCGAGTCCTCAACATCGATCGAAAGGCCGCCTCCGCGCGCCTGTCGGTCGCCGCCCAGCTCGGCAACAGGACCACCCTGCTCGGCGACGTCATGGAACCCGAGCTGCCCGCCACCGCTGCGGCGCTGCGCGAGGGTGCCATCGACCCGGCCCACGTGAAGGTGATCCGGAAGTTCGACAAGAATCTCCCCGCCGCTGTGGATGCAGACACCCGCGCCCACGCAGAGCGTCACCTGGCCGACGCGGCGCGCGAGGTGCGTCCCGCAGAACTCACCTCGCTCGCCGAACGCATCACCGCGCACATCGTCGAGGAAGGCGAGTTCGAGCTCCCGCCGGAGCGCGTCCGCAAGCGCGGCATTTTTATGGGCAAGCAGGACAGCGACGGGATGCGCAGCGGCAGGTTCGTGCTCGATCCCGAGACCGCGGCGTACTTCGATGCCTACAACAGCAAGTACGCGTCGCCCGGGGTGGGCAATCCCGAGGACACACGCGCGCCCGTCATCGGAGAACCGGACGACGAGACCCGCAAGCACGACACCCGGACCACACCGCAACGACGGCACGACGCCCTCAAGCTACTGCTACGCGACACACTGTCCTCCGACGATCTCGGCAAGCACCGCGGTGTGCCGGTCAAGGTCATCATCGTCGCCCGGCTCGAGGACCTGATCCGAGGCACCGGACTGGCCACCACCGCAACGGGTTCCACCATGCCGATCCGCGACGTCATCCGCATGGGGTCGCACGCCGACCAATACCTCGCTGTCTTCGGCGACGACGACGGCAGACCACTGCACTTCGGCCGCACCCGCCGCATCGCCAGTGAGGACCAGCGCCTCGTCCTCATGGCCACAGACCGCGGATGCACAGCACCGGGGTGCGATCGCCCTGCCGTCGCCACCCAGGCGCACCACATCCACGAGTGGCAGGACGGCGGGCCCACAGACATCGAGTCGCTCACCTTCGTGTGCGACATGCACCATCCGATGGTCCACGACGGGGCACTCGGATGGTCCACCACCACAGCGCCACCAGGCCATCCCTACGCCGGGCGCACTCTGTGGCACCCGCCTGCCCTCATCGACCCGTCGAGGACGGGCCGGGTGAACCACTATCACCACCCACAGGACTATCTGTGGGAGGACGACGAGCCGGCGGCATGAGTCATCTCGATGAGCCGCAACGCATCCCACGGCGCGAAGCCCTTCGCGTCGTTGTCGAAGTAGACGTACACGTCTCGCTTCGCAGCGCGCCACTCACCGAGGCGCTCGGCCCACCGGCCGAGCGCCTCGTCGGAGTACCCACTCGTGTACAGCTCCGTATCGCCGTGCAGCCGGACGTAGACCACGTCGCTGGTCACCTCGGTGAGCATCGGGAACTTCCCGGCCGAGTCGGCCACGACGCACCCGATGTCGTGTGCCCGCATCAGCTCGTAGGCCTCGGGTGAGTCGAAGCTTGGATGCCGCACCTCGAGACAGTGCCGCAGAGGCCGGTCCTCGTCGACGTCCAGGAACACGCGGTCGACGGCGAGCTTGTCGTCGTGCTTCTCCCCCAGCCGGGCTGCCTCCGTCGTCGACCGCGGCAGCAGCGCGAAGAAGTCGGCCATTCTCGTGGCGTCGAAACGGAATGTGGCCGGCAGCTGCCACAGGATCGGCCCGAGCCGTGGCCCCAGCGCGAGAACACCCGACGCGAAGAAGTTGCCCAGCGCGGCGTCCACCCCGACAAGCTTCTTCATGTGCGTGACGAACCGCGGACCTTTCACCGCGAACACGAACCCCTCAGGTGTTTCGGCACGCCAGCGCTGGTAGCTCGACGGCCGCTGCAGGGAGTAGAACGAGCCGTTGATCTCGATGGAGGTCAGGGCACGCGAGGCGTACTCCAGCTCGCGGCGCTGTGCTAGCCCCGCGGGGTAGAAGTCCCCCCGCCAGCCCGCATAGCGCCAGCCGGAGATGCCGATCCGGAGTTCCATCGACTACCTCCGTCCTTGTGCCGTGGTCAGCAGTTACCCGCACACCGAGCTGCGACACATGGTCCGGGTGCGGTCACGGTCGCGGCGGCCAGGCGGCCCAGCCGTCGGGAAGTGCACTGAGAATGCGGTCCGCGGCGTCGAGACGTGCTGCGGGGATACCGTCGGAACCGGTCCTCCCCGAGCTCGCGCCGTCGGGAAAGGTGAATGCGTACCCGACCATCGGACGGAACCCGCGCTTCACACTCTCCTGATAGCTGCCGTTCACGACCGCGAACACCTGACGCTCGAGGCCGTCGGCTTCGTCCTGCCAGGTCGAGTCGCACGCGTCGCACCCGCAGCTCGGGAAGTAGAAGTCGTGCAGCAGACCAGCGTGCACTGCGATCCCCGGGTACGGGGTGAACACCAGCGTCAGAGGTGCGCACGTCGACGCGTTCGGCCGAACGCGGACTCCCCGAACCACGTCACGATTCGGACGAATCAAGTCCGCCACCGCCTCCGGACCCTCGTCGATCTCGACGTCGTAGGTGTCGCGTAGGTGCTCGATGAGGGCATCCGCGATCACATGAAGTGGCGCATAGCGTTCGGGGTGTTCGGTCACGGAATACGCACTCTCCGGCGGAGAGTCGGCCCACAGGTTTCCGTACTCGATCTTCCGGCCGTCGGAGTCGCGGAACACCTGCTCGTCGATCGTCGGTCGTACATACGAACTCACGTCAGTCATCCTGTCTCGCTGCGAGCAGTCCGATCGGCGCTACTGCCCGGTCGGTGCGGGGATCGCGCCATACGGCCTCGCCGTCGACGACCGTCGGCCACAGCAGACGCTTCTCTTCGACGGGCCACTCGACCCACGGCGGGTACCCCGCGAGTTCGGTCTGCACGATGTCCGCGATGACGACGGTCGCCTCCGCGAGGGACAGATCCATGTGCAGGTCAACCGTGTACCGCGATACCGAGCGTCCTCTCGTCGACGTTGCTCGCCTTCAGGCGTGGGCGAGGGCCGCTGGAGTTCACGCCGAGTCCGACGACACCCGTCTCGTGGAGCGAGAGGGTCCACCGAAGTCTGTCGAGGTCCAGGTGCGCACCGGACCGGCGCCAGTGCAGGTCCGACCCCACCGCGACACACGCGTCGACCATCTGGGTGGGCGCACCCATTCCGGAGTCGGGGAGCAACGGCAACGTCCACTCGTCGATGTACTCGAGATCGGGGCCCCACATCGGTCCAGTGTGGCAAGCATTCCGGTGCTCGGAAAACTGTTTTTCACGATCCCGCCGACACCGTACGGTTCGGTGCATGGACGAGGTCGTGACCCGACGGAAGAACCAGCCACCGCCCCGACATGTGGTCTTCGACGATCTCGCGCATCCGGGTCGAGAGACCAGACGACCGTGGTTGCACCTGCTCGACGACGAGACGCTTCCGCGCGTCATCGAGTCCGAGCCGCCGTCGCTGATCGTGTGGTCGTCGCTCTGGCCGGCGAGACCCGATGCCCGTATTCGATTCGACCTGGCCGACGATGGCGCTGGGACGAACCTCCGGTGGACCTTGCTTCTCGACCCACCGCGCCCGGACGACGACGCCGTTCGTGGCTTGCGCAAGCGCATCGACAGGCTGATCAATGGCAACCTCCGCCATACCTACGGCCAGTAGCACTCAGGCGAATCGACAGATCAAGAACTGCGACTCCGACATGAGCCGATAAGTGAGCCGCGCACCAGTTATCGCTTCGCACAGCGCAAATGACGACGCCAGGTAGTTCGCGTCGAGGGCTGGATCGTCCTCGGGCCCGCGATCAAGGTCGAAGCCACCCACCTGTTCCATCAGTGGCAACACCGCATCAGGATCGTTGCCCTGACGGGAGTCCGCGAACATGTGCTCGAACATGGTCACCAACGCTCCGTCACGATAGAACCGGAAGTGACTGGCAGCGAGGTTGCCGTCGACGCTGACCGCGACTCGGCCAGTCGACAGGCTTTGCTTCGCGTCGTCGTCGAGGTAGCCATAGGGTTCGTACAGAACGACCGACTCGCCGACCTGGAGTACACCGCCGATCAGATCCCGGCCGTTGTCCCAAGCAAGATCACAGAGCGCGCCCAAGTCGCCTGTGCTCGACTCGGTGACTGCCGGAAGCCCTGCGAGAACGTCGTCCACAGTGGCAGGCGAGAACACCGACAGGCAGAATCCTTCGTCGAGCAGGTAAGGGTCGTCGACGGTGATCCACGCGTAATCAGCGGAGCGCACGTTCGTCATTGCTGCAATCTACGTCGCAACCGAGGTCAGTTGCAGTCGGCACACGCGGCCGCGGCCTAGTTGGCGTCCAGCACCCGCTCCAGCGGCACGTTCGGGATCGTGATCCCCCGCGACGCGCCGAGGCCCGTGATCTGCAGCCAGATGGTGTCGGCGAGGAAGGCGGCGAAGGTGTCGAGATCGACCGAATCCTCCTGTGCGCGCCACGTTCTCACCGCGCCGACGCAGCCGGAGATGAGGCTCGACACCCAGGGTCCGACCAGGCGCAGGTCGTCGTCGCCCAGATCGGCGTCGACGAGGGCGAGGAATCCGCCGACGGCCACCTCGATCTTCTCGGCCACGCGGGCGATGGTGCTCTGCAGCGGTGATTCGGACGATCCGGTGACGTTCTGCTCGATGACGTACGTCCAGGTGGGGTGGGCCACGACCCAGCGCACGTACGAGTCGACCACCCGTTGCACCACCGAGCGTGGCAGACCCTCGAGTGTCACCGACGCCGTCAGTGTGTGTTCCAGCTGCTCGCAGATGGTGCGCTGGATGGCGACGTCGAGGTCAGCCCTGTCGGCGAAGTAACGGTAGATGCCGGTGCGATGGATGCGCGCCTCGTCGGCGATCTGCTGCGCCGTGACCCACTCCCCCGGATGCACGCCCCGCTCGAGTACGTCGAGGGCAGCGGCGATCACCTGACGGCGGCGGTCGGCGTTGTGCTGATCCCACCGTCGCCTCCGGCCGTCACCGGAGGTGGTGCGCTCGGTGCTCATCGCACCGAAGCATCTCACGTACGCAGTAGTCTCCGCGGAGCCCTGACGTTCACACGTGCCGCGACGGCCTCCTGATCGAGCCGATCGACGATCTTCACGCGCGGCCGACCGTTCCGTCGACCGAGAGCGAGCTCCTCCGCATCCAGCCGGCGCCATGCCGCCAGGTCACCCGCCCGCGGGATCGCCGCTGCGATCAACTCGTCGGGCGTGTGGTGCGGCTCGGTGATGTCGGAGTCCAGGTGGTCGAGCACCGCCTCCACCGTCTCCTGCGCGCAGGTCTTGTTCGTGCCGATGAAGCCGCGCGGACCGCGCTTGATCCACCCGACGACGAACACACCCGGCGCCACCCGCCCGCGATCGTTCGGCACGGTGCCCGTGCGCTCGTCGAACGGGAGCCCGGGCAGACCGACACCGCGGAAGCCGACCGACCGCACCACCAGGCCGGCGTCGAGGACGTACTCGTCGGACGTCGGGACGGCGACGACGGCACCGTCAGCACCCTCGACCAGGTCGTTACGGGCGACGCGGACGCCGCTCACCCGGCCGTCCTCTCCCAGGATCTCCACCGGCGACACCGCGAACGTGAGCACGATGCGACGGCGCGTGGCGCCCGTCGATCGCGGCCGAGCAGCCAGCTCCGCGAGCAGGCGACTCCGCTGATCGTCACCCTGCAGCTGCGCAGGATCCGCCTCGACGATGACGTCGACATCGGTGAGTGCCGCGAGACCCATCAGCTCGGGCACGGTGAAGGCCGCGTCGGCCGGTCCGCGTCGGCCGAGGATCTGCACCTCTCGGATCTGAGAACCCCGCAGCTGGTCGAGAGCGTGCGGCGCGATGTCCGTTCTCTCCGAGAGCCATTCGGTGTCACGGGTGAGCATGCGCGCGACGTCGAGGGCGACGTTGCCGTTGCCGACGACGACGGCGCGCTCGTGATCGAGCGTGACGGCGGCGTCCCGATGGTCGGGATGGCCGTTGTACCAGCCGACGACGTCGGTGGCCGCCACGGAGCCCGTCAGGTTCTCACCGGGAATGCCGAGCGTGCGGTCGGACGACGCGCCGACGGCGAACACCACCGCGTGATAGACCGACTGCAGCTGCGCCACAGTGACAGTCGTTCCCACCTCGGCGCCCAGCACGTAGCGGAAGCCCGGCTCGTTCTCGATCGCCTCGAAGAGGTCGGTGACCTTCTTGGTGGTCGCGTGGTCGGGTGCGACGCCGTGCCGCACCAGGCCGTGCGGAGTGTGGAGCTTGTCGTAGACGTCGACCGACGCCACCTCGGGATGCTTGAGCAGCTCGTCCGCGGTGTACAACCCGGCAGGCCCCGCACCGATCACCGCGACGCGGAACGGGCCACCGCGGCGCAGACGGCGTTGCGGCGCAACGAGAGCCAGCGGAGTGCGGTCCGCGTGCGGAGACCGCTCGAAGTACTCCGCGTTGAGGGCCGCGTACGGAGCCGTCTCGATGGTCAGCTTCGTGTCGGGGACGATCGCGCCCACCGGGCACGCCGTCACACAGGCACTGCATCCCACGCATGTCGCCGGGTCGATGAACAGCATGTCGGTGGTCCCGAACCCGGGCTCACCCGGCGCGGGGTGGATGCAGTTGACCGGGCACGCGAGGACGCAGGACGCGTCGGCGCAGCACGTCCCGGTGACGACGTGGGGCATCGAATCAGGCCGCGGCGGAGGCGGGCTCGCTGCGGAACCGCGACGGGCGTCCGTCGATACGCAGACTCGTCCACAGACGCTTCGAGACGCGGTTCATCAGGCCCATGTCCTCGGACAGCTTGCGGACGTCACCGAACATGTCGCGCAACGTCTTCGCGGAGGCCTCGTTGTCCCACCACACCTCACGCACCACCTCGGGCGGGATTCCGAGCTCGCGCTGCACCTGCTTGCTGGGCTTCATGATGACGTCGCACAGCACGCGCATGATGATCGGCGTCGCGATGGACATCGCGAACCGCTGACGTCGGGACAGCTTGGGCGCGCGGTGCTCCAGGTACTGGTGCGCGAAGCCGATGTGCCGCGCCTCCTCGGCGACGTGGATCTGCATGATGCGCGTCATCAACGGGTGCTGCGATGCACCGGCGCGGAGGATCGACTTCTGCGCGTGGTCGATGGGCTCCTCGCCGGCCAGCACTCCGACGAAGAAGCCGAACGGGAGCGGGCCCGCGAAGAGGGGAAGAAGAGGGCCGGCCTTGCGGAACCACCTCGGGCCACCGGGCACGGCGACCCCGATGCGGTTCACCAGCTCCTGGAACATCTGGGTGTGGTGGCACTCCTCCGTCGCCTCGTGCGTGGAGTAGCGGAACTCCGGCGAGCCGTTCGGGAGCCGCAGCGCGTAGTTCATGATGCCGGCGATGAGCACCTGCTCGAACTGCAGACCCACCTTGAGGATGTTGGCCTGCCGGTACATCCCGACCGCGATCTGCCGATCGAGAGGCAGCGACCGGTACCACTCGGTGTTGCCCAGCGGATCGGCTGCCGGGAGCACCCAGCGGGGATCGTCGGCCACGATCGCGTAGTGGGGGTCGTCCCAGGGGATGTCGAGGAATGCATCGAAGTGCTGGTGAACGGACGCTTCGGACAGGGTGCGCAGCGTCTGCTCGTACTCGGAGCGCGTGTCGGATGTGATCGTCATGGCGTGAACCTCCGTGAGTGCCGGGCCGACTTGGTGCGACAGGCTGTTGCAGTAAAAGTTACTGCAACTCGGTGTACCACGCAAGCGTTGAGCCGTCGCGAATTGGTACAACGAACGTTGTCATCGTGGCCGAAATCAGGCCATTCTCGGTTGTTGCATTCACTCGGCATCTATTCTTCGATCATCGGGTACCGTTTGCCCGTCCTTGCGAACCGCAGCTCCGAATACCGGGAACTCGACCTGTCCTTCTCCTCACTGCCGCATCGTTCGTCGGGGGTCGACGCGGCTCGACGAACGAGAGTGTGTGTTGCCCGTACGTCCGATCCCGACCGCTGACCACGCCGCGGCACGCCTCGAGTACCCGAGCGTGCCTGCGATGCGTCTCGTCGTGTTGACGCTGGTCATCATCGTGGGCCTGGCCGGGATCACCTGGGGTCTGTCACCGCAGTTCGACAGGACGTCCTTCGTCATCGTCGCCGTGGCGGCGCTGACCACTCTTCCGTCCGCGTTGCTCATCTACCTCTACGGGCGAAATCTCCGCTACTCGATCCCTTTCGTCGTCTACGCCGACATCGGCATCACCGTCGTTCTGTTCGCCTCCCGCTCGCCGTTCGACGCCCTTCCCGGCGTTGTCCTACTGATGCTGGTGTCGTTGTTCGCGGGTGTGTACGTCTCCGGGCGGATCCTGGCGGCCCAACTGGCCTTCGCCGCAGCGATCCTCGTCGTGCTGTCTGTGCTCTCGGTACACGACGGAGTCCCCGGCTGGCTCGTTCTGTCTCGAGCGCTCACCCTGCTCACCGCGGTCATCGTGCCGATCCTGCTCAAGATGCACGTCGACTTCCTCACCGACAAGCTCGAGAACAGCCGACGCGACAGCGTCAGCGGCCTGCTCAACCGACGCGGCCTCGACGGCGCCGTCGCCCGGTTCGATGTTCCCCGCGGAGTCGAGCAGACGCTGGGCGCGGCCGTCGTCCATCTCCGGGACTTCGTGCAGATCGAGCGACGCCTCGGCCGCGCCACGAGCCACGACCTGGTCGCCGAGACGTCGAGTCTCCTCACGGACGCGTTTCCCGACGCCATCGTCGCCCGGACCCAACCGGGCGAATTCGCCTGTGTATGGCTCGGTTCCGCGGACGACGTGGCCGAGCGGCTCGCCGCGGCACGCGTACTGGTGGAGTCGACCCGCCTGCGCAGCGCCACCGTCAGCATGACGTGCACCAGTTCCACCGTGCCGGTCGACTACCGCACCACCGTGACAGTCGCGCTCGGCAAGACCCTCACCGCCGCCGCGTTCCTGCAGTACGGCGACGCCGTGGCTCCGCGCAGCAACCACCACGTCGCCGAGCTGATCGCGGACGGCGGGCCCGCCATCGTCTTCCAACCCGTGCTGTCGGTGTCGACGGGTCGGGTCATGGGCTACGAAGCGTTGTCCCGCTTCCCTTCCGGGCACGGCACCACCCAGAGCTGGTTCCTCGACGCGGCCGCCGACGGCCTGCAGATCCCGCTGGAGCTCGCCGCTGTCCGACGCGCCGTCGCGGCGTCCCGAGACCTCCCGACCGACGTCTTCCTCGCCGTCAACGTCTCGGCGACCACCATCGTCGCCACCGACCTGGTACCGATTCTCGACGAGGCCGCCGAGTGCCGACGCGTCGTCGTCGAGATCACCGAGCACGACCTGGTCAGCGACTACACCGCACTCGGCGCCGCCCTCGATCATCTGCGCGACGAGGGCCTGTCCATCTCCGTCGACGACGTCGGGGCCGGCTACTCCGGTCTCCGTCAGCTCGTCGAGATCAAGCCCGACGTCCTCAAGCTCGACGCCTCGATCGTGCGCGGCATCGACACCGACCCCATGCGCCGCGCCGCCGCCAGCGCCCTCACCACCTTCGCGGCCGCCATCGGTGCGGAATGCGTGTACGAGGGCATCGAGACGCCGCAGGAGCTGGAGTCGGCGCGCAGCCTCGGTGCCGACATGGTGCAGGGGTTCCTGCTGGGGCGTCCCACCTCCACTCCGATCCTGAGCCGTCAGGACGGCATGAACGCCCTCTGAGCGGGTATGGCCAGGCCATGACGACACCCGGTTCCGACTTCGTTCCCCGCACCGCCGTCGTGACCGGCGGCGACTCCGGCATCGGCCGCGCGGTGGCCGTCGCGTTGGCCGGCGGCGGCCTCGACGTCGGGGTGACCTACAACCGCGACCGCGAGGGCGCCGAGGCCACCGTCGCGGAGATCCGCGCGCTCGGGTGCAGCGGGTTCAGTGCCCACATGGACCTGACCGACCTCCCGGGCGCCCCGTTCGCCGTCGACTCGCTGGCCAGTGAGCTCGGCGGGATCGACGTGCTGGTGAACTGCTCCGGCACGGGGACCGCCACCTCGTTCCTCGACCTGGACTTCGACTCGTGGCGCACGGTGCTGTCGGTGGACGTCGACGGCGCGTTCCTGTGTGGACAGCACGCCGCACGGCTGATGGTGGAGCAGGGCCACGGCGGGCGCATCGTCAATGTCACCAGCGTGCACGAACACCTGCCCAAGGTCGGTGCGGCACCGTACTGCGCCGCGAAGGCCGGTCTCGGCGGACTGACGCAGGTGATGGCGATCGAGCTCGCGCAGTTCGGCATCACGGTGAACTCGGTTGCGCCGGGCGAGATCTCGACACCGATGACCGGTCAGACCGACGAGAACCCCGAGAGCAACCCCCGGCCGGGTGTCCCGCTCGGGCGTACCGGCGACGCACGGGAGATCGCCTCCGTCGTCGCGTTCCTCGCCGGCCCGACGTCGTCGTACATGACGGGCGCCTCCCTCGTCGTGGACGGCGGCATGGCCCTGATGGGGCCGCAGGCCGTCCAGTTCGTGAAGGACGACGCCTGGCGGAGCGTGTGACGTCCGATGGCCCTGCACTGCAGGGCCATCGGGGTCGTCAGGTGCCCTTGACGTTCATGATCTGGCGGAGCTCGTGGAGCACCGTGACCAGATCGCGAGCATCCTCCATCACCACGTCGATGGACTTGTAGGCATCGGGGATCTCGTCGATGAACTCGGCCGAGTCCCGGTACTCGATCCCCACCATCCGCTCACGCAGGTCGTCCTGCGTGTAGCGCTTGCGCGCCTCGGCCCGGGAGAACCGCCGACCCGCACCGTGCGGAGCCGAGTGCAGACCGCTCGCGCTGCCCTTGCCCTCGACGACGTACGACCGCGTTCCCATGCTGCCCGGAATGATGGCCCGCACACCCTCGGCCGCGTGGACGGCGCCCTTACGGGTGAGCCACACGTCCTTGCCGGCATGCTTCTCCGGCCGGGTGTAGTTGTGGTGACAGTTGATTCGATCCGACTCGACACTCGTGTCGGTACCGGCCCGATGCACGAACTGGTGCAGGAACCGATCCATCATCTCGGCCCGGTTGAGGTACGCGAACCGCTGCGCCCACGTCAGATCCGCGATGTACCGATCGAACTCGGGCGTGCCCTGGGCCAGGTACGCGAGGTCACGGTCGGGCAGCTGGATCCACCACTTCTCGCACATCTTCTGCGCGATCGCGATGTGCTTCTTGGCGATCTTGTTGCCCACCCCTCGCGAACCCGAGTGCAGGAACAGCCACACCCGGTCCCGCTCGTCGAGACACAGCTCGATGAAGTGGTTGCCACCACCGAGAGACCCCAGCTGCTGACGCCACTTCGGCGAGTGCGACAGGTCCACCCCGCTCTTCTCGGCCAGTTCCTCGAGCTCCGCGGTCTTGGCAGCGGTGAACTCGAAGCGGTCGAGGTGCCCGTTGTAGTTGCCGGGCGAGAGGGGGATGACGCGCTCGACGTCCTGACGCAGCTGCGCCAGGTCGAGGTCAGTGATGTCGCTGTGAGTCAGCGTCGTCTCGACGCCGATCATCCCGCACCCGATGTCGACGCCGACCGCGGCGGGGATGACCGCGCGCAGTGTCGGAATGACCGTGCCCACAGCGCTTCCCATTCCAGGGTGCGCATCGGGCATCAGGGCGACGTGGGGGTGGATGAACGGCATGGCCGCGGTGCGACGCGCCTGCTCCAACGTGGCGTCCTCGATGGCCGAGGCCCAGTTGAGCAGCCGCGTTCCCGCGCCTGTCGGTGGCATGGTGATCTCCTTCGTCGTGTTCGGTGAGGTCCGAACGGTACGTGGAGTCGACGACCATCGCGACGTATTTAGTTGTGTGCCTGTCAGGCTCGCCGTTCGAGTCGCACGAACACGTCCTTCATCTCGCGTGTTCCGAGGTCGGGGCGATCGATGTCCACCACGTGGAAGGTGAGGGCGTCACCGCGAGGCACGACGAGGTCCGGAAGCGTGGGATCGCTGAAGCCGATGCGGATCTCGTCCCCCACGACGTGCAGGGTGTCGACCAACGAACTGCGCCGCATCACGACACCCGAGACGTCCTCGGTACCGTGGTCGACGAAGCGCGGTCGGCCGTCGTCCAGAGTCAACAGAGTGGCGGCCGGACCCGTGAAGGAGAGCACCGCACCCGGCGCGGGCACCACAGCCACAGGACGTCTGTCTCGGGACCGAAACTTCACTGTCGTCACCTCGGCTGGCTGAGCGGCGACGCCCTCGGCGCCACGTCCATGACACCAGAGCCGTGAATGGATGTCAGTACTTTCGGCCACTATCTCAGCAGTTTGTCAGCCCCGTGCCGGTTTGTGGCGCTCACTATGGTGAGCAGGTGACCCCGGCATCCCCCTACGACGCGATCGCACCCGACTACGCCGCTGCCTTCGCCGACGAGCTCGGCTCGCGCCCCTTCGACCGCGGATTCCTGTCGTCGTTCGCTCGCTCGGTGCGGTCGTCGCGCGGCACGACGGTGCTCGACGCCGGGTGCGGGCCCGGCCAGGCGGCACGCGAGCTCGCGGGTACCGGCCTCGACGTCCTGGGCCTCGACGCGTCGAAGGGCATGATCGCCGCAGCATCGGGGCCGGCCTCCTGGGTGGTGGGCGACATGACCGCGCTCCCCCTGGCCGACGGTTCTGTTCACGGCGTGTGCGCCTGGTACTCGATCGTGCACACCCCCACCGCCGATCTGCCCGCTCTGTTCTCCGAGTTCCGCCGCGTCACCGTTCCGGACGGCTGGCTGCTGCTGGCGTTCCAGACCGCAGCACCCACCCGCGAGCTGCGCACCGCGTTCGGGCGGGACGTGCACCTCGACTACCTCCGCCACGACGTCGACGAGGTGCAGTCGCTGCTCATCGACAGCGGGTACGTGCTGCACCGGGACGCCGTGCGATCCGCTCACGACACGGAGACGGCGGCGCAGGCGTTCGTCGTCGCGCGGGCACGCGATCACCTCGTGGAGCCGCCGCCGCGGGGGTGTTGATCGTGGATGTCAGACCCCGGTTTCCGGGGTCCTGGTTCCACTATTGCTCCCGGGATCCCCGGTGGGCCCACGACCGTCCAACAGTGCGTGGACGAACTGGACAGATTCGCTGGTCGGCACGACGGCGTCATCAGCCGGGCGCAGGCCCTCGCACTGGGACTGTCGTCCACCGCGCTCGAACGCCGCGTGTCCGCAGGACGCTGGACCCGCATGGCGTCGGGCATCTACATGCCGGCAGGTCAACCGGTCACCCAGCAGGCGATGGTGCGCATCGCGGTGCTCCGATGCGGTCGCGGAGCACTGGCGAGTGGACCCACCGCCGCGTGGTGGCTCGGCCTGCTCGAGCGGCCGCCCGCCCACTCCTGGGTGACCATTCCGCGTGCTCGGCGCTACCTCGATCGGTCGGTCACCGTGCGACGACGCGACGTTCCCGCAATCGACGTGGCGGTGGCCCGTGATCTTCGCGTCACCGGCCTCGCTCTGACTGTGCTGGAGACCGCGGTGATCCTGGAGGAGGCACGGCCCGGCGACGGAACCCAGTTCCTCGACCGAGCACTGCAGACCCGCACGTCACTGGACCGGCTGCAGAGTGCCCACGCTCGCAACCCTGGACGTGTCGGCAGCCCTCGCGCCGCGGCGATGCTCGTGCACGCGGCGACCGGCGGCGAATCCGAGGCGGAGCGAATCTTCCTTCGACTGCTGCGCACCTTTCGCATCACGGGATGGGAGTGCGCCGTGCGATCGTGCGGCTACGTGATCGACGTGGCCTTCGTCGACCGGCGGGTGGCGATCGAGATCGACGGCTGGGCGTATCACCGCACGGCCGAGCGCATGGCACACGACGCGGTGCGTCAGAACGCGCTCGTGAACGACGGCTGGACGGTACTCCGGTTCACCTACCACCGGCTGATTCGGGAGCCCGATGCCGTGATCGCCGAAGTGCGTCGAGCACTGCGTTGATAGTGGAATCGGCGCCCCGGATTCCGGGGTTCAGATTCCACTATCGAACCCCGCGCCGACTCCGCAACAGGATCACCGCGAACGCCGGCACACCCACGAGCGCCGTCACGACCCCCACCGGAATCTCCTGCGGTGCGAAGACGCTGCGCGCCAGGGTGTCCGCCCACACCATGAACACGGCACCGATCGCCATGGACACCGGCAGCACGCGGTGATGGGCGGTGCCGACGAGTATGCGAGCCGCGTGCGGGATGACCAGCCCGACGAATCCGATGGCTCCCGCCGACGCCACGATGGTCGCGGTCATCAGCGCAGTGACTCCGAGCAGCACGACGGACAGGCGGAGCATCGAGACCCCGAGCGCGCGGGCCGTGTCCGATCCCAGCGTGACCGCGTCGAGCGACGGCGCCGCCACCACGCACGCCACCGCCCCGATCCCCACGGCGCCGGCGCACACCGCGACATCGCTCCACCCGGCACCGGCGAGCGAGCCCAGCAGCCAGAACAGCACCCCGCGCGTCTGCTCGGCGTCGGCGGAGGACAGCACGATGAACGAGGTGAGGGCCGAGAACAACTGCGTACCGGCCACTCCCGCCAAGATCACCGGCCCAGTTCCACCGCCGGCGCCGGTGGCCAGCATCATCACCAGCACGAAGGACACGAGAGCACCGACGAAGGCGCCGGTCGACAGCGACAGTGCGCCCGCACCCACACCGAGCACCGCCACCGACACGGCGCCCGTCGAGGCACCGGACGAGATGCCGAGAACGAACGGATCCGCCAAGCGGTTACGCAGCAGTGACTGCATGATCGCACCACACAGCGCCAGGCCGCACCCGCAGATCACCGCGAGAAGTGCACGGGGAAGCCGCAGTTCCCAGACGATGCCGTCCTGGATGCGGCTGACGTCCGCCGGCGGGCCACCGAGATGCGCGACGACGACGGCGACCACGTCGGGCACCGTCACGTTCGCCGGGCCCAGCGCGATGGACACCGCCACCGACGCGACGACCGCCAGCAGCGTGGCCACGACCGCCAATGCCGGTCGCACCCTCACCCGTTCGACCACTCCTGCAGTGCCGCAGCCACTTTCTCGATACCGTCGATGGTCCGGATCGACGGATTGAGGTCGGCACCGTTCACGACGATGTAGCGCTTGTCGATCACCGCCTGCATGCGACTCGTCACCGGGTTGCTCTCGAGGAATGCGATCTTGCTCGCCAGCGCGTCACCGTCGATGCTGCGCCGGCTGAGGTCGGCCAGCACGAGTGCGGAGGGGTTGCGGTCGGCGACACTCTCCCAACTCACCTGCGGCCATTCGTCCTTCGTGTCCGCGAAGACGTTGCGCACGCCCACCGCGTTCGAGATGACACCGGACGCTCCGCAGCACCCGGCCATGTAGGGAGCAGTGGTGTCGGCGAACCAGTACGCGAGCGACGCCTCAGACACCGGCGTGGATGCCGCGTCGTAGCGCGTTCGCAGCTCGTCGACGAGAGCATCCCCTCGGTCGCGGACATCGAAGATCGCCGCGAGATCGCGCACCTCCTCGAACACCGTCTCGATGCTCAGTGGCTCGTCCCGGGCACCGTCAGCGTTGACGCTGGTGGCCGACTTGCCGATGCAGTCCGTCGGCGACAGGTAGGTCGGGACGCCGAGGGCATCGAACCGGTCGCGGTCCGCGACTCCACCCTCTCCCAGCGTTCCGCCGAACGACGCGGTGACCAGATCGGGCTCGGTGTCCAGCACCACCTCGAGCGAGGGCTTGTTGTCCGCCAGCCGAGGAACCTGCGCGTCGGCGTCCGCGAGGTCGGCCCGTACCGGGTCGGTCCAGGTGGCGGTACCGACCATCCGATCTTCCAGCCCGAGGGACAGCAGGATCTCGGTGGATCCCTGGTTGAGGGAGACGGCGCGCTGCGGCGGCGCGTCGATGGTGACGGTGCGGCCGCAGTTCTCGAGGGTGACGGGATAGGTGCTTCCGGCCTCGGCCGCAGCCGTCGTGGTCGGGCCGGTGGAGCATCCTGTGGCGAGGAGGCCGACTGTCGTGACGACAGCGGCGATCGCGAGGCGTGGGGTCATGTTCGGTTGTGCCGTCCTGCTGGGAGCCCGTGCGCGGAGCTTCGAGGGTGGTGCCGGACAGCAAGCGATCGGACTTCGAGCCGAAGCTCGTCACCGTTGCGCGCCAGTCCCGGAATCGCACCGGGTTCCCTCGCTGAACGACTGTTCGGATGTAGCCTATCCCTTTGCCCGCTCGTACACCCCGACCCACACGCCTCGGAATCTGAAGGTGCGATCGGGTTCGGTACCGGGAAAGCACGTCTTCGATACGTCGATCTGATCGGACCGCACCAACTCCCATGTGACGGCGCCTGATTCCGCACACCCGCCAGCCGCCAGGCGCGAGCTGTATCTCTCTACAGACAGTCGGGTCGCTTCTTCCGACGCTCGGACTGCATCGCCCGGTGTCACCTGCCCGTCCAAGAACTCGGCGACGTCTCGGTACGCCACAAGGTGGCCGTCGGAGGACCGGACATCGGCTTGTTGCGGAACCCAGAGAATCAGCAGACCTGCCGTTGCAGCAATGGTGATAGTCGTCCCAAGTCGGCGCCACACGATCACGGCTGCCAGCACATAGAACGGGACCATCCACACCACGTATCGCGCGCTGAAGATGTGCGTCGTGTGGCCTACCAGCCAAAGCAGCACCGGCGCCGACAACGGTACGAGCAACCATCCCAGCGTCCGGCGGCGGTCACGTCGACTCAGCGTCCAGGCTGCGAACCCGACGCAACTGACGATCAAGAGGATCGTGGGGCGATCTCCACCCAGAAGAATCTTCTCGGCATTCTGGAGTCGCCGATAGCCACCTTTCGGAATCCACCCGATGACGCCGGATTGGAAGTGCCCGATCACGGCCAGAGTGCACCCCACGATCACCGCTGGCGCGAGCGCTCCGATGAAGGCACGATTCGGAACACGTCGGCTTCTGGCGAACAGCACATGAGCGGCGATGATCATGAGCCCGACGATGTGACCTGCACCCACCGAGGCCAGCACCACGGAGTAGCAGACCCACCACCGACGACTGCCGCGCTCTGCGGCCTCGTGTAGTAGCAGTGTCGAGAGGACGACCCCGGCGACAACGAACGCGTACACCCGTGCTTCTTGGGCGTACCTGGTCATGGATGGCGCCGCGATCACCAGAAGCACCGCCACGACTGCGCCGAGTGAGTCCACGTACTTGCGTGCCAAGAGGTAGAAGGCAGATGCGGCAACACCGATAGCCAGAACAGAAGGAAAACGGAAAGCGGCATCGGAAGTTCCGAAGACAGATGTGAACGCTTCGATACCGAAGTAATACGGTGCCATCACGGCATCCAACTGTCGAATGACATCCACGATGCCTGAAAAGCCGCGTGCAGTGTGCTGTGTCGTCGAGACCTCGTCCGCCCACATGGATGCTGACGACAGCCGCCAGGCGTTCCAGGCGACAGCAACTACGAAGACAACCGCGACTTCGACGGCGCGGGTTCTTCGCTGCTTCTCCACCCTCACGTCAGTTATCACCATGCTCATGATGCCTGACCGATCGGTACGGAACTCGTCGTGTCCATGCATTCGCCTAGCGCGGCTCCATCCGAACCACGTACCCGTCCTCACCGAACTGCGCGAGATCGGGCCGATAGATGTCCACGACGTGGAACGTGACGTCCGCGTCCGCACCCACGATCATGTCCGGAACGGACTTGTCGGAGAAGTCGATGCAGACCCGGTACTCGTCGGGCCACAGCGTGTCGACCGGAGCGCTCCGCCGTGCCTTCCGCCAACCGGGGAACTGTCGAGTTCGCGTCGGCCAGGTTCGCCCGCACCGAGTCGGTCCACGTGGCCGTGCCGACCATCCGATCGGCCAATCCGAGGGACAGCAGAATCTCCGTCGATCCCTGGTGCAGCGACACTGCGCGCTGAGGAGGGGCGTCGAGGGTGATCGTGCGGCCGCAGTTCTCGAGTGAGAAAGTGGTCGCCGGCGGTGGTCGCCGGGCCGGTGGTGCATCCAGTGGCGAAGACGCCGACTGTGAGGACAGCGGCAATCGCGAGGCGTGCGGTCATGTTCGGTTGTGCCGTCCTGCTGGGAGCCCGTGCGCGGAGCTTCGAGGGTGGTGCCGGACAGCAAGCGATCGGACTTCGAGCCGGAACTCGTCACCGCTGCGCCAGTCCCGGAATCACACCGGGTTTCCTTGCTGAACGACTGTTCGGGTACGACTGCAGAGGCTCGAGCGCTGTGGTCGCACGGGTGGCCCGGTGCCACATCTGAGGTGGGCGGCCGAGAATCAGGAAGGAGTCAGCACCTGTTTCACTTCCGTCACGAGGGTCGGAGCAAGCGTCCTGGCAAAGGTTGCCGTGAGGTGCGACTCCGCGTCTCGGTAGACGATGACATTGCCGATGACTGAAGGGCACAGATCAGTCGTGCAGTAGTACTCCGTCAGATTTATCAAGGACACTGAAGGCACCCGCGCAGCGGCTGCGATCAGGGGATCGGGCCGCGACAACGCCTCGCGAGTCGGGGTGCCGCACTCCGCGACCGTGTCCCGCCCGAGGCTCACTCTGGTCAAGCATTCCAGTGATTCGGGGCTGACTGCGGGATTGTCTGCTATCACGGCGATCCGGCTGCCGGCGGCTGCGACTGGCGTCCAAGCGCGCTCGTACGACTCTGCGGCAACACCGAGCTGCCCGCCGTATTTACGGCTCGATGTTGTCAGAACCAGGTCGTACTGTTCGGTGAGCAACTGAGACTGAATCTCCTTCATGGGGACCGCGCAGTCACCTTTGCTCTGGTCCTGCCACTGACATCCCCACCCCACGAAGCTGGTCAATCGCCATTTCTCCGACACGAGATACGGGGCTAGAGCGGGAAGCAGCATTGCGGCGTGCGAGTCACCCACCAGTGCGATCCGAATTGCGTCGTCGCCCTCGTAGCCGTAGGTGCATGACTTCACGCCTGCACCCTCTTTGCGGAAGCATTCGTATGCTCCCTGGGTGTCATTAGCGAACCGGTCGACGCCCGGTTGCAACGTGATATCCGAGTCTCGCATCGCGCATCCACTTGTAGCCACCATCGCAGGAGCACCGAAGCACGGGTCCGCCTCGGCCGACGGCGCAATCGATTCGACGACGAGACGTTGGCCTGCCTGAGATTCACCGGACGCACCTTCGTCGAGTTGGATCACCGCAATAGACGCCACGATGACCGCGGCCGCGATGACCCCGACCACTCCCCATGCCGTAGGCGAAGTGCCGAGGCCCCGGTCATCCTTCGCTTGGTGACCCCTCTGAAGCCAGGTCGACTTGCGTATCGGGTCCTCGTAGAACCTGTAGGTCACCGCGGTCAACCCCACCGCGATGATCAGAGCTGACCCATAGAACACCGGGCCTTTCGGAATGACCGTCAGTAGCAGGATGATTACGGGCCAATGCCACAGGTACAAGGTGTAACTGGTGTCACCGAAGTATCGGATCAGTGGATTCGTCAGAAGTGTCATGCCTCGAACCCGTGCACCATGGAAGGACGCGATAACTATCGCTGTCGACACGACCGGAAGGGCAGCCCACGGCGCAGGGAACTGAGCCGTGGAATCGATCAGGAACAGCGATGCAGTCACGCCGGCTACACCGAGATATGCGAGAGCCGGGCGCATGGCCGACGGGATCCACAGCAGCCAGGGCCCGGCGATCGCGATGAGAGCACCGACGCCGAGTTCCCACACTCGGGTGAAAGTCGAGAAATAGGCGGCATTCGGGTCGACCGCGGACTGGTGCATCGACCATGCGAAGGATACCGAGACCACGGCAAGCATGAATGTGAACAAGCCGCTTTGTCGTGCCCGGGCCTTGCCCCTGCGTTCCAGGCGGCGAGTCAGTGCGAAGATCAGCACCAGCATTACCGGCCAGACGAAGTAGAACTGTTCCTCGATGGACAGCGACCAATAGTGCTGGAGCGGTGACGGGGGTCGACCCTCCTGGAAGTAGTCGGTGCCGACCGCCTCGAAGCGGATGTTCGCGGCGAATACGGCCGCGTAAAGGGCATCGAGCAGAGTCTCTTTGGCTCGTACCGCGGGAAAGAGGACGAAGGAGGCGACGGCCGTCAGGACAAGAACGAGCATTGCGGACGGAAGGATGCGCTTCGCTCGCCGAACGTAGAAGTGCTCGAAGGACAATTTTCCGGTGGTGCTGCGTTCACGAATCAGCAACCCTGTGATGAAGAATCCGCTGAGCACGAAGAATACGTCTACGCCGACGAAACCACCTGACGGCCAGCCGAACAAATGGTCAGCGAAGACCGCCAGGACGGCAAGCGCACGCATACCCTGTAGGTCCGGCCGCCGCCCACCCACCGAGTTCATCCGCATCTCTCTGCTCGCACCAGCGTATGCAGAATCATCGAGCGAAACGGTGAATGCCCCTTTCGGCGATCGTCCCGTACGACCGGTTTCTTCATGAGTCGAGTCATGGCCCCGAGACGGGCGACTCCTGCGATGTGACCGCCGGGCGTTCTCCACCGACTACTGCGCGTACTTCACGACGGTCACGCCCGTGAACTCGACGATTTCTACCGGACTTCGGTCTGCCGGGCACGAACTCGCTTTTGCGTAGTCCGCTCCACGCACGAGTTCCCACGTCACACCGCGAACCAGCTCGGCACAATCGACTGCTCGCAATGTCTCGCTGTAACGCTGGACAGATTGCCGCGTACGTAGATCGTTCGATCGGATCACGTCGGTAGGACCGGCGTTCTCGTCGAGGTATCGCACGGCGTCTCTGTAAGCGGCGGTGTGACCGTCGGGTGCCCGCACATCCAGTTGGACCGGAACCCACACGACGATCATGCCGGCGGCACAGATCAACGCGAACGTCCGTCCGAGACGCGACCACACGATCACCGCGGCGAAAAGGTAGAAGGGAACAACCCACAGCACGTAACGAACGTTGAAGATATGAGTCACGTTGCCGGCAACCCACAGAACGAGCGGCATTGCCATGATGACGATCAGCCACGACAGCGTTGCACGGCGATCCCGGTCCACGGCAACCCATACAGTGAAGGCTGCACCTGACAACAGCAGAACCATCGCCGCGATACCACCACCGGCCAACAACTCCAGCGCCACCTGAAGCCGCCAGACCCCACCCTTCGGTATCCACTCGATGACTGCCGTCTGAGTGAGTCCGATGCCCGCTATCAGCACACCGAGCAAGATCCCGGGCGCAACGGCCGCCGCCAGACTGCGCCAGGGAACACCACGACCGACCGCCAGGACCAGGTGGGACGCGATCACCATGAGTCCGAGAAAGTGTCCCGCCGCGACTGCCACGAGCACGACCGAGTACGCCACCCACCAACTGCGCTGACGGCGCTCCAACGCCTCGTGCAGCAGCACCGTGGCTACCAGAACGACAGCAATGACGAAACCGTAGACCCGTGCTTCCTGCGCATATCTCGTCATTGACGGAGACGCGATGACGAGGGCTGCCACTATGCACGATTCGACGGGGCCGACGTATTTTTCGGCCAAGAGAAAAGCAGCGACCGCGGCCACACCGACAGCGACGACTGACGGGAACCGATACGAAGCGTCCGAGGTACCGAAGACCGAGGTCCACGATTCGATGAAGAAGTAGAAGGGCGCCATCACGGCGTCCTGGTTCCGAACGACGTCGACGATCCCCGACGGCCCGCTTCGTGTGGTGGATACCGTTGCTAGTTCGTCGGACCACATCGACGGAGAGGACAACCGCCATGCGTTCCAGACGACCGCGAACCCGAAGATCGCAACTACCGCGGCCAACCGTGGCGTGGTCCGTGGTGGCGCTTTCTCTACGGTCACGAATGAGATGATGCCGTAACAATCGGTCGGTTCCAACTTGGTGGGAGTTCACAAACACTGTGGTGCTTCTCTTCGGCCGACGTAGTCATGTTTGTCGACCTCGGGTCGGTAACATCCGACCGATCGGTACGGCACTCGTCGTGACCGTGCATTCGCCTAGCGCGGCTCCATCCGCACCACGTACCCGTCCTCGCCGAACTGCGCGAGGTCCGGCCGATCGATGTCCACGACGTGAAACGTGACGTCCTCGTCCGCACCCACGACCATGTCCGGAACCGACCTGTCGGAGAACTCGATGCGAAACCGGTCCTCCTCGGGCCACAACGTGTCGACCAGAACGCTCCGCCGAGCCTTCTGGCCTGCGACATCGACGTACCCGATGTCGACGAACCGCGGTCTGGAGTCCGCGAGCTCGATCAGGAGAGAGACCGGGCCGGTGAAGGTGAGCACGGCACCGGGAGCCGGAACGACCATGGGTGCCGAGTGGGAGCGACCGAATCCAGGGAGTCTCACACCCGGCTTTCGTCACACATGTCGGCGAGGATTGTCGGGATTTATCACAATCAGATCTCGGTCACCATCACCTCGTGGGAGCGAGTGGCGCGTCACCGTCGACGTCGTGCGCGTGCTCGACATCCTCCTCGACGTCGGCCACATGAATGGCATGGCCGACTCGGACGCCGAGAACGACCGACACCACCATCCAGACGGCCACGAAGCCGATGACGAACCACCACATGTCACGAAGTGTTCCACCGATACCGGCGACCGAACCGCCTGCGAGGACGCGACATGGTCACGGTATCCGCTCAGTTCACATACGGAATGTTCACGAAGCTGGGGTTCGCGGGGTCGAGTTGCACGTGCTGAGGTGCCAGCGCGGAGTCGACGAGCATCGGCCCCAGTGGCAGGTAGCGCGGCACGCTGGCGGCGTAGACGTCGATGCGGATCCGGTGGCCCGGCGCGATCACGGCGTCCGTGGGGAGCAGGTTGATGTCCACCGTGGTCGGGACGCCGGGCACGAGCGGCTGCCGGCTCGCGAGCGTGAGCGCCGGCTTCGCGTCGACGTAGTCGCCGTTGGCCGAGCGGGTGCTCTTCGCCTCGTCGATCTGGCGCAGCGATGCGGTCAGAGCGCCGTGGCTGATCGGGGTGGACGTGCCGTCCGGCGCGACGTCGTTCATCGTCGCGGCCCAGAAGCCGTCGGGCCGATCGAGCACCGTGTTGAGATGCAGGTTGGTGGCACCCGAGATCTGAGTGGGCTTCTCGGCCGGCGCGCTGGTGAAGGTCAGCGCCTCGGCCTCGTTGAACCGGGAGTCCTTCGTGCACACGGACCCCAGGATCGCCGCCGCACCCGCCGTACCGACCGCGGCGTCGCGGGAACAGACCCCGCGCAGCCCGGGAGCAACGGTGAGGCGCGCGGTGTCGGACGTCGGCGACGAGGACAGCGTGCCGTCATGGAGGCTGTGCCCGGCGGTGCCACTGGGGGCGGCGGAGAGGTAGGTGCGCTGCGACTGCGCTCCGGCACGGGGGAACTGATCGGTGGTGGTCCACCCGCCGCCCTGCTGGAACAGCGTCACGGGGCCGTACTTCTCGACACCGTTGTCGACGCCCTTGAGCCAGTGGTCGAACCACGCGCGTTCGAGTGCATCGAGCCGCGGCGGGTTGCCCGGGCGTCCGAAGCCCGCGCCCGGATTGACGTGGTACCCGTCGCCCATGATCAGCTGCTTGCGTCCGGGCGCGACCGGGATGTCGTTGTAGATGCGCGGCTCGCTGTTGGTGAAGATGTCGTGCCAGCCGCCGTAGACCATGGTGGGTACCTCGATCTGCGACAGATCCGCCGAACGGTCGGCGTAGAACTCGCCGTCCTGCGCGACACCGAGTGTCTCGGGCCGGATGTCGGCAATGGTCGGCGCCGTGAAGGCGTTGGCGAGTTCGGGGATCAGGATCGCCGGATCGGCCAGTCGATCGGCGAGCCACCGAGTGTCGAACTGCCCCTGCAGGATCGACTGCACGTTCGGGACGAACTTCAGCACGTTGACCAACGTGAGCCACAGCGGCATGAACCCGACACCCAACGCGCCGCCGGTACCCACGATGTCGCGCAGCAGGTCGTTGCCCGGCTCGACCGGGAAGATGGCCTTGAGCGCCGGCGGACGCAGCGCCGCGGCCTGCACGGAGTTGATGGCCGAGTAGGAGATGCCCGACATGCCGACCTGACCGTCCGACCAGGACTGCCGGGACGTCCAGTCGATGATCTCCGCCGAATCCTGTTGCTCGCGTGGACCCAACACGTCCCACGTGCCCTGCGAGAACCCGGTGCCGCGGGCATCGACGATCACCTGGGCGTAGCCGTTCTGGACCAGGTTTCGGTTGACGGCGAAGATGCGCAGGCCCCCGCCGTCGACCGCCTGCGTGAGATCGGTGATGCCGTCGAACGGCGTACCCGCGAAGTTCAGGCTCGCGAGGAAGTCGAGCACCGGCTCGCTCACTCCGGGAATTTGCTGGATCGAGTCGATCAGGTTGCCCACGAGCTTGGTGTACGGCGTGATGTTCAGGACGGTCGGGAGGTCGGTCTCCACCGGGCGACCGGACGCATCGGCGGGCCGGTAGATGTTGGCCTGCAACACCGTTCCGTCACTCATCGTGATGGGGACGTCCCAGTCGATGGCCACCTGCGGGTACTGCGGCGGCGCATCGGCCGCGGCGGTCCAGGCGACGGCGTCCGCGCCGCCGGTGGGATCCGCCGTGGCCGGCACCGCGGTACCGGATGCGACGAGGAGGGCGACGAGAACGCCCGAGATGACCGTGGAACGACGCCGCACACGAGCCCCCATACTCTGATCGGCACCCTCCCCTGTGATGGGCGCCACTAACCTACCGGACGGTAACCTACGGTCACGGAAAGGTCAACGACCATTCATGCACCGAACAACAAGAAGAGACCGAGGAAGGTGTACAGCACCATCACCAGCATCAGTGCCAGTTCGCCGAGCAGCGCATCCTTCTTCGGTAGGAGCCGCAGAGCCGCGTCGTGCGCCAGTGTCACTCCGACGATGTGCCCGATCACCACGCACAGCACCGTGATGGACGCGACCACCGACGGGTGCGAGGACAACGCGTAGTTCACCGACGCGTCCGCGATGCCGAGCGGATTCCATCCTCGGTCGAACGGATCGAACAACGTGAAGACGCTCTGCTGACCTTTCTCTACGAGATAGGTGAGGTAATGGGCGAAGAAGTACCCGACGACGATCGGGATCAGCGAGTGCGCCAGCAAGCCGGGCAACTGCGCGCGACGCTCCCTCGTCACACCGCCGGTGGTGCGCGCCGCGAGCCAGAACACGGTGCCCACCAGTGCGACACACGCCAGCACACCGGCCGTGCGGATCAGCACCGGGTCACCGAGGTCACGCGCGAACGACTTCCAACTCGGCGTCTGCGCCAGCGAGTCGAACGCGGTGGAGCCGAGCAGCGTGGCCGTCACGGCGACGGTTCCGCGTCGTACGGGGAGGGTGGCGGCGCCGTCGAGCGGGTTGCGCACCACGAGGGCGCGTGACTCCCTGTCGCGCGCCAGGATCGACAACCGCGCCACGGTGTCGCTGAACACCTCGAACGGATCCGCGCGCGCGAACCACTCCTCGCCGAAGATCAAGGCACCGCCGAGCAGGATCACCACGTACAGCAGACACCAGGTACGCACGGCGGCGACCGAACCGGGATCACTCGACGCCAGTTCGAGCCACACGAAGGCCAGTAGGCCCAGCACCGCCGGGACCACCCCGATGCCGTCGGGTAGGGTCCGCGGCCGGCGTTGCGGCAGAACGCGATACAGCGCACGGACCGGGGACACGATGCGCCAGACCGGCCCGAAGACCAGCGATGCCGGGACCAGTCCGACCCACACCAGCACGTAGAACACGCCGAGCAGAGCGTTGGATGCATCCTGCGGACCCAGCACCGACGCCGAACCGACCCACACGGCCAGCGCAACCGACGCGGCGCCGACGACGCCCCGGAACGCGGCAGCGTCCACGAGTCGCGCCAGCGGCGTCCGGACCAGGTGTCGATCGGGCGTCAGACGCGGAGTCTTCCACGCCAGCAACAGGACCGCGAAGGATGCTGCCAGCGCCCAGGCACCGCCGATGAGGGCGTACGTCACCGGGATCGGCAGGTCGGTCGACCCGCCGAGACCGTGCGCGAGGAGCTCGCTGCTCACGACCGGACGAGCACCGTCGCCACGGTGACGTCGGCCTCGTGCAACTCGATGTCGACCGAGCCCGGCACGTCGACCGTGAAGCGGAACTGCTGATCGTCACCGACCGCCACCGGGAAGCTGTGCTCCGGAACGGAATGCACGTGGATCTCGTCCTGCGCGTCGCTGGACACGGTCACGAGGATCTCCTCGCCGACCTTGCCCTCGAGACGCTGGTCGACCGGGGTGACCTCACCGCCCGCGATGGAGACGTCGAGCGTGGTGGTGGGCGTGATGCGTGGGACGTCGGACGCCGCTACGGACGTGGCCGGTGTCGAGGAGACCTGCTCGGGCGTCGCCTCGGTCTCCGGCTCCGCCTGCGAGCACCCCGCCAGCGCCAAGGCCGCCAGCCCGACTACCACTGCACGCATGCCGATTGCCGACCGGCCTCCGGCCTTCCCGCTCACGCCGTGTCCTCCCTCTCGTTCGCATCCTTCAACTCGTTCTCGGCGTTCTCCGCCCGCTCGGCCCGCCGGTCGCGCACGACGATGACGATCACCACGAGAGCGATGAGCACTGCGGGGATGACGGCCGGAAGTGCCAGCACGACAGAGTGATCCGCGAGGTACGTCACGTTCGGATCGGGCGTCATACGCGACTGCGCTCCTTGCTGCCCTTCGTCGCGGTGTTGCCGGGGGTGGCCAGGCTGATGCGTGCGGCGCCCCAGGACAGCGACCAGATGAGGGCCAGCGAGCAGGCCAGCACCACGAGGCACGCCGCCGTGAACAGCCATGCCGGGTGGTCGAACGAGCGCTCGCGCTGCAGCAGCTTGGTCTCGTACTGGAATTCGCGGGTGAACTCGGTGGTCGCGGGGACCTCCTCGGCGCCGATGCCCTCGTCCGCCGCCATGAAGATGGGCGCACCGGCCATGGTGCGGCCGTCCTGGATGCGCAGGAACGTCTTCCACGTCCCGTCGACCGGCATGGCACGCGTGGAGCGGTACTCACCCGGGCCGGTGCGCTCGAGGTTGTCGACGACGAGTCCGTGCAGCGAGTCGCCTGCGCCCTGCCAGGCGAGGATGGAGACCCACTCGGGATCGTCGGACACCAGGTCGCTCGGGTCGATGCTCACCGTGGCGGTGACCATGCGGAAGCCGTCCTCGCGGGGAGCGTCGGTGAGACTCACGGTCGCGCTCGCGCCCTGCGGAACGTCGATCATCAAGCCGTTGGCGACGCTGCCGCCGAGCACCAGCACCATCGCGACGACGATGAAACGCCGGACGGCGGGACGCGGGAGTCCGTCACCGCTGAGCGCCTGCGCGAAGAGACCCGCGGTGAGACCGACGACGAGGCCGGCGGGGATGCAGGTGGCGAGCGCCTCGACCCACATGCTGTTCGGCCACGGGTAGAGGAAGACGGCGTCGACCCACATGGACTCCAGGTACAGGCCGACGGTGCCCACGGCGACACCGGTGACGGCACCGAACAGGAGGCGGCGGTGGACGAGAGTGGTCAGACCCATGATCTCGACGACCACGGCCATGCCCAGGTAGAGCGTGAACACGCTGTGCGGCTCACCGAGGACGGGACCGACGATCAGCGCCGTGATCTCGCGGATCACCGCGGCGAAGGCGACGGCGAACAGAGCGGATCCGCGGCCCACCATCAGGCGGGCGGCGATGAGCGCGAAGGCGCCGGCAGCCGTCATGAGCAGCGGCTGGAAGACGAGGCGGAACTGCTCGACGCCGAAGTCGTACTCGATCTGGAAGACGGACAGGCCGATGACGAGACCACCGAAGGCGGAGCTGCGCATGAACCAGGTGATGATCGAGCGCTTACGCGAGTCGACGGCCTGCGCCGGGTCCGCCTTCGTCTCGCCGTCGGGCTCACCGGCGGTGGCGGCGGTGGTCACGGCGGTGGAGGCCATCGCGACGCGACCCTCGTGCTCGAGCAGCAGCACGCCGACGAGCGAGAGCCCGGCCCCGCCGATGAGCATGAGGTGCGTCGGTCCCCACAGCGTCACGTCCTGGCCGAACATGCGGTGCCAGATGTCGTCGAGCGGGAAGCCGATGAGCGCGTACAGGCCCGAGCCGGCGATGAGCAGCCCGCCGGTGGGGGCGTACCAGGTCCGGGTGATCTTGATGGCTGCCGGACCGGGCTTCTCGTCGCGCGGCAGGATGATCGCCAGCGCACCGGCGATGAACAGGAAGAACAGCCCCACCAGGATGAAGTAGTGCGCCGGGTTGGCCAACGGGCCCTCGTCGCGACCACGTCCGATGTGCAGGCTGACGTCCCAGATGAAGCCGAAGAACGCGGTGAGGATCGTCGAGATGAACATGACGAGCGGCAGCGCCACCCACCCGGGGCGGTGCAGCTTCTCGCCCGCGTAGTCCGCGAGGCGCTGCAGCCACGTGATGCGCCTCGTCCGGTGCATCACGGCCAGATACAGCAGGAACAGCGAGATGACACCGGCTGCCGCGGTCATGCCGAAGACCTGATCGAGCGCGGCGCCGCCACCGGCCGGCGCCTGTGCGATCAGGTTACTCGAGGTAACACCTACATTGTTCACGCATCGGATTATGTCTGTAACCGGGCGTCAACACCAGAGCTACCCGAAAGTAATTTCTCGGGCACTCTCACGTGCCGCGCGCGGCGGTCGTCGCTGCTCTATCGTCTGCGCATGGACGTCGAACTCCGGCACAACCCCTCCAACACCGTCGCCCGATGCCGCCTCGCGCCACGGGAATCGCTGAACACCGAGGGCGGAGCGATGCTCGCGTGTTCGGCCGGTGTGGACATCCGCAGCAGCACCCCGGGCGGATTCCTCGGCGGACTCAAACGCAGCGCGCTGAGCGCCGGATCCTTCTACGTCACCACGTACACGGCACCGGACCAGGGCGGCTGGGTCGACCTGGCCGGCAAGCTCCCCGGCGACGTCATCACCGTCGACGTCGCCGACGGGCAGGAGTGGTTCGTGGGCCACGGTTCGTGGCTCGGCAACTCCCCCGACGTCACCGTCGACCCGCAGTTCGGCGGAATGAAGCAGATGTTCGGCGGCCAGGGCGCCTTCGGCTACAAGGCGTCGGGACGCGGGCACGTGCTGCTGGGTGTGTACGGCGCCATCGACGTCATGGACCTCGGTCCCGGGGAACGCGTCACCATCGACACCGGTCACGTGGTGGCGTACCACCTCGCGATGACGTTCGACGTGCGTCGAGCGGTACAGGGGAAGACGATGCAGACGCTGAAGTCCGGCGAGGGGCTGGTGTTCGACTTCACCGGTCCGGGCCGCGTCCTGCTGCAGACCAGGAACCCTCGCGAACTCGAACGGCTCATCGACGAGAACCGGCCACGCTCGAGCTGATCGTGGAACTCAGACCCCGGAATCCGGGGTTCGGACTCCACTATTCGCGGTGTAGGCCCGCCAGCCGCCGAACTCGGTGATGTCGGTGCCCGCCTCCGCCGCATCGGCGGCGCACATGAAACCGACCACCTCCCGACCGTCGGACAGCGTCACCGATCCCAGGCCCATCGGTGCGGGCAGCCCGGCCAGGAACGTGCCGAGGTGCGCCGGGGCCATCCGATACAGCTCGCCCGCGATGGAGGCGCTGCCGCCGCGCACCAGTCCGGGCTTGGGCGGCGTGGTGCCCAGATCGACCAGGCGGTAGTCGGCGGAGGTGCTCACCTCACCGACGAACCGCGCACCACGCTCGACCAGCTGACCGTTCAGCGGGAACCCTCGCAGGTGCGCGCCGACGACGAGCACGTCCACTCCGCCCTCCACGAGTACCGCCGTGTCCTGATCCGCCATCGCGGCGCCGATGTCGAGCAGTACCTGATCGGTGAACGCGGGGCCCACGACCATGACGCCGAAGGGATCCCCCGCCGTCGTGCGCGCACCCGGCACCGCGACGGCCGCCATGTCGAGAAGGTTGCAGAAGTTGGTGAACGTACCGAGCCTGCGATTGATGCCGAGCGGATCCGCCTGTACCGCAGCGATGGTGGGGTGCTCGGTGGTCGTCGGCAGCACCAGGCCGTCGAGCCCGTCGAGAATCGACGCCGCGTGCGCCTTCGCCGCCAGCAGCGTCGAGAGGTCGTCGACGTACGCGTGCGCTGCCGGATCCTTCGCGCCCAGCACGATGCGGGAGACGGTCGGGTCGGCGTGCTCGGGCGTTGTCGACAGGAACTCGCCGACCGCCGCGTAGCGCTGCGCGACGATCGCCCCGTCGTACAACAGCACGGCCGCGTCCAGCAGCACGGAGATGTCGACGATCTCGTGGTCGATCCCCACAGCGTCCAGTCCCGACACCGTGCGCTCGAACGCCTCCGCGTACTCGGGGCACAGCGCGCGGAGATCCTCGGTGCGTGGAACGGCGACACGGCGGCGCGGCGGGGCCGACAACGGCACCGTCGCGGGCCACGCACGACTCCGCGGATCCGCCGAGTCCGCACCGATCATGATCGCCATGGCTGCTGTGGCCGTGGTGATATCGGTGGCGAAGACCGTCACGGCGTCGTAGTCCACGCACGCCGGGACGACGCCGGTGTTCGGCACCAGTCCCAGCGTCGGCTTGATGCCCACCAGGGACGCGAAGGCCGCAGGAACTCGGCCCGACCCTGCCGTGTCCGTTCCGAGGGCGATGTCCACGATGCCCAGCGCGACCGCGGTCGCGGAGCCGGAACTCGAGCCGCCCGAGATCTTCTCGGGGTCGTGCGCGTGCCGCACCGCGCCGTACGGGCTGCGCGTTCCCACGAGTCCGGTGGCGAACTGGTCGAGATTGGTCTTGCCCAGCACCAGAGCGCCGGCGGCGCGGAGTCGCGCGACCACGGTCGCATCGACGTCCGGGGTACGCGAGAACTCGGGGCACGCCGCCGTCGTCGAGAGACCCGCGACGTCGATGTTGTCCTTGACCGCGAGCACGGTCCCGTACAGCGGCAGGCTCTCGTCCAGACCGGCGGCCTCCGCGAGGACGTCCGCCTCGTCGCGCAGCGTGATCCACACCTCGGGGCGGTCGACCTCGGCAATACGCTTGTACGCGAGCAACACTCGGTCGGTGGCGGTCGTCATCATGCTCCCTGTGCTGTGGTGAGGGCGAACTCGCCGGCCGCGGACCAGGCATCGCGCTCGATGCCGAACGCCTCGGCCTGCTTCTTGCGGAACTCGGCGATGGAGCTGTCGTTCTCGGCCAGGAACTCGTCGTGGTCGGCCAGAGAGAAGGTGCCGTCGGTGATCTCGACACCCGCTCCGCGCCCGGCCGCGAGATCGGCGCGCATGTCGGCGAGTTCCTCGGTGCTGACGGGGTACCAGGAGATGCGGTCGAAGAAGCGCAGCAGCCAGGGCGTGCCCTCTTCGAACCCCTTCGTGGTCAGAGGATGACGGTGGTTCCAGACCTGCGTGGTGCGACCGACGAACTGGTAGCCGCCGGGTCCCTCCATGCCGTAGATGCACAGATACGCGCCGCCGATCCCCACGGCGTTCTCCGGTGTCCACGTGCGGGCCGGGTTGTACTTCGTCGTGACGAGGCGGTGCCGTGGATCCAACGGAGTCGCCACCGGCGCACCGAGGTACACGTCGCCCAGGCCCAGCACCATGTACTCGGCATCGAAGACCGTGTCGTACACGTCGTCGACGGACTCGAGCCCGTTCATCCGGCGGATGAACTCGATGTTCCACGGGCACCACGGCGCGTCGGAGCGTACGCCGTGCATGTAGCGCTGGATCGCCTCGCGCGTGGACGGGTCGTCCCACGAGAGCGGCAGCCGCACATGCCGACTGGGCACCGTGAGCTCGGAGGTGTCCGGCAGCGCGTCCTCGGCCTCGAGCAGCAGATCGAGGAGTTTCGCAGTCGGCAGCACGTCGCGGTCGACCTTCACCTGCAACGACCGGATACCGGGCGTCAGATCCACCAACCCGGCGGGGGCGATGGCCTCGACGGCCTCGTGCAGCGCGTGCGCGCGGGCCCGCAGTGCCAGGTCGAGGGACATCTCGCCGTACTCGACCAGGATGTTGTCGTCACCGGAGCGTCGGTAGGTGACCGGCGTCGCGCCGTCGCGGCGCGCGATGACACCGTCGTCCCCGTCGCCGCCGCGCGAGAACACCACGGGCAGGCCGGCGCGCCGGCCGACACCCAGCGTGTTCTTCGAGGCGGCCGCAGCGGCCTCGAGCGCGACGAAGCGCACCGTGTCGCCGGGGCGCAGCTGACCGAGCTTCCAGCGATCGGCCGCGACCACCGTCACCGGGCACACGAAACCGCCCAGGCTCGGGCCGTCGGGACCGAGCAGGATGGGGGTGTCGCCCGTGAAGTCCAGCGCCCCGACCGAATACGCGTTGTCGTGGATGTTCGACGGGTGCAGACCCGCTTCTCCCCCGTCGGTACGCGCCCAGTCCGGGCGGGGTCCGACCAGCCGCACGCCGGTGCGATCGGAGTTGAAGTGCACCTCGTAGTCGGTGCCGAGAATGGTGTCCATGTCGGTGCGGGTGAAGAACTCGGGTGCGCCGTGCGGGCCCTCCGTGACGGCGAGCTGCCACGAGTGCGTCAGCGCCGGAACGTGTTCCATCGGCACGGGTGCGGGCGTGCCGGTCGCGCGATCCGCCGGGGCGAGGTCGTCGCCCGCCTGCAGCACACGGCCGTCGAGCCCGCCGAACGTCCCGAGTGTGAAGGTCGACGCACTGCCGAGGTACTCCTCGGCCAGGACGCTGCCGCGGATCGCGACGTACATCCGCAGACCGGCCCCGGACACCGCACCCACGTCGAGCACCCCGCCCGCGGGCACCGTGATCGGTGTCCAGCGCTCGGCGGGCTCGCCGTCGACCGTGACGGGTGCGTCCGCACCGGTGACGCACACGACGGTCTCGTCGTCGAAACGCAGTGCCGGACCGCTCATCGTGGTCTCGAGCGCCGGCGCTCCCTCCGGGTTGCCGACGGCGACGTTGGCCAACCGCAGCGACAGGTCGTCCATCGGCCCCGACGGGGGTACTCCCACCTTCCAGTACCCCACCCGGCCGGGCCAGTCCTGAATGGTCGTGAGCATGCCGGGGCGCTCGACGCGGATGCTCATGCGGGCCGCGTCACGATCAGACGAACCGGTGTCGGGTCGAAACCGTTGCACGGGTTGTTGATCTGCGGGCAGTTCGAGATCAGGACCAGCGAGTCGATCTCCGCGCGCAGCGCGATCCGCTTGCCCGGCGCGGACAGTCCGTCGACGATGCCCAGGCTGCCGTCCGCGTCGACCGGGACGTTCATGAAGAAGTTGATGTTGGAGACGATGTCGCGCTTGCCCAGACCCCACCGTGACCCCTCGAGCACGAAGTTCTCGACACACGCGTGCTGGTGCTTGGTGTGGTGGCCGTAGCGCAGCGTGTTCGATTCCTGCGAGCACGCACCGCCGATCGTGTCGTGATTGCCCACCTCGTCGGCGACGATGGTCATCATCGGCCGGGACTCGCTGTCGCGCAGAACAGTTCCCGTGGTGAGGTAGACGTTGCCCTGGCCCACCATGGTGGCCGGTGCGCTGTAGCGGACGGTGTGGTCGTCGGCGCCGTAGACCAGGGTGTCGACGGCCTGGTTGCCCTCCAGGTCGAGGATGGTGAGGACGTCGCCGGCGCGCACGACGGCGGACCACGGGCCGCGGGCAGGTGCGACCTCGTCGAGGATCACCCGGCCGGCCACCAGCGCCAGTTCCTGTACTGCTGCGGTCATTTCGAGCCTCCTGCTGCGTACGTGTCCTCCGTGTTGGCGACGGCACGGAGGTATTCGGGGTCGGTGTTCGGCAGCGCGTCGAGATCCTGCGGCGACGGCCAGGCCAGCACCTCGAGGGACGTGGTGTCGAAGGTGGGCGACGGATCGATCGGGTGCGCCGTGTTGGCGATGCTCACGATCACCGGTAGGTGCAGGATCAGGTCGACCTCGCGGCCGGCACCCGCGGAACCCGTGCTACGGAGCGCCCCGTCGGGATCGACGGTGACGCCGTGGAAGAAGCTGAGTGTCGGCGGCACATCGCGGGGACCGAGGCCGTTCTTCAGGGCGGCCAGGATCAGCAACTCGCGGCCCGCGGGCGACGCCGAGTACGCGCTGCCGTCACCGTACTTCGCGGTGTTGGTGAGCAGCGTCGTCGTACCGCACAGTGCGTCGTGGTGTCCGGACGAGTCGGCCAGCACAGTGGCGAGCACCCGCCCCTGGTCGGACAGCAGCGGATGACCCACCCCCATGTACGCCTGCCACGGCACCTTGACGGTGTCCGCGGTGTTGAGGCGTTCCCACGGTGCGTCGGCACGGTGCAGCAGGACGTGCGCGCAGGCCGCTCCGTCGATGTCGCGCAACCGGACTCGGGTTCCGCGCTGGAGCACCTTCGTCGTGTACCGCCCGCCGGGAACGGTCTCGGCCCAGACGAGCGACGCGGCATCGGTTCCGGGAACCTCGTGCGGCCACAGGGAGGGTGGGACCACCGGCATCGAGTCGGTGATCTCCCGAGCCTGCGACCGGGCGTGCTCGCGGGCGGCTGTGGTGGTGGCGGTCATGCGGACACTCCTGTGGTGACGGGGTTGGGGTGGGCCTTGCCGCGCGGGAAGCACAGCGCACCGACGGCGACGACGGCCAGCACGGTGAGGGGCGCGGCCCAGCGCAGCAGCGGGAAATCGCCGGAGGGGTCGTAGATCTCGGGGCGCGGCCAGGACAGGTTGACCACCATGGCAGCGCCGTAGACGACGGCGAGAAGGTTGACGGGCAGTCCGAGTCGGCCGAGCGTGAACAGCGGCTTGCCCTCGGAGTCGACCTTCGGGGCGCCGGTGGTGTTGTGCGGCCAACCCTTCAGCCGCTGGAGGAGCAGCGGCACGGTGACCATCATGTAGGCGAGGTAGATCAGGACGATGCACACACTGGCGAGGGTGGAGAAGATCGCCGCGTTACCGACGTTGACCACGAGCACCAGGACGCAGCCCAGTCCGATCACGACGGCCGGGGCGATGGGCGTGCCCGTGGTCTTGTTGACAGATCCGAGAACACGGGACGCGGGGAGCCGGCCGTCGCGGGCCATCGAGAACATGAGCCGGGACGCGGCGGTCTGAACGGCCAACGTGCAGATGAGGATCGCGATGGCCACGTCGATCAGAAGCACGGTGCCCCACGGGGACGAGAGCACGGAGTTCAGCACGTACGGCAGACCCTGCGTCGCGAGTTCACCGTCGGTGAGGCTGGGTGCCGCCATGAGCGCACCGATGATCATGAGCCCGCCGCCCAGCGCGGAGACGGACAGCGCGAGACGGATGGTGCGCGGTGCGACCCGACGGGGATTCTTCGTCTCCTCGGCCAGTTCGCCGGCGGAGCCGAATCCCACCATGACGTAGGCGGCCATGAGTCCCGAGACGATCCACGCCCCGATGTAGCCGGAATCGACGGGCACGCCGCCGGTGTCGAACACGACGTCCGGTCCGCGCTGAGCATGAGTGAAGAACACGCCGATCACCGCGATGACACCGACGATCTCGCACGTCACGCCGATCGAGTTGATGCGCGCCATGGCGTTGACACCGATGGAGTTGATGGTCGTGGTGATCACCAGCAGCGCGGTGCCCAGCACGACGGCGTTGGTGGCGCCGTCCGACGAGGTCAGTGCGGTGTCGGTGCCGACGATCTGGAAGCCGCTCCAGACGTTCGGCAGCACCACCTGCAGTGCGATGGCGGCGGCGGAGGCCGTCACGATCTGCGCGATGATCATGAACCACCCGGCGAACCAGCCGGTGATCTCACCGCCGACGCGGCGTGACCACTGGTAGATGGCCCCGGAGATGGGGTAGCGCGCGGCCAGTTCGGCGAAGCACAGCGCCACCATGAACTGGCCGACGAACACCACCGGCCACGCCCAGAAGAACGCCGGGCCGGCGAAGCTGAAGCCCAGGCCGAACAGCTGGAAGATCGTCGTCAGGATCGAGACGAACGAGAAGCCCGCCGCGAAGGACGCGAACTTCCCCAGCTTGCGATGCAGCTGTTGTTCGTACCCGAACTCGAGGAGATCGTCGGAGTCGCCGTCCGCGTGACGGTCCGACGGGGGTGGGAGCACGGCCTGGCTCATGGGTGTTCTCCATCGACGGGAGGGGTGTATCTGTCGAGTGATAGTTAATCGGACGCAGCGGCCGCGGTGGTGTCCGTGATGTATCGAGATGTTGCGAGTGCGTTACGAGCTCAGGGCGCGCAGGAAGAGGGGGAGGAAGGGGCGTGCGGACGGTGCGCCGGCCTGGCGGAACGGTGCCGAGTCCTGCGATGCGGCGATCCAGTCCCGCCGCTCGACGTCGGTCAGATCCAGCCGGAACCCGGTCGGCGCGACGAGCAGATGCAGCAGCATGGTCGCGGCCCGTCCGTTGCCCTCACGGAAGGGATGCACCTGATTGAGGTCCGCGTAGGTGCGGCTCAGGAGGTACGCGAGCTCCCCCCGGTCGGCGGCCGCCCAGTCGGCGCTCAGGATGGTCTCGTGCACGCCCATGAGGCCGTCCCACACGACGGAGCACCTCGCGAACGCGGTGCCGTTCTTCGACAGTTCCACGGTGCGCACGTCGCCTGCCCACACGTAGACGTCCTGGAAGACGTAGCGGTGCACGCTCAGCAGGCGGTGCACACCGACAGCGCCCCCGAGGTCGGCCCGCCCGGTGTGACAGCGGACCAGACGGAGTGCCGTGAGGATGCTCTCCGCGCGGTGCAACGCGGCCGCGTCGACGATGCCCAGCACGTTGCGCAGCGTCGTCGACCCGGGCAGCAGGTACGGGGTGTGCCGCGGACGCAGTGCCGCCCAGCGTGATTCACGCCTCGGTCCGTCGCCGACGAGCCCCTCGCGCACCGACGGCAGCACCGTCTCGCCGCGACACTCGGCGACGAGGAGTGCCAGGTCCGCCGGCGTGGGACGCCATCCCTCGAGCCGTTCGGCGGCGACGGCCTGATCGACGGCGTGGCACTGCTCCGGGGTGAGCCCGGCGAACGTGTCGGGATGTTCCTCGGACGGCCTCATCGAGCCAGGTACGCCGAGGCGCGTTGCACGCCCGCCACTTCCCGCGCAGCCGCGTCGAGCAGGCTCCGGTCGAGGGGCGTGAGGTCCGACGGGCGCACCAGGTCGTCGACGGGGCGGCCGTCGCGCAGTGCCTCGCACTGGTGCCGCAGCCGGATGCGCTGGACGACGTCGAACGATTCCGCGAGCACCGCGGCGTCGTCCTCGGACAGCACCTGCGCTCGAGCACCGTGCTCGAGCCGAGCCGGCGTGCCCACGGCGTCGTGCCCGGCGGAGACACCGGCCCAGCGCGCGATGTCCACGATGGGAGTCAGGATCCCCGCCTTCACGTCCATCGTGTCCGCACGACGGAAGAGCTTGTCCCGCAGCGTCACCCGCGCCTTGATCGTCGTCGCCTCACGCAACATCAGCAGTCGCGAGTGAGCGGCGTCGGCCAGCGCGGCGCGCGCGGGCTCCGCCGGTGTCCATCCGCCAGGCACCACCGGACGCGTATCGAGCGCGAGCGAGAGCATCACCACACCGGTGTCCTCGTACGGATCGGCCACCCAGCCCGCCACCGCGTCGGACCACTCGTCGACCGTCCGCACGAAGCGCGGCGACGCGGCACTCGCGTGATGGGGATCGGCTGCGAGACCGCAGCGTTCGAGTACGGCGTGCACGTCCGACCCCATCGGGGACGGGCCGCCCACCCGCGCCGTCTCGACATCGGACGACGGGACCGATTCGCGCCGAGCGACGCTTCCGGAGACGAGCCAGGTGGACGCGTCGTCGCCCAGCAGTTCGGCGGCCCGGCGCACGGTGGCCGTCACCACGGACGACCGCACCGCCGTCACGTCGGCCGACGGGACGCGAGAATCGTTCAGCGACAACGTCACCGAGGACAGGCGCCCGCAGGCCTCGACCAGATCGTCGACACTCGCTGCGCGCTCCACCGCGGTGCGCAGCGCTGTGCCCGCACGCAGCGCCGGCGAGAGCAGATCCTGTTCGAGGGCGATACCGAGCACGCCCCCACTCGCGTCGAGCACCACCAGCCGGCGGACACCCGCGGCGAGCGCGACGGCCGCCGCCTCCGCGACGGGCACCTCGGCGTCGACGGTGACGGCCGGAACGGACGCGACGGCCGACACCGGCGCCGCGGTGCTCAGGCCCGCGGCGATCACGCGTCGGCGGAGGTCGCCGTCGGTCACCACGCCCCACACCGAGCCCGGGCACTGCACGACGAGGGTGCTCGACCGCGCCCGGGTCATCGCGTCGGCCGCCTCCGCGACGGTGATGTCGGCTCTGCCGATCGGGACACCGCGACGCGTCAGCGCGCTCACCGGGGAACGCCGACGCGAGGAGGTCACCCGGCCACGTTAACCCCGACGGCTCCACTGTTCCCGGTGCACGGCGTCGGACAGGGGCCGACGCGGACGCCACCCGAACCGCTCGAGGTCCGGAATCTGCTGGAACTCCGTCACCGGCCCGACACACAGCCACGCGACGGGCCGCACCGCGTCGTCGCCGGCCAGGCCGATGACGTCCCGCAGCACCGCCTCGTCGTAGAACGACACCCACCCGACGCCGACGCCCTCGGACACCGCTGCGAGCCACAGGTTCTCGATGGCGAGGGCCACGGAGAGCAGTCCCGTGTCCCGCACCGTGGCCCGGCCCAGGACGTGCTCACCACCGCGGGAGTCGTCGTACGTCACGACGATGCCGGTGCCACTGGTCTCGATTCCCTCGACGCGGATCGGGTCGAAGGTCTCGGCGCGGTCGGCGGGCAGTGATGCCGCGAAATCGGCGCGGCACTGTGCCACGTGCGCGGCGAATCGACCCAGCGTCTCGGGGTGTCGGACGATCACGAAGTCCCACGGCTGGGTGTTCCCGACGCTCGGAGCCCGGTGGGCGGCGGTGAGGATCCTGGTGAGGACGGCGTCGTCCACCACCTCACCGCTGAACTCACTGCGGACGTCCCGACGTGCGGCGATGGCGTCGTACACGGACAGGTGCTCGGTGCTCATGTGGTGACCGTGCCAGAACACGCCTAGTGTCGACACCACTCGGTGCGTCCGAGTCTCGAGACAACGGGGGGGCGTTTCATCGTGGGTTCGACACCCGGCACCACGCCACCGCCCGGTAGAGGTCAGCTCACCCGCGCCGTCATCCTGCGCGCGGGCATCGCCTTCATCGACGACAACGGCGCGCGGGATCTGACGATGCGCCGACTCGGCGGGCGTCTCGGGGTCGAGGCGATGGCGCTCTACCACTACTTCGGTGGCAAGGAAGAACTGCTCGACGGCATCGTCGACCAGGTCATCGACGATCTGGGGAGCGACCCGCAGGTGCTGATGAAAGGCGCCTCGAGCTGGCAGGACTACCTGCAGCGGCTGGCGCACGGCGTGCGCCGGATGGCTCTCGAACATCCCGAGGTGTTCCCCCTCATCGCGACCCGGCCCAACAGCGCACCGTGGGTACGGCCCCCGCTCCGCAGCGTCCGGTGGCTCGAGAACTTCCTCTCCAGCTTGAAGGAATGGGGATTCGACGACGCGGCCGCGGCCGCCGCGTATCGCTCGTACACGAGTTTCCTGCTCGGACAGCTGCTGCTCGAGGTCTCGGCGCAGGGAGTCTCGATCGGTCCGACGGACCCCAACGATCCCGACGATCCGCGCGCCACCGCCCAGCCCGGAGACGACATCGACCCGACGGAGTTCCCCACCGTGGTGCGGATGAGGGCGGAGCTGGCGCGCGATCTCGGGCTGCCCGAATTCGAGAGGGCGCTCGAGGCCCTGCTCGACCGACTCGCCGCCACCCTGCCTCAGGCGGACGGGTAGCGCAGCTTGGCGCCCGCCTCGACGATGTCCGCAGCGAGTCTGTGCAGCGGACGATTGTTGTTCTGCGACAACTTCGAGAGCATCTCGAACGCCTGGACCGAGTCCACCTCGAACCGCTCCATCAGCATGCCCTTGGCCTGACCGATGATGTCACGGGACGCGAGACCGGACCGGAACTGCGCTTCCTTCTGCAGACTCTGCACCGCGATGGCGGCGTGCGCCGCGATCGCCGTCGCCACGGTCAGGCTGTCCTCGTCGAACGCCGCGGTCGACGAGGAGTACAGCGTGAGCACTCCCAGCGTGCGCTCGTGCATCGCCAACGGAAGGGCGGCCAGCGCCCGGACACCGACGTCGTCGGCCACCTCCGCCAGATCGGGCCACCGATGCACCGGACCGGCGACGACGGCAGCGAGGTCCACGTCCGCCTCGGAGGACCGATGCAGCAGATCGACGGTCGGTCCGTCCCCCGGCCGCCTCTGCACCCGGTCGAGTGCGGACGCGATGTCGCTGCTCGTGCGGCTGGGCTCCGCAGGCCCCGATACCTCGGCCGCCAGCCGCACCGACGCGTGATCCGCGGCGTCGATCAGATCGACCGACACCGCGAGGACGTGATCGAGAACCTCGTCGATCGTCCGGACCTGGCGCGACCCGGCGAACTCGCGCGCCAGCTCGGCCAGAGTGCGCACCAGATCGAGGTGCTCGGAGCTCGGCGGCCGACCGTCGTTGCTCATGTGTGGTGCTGATCCCTTCGGTTCTCTCATCATCCGTCGTCACTCGGTCGTCGCAGACCGGACGACAAAAGGCGACACCCACCAGTGCCGACGCCTACTGCTGGACGCCGGGCGGGGTATCGCCTTCCGCGCAACTATAACCGGACACCCCGACAGCGGTACGGTGGTCTCGCACTCCGCGTACGGGTCGTCGAGTGATGAATCGGCGAAGGCGGGAGATGCGGGAATGACCGACAGCGCGGACACCACGGCCGAACGACGGGCGTTGGCCCTGTTGGCGGAGGCCCTGACAGACCTGGACAGTGCGCTCGCCGTCTCCCACACGGCCGACGGCGCGCTCGACACGATCTGCGCGCGCGTCGTGACGGCGATTCCCGACGCCGACGCAGCGGGCGTCACTGTCTTCCGCCGCGGCAGGCCGCAGACCGCCGCGAGCACCGAGACGTTCGTCCTCGAGGTGGACCAGGCCCAGTATCGCAGCGAGCAGGGACCGTGCATCGAGTCGGCGTTGACCCACGAGGTGGTGCGTGCCGATCTCGACGACGTGTCCCAGCGCTGGCCCGTGTTCGCGAAGGCGATCGATCACCTCGACGTCGCGAGTTTCCTGTCCGCGCCCGTCACCTCGGGCGGTGCCCTCAATCTCTACAGCCACACCGGCCACCGGTTCGATTCCGTCGACGAGTCGGCGATGCGGGTGTTCGTGCAGGCCGCCCAGTCGGCCCTGACAGGAGCGGAGAACTCCGAGCACGCCGCCAGGCAGGTCGAGACCTACGCCGCCGCGATGGAGTCCCGCGCCGCGATCGAGCAGGCCAAGGGCGCCCTGATGCTGGGACTCAACGTGTCGGCCGACAAGGCCTTCGACCTGCTGCTCTGGCGCTCGCAGACCACGAACATCAAGGTACGGACTCTCGCCGAGCAACTGGTCCGCGACATCGGCTCGCTCGGCGATGCACCGGACGCTCTGTCCACCGAACTCGGCAAGCTGCTGATGACAGCACACACGCGCGTGCCGGCGGGTCAGGTCACTCCGGCCGAGTAGTGCGCCCCGTGTGGCGGGAACGAGCCCGGTCAGCTCAGGGCATCGATCACCGCACGCGCCCGATCTGCGAGCGAGGTCCGTGAGCGGCGGGCGTCGGTGACGAGCAGGTCGGTCGCGGGGCCGATGGCGAGACCATGGGTCTCGGCGAGCACACCGATGGCCTGATCGATCACGGCGGCGTCCTCGAGGACCTGCTGTCGACGCGTCGCCTCGACCGACAGGCGCACGTCGCCCTCGGTGTCGACGCTGACGGCCAACGCCGCCAGATCCGCGACGGCCTGAACGAACGCCGCCGCGTGACCCGGTGCCCGCCACGGCCCCGACGTGTGGACCACGACGGCGCCGATGACCCGGTTCGCGATCCGAGCCGGGTAGGCACGCATACCGCCGATGCCGGCCGCACGCGCCTCGCGGGCGTGGTCCTGCCAGCGCCCCGGAGCGTTCTCCAGATCGTCGAGCAGCACGGCCGCGCCGGTGCGCACGCACATCGCCACCGGTCCGCCCACGGACAGCGATCGGTCGAGCAACCCGGTCGAGGCCGCAGCGACCAGGTCGAGGTCGACCGACCCGGACCCGTCGAACACCACCGACACCTCAGCGGCCCGCAGGGCCTCGCGGGTGCGGGTGGCGAGGAGGTGGAGCAGATAGGGGGCGTCGACCCCGGCGGCCAGATGGCCCGTCAACTCGGCGAGGACGACGACGGGCGACGGCACGTCGGTGTCACCGACGGGGCCGGTGCCGGGCGGATCGAAGGTGGGCGGGAAAGTCACGACGGCTGTCCTTTCGTCGTCGAGTCCGACGCGGTGTCGTCGGTGGAGAAGCGCACCTTGCGCTCGACCACCTCGCGGGCGATGTCGTCGACGGGGCGTCGGGCCGAGTACGCCGCGGCGCGCAGCCGGGCGAGCGCCTCGGTCGGCGACACCCGCATCTGCACCGTGATCATGCCGACGGCCAGATTGACGTAGGGCCGGGTGCGATGGTCGCCCAGCGGCGAGTCGTCCGAGGCGTCGCCGAGCGACTGTCCCGCGCCGAGGCCGGGCGCGAAGGCTTCCAGCAGGCTGATGGCTGCCGCGTCCGCGGTCAGCTGGGCGACAGCGGCGAACTCGTCGCTGAGTTCACCGACGGATGCGCGATACAGCTCGAGCACGCCGAACACGGTGTTGCCGCCGCGCAGCGGGAAGGCGAACAGAGCGGCCGCGCCCCCGTCCGACGCGTCGGCGGCGAATCCGGGCCAGTGCTCCTCCGCCTCGCTGTCGAGATCGGCGACGAACACGGTCCGGCCACGGTGGAAGGCGTCGACGCAGGGACCCTGACCGGTGGTGAACTGCAGTTCGTCGAGGTACTGCGACACGGCGTCGGTGGCGTAGACCAACTCGCGCGTGGTGCCGCTCATGACGGTGATGGCGGCGCCGTCCACCTCGACCAACTGCACGACACTGCGGCACAGATCGGCGATGTCGGTGATGGACAACGGTGCGTGCGCGTCGTCGTCACCACCCGATCGCGTCGTCATGACCTGCACTCACTCCTCGTCGATCGACGTCCACACCGTTGTCCGCGACCCGAGGAATGCCCCGTGTGCCGCGAGTCAACCCCAGCGACAAGTCTGGACCGCGCGGGCGACCGGCGTAGAGTTTTCCCGCACCGTTGCACTCGTGAACGGGCGAACAGGCGAACGACCGAGAACACGGAGACCCATGACGAGCGACCCGGAGCAGTCGTTGCATGAACGCATCCGTGCGGCCGCAGACGAGCTCGTACTGCTCGAGCGACTCGGGGCCGTGGTCACCGAGCGCATCCGGCTGTCCCTCGATGCGCGCGCCGCGATCGATCTCGCCGTGGGTGCACCGATGGTGCGGCACGGATACGAGGCACCTGCCGCGGTCGCGCGACTGGCGTCGACGGCGTCGTCGCGGTCCGCCACGATGCCCGAGATCGCCGCCGAGGTGCTCGCGACCATCCGATGAGCGGTCGACTCAGTACGCGCCGTCGCTGCCGACGACGGCCTTGAGGGTCTTCAGCACGATGAGCAGATCACCTGTCATGGACCAGTTCTCGACGTAGCTCAGGTCGAGGCGCACCGATTCCTCCCAGGACAGGTCGGAGCGGCCACTCACCTGCCACAGGCCCGTCAGACCGGGTTTGACCAGCAGCCGGCGGCGCACGTCGCCGTCGTAGGTCTCCACTTCGCGGCGCAGCGGCGGCCGCGGGCCCACGATCGACATCTCGCGGCGCAGCACGTTGAAGAACTGCGGCAGCTCGTCGATGCTCAGCCGCCGCATCACGCGGCCGACCTTGGTGACACGCGGATCCTCGCGCATCTTGAACAGGACGCCGCCCTCGCTGTCGTTGAGCGCCAACAACTCCGACACCCGAGCGTCCGCGTCCTGCACCATCGAGCGGAACTTGATCATCTGGAACGGTGTGCCGTCGAGGCCCATGCGCTCGGATCGGTAGAACACCGGACCCTTGCTGGTGGCCTTGACGAGAAGGGCGGCGAGGAGGAACAGCGGGGCCACGGCGACGAGGGCGACCACGGCGAACACCATGTCGAACGCCGTCTTCCCGAAGCGGCTCGCACCGTTGTACTGCGGCTTCTCCACGTGGATGAGCGGGAGGCCGGCGACCGGCCGCATGTGCAGGCGCGGGCCGGCGACGTCGACGACGCCGGGAGCCACGACCAGATCGACGTTCTTCTTCTCGAGGTCCCAGACCATGCGGCGGATGCCCTCGTGGCCGATGTGGTCCGTCGCGGTGACGGCGACGGTGTCCGCGCCCGTGGCCTCGATGGCATCGAGCACGTCGTTCTCGTTGCCGAGGACGGGAATCTCGAGACCGTCGACGGACAGCTGATCCTCGGTGACCGACTGGGTGCGCGGCAGGCACACCCCGACCACGGCGTAGCCGGCACTCCCGTCGCGGTTGAACGACCGCGCCATGGAGAGGGCCGAGCTGTGACTGCCGACGATGACGACCGACGTCTGATAGTCGCCGCGACGACGTCCGCGAGCCACGTGCTTGCGGAAGAGCCACCGCGAGACCAGGAGCCCGATCAGCCCGACCGGCAGTGCGATGGCCAGGTAGCCACGCGCCAGTTCGAAGCGGAAGAGCAACGAGATGATGGCCACGAGCCCGAAGAGGCGGAAGGTGGCGGACAGCAGACGCCTGTACTCCTCGGCTCCCCCGCCGAGCACACGCGGCGAGCGGGTGCGGAAGATCGCGAGGAATGCGATCCACGTCAGCGCGAGGGTGACCGAGACCAACGTGTAGTTGAACGCCGCGCGCGGTACCTCGAGATCCGGCCGACCGAAGCGCACCACCTGTGCGCAGGCGACGGCGGCGACGACGACGAGCACGTCGGTCACCCGGAGCCGGTCCATGTACGCGCGCTCCCAGTCGCGTCGCGAGGTCGCCCTCCGCGATCGCCGAGCCCGCGGCAGTGCGACGTCGCGGCGCTCGGCCGACTCGCTCTCCGCCGGGCTGGGAGCAGACACGTGTACCTCGTTCCGTTCGACTGGATCCGCCTGGGACTCGACCGCTGATTCGTGTATCAGGGCAGTCGGTAGCTTATTGCCTTCCCGCAAGGCTCGCTCAGACAACCACAGTGCGGTGAATCACACGGTGAGTTCACACAGATTTAGCGTGTTCGAACGACACGATTTCAGAGGACCCTCAGGCCATTTGTTTGCGGCCGCTCACGAAGAAGACGATCCGCGACGCGACATCGATGATCTGGTCGGCGTAGCGCTCGAAATACCGTCCCAGCAGTGCGATGTCCACGGCATTCATCACGTTGTGCCCGTGATCGTCCGCCGACACGGTGTCCACGACCGTTGTCTTCAGAGAATCGACCCGATCGTTCTGTGAACTCAGACAATCGATACGCCCGAGATCACTCGTACGCAGTGCGTCGACTATTCGACCGGACATGTCGAGACACAATTCGCTCATCTCACGAAACTGCGGCATCAGATGATCGGGAACGATCGGCTCGGGAAAGCGTCGGCGTGCGGCTTCGGCGATGTGCACCGCGAGGCCGACCATCCGTGAGAGGTCACTGCTGATGCGCACGGCCGAGAACACTCGGCGGAGGTCCGCCGCGACGGGTGCCTGCAGCGCCAGTACGGTGACAGCCTGATCCTCGCAGCGGGCACCGAGTTCTCCGAGTGCCTCGCCGCGGGCGATGACGGACTCCGCAGCCTGCAGGTCGCCGTCGAGCAGAGCGATGCTGGCGTCGCGCATGGCGGTCTCCGCCGCCTGCGCGAGAGCGCACAGATCGTCGTTCAATCCCTCGAGTTGAGCTGTGTACGCGTTGCGCATGATGTCCCCGATTCTGGCCGTCCCGCCGACGCGTCCCGGAGGACGCGACGATGGGGAGTACCCACGAGAGCGCCCCCTAATCGAGCAGAGAGCGAACATCGCGCGCGGGCACCGCACGAGAGTAGAGAAATCCTTGGACGCGAGTGCACCCAGTATGGCGGGCGGCCGCGACCTGGTGGTCGCTTTCGATTCCCTCCACGACCAGGGCACGGCCGGTGTCGACCGCGAATCCGGCCAGTGCACGGACCAACGAGTCGCCCGCGGCTGTACCGAGCGTGCGCGCGATGCCAGCGTCGATCTTGAATCCGTCGACGGGGAAGTCGACGAGGCGTTCGAGCGACGAGAAGCCGATGCCGATGTCGTCGAGCAGCACCCGGAACCCGACGGCCTGCAGGGCGCTGACGAACTCGTGGGCCCGCGCCGGACGTGCGTGCGACACGGTCTCGGTCAGTTCGAAGACCACGCGCGCCGCCGGCACCGCGGACGCGGCGACGATCTCGATCAGGTGGCGCACCGCGTCGGGGGCCGCGAGATGCCGCGCGGACAGGTTGACGTGCAGGTCCATCTCGGGAGCGTCGACCATCCACCGCTCGAAGTCGACGAGCGCGCGGACGAGGACCGCGTGGTCGACGTCGATCTCGAGGTCGCTGCCCTCGATGGTGGGCAGGAAGTCCGCGGGACTCACCATCGACGGCGCAGTGGTGCCGTCGCCCGGACGCGTCCAGCGGGCGAGAGCCTCGACCGCGGTGACGGCGCCGGACGACACGTCCACGATCGGCTGATACCAGGGGGTGATCTCGCCCCGCTCGATCGCGGCCGCGACAGCGCGGACGCACCCGGTGGTCTTCGCACGGCCGTGACCACGCAGCGCCTCGAGATGGGTCTCGACCACCCGGCCGAACTCGGTGAGGGTGGTGACCGTGTACTCGTTCGCGGGGTGCGGCTCGGTGTCCAGCACACAGAGGGTGCCGATGATCAGCCCCTCGCGACCGCGGAGCGGTACCGCGACGTAGGACCCGAGGGACAGGGCGTGCAGCGCCTGCGCGGTGGCTGCCCGGACCGGATCGTTCGAGAATCGGTCGAGGCCGGAGTCCGAGACCGCGACCGGCGCCGCCGACGCGACCACGTGCTGACAAGCAGTGTCCGAGCGCGGCAGTGTGTGCGGGAACGGTCCCCCGTGCTGAGCACGGGTGTACTGCACGTCCTCGTCGAGGATGTTGAGCTGCGCGGCGGAGAATCCCAGCGTGGTCGCCGCGAGAGTGGTGAGGGTCTGGAGCGTGGGGTCCGTGGCCGAGAAATCGACATAGTGCCGCGCCGACTCACTCTGGCGCCGGAGTGCGCTCCTCGGCATGACGTGTCCGTTCTACGAGGCCACCGTCGGATGGTTCCGACGTGGCGTGTCCCGACACCGTGACCCCCCGGATCGTCAGTGATTCGTACCTGTTCCAGCCCCGTATCGTTCACGGGCAGGAAAAAGTTTCATCCATTCCACAGTCGAGTCATCGTACAAGCCGTCAAACAGGCACGACGCCGGGTATCGGAGGTTCGGCCGTAGTATCACCGAATGACAGCAGACGGGCCCCTGACCGGGTCGGACTGGAACGCACGCGAGCGGCACGAGACCGAGACCGAGCGCCTCGACCGCAACTGGTCGAACCTCCTGCAGGAGCTGCGCGTGGTGCAGACCGGTATCCAGTTGCTCACCGGCTTCCTGCTCACCCTCCCGTTCCAGGCCCGGTTCCCGGAACTCGAGACGTACGAGCAGGCCGTGTACCTCGTGACGCTCGGAGCATCGGTCACCGCCACCATCCTTCTGGTCGCGCCGGTGGCTCTGCACAGGATCCTGTTCCGTCGACGGGCACTGCGTCAGCTCGTCGACCACGCGAACCGGTTCGCTCTCGCCGGTTTCGTCCTGCTGGGCATCGCGATGTCCGGCGTACCGCTGCTCATCTTCGACCTGGTGGTGGGTCCCACCGCGGGCATCATCGCGTGCGCAGTGGCGGCCACCCTGTTCGTCTCGGTCTGCCTCGTACTGCCCGTGTCGTTGCGCCGCCGGCTGGGTCCGGTGAACGATCGGTCCGATTCGACCGAGTGATCTCGACCATGGATGTGCAAAATCTGCGCGCAGTGGGTACAGGGGTTCCATGATCACCGACGTCGCCGACGACATGCCGGTCACCGACCGTGATGACGCGACCCGCGATCTGATCCTGCAGGACATCCCCGCCGAGCCGCGGGCGCTGACCGGTGTGCGTACGACGGTGCTCGCATGGCTGCGCGACCGAGGCCTCGACGAGGACCTGTGCCAGGACATCACCCTGGCCACGTACGAGGCACTGGCCAACAGCGTCGAGCACGCCTACGAGCGCTCCGCGGACACCGTGGTGCGCACCGTCGGACTCGAGGTGCGTACTCCGCGGGCCGGCGAGGTGACCATCGACGTGACCGATCGGGGATCCTGGGTCGACAACGGCAACGATCCGCGCCGAGGTCGAGGGCTTCCCCTCATTCATGCGCTCGCGCACGAGGCGTCGGTGGATTCCTCGGAGGACGGCACGACCGTCCGGATGCGGTGGAACGCGGCCTGACGGTCAGACCAGTGCGTGCCGCGACTGCGTCGTCACCGCGGGCACCGGTTCCGACCGCGTCGGTACCACCGGCAGCGGCGCGCTGAACGGAGACTCCGACCGCCGTGCGGCGAGGAGGGCAGCCCCCGTCGCGGCGATGGACTGCGGATCCTGCGGCATCACCAGAGCGGAACCCCACTCGCGCGCGAACACACCGCGCAGCAGAGGGAGGTTCGCCGGTCCGCCGGCCAGCACCACGGCGTCGACACGATGCGCACCCCGGCGCACCACATCGCTCACCCAGTCGGCAGCCTCGGTGACGTAGTCCAGCATCAGCCGGTCCACCGTGGTCCGCCAGACGTTCACAGTGCCCCCGACGAACGGTCCGCCGACGCGCACGACGCGATGCAGGGCGATCATCTCCATCGCCCACTCGACGCCCTCGGTCAGTAGCTGAGAGTCGTTCGGCGACAGCGGTTCCGCTGTGCCGTAGGCAGCCAGGAGGTGCTCGCGGACACTGTCCGCGAAGGCGCTGCCCCGGTAGCGGTCGGTCCACGTCGCATCCTTGACGAAGCCCGTGGCCACGTCGACGACGGACACCGACGTACCGCTCTTCCCCATGTCGACGACGGCGATCGTGGATCCCGACTCGACCAGGCCGCGCATTCTCAGATACATCAGCTGGGCGCCGAGTTCCGAAGCGAGACGGACACATCCGCCGGTGTGCACGGACAGGGAGATGGTTCCCACGCGTGACCGGGGCTCGTCCGGAACCACCAGCACGGCGGTCTCACGATCGGCGCCGTGGCGCGCACAGACCGAATCCACCACGTCGACAGCGGCTTCCAGTCGATCACGACCGCGTGCCACCGTGACGGACTCGGTACCGAGCAACGCACGGCCCATGGGATCCATCACCGCGGCTCGTATCGCCGACGCTCCGAGGGAAATTCCTACCACTGCTCGCATGACCCGCCCCGTTCCTGGTGTTCCGCGACGAAGCCTAGGCGCTCGAACAGGGAAAAGGTCGGTTCTCAGTGGCTATTGGCAAAGTTTGGTTGGTTTCACTAGTAACCGGGGCGTCACTCGACCGACGCGGTACCGGACGTGTCCGGCGTCGGGTCGGGCTCGGACGGCTGGCTAGGCGGCTCGGAATCCGTCGGCGGCTCGGACGACGAGCCTCCCGTCGATCCGGGTGTCTCGTCGCCGCCGGAACCACCGCCCGTACCGGTGCCGGGGTCGGTACCACCCGTGCCGGTTCCGCCGCCGCTGGTCGATCCGCCACCGGTGGAGCCTCCGCTGGTCGATCCGCCACCGGTGGAGCCTCCACTGGTCGAGCCTCCACTGGTCGAACCACCGCTCGTGGAACCACTGGTCGTCGATCCACCGCTCGAGGAACCACCGCTCGTCGATGCGCCGCTGGACGGCGCCGCCGACGAGGTTCCCGGTCGCGTGGTCGCGGCACCGGGTGCGGCGGGCACCGACACGGCTCCGTTCGGCTGCGTGACACCGGGGCGGATGCCGGTGAGGGCGTCCGCGGCCGTGGTGCCGCCGGGCACGGGTGCCGGCACGGCCGTGGAGCTCGATCCGGCGGGCGCTGCGGGATTGGGAGCGATACCGGTGCCCGCCTCGGCCGAGTCGGTGGCCGACGTGGACAGGGGTTCCGCGACACCGGCAGCCTCGGGAGCCCGCGGTCCCGTCACGGCCCAGACCGCGAACGATCCGGCCAGGACGGCGGCAGCGACTCCCGCACCCACGACGGCGAACCCTCGGCGCGTCTCGCGTGAGGACGCGTCGACCGGCTCGGGCAGCACCACCGGGATCGGACCGGTGATCGCGTCGCCCGCGTCGTGGTCGGCCCACAGCGCGACGGCGACCGCCGGTTCGAGGGACGGATCGACGTCCACCGCGTCGACGACGACCACGTCGCGAACGTGACCGTCGCGCAGCGCGGACTCGACGGGCTCACGCAGATGCGGCGACTCGAGGACGACGGCGGCACCGGTGAGCAGCAGATCGGCGCGGGCAGCCCGGAGCCGCATGACACCGATGGACGTCGCGACCGCCGCGGCCACCTCGGCCGGCGACCCGGTCTGCATCGGGATGGTGCGCTCGTCGACCGGACCGAGCCGAGGCAGCTCGACGTCGACGAGAGCCGCCGTCACCTCGTCGCTCGTCGCCGAGATTCCCAGCACGATGTGCATGTCGTCGTCGTCCGCCTGTTCGTTCTCGATGATGCGTGGTCTCGTACGGTCCCGCCCGATGGATCAGTGCGCCGTGGTGGGCTGGGCGCTGGTTGCCGCGGGCGTGGTCGTCCGAGTCGTCGTGGACGTCGGCGACGGAGCCGCAGATGTCGTCGTCGTGCTGGTGTTCGAGTTCGGCCGCCGTGTCGTGGTGAGCTCCGGCGTCTCCTCCGGCTCGTCCTGTACCGCGGTGGAGGGTGCCGGGGCGGGCGTCGGGCGCTGGGAGATCGAGGTCGACGGCGTGACGCTCGACGGTGCTGCGACGGGCGTCTCCGTGGACGGCGCCGGCGCGGCGGTGGCGCTCGACGACGCCGCCGAGGGCGAGGCCGGCGCCGCGTCGACGCGCGGGGCAGTGCTGGGCACGGTGGTGGCAGTGGGCGTGGCGTCGACGGACGACGTGACGACGACGCGATCCGTCGCCTGCACGGCCTCGGTCTCCGACCGTCCCGACGCGCCGGCGGCCGCGCCGAGGGTGACCGCGGCGACGAGCGCCGTGGTTCCCACCACGACACCAGCGCGGGACCGACGTCGCCGCGTGGAGCGGGCGCGTCGAGGAGCACCGGTGACGACGCGCGGCGTGGGCAGCGGTGGTCGAGCGGTCTCCGGCTCCGGCGCCACCTCGGGTTCCGGAGTGTCAGCCGGCTCCGCCGCTGGGGTGGAAACCGGCTCCGCCACCGTGGTGAAGGCGGCCGTGACCTCGTCGTCCGCCGGCGGCGCGGCGACGACGGGCAGCGGCACGGCGTCCACGGCGGGGGGCACGACGGTGGAGAGATGTGCGGCGCCCATCGCCGCGAAGAACTGCGGCCAGCGCGGCGTGATGACGGGGACCGCGACGCGGGCGGCGATGTCGCGGCGCACCGACGGGATGTGCGCACCGCCGCCGACCAGGAGCACGGCGTCGGCTCCCCGGGCCACGGCGTCGTCCACGAGGTCGACGAGCATCGCGGTGGGCTGGGCGATGAGAAGTTCGAAGTCGGTGCGGCGCAGGCGAACCGAGTCGGTGACGAACGGCCCCGACAGGTCGACCGCACGCTCGTCGGACAACATCTCCTTGGCCGCGAGACTGTCTCGGGCCAGAGTGCGCACGGCCGCGGGGCTCATCTTCTCGGCAGCACCGAAGGTGGTGGACAGGTGATCGGTGACCGCGGCGTCGATCGCGTCACCGGACAGTTCCGTGATGCCCACGCTCGAGTACAGGTCACCGGTCTGCGTGTCCAGGACGTGCACGCGCGTGCCGACCCGACCGAGGTCGACGATCGCGAGGGTGCGAGCCGAGTCGACGCAGCCCTCCATCCGTGCGGCGGCCAGCAGCGCGTCGCACTCGGCGACGAGTCGGACTCCGCCGGGACCGTAGGTGCTCTCGGGGTCTCCCCCAACGGCGATCACCGGCGCGTCCGGACCCACGCACAGATCCGCGGCCATCTCGAACGCTGCCGCAGCTGCCGCGGACAGAGGATGGTCGGATCCGGTGGCGAGCGAGCGCGCCTCGACGACCCGGCCCTCCGGGTCCATCACGACTCCGCGCACGCACCCGGTGCTCATGGAGACACCGAACGTTTCCGTCTCGGTTCGCATCATGGATCACCACCATCGGCTGTCGGAGTTTCAGACAGACCGATAGTAGAGCGTCAAACCGGGCATAGCAACGTATACGACGGCGAAAACCGACCGTAGGTCTACTGGAGAAAGTTCAAATAAGCCTTCGACGGGGTCGGACCGCGCTGTCCCTGATACTTCGATCCCAGCGCTGAGCTGCCATAAGGATTGATCGCCGGACTGGAGAGACGGAACAAGCAGAGCTGCCCGATCTTCATGCCCGGCCACAATGTGATGGGCAGATTGGCGACATTCGAGAGCTCAAGCGTGATGTGTCCGCTGAAGCCCGGATCGATGAAACCCGCCGTCGAGTGTGTGAGAAGTCCCAGCCGGCCCAGACTCGACTTGCCCTCCAGTCGCCCCGCGAGATCGTTCGGCAGGGTCGTCAGCTCGAGCGTCGACCCGAGCACGAACTCGCCCGGATGCAGAACGAACGGCTCCCCCTCGGCGGGCTCCACCAAGGTGGTCAGCTCGTCCTGCTGCAGCTTCGGATCGATGTGGGTGTAGCGCGAGTTGTCGAACACCCGGAACAGCCCGTCCAGGCGCACGTCCACACTCGACGGCTGCACCATCGCCTCGTCGAACGGTTCGATGCCGAGCGTTCCGGCATCCACCTCGGCCTTGATGTCGCGATCGGAGAGCAGCACGCACAGAGACTATCGACCGAGCCCGCCGAGGCCACCCGGGCGCCCTGCTAATCTTCAGGGCAGCACCACCGGCCGATGTAGTTCAATGGCAGAACATCAGCTTCCCAAGCTGAATACGCGGGTTCGATTCCCGTCATCGGCTCCACGTCTCCCCTCGCCGCCGGGCGATGGTGGAACCCAGACCCCGGATTCCGGGGCCCACATTCCACGATCCAGGCCCGCGGTCGTCCCACTGTGTCCAGCGACACGCGTCGTTCCTGGTCAGGCTGGGTACACCTCCGCGCACACCCCCTCTCCCCCCGGAAACGAGCACCTCCATGACCGAACGCGTCGTCTCCGCACGCCTCGATGTCGACATCACGGCCGCCAGCACCCTGGAGTTCCAGATCGCCGTGGCACCGCATCCCGGCGCGCAGGTCGCCGAGACCCTCTCGTTCGTCCTGGACGGGAAGACGGTCGAGGCCCGCGAGGTCAGCGGAGCCCACGGCAACCGGATCCACGTCCTCGAGGCGCCGGTGGGCAACCTGCAGGTCTACTACGACGCGACCGTCACCGGGAACGCGGAGCCGTCCCCCGTCACGGATCTCGATCGCTCGGTCTACCTCCGTCCGAGCCGGTACGCGGAGGCCGACAAGTTCTTCGGCTTCGCCGCCACGGAGTTCGGCAGCGAGTCGGACGACGCGGTGCTGTTGTCGGAGGTGTCCGACTGGGTCGGCCGTCGACTGCACTACGTCCCGGGGAGCAGCGATCCCATCGACGGTGCGGCGGACACGCTGCTCGCCGGTGCCGGCGTGTGCCGTGACTACGCGCACCTGGTCGTCGCGATGCTGCGCGCGCTGAACGTTCCGGCTCGTCTGGTCGCCGTCTATGCACCCGGATGCGACCCGATGGACTTCCACGCCGTCGCGGAGGCCCTGGTGAACGACACCTGGCACGTCGTGGACGCGACGTGCCTCGCACCTCGGTCGACGCTGGTCCGGATCGCGACCGGACGCGATGCGGCCGACACCGCGTTCCTCGACAACCACAAGGGTTCGATCACGCTGAACAGCTCCACGGTCACGGCCGTGGCGACCGACGGCCTGCCGAAGGACGACATCCACGAGCTGGTCTCCCTCACCTGATCCGGCGCATGCGTCGGTCGCCTCCTGCGTCGTCGGGTTACTGTGACTCGACGAATCAGGAAGCGAGACGCACATGAGCATCGAACGAGATGCAGCGTTCACGGGTGGGCGAGGGACGGCGGCGGACCGGAGTACTGACTCCGACGATGCCGTCGAGCGGCTGACGACGACGCCGAACAAGGATCCGTTCTACCGCTCCCCCGCCGGGTTCGAGAAGGCCGAGCTGGGGGCCGTGCTGCGGTCGCGCCGTGTCGAGATCGCCCTGTTCGGCACCATCCGCCAGCGCGTGTCGGCATGGCAGCTGCTCTACCGGACGTCCGACATGCACGGCGAACCGCGCACGGGTGTCACCACGGTCCTGCTGCCGGCCGGCGCGGTTCCGGGTCGGAGCAGGCCGCTGCTGTCCTACCAGTGCGCCATCGACGCCGTCTCGGACCGCTGCTTCCCGTCGTACGCGCTGCGGGACGGAGCACACGCCCACGGCGCCGTGCCCCAGTTCGAGCTGCTCATCATCCTGTACGCGCTGCGCCGCGGGTGGGCGCTGTCCCTGCCGGATCACGAGGGCATGGACGGCCGCTGGGGTGCACCGATCGAACCCGGATACTGCACTCTCGACGGCATCCGCGCCGCCCTGTCCTTCGCACCTCTGGAGCTCGACGACTCGGCGCCCGTCGCACTGTGGGGGTATTCGGGCGGCGGGCTGGCCACGTCGTGGGCCGCCGAGGCCGCGGACGAGTACGCGCCGGAGCTGAACGTCGTCGGTGCCGCGCTGGGCTCGCCCGTCGGTGATCCCGCGTCGGCGTTCTCCCGCCTCAACGGCACGATCTTCGCCGCGTTGCCCATCATGGTGGTCGAGGGTCTGCGCCGCACCTACCCCGATCTGGACCGGACGATCCGCGATCACGTCGCGCAGCCCGGCATGACCATTCTGTCCTCGCTCGAGCGCAAGACCACGGTGCACGCCGTTCTGACGCTGCTGATGCACGACCTCGAGCGCTACACCGACATCCCGCTCGCCGACGTCATGGCGACCCCCGAGCTGGTGCAGATCTTCCAGGACATCCAGCCGGGCAAGTCCGCACCGAGCTTCCCGCTCCTCATCATGCAGGCGGTGCACGACCCCATCATCGCCGTCGACGACGTGGACGGGCAGGTGGAGCGGTACCGCACCGCCGGCGCCCACGTGACGTACGTGCGCGACCGGCTCAGCGAGCACCTGTCGCTGCACCCCATTGCCGCACCTGCGACGCTGAACTGGCTCGCCGATCGCATCGCCGACCGCCCGGTGCCCCCGAACACCACCGAGACCGTGTGGTCCTCGGCCCTGTCGGTGTCAGGTGTCCGCGGGCTGCTCGGGCTCACCGTCTCGACCGGTCGCGCTCTGCTCGGCCGGGTCCGCTAGGCGGTCGTCGCCGGAGTCGCGGCGCGTCGGCTCGATCCCGAAGTCGGGTGGCCCCGACGCCTCCGCGAAACCGGACGGCTCCGAGTGCTTCTCGTCGGACGTCGACATGATCACGCCCCGAGCTTGTCGATCATGTCGTTCAGCGCGGTGGCCGCCGTCTCGAGTCGCTCGGGTGACCGGTCGTCTCCCAGTTGCTCGACGAGTGCCGCCTTGGTGGTCACCAGAACGGCACCCGAATCGTCGTCGGTCATCGTCAGTTCACCGTCCCGCATCACCAGCAGCGTTCCGTCGGGTGCGTCGAGCACGCCGCGCACCGTGTCGCTCGTCATCGTCATCGTGTCCATCCTCCTGTCAGGGTGTTGCCTCGTGACCGCGCTTGCCGTGCGTGCGTCGATCCTCCTTCATCTCCGCCTCGAAGACGTGACGGCGGCCGTCCATCAGGTCGTCGCGGATCCGGCGTTCGTGCTCGCGCGCGGTGGTCCAGTACCCGTCGTCGAAGTCCTCGACCATCTGGAACGTCCACCGACCCTCGATGACGTTGCGGCCGATCACCTCTCGCTCCAGTGCGTCCGCTGCGTCACCGTGCCCGGCGTCGCGGAGCTCGTCCGCGGCAGAGCCGAACTGGAGATCGGCGTGGCCCATCAGCTGGTGGAACGTGTACAGGTGGCCGCGGGCGCGTTCCACCCACTCGAGGGCCTCCGAGACCGAACCGACGGCGGACACCGTGGCATCGTCGGACCCGTCCGGACGGTGGTGGTCCGTCAGCATCTTCTCGCGATCATCGCTCATACCTGCTGGTTACCCGTCCGGCAGTCACGACACACACCCCAGAAGAAGACGTCGACGCCGTCGATGTCGAAGTCGTCGTCCTCCGGCTCGGGAGCGCGTCGACGCACATCGGAGGTGAGGGCCGTGTCGAACACTCGGCGGCACTGCCGGCACATCAGATGGTGGTGGTCGTCGCCGTCGACCCGAAGTTCGTACAGCGCGGGCGAATTGGCGGGCTCGATGCGCCGCAGCAGGTCCACCGACACGAGTGCGTCGAGGTTGCCGTAGACGGTCTGCCGCGACATCCCCTGGCTCTTCAGCGTGCGAGCCACGTAGCCGGCGTCGACGTGTGGGTGCCGCGCCACGACGTTCAGCACGCGAAGGCGCGGGCGGGTCACGCGCAGCCCGCGCTCACGCAGTACCCGACGCCACTCCTCTTCCGACGAGACGACCGTCGGCTGTTCCCTGGTGTCCACGACGCCGGAGTGCCCCCGCAGGGCGCCGTGAAACGTCCGGGCCGTGTCAGTCGTCGCGACCCCGGTCCTCGGTGGTGGACGCACGGATCTTGCGGCGATGGCTGGTGTCGCAGAAGGGGTAGTTCTTGCTGCGTCGACACGCGCAGAGAGCCACCATGAAGCGGTCGGACCGCACGCGGGTGCCGTCCTCCATCTCCACGTCGACGGGCCCCTCCACCATCACCGGCCCGCCCGGAACCACCCGGACGAGCCGTGCTGCGGGAGCAGCGTCAGGCGCGTCGGGCACGGACGACCACCAGTTCCTCGGAGCGCCGACCCGGCTGCAGGGCGCCCGTGGCCTCGAGCCACTCGGCGCGCGCGTGCATGACGGGACCGAACGCGATGCGACGGCGAGCTACCACGTCGACCGTGGTGCCGGACCGCATCAGACGCTCGATCGTGCGGTCTACACCGGCGAACTCGGACTGCACGATCAGCATGGTGCCGCCCGGAGTGAGGAGATCGAAGGCATTGTCGCACAACGGGTCCAGGACGATGCGACCGTCGGCGCCGGCGTCCCACGCACGGTGCACACCGCGCCCCTCCGGCGCGGTCGGCGACGGTACGTACGGCGGATTGGAGACCACGAGGTCGAACGGCGCCTCGGCGAGGGCGTCGATGAGCGTGCCCTGTCGCGCATCGACCTCGACACCGATGCGCTCGGCGTTGTCCAGGGCGCACGCGACGGCGCGAGCATCCAGGTCGTAGGCGAGCACCTCACGTGCACCGAGACACGCAGCCTGGAGTGCGAGCACTCCGGTACCCGTACACAGATCGAGGGCACGCGCACCCAGGGGCGACGCCGCCACCGCCATGACCTCGCAGAGCAGTCTCGAATCGTCCTGGGGGGCGTACACACCGGGGTGTGCACGCACCATGCTGATCGTGTCGCGATGAATCGTCGTCACACGAGAACCTTCCGTCGGCGCAGATGCGCTGGCAGCATCTGCCGCCTTTCTTCAGGAATGGCATTCCCGAACGGACGCGATTCAAACGCGGGACCGGCGCGTCACCACCTCCGAGCGATGATGGAGACGATGCGCGGAATCTCCTCGTCGGCAAGCGGTTCGACCCCGATGACCACCTGGCGGGTGAGCAGACCGTCCACGGACATGGCGAACAGTTCCGCCGACGCCACGGTCGCGGGGTAGCCCGCCTCGCTCATCTTGGACGACACCAGGCCGACGAACGCGGCCAACTGGGCGTCGAACGCCGCCTTGAGTTCGGGCCGCACCAGACCCTCGCCGAGAAGGTGGTGCCGTGCGACGACGCGGCCGCGATGCTCCTCGCTGCACATGTCGCGGACGAACCCGACGACGGCGTCGACCACGGCGTCGTGATGCCAGGTGTCGAGTGCGAAGTGCCGACCGGCGACCTCGAGATCTCTCCGGAACACCTCGTCGAGCGCCAGCGAGAGCAGGGTTGCTCGATCGGGCGCGTGATAGTTGACGGCGCCGGCACCGAGACCGGTTGCCTGATCGACCGCACGATGAGTGAACCCACGGGGACCGCGTTCGGCGAGCACTTGCACCGCGGCGGCAGAGATGAGTGAGCGCCGACTTCTGGGCTTCTCCACCGTCTCACCATCACTCATTGGTGAGATGTTACGGCCCTGACGTGCCGGTACCACCATCACCGGTCACGGTCGGCTCACGATGATCGCGCCGGCGGAACGGGCTGATCGAGCCCGCTCCACCGTCCCCCGACTGCCGCGTCACGATCATGACAGGCGTTGAGGGTACACCCGTCTCGGCACGTCCGCTCGTGCTTGACACCGGGGTCGCCGGCGTCTTTTCTGTACAGATGTTGAGGAATCGGGCCATGAGTCGTCGCGGGATGTTGGGAGCGGCCGCCGTCGCCGCGGGAGCGGTCACGGTGGGGATCGCCCCGCGCGTCCGCGCAGCGCCGACACTCCCCTCGGCGGCCTGCGCCGTTCGCTACCCCGGCTACCGCGGCGCCGACTTCGCGCTCCCGTACGCCCGCTACATGCAGGCCCGGACCGCCCCCGCGCCGCAGGTCGTGACCGACGCCTTCGCCGGCCCGGCGCTACCGCCGGGAGCGGTACCTCGGTTCGAGGACATCACGCGCGATCTCGGCCCGACCGGGACGTCCGCCGTGGAGACCGGGTACGGCCAGGGCGCCGACGGGGTGGTCTTCGTGGCAGTGCGCACCGTCATGCCGAGAGTCACTGCGGCCATGTGGGACTGGTGGTTCGGGTGGCACTCCAGCGAGGCCGCGCGCTACAAGCTGTGGCATCCCGACGCGCACCAGTTCGCCGCCCTGGACACCGACCTCACCACCGCCGACCTCACGGACCGGCAGAAGTACATCGGCAACACCACCTACGTCGACGAGTACGTGGGGCCGAAACTGCAGCAGCTCGGGATCAACTTCCGAGACCCGGTGGCGCACGGGTTCACCGTGCCGTCGGATCAGACCATCGTCTTCGGCCGCGTCGGGAGCAGCATCGCCCCCGTGGACCTGGGGTGGCTCGCCCACCAGGTTCGCCCGATCGAGGGCGGCGCCGAGATGCGCAGCCGGTTCCACCTGAACCTCCGCGGCCTGCACGTACCGAACGTGACGCAGGCCGCGTGTGCGGTGGCCCGTGGTGCGTCGGTCGATCCGACCGATCTGCAGCTGAGCCTCGACCTCGGTCGTGATCTGCTGATGCACTGCGGGCAGGAGATGAACCACCTCGCGGCGTTCCTCCCCGAACTGCACGCCGAGTTCTCGTGACCCGGCACCTCAGCGAGCCGACTCGGACCCCTTCTCCACCAGCTGGACCGACAACCGGCCGATCGGGGTGTTGGAGTCCTGGGACAGCCTGGTCAGCAGGGTGAAGGCCTGCTGGGCGTCGACGCCGAAACGCTCCATGATCATGCCCTTGGCCTGCCCGATGACGTCCCGGGACGCCAGGGCCGAATGCAGTTGATCCTCGACCCGACCCGCTGTCAGAGCGATCGCGGCATGGGTGGCGAGCGCCTCCCCGACCATGATCGCGTCGTCGGTGAAGGCTCGGGGCTCGAACGCGAACAGGTTCAGGGCACCGAAGGTGTCGCGGTGGGTGAAGAGCTGGAAGGAGAGCGAGCTCCGCACGCCCTCCGCCAGGGCGATCGGCGCATACTTCGGCCACCGGGTGTCGGTGGTCAGATCGTCGGCCCGCACCACCGCGGTGGTGGTCGCGGCGTCCAGGCACGGGCCCTCCCCGAACTCGATCTGAGCCGCGTCGAGCCGCGGCGGAAGAGACGACGTGGGCCCGTGCGAGGTGAACGACGACCTGCCCGAGATCGCCACCACGTCGGCGGCGTCCGTTCCGGGAACCAGATCGAGGGCCGCCTCGGTGACCCTGCGCAACGTGTCGTCGAGATCGGTGTGCGCCGTCAGGTCGCGAGCGAACGCCGCCAGCGCCGACGCGATGTCCGACGGCTCCCGTTGTCGAGACGCGTTCATCCGACCTCCTCGAGCAGCAGCGGGCATGACACTCGGCACAGATTGACCGCGACCGGGGACGGGTAAACCAGGATCACTCACTCGAAAGGCATGTCTTGCGCATCCTGGTCACCGGGTCCACCGGCTACATCGGCTCACGTCTCGTTCCCATCCTGCTGGGCGACGGTCACGACGTGCTCGCCGCCATGCGCGACGACAGCAAGGCGTCCTCCTTCAGCTGGGAGGACGACGTGACGCCGGTCCACTTCGACATCACCGACGAGAAGTCCATCGACGCCGCGCTCGAGGGTGCGGACGCGGTCGTCTACCTCGTGCACTCGATGGACGACGGCGACTTCGTGACCAAGGATCGCGAGGCCGCGCAGGCCGTCGCGCGCGCCGCGGAGAAACACGGCGTGGGCCGCATCGTCTACCTGTCCGGCCACGTGCCCGACGACGACGAGGACCTCTCCGACCACATCACGTCCCGCCTGCAGGTCGAGGAGGTGTTCCTCAACTCGTCCGTTCCGGCGACGGTGTTCCGGGCGGCCATCATCCTCGGGTCCGGCTCCACCTCGTTCGAGCTCGTACGCAGGATGGTCGAACGGCTCCCGGTCACCCCCGTGCCGAGCTGGATGGTGAAGAAGGTGCAGCCGATCGCGACGACCGACGTCCTGCACATCATCGCCGCCGCTCTCGGGGACGAGCCCATTCCGGGGTCGTACGACATCGGCGGGACCGAGGTGCTCACCTACCCCGAGTTGCTCACCCGCTACGCGACCATCGCCGAACTGTCGCGGCCCCAGTTTCGCGTGCCGCTGGTTCCCACACCGATCGTCGGGCGAGCCGTCGCCGCCATCACACAGATGCCGCCCGGCACCGTGATCTCGTTGGTGGACAGCCTGCATCACGACATGATCGTCCGTCGCGGCAACGCGGCCACGGACACGTTCGCGCACGCCGTCGACTCTCTCGTGGGTATCGACGAGTCCATCAGGCGGTCGCTGACGGTCAGCTCGCACGACGGCACCGACGCCGAGGGCACCGCCGACCCGCAGTCCGCGGCGGACACCGACCCCTCGTGGGCCGGCGGCGTCGTGTCGATCGGCCGAGACGGACGGGTGCGTCACGACGTGTCCGGACGATTCTCGCGAGCGCTGTTGCACCCGCGTTCCTGAGGCGGGACCAGGATTCCCGGTCGGGAACGCGGGTACCCGGCCGGTATGACTTCGTCGAACGGCTCGATCGACCAATACACCATGAGAGACCCGCGTACCGCCTACCCGACGCCGGATCGCGAGGGGCAGCAACCGATCTCGCATCCCGGGCTGACCGAGGACATGCGGACCACCCCCGACCACGGGGAGTCCACCTACCGCGGATCGGGGCGGCTCACCGGTCGGAAGGCACTGATCACCGGAGCGGACAGCGGCATCGGCCGCGCCGTCGCCCTGGCGTTCGCGCGCGAGGGCGCCGACGTCGTGCTGTCGTACCTCGAGTCCGAGGAGCCCGATGCGCGCGAGACGGTGCGGCTCGTCGAGGAGGCCGGCCGCCGGGCCGTCAGCGTCCCCGGTGACATCCGCGACGAGGCGCACTGCGACGCCCTGATCGACACCGCGGTGCGCGAACTGGGTGGTCTCGACATTCTCGTGAACAACGCGGCGTTCCAGATGGCCCAGAGCGGCGGTATCGCCGACATCACCACCGAGCAGTTCGACCGCGTACTGAAGACCAACCTGTACGCGTTGTTCTGGTTGTCCAAGAAGGCTGTGGCCGTGATGGATCCGGGCTCGACCATCGTCAACACCTCCTCCGTCCAGGGCGTGAGCGCCTCACCCGAACTGCTCGACTACGCCACCACCAAGGCCGGCATCATCAATTTCTCCAAGGGGCTCGCGAGCGACGTCGCCCAGCAGGGCATCCGCGTGAACGTCGTGGCACCCGGACCCATCTGGACACCGCTGATCCCGGCCACGATGCCGTCGGACAGTGTCGACGGTTTCGGCGACCAGGTGCCGCTCGGACGTCCGGGACAGCCCGCGGAACTCGCACCCGCGTACGTGTTCCTCGCCTCGGGCGAGTCCAGCTACATCACCGGGCAGGTCATCGGCGTGACCGGCGGTTCCCCGATCACCTGAGCATTCCCGCATCCGCACGACACGAAAGGCACATCATGAGAGCAGTGACCTGGCACGGCAAGCGCGACGTCCGCGTCGACAACGTCCCGGATCCGACGATCCAGGATCCGACGGACGCCATCATCGAGGTGACGTCCACCAACATCTGCGGCTCCGATCTGCACCTCTACGAGGTGCTCGGGCCGTTCATGAACGTCGGTGACATCCTCGGCCACGAACCGATGGGCATCGTGCGCGAGGTCGGCAGCGCCGTGTCGACGCTGGCGGTGGGCGACCGCATCGTCGTCCCGTTCCAGATCTCGTGCGGCTCGTGCTTCATGTGCGATCAGTCGCTGTACACCCAGTGCGAGACCACCCAGGTACGCGAGACCGGTATGGGCGCAGCACTGTTCGGCTACTCCGAGCTCTACGGATCAGTGCCGGGCGGCCAGGCGCAGTACCTGAGGGTGCCGCACGCCGACTTCACCCACATCAAGGTCCCGGAGGGCCCGAGCGACGAGCGATTCGTCTACCTGTCCGACGTACTGCCCACCGCGTGGCAGGCCGTGCAGTACGCGGGGGTGCCCGAGGGCGGCTCGCTGACCGTGCTGGGCCTCGGTCCGATCGGCGACATGGCGGCACGCATCGGCACCCATCTCGGATACCGCGTCATCGGCGTCGACCGCGTACCCGAACGGCTCGAGCGTGCCCGCGCTCGCGGCATCGAGACGGTGGATCTCCGGGCCCACGGCGGGCAGGTGGGGGACGTCGTCCGCGAACTGACCGACGGCCGCGGTACCGACTCGGTCGTCGACGCGGTCGGAATGGAGGCCCACGGCTCACCGGTGGCGAAGGCCGCGCAGCAGGTGGCGGGTCTGCTCCCGGACGCCCTCGCGAAACCGTTCATGGAGAAGGCCGGAGTGGACCGCCTCGACGCGGTCTACTCGGCGGTCGACATCGTCCGCCGGGGCGGCACGATCTCACTGTCCGGCGTGTACGGCGGCGCGGCGGATCCGATGCCGATGATGACCATGTTCGACAAGCAGATCCAACTGCGCATGGGTCAGGCGAACGTCAAGAGGTGGGTCGACGACATCATGCCGTTGCTGACGGACGACGATCCGTTGGGCGTGGACGATTTCGCGACCCACACCCTGCCGTTGACGCAGGCGCCGCACGCCTACGAGATTTTCCAGAAGAAGCAGGACGGAGCCGTGAAGATCATCCTGCGTCCGTGACGAGCGGGTCAGCTCGCGAGCGGCTCCGGTTCCACCGAAGCCACGACCGGCACGAGACGGGTGAGGCCGAGGACACCGAGAGTGCGCCGCACCCGAGGTGACGGCGAGATCACGACGTCGATCGCGGTCGGGGCGTCCGACAGGACGTCCTCGATCGCGGTCACGCCGGCCGAGCTGAAGAACCGGACGTCGGTGAGGTCGACGGTGACGGGGCCGTCCGAGACGGCCGCTCGGAGGCAGCGGGTCAGGTCGCGCGCGGTGACGAGGTCGACGTCGCCACGGACGGCGACGATGCGGCGGCCGTCGTGGCCTGCGTGGACGACGACGTCGAACGGGCTGGAGGAGTGGTGGGAAGGAGCAACCGTGGTCATCATGTTCCTTCTGCGGCGCTGCTCGGACGCGGTGTCTCGCACCGGTACCGTGGGTGTAGCGAAGGGCCCTGGGCTGGACCGCCTTGCAGATAATTTTGATCGATCGACATCGCGGTTCGGCGAACCGGAACATCACGATCAGGTCACGGTGGGTAACGGAATGATCACGGCGCCGGGCTCGCCGAGCGGGTTCATCAGACTGTCCTCATGAACCCCCGCCCTCTCGCCCGGTTCTCGGACTCGGTCGCCACGTTCACGGGACGCTCGTCTTCCGACTACGGCGCGTTGCATCGCTGGTCGGTCGACGAGCCGGAACAGTTCTGGGCCGGCGTCAGCACCTTCTTCGACGTGCCGCTCACCGGTCACGAGTCCGTCCTGTCCCCCTCGGAGGACCCCCGCGTGTTCAGCGGGCGGCAGTGGTTCCGGGGTGCCCGCGTGAACTACGTGGATCGCGTACTGGCGTGGTGCGACCGGTCACCCGAGTCCGTGGCGATCATCGACGACACCGAACCGGGCGGGCTCGGCACCCGCACATCGTCCTACGCGGAACTGGCCGAGCAGATCTCCTCGATCGCCGCCGCGCTGCACCGCCTCGGCGTGCGGAGCGGCGACCGGGTGGCCGGTTACGTCCCGAACACGACCGAGGCCGCCGTCGCGTTCCTCGCCACCGCCGCACTCGGCGCCGTCTGGACCTCGTGCGGGCAGGACTACTCCGCAGCCGCCGCGGTGGACCGGCTCGGACAGCTCGAACCGACGGTGTTGGTGACCGCCGACGGCTACCGCTTCGCCGGTGTGGACCGCGACCGCCGGGACCAGGTGGCGGTACTGCAGGCCTCGATTCCCTCCCTGCGCGCGGTGATCGCCTTCTCCCGACTCGGCACCGACGTAACCGGAGCCGTCCGATGGGACGATCTGCTCGACGAGGGGCGCGGTGGCCCACGGGTGCTCCCCGAGCCTGTCCCGTTCGACCACCCACTGTGGGTGCTGTTCTCCTCCGGCACCACCGGGCGCCCCAAGGGCATCGTTCACGGACACGGCGGTGTTCTGCTCGAGCACCTCAAATCTGCTGCGCTGCAGTCGGACATGACCGAGGACGACGTGTTCCTCTGGTACACCTCACCCAGCTGGATGATGTGGAACTACCTGCTGGCCGGGCTGCTCGTGGGCTCGACCGTCGTCTGCTACGACGGCAGCCCCGGCCATCCGGACGCCGGCGCACTGTGGGAGCTCGCGGCGCGGCACCGCGTGACCGTGCTCGGCACCAGTCCCGGGTACCTCCTGCACTGCGAGAGTGTCGGGGTCGAACCGGCTCGGGCACAGGACCTCTCGGCACTGCGCATTCTCGGGGTCACCGGGTCGGTCCTCCCCGCCGCGGCGCACGGCTGGGTGGCGGAGCACGTGGGGCGGTCGGTGCACCTCGCGCCGGTATCGGGCGGCACGGACGTCGTCAGCGGATTCGTGGGAGCGCCCACCGGGGTGCCCGTGGTCCCCGGCGAGATTCCTGCCGTGAATCTCGGTGTCGCTCTGGAGGCGTGGAGCGACGACGGAACCCCGCTGGTGGACGAACCGGGTGAGATGGTCATCGTCGCGCCGATGCCGTCCATGCCCGTCGGGTTCTGGAAGGACCCGAGCGGTGACCGCTACGCCGACGCGTACTTCTCCACGTTCCCCGGCGTCTGGCGGCACGGCGACTCGATCACCGTGACCAGCAGGGGCAGCGTGGTGATCCACGGACGATCGGACGCCACGCTCAACCGCAACGGTGTGCGCATGGGCAGCGCCGACATCTACGGCGTGGTCGAGCGTCTGCCCGGCATCGCAGAGAGTCTCGTCGTGGGTCTCGAACGCCCGGACGGCAGCTACTGGATGCCGCTGTTCGTCGTCACGTCCGACGACGTGGAGCTCGATGACGATCTGCGCGAACGCATCTCGGCGGCGCTGCGGAGGGAGGCCTCGCCGCGTCACGTCCCGGACGACATCATCGAGATCCGCGCCGTGCCGCACACGCGGACCGGGAAGAAGCTCGAGATCCCGGTCAAGAAGATCCTGTCGGGTGCGGACCCGTCGACGGTGGCCGATCCGGAGTCGGTCGACGACCCCGACGCGCTGCGCTGGTTCGCGGCGCTGGCGCCGGGGTCCTGACCTGTCGGCTCAGCTCAGCGTGGCGCGCAGCGCGTCGACGGCCGAGACCGGCTCACGCTCGAGCAGTCGAGTCAGATCTCCCGACTCGGTGTCGAGGTCGCCGCGGGCGATGCCCGCGTCGGCGCTCGCCAGCATCTGCGCGACGGGCGCGGGCAGTCCCGCACCCTCGAGCGCGCCGATGTGCTCGTCGGTGCTCAGATCCTGGTACTCCACCGGCGCGCCGATGATCTCGGAGATCGCACCCGCCAGACCCTCGTACGTCAGACGCTCGCCGCCCAGCTCGTACACGGCGCCCGCCTGGTCGTCGGCGATCAGCACCGCGGCCGCGGCCGCCGCGTAGTCGGCCCGAGCAGCACCGGCCACGACACCCGACCCGCCGCTCCCGATGATGGCGCCGGTGTGCTGTGCCTGGCCGATCGACGCCGCGTAGTTCTCCCAGTACCACCCGTTGCGCAGCAGCACGGACGGCACGGAGGATGACGCGAGGCGCTGCTCGGTGGCGACGTGCTCGGGCGCGAGACTGATGCCGCTCGTCGGCGCCTTCAGCACACTGGTGTACGCGATGAGCGAGACACCGGCCGCCTCGGCGGCCTCGATGACGTTGGTGTGCTGCGGGATTCGCTTCCCGGGCTCGGAACCCGACACGAGCAGGAGCTTGTCCACCCCGTCGAGAGCGGCGCGCAACGCAGCGGGATCCGCGTAATCGGCGACGCGGACGACGACACCGCGCGCCGCCAGGTCGGCGGCCTTGGCCTCGTCGCGCACCACGGCCACGATGTCGCCCGCGGCGACCCCGTGATCGAGGAGCGATCGAATCACTGCGCTGCCGAGTTGTCCGGTCGCGCCGGTCACCGCTGTCGTGGTCATGAGCATGTCTCCCTGGAGAGTGAGCGTCGTCCGGCGCACCACGAGGGTGTGCCGCTGCGACCGATCCGGCCGTCGGCACCAATATGCACTTACTGTTCGTGCAGTGCAACATTCCTCGTAATCACTTACGGACCAGCTGGTAGGATGGCACTCGTGCCCGACACCGACCCGACACTCGAAGCCGACGTGTTCTCTCGCCACTGCTCGTCCCGCGACACGATGCAGGACATCACCAGTCGCTGGGGCCTGCTGGCGCTCGCCGCGCTGCACGAGGGGCCGTACCGGTTCGGAGCGCTTCGGCGGCGCGTGGAAGGGGTCAGCGAGAGGATGCTGTCGCAGACACTGCAGCGGCTGGAGCGTGACGGGCTGATCACCCGCACCGTGCTCGAACAGATTCCGCCCAAGGTGGAGTACGCCCTCACCGACCTCGGGCGCGAGACGGCGACCCGGCTCGTCGGCCTCATCGAGTTCGTCGAGTCGACGCTTCCGACCGTGACGGCCGCGCGCGCCGAGTACGACGCGCGCGGCACGGACGGGGTCTAGCTGGTTCCGCGGCCCGTCTCGGACTGCAGCTTGTCGATCATCTCGGACGCCTGCGCCTTGGTCAGGTCCGACGGCACCTCTTCGCCGGCCTCGCGGGCCAGCGTCTCGAGGTAGCTCAACTGGGGGCCGGTGGGCGGCTCGTCGCCGGTGACCCAGTCGGACGGATCCTTCTCCGCGCTCTGGTCGACGTCCGCATTGCCTGTCTTGGTGGTGTCATTCGCATCGCTCATACGTTCGACTGTACCCACGAGTACCTCCGCGCAAACCGACGCGAATCGGCGAGCGGGCAGCCGCCGAGCGCGCCGATCGAGATTCATTCCGGTTTACTCCGTAAGAAACCGATCCAAGTCTCGCGTTTCACAGAATGTTTTCAGTTCGAGGTGCTACAAACGGAATCGTGATAGTCGTCGTGGTCGTCGGAGTGGTGTGGCTGCTGGTCGCCGCGGGTGCCGCAGTGCTGCTCGGACGCGCCGCATCGCGCGGGGACCACGAGGAACTCGGCTCCGAGCTCCAGTGGGACATGGCCGAACTCGATCACGAGGTCTTCGGCTCCCGCTGACTGGCCGACCATTCTCCGTCGGCCGCCCCAAGTCACAGCACGACGGCAGAATAATCCCCGTCGGTCGGTTTCAGGGATTGGTACGCGAACGCAATTCGGTCGATCGCAGCCTCCAATCGATCGGCACCCTCCGTGTACGGCAGGCGCACGTGGCGCTCGAACGCCCCCTCCACCCCGAACCGCGGCCCCGCCGCCAGCGCCACCCCGTGCGCCGGCGCGATCGCGGCGAGAGCCGTGGACGCCGCGGCAGGCATCTGAACCCACAACGACAGGCCGCCCGGCGCCGGGTCGTACGACCAGTCCGGCAGGTGCCGCGCCAGAGCCGCCGTCAGTGCATCCCGGTTACCACGGAGTTCCGCGCGGCGGGGAACCAAGATCTCCTCGTGCCGCTCGATCAGTGCCGCGCACGCGAGCTGATCCATGATCGGCGTGCCGATGTCGACGGCGGCCCGCGATGTCGCCAAGCGAGAGATCAGCGACGGCGACGCCCTGATCCAGCCGACCCGCAGACCACCCCAGTACGCCTTCGACGCGGACCCCACGGTGACGACGGTGCCGGGATGCCCCACCGCCGCGACCGGAGCGGGCGGCGCCTCGTCCAGCCACAGGTCGGCCATCGACTCGTCCACCACCAGCGTGGTGCCGGTCCGGCGGGCGTTCGACGCCAGTTCCGCGCGGCCGGCGACATCGAGCAGAGCACCCGTCGGATTGTGGAAGTCGGGCAGCACGTACGCCATTCGGGCCCCCGTCTGCACCGTCGCGTCACGAATCGCGTCGAGGTCCCACCGCCGCGACGAGCGCGCCGATCCAGGGGACGAGTACTCCCGCGGCCTCAACGGAACGGGCACCGCGCGCGCCGCAGTTCGTCGAATCGCCTCCAGCGCATTGGGATACGTCGGGTGATCGACCACCACCCGGTCACCTGGCGACACCAGCACCTCGAGCAGCAGCCGCCAGGCCTGCTGCGCGCCGGACGTCACCATGATCTGGTCCGGCGACGTGGGCAGCCCCCGCTCGTCGTACCGGCGAGCCAGGGCCTGCCGCAGTGTCGCGAGACCGACCGGCTCGATACCGTGACCCGTGTAGTAGGCCGGAAGTGCCTCCAGCGCAGCGGCGTACGCCTGTGTCACCTCGTCGGACGGGGCGGTGACGGCGGCATGGGTCAGATCGATCACCGACGCCGCCGCGCGGGCCGGCCGCCCCGCCAGGGTGGTCCGCGGCAGTGCGACCGTGCTGCGGGAACCCTGCCTGCTCAACAGGTACCCCTCGTCACGCAGTGCCGCGTACGTGTTGGTGACGGTGGTGCGGGACAGCGACAGGGCTCCCGCCAGATCGCGCTCACTGGGCAGGGCGACGCCCAGGGGGATGCGGCCGTCGTGCACCAGGAGCCGGATCCCGTCGGCGAGTGCCCGGTAGACCGGCCGGTGCCGCCCCGACGGCCGCCAGTGCCCGAGGTCCCGCGAGAGAGTCGACGCACCGATCACGCGAGTCACCATGAGGTCCAGTATCCACCTCGGTGGACACCGGGGTGCAGTCCAGTTCAGGCGGTGCGGACGGATCCCATGAGGAATGCCCCGGTACCCGGGAGCCATCCGACGGTGCCGTTCTCGAACACGTTGTAGCGGCCGTGGCCCGTCGGAGTGCGCTTCTCATCGGTGAGCGGGTAGCCGAGCGATCCACTCGGGCCGCCGTGCGCGAGGTACCAGGCGAGGATGTCGCCGTGCACCTCGTGCGCGCCGCCCTCGGGGAGCGCGAAGACCATGGCGTGCTGGAACTCGAGCATCCCACCGCCGCGCGGCCCCAGCATCAGCTCGCCGACACGGTCACCGATCCACGAGTGCTCGAAGCTGAAACGCTCGAACTGGCACTGGAAGACCTCGAGCCCGACGTAGGTGCTGTCCATAGCGGTCCTCCACTGACCTGCTCTCGCCGAGAGGGGGATCCGTTTTGTTCCACCTCATAGCGAACCTGAGCCACAGTATGAGCCATCCTGGCGTTATCGTCACGCCATTTGTGATATCTCGACCGTGTCAGGACAGGATGTCGCGCCGCACGATGGTCTGGTCACGGCCCGGACCGACACCGATGTACGACATGTACGACCCCGAGAGCTCCTCGAGACGCAGCACGTACCTCTGGGCGTTGACGGGCAACTCCTCGAAGGTCCGCGCCCCCGAGATGTCCTCCCACCACCCGGGCATCTCCTCGTAGATCGGCTTCGCGTGATGGAACCCGGTCTGCGTCATCGGCATGTCGTCGTGACGCACGCCGTCCACGTCGTACGCGACGCAGATCGGGATGGTGTCGAGCGAGGACAGTACGTCGAGCTTGGTGAGGAAGTAGTCGGTGATGCCGTTGACGCGCGTGGCGTACCGCGCGATGACGGCGTCGAACCAGCCGGTGCGCCGGGCGCGGCCGGTGGTGACACCCACCTCGCCGCCCTGCTTGGCCAGGTACTCGCCCGACTCGTCGAACAGCTCCGTCGGGAACGGGCCCGAGCCGACGCGCGTGGTGTACGCCTTCAGGATGCCGAGGACGGTGGTGATCCGACCCGGGCCGACGCCCGAACCCACGGCCGCGCCGCCCGCCGTCGGGTTGGACGACGTGACGAACGGATAGGTGCCGTGATCGACGTCGAGGAGCGTGCCCTGCGAACCCTCGAGCAGCACCGTCTCGCCGCGCTCGAGCGCCTGGTTCAACGCGAGCCGGGTGTCGGCGATGCGGTGCTTGAAGCCCTCGGCCTGGCCGAGCACCTCCTCCACCACCTTCTCCGACTCGAGGGCGCGCCGGTTGTAGATCTTGGCGAGCACCTGGTTCTTGAATTCCAGTGCGGCCTCGACCTTCTGGGTCAGGATCTTCTCGTCCAGGACATCCGCCGCGCGCACTCCGACGCGGGCGATCTTGTCCTGGTAGCACGGGCCGATGCCGCGTCCGGTGGTGCCGATCTTGCGGGCACCGAGGAAACGTTCGGTGACCTTGTCGATGGCCACGTGGTACGGCATGATCAGGTGCGCATCGGCGCTGAGCAGCAGTTTCGACGTGTCCACGTCGCGCTTCTCGAGGCCGTCGAGTTCGGTGAGCAGCACACCTGGATCCACGACGACGCCGTTGCCGATCACGTTGTTCACACCGGGCGAGAGGATGCCCGACGGGATGAGGTGAAGCGCGAACTTGTCGCCGTTCGGCAGCACCACGGTGTGGCCGGCGTTGTTGCCACCCTGGTAGCGCACCACCCACTGCAGTCGCTCGCCGAACAGATCCGTGGCCTTGCCCTTGCCCTCGTCGCCCCACTGGGCGCCGATGAGGACGATTGCCGGCATGTGTTGCTCCATCACTCGGGTGGACAGCCGGACCATCCCGGGCTGTGGCACGTGTCGGAACGCACTTCGTGACGTGCGCAACGCGCACCGACCATGACCGGTGACACAGTGTACCGCCCGAGACGACACGTGCCGCTCACAGCCGACCGCACACCGTACTGCCTGGTCTTCTGTCGCGGCGGCACGGTCAAAGCGACGCGAAATCGAGACCGGGCAAGCGCCTTCCCGCGGTCCACGACGACCGTGTCCTGATTAGGGTGGGGCAGACCCGTCCGGCTGAGAAGGAATTCGCGTGACTCCGTTCGTCTTGCAGTGCGGCAGGCCCTTGCTGCCCATCGCGCTGTCCTCGCTACCGCTCACCGCGGTACCCGAGGTGCCGTCGAAGGAGGAGTGCGACGCCCTGCTCGCCGAACTCGACGCGGTGCACGACCCCCGGCTGATCGTGCTCGGCACCGACGCCTCGCTCGCCGCCGTCCTCACCCGGTTGATGCGGCGCGACCGACTCGACATCGAGCTCGCTTACGTCGCCGAGACCGCCAGCGAGGCCAGCCACCTCTTCCGCGTCGGCACCGGATCGCGCGCCGCCAAGGTCGCGCTGTCCGGCACCGCCTCCCCCACTCCCCTCATCCGTGACGACGCCGGATCGGCCGTCGTCGGACTCGCCACCGTCTCGGGGCCGTCGGGCCACCTCGTCGGCGAGGCCTACGTCGACGACACCAAGCTCTTCTCCGGTGAGGTGCCGGGCATCGAGGTCACCCCGACGCTCGAGATGCCGGGACTCCGAGCTCGGGTGCAGGGCAAGCGCGGACTGTTCCGCCGCCGCTGGATCACCGGACGGGCGATGCAACTCGGAGCCACCGCGGCGCGTCTGACGAAGGACGGCATCGACATCCCCCGCGAGACCACCAGGTCCACCATCTACCGCCACGACAAGCAGTGGTTGCTCGTACGTTAGCGCCGACTGATACTGCTGCTCAGCATCTTTCGTAGTTCTTCGGCGTCCCGTGGTCGCGATCCCGGTTCGAGCATGCCGTCCCGGACGAGGTCCGCCGCGAGCGCCAACGGCCACGGTGTCCGCAACCTGGCCCGTCCCAGCAGGTCGGTGTCCGACAGCAACGTCACCGGATCCCCCTGCACCACAGCGCCGTCCACGACCACGGCGACCGAGTGCGACCACTCCAGCGCCAGGGCCACGTCGTGTGTCGACAGCACCACGGTCGTGTGGTGATTCTCCAGGCGGTGCAGCGCGGCGAACATCTCGTCGACGCCCTGCGGATCGAGCCCGGCTGTCGGTTCGTCGAGCAACAGGATGCACGGCCGCATGGCCACGGCGCCGGCCGTCGCGACGCGCTTGCGCTCACCGTAGGACAGCTGGTGCGTCGGCCGGGACCACAGATGGTCGATGCCCATCACCTCGAGCGCCGCCTCCGTGCGGTCGCGCACCTCGTCGGTCCCCAGGCCGAGGTTCACCGGACCGTAGGCGACGTCTCGGTACACGTCGACCGAGAACAACTGATCGTCCGGATCCTGCAGCACCAGTTGCACTTCCTGGCGATGTGCCCGCAGGCCCGACCGGCTGTGGCGCAGTGCGACGTCGTCGATCTCCACCCGTCCGCCATCGGGAACGATCGCTCCGGACAGGCACCGCAGCAGGGTCGTCTTGCCCGAGCCGTTGGCGCCCAGGAGCGCCACCCTCGCCGCGGCGGGAACGCTCAGGCTCGCGCCGGCCAACACCGGCGGCCCGCCCTGATACCGCACCTCGAGGTCGCGGGCGGTGAGAGTGCGGTGGCTCATGCGCGATGCCCCAGCAGGGACAGCGCCACCACGGCTCCCAGCACCGCCACGACGGTCACCAGGAAGCTCGGCGAACTGCGCTGCCGGTCGACCGGATCCGCCGAGACCGCGTCGCCGAACTCGCGACCCGCCAGCCCCGCCTCGAGCCGCGAGGCCCGGTCCCACGACTTGATCAGCACAGCGGCCGTCAGCAGACCCGCGGAATGCAGTGACCGGCGCGGCGACGAGTAGCCGAGGCGGGCGGTCTGCGACTGGCGGATCGTGCGTACCGACGACAGCAGCACGAACAGGAAGCGGTACATCACGGCGGCGACGTCGATGCATGCCTGCGGTACCCGCAGCCGTCGCAGCCCGGACAGGATGTCGATCATCGGTGTCGTGACGGCCAGCAGGAGCACGGCCGACGTCCCGGCGATCGCGTGACCGGACACCTCCAGCGCTCGTCGCGCGCTGTCGGCCGTGACCCCGACACTCCAGTCCGGCGTGGCGGTCACCGTGACGGCGACGGAGACGGCGCCGAGGGCGATGAAGGCCGCCGGTGCGGTGAGCGCACGCAGCACCGGCCGGAGCGGTGTGCGGGCAGCCCCGACGGCCGCACCGAGCGCGACCACCGTGACGATCAGCGCGCCGGGCCACGGCGGGAGCAGCAGCGCGCACAGCACGAGACCCAGCGAGAGTACTGCCTTGTCCCCCACCGCGCGCGTGCGCCACGGACTGGCCCAGGCCGCGTCGTCGACCGCGAGACCCTGCACCTACGTCCGTTCGAGTTCGGTGCGGAGCGCGTCGAGCTTGCGCCGACCGCGCAGCGCCGCCAGCACGTACCCGAGGACGAGTCCACCCAGCGCGGCCTGCAGCGCGAAGAGTCCCGACTCCACCTCGCCCGACGTCGGCGAGAACACCGACTCGAACCACGGCACGTAGTCCGGGTGGTCCTCCTCGATCTTCGACGTGGCGGCCGAATCGGTACCGACGAACCGCTCCTCGTCGCCGCTGCGTCCCGCGTCGAGCATCAGCGCGGCGCCGACGATGAGGACGATCCCGAGGACGAGCAGCAGGTTGATCACGACGTTCCTACGCATCGACGGCACCCTTCTCGCGGCGGAGCACTCCGAGGTCCCGCAGCTCCGGCGTCGCCACGGTCCGCAGGACGCGGAACACCAGCACACCCAGCAGGCCCTCCGCGATGGCGAGCGGAATCTGGGTGACAGCGAAGATGGACAGGAACTTGGTGACGGCTCCGAGTACGCCGCTCTGCGGATCCGGGAACGCGAGCGCGATCTGCACCGACGTCGTGCAGTACGTCGACAGGTCGGCCAGCATCATCGCGAAGAACACCGACAGCGACAGACCACCGCCCAGCCGGCCGGTGAGACGGAACGCGGCGTACCCCACCCACGGGCCGACGATCGCCATGGAGAACGCGTTGGCGCCCAGCGTCGTCAGGCCGCCGTGCGCGAGCAGCAACGCCTGGAAGAGCAACACCACCGTGCCGAGGAACGCCATGACCGGCGGCTTGAACAACACCGCCCCCAGCCCAGTTCCGGTGGGATGACTCGAGCTGCCCGTGACGGACGGCAGCTTGATGGCGGAGAGAACGAAGGTGAAGGCACCGGCAGCACCCAGCAGCAGACGGCTGCGGGGGTTCTCCCGGACCTGGACGACGACGGCGCGAGCGCCGTGAACGACGAACGGCGCCGCGGCGCACGTCCAGACTGCCGCGTGAACGGGTGGCAGAAAACCCTCGGCGATGTGCACGAGTGGAACTCCTCAGATTGCGCGTCCGATTCGAGTCTCACGTGCCGGATCGGCGATCTGACTCACGGACGACGAGGCCCGCTCACAGTGGCGCGACCGTTCCGGATTCTCACCGGATTCCCCTCGCCAGCACGTCGCAGGTACTGACCTGCCGTGTCATGGTCGCACAGGTGTTCCGATGCCTGTCACCATCCCGACCGGCCTGCTACCAGGTGAGCTCGTCGCGGCAGGTGGCACCGTGCACCGCGGGCTCGACCTGCACGGTGGCGTGGTCCAGGCCGTAGGCCGAGAGCACTTCCTTCCCGCGGGCCAGCATCACCGATCCGGAACCGTCCGACGTGATGTGCACCGTGGCGACGTCCATGCCGGTGGTGAGGGTCCAGACGTGCAGGTCGTGGACGTCGACGACTCCGGGCAGCGCCCGCAGATCGGCCTCGAGCGCACCGATGTCCACCGACGACGGGCTGGCCTGCGTGAGGATGCGCAACGACTGGCCGGCGAGCGAGAGTGCCCGCGGCACCACCCACAGCGAGATGGCGATACCCACGACGATGTCCGCCCACGTCCAGTCGAACGCCAGGAGCAGCACACCGGCGACGAGCACCCCGACGCTGCCCACGGTGTCCGCGAGCACCTCGAGATAGGCCCCGCGTACCGCGATGGAGTCCTTCGCGTCGGCGCGGATGAGCAGCATGACGACGATGTTGGCGACGAGTCCCGCGGCGGCCGTCAGCACCATCGCGAGGCCCGGGATGTCCGGCTGGTCCCCGATGCGGCGGATCGCCTCGACGAAGATGAAGACCGCGACCCCGAGCAGCAGCACCGCGTTGGCGACAGCGGTGAGGACCTCGGCCCGGTGCCACCCGAATGTCCTTGCAGCGGAACTCGATCCGCGCCGGGCCATCGTGAGCGCGACGAGGCCCATCGACATGCCGATGATGTCGGTGAGCATGTGCCCGGCATCGGCGAGCAGGCCCAGCGAATTGATGATCAGGCCGACGGTCAGCTCGAGGGCGAAGAACGCGACGAGCACGAACCACGCGATCCCCATGCGTCGCAGCCGCCCGGTGCCGGCCTCACCAGCCGCCGGTGTGTGCGCATGTCCGTGCCCCGCTCCCATGATCGAGACCATACATGCGAATGTGTGCATATGGTGAGTCACGCTTCCCGCGGGGCTTCCGTACTCGAGGAGGGGTTGCAGCCTCCGCGGGAACACGGAACGCCCGCGGGAACCCAGAGACCTCCGGCGTCAGCGGAACGCGATGGCCATCCCGGCCGCGAGCAGACGCCGTAGCCGTTCGGGATGACGCAGGTCGTCCCACGTCCACCGCACCACATGGCAGCCGAGCGCGCGGAGGGCGTCCTCGCGCAGCTTCTCGTCGATCACCGACTGTGCTCCGCCGCGATACTTCGTCAGCCCGTCGAACTCGCCCACCAGCCGACCGTCCCAGTCGAAATCGGTGCGGGCCACGATGCGACCACGATCGTCGAGGAAGCGATGCTGCAGCCTCGGCGAGGGAATCTCGGGCCACTGCATCATCAGGGCTCGGCTCCACGATTCGCCGATGCTCTCGGTGAGAGGGCTCGCGAGGTCCACCGCGCGGCGGGCGGTGGCGATGCCGCGACGGCGCCCGAGCCGTGCGAGGCACTCCTGCAGATCCGGCGCCTCCGTGCGGAGTGCGGACTCGACAGCGCACAGCGCACGATCGAGTCCCACCGTGCACGCGATGTCGAGCGCCGTCCGCGTCGGCGTCGTGAGCTGCACACCGTCGACGGTGGTGACGTCCAGCGGGGACAGCGGCACCCGGTGCTCGGCGACCCTCCTCGTCGACGCACCACCTCCTCGACCGTCGACGCTCACGTGCACCCGGTCTCGGTCGGGAGCGAGAAGGGGGAGCCGATGCAGCGCCGCCGCGGACTCGTGACTGGCGACGGCCACCGCGGTGCGTCCCGCCATGACTCCGAGCACGCGCAGGCGGTAGCGCTCGTCTGGTGATGCCGACGCCCACTCCGAGCCGGGGCCGTAGCAGCCGCGGCTCACGCGGACCAGTTCGCCGCGCCTCACCAGACCGCGCAGCGCCGCATCTGTCACGTCACCGGTCGCGCGGCGGTGCAGGTCCATGGCGGTGAGTGTCGATCACGCGCGGACGGGGACACGCCTTCCTGTCGCCCGCCTGTGGAGCACCCTCGTCCTGTGTACCGGCAGCTCCCGCAGGGGTTCCGTACTCGAGGAGGGGTTGCAGCGTCCGCGGGAACACGGAACGGCAGCGGGAACCTAGTAGTCGAGCTCCGGCGGCACGGCGGGGTGGTCGACGGTCGGGGGCAGGGTCGCCAGCGCGGAGATCCGCGAGAGCCCTGCCACCTGGAGCAGGTCGACGACGATCGATCGGATCTGCGCGAGCACCACCACCGCGGACAGGCCGGCATCCTGCATGAGCTCCGCTTTCGCACCGACTGCCACGTGCCGGAGAACCCGCGCCGCCTCGGCTCGGTCGGGTTGCTCGCCGGGATCAGCGAGCATCATCTTCCGCACCACCTCGGTGGCCTGCGCGAGCTTCTCGACGAGGTCGACCAGTCGGGGGTCGAGAATCTCGTCGTCGCGCACCAGGGACAGGGAGCGCCTGGCGAGAACCCGGATGTTGCGCACCGCGTTGTCCAGCGGATCCGCCGTCGCGGCCAGCTCGGCCAGGCGCTGCTTGCTGTTCCAGTACAGCGGGGAGATGCGGCTGATCTCGCGCCCGCCCTTGAGATCGGTGCGCATCGCGTCGATGGCCGGTTGTGTGGCGCGCGCAGCCTTCAGTGCCTTGGCGATCGGTTCCGCGTCGTTGGCCAGGAGACCGTCCGCGACGAGTTGCAGTACCCGGCCCGACGTGGCGATGACGGTGGCCGCGTCCTTGCGTGCGCGGCGCACGGGGTGCGTCGGCACGACGGCGACGACGGCGAGTCCCACCAGACCGCCGATCAACGCGTCGACCATGCGGTTGAGTCCGCCGGCGTTGCCCGGCGGGATGAGCGTCGCCACCAGCACGGCCGACGATCCCGCCTGCATCGCGATGATGGCGCCGCTGTCGAGGAAGACCGCGGTCGACATCGCGAGCGCGACGACCAGGGCGATCTGCCACGGGCCGGTCCCGATGAGGGCGATGATCGCGTCACCGACACCGATACCGACCGTGACGCCGACGACGAGTTCGGCCGAGCGTCGCATCCGCGCCCCGAGGGACACGCCGAGCGAGACGACGGCCGCGATCGGTGCGAAGAAGGGCGTGACGTGCCCGACGACGTCCGTCGCCACGAACCACGCTATGCCCGCGGCGAGCGCGCACTGGATGATCGGCAACCCGGAGACACTCAGTCGCCGCAGCGACGCGTCGATCCGCGCGGAACCGCGGGTGCGCAGGCCGAGATGCGGGGCCGTGAATCGTGGGTAGCTCCCGAATCGGCCCATGAAGCTGGTGCTAGCCGACGCCGAGTTCGTCCGCGGCGCGCGGATCGCAGTCCTCGAGCAGGTCGAGGCAGCGGGCGTACTCGTCCGTCTCCCCGATCGACTGCGCGGCGCGGGCCAGGACGGCCACGCAGCGCAGGAAGCCGCGGTTGGGCTCGTGGCTGTACGGCACGGGTCCGAAGCCCTTCCAGCCGTTGCGACGCAGCTGGTCGAGCCCGCGGTGGTAGCCGGTGCGTGCGTAGGCGTACGCGGTGATGGTGCGGCCGTCGGACAGGGCGGCCTCGGCGAGGTAGGCCCACGCGATCGACGCGGTGGGGTGCGCCGCGGCCACCTCCTCGGGCGCCGTGTGGTTCAGCAGAGCGGACTCGGCCTCGTCGTCGCCGGGCAGCAGGGTGGGCTGGGGACCGAGGAGATCACCGAAGGAAGTCATGACGGCAGTCTCCCACGGAGCGCGCGGGAGACGTCGGGCGCTGGATAAGGTGCACGCGTGTCCCCGGATAACTCGCGCCCCGCCGCACCGCGCCGCATCGAACCCAGCGCCGCACCGAAGAAGGTGTCGACGCGCTCCGGAGGACGGCGGCGCGGACCGTGGATCGCGGCGGCCCTCGTGGCCCTGCTGGCGATCGCGGGTGTCGTGGCGTTCGCACTGCTGCGTGGCGGCACGAGCGTCACGGGTCCGAGCGACGACGAGAAGATCCGCACCTCGATCGACACCTTCACCACGGCGTTGCGTGACGGCGACCTGACCGCTCTGCGCGGCGTCACGTGCGGCGCGCTGGCGTCCTTCTACGGCGGCATCTCCGAGGTCGACTTCGCCGCGACGCACGACGCCGCCGTCGCATCCGGAACGGTGCCGGTGGTACAGAGCGTCGACACCATTCAGATCACCGAAGCGGAACCGCCGGATCAGACGACGGCGATCGCACAGGTCACCGCGCGCACCGAGGGCGCAGAGCCCTCGGCGCGCACGTTCGACCTCGCGCTGGACGGCGAGACCTGGAAGGTCTGCGCCTGACCGCGCTCGTGCGCCTCTTGCACATCCGGGGATGCGCAAGAGGCGCACGGGGGTCAGCCCGCTGACACACTCCGACCGGCGGACTTCAGGTCGTTGCACGCCTCGACGACGCGCGCCGTCATACCGGCCTCGGCCTTCTTGAGGTAGCTGCGCGGGTCGTAGGCCTTCTTGTTGCCCACCTCGCCGTCGACCTTCAGCACGCCGTCGTAGTTGCTGAAGAAGTGGCCGGCGATGGGCCGACTGAACGCGTACTGGGTGTCGGTGTCGACGTTCATCTTCACGACGCCGTACTCGAGGGCCTCCTCGATCTCGCTCTTGGCCGAGCCCGAGCCGCCGTGGAAGACGAAGTCGAAGGGCTTGGAGCCGGCAGCGAGTCCGAGCTTCTCGGTGGCGACGCGCTGGCCGTCCGCGAGCACCGACGGCTTGAGCTTGACGTTGCCCGGCTTGTAGACGCCGTGGACGTTGCCGAACGTCGCGGCCAACAGGTAGCGCGATCCGGCATCGCCGGCACCGAGCGCCTCGACCGTCTTCAGGAAGTCCTCGTTCGAGGTGTACAGCTTGTCGTTGATCTCCGCCTCGACGCCGTCCTCCTCGCCGCCGACCACGCCGATCTCGATCTCCAGGATGATGCGCGCCGCGGCGGCCCGGGCCAGCAGATCCTTGGCGATCTCGAGGTTCTCGTCGATCGGCACCGCGGAGCCGTCCCACATGTGCGACTGGAAGAGGGGGTTCTTCCCGGCGTCGACGCGCTCCTGCGACACCGCGAGGAGCGGACGCACGTAGGTGTCCAGCTTGTCCTTGGGGCAGTGGTCGGTGTGCAGCGCGATGGTGACGTCGTACTTCGCGGCGACGACGTGGGCGAACTCGGCGAGCGCGACGGCGCCGGTGACCATGTCCTTCACACCGAGGCCGGACGCGAACTCCGCGCCACCGGTGGAGAACTGGATGATGCCGTCACTGCCCGCGTCGGCGAAGCCCTTGATGGCCGCGTTGACGGACTCGGATCCCACGCAGTTGATGGCGGGAAAAGCGAACTTGTGTTCCTTGGCGCGGCCGAGCATCTCGGCGTATACCTCGGGAGTTGCGATCGGCACGAAGAAACCTCCACGGTGAGCGAACGGGGCACCCGATCAGGTGCGGTCACTAGCAGTATGTCAACCGAGGTGACGCCGGTCGCGCCCTGCCCGATCTACTCGCCGGTAGTTGCTGAGAGTTGCTCGTGAGTTGTACTACCCGCCACTCGGCGTGCGGGTATCGGCTGCTCTCGCCGGTACTGTGGGCGCTTGTGACTACCGTGGCCGCCTCCGTGACCGACCTCGCCCTGCTGCCGGGGTTCCTCGATCCCGTCAACCTGCTGAACTCGTTCGGCACCTGGGTCCTGGTCGGTCTGCTGCTGGTGGTGTTCATCGAGTCGGGCCTGCTGTTCCCGCTGCTCCCGGGCGATTCGCTGCTGTTCACGGCCGGTCTGATCGCCGCGTCGAAGAGCGCGGAGATCGAGCCGTTCGCGCCGCTGTGGGTGCTGTTGGTGACCATTCCGATCGCCGCGGTGCTGGGTGATCAGGCGGGATATCTGATCGGCAAGAAGGCCGGCACGGGCCTGTTCACGGACGACGCGCGCTTCCTGAAGAAGCGCTACATCGACGAGTCGCACGCGTTCTTCGAGAAGCACGGTCCCATCACCATCTTCCTGGCGCGCTTCGTGCCCATCGTGCGTACGTTCGCGCCGGTCGTGGCCGGTGCCTCGGGCATGCGCTACCGCACATTCATCACCTACAACGTCGTCGGCGGCATCGTCTGGGGCTCGGGCGTCACGCTGCTCGGCTACCTGCTGGGCCAGATCGCCGTCATCCGCGACAACGTCGACATCATCTTCCTGCTCATCGTCGCCGTCTCCGTCCTGCCCATCGCCTGGGAGGTCGGCAAGCGGATCGTCTCCTCGCGCCGCACCCCGCTCGGTGAGGCCGTCGACGCGTTCGACGGCAAGCTCGACGACAAGATCGAGCCGTCCAAGTGGTCCGAGCCGGCCCAGAGGTCGGACACTGCTCAGCGGTCGGAACCAGCTCAGTGGTCCGAGCCCGTCCAGCGCACCGAGCCCGCTCCGCGCGACTCGTCCTCGTAGATCGGTCCCCCGTTCATGCTTCTCGCCGGTAGCACCGTGCTCGCCGAAGGCGGCGCGATGGGATTCCTCGAATCGGCCGGGCCCACCCTGGTCTGGCTCATCGTGGTGTCCTTCGTGTTCCTCGAGTGCGCCGTCATCGTGGGCCTCTTCCTTCCCGGCGACTCGCTGCTGATCACCGCCGGTATCGGACTGGCCGCCCACGCGTCGGGCACCTCGCACGTGTGGGCGCTGTCCGCGGGCGCGTTCCTGGCCGCCATCGCCGGTAATCAGGTGGGGTACATGATCGGTAAACGCACCGGTCATCGCCTCGTGGCGCGCAAGAACGGCAAGTACGTCAACACCGCGAATCTGGAGAAGGTCAACCGACTTCTCGAGAAACACGGCTTCTGGGCGGTGCTCGTCGCGCGCTGGATCCCGTGGGTGCGGACCCTGTGCCCGATGGTCGCCGGTGCCGGTGGGATGAACCACCGCCGCTACACCATCGCCAGCACGCTGGGTGCGCTCATCTGGGCACCCGTGCTGCTGCTGATCGGGTTCTACTTCGGAGCAGTGCTCGACAAGGTGTCGTGGCTGTTCCCCACCGTGCTCACGCTGATGATCGTCTCGATCGTGGTCGGCACCATCTTCGGTCTGTACCAGTACCGCAAGGAGATGAAGAAGCCGGTGGAGACCACCGAAGTGCACGATCTCTGACGGCTGACGTTCAGCCGAGGCTGTGCGCCGCCTCCATCAACATCCAGCCGCCGAGCTGGACGGAGAAGTCGCGCTCCGGCACGGACGACGACGTGACGGTGCCGGCGCTGAACCGGGCGATCGACGCACCGAACGAGGGCAGCTTGGCGATGGCGGACCAGTCGCTCCCGAACAGCGGCAGGCCCTCGATGGACAGGCAGTTGTCCCACGCGGCCTCCGCCGACGCCAGCACGATGTCGGCGGCGACCGAGCGCGCCTCGTGGTCCTCGTCGTCGTCTCCGGGCAGCGACATCGCCACCAGCGCTAGGTACCGGGCGAGGATCCCGTTGAACAGGCCGCCGTCCCCTCCCCCGCCGCCGATGATCACGCCGTCTTTCGTGAGGTGCTGCTGCACGGCGGCGACGAGTCGATGCACGCGCTCGCGGTGCTTGTCGTCACCGAGGCTGATCGCGAGTTCGGTCTCGGCGCCGAGCACGACGCCCTGGCAGTAGGAGTAGATCGGCGTCTCGACGCGGCCGTCTGCGTGGATGCCGTCGAGCACGAGATGGGTCGTCGGATCGACGAGAGTCGCGTCGATCCAGTCGGCCATGGCCTGGGCGCGCCACAGCTTGCCGGTCCGTGCGAGCAGCACCGCCGCCGGGCCGTTGGCCGGCACGTTGAAGAAGTCGCTCTTCCTGGACCAGCGGATACCGCCCCCGTGCGCCGGATCCCAGGCGTCGAACAGCTCCGACTCCAGGGCCGCGATCGCGGTGCGATTGTCGACGAGGTGCAGACGTTGTGCTCGCTCGAGGGACAGCCCCAGCCACGCCATGTCGTCGTAGTACGAGTTGGTCCAGCCGGTGAGGTTGCGCAGCCGGTGGGTGCGCGCGATCCGGGCCAGCCGTCGTCGGCGGCGCGCCGAGGGCGCCCGCTCCTCGGCGTCGACCACACAGTCGATGAGGTGCGCCTGCCACCAGTAGTGCCAGCGGAAGAACAACCGCTCCCGTCGGACCGGCGGCCACGCCACGACACCCAGAGCCGTCCCCGGCAGTCCCCACAGACGGCGGACGTGGCGAGAGAAGACGGCCTCCTCGGCGGCGTCCGCCCTGGAGGACCACGTGTCGTGCATGATTCGATCCTGCCAGTACCCCTCGGCTCGGAAGCCGTCGGGCACGGTCACCAGGCCAGGTCGGGATCCGCGTGCTGCCGGATCCAGGCGTGCATCGTGATCCCGGCTGCGACACCGGCATTGATACTGCGGGTGGAGCCGAACTGCGCGATGGACACCGTCATCGACGCGGCGGCGCGCGCGTCGTCGGTCACGCCCGGGCCCTCCTGACCGAAGAGCAGCAGCGCATTCCGTGGGAGAACGGCAGTCTCGAGCGGGACGGACCCGGGCACGTTGTCGACGGCCACCACCGTCAGGCCCGCCTTCGCCGCGTACGCCGTCAGCGCCTCGACGGTCTCGTGATGCTCGATGTGCTGGTAGCGGTCGGTGACCATCGCACCGCGACGGTTCCAACGCCGACGCCCGACGATGTGCACCGCGGCGGCGCCGAACGCGTTGGCCGTGCGGACGACCGTCCCGATGTTGGCGTCGTGCGCGAAGTTCTCGATGGCCACGTGCATCGGGTGCCGGCGCGTGTCCAGGTCCGCGACGATGGCCTCGCGCGTCCAGTACCGGTACGCGTCGACGACGTTGCGCCGATCCCCCTCGTCGAGAAGTTCGGCGTCGTAGCGCGGATCGGTGGGCCGGGGTCCGTCACGCTCGACGTCCCAGGCGGGTGCGCCGCGCGGGTGCTCACCCCACTCGGTGGCACCCGCCTCGTCGCTGCGGTCGTTCTCGGTCAACTCAGGAATGGGACAGACGGCGGTTGACCTCGCGGGTCAGCCAGACCGGGGAGAACCGCGAGCCCATGGACAGCGCCTTGGACGGGAGCCCCACCGGGAAGTGCACCTTGTGGTAGATCCGCTTGGCGGGCTGCGTCGACTTGAAGATCGCGTCGGCGACGTCCTGCGCGGTCAGCTTGATGCCCAGCGAGCCGGTGGTGCCGGTCTGGATCCCCTTGGTCATGGCGGTCTGGACGAAGAGCGGCCACATGGCCTTCACGGCGATGTCGTGCTTGTGCCACTCGAGGTCGAGCGCCTCGGTGAGCCCGCGCACCGCGAACTTGGTCGCGCCGTACGTGGCGAGCTCGGGCTGGCCGTAGATGGCGGAGGCGGAGCACAGGTTCACCACCTGGGCGCCGCGCGTCTTCTTCAGGTACGGGAACGCTTCGAGCAGACCGTTGAGCACGCCGCCGACGTTGATGTCGAACTGCTTGCGATGCGTCTCGATGGCCTGCTCGGCGAACTGGCCCGCGATGAGGATGCCCGCGTTGTTGATGAGCACGTCGAGTCGCCCGCCCGCCGCCTCGTCGAACTCCTTGAGTCGCTCGGTGAACTGCGCGGTGTCGGTGACGTCGAGGATTCCCGTCGTCGACGTCGAGCCCTTCGCCGCGATCTCCTTCGCGAGAGAGGCCAGTCCCGTCTCGTCGATGTCGTACGCACCGACGTGGTACCCGGCGGCGGCGAACGTGAGTGCGGTGGCCCGCCCGATGCCGGCTGCTGCGCCGGTGATGAAGACAGTAGGTTGAGACATGTCTGAAGAGTAAAGGGTCGGGCTGAGCTGCAACAGAGCGGTGAGCCGAAAACTTACCGCCGAGTAGCTTCCGGCGTCCTCGGAGACGCTCACGGGAGGGATCCGAGTCGATGGACCACGAGAGAGTGGGTCGGGCGGTGGCCGTGGTCACCGCCATCTACGTCGTCGTGCTGGCGGTCTGGGCGCTCGTGCTGCTCCCCAAGGCCCCGGACGGCACCGTTCCGTATCAGATCGCTGCCCTGGTCGCGGGCTTCGGCGCGGCACTGGGACTCGCGATGATGGCTGCCGGGCGCCCCACCGCCGACGAACGCCGCATGCGCGACCACGGGCTCGAGGGGTGGGCCGTCGTCGACGAGGTACGGGAGGTCGGAGCCGAGACGGAGGTCGACCTCACGATCACCGTGCCCGGGTCGGGGTCCTACCCGGGCACTGTCCGACGCACGGGGTCCGTTCGGTACGAGGTCGGCGCGACCGTTCCCGTCGTCGTCGATCCCGACGACCGGACGCGGATCCGGTTGTGACACCGACCGACTCGACCCGGCACCACACCGTTCTCGACACCCCGGTGGGTCCTCTCACCGTCGTGCGCACCGGGACGGCGCTGTCGGGCGTCTACTTTCCCGGTCACCGTCCGGCACCGGCTCCCGGCCGGATCGGTACCGCCCGGGCGGACGGGTTCGACGAGATCCGCGATCAGTTGGCGGAGTACTTCGGCGGCCGGCGGCGCCGCTTCGATCTCGAGCTGGCCCCGGTGGGCACCGAGTTCCAGAACGAGGTGTGGGCTGCGCTCCGGACGATCCCCTACGGCGAGACGTGGACGTACTCCGCTCTGGCAGTCGCCGTCGGCCGGCCCACCTCGGTGCGAGCGGTGGCGTCGGCCAACGCCCGCAATCCGTTGTCGATCGTCGTGCCGTGCCACCGCGTCATCGGAATGTCCGGCAGCCTCACGGGTTTCGCCGGCGGCGTCGAGCGCAAACGCCTGCTGCTCGATCTCGAGTCGGGAACCCCGACGCTGTTCCCGTGAGGGAGTCGACGAGCGCGTACTGAGCGCCGGTGTAGGTCGCGAGCACCGCGACCTCGAGGACGTCGCGCAGGCGCGCGTCGGCCGTGGTCCGCCGCACGAGCACCATGCCGTCGGAGACGGTGAACAGCGTCGATCCGACGACGGCACGGGTGTCGCCGTCCGCACCGAGAACGGACATGGCACCGAGGGCGACGCCGTAGGCCATGGAGATCGGTGCAATGGTCGGGGCGCGTCTCGTGGCCAGCACGGCGCCGCCCGCCCATCCCGCCGCTCGAAGCAGAGCATGGTGCGGCCGCGCGCGAGAACCGTTGCGATGCAACAGTACCGACCAGCACCCCTGCATGACGGCGAACGACGACGCCCCCGCAGTGAACCGGCGATCGTCGTCCGGATCGATCATCGCGACGTCGCCGAGCGTCGCCGCCGAGAGCCCCGCAGCCAGCAGTGGCGAGCGGTGGGCGCCGGACCGCACCGCGAGAATCGGCATGAGGAGCGGCTTGCACACCGCCTGCACGACGGGTCGATGCGTGGCGGCACCGACGATGGTGCCCGCCGCAGCGACGGCGTAGGCCAGGGTCGTGGCCCTGCGGACCAGCGTGGCGGACGACCCGGACGGCATGCGGACACCGTAGCCGACCCCACACTGGATTTCGATAGTTAGCTTATGTAACGTTAAGGGAGTGCAGACCACGGCGATGCGAACCGACGAACTGCGGACACTGCTGTCCGAACTGGTCACCACGACCTCGCGTTTCACCCGGCTCGCGGCCTCGGTCGCGCCCGCGGAGCATCCCCGTACGTGGTCGCGCGCGCTCTCCCTGCTCGACGAGTACGGCGCGATCCGGATCAGCGAGTTCGCCCGCCTCGACCGATGCTCGCAACCCTCGGCGACGGCCCTGCTGCGCACGCTCCACGAGAACGGTCTCGTCGACCGCATGACGGATCCGACCGACTCCCGCGCCGTGGTCGTGTCGATCTCGGACCACGGACGCACTTGGCTCGCCGACTCGCGTCGCGCCATCGGCGACGGACTGCTCCGCCACCTGGGCGAGCCCGATCCCGACCAACTCCGACGCATCGTCGAGGGCCTCGACGACCTGCGCTCGGTACTCAAGAACACAGCACGAAAGGAACACCCGTGACGACGATCGAGGAGAAGAAGGACGCGTCCCAGCCGAGCCTTCTGCAGCAACCGAAGGCCGTGTGGGCAGTGGCGTTCGCCAGTGTCATCGCCTTCATGGGGATCGGCCTCGTCGATCCCATTCTCAAGCCCATCGGCGAACAGTTGAACGCGACACCGTCGCAGGTGTCTCTTCTGTTCACGTCCTACATGCTGGTGACGGGCGTGGCGATGCTCGTCACGGGCGTCGTCTCGTCGCGCTTCGGCCCGAAGAAGACACTGCTGGCCGGTCTCGCGATCATCATCGTGTTCGCCGCGCTCGCAGGCTCGTCGAGCACCATCACCCAGATCGTCGGGTTCCGCGCCGGCTGGGGACTGGGCAACGCACTCTTCATCGCGACCGCCCTGGCGACGATCGTCGGCGCCGCGAGCGGTGGCGTCGCGCGGGCCATCATCCTGTACGAGGCCGCACTGGGCATCGGCATCGCCACCGGCCCGCTGGTCGGCGGCGTCCTGGGCAGCATCAGCTGGCGGGGCCCGTTCTTCGGCGTCGCCGTCCTGATGGCCGTGGCCGTCGTGCTGCTCGTCGTCATGCTGCCGGAGGGCGAGAAGCCCACGCACCGAACCTCTCTCGCGGACCCCTTCCGCGCACTGCGGCACCGCGGGCTGCTCACGGTCGGCATCACGGCACTGCTGTACAACTACGGATTCTTCACCCTGCTCGCCTACACGCCGTTCCCGCTCGACCTCGGCACCTACGCGATCGGCTTCATCTTCTTCGGCTGGGGACTCGCGCTCGCGGTGGCCTCGGTGTTCCTCGCACCGCGCCTGCAGCGCCGGTTCGGGACGCTGAACATGATGATGTTGGCGCTGCTCCTCTTCGCAGCCGACCTCGCCGCGATGGCTCTGTTCACGGAGAGCAAGCCGGTTCTGATCGTGTGCGTCGTCCTCGCCGGACTGTTCCTCGGCGTCAACAACACCCTCATCACCGAGACCGTCATGATCTCGGCGCCGGTCGAACGGTCGACCGCCTCGGCGGCCTACAGCTTCGTGCGGTTCGCCGGCGGCGCTGCCGCCCCGTACCTCGCCGGCAAGCTCGGTGAATCCAATGTGCACGTGCCGTTCTGGGTGGGCGCCGCCTGCACCTTCCTGGCCATCGGCGTCCTGGCGACCGGTCGGAAGGTCCTCGCACACGTCGACGACCACGACCCCGCTCCGCACAGCGTCGACGAGGCGGCAGCACTGACCGTGGGCGACTGACCAGGGAAAACCGAATCACACCAGTCACATTCACCGCATGAAAACCATCTGCACCAAAGGTCACACTTCGATGACGAAGTAACTCTGAAGTAAAGGTCTAGGCGGACCGGAAGGTACGTTCTGTTCGGTCGGGGGACGCGTACACCATTCTTCACCGCTTCTCGGATACGGCAGGAATGCCGTCTTCGGTATCGAAAGGCCATTCATGTCGGACAAGTCCATCACCCGTGCCCGCAGGACGCGGCTCGCTGCAGCAGGCGCCGTGCTCGCCGTGTCGCTGGCTGTCGCCGCACCCGCCGTGGCCGTCGCCCAGCAGGATCAGCCGGACAGCTCGGAGAGCAGCGAGTCCTCCACGAGCACCACCACCGAGGCTCCCGCCACGTCGAGCACCGAGCAGGAACCCTCGGCGACGGATGCGCCGCCGGTCACCACCGTGCCCACCACCGCTCCCCCGGCCCGGCCGCTGCCGCAGGTCACCGGTTCCGTCGTGGTCGACGACGAGGGCAACTCCTCCATCAAGGTCGACATCGACGCGAAGCTGACCGAGGACGAGAAGAAGGCACTGCAGGTGGCCAAGGACGCCACCAAGGCCGCCGTCGACGCCATCAAGAAGGCGCAGGCATTCCTCGACGACGCCATCGCCGCAGCGCAGGGCGGCGACGCCGCTGCCGAGGCCGAGGTCGACGAAGCGAAGGCCGAGCTCGAGGCATCCAAGGCCGAGGAATCGGCGTCGGTCGCCGAGCAGGAGAGCATCGTCGCCGCCGGTGTCGCCGCCAAGGCGCAGGAAGAGGCGGACGCCGCCAAGGCTGCAGCGAACGAGGAGAAGAGCAAGGCGGACGCCGCTCAGGCCGAGGCCGACGCTGCGAAGGACAAGGCCGACGAGCTCGAGGGCGACGCTGCCGCGGATCCGACCGAGGCAGAGGCCGCGCGTGCGGACGCCGATGCGAAGGCCGAGGCCGCAGCCGCCGCGCGCACCGCCGCGGAGGAGGCCACGAAGGCCGCCGAGGAGTCGTTGACGGCCGTCGGTGACGCGTTCGCGACGCTCGACGCCGCCAAGGTCACCACGGCGATCCAGGCCGCGTATGCGAAGGCGTCGACGCTCTTCGCCGCTGTCGTCAAGGCAGCGACGACGCAGGTGGCCGCCACGGTCGCCGAGGAGAACGCGAAGCGGCTCGAAGCAGCCGGTGACGCCGAGGCGGCAGCAGCAGCAGCCGAGGCCGCCGCAGCAGCGAAGGCCGAGGCCGAGGCAGCTGCGAAGGATGCCGCGGACAAGAAGGCCGCCGACGAGGCTGCCGCGGAGAACGCCGCCAAGGAGACCGTCACGGTCGAGGTCGGCGACGAGAAGAAGGAGGACGTCGAGGTCGCGACCATCGACTCCACCACGGTCGAGGTCACCGCCTCCGGAATCCGTCTCATCGGCTTCTACGTCGACGGCCCGACGCGCACGTTCAAGGTGGTCGACTACTTCACCGACGACGAGGAGGGCAACGTCATCGTCGCCGGCGAACTGCCGGAGATCGGTCTCGTGTCGTCCGAGTCGAGCCTCGCGGGGTCGGATCAGGCGAGTGCCTCGAACGACGAGGGCGGACTGCCCGTCGCCGCGATCGGCACCGGCGTGGCCGTCGTCGCCGTCGCGGGTGTCGGTGCGTTCGCACTCTCGCGTCGCAAGGGCACTCGCTCCTGACGACCGAGCGCGTGGGTGCGGGGGCTCTCTCGGCCCCGCACCCACGCGCTCTCGGCGTTTTGGGATGATGAAGACATGCCGACACTCGCCTACGTCATCGCCGGATCCGAAGCCACGGGAGGCGCCGGCCTGCAGGCCGACCTCAAGACGTTCGAGCGGCTCGGGGTCTACGGCGTCGGCACCATCACCTGCATCGTCTCGTTCGATCCGAAGGCCGGGTGGGGCCACCGTTTCGTCCCCATCGCGGGACCGGTGATCGCCGACCAGATCGAGGCGGCGACGGCTGCCCACTCACTGGACGTCGTGAAGATCGGCATGCTCGGCACACCCGAGACCGTTGCCACCGTCGCCGAGTCGCTCCGTCAGCAGCCGTGGCGACACGTCGTCGTGGATCCCGTCCTCATCTGCAAGGGCCAGGAGCCGGGCGCGGCGCTGGACACGGACAACGCCCTGCGCGCCGAGATCCTCCCGCTCGCGACCGTCGTCACGCCGAATCTCTTCGAGGCGCAGACCCTGTCGGGAATGGACTCGATCGAGTCCGTCGACGATCTGTCGGAGGCCGCCCGCCGCATCGCGGACCTCGGACCGCGCTACGTGGTGGTCAAGGGCGGCGCGGGTCTGCCCGGCGACGAGGCCGTCGACGTCCTGTTCGACGGCACCGACGTCTCGGTGTTCCGTGCGCCGAAGATCGGCGAGGAGCGCGTCTCCGGAGCCGGCTGCATCTTTGCCGCCGCCATCACCGCCGAGCTGGCGAAGGGTTCCGCGGTCCAGGACGCGGTGGCCACGGCCAAGGACTTCGCGCACGCCGGCATCGTCGGCCGCGTGACGACGAACGCGCCCTTCACCGCCGTCGGCTGGCAGTAGAGCTCAGAGGTTCAGGTCGCCCAGACCGAGGAGGGACCGGTACTCGAGACCCTCGGCCGCGATGACCGCGTCGGCGCCGGTGGCGCGGTCCACCACCGTCGCGACGCCCACCACGACGGCACCGGCGTCACGCAGAGCCGCGACGGCCGTGAGCGGGGAGTTGCCGGTGGTGGTGGTGTCCTCGACGACCAGGACCCGTTTGCCCACGATGTCCGGGCCCTCGATCTGGCGCTGCATACCGTGGGCCTTGGCCGCCTTGCGGACGACGAACGCGTCGATGGGACGGCCCGGCGCGTGCATGACCGCCAAGGCGACGGGGTCGGCACCCATGGTGAGTCCGCCCACGGCGTCGAAATCCCAGTCCGACACCAGTTCTCGCATGAGCTGCCCGATGAGGGCACCGGCGCGGTGGTGCAGCGTCGCACGGCGGAGGTCGACGTAGTAGTCGGCTTCCGTGCCCGACGACAGCGTCACCTTCCCGTGCACGACGGCCAACTCGCGGACCAGTTCTGCCAGTTCGGACTTCTCGGTAGCTGCCACGAGCAGTGAATCTATCGGGTGCGCTCAGGCGGCGTGCTGCGGCGCCCGCAACCACGCCGTGTCGGCGTCCGCGGTCTCGGCGAACACAGCGGGCGCCCGGACGCCCAACAGCCGGACGACGGGTCCGGACAGCGGCGAGTCGGCGAGCGAGGCCAACGACGAGGCCTGCGTGTTGTACACGCGGACGGCCCCGGCGACGCGATGTTCGATGCGATCGAGTTCCGTTGCGGGCGAGCTGAAGTCCCACCCGAGAGGCCCACTGGCCCGACCGTCGAAGAGCACCTCGTGCAGCGCGACCGACAGCGCGTTCTCGGCGCCGGCCCGGGCGCCGAGCTCGGCGCGCCGATCCCGCATCATGGCCGACAGCGACCGCGCTCCGACGAGTTGGTTCACGGCGGCGCGGTCGAGATCGGCGTCGACGGCAGCGCGCACGAGATCGGGGATCACGGCCCGTCGTCGATCGAGCTCGATCTCGAGCAGGTTCAGTCCGGCAGCGACGGAGTCGGCCGACCGACGTGTCCGCCGGACGACCGACACGATCCAGCCGATACCGATGATCATCACGAACGCCACCAGGGCCACAACAGTCACACCAGAAACATAGCGCCGTCGAGTATGAACGTCGACCCGAGGTCGAGGGTTCGTCTCGGCCGTTGGAGCTTACGTGCGACCGCGCGCGCTGCCGACCAGGGAGACCACGCGTCGAGCGATGGTACGGGGCACCAGACGCGATACCGAAGTCAGTGACTTGTACTGAAGCCCAGGCACACTCAGCACGGTGTTCTTCTCCAGGTCGGCGAGCGAGGCGTCGACGACCTGGTCCACGGAGAGGTACATGAACGACGGAATCGACGACATCTCGATGCCGGCGCGCTCGTGGAACTCGGTCCGCACGAAGCCCGGGCACAGAGCCTGGATGCGGACGCCGGTGCCGGCGAGACCGCCCGCGAGACCCTCGCTGAACGAGACGACGTACGCCTTCGACGCGGAGTACGTGGAACCGCGACCCGACATCAGGCCGGCGACGCTGGCCACGTTGATCACCGAGCCCTTCGCACCCGCGATCATCGACGGCAGCGCCGCGCGGGTGAACTGCATGACGGCGGTGACGTTGACGTCGAGCTGCGACTGCAGCAGCGCGGGGTCCGCCGTCCAGAACTCGCCGGACGTGCCGAAGCCCGCGTTGTTGATCAGGACCTGCACGCCCTCCTGCAGTCGGGCGACCACGGCAGCGCGGCCCTCCTCGGTCGCGAGGTCCGCGCCCAGGATCTCCGACGAGGTGCCGTACGACGCGCGTAGCTCGTCGGCCAGTGCCTCGAGCCTGACGGTGTCGCGGGCGACCAGGACGAGGTCGTGGCCACTGGCGGCGAGACGGCGGGCGAACCCGCCGCCGATGCCGGACGTCGGACCGGTGACGAGGGCGATGGGCCGCGGTGTTGGAGTCGACATGCGCACGAGACTAACGGGTGAGGTTCCTCACGGCAGCACGTGGCTGATGAAACGATCAGTCGTCGCGTCCGGGTGCTGCGCGGCGTCGCGAGGGCGGCAACACGTGCAGAAGGCCGGACAGGCGGGTGACGGCGTCGATCGCGGCGTCCCAGTCGCGTCCCGAACTGCCCACCGGAACGGTGCCCAGCGTCCACGGACCCTCGCTCCACAGCAGCTGCACCACATCGGGCACCGAGTGCGTGAAGGCGACCATGCGCTGGTCACAGACTCGCCGTGCCACGTCGAGGTCGGTCGCGAAGATGATGCGCGGACCCAGCGAGCCGAGGAGCTGCATGTCGGCCTCCTTCGGCGGCGGCGTCGTGCGGGACCGCAGATCGAGGTCGACGTCGGATCCCACCTCGCGGCGCACCGCCACGACGGTCGCGGCGTCCTCGAGGTCGAACAGGACGAACTCCTCGCCGCGTCGCACACCCTCGACCACGTCGACGGCACCGAGGAACTCCTGGTTCGCCATGGCCGCGCGCGAGAAGGTCGACGGCAGGTCGGGATCGGCGGGAACGTAGTGGTAGCCCTGCGCTTTCGCCCAGATCTGACGCACCCGGCCCTGCTGTCCGCGGCGGGCGCGATCGATGTACAGCAGTGCCACCGCACCGAGGAGTGCGATCAGAGCAAGGCCGAACCACATCGCTGTCATCGCTCTCCACTGTACTTTTCCCGGGGCACGGCGCCGTCGTCGGCCCATCGTGTCATTACCCGCCGGTATACCCGTGGGTAGCGCATCGCCACAGGTCAGTGACCGATCACGACCCTTCCGGGCGTTGGTGAGATGTACTCGCCAGTACGCTCGTGGACCGTCACACTGGCTCGGAAGACACTTTCCCTTCGAGACGGCGGAGCGCATGTTCACACGCATAGCAGTAGTCAACCGAGGCGAAGCAGCTGTTCGCCTCATCCGAGCGGTACGCGAGCTGAACAACGAATCGCGGTCCGCCGAGCCTCTGCGCGTCATCGCTCTGCACACCGACGCCGAGCGGAAGGCGATGTTCGTCCGCCAGGCCGACGAGGCCGTCACGCTCCGCAAGACGGGCGTGCAGAACCCCTACCTCGACTACGTCGAACTCGAGCGCGCACTCGTCGAGGCCCGCGCCGACGCCGTGTGGGTCGGCTGGGGCTTCGTCGCCGAGGACCCGACCTTCGCCGACATCTGCGCTCGCCTGGGCATCACGTTCATCGGCCCGTCCGCTGCCTCGATGCGCCTGCTCGGCGACAAGGTCGAGGCCAAGATCCTCGCCGAGAAGGTGGGCGTCCCGGTCGCGCCGTGGAGCGGTGGTCCCGTCGAGACCCGCGCCGATGCACGTCGGCACGCCGCCGCCATCGGTTATCCCCTGATCATCAAGGCGCGCAGCGGCGGTGGCGGTCGCGGTATCCGCAAGGTCTTCGCCGAGGACGAGCTCGAGCTCGCACTCGAGCGCACCCAGGGTGAGGCCGAGCGCTCGTTCGGCGACCCTGTCGTCTTCCTCGAGCGGCTCGTCACCGAGGCGCGCCACGTCGAGGTCCAGGTCATCGCCGACACCCACGGCAACGTGTGGGCACCCGGCGTCCGCGACTGCTCGATCCAGCGTCGCAACCAGAAGGTCATCGAGGAGTCCAGTTCGGCCGTCCTGACCCGGGAGCAGGCCGACGAGCTCCGCGCCGCCTCCGCGGAGCTGGTCCGCGCCGCCGGGTATCACGGCGCCGGCACGGTGGAGTACCTCTACCAGCCGGAGCAGAAGATCTTCACGTTCCTCGAGGTCAACACGCGCCTGCAGGTCGAGCACCCCATCACCGAGGTGACGACGGGCCTCGACCTAGTCAAGCTGCAGATCCTCGTCGCGGGCGGCCACGTGCTCGAGGGCGACTGCCCGACCGAGTTCGGTCACGCCGTCGAGGCACGACTCAACGCCGAGGACGCCGACAACGGTTTCGCACCGGCGCCCGGCACCGTCCGGTTGCTGAAGTTCCCGCTCGGATCGGGCCTGCGCGTCGACACGGGCATCGCCCAGGGCGACGTCATCCCGCCCGACTACGACTCCATGGTCGCGAAGGTGATCGCCTGGGGCCGTGACCGTTCCGAGGCCCTCGCCCGGCTGCGTACGGCGCTTCGCGAGACCACAGTCGTCATCGACGGCGGCACCACCACGAAGTCGTTCCTGCTCGACCTGCTCGACCGCGAGGAGCTCATCGACGCCACTGCCGACACCGGCTGGCTCGACCGCACCGGCGCGGGCACCGCGGAGGGCCCCACCCGCGTCGCCGACGTCGCACTGATCGCCGCGGCCGTCGACGCCTACGACGCGGACGAGGCCCGTGAGCGCGCCAAGTTCCTGCTGTCCGCCCGCGGCGGCCGTCCCCGCGCCAGCCACGACATCGGCCGCACGGTCGAGCTCAACTACCAGGGCCAGGGCTACCGCCTGACCGTCGGCCAGGTGGGACCGCACCGCTACCTGGTCGCGGTCGACGACCACGAGATCACCATCGACATCGAGCGGCTCGGCACCTTCGAGCGTCGCGCCGAGATCGACGGCACCCGCTACTCCGTCGTCACCGTGCCCGGCCCCGCCGGATATCTCGTCGAGGTCGACGGCGTGAGCCACCAGATCAGCCAGGACGAGGCCGGCCTGGTGCGCGCACCTGCCCCCGCTGTCGTCGTCGCCGTGCCGGTCGCCGTGGGCGACGAGGTCGAGGCGGGACAGACGCTCGTGGTCCTCGAGGCCATGAAGATGGAGACCGCGGTGCGCGCCGCCTCGGCCGGCCGGGTGAGCGAGGTGCTCGCCGTCGTCAACGCACAGGTCGACAACGGCGCGGCGTTGCTGCGCGTCGACCCGATCGGTGAGACGGCCGCCGCCTCCACCACCGCCCGGGTCGAGTTCCGCTCGCCGTGCGGCGACGCCGACCGCGACGACCGCATCGACGCACTGGCCCGTCTCGACGAACTGCGGGCTCTCCTCAGCGGATTCGACGTCAGTGCGTCCCGTGCGCTCGCCACCATCGCCGAGTACGACGCTCTGCGCGGGGCACTCCCGCGCAAGGACGGCGAGCTGGTCCGCGCCGAGCTGGACCTGCTCACCACCTTCGCCGACATGTGCGAGCTGACGCGTAACCGTCCGACCATGGACGAGGAGGGCACCGACGAGCGCGTCCACAGTCCGCGCGAGCACTTCCACGCGTTCCTGCAGTCGCTCGACGCCGACGTCCAGGGCCTGCCGGACGAGTTCCGCGACAAGCTGGCTCGCGCACTACGGCACTACGACAAGAACGATCTCGATCGCGGCACCGATCTCGAGGAGGCCGTCTACCGACTCTTCCTGGCGCAGCAGCGCATCGAGAACCAGGTCCCGGCCATCGCGGCGCTCCTCGATCGGTGGATCGCCGACCCGTCGGTCGCCCCCGACGCGGACAGCGCCGTCGGTGAGGTGCTCGACCGCCTCGTCGTCGCGACCCAGGTGCGGTACCCGGTGATCGGCGACGTCGCCCGCAACCTCCGCTTCCAGTTGTTCGACGAGCCGCAGATCCGCAAGGCGCGCGAGCAGGTCTACGACGGTGTCCGCGGCAGTCTGCAGTACCTGGCCGAGCGGCCCGACGCCGATGATCACCAGGAGCGCATCGACGCCCTGGTCGCCACGGAGGAGCCGCTCGTCGAGCTGCTCTCCCAGCGCATGTCCGACCCGGGCGCCCTGCTCGAGGTGATCACCCGCCAGTACTACGAGATCCGTGACTTCGAGGACGTGAAGGCCTTCGATCGCGAAGGGCAGCACTATGTCTCGGGCACCTTCACCCTCGTCGGCGGCAAGGTCAACCTGCTCTCGACGATGACCGATCGCGCCGGCCTCTCGTCGACGCTGGTGGCGCTCACCGAGACCGCGGGGCCGGCACCCGAGAACCTCGCGGTGGACCTGTACCTCTCGTGGCCGACAGCTCCCGAGGACGGCGACCAGGTGGTCGAGGAGCTGCGCACCGAGATCGCCGCACACCCGGCGACCACGTCGTGGCGTCGCGTCACGGTCACCGTCTTCGGACGCGGCACCGGCATCTCGCGCCAGGTGACGTTCCGGCCGCAGGCAGGCGTTCTGACAGAGGACGTCTCGCTCCGCGACCTGCATCCGCTCACCGGTCAGCGACTGGACCTGTGGCGCCTCAAGAACTTCGACGGCACCCGCATCCCCTCCGCACCCGGCACGTACCTGTTCGATCTGGTGGCGAAGGACAACCCCAAGGACGAGCGACTGGTCGCCCTGGCCGAGATCCGCGACGCCGCAGTGCAGTTCGACGCCCAGGGCAACGTGGTCTCGGTTCCCGCCATCGAGCGCACGCTCTCCGCGTGCCTCGACGGCATCCGCCGCGCCCAGGCTCGCCGCGGCAACCGCCGCCTCGACCACAATCGCGTCGTCCTCTACGTGTGGCCGGTGCTGAACCTGCCGCTCGACAAGCTGCGCATCGTGGCCCGGCATCTCGCGCCGCTCACCGTGGCCGCCGGTCTCGAGGAGATCACCATGATGGCCCGCGTCGTGGTGCGCCCCGGCGCGGAGCCCACCATGCAGGCCCTGCGCTTCTCGTACCGGCCCGGTACCGGAGTGGTCACCAAGATCACCGACCCGCCCACCGAGCCCATGCGCCCGCTGGACACGTACACGCAGAACGTGCAGCGCTCGCAGGCACGCGGCACCGTGTACCCGTACGAGCTGATCCCCGTGCTGACCAAGCGCGACGGTTCCTTCGTCGAGTACGACCTGGACGAGTCCGGTGCGCTGCAACCCATCTCGCGGCCGTACGGTCAGAACACCGCGGGCATCATCGTGGGCCTGGTGTCCACGCCGACGGCGCTGTACCCGGAGGGCATGACCCGCGTCGCCCTGTTCGGCGATCCGACCAAGGCGTTGGGCACGGTGGCCGAGGCCGAGTGTGCGCGCGTCGTCGCCGCGATCGACCTGGCCGAGGAGATGAACGTCCCTGTCGAGTGGTTCGCGCTCTCCTCAGGCGCGACCATTTCCATGGGCAGCGGCACGGAGAACATGGACTGGGTGTCGCGGGCTCTGCGCCGCATCATCACCTTCACGCAGGCCGGTCACGAGATCAACGTGATCGTCGCGGGCATCAACGTCGGCGCGCAGCCGTACTGGAACGCCGAGGCCACGATGCTCATGCACACCAAGGGCATCCTGGTGATGACGCCGGAGAGCGCGATGGTGCTCACCGGCAAGCAGTCCCTGGACTACTCCGGTGGCGTCTCCGCGGAGGACAACTTCGGCATCGGTGGCTACGACCGCGTCATGGGCCCCAACGGGCAGGCGCAGTACTGGGCTCCGAACCTCGGAGCTGCGTGCGACGTTCTCTTCGCGCACTACGATCACGCGTATCGCGCACCGGGAGAACGCTTCCCGCGCCGCACCACGACCGTCGACCCGGTCGACCGCGACGTGCGGACCTACCCGCACGTCCACCCGTCGAGCGACTTCAAGACCGTCGGCGACATCTTCTCCTCGGCCACCAACCCCGAGCGCAAGAAGCCGTTCGACATCCGCACCGTCATGCGCGCCGTGGTCGATCAGGACCACGCCGTGCTCGAGCGATGGGCCGACATGGCCGACGCGGACACGTCCGTCGTCTTCGACGCCCACCTCGCCGGTTACCCGGTGTCGGTGATCGGCATCGAATCGCGTGCCATCTCGCGCAAGGGATGGTTCCCGTCCGACGGCCCCGACCAGTGGACGTCGGGAACGCTGTTCCCCCGCTCGTCCAAGAAGACGGCCCGTGCGATCAACGCAGCCAGCGGCAACCGCCCGCTGGTGGTGCTGGCCAACCTGTCCGGCTTCGACGGGTCACCGGAGTCGCTGCGCAACCTGCAGCTCGAGTACGGCGCCGAGATCGGCCGTGCCATCGTCAACTTCGACGGACCGATCGTGTTCTGCGTGGTCTCCCGGTATCACGGCGGCGCGTTCGTGGTGTTCTCCGGAGCGCTCAACGAGAACATGGAGGTGCTGGCCGTCGAGGGATCGTTCGCGTCCGTCCTCGGTGGTGCACCGGCCGCAGCAGTGGTCTTCACGCGAGACGTCAACAAGCGCACCGCATCCGACCCGTCCGTCCGCGATCTGGAGGCACGCATGAACTCCTCCGAGGACGACACGGAGCGGGCCCGGTTGCAGGTGGAGCTGTCGGCCACCCGCACCGCGGTGCGCTCGGAGAAGCTCGGTGAGGTGGCGTCCGAGTTCGAGGCGGTGCACAACATCGAGCGAGCGCGGACCGTCGGTTCGGTGCACCACATAGTGGCGGCCGCCGAACTGCGCCCGCAGATCGTCGCGGCGATCGAGCGCGGAATGGCCCGCCAGGCCTGACCTGATCGACAGAGAGACACCCTCCCCCGCGTGTGCGGGGGAGGGTGTCTCTCGTTCGGTGGTGTCGGTCGACGCCCCGGCGTCAGTTGAAGCCGATACCGGCGCTGACGATGACCTCGGCGGTGATGGACCCGTCGGCCAGCGGGGTGCCCTGCACCACGATCGAGGTGCCGGGCGCGAGGTCCGCCACCGTGGCAGCGCCGAGCGCGAGGATCTGCGTGTTCGCGTTCGTCACCACGGTGACGGTGGACCCGCCGATCCCGTCCATGACGATGGTGGTGCCGTCGTTCGAGATGATCGTGCCCACGGAGGCCCCCTGGGACCCCAGCGCCTCCCCCACTCCCCCGGGAATCTGCTCCAGACCCGGCAGCGAGCCGAGCGGCGGGACACTCGTCGACGGCGGCGCCGTGGTCGTGGGCGGGGCGGAGCGCGGCGTGATGGCCGGCGCCGCGGTGCGCGAGGACGACGTCGAGTCGTACAGCAGATAGGCCCCGGTGCCGATGAGTGCGATCACGACGAGCGCCGCCACGACGATGAGTGCGGTCTTCGGACCGCGCGGGGGCTTGCTGTCGCCGTTCTCGAGGAAGGGCGCCTCGCCGTACTGGTTCTGCTGGTACTGGTTCTGCTGGTACGGGGGCTGCTGGTACTGGGGATAGCCCTGTGTCGGGTAGCCCTGCTGCGGCGGATAACCCTGCTGTGTCGGGTAGCCCTGAGTCGGATACTGCTGCTGCTGGGGGTAGCCCTGCTCGTACGGCGGTTGCTGGGCGTACCAGTCGCCTGCCGGGAGCGCCTCGGTCGGGTTGTAGCCGGACTGCCCGTAGGCCTGGCCCGGATCCGACGTGTGACCGGGAGTGCCGAGGTACTCCGTCGGCTGGTCGCGGTCGCGAGCCGAGTCGTCGTTGTCGCGCGGTCCGGTCGGCGTCGTCATGACCTCAGGATAGTCCCCGAAAAGACCGGGCAAATCGGACGAGATGTGCCGTGCGCCGGGCACCGAACCGACCGTTGTGATCGACTCGGAAGGTTCGCATCTCACGAGGAGAACTGACATGTCGATCGACAACAAGGACGCGGACCCAGTCAGCGCGACCGGACAACCCGGCGCTCTGGGAACCAGTCTGAAACCACGTCACATCACCATGATCTCGATCGCCGGTGTCATCGGCGCCGGACTGTTCGTCGGATCCGCGACCGCGATCAACCTGGCCGGCCCCGCCGTGCTGTTGTCGTATCTGTTCGCCGGCATCCTCGTCGTCCTGGTGATGCGCATGCTCGGGGAGATGGCGACCGCCAACCCCGACACCGGATCGTTCTCCACGTATGCGACCCGCGCGCTCGGCCACTGGGCCGGGTTCTCCGTCGGGTGGCTCTACTGGTGGTTCTGGGTGCTGGTCATCCCGGTCGAGGCCACGGCCGGTGCGCTGATCATGTCGTCCTGGATCGGCGGTGACCAGTGGATCTGGGCGCTCGCCATCACGCTGATCCTCACCGTCACCAACCTGCTGAGCGTGGGCAACTACGGCGAGTTCGAGTTCTGGTTCGCGCTCATCAAGGTGGTCGCGATCATCGGGTTCATCGCGCTCGGCGTGCTCGCGATCCTGGGTCTGCTGCCGGGCAGCGACGTCAGCGGGGTGTCGCACCTGTGGTCGGACGGCGGGTTCATGCCCTTCGGCTTCGGCGCCGTCATCGCCGCCATGCTCACGACGATGTTCTCGTTCATGGGCACCGAGATCGTCACCATCGCCGCCGCGGAGTCGCCCGATCCGAAGAAGGGCATCACCCGCGCGGTCAACTCGGTGATCTGGCGCATCATGATCTTCTACCTCGGCTCGATCTTCATCGTCGTCGCCCTGGTGCCGGCCGCGGAGCTCGACGCCGAGACCGGCTCGTACCAGTTCGTGTTGGGGCAGATGAACATTCCGCACGCTGACCGCATCATGGACGTCGTCATCCTCACCGCCGTCGCCTCGTGCCTGAATTCCGCGCTGTACACGGCGAGCCGCATGCTGTTCTCGCTGTCCGAGCGTGGGGACGCCCCCGCGGCGGTACGCAAGGTGTCGAGCCGCGGCGTGCCCTACGTCGCCGTACTGGCCTCCACCGCACTCGGATTCGTGGCCGTCGTCGGCAACTACGCGCTGCCGGAGAAACTGTTCGGGTACCTGCTCGCGACCACCGGTGCCGTGGCTCTCTTCGTGTACCTCGCCATCGCGGCCAGCCAGTTGGTGTTGCGGCGCACGCTCGACCGGGAGGGTCGCCGGCCTCCAGTGCGCATGTGGCTGTATCCGTGGCTGACGTATCTGGCGATCGGCTTCATCGTCGTCGTCCTCGTGATGATGGTGATCATGCCGGAGCAGCGGACGGCCATCGGCTTCTCCGCGGTGCTGGCAGCGGTCACTGTCGTGGCCGGTGTCCTACGTCAGCGACGCGTGACCGCCGCCGAATCCGCGCGCGTCTGACAGCCCCGCCACCGTCGTTCAGAACGGTGGCGGGTCGTCGATCGCTGCGGCTTCTCGAGCTCGGCGGTTGCGTGCGCGTTCGGCGCGTCGCCGCGCATGAACGGCCGCAAGGCGAGTGCGTCGTCTCGTCGGTGGCGACTCGGTCCCGGGCGGCGGGTGCACCACCGGGTCGCCGAAGGTGACGTCGGCCAGTTCCGGGTGGAGGTCGTATCCGTTGTGAGCCGGACCGGGAACGGTGCGACCCTCCGGGGTGGTGACGGTCGAGAGGACTCTGCCGGGTAGCTCCGGATCGGGGTACTGATCGTCGAGGAAGTCGGTGAACGTCTTCAGAGTGTGGTGAAAGCGGCACTTGCCGTTGAGATTCACCGCCGTGGTCTGTCCACCGGCGGCCGGGTCGTCGTGGTCGTACTCGGTGACGTGGTCAAGGTCCGCCGTCACCGCCGGGTTGTTGCATCCAGGCCACGTGCAGTACTGGTCGCGGGCACGGACGAACGTCTCGAGTGCCGCGCTGGGCCGGTACGGGTCGGCCGGCTGATGGGCTGCGGGCGTCGCGTCCATCGGTCGACGCACGGCATCGGAACGGTTCGCCAGATCCCGCAGGTGGTCGGGCGAGATGACACCGTGACCGTGCAGGAAGCCGGAGCGGCCGGACGTGTCGGGGGCTGCACCTTCCGGGCTCGTTGCAGCTGGGGTGGCCGCATCCAGGGTGGCCGCGTCACCGACCACGTGCACGACGACGGTGGTCGCGCTGATCGAGTCGGGGTCGGTCTCCGTGTGTGTGCACGTGGGATCGCCGCACTGACAACCGAATCCGGTGCCGGTGACGAGCGCGAACAGTGCGTCGGACGCGCGAGCGTTGCGGCTGCGCGGATCGCGCGAGCAGACGTTCGCAGCAAGAGCCTCGACACGGGTTGCGACGAGCAGCGCGTCCTCGGCCGCCAGGGTGGCACCGACGGCCGCCATGCCGTCCGGAGCGTTCTCGACCCAGAAGGAGCGATTCTCCTTCGCCTTGATGCGCCTCTCGCGCACCGCATCAGGATCATGACGATGAACGATGCAGTCGACCATGTCCCGCAGCCGGGTGTCGGACCACGAACGGCGACGCCGAAGGGCGGCAGCGATCTCGGCGTCGACCTCGTCGGCGTAGTCGCGGCCGTCGACCAGATCGGTACGAGTGACGATGGTGTGCAGGTGTTTCGGCGCGAGCAGCCCGTCCCGCAGGCACTCTGCGACACGCGGCAGGCGATCGCGCAACACGAGGGCGCGAAAGAGAATGCCGTCGGCGGCACCCTGACTGACGGACAGCACGGTGGCGATGCGGGCGGCGCACTGCGTCGCCGCGTCCAGGCGTCGGCGGTCCGAGGCCTCGACCGGCGCGACGATCAGGGCGTAGAGGTGCGCGGCCGCCCGGTAGCGAGTCCACTCCAGGAAGCCGAGGCCGGCGGTCGCGTGAACGACGGTGTCCAGAGCCTCCTCGATCGACGCATCGGTCAGCGCCACCGGAAGGCCCATGGCCTCCGGATCCTGCTGCGCCCACCCCGACTCGAACATGTGTGCGAAGATAACAGGAGCCACCGACACCGTCAGGAATGTCGACGAGCGAGGTCTGCCGCGAGTTCAGCGACACGTGTCCGCGCCTCGCGCGGCTCCACCACCTCGAGATGATCGGCGAACTGCAGCAGTTGCCGTACCCCCTCGATGGTCGAGTATCTGATCGACATCTGCGTCCAGCCGTCTCCGGCGGGCTCGCTCGCGGTGATGCGCGATCCGAGCACACGGTGGGCGAGATCCGTTCTGTTCGAACGGAGACGAGCCGCGACGATCACGTCGCCAGGCGCCTCCACCGCCGCGGACAGCTCGGACCACACACCGCGCAGGCCGACGGAACGATGGTGACTCGACTCGGCCGTGACCTCGTACCCGTCCAACCGCGCCAGTGCGAACAGCCGTCCGCGCCCACCGACGTCGGCGACCAGATACCACCGTCCGGCCTTCGCGGCGAGACCGTACGGATCGACCACCACCGCTTCTGCCTCGAGCGCTCCGCTTCGCCTGTAGCGCAGAAGGAGTCGGCGGCCGGAACGAAGGTCTAGTGCCAGATCACCGACGTTCACGACGTCACGACCGGGTGCGAACCAGCTCGTGTTGTCGACGACGACCAGCTCCGCGAGACTGCGGCTCGCCGCCTCGACGCCTGCTCGACGCGCCGCGATCTTGCGCATCGCCATATCGTGCGTCCCGGTCACACCGAGTCGCTCACGCTGCTCCTCGTCGAGACCGGCGAGCGTCACCGCGTCCATCTCTGCCGGCTCGAGGTACGACGCATTGAGTCGTGCCCCCGGCAACAGCACGATCCCGCCGTGCCGTCCGCGCTCGGCGTACACCGGCACCCCGGCGGCCGACAGGGCATCGACATCGCGCAGCACGGTGCGCCGACTCACCTCGAGACGTTCCGCGAGTTCACCCGTGGTGATGCGGTGCCGGGTCTGCAGCAGCAGTAGAAGGGCGAGAAGTCGGGACGACGTCATGACAGGAATTGTGCGCCGAATAGGTGACAGCTTCTGGCAGGTATGGCGCGCTTCATGGAGTCCGTCATCCACCTCACTCACACAGGAGCGTCCTCGTGCCCGCACCCAATCTGTTTCTCGTCTACGTCACCGACATCGACCGCGCGACCGACTTCTACAGTCGGCTGTTCGACATCGAGGCGACCTTCCGCAGCCCCCGCTACGTCGCCTTCGACGCGGGCGGAACCGTCACGTTCGCTCTGTGGAGCGGGCGCCCCGACCATGCGCACTCGGCCACTCCGCGGACGTCCGAGATCGGGGTGATGCTGCCCGGCCCGGCGTCGAGGATCGACGACGTGTTCCGGGACTGGTCCACGACGGCCGGACTCGTCGTCGTCGAATCGCCCCACGACGACGTGTTCGGTCGGACGTTCGTGGTCGCCGACCCGGACGGCAACCTCGTCCGGGTCGCCCCCGTCGACTGACCGAGCGTGACGGCCACCACACTCGATTGACCGTGACGCAGCGACACAGTTACCTTCTGTCCACCTTCTATGCGCTACCGCATAGAACCGACGGAGCGGGGTTCCATGGCACTGCATCAGGCACCACCCACCACCTCGCTGTCAGGGCGAGGCCGCGCGCTGGCGCTCATCGTCATCTGCGCGGCCGAGTTGCTGGTGGTCCTCGACAACACCATCGTCAACGTCGCGCTGCCGTCCATCGGCGTCGAGCTCCAGACCTCGATGTCCGGCCTGCAGTGGGTGGTCGATGCCTACACACTGACGTTCGCCGGCTTCCTGTTGGCGCTCGGGCACTTCGGCGATCGGTACGGACGCCGCCGCGTCATGATCATCGGCCTGCTCGGGGTGGCGGCACTGTCGGTGGTGGGGGCGCTGTCGAGTGACCTCGGCCAGGTCATCACGGCACGCGCCGTCATGGGCGTCTTCGCGGCGGCAGTGTTCCCGGCGACGCTGGCCATGATCATCACCATCTTCACCGACCCCCGCGAGAAGGCACTGGCCATCGCCGCCTGGACGGCCATGGCCGGCTTCGCCATCGCGATCGGTCCGACCGCGGGTGGCTATCTGCTGGAACACTTCTCGTGGCACTCGGTCTTCTGGATCAACGTGCCCGTGGCACTCGTCGTGGCCCTCGCCGCTCGGGTTCTGGTCCCGGAGTCGCGCGCCGAGCACGTCGGCCGCTTCGACGTCGTCGGACTCGTGTCCTCACTGGTGGCGATCACGGCACTGGTGTGGACGATCATCGAGGCCCCGCATCGCGGATGGCTGTCGGCCACCTCCCTCGCCGGCTACGCGCTCTCCGCTGTGGCGATCGCCGGCTTCCTCGTGTGGGAGAAGCGCACGGCCGCTCCGGTTCTCGATCTGACTCTGTTCGCGAACCGTCGCTTCTCGCTGCCGGCCCTGTCGATCGCCGTCGGCTACTTCTCCATGTTCGGCTTCCTGTTCATGATCACCCAGTACTTCCAGGGCGTCCGCGAGTACTCACCGCTCGAGTTCGGCCTGCACTCACTGCCGTTCGCGGTGGCCGTGGGCGTGGGCGCACCGATCGCCACGCTGATCGCTCAGCGCTTCGGTGCCACCGCCGTCATCGTGCTGGGACTGCTCATCGTCAGCACGGGGATGGCCATCGCCGGCCAGACCACCGTGGACACGCCCTACGTCGGCCCGGTATTGCTGTCGATGGTCCTCATGGGGCTGGGACTGGCCGTCGTCCAGGGACCCGCGACCGACTCCATCATGTCCGCGGTCGACCTGGACGGCGCAGGCGCCGGGTCGGCGGTCAACGACACGACACGCGAGATCGGCGGCACACTCGGTGTGGCGGTACTGGGTTCGATCGTCGCCTCGGTCTACTCCGCGCGGGTCACCCCCTTGGTCGATGCGGTGCCCTCGTCGCTGATGACGGACGGCGAGAAGGGTTTCGCGTCCGAAACCGTCATCGCGGTGATCGAGATGGCGAAGCGTCCCACGCCGTCGCTGTTCGAACAGCAGAAGGCGGAACTGATTCTGGCGATGAAGTCCGCAAGCCTCGAGGGATTCCAGTTCGCCTCGTACGTCACGGTGTCCGCGTGCCTGGCGTGCGCCGTGGCCGTCGCGATCTGCATGCCGTGGAAGCCCGCCGCCGACTCGGTTCTGGCCGCAGCACGAACTCGCCGCCGGTAGTCTGACGTCGGAGTGTGCTGATTCCCAGCGCACTCCGGCGCCGCAGACCGTCGAAACGAGTCGTCGTGAGATCACAGCGGATCAGTCCTGATCCGGTTCTGTCGTTTCTCGCGTTGACGCCGAGACCAGCAGAACGATCTCGCGCCGTCATCGCGGGCATCACGGTGCTCGTCGGCGTCGCCGGCCTGCTGCTCCTGCCCTCCGACGCCCTCCGACCGGGCGGCGCGGTGTGGATACTTCTGTTCTCCGCCACGACCGTTCCCGTCGCGGTCGCCTGGTTCACGACCACGCGTCCGAGGCACTTCGAGACCGCCTACGTCGTCTACTCCGACGTCGGCGTACTCACCGTCGTGACGATGTACGACTCCGCATTCCTGTCGATGCCGGCATGCGCCGTACTGGTGCTGGTCTCCCTGTTCGCAGCGGCGTTCACCGACACCCGCACTCTCATCCTGCATGTCGCCTTCTCCTGCGGCTTGCTCGTCGTCCTCGCCGCCGTCTCGGTCGAGCAGGGAACGGAGATCTGGCTCGTGCTGTCACGCACCCTCGCGCTGATGAGCATGTTCGCCACACCCTTCGTGATCCGCATGTACGTCTCCTACCTCCGCCGACAGGTCGAGGCCTCGCAACGCGATCCACTCACGGGGTTGCTGACGCGACGCGGGCTCTACAACCGGGTGACGTCGCAATCGCAGTCCGTGCAGAGTCGCCGCACCGCTCTCGGCGTCTTCGTCGAGATCGCCGACTTCGCGGACGTCGAGCAGCGTTTCGGCCGCGGCTCGGGCCGGGAGGTGCTCGAGGAGATCGCCGAGCGGCTCACCACCGAGGCTCCGGCGGACGCCGTCGCGGCACGGTTGAGCACCTCGCAGTTCCTGTGTGTGCTTCTCGTCGGCCCGGACGGTTCCGCCGATCGCGCGATGCGGGATCTGGCCACCGGACTCGAGAGCACCCCTCTGCGCAGCGCACCGGTCACGGTCCTGACGGGCTCGGTGGCGGAGACCGTCGACCCGCATGCCGACGTGGGCACCACGCTGCACCACCTGATGACGCGTGCGGAGGCGACGATGCAGCGTCGCCACGCCAGTCGGGCGTCCGCGTCGGCGGACCTGCGCGACCGCATCGCGGCGCTCATCGCGTCGGGCGGCCCGAGCATCGTCTTCCAGCCCGTCTGCACCACCGACACGGGAGCCGTCGTCGGCTACGAGGCGTTGTCGCGATTCCCCGACGGGTACGGCTCACCGCAGACGTGGTTCACCGACGCGTCGACCGTCGGCCTGCGCGTGGACCTCGAACTCAGTGCCATCCACGCGGCGATCACCGCGTCCAGCGTGCTGCCATCGGGCGCCTTCGTGGCGGTCAACACCTCGGCGGACACCATCCTGTCCAGCGATCTCGCCGCGGACCTGATCGGGCGCGGAGACAGGGGCAGACGCTGGATCGTGGAGGTGACCGAACACGACCGCATCGACGACTACGACGGGATGGGCGTCGCCGTCGAGATGTTGCGCTCGGCGGGCGTCCTCATCTCGGTGGACGACGTGGGAACCGGCTACTCGGGCCTGCGCCAACTGGTGGAACTGCGTCCCGGCGTGGTCAAACTCGACGCCTCGATCGTGCGCGGCATCGACACCGACCCCATGCGTCGTGCCGCCGCCGTCAGCATCGTCACGTTCTCTCGGGAGATCGGTGCCGTCTGCATCTTCGAGGGCGTGGAGACCGCCGAGGAACTCGCCACGGCGCGCGAGGTGGGAGCGGATCTGGTGCAGGGATACCTGCTCGGCCGCCCCGCACCCGCCTCGGAACTGCTCGTGAGGGACACCCCCCACCCGACTTCTTGATGACAATGATTATCATTACGGCATGGCACCTCTGCTCCCCGTCACCGTCCTGTCCGGCTTCCTCGGCGCCGGCAAGACCACCATCCTGGAACACGTGCTCGCGAACCGGCAGGGTCTCAGGGTCGCGGTCATCGTGAACGACATGAGCGAGATCAACATCGACGCGAGGCTCATCGACGGGTCGGTCACCGGGTCGACCACGCTGGTCCGCACCGAGGAGCGGCTGGTCGAACTCACCAACGGCTGCATCTGCTGCACGCTTCGCGACGACCTCATCGAGGCCGTGGGCACGCTGGCGTCGGCAGGCGACATCGACTACCTGCTGATCGAATCGACAGGTGTCTCCGAGCCCATGCCCGTCGCGGCATCGTTCGACTGGGTCTTCGAGCCCCGAGGGTTGGAGCCGCAGAGCGATGCGCCCGTCAGCCTCGGCACCCTGGCCCGCCTGGACACGATGGTGACGGTCGTGGACGCCTCCACCTTCCTCACGGAGATCTCCCGCGGCGACACACTCGACGACCGTGAGCTCGATGTCGCCGAGGGTGACGAGCGATCCATCTCGGACCTCCTCGTGGACCAGGTGGAGTTCGCCGACATCGTGCTGATCAGCAAGACGGACCTCGTCTCCGACGCTCTCGCCGGAGCCACCGACGCCGCCGTGCGACGGCTCAATCCCCGCGCCGAGGTCGTGCGCACGATCAACGGGGTCATCGACCCCGCCCGAATCCTCGACACCGGTCTCTACGACCCCGAGGCCGCGCTACTCGCCCCGGGCTGGGACGACGAGCTCACCGGCACCCACGTGCCGGAGAGCGAGGAGTTCGGCATCTCGAGCTTCGTCTACACCGCCGACCGGCCGTTCCACCCCACGCGCTTGAACCGAACACTCGACCGGTTGCACGATGTGTTGCGAAGCAAAGGTTTCTGCTGGATCGCGTCGCGACCGGACCGGGCGGCGGTGTGGTCGCAAGCGGGCCCGAACCTCACCATCGACGGTGCGCAACCGTGGTCGGAGATCGACGTTCCGGCCGGCCAGGAGATCGTTGTCATCGGAGTACGACTACGCCCGGACATGGTTCGTGACCTTCTCGACACCGCACTGCTGACAGACGCGGAGGTGACAGCGGGTCCGGACGCCTGGAGGGGCTATCCGGACCCGTTGCCCGAGTGGACGATCGATGTTCACGTGCACGGTTGACGCGTCGATCTCAGCTCAGCTCGAGCGTCGCGCCGCCCTCCGACGTGTCCACCGTGACCGTGTCACCGTCGACGACCTTGCCCGCCAGCAACAGCTTGGCCAACTGATCGCCGATGGCCTGCTGGATGAGTCGACGCAGCGGCCGGGCGCCGTATTGCGGGTCGTAACCCCGTACGGCCAACCAGAACCGGGCCGACGGCGTGACGTCCAGCGTGAGTCGACGAGTCGACAGGCGGCGCTGCAGTTGCAGCAGCTGGATGTCGACGATGGACTGCAATTGCTCCTCGCTCAGGGCGTCGAAGACGACCACGTCGTCGAGCCGGTTCACGAACTCCGGCTTGAACGCGCTGCGCACCGCCGCCATCACATGGTCCCTGTCGCCACCCGCACCGAGATTCGAGGTGAGGATCAGGATCGTGTTGCGGAAGTCCACCGTTCGGCCCTGACCGTCGGTAAGACGGCCCTCGTCGAGCACGGCGAGCAGGATGTCGAACACGTCCGGGTGCGCCTTCTCGACCTCGTCGAACAGCACCACTGTGTACGGCCGACGACGCACGGCCTCGGTCAGCTGACCACCGGCCTCGTACCCGACGTATCCGGGCGGGGCACCGACCAGTCGAGCCACCGAGTGCTTCTCGCTGTACTCGCTCATGTCGATGCGGATCATGGCACGCTCGTCGTCGAACAGGAAGTCCGCCAACGACTTCGCGAGTTCCGTCTTGCCGACGCCCGTCGGTCCGAGGAACAGGAACGACCCGGTGGGCCGGTTCGGATCGGACACCCCGGCACGAGCGCGGCGCACCGCGTCGGACACGGCCTGGACCGCGTCGTCCTGACCGACGACACGCCTGCCCAGCTCGTCCTCCATCCGGAGGAGCTTCGCCGTCTCACCCTCGAGCATCCGGCCCGCGGGGATACCGGTCCACGCCGCGACCACGTCGGCGACGTCGTCCGGGCCGACCTCTTCCTTCAACATCACGTCACCCTGGGGAACGGTGGCCGCGGTCTTCTCCGCGAGCTCCTTCTCCAGCGACGGGATGCGTCCGTAACGCAGCTCCGCGGCCTTGCCCAGATCACCGTCGCGCTCGGCCCGCTCGGACTCGCCGCGCAGCGCTTCGAGCTGCTCCTTGAGGTCGCGCACCGAATCGATGGCGTTCTTCTCGTTCTGCCAGCGCGTGCTCAGTTCGGCCAGCTTCTCCTTGCTGTCCGCCAGCTCACCGCGCAGCTTCTCGAGACGGGTCTTCGACGCATCGTCGGTCTCCTTGGCCAGCGCCATCTCCTCGATCTCGAGTCGGCGCACGACACGCTCGATCTCGTCGATCTCGACCGGACGCGAGTCGATCTCCATGCGGAGGCGGGACGCGGCCTCGTCGACGAGGTCGATGGCCTTGTCCGGCAGGAACCGTGAGGTGATGTAGCGATCCGACAGTGTGGCGGCGGCGACCAGGGCGGAGTCGGTGATGCGCACACCGTGGTGCACCTCGTACCGCTCCTTGAGGCCGCGCAGGATGCCGACCGCGTCGTCCACGGACGGCTCACCGACCAACACCTGCTGGAACCGGCGCTCGAGTGCGGCGTCCTTCTCGATGTACTTGCGGTACTCGTCGAGCGTCGTGGCGCCCACCAACCGCAGCTCACCACGCGCGAGCATCGGCTTGATCATGTTGCCCGCGTCCATGGCGGACTCGCCCGTCGCGCCCGCACCGACGATGGTGTGCAGCTCGTCGATGAACGTGATGACCTGGCCGGCCGAGTTCTTGATGTCGTCGAGCACGGCCTTGAGCCGCTCCTCGAACTCACCGCGGTACTTGGCGCCCGCGACCATCGATCCCAGGTCGAGCGACACGACGGTCTTGCCGCGCAGGCTCTCCGGGACGTCGCCGGCGACGATGCGCTGCGCGAGGCCCTCGACGATCGCGGTCTTGCCGACGCCGGGCTCACCGATGAGCACCGGGTTGTTCTTGGTACGGCGCGAGAGCACCTGCACCACACGACGGATCTCGGTGTCGCGACCGATGACCGGATCGAGCTTGCCGCTGCGTGCCGCCTCGGTGAGGTCGGTCGAGTACTTCTCCAGAGCCTGGTACGTGGCCTCTGGGTCCGGGCTCGTGACGCGGGCACTGCCACGCACGGTGGTGAACGCCTCGCGCAGCGCCGCCGGTGTCGCCCCGTTCCTCTGGAGCAGCGTCGCGACATCGGAATCGCCCGTCGAGAGTCCGACCACCAGGTGCTCGGTCGAGACGTACTCGTCGTCGAGTTCGGTGGCCAGCTGTTGGGCGGCGGTGATCGCGCCCAGCGCGTCACGTCCGAGCTGCGGCTGGGTGGTGGAGCCGGTGGCCGACGGCATGCGGTCCACCAGTGTCTGCGCCTGCGAGCGGATCGCGCTCGGGTCGACGCCGACAGCCTTCAGCAACGGCGCGGCGATGCCGTCCGTCTGGTCGAGCAGTGCGACGAGCAGGTGAGCCGGCCGGATGTCCGGGTTGCCCGCTGCGGATGCCGACTGCAGTGCAGCGGTCAACGCTGCCTGGGTCTTCGTGGTGGGAGTGAACGAGTCCACCGGTCACCTTCCTTCGGGTCGAACGGGTGTGTCGACGAGAACAACCTTAGTCGACTTGAGTCTATTCCGCTCAAGTTTGTTGACGCCGCACCACGCAGGAGGGCGCCGCCCAGCGCGCTGGCCGTGACCGGACACGACCACTACTCTCGGACACACCACTCGCGCACGAACCCGTCACCCGCCACGACTATCGAAGGTGCCCATTGCTGGACCCGCAGGCCCTGGCGCGAGTGCGCGCCGGAGTTGCCTCCGCGCTGTCCGACGACGGCGCGGACACCGTGGCCGGCGCCTTCTACGCTCGGCTGTTCGCCGAGTACCCCGATTTCCGCGGCTTCTTCCCCGCCGCCATGGATCAGCAGCGGCACCGCCTCCTGCGCGCCGTCGACCACGTCGTCCGGCACCTCGACGACCGCGACTTCCTGCCCTTCCTGCATCAACTCGGGCGTGACCACCGCAAGCACGGCCTGACCGGCGCGCACTTCCTCGCCGCCCAGAACGCGCTGGTCGACGCGTTCCGCACCACGGCGGACCCGGACGTCTGGACAGACGAGACCGACGGGGCGTGGCGCCGCGTGGTGTCGATGATCTGCAACTCGATGGCCGTCGGGGCCGACACCGAGGACCTGCCGCCGTACTGGGGAGCGACGGTGGTCGAGCACCATCGCGTGCTCGACGACCTCGCGATCGTGCGCCTGCAGACGGACGCCGACATTCCCTTCGCCGCCGGCCAGTACCTCAGCGTGCAGATCCCGCAGCGTCCACGGATGTGGCGGTACCTCTCCCCCGCGATCGCACCCAACGACTACCGCGGCATCGAGTTCCACGTCCGGCGGGTGTCGGCCGGCTGGGTGAGTCCGGCCATCGTCTCGGAGACCACGGTGGGCGATCGCTGGCTGCTCGGGCCGCCGCTGGGCGGACTCAGTGTGGACACGTCGCCGGGCAGCGAGGACGTGCTCATGATCGCGGGTGGCACCGGCATCGCCCCCCTGCGTGCGCAGCTGATGGACATGGCGATGCGGAGCCGTAATCCGCGGGTGCATCTGTTCGTGGGCGGCGAGTATCCGAGCGACCTCTACGACCTGGACACGCTGTGGAACCTGGCACGCACCAACCCGTGGCTCACCATCGTGCCGGTCGTGGAGCAGCCCGAGGAGCCGTGGTGGCGGCCCGGTCCGGCACGCGAGTTCCCGCCGGGCATGAATCACACCATGGTGGGCAAGCTCGGGCAGGTGGTCACGCGGTTCGGATCGTGGGCCGATCGGCAGATCCAGGTGTGTGGATCACCGTCGATGGTGCGCACCACCCTGTACGCACTGCGCAAGGTGGGGACGCCGATGCAGAACGTCCAGCACGATCCCCTGGGTCAGTGAGGGTGCGCGTGCGCCAGGCGGCGTAGCGGCGGCACCGTCTGCGGCGGCTGCTTGCGGGGCGGGAGCACGCTCAGCAACCGGGTGGTCGACGCGGTGACCTCGGCCACGGCGGTCTCGAAGGCGTCCCGGTTCGCGTCCGACAGTGTGCGGAGTCCGCTGACCTTGCGCACGTACTGACGCGCGGCCGCCTCGATCTCCTCGTCCGTCGCCGCAGGCTCGAGGCCGCGCAGTTCGGTGATGTTTCGGCACATGCGAATCACGGTAGACCGGGCGCCGTCCGAGGGGAACACCCGAAGAGCTTTACGCTGTACAGGCACCGCGTCGGATAATGTCCACCAATTCAAGCTTCGTGCAGTTTTCGATCACCGTGAATTCATCTGTTCAACCGATTGCGCGCTGATCGGAAAGCGCATTTCCCAGCATCCGCTCGGGCGCCGACAAACCACCCCAGACGCCGTACGGCTCACCGGCGGCCACCGCGTAATCACGGCACCGCATCAGCACGGGGCACTGCTCGCAGACCCGTTTGGCCTGCTCCTCGCGGGCTGTTCTCTTATGTCCCCGTTCACCTTCCGGATGGAAGAAGACGGCAGAATCCATACCGCGGCACAATCCGTTCAACTGCCACTCCCACGTCGTGGCAATCGGCTCGGGTAACTGGACGGGCTTCGACATGACGCTCCTCGTTGTTCGCCTCGTATGCGACGTCACGCTCTCAGTATTACATTACGAACAATCGTCCAAAAAGTTAATGCGAATAGTCGTGACACACGATTTCCAGTCATCGCGAGTCACAGACACCCTCGCGGCCGCTCCTCGGACCTCTCTCCCCGATGAGGCGAGCAGGGCCCCCGTCGCCTAGGTTTGACCGAGTGAGAAGCCCCGGTCACCGTCCAGGTCGTGCGCTGTGAGCGCTGTGGACCTCCCCCTCGACCTTCGCCGCGCCCTCGTCGGCGTCGCGCGGGTGCCGAGACTGCTGGTCGCCTCCGACTACGACGGCACCATGGCGCCGTTCGTCTCCGACCCGCAGAAGGCGTTTCCGCTGCCCGAATCGGTCCGCGCACTCCGCGCTCTCGCCGGTCTCGACGGCACCCAGGCTGCTGTGATCTCGGGGCGCGCGCTGCGTGACCTGGCGATCCTCTCCCGCCTGCCCGTCGAGGTCCAGCTCGTGGGCAGCCACGGGTCCGAGTTCGACGCCGGCTTCGTCACCGAGCTCGGTGGCGAGGCGACGGCACTGCTCGAGCGCGTGGTCGCCGAGCTCCGCACGGTCGCGTCCCGCGGCGCGAACATCAGCGTCGAGACCAAGCCCGCCAGCGCCGCTCTGCATGTGCGCAACGCCGACCCCGAGGCCGGACAGCGCGCCCTCGACGAGGTCCGTGCGGGCGCAGCCACCTGGGACGGCGTGCAGGTCACCGAGGGCAAGTCCGTGATCGAGCTCGCCGTCATCGCGACCGACAAGGGCCAGGCCCTCGACATCCTGCGGCACCAGGGCGGCGCCTCCGCCGCCGTCTTCTTCGGCGACGACGTCACCGACGAGAAGGCGTTCCGACGGCTGCACGGGCCGGACATCGGCGTCAAGGTCGGCGACGGTGAGTCGCTCGCCGGCTACCGCGTCGACACCCTCGAGCAGGTGGCCGCGGCGCTCGCGTTCCTGTTGGAGGAGCGCCGCACCTGGCTCTCCGGTGCGGACGCCCCGCGCATCGAGCGTCTCACCATGATGGCGAGCCCACGATCGGTGGCACTCCTGACGCCCGAGGCCGGCCTCACGTGGCTGTGTCACCCCGAACCCGACTCCGCCGCCGTCTTCGCACACCTGCTCGGCGGCGACGAGGCGGGCCACTTCACCGTCGGCCCGCTGCGTCCGTCCCTCCCGCTGAGCCAGCAGTACATCGACAGCACCATGACGGTGCAGACCCGCTGGGCCAGCCTGCAGGTCGACGACTACCTCGCGCACGACGTGCCGAGCGATCGCACCGACTTCACCCGCGTGATCACCGGCAAGGCGAAGGCCGTGGTCACGTTCGCGCCGCGCCCCGAGTTCGGGCAGGCACGCGTCCGGCTCGAGGCCGAGGACGACGGCCTCCGCGTGTTCGGCACCAACGACCCGATGGTGCTGCGCGCGCCGGGCATCACCTGGACCGTCACCAGCGAGCACGGCCAGGAGACCGCGCGGGCGGAGATCGATCCGTCCACCGGTCCCGTGATCCTCGAATTGCGCTGCGGGACGTCGGATCTGGGCCCGTCCGAGGTGCCCGAAGCCGAGCGTCGCGCCGAGGCCGAGTCCTACTGGCACGACTGGGCGGCCGGATTGACCCTCCCCCAGCTCAAGCCCGATCTGATGAAGCGGTCCGCGCTCACCCTGCGCGGCCTGGTGCACGCCGACTCCGGGTCGATCATGGCCGCGGCCACGACGTCGCTGCCCGAGGAGATCGGCGGTGTCCGCAACTGGGACTACCGCTACTGCTGGCTGCGCGACGCGGCCCTGACGGCGTCCGCGCTGGTGTCCCTGGGCTCGCTGTCCGAGGCGGAGAACTACCTGCACTGGGTGCACGACGTGCTCGAGACCGTCCCCGGACCGGAACGCCTGCACCCGCTCTACACGCTGTGGGGGCAGTCGCTGCCTCCCGAGGCCGTCATCGACGCCCTGCCCGGGTACGCGGGATCCCGCCCCGTGCGGGTGGGCAACGCGGCCAACCAGCAGGTGCAGCTCGACGTCTTCGGGCCCATCGTCGATCTCATCGCGACACTGGCCCGCGCCCGCACCGCGAGCGGCGTCACCGCGAACGCCGAGGTGCTCACCGATCAGGACTGGGACCTGGTGTGCGCCATGGTCGACGCCGTCGAGCGACGCTGGTCCGAGCCGGACAACGGCATCTGGGAGATCCGCGGCAACCCGCGCCACCACGTCTACTCCAAGGTGATGTGCTGGCTCACCGTCGATCGCGCCATCACCCTGGCCGAGGCGTACGGCCGCGAGGCGCAGCTCGGCTGGAGCACGTTGCGTGACGTCATCCGTCGTCAGGTGCTCGACAAGGGCTGGAGCGACGAGGCGCAGTCCTTCACGGCCGCGTACGGCGGAACCGATCTCGATGCGGCCACCCTGCACATCGGCCTGTCCGGTCTCATCGATCCGAGCGACCCGCGCTTCGCGGCGACGGTCACCGCGACCGAGGCCGAATTGCGCAGCGGCGCCACGGTGTACCGCTACCACCACGACGACGGCCTCCCCGGCGGCGAGGGCGGGTTCCACCTGTGCGCCGCCTGGCTCGTCGAGGCGTATCTTCTGATCGGGCAGCGACTTCCGGCCGAAGCGCTCTTCACCCAGCTCGTCGCCGCGGCAGGCCCGACGGGCCTGCTGAGCGAGGAGTACGACCCCGTGGCCGAGCGCTCGCTGGGCAACCACCCGCAGGCCTACAGCCACCTCGGCCTGCTGCGCTGCGCACAGCTGCTGGCCCGCTAGCCGGTCCGCACCGGGCCGAGCGTCACCCCGGCGAGCAGATGCGTCGGGAGGTGCTCGGTCCGGTCCACCCCGGAATGGCTTACGCCCAGCACGATCTCACCGACGAGCCGACCCTTCTCGAGGACCGGCTGCTGGACCGACGTCAGGCCGATGCGGCGCGCCTCGTCGACCCCGTCGAAACCGGTGACCGACATCTGTTCGGGTACCGAGACACCCTGTGCGGCACAGTGATCGAGCGCACCCAGAGCCAGCACGTCGGACGTGCACACCAGCGCGGTGGTGTCCGGCGCCGCCCGGAGCGCCTCGGCGGCCGCCGACCGTCCGGCCTCCCGCGTGTGGTCGAAGCGCTCGACGATCACGATGTCGGGATCGACGCCGGCCGCGATCATCGCGTCGCGGATGCCGGCGAGACGCTCGCGCTGGACGTGGAAGGTGATGCCGCTCCGGCGTTCCGGATCGACGAGTCCGTCGTGCCGGTCGCGGCGCAGCCGCATGCAGACCACGCTGATGCGAGTGTGGCCCCGCGCGAGCACCTCCTCGGCCATCCGTCGCATCGCCACCCTGTCGTCGATTCCGACGAGCGAGGTGTCCTCCGCGTCCCGAGGCTGGTCGCACACGACCGTCGGCAGATGACGGTCACGGACCGCCGTCAGGTGCGGATCGTCGTCGGACACCGAGTAGACGACGAATGCGTCGACCCCGGCCTGCTGCACGACGGCCGCGGCGTCCTCCGGCGTCGAGGCGGGCCCCGCGGGAATGAGCAGCAGACCGCGTCCGGCCCGCTCGCACGACTCGGCGAGGCCGGTGAGGAACTGCACGGCGGCGGGATCGGAGAACGAGTAGCTGAGCGCCTCGGTGAGGACGAGCCCCACCGCACCGGCGCGCCGGGTGCGCAGCGAGCGGGCGACCGGATCGGGCCCCGGATAACCGCGGGCCCTGGCCGCGTCGAGCACACGTTCCCGCATCTCGGGTGAGAGCTGGTCCGGGCGGTTGTAGGCGTTGGACACGGTGGTGCGCGAGACGTTCAGTTCGGCGGCCAGCGACGCGAGCGTGGCCATCCGTCGCGGTTCCGTCGACCTCGCCATGAAGAGACGGTATCCGGTCGGGGTCGCGCACGTCGGCTCCGGCACGGTTTCGCCGTCGGGGTGGTGGGGCGGTAAGGTCACGACAACGGTTTCCATTAACGATAACGTTCGACCGACCCAGGAGCACCCCTCGTGTACGCACCCGCCCGAATTCCCCTCCGCACGCTCGTCACCGCCCTGGGTATGACCGCCCTGACGGCGACCGCCCTGGTGGGATGCAGCTCAGACGACACCGCGACGGCCGAGTCCGGTCGGCCCACCGTCGTCGCGTCGACGAACGTGTGGGGCTCGGTCGCCGAGGCCGTCGTCGGAGACCGAGCGGACGTCACGGCGATCATCTCCGATCCGTCCGCGGATCCGCACTCCTACGAGGCCAGCCCCGGCGACGCCGCGGCACTGTCCGAGGCCTCGCTCGTCGTGTACAACGGCGGCGGCTACGACGAGTTCGTCGACGACGTGCTCGGCTCCGCGGGCGACGTGCCCTCCGTCGACGCGTACTCGCTGCTCGAGGGGCACGCGGACGACGCCGACCATGCCGACGAGGCGGGTGCCCACGACCATTCGGGCGAGACCAACGAGCACGTCTGGTACGACCCGGAGATCGCGGCGGCCACCGCCGAGGCGATCGCCACCGAACTCGGTAAGGTCGACCCCGACAACGCGGCCTACTACACCGAGAACGCCGAGGCGTTCCACGACGACATCCACGAGATCACCGACATCACGGATCGCATCGCCCAGCAGAAGCCGGGCGCACCCGTCGCGCAGACGGAGCCGATCGCGCACTACCTGCTGGAAGGAGCCGGGGTGGACGACAAGACCCCCGAGGACTTCGAGGACGCGATCGAGGAGGGCAACGATCCCTCGCCCGCCGCTGTCGCCGCGACGCGTGACCTGTTCACCGGCAAGGGCGTCGACGTGCTGGTCTACAACATCCAGACGGAGGACGCCGTGACCGAGGACGTGCGCCGCATCGCCGAGGAGAACGGCATCCGCGTCGTCGAGGTCACCGAGACCCTGCCCGCAGGGCAGGACTACGTCTCCTGGCAGCGCACGGCGGCGCAGGATCTCGCCGACGCGCTGGGGGTCGTGTGACCGCTGTCCGACTGACCGGAGCCACCCTCGCCTACGGCGACCGGGTGCTCTGGTCCGATCTCGACCTCGAGGTCGCACCGGGCGAGTTCGTCGCCGTGCTGGGCCCGAACGGCTCCGGCAAGACGTCCCTCCTCAAGGTGCTGCTCGGGCAGGCCCACCTCACCGCCGGCACCGCGACCATCGCCGGCGGTCGATCCTCCGTCGGCTACATCCCCCAGCAGAAGGCCATCGACGAGGGCGTTCCCCTGCGCGGGCGCGACTTCGTCGGCCTCGGGTGGGACGGACACCGCTGGGGCATCGGCTTCCGTGGGCGCCACGCCCGTCGCGAGGCCGTCGACATCGCCGTCGCCTCCGTCGGTGCGGACGCGTTCGCCGACGCGCCCCTGGGGCAGATGAGCGGCGGTGAGCAGCAGCGGCTACGCGTCGCGCAGGCACTCGTCGGCGATCCGGACGTGCTGCTCTGCGACGAACCGCTGCTGAGCCTCGACCTCGCCAACCAGCAGGTCGTCGCGCACCTGATCGACCAGCGTCGGCGCTCGCACCGCACCTCGGTGGTGTTCGTGACGCACGAGCTCAACCCGATCCTGCCGATCGTCGACCGGGTGGTCTACCTCGTCGACGGCAAGTTCCGCATCGGCACCACCGAGGAGGTGATGACCTCCGAGGTGCTCTCCGAGCTGTACGACACCGACGTCGAGGTCCTGCGCGTCCGCGGGCGGCTGGTGGTCGTCGGTACCGGCGACGCCATGGACGCCCTCGGGAGCGCCGGCGGCATGCACCACGTGGACGAGTCGGAGTAGGCATGGACAAGGTTCTCGACGCCCTGAGCAAGGCATTCGACTTCGGTACGACGGCCGATCTCCTCACCTACGACTTCGTGCAGCAGGCGCTGATCGCCGCGGCGATCCTCGGTGTGCTCGCCGGGGCGCTCGGCCCCCTCATCGTCAGTCGACAGTGGTCGTTCGCCGTCCACGGCTCGTCCGAGCTGTCCCTCACCGGTGCGTCCGCGGCGCTGCTGGTGGGGTTGGCCGTCGGGGTCGGCGCCATCCTGGGATCCGTCATCGCGGCGGTCCTGTTCGCCCTGCTGGGCCGTCGTGCGCGCGAACGCGACTCCGTCATCGGCGTCATCATGAGCTTCGGGCTCGGCCTGTCGGTCCTCTTCCTGTGGGCGTATCCCGGCCGCACCGGCACCAGCTTCTCGCTGCTGGTCGGGCAGATCGTCGGTGTCGGCAGCACGGGTCTCGGCCTGCTGCTCGCGGTGGCGCTCGTCGTCATCGTCGTGCTCTTCGTGGTCTACCGGCCCCTGCTGTTCGCCAGCACCGATCCCGAGGGCGCCGAGGCGCGCGGCGTACCGATGCGACTGCTGTCCATCGTGTTCGCGATCCTCGTCGGTGTCGCGTGTGCGCTCGGCGTCCAGATCGTCGGCGCCCTGCTGGTGCTCTCGCTCCTCATCACGCCCGCGGCAGCGGCGTCCCGCGTCACCGCCAACCCCGTCACGGCGACGTGGCTCTCGATTCTCTTCGCCGAGGTCGCGGCCGTCGGCGGCATCCTTCTCTCGCTCGCTCCCGGGGTGCCGGTCTCGACCTTCGTCACCACCATCTCGTTCGTCATCTACCTCGTCTGCCGGGCGGTCGGTCGACGCACACCGTCCCGCACCGTCGTCCACGCCTGACCCGATACGCTCTTGTGGATGGTCGATCTGAACTCCGATCTCGGCGAGGGCTTCGGCACCTGGACGCTCGGTGACGACGCGGCGATGCTGCGTGTGGTCACCAGCGCCAACATCGCGTGCGGCTTCCATGCGGGTGATCCGGCCACGCTGCTGCGGACGTGCGCCGACGCCGTCCGGTCCGACGTGCGTATCGGCGCCCAGGTTGGGTACCGGGACCTCGTGGGCTTCGGCAGGCGCTTCCTCGACATCACCGCGGAGGACCTGCGCGCCGACGTGATCTACCAGATCGGGGCTCTCGACGGCCTGGCCCGCTCCGTCGGCGGACGCGTGCGGTACGTCAAACCACATGGAGCGCTGTACAACACGATCGTGCACCACCGAGTACAGGCACAGGCGGTCGTCGACGCCGTCGCCGCGTACGACCCCGGCCTGCCCGTCCTGGGGCTGCCCGGCTCGGCCTTCCTCGAGATCGCCGCGCGGGCGGGCCTGCGGACCGTCACCGAGGCGTTCGCCGATCGCGGCTACACGGCAGCGGGAACCCTCGTCTCCCGCCGCGACCCCGGTGCGGTCCTGTCCGACGTCGACGCCGTGGCACGACGCGTGCTGCGGATGGTCACCGAGGGCGTCGTGGACTCCGTCGACGGGGTGACGGTGCCGGTGAACGCCGAGTCGGTGTGCCTGCACGGCGACACCCCCGCCGCGGTGGACATGGCACTGGCCGTGCGTGCGGTGTTGTCCCGCAACGGCGTCACCCTGACCCCGTTCGTGTCGTGAGGATCGCCCCGGCGGGCGACCGCGCCCTGCTGGTCGATCTCGACGACGTCCGCACAGTCGCGGCGCACCACGCCGGGTGGGCCGTCGGGCACCCGGGAATCGCCGAGATGATCCCCGCCGCCGCCACCGTGCTGGTGATCCTCACCGAGGACGCGGAACCCGCACGGGTGTCGGCGTGGCTCCGCGAGACGCCACCGGCGCAGGTGCTCGGCCGCTCCGGTGAGACGATCACGATCGACGTCCGATACGACGGGCCCGATCTCGACGAGGTCTGTGCGACAACGGGACTGGACATCGTCGCCGTGCACATCGGTCAGGTGTGGACCGCCGCGTTCTGCGGCTTCTCCCCCGGCTTCGCGTACCTGGTCGGATCCGATCCGTTGTCGATCCCGCGCCGCGCCGATCCGCGCACCTCGGTGCCGGCGGGATCCGTGGCGCTGGCCGGCGAGTACACCGGGGTGTACCCGACCTCGTCGCCCGGCGGGTGGCAGATCATCGGCAGCACCGACGCGGCGCTGTGGGACGTGAACCGGGACGACCCCGCGCTGCTCGCGCCCGGCACGCGCGTGCAGTTCCGCGCGGTGACGTGATGCTCGAGGTACTGGCGACCGGGCCGCTGACGACTGTGCAGGACCGCGGACGCACCGGGTGGTCCTCGCTCGGTGTCGGCACGTCCGGCGCAGCCGATCGACGCTCGCACGACGCAGCGAATCGGTTGGTGGGGAACATGATCGACGCCGCGACGCTCGAGGTGACGCTCGGCGGACTGGTGCTGCGCGCACGCACCGAGGTGGTTCTGGCGGTCACGGGGGCTCCGACCCCGTTCACGGTGGACGGCGTACCGCAGGGGCACGGCGCCGTGGTCGTGGTGGGGTCGGGCGCCGAGATCCGCCTCGACTGGGCACCGGTGGGACTGCGCACCTACGTCGCCGTCCGCGGCGGCATCGACGTGCCCCGAGTTCTCGGGAGCCGATCGACCGACTCCCTGTCCGGCATCGGACCCGAGCGAGTGGCGCCCGGCGCCCTGCTGCCGATCGGTCACGACGCCGAGGACTGGCCTCGGGCGGACATGAATCCGTACCCGTTCGAGCACCGGACGACCCTGCGGGTGATTCCCGGCCCGCGCGCGGACCGGTTCACCGACGACGCGCTCGACCTGCTGCTCGCTCGAGCCTGGACGGTGGGAACGGAGTCCGACCGCGTCGGCATGAGACTCGAGGGCGCCGAGCCACTGTCACGATCCCGCGAGGACGAACTCCCGAGCGAGGGCATGGTGACCGGCGCACTGCAGGTACCGCCGTCGGGACTGCCCGTGCTGTTCCTCGTCGACCATCCGGTGACCGGCGGCTACCCGGTGATCGCCGTCGTGGCGTCGGCGGATCTCGGATCCGCGGCGCAGTGTGCGCCGGGACAGACGATCCGCTTCAGTGTCTGATCATCGGGAGACAGGAACGGCGATCTCGTTGCGGCGGCGGAACGACACCGTCCAGGGCGGGTCGTAGAACCAGGACATCGGCTCGCCGGTCGTGTCGATGCCGCGGGACTTCAGGATCTCCAGCAGCTCCGTGGTGCGCTCGGCCACGGCCTGCGCACCGCGGTCACCGCTGAACCGCAGCACCGCCACCGTCTCGGTCGGCACCTCCACCAGGCGCACCCGATCATCCTTCGGCGCCGGGAGAGTGTCCATCGTCCATCGCGACGGCATGAAGAAGCGGACCACCCATCCCTCGTCGCTCGCGGCGCGCGACACGGGTGCGGTCATCGCGATGGTCTGCCCGCGCGACGCCGACTGGGCAACGGGAGCCGTCATCGCGATCGAGTCGGATCTCCGATTGCCCCCGAAGATGTACCCGGCCAGCCGACGGAAGCCCTCGTTGCGCGCGCGTTCCTCGTCGGCGTCCACGACGGTCTCCGCCGCGATCCGGGGTTCGTATCGGCGAATCTCGACGGCCCCCGTGAGCGCCTCGGTGGTGTGGGGTGGTTCCTCGGTACCCACACGAACCCCCACGATTCCCAGTGCGGCCTCGGCCACCTGTGTCACCGTCGTCCTCAGCCGCTCGATCATGACTCGACGGTACGCGCGGACGAGCCCCACCCCGGTCGCGCTCGACCTAGGGACCCTGGCGCCACCACGCGACGACGTAGAGCACCATCGCCGTCACCAGACCCGCCACCACCCACAGCACCACGGTGTAGTCGACCCACGACCCGATCGGCGGGGCGCCGGGGAACAGGTTGCGGATGGGCAGCACCGCGAAGAGCGTCACCGCGAACCACGTCATGATCGGCGGCAGGAACTGCTTGCGGCGGCGCAGCGTCTGGATCGACACGAACAGCGTGCACGACGGCAGGACGACGAGCACGACACAGATCGCGATGTCGAAGATCGTGGTACCCACCGTGCGCGCGACGCGGATGTCGAAGGCCTGCGCCGACGAGGAGTCGATGTCGACGGCCTCCACCGCCCAGGACGTGAGCGAGTCGGTCACCACGATCTCGGCGGGTACGGGCTGCCGGTCCGCGCCGGCGCCGGAGAACACCCGCACCTGGATCGACGACGCGTCGTAGGTGTCGAACGGCCATCGCCGGATGTCGCCGTCCGCGTACAGGGAGACCGGGAGCGGGCCCACACGGGTCCCACTGGGGAACGTCAGGGTGCCGGCGCTCGCGGTCGGCGTCACGTCGACGATCAGGTCGTCGACCAGGTTGCCGTCGGCATCGGTCAACTCGGTCCCCGGATACACGGACACGCGGGCGTCGAGCGAGAAGTTCTCACCGGAGACGGTGTCCACGTCGAGGTAGACGAGCGCGGCGTCGGGTGCGGCCTCACGGAGGTCGGGGCCGTTCGGCGGGCTTCCCAGCGCGTAGGTGAGCACCACCGCGACGTACGCGGCGATCACCACGGCCACCAGGACCACACCGCGCACTCTGCGACCCGCCGCTGTCATGGACAGATGATGACAGGACTCAGGTCTGCGCGTGCGGTTCCACGACGTCGTACTCCGCGCAGAGGAACGCGCCGTTGCGCGCGAAGTCCACGAGTCGGAGATCGAACCGACGCGGGAACAGCGGCCTGCCGGCACCGAGGGTGACCGGCGCGATCGAGACGACGATCCGATCCAGGTGTCCGGCCGCGGCGAACTGCGCTGCCAGATCACCGCCACCCACGATCCAGACGTCCTTGCCGTCGGCCGAGTCCTCGATCGCCGGCCACAGGTCGGCCACGTCCCCCGCAGCGAATCGAACGTCGTGCTCGGAGTCCGCGAAGTCTCGATGGGTCACCACCCACGCCGGCATGTCGTACGACCACGCCTCCCCGGTCGACTCGTTGTGGTCGAGGACCCAGGCGTAGGTCGTGGCCCCCATGACGATGGCGCCGATGGCCGCGATGAAGTCGCCGTAGTTCATCGGGCCGTGCTCGTCGATGTCCTGACGGAAGAGCCACTCGAGAGAGTCGTTCTCGTCGGCGAGGTAGCCGTCGAGGGTGCTGGCGGTGAAGTAGGTGGTCCTGGTCACAGAGCGATTCTGCACCCGACCACCGACACCGATCGCGCTTGCGGCCGGGCACGTTGCGGGGGGTGTGCACACCCTCTCCGGTGAGCGCACACACCTCACTGCCAGCTGCAGAGGGTGCGCGGTTCAGGCAACGGGTGTGCGCACCCCATCCGACCCAGACTCGAGCTCAGCTGCCGGCCCCGTTCATCGAGTCGGTCCGCGTCCACTGAGCCGGGTTCAGCCCCGGCGCTGCCGCGCGATGCCCGCGAGCACGACTCCCGCTGCGACGGACGCGTTGAGCGATTCCACCGGACCGGCCATGGGGATCGACAGGATGCTGTCGCAGTTGTCGCGGACGAGGCGGGACAGACCCTTGCCCTCGGACCCGACGACCACCACGATCGGCCCGGTGCCGTCGAAGTCGTCCAGCGAAGTGTCACCGTCGGCGTCGAGACCGACCACCATGACGCCCTTGTCGGCCCAGTCCTTCAGCGTCCGAGTCAGATTGGTAGCACGGGCGACGGGGAGACGCGCTGCCGCTCCGGCACTGGTGCGCCACGCGACGGCCGTGACACTCGCGCTGCGTCGCTGCGGGATGACCACGCCGTGCCCACCGAATGCTGCGACCGACCGGACGACGGCACCGAGGTTGCGGGGGTCGGTGATGTTGTCGAGAGCGACCAGCAGCGGCGGCTCCTGACGCTGGCGCGCCTGCGAGAGGAGATCGTCGGGGTGGGCGTACCGGTACGGCGGCACCTGGAGCGCGATGCCCTGGTGCATGCCGTTGGCACTCATCCGATCGAGATCGGTGCGGGAGACCTCCAGGATCGAGATGCCCTTGTCCGCGGCGATCTGGACGCTCTCCTTCAGCCGATCGTCGGCCTCGGTGCCCGACGCGACGTACAGCGCCGTCGCCGGCACTCCCGCGCGCAGGCACTCCAGCACCGGGTTGCGGCCCAGCACGTTCTCCGGACCGTCCTCGGTCTTGCGGACCGGCGGACGGCCGCGACCCGAACCGGACGCGTCCCGGCTGGTCGGCCGTGCGCGCCGGGCGTGCTTGGTGCGCTCGGCCGCCGGCGGGGTCGCGCCGCGGCCCTCGAGGCCCTTGCTGCGCTTGCCGCCGGACCCGACGGTCTGGCCCTTCTTGGTGCCGGTCTTGCGCACCGCTCCGCGTCGACTCGAATTGCCTGCCATTACTTCTCCGTGCCTTCCGGCTGTGCGATCGACCATTCCGGGCCGTTCGGGGTGTCGGTGACCTCCACGCCCGCGCGGGCGAGTCGGTCACGAATACGGTCTGCCGTCGGCCAGTCCTTGCCTGCCTTGGCGGCGCTGCGCAGCTCGAGGTCGTCCGCGATGAGCAGATCGAGCGCCGCCCGTTCCGCCGACGCGTCGGCCGAGCCGGACGCCCAGTGCGGATCGAGGGGATCCACGCCGAGGATCGACGTCATGGCGCGGACGGACGACGCAGCCTCGACGGCCTCGTCCAGCTTCCCCGCGGCCAACGCACTGTTGCCCTCGCGGCGGAGTCCGTGGATCTCGGCGAGCGCCTTGGGCACCGAGAGATCGTCGTCGAGCGCCTCGGCGAACGCGGGCGTCCAGGTACCGATCGGCACCTCGCCCGCGCGCTCCGCGGTCTTCGTCACGAACGCCTCGATGCTCCGGTACGCCGATGCCGCTTCCTGCAGTGCCTCGGCCGAGTACTCGAGCATCGACCGGTAGTGCGCGCTGCCGAGGTAGTAGCGCAGTTCCTGCGGACGCACGGTCTCGAGCATCGTCGGGATGGAGACGACGTTGCCGAGCGACTTCGACATCTTCTCGCCGCTCATGGTGACCCAACCGTTGTGCAGCCAGTACTGCGCGAAACCGTCCCCCGCGGCGCGGGACTGGGCCAGCTCGTTCTCGTGGTGTGGGAACACCAGATCGAGTCCACCGCAATGGATGTCGAACGCGGACCCGAGGTAGGTCTCCGCCATCGCGGAGCACTCGATGTGCCACCCGGGCCGGCCGGGTCCCCACGGGGTGGGCCACGACGGCTCGCCGGGCTTGGCCGTCTTCCACAGCGTGAAGTCGCGCGGATCGCGCTTGCCCGCACCGACGCTCTCACCCTGGTGGACGTCGTCGAGCCTGTGCCCGGACAGAGCGCCGTACTCGCCCCAGCTCCGCACGTCGAAGTAGACGTCGCCGGCGGCCGCGTACGCGTGACCCGCGTCGATCAACCGACCGATCAGCTCGACCATCTGCGTGATGTGACCCGTGGCGCGCGGTTCGGCCGACGGGGGAAGCACACCGAGGGCGTCGTAGGCCGCGGTGAAGGAGCGCTCGTACGTCGCCGCCCACTCCCACCACGGACGGCCGGCGTCGGCGGCCTTGTTCAGGATCTTGTCGTCGATGTCGGTGACGTTGCGGACGAAGGCGACGTCGTAGCCGGCGGCCGTCAGCCACCGCCGAAGGACGTCGAACGCGACGCCGCTGCGCACGTGACCGATGTGGGGATGCCCCTGGACCGTGGCCCCGCACAGATACACCGAGGCGTGTCCGGGGGCCAGCGGAGTGAACTCACGCACGGCCCTGGTCGCGGTGTCGTAGAAGCGCAGGGTCACGACGGCCGATCCTACCGGGGATTCGACTCGCCCTGTACCACGCGAGCGTCGTCCGGGACCGCACTCTCCAGCACGAGAGCGGTGGCGATCGCGGCCACACCCTCGCCGCGGCCGGTCAGGCCGAGCCCGTCGGTCGTGGTGGCCGAGACGGAGACGGGCGCCCCCAGGATGTTCGTGAGCAGTGTCTGCGCCTCCACCCGACGTGGGCCGACGCGCGGACGATTGCCGATGACCTGGACCGCGGCGTTGCCCACGCGCATCGAGTGCTGCGCGAGCAGTTCGCGGACGTGCATGAGCATGGTGGCGCCGCTGACGCCGTCCCATTCGGGGCGACCCGTGCCGAACACCGAGCCCAGATCTCCCAGACCGGCCGCGGACAGCAGCGCGTCGCAGAGTGCGTGCGCCGCGACGTCGCCGTCGGAATGCCCGGCACAGCCGTCGGCGTCCTCGAACAACAGTCCGGCGATCCAGCACTCACGCCCCACCTCGACGGGGTGGACGTCGGAACCGATCCCTACGCGCATGGTCTCCCTCTCACGACTGTGTCCGGCGGGCGACGAGTGCGCGAGCCAGGACCAGATCCATCGGGGTGGTGATCTTGAAGGCCTCGGCGTCGCCGACGACCGTGTGCACGTCGACTCCCAGACGTTCGACCAGGCCGGCGTCGTCGGTGGCCGTCTCGGGAAAGGAATCGTAGGCACGCCTCAGGGTCACCCCGTCGAATCCCTGCGGCGTCTGCACCGAGCGCAGCGTGGCCCGGTCGACCGTTCCGGTGACCACACCGGCGGCATCGACGGACTTCATCGTGTCGACGACGGGCAGCACCGGCACCACGGCCGACGCGCCGGCGCCGACCGCCTCGACGACGCGGGTGATCAGGCTCGGCGGCGTCAGGCAGCGTGCGGCGTCGTGCACGAGCACGATGTCCGCCGCACCGGCCACTGCCAGGCCGGCCCGCACCGAATCGGTGCGCTCGGCTCCGCCGACGACGACGTCGACCGGCAGGACGCAGGACTCGACCAGACGAGAGGTCGTGTCCTGCAGAATGTTCGGGACCACCACCACGACACGAGAAAGGGCGCCGGAGGCCGACAGGCCGTCCAGCGCCCACTCGAGCAGAGTGCGTCCCGCGAGTTCCACGAACGCCTTGGGCATGTTCTCCCCGAGGCGTACGCCCGATCCGGCTGCCGGAACGAGCGCGACGACGTCCGTCACACGCGCGTCAGGACGCCGCGGCCAGAACCTCGTCCAGCATGGAGTCCGCCCTGACCTCGTCGGTTCCCTCGGCGAGTGCGAGCTCGCCGACCAGGATCTGACGTGCCTTCGCCAGCATGCGCTTCTCACCAGCGGACAGGCCGCGGTCCTGCTCACGACGCCACAGATCGCGCACGACCTCGGCCACCTTGTTCACGTCACCCGACGCGAGCTTCTCCAGGTTGGCCTTGTACCGGCGCGACCAGTTGGTGGGCTCCTCGGTGTGCGGCGCGCGGAGAACCTGGAACACCTTGTCCAGACCCTCCTGGCCGACGACGTCCCGGACACCCACGTACTCGGCGTTGTCGGCAGGAACTCGAACGGTGAGATCACCCTGGGCTACCTTGAGAACGAGATATTCCTTGGCCTCGCCCTTGATGGTGCGTGTCTCGATATTTTCGATCAGCGCCGCTCCGTGGTGCGGGTAAACGACGGTGTCTCCGACCTTGAAAATCATGTGTTCGGTGCCCCTTTCGATATGGCCAGTTTAACACGCCTCCGATCCGGGGTCGTTCCAACGGTGCAGGTCAGGGGCACAGGGCTGGTGGGGCCGCTCTTGACAGGGGGCGGGATACATGTATCGAGCAGGCTGTTCGGCCCGCTCCGGCACCGACTGGCGTCACCCGATCCACACGTCCGGACGGCGAACTACTACGCTGCGTGGTGGTGGCCGCCCGTCGGCACAACTCTCGATGACGACCAGTGGAGGACGACCAGTGACCGCATCTACCGCCCGGATCCGGCCGGCCCGAGTCGCGACCGGCGTCGCGCTCGCTCTCGGCACGGTGATCAGCCTCTCCGCGTGCAGCGCCGGGCAGATCTCCCAGACGGCGACGCAGGTCGCCGCGGTCAACGGTAACGGCGCGGACCAGGGCACCGTCTCCCTGCGCAACGTGCACGTCGCCTACCCCTCCTCCGACGAGTTCGTGCTCGAGCCCGGTGGCCGCGCGGAGCTGATCTTCACGGCGATCAACACCAGCGAGACCACACCGGACCGCATCACCGGCATCGAGACCGAGGGTGCGGCCGAGGTCGTCGTCACCGGTGCCACCGGTGGCACCTCCATCGAGATCCCGGCGCAGGCGTCCGTCGCGTCCGGAGTGCCCGCGGACCAGGACCCCACCGCCCCCGAGGGGTCGCAGTCCATCACCGCCGTGATGGAGGACCTCTCCGAGAACGTGCGCCCCGGACTCACCGTCCCGGTCACCTTCACGTTCCAGCAGGCCGGCGACGTCACCGTCAGCGTGCCCGTCGATCCGGGCCCCGTCACCCCGCGCCTCGACGACGAGGCCAACGGCTGACGGTCCCCCGTCGGCCGAGCATTCCTGTCGGTAGACACCTCTAGTCTTCGCGAGTGGCCAAGACTCGTACCAGTTATCGCTGTTCGGCCTGTCAGCACACCGTGGCCAAGTGGGTCGGCCGCTGCCCCGAGTGCGAGACGTGGGGCTCGATGGACGAGGTCACCCTCCTCGCCTCCGTGTCGTCCCGCCCGGGTGCGAGCGCCGTTCGGGCGGGCGGCGCGTCGATGATCCCGACGTCGCCGGCACTTCCGCTCACACAGGTCTCCAGCACGTCCTCCATCGCCCGTCCCACCGGGGTCGACGAGCTCGACCGCGTGCTCGGCGGCGGCATCGTGCCCGGCTCGGTGGTGCTGCTCGCGGGTGAACCGGGAGTCGGCAAGTCCACCCTCCTGCTCGAGGTGGTCAAGCAGTGGGCCGAGCGCAGCCCGCAGGACATCGCGCTCTACGTCACGGGTGAGGAGTCGGCGGGGCAGGTGCGTCTGCGCGCCGACCGGACGGGCGCCGTGCACGAGCGCGTGTTCCTCGCCGCGGAGAACGACCTGGCCACCATCTTCGGCCACGTCGACCAGGTCGCGCCCACCCTCGTCGTCGTCGACTCCGTGCAGACCATGCAGGCGTCCGACGTGGACGGCGTCATCGGCGGCGTCACCCAGGTCCGTGCCATCACCTCGGCGCTGACGTCCCTCGCCAAGGGCAGCGGCACGGCCGTCATCCTCGTCGGCCACGTCACGAAGGACGGCGCGGTCGCCGGGCCGCGCTCGCTCGAGCACCTCGTCGACGTCGTCCTGCACTTCGAGGGCGACAAGCACTCCACCCTGCGCATGGTCCGGGGCGTCAAGAACCGCTTCGGCGCCGCCGACGAGGTGGGCTGCTTCGAACTCCGCGAGGGCGGCATCCACGGCGTCAGCGATCCGTCCGGCCTGTTCCTGCACCACCGCGCCGACTCGGTCCCCGGCACCGCCGTCACCGTCACGATGGACGGCAAGAGGGCCCTGCTCGCGGAGGTGCAGGCACTCGTCGCGCCGTCGCACATGCCCACGCCCCGCCGGGCCGTCAGCGGTCTCGACGCCTCCCGGGTGTCGATGATCCTCGCGGTCCTCGAACGTCGCTGCGGCGTGCAGCTCAGCAGCCGGGAGGTCTACGCCGCCACCATCGGCGGTATGCGGACCACCGAGCCCGTCGTCGATCTCGCGTTGGCACTCGCGGTCGCCTCCGCGGCCCGTGACACCGCCCTGCCCCCGGGAATGGTGGTACTCGGCGAGGTGGGGCTGGCCGGAGAGGTCCGGCGCGTGGTCGGCGTCGACCGGCGCCTCGCCGAGGCCGCGCGGCTGGGGTTCACCTCCGCGATCGTCCCGTCCGACCAGCGTCGCGGCGTGAAGGACGACACGGCCGGAGATCCACCGGGCATGCGGGTCGTCCGGGTCACCGACGTCGCCGGCGCGATGCAGGGAGCCTTCGAGCGACGACGGAAGTAGACCACTCGACCCGCGGACGGAACGCCGGTGCGGTGAGTACCGGTACCCTGACTCTGCACCACCGGCAACCGGGAACGACGTGGGAGGGGGACCAGTGACCGACACCGTGACGACTCCGGACATCTCCCTCGGCTTCCCGGTACCCCACTCGTCCCTGCGTGACGCCATCGCCGACCTCGCCCCGGGCACCACGTTGCGCGACGGTCTCGAGCGCATCCTGCGCGGCCGCACCGGCGGACTGATCGTCCTCGGGTACGACGAACAGGTCGAGAGCATCTGCGACGGCGGCTTCGATCTCGATGTCGAGTTCGCCCCCACCCGGCTCCGCGAACTGTCCAAGATGGACGGCGCCGTCGTGTTGTCCACCGACGGTTCGCGCATCGTCCGCGCCAACGTGCAGCTCGTCCCCGACCACACCATCCCCACGGTCGAGTCCGGTACCCGCCACCGCGCCGCCGAGCGCACCGCGATCCACACCGGCTATCCCGTGGTGTCCGTCAGCCAGTCGATGAGCATCCTCAGCGTCTACGTCGGCGGAACCCGGCACGTCATCGAGGGTTCCGCGACCATCCTGTCCCGCGCCAACCAGGCCGTGGCCACCCTCGAGCGGTACAAGGCGCGCCTCGACGAAGTCAGCCGCCAACTGTCCGTGACGGAGATCGAGGACTCGGTGACGTTGCGCGACGCGCTCACCGTCGCGCAGCGTCTCGAGATGGTCCGGCGCGTGTCCGTCGAGATCGAACAGAACGTTCTCGAGCTCGGTATCGACGGGCGCCAGCTCGCCCTGCAGCTCGAAGAACTGGTGGGCGACAACGACTCTGCGCGCCAACTCGTCGTCCGCGACTACCTCGCCGGCAACGACACACCCACCACCGCGGCCGTCGAACGCTCCCTCGCGGCACTCGACCGGCTCACCGACGTCGACCTGCTCGACCTCACGGTGATCGCTCGTGCCTTCGGCTACCCCGGCACCATCGAGGCGCTCGACGCACCGATGAGTCCCCGCGGGTACCGGTTGCTCACCCGCGTTCCGCGGCTGCAGTTCACGCAGATCCACCGACTGGTCGGGCACTTCGGCACCCTGCAGACACTGCTGGCCGCCACCGCAGCCGACCTGCAGTCCGTCGAGGGCATCGGTGGGTTGTGGGCCCGGCACATCAGAGAAGGCCTGTCCCGCATGGCCGAGGCCAGCATCTCGGGGCCGTTCGACTAATCGGCCGGCCTCCGGCCTTCCCGTTCGATTGATCGGCCGGCCTCCGGCCTTCCCGTTCGACTGATCGGCCGGCTCCCGGCCTTCCCGTTCGATTAGTCAGCCGGTCTTCCCGGAGGGGTTTCGTGTTCGCGCTGCGACTGCAGCACCTGCCGGAACGCGGAACTGCCGCGGGAACCGACCTCGCTGAGGCGGAACGGACGTGCGCTACGTGATGTTGAACGTCTCCGGCGCGCTGCGCAGCTGGCCGAGCTGGCCGACCACGCTGTATCCGCCGGGTCCCACCGGGTTCCGCGGCGCCGCGCACCCGGGCTCGGAGGTGGTCGCGGACCACTTCACGGCGAACGGCGCCTGCTCACCGGGCTGCAGCGTGCGGATGTCGGGAGTCGTGGTGGGGAAGCAGTCGACGTTCGACCAGAGTCGCTGACCCTCCAGCGTGTAGACCAGCACCTGCTGCAGACCCGAACCCAGATCGCGCTCGCATGCCGAGGTTCCGATGTTGGTGACGACGACGGTGAACGCCGGCTCCTGCCCCGCGGGGTAGGACGGCTGATCGGGCGAGGCCTTCACGGCGAGAGACTGATCCGTGCACTGACCGGGAGCGACGGGCGCAGAGGACGTCGTGGCGGACGTGGACGTCGCCGACGACGAGGACGCGGCGTCTCCGCCTCCGCCGCCACCACCGGAACCTCCTGCCGGAGCTGAGCCTCCGGTCGCGGACGCGTCGGGGCGGTACGTCGTGGCAGCGGACGGTGCGAGCGAGGCGGATGCCGCGGTGGACTCGGAATCCTGCGACCCGCCACCGGCGAGCGACACCACCAGCCACACCACGAGTCCGATGACCACCACTGCGCCACCGATCGCGAGCGCGCGGCGTCGCCAGTAGATCTCGGGAGGCAAGGGTCCGTTCGGCTCGAGCACAGGTCAACCGTATGTGCCGACGCGGTGACCGAGCGGCACCTACTACGGCGTGTCGCTCGCCGTCGCCGACGAGGTGAGCAGATCACTCGCATCGGTGCGGTCGGTCGACCCCATCTCGACGTGTCCGATGTCGCCCAGCGCGCCCTGGAACTCCACCTTGCCCTCGGCCAGCTTGTACGTGAGGCCGACGATGGCGAGTTTTCCCGCGGCGACGCGCTTCTCGAGGATCGACGACCGATCGATCAGCAGCTTTCCGGTCTCGAGGACGTGGCGCGCCTCGACGTCGTCGGCGCGCGTGTACCCCAGTCGGTGGGCGTTGAGGACGGACGGCGTGACCCGCTCGACGATGTCGCGGATGAAGCCACCGGGGACGGTGCCCTCGTCCAGCGCGTTGATGGTCGCCTTGACGGCACCACAGCTGTCGTGGCCGAGAATGACGATCAGCGGCGCTTCGAGGACCTCGGCGCCGAACTCCAGGGAACCCAGAACGGCCGAGTCGACGACCTGGCCGGCCGTGCGGACGACGAACATGTCGCCGAGGCCCTGGTCGAAGATGATCTCGGCTGCCACCCGGGAATCGGAGCACCCGAAGACGATCGCGGTGGGGTGTTGACCGTCGACGAGCGACGCGCGGTGATCCACCCCCTGGCTGGGATGCTCCGGGCGGCCGTCGACGAAACGGCGATTACCCTCGACGAGTGCGTTCCATGCTGAGCGGGGACTCGAATTAGGCATGGCCTCATTGTTACCGAAACATGAGTCACCCGCCGGTGGCGGCCCCGACTTCCGGGAAGGATCACAGACATGGACAGCGAGGTTCTGGTCTCGTGGTACCGACGCGAGGCCAGGGATCTGCCCTGGCGCCGTAGCGGTGTCAGCGGGTGGCAGATCCTGATGAGCGAGATGATGCTGCAGCAGACTCCGGTGGCGCGGGTCGCTCCGATCTGGGTCGAGTGGGTACAGCGATGGCCGGTGCCGTCCGCCATGGCCGCGTCATCGCGGGCCGACGTCCTGCGGGCCTGGGGCAAGCTCGGCTATCCCCGTCGCGCCGCACGCCTGCACGACTGCGCCGCCGTCCTCGCCGAGCACCACGGCGACGAGACGCCGTCGGATGTCGAGACGCTGCTGACCCTGCCGGGTGTCGGGGCGTACACCGCGCGCGCCGTCGCCTGCTTCGCCTACGGGCAGCGGGTCCCCGTCGTCGACACCAACGTGCGGCGCGTCGTCGCCCGTGCGGTCCACGGCCGCGCCGAGCCCGGAAACCCCAGCACCACACGAGATCTCGCAGACACCGAGGCCTTGCTACCCGAGGACGTCGCCACCGCGGCCACTCTGTCGGCGGCACTGATGGAGCTCGGCGCCGTCATCTGCACCGCACGCAATCCCGCCTGCGCGGACTGCCCGCTCCCGTCGTGCGCGTGGGTCGAGGCCGGTCGGCCGGCGCACGACGGACCGCCGAGGAAGGTGCAGAAGTTCGCCGGAACCGATCGGCAGGTGCGCGGAAAACTGATGGACGTACTGCGCTCCACGATGGGTCCGGTGGAGAAGTCCGAGCTCGATCTGGTGTGGACGACCGATCCCGGCCAACGTGACCGTGCCCTGAACTCGCTACTGGTCGACGGGCTCGTCGAGCAGACGTCCGCCGGCGCCTTCGCGCTCGCCGGGGAGGGCTCGTAGGAACGACTCGACAGCGCGCCGGTACTCCCCCGGCCGATCGTCGTGCACCAGATGCCCGGCGCCGGCGACCACCTCGTACGTCGAGTCGTGATGCAGTGCAGCCATTCTCGCCATCTGACCCGCTGGAGTGACCGTGTGCTCCGCCTCGAGCAGCAGCGCGGGAGCACGCACTGCTCGCCACTCGTCCCAGAAGTCGCGTCGTCCCCATTCGTCCGAGATCGCCGCGAACGTGTCCACGTCTCCGTGCAGGTGCAGCCCGTCCGGCGTCCGCTCGAAGGAGTCGAGGAAGTACTGCCCCGCGACGTCACCGAAGTACGCCAGAACCGCGGCCTCGTCGGGGAACGGCTGGGGCCACGCACGGATGACGGCGGCCCACCCGTCGGAGGTGCGACCGCGGAAGTCGGGAGCCATGTCCTCGACGACGATCCCGCGCACCCGCTCCGGTTCGCGCGCCGCGAGGCACCACGCGTGGAGCGCGCCCATGGAGTGACCGATCAGGATCACGGACTCGAACGGCGCCAGCGCCTCGCGCAGCTCGTCGACGAACGCCTCGGTGGTGAGGGTCGCCGGAGCAGCACGCCCGTGTCCCGCCGCCCGGGCGGCGAGCACGTGGCCGTGCTCCCGCAACCAGGGCACCTGCCGCCGCCACGTGTCCGGGCCGCCCATCAGGCCGTGCAGCAGCACGAGGGGCACTCCGGAGCCGCCGTGGTCGTCCAGCATCGCTCGACCGTAACCGTCGCAGGTAGCCTCGGGTCCATGCCAGTGGTCAAGATCAACGCCATCGAGGTGCCCGAGGGCGCCGGCCCCGAACTCGAGAAGCGCTTCGCCGCCCGCGCCGGATCGGTCGACGGCTCACCCGGTTTCCTCGGTTTCCAGCTGCTCCGCCCGGTCAAGGGCGAGAGCCGCTACTTCGTCGTCACGCAGTGGGAGGACGAGGAGTCGTTCCAGGCCTGGTCGGGTGGACCGGCTCGCGAGGCCCATTCCGGTGAGCGGGCGAAGCCGGTCGCCTCGGGTGCCTCGTTGCTGGAGTTCGACGTCGTCCTGGACGTTCCGGCCCGTCGAGACGGACCGGCCGACCGGTAAACCCGGACATGACTGTAGGTAAGGTCGGTTCTTCACGGCAGTTCGAGCCACAGCAGTTCGAGCGGGAACGAGGTCGGCGACACATGCCCACGTCACGCAGGTACGCCATTCTGGCCGCTGCCGTCACCGCGACTCTCACGCTCGCCGGATGCTCCGCAGGCGTCGATCCGCTGCTCGAGTCGGGAGCCGCGCGCGGCGACGGATCCACGACGGAACCCGCCGACACGACCGCTGCCCCGGCCGCCGGCGCGCCGATCACGGCGGTCACCGACACCGTCCTCGGTTGGATCACGACGCCGGACCCCACCACGCTCGACCCGGCCGCGATCGACTCCTTCGCGGCGCCCGAGCTGGCGCAGGCACTGGCTCAGGTCGGCGGGCTGCTCGGTCCCGTCGCGCAGATCCTGGCGAGTGGCCCCCTCACCGTGGGCGAACGGACCGAGGACGGCCTCGAGTCCACCGTGCAACTGAGCACCGGCCGGAACGCGCCCGTGACGCTACGACTGCGCGCCACCGAGGACGGCCTGCTGTCCGGGATCCAGGCTCTGCCCGACACCGAGGGCGTCGACTCCTTCGCCTCGTCGGACGCCGCGCTCACCGCTCTCGGTGCCCGCACGTCCTACGTCGCCTCCCGCGTCACCGACGGCACCTGTACTCCCGTTCACAGCCTGAACGCGGACGACTCCCTGCCGCTCGCCTCCGTCGCGAAGCTGTACGTGCTCGGCGCGGTCGCGCGGGCCGTCGACAACGGGACGCTGTCGTGGGACGAGCAGTTGACCGTGACCGACGCACGCAAGTCGGCCCCGTCGGGACAGTTGCAGTTCGCTCCCGAGGGAACACCGGTGACGGTGCGCGAGGCGACCGACGCGATGATCGCGATCAGCGACAACACGGCCACCGATCTGCTGATGGATCGCATCGGACGGGACGCGGTCGAGTCCGAGGTCACCATCATGGGCGCCGCGAATCCTGCGGCGCTGACGCCCTTTCCGACGACGCGCGAGTTCTTCGTGCTCGGGTGGGGACGGCCGGACCTGCGGGCGCAGTGGCGCGACGCCGACACGCAGACCCGCCGCGACATCCTGGCCGGTATCGAGAATCGCACCATCGACAGCGAACCCGTCGATCCGGTGACCGCCGACCTCGACTACCAGGGCATCGCGACGAGGCCCGGTACGCCGGACGGAGTCGAGTGGTTCGGCAGCGCGAACGACATCTGCCGCGCGTACGCGGCGTTGATCACGGGTCCGCAGAGCGACGTCGTGCGCCAGGTCCTCGCGCTGAACCCCGGCGCCGAGGTCGATCCCGCTCGCTGGCCGTACGTGGGCTACAAGAACGGCAACGCCGCGGGCGACGTGGCGGGGTCCTGGCTCTTGACCGACGCTCGGGGACAGGACTGGGTGGTGGCCACCCAACTGCAGTCCGACGAGGCGATCGGCCCCCTGGACAACGCCTACGCGTTCGCCGTCGTCCAGGGGACGTTCGAGCTGTTGCGTTAGCTCTCGAGAGCGGCGTCGAGCGTGATCTCGACGCCCGTCAGGGCCTTGCTCACCGGGCAGGTCTCCTTGGCGTTCTGCGCTGCCTTCGCGAAGCCGTCGGCGTCCAGACCGTCGACCTCACCGCGCACCGTGATCGTGATGCCGGTCAGCTTGAAGCCGACCTCGTCCGGTCCGAGCGACACCTCGGCGGTGACGTCGAGGCTCTGCGGAGTGCCACCGGCCTCGGCGATGACGGCCGAGAGCTGCATGGCGTAGCAGGACGAGTGCGCTGCGGCGATGAGCTCCTCGGGGCTGGTGGTGCCGCCCGCGTCGTCCGCCGCACGCTTGGGGAACGACACGTCGTACGTGCCGACCTTCGAGCTGGAGAGCTCGACCTGTCCCGAGCCTTCCTCGAGTGAACCGTTCCATGCTGTCCGTGCTGTACGAGTAGGCATCAGCCATCCTTGTCGCTGGGGAACTCTTGACTCGTTCAGAGTATCCAGCGGCTGTCGACTTCGAACCGATGCCAGGTCAGACGCTCGGGTCGACGGCGATCACCGCAAGGACGTTGCCGGACGGGTCGGTGAACCACGCGATGTCCGGGCCGTTCCCCCGCATGACACCCTTGTCGTCCTGCGGTGCCCCGTCGTATCGGACGAACTCGACACCTCGCGCTGTGAGGTCGGCGACCGTGGCGTCGATGTCACGCGTCGGGATGTTCAGTACGGTGTGCGTGGCCGGTACGTGATCCGGCTTGGGGTAGGCGAGCATGCTGGTGCGTCGGTCGATGCGAATCCAGGAAGTACCCATCTCGGACGGCAGCACGCGCATGCCCAGGACATTGCGGTAGAAGCGCGTGGTGTCCTCCATGTCTCGGACCGCGATGCCGGAGAACGGCGTCGTCGGAGCGCCCATCTGCGCTTCCATCTCGTCCCGCAGACGGACCAGCTGGATCCAGTTGCCGTCGGGATCCTTCGCGGTGGCGAACAGGTCCCCGTCGCGGCTCTCGAGGGGACTCACCCACTCGCCGCCGAGCGCGTCGATTCGACCGGCGACCGCCTCCGGGTCGTCCGGTTCCACGTTCAGGACGACGCGCGCACCCTCTCGATTCGGGCCCGTCACGTCGTCACGCTTGTCGAACATGACGAAGAAGCCGTCGAGGTCGATCACGGTGTACGGGCCCATCGACATCGGCGGCGCCTCGAACACCTCCCCGTACCACCGGGCGAGCGCTTCGGGATCGGGGCTGGACAGGAGCATCGAGTTCACGGTTGCAGTAGCCATACCGGTACAGACCGGGCGGTGCGGCCGAACTCATCGCGAGAGACACCACGAACGCAGAACGGGCGGGACCCGTGAGGGTCCCGCCCGTTGCCGTGCGTACGTACTACTCGGAGCTCTCGCCCGACTTCGCCAGGTCGACGGTCAACTCGTCGGGAAGGCTGATCGGCTTCTTCTCGCCGCGGAAGGTGAAGACTGCGTCCTCGCCCTGTCCTTCGCCGTCCCAGTTGTCGACGTCGACCAGCACGATCTGACCCGGCTCGATCTCGCCGAACAGGATCTTCTCGGACAGCTGGTCCTCGATCTCGCGCTGGATGGTGCGACGCAGCGGACGCGCACCCAACACCGGGTCGAATCCACGCTTGGCCAGGAGCGCCTTGCCCTTGTCCGTGACCTCGATGGCCATGTCCTTGTTCTTGAGCGCAACCTCCACCCGCGCCAGCATGAGATCGACCATCTGGATGATCTCGTCCTTGGTGAGCTGGTGGAAGACGACGATGTCGTCGATGCGGTTCAGGAACTCGGGGCGGAAGTGCTTCTTCAGCTCGTCGTGCACCTTGAGCTTCATGCGCTCGTAGTTGGAGCCACTGCCCTCACCCGAGGAGAAGCCCAGCCCGACGGCCTTGGAGATGTCCGACGTACCGAGGTTCGAGGTGAAGATCAGCACGGTGTTCTTGAAGTCGACCGTACGACCCTGACCGTCGGTGAGACGGCCGTCCTCGAGCACCTGCAGGAGCGTGTTGTAGATCTCCTGGTGAGCCTTCTCGATCTCGTCGAACAGCACCACGGAGAACGGCTTGCGGCGCACCTTCTCGGTGAGCTGGCCACCCTCTTCGTAGCCCACGTATCCGGGGGGCGCACCGAACAGACGCGATGCGGTGAACCGGTCGTGGAACTCGCCCATGTCGATCTGGATGAGCGCGTCGTCCTCGCCGAACAGGAAGTTCGCCAGAGCCTTCGACAGCTCCGTCTTACCCACACCGGACGGGCCGGCGAAGATGAACGAGCCGGACGGACGCTTCGGGTCCTTCAGTCCTGCGCGGGTACGGCGGATGGCCTTCGAGACCGCCTTGACCGCCTCGACCTGGCCGATGATGCGCTTGTGGAGTTCGTCCTCCATGCGCAGGAGACGCGTGGTCTCCTCCTCGGTCAGCTTGAACACGGGGATGCCGGTCCAGTTGCCCAGGACCTCGGCGATCTCGTTGTCGTCGACCTCGGCGATGACGTCGAGGTCTCCGCTACGCCACTGCTTCTCGCGCTCGGCGCGCTGCGCGACGAGCTGCTTCTCCTTGTCGCGCAGGTTGGCGGCCTTCTCGAAGTCCTGCGCGTCGATCGCGGACTCCTTCTCCCGACGAGCATCGGCGATCTTGTCGTCGAAGTCGCGCAGGTCCGGCGGCGCCGTCATCCGACGGATGCGCATGCGCGCGCCCGCCTCGTCGATGAGGTCGATCGCCTTGTCCGGCAGGAAGCGGTCGTTGATGTACCGGTCGGCCAGGGTCGCGGCCGCCACGAGCGCGCTGTCGGTGATCGAGACGCGGTGATGCGCCTCGTACCGGTCGCGCAGACCCTTGAGGATTTCGATCGTGTGATCGACCGACGGCTCGCCGACCTGCACCGGCTGGAAGCGACGCTCGAGGGCCGCGTCCTTCTCGATGTACTTGCGGTACTCGTCGAGCGTGGTGGCACCGATGGTCTGGAGCTCACCACGAGCGAGCTTCGGCTTCAGGATGGAGGCCGCGTCGATCGCGCCCTCGGCAGCACCCGCGCCGACGAGCGTGTGCAGCTCGTCGATGAACAGGATGATGTCGCCGCGGGTGTTGATCTCCTTGAGCACCTTCTTCAGGCGCTCCTCGAAGTCACCGCGGTACCGGCTGCCGGCGACGAGCGAGCCCAGGTCCAGCGTGTAGAGCTGCTTGTCCTTGAGCGTCTCGGGAACCTCGCCGTTGACGATCGCCTGCGCGAGGCCCTCGACGACGGCGGTCTTGCCGACGCCGGGCTCACCGATGAGCACCGGGTTGTTCTTGGTACGGCGGCTCAGCACCTGCATGACGCGCTCGATCTCCTTCGCGCGTCCGATGACCGGGTCGAGCTTGCCCTCGAGTGCGGCCTGCGTGAGGTTGCGGCCGAACTGGTCGAGCACCAGCGACGTGGACGGTGTGCCCGCCTCGCCGCGGCTGCTGCCGGACTCGCTGGGCTCCTTGCCCTGGTATCCGGACAGGAGCTGGATGACCTGCTGGCGCACGCGGTTGAGATCGGCGCCGAGCTTGACCAGCACCTGCGCAGCCACACCCTCGCCCTCACGGATGAGGCCGAGCAGGATGTGCTCCGTGCCGATGTAGTTGTGTCCGAGCTGCAGCGCCTCACGCAGGCTGAGCTCGAGGACCTTCTTGGCACGCGGAGTGAACGGGATGTGCCCGGACGGTGCCTGCTGGCCCTGGCCGATGATCTCCTCGACCTGGCTGCGTACACCTTCGAGGGAGATCCCGAGCGACTCCAGAGACTTCGCCGCCACGCCTTCACCCTCGTGGATGAGACCCAGCAGGATGTGCTCCGTGCCGATGTAGTTGTGGTTGAGCATCCGGGCCTCTTCTTGGGCCAGGACGACGACGCGCCGTGCGCGGTCGGTGAACCTCTCGAACATCGCTCTCCCTCACACTGATGACGGGGCAGGCGTCGGACCCTCTAGTCCGAACCTCGAGCCCGACTCTCACTCTAGTTGCCGTGACCTTCGAGTGCCGCTCCGCCGGGGAAGTTCATCCGACGGCGAACGGTGGCTCCCACGCCCTCGGCGCGTCCATCGGGACGACACCGGCACCCTTGTATGCAGTCACAACGCACTGCACCGGAGATTCGTTACCACGAGCGACAGCGGATTCACCGTTCCCGCCTTCGCCCGCAGCGAACGGCCTACTCCTGATCGGCACCCACGGCAATGGGTCGGCGTGATGAGACGTGACGGACATTCCGCCCATCCATTGGAGTCATTGTCATTCAATCGAATGACAATGACTCCGACAGACAGGACAGAATCACGAAGAAAGTTCCCAGGCCCGCACGATCTCGGACGATATGCGGCCCCGCGCGCTGATCTCGAAACCTTGCGTGCGCGCCCATTCCCGTATTGCAGCACTGCGCGCCCGATCGGCCGCTCCGCGTGTCCGCGTGCCCCCGGACGAGCTCGCGGCCGACCCTCCCCCGGTCGTCCGCGTCGACACCCGCCGCGCGTGCTGGATCCACTGATCCATGACTTTCCGCAGCTCATCGGCGTTCGAGTTGGACAGATCCAACTCGAACCACGTGCCGTCCAACCCGATCGACACCGTCTCGTCAGCCGGCACGTTGTCGACGTCGTCGACCAGCGTGACCGTCACCTTCTTGACCATTCGACGCATTCCCCCCTCCGAACACAGCGACACTTTTCGCCGAGCAGGATCGATAGTAGCGCGCATTACCGAGGCCTTGCAGCGTACCGAGTGGAATGTTCCATTCGGGCGTCAGCCGCGGTCGGGACGCACCAATGGAAAGAGGATGGTCTCGCGAATACCCAGCCCTGTGAGCGCCATCAGAAGGCGGTCGATGCCCATTCCCGTACCCGTTGTGGGCGGCATCGCGTACTCCATGGCGGTGAGGAAGTCCTCGTCGAGGACCATGGCCTCGTCGTCGCCGGCCGACGCCAGCCGGGCCTGATCGACGAAGCGCTCGCGCTGCACGACGGGATCGACGAGCTCCGAGTAGCCGGTGGCGAGCTCGAAGCCCCGCACGTAGAGGTCCCACTTCTCCACCACACCGGGGATGCTGCGATGGGCCCGGACCAGAGGCGACGTCTCCACGGGGAAGTTGCGGACGAACGTCGGAGTGTGGAGCTGGTCCCCGCAGCTGTGCTCCCACAGCTCCTCGACCAGCTTGCCGTGGCCCCACCCCTTGTCCGTCGGCACGGCGAGACCCACCCGATCGGCCAGCGCACGCAGGTCGTCCGGGCTTGTCTCCGGTGTCACCTCGATACCGACGGCGGCCGACAACGACGGGTACATCTCGATGGTGGTCCACTCGCCCGCGAAGTCGTACGCGGAACCGTCCGCGAGGGTGACCTGGAGCGACCCGTACACGGCCTGGACGACTTCCTGCACGAGCTCGCGCGTCATCACCGCGGAGTCGTCGTAAGTGCCGTAGGCCTCGTACGTCTCGAGCATCGCGAACTCCGGGGAGTGCGTGGAGTCGATGCCCTCGTTGCGGAAGTTGCGGTTGATCTCGAAGACCCGGTCGATGCCGCCCACGACCGCCCGCTTGAGGAACAGTTCGGGAGCGATGCGGAGGAACAGGTCGATGTCGAGCGCGTTCGAGTGCGTCGTGAACGGTCGGGCCGCGGCGCCGCCGTGCAGCGTCTGGAGCATCGGGGTCTCGATCTCCAGGAATCCGCGGCGCTCGAGCCCGTCACGCAGTGCGCGCAGCGCGGCGACGCGGCGGCGGGCGTTCTCCCGCGCCTCGGGACGCACGATGAGGTCGACGTACCGCTGGCGGACGCGGGACTCCTCGTTCATCTCCTTGTGGGCGACGGGCAGGGGCCGCAGCGACTTGGACGCCATCTGCCACTCGTCCGCCATGACGCTCAGCTCGCCGCGTCGGGAGCTGATCACCTCGCCGTGCACGAAGATCATGTCGCCGAGATCGACGTCCGACTTCCACAGCGCCAGCGCGTCCTCGCCGACACCGGCGAGGGAGATCATGGCCTGGAGCTGCGTGCCGTCCCCGTCCTGCAGCGTCGCGAAGCAGAGCTTGCCGGTGTTGCGCAGGAAGATGACGCGACCGGCCACCCCCACCTGCTCGCCGGTGTGCGTGTCCGGCTCGAGCGCGGGATGCGCAGCCCGGACCTCGGCCAGCGAGTGCGTCCTCGCGACCGACACCGGATACGCCTCGCGCCCGGACTCCAGCAGCCGGGCGCGCTTCTCGCGGCGGATGCGCACCTGTTCCGGGGTGTCGTCGGTGGGAACGGCGGCGGGGTCGGTGTCTGCTCGTGGTGTCTCGGTCACGACTGCCCAGCCTATAGAGAGGTCAGTGCGCGACGAGAGTGCGCCCTTCGCGCAGGCAGTGCCGTGCGCTCCCCACGACGCCGGTGAGCCCGGCGTCGACGATGGCGCGGTACCCACCGATGACGTCGGACGCTCGCGTGAGCCCCAGTTCCTGCAGCGCCGCGGCGGCCAGCGAGGAGGTGTAGCCCTCGGAGCACAGCACGATCCACTCGACGTCGTGATCCACCGCGATGGCCAGGCGTGCGCTGCTCGTGGGGTCGCACCGCCACTCGAGGACGTTGCGCTCGACGGCCAGTGCCCCCGGCATGGTCCCTTCCAGCGCGCGCTGCGCCTGGGGGCGGATGTCGACGAGTACCGCGCCGCGCGCGACGGCATCGGCCAGCTCGGAGACGTCCGTGCGGCGGTACGTGGACCGTGCGCGCTCGAGCATGTCGTCGATGCTCGATCGGGTGGTGGGTCGAGTCGTCATCACGCGTCTCCCTCGGGCAGGTCGGTCAGGACGGACCGGGTGCGGCGCAGAGCACCGCGCTCGCCGATCTCGTAGTAGGACATGGCCGTCAGCGGCGGCGAGTACGCGTGCACGCTCAGTGTCGGACCGCTCACGGTCACCGGGTCCGATGTCGGGGCCGGTGCGTGGGTGACGTCGTGGACCCACCCCAGCGGGAAGGACGCCTGATCACCCGCGTCCAGGCGGCGGTGATGCAGACCCTCACCGTTCCAACGGTATTCGCTGAGCGAGCCGCTCAGGACGGTCAGCGCGCCGAGCGATCCGGCGTGGTCGTGCAGTTCGGTGGACTTGTCCGGCACCCAGCTGATGAGCCACAGGTCGACCAGATCGTCCGAATGCAGACGGGCACACCACCGTTCACCGGCTGGGAACACTCCACCGGGCGGGAGGAGCGCATCATGGCGACCGTCGAGCACGTCCGCCGCACCTTGATCGGTGAGGCGCAGCAGATCGGCGGGACGCAGAGAGGTGGGGGCGACAGCAGAGAGCGAGAGCACGACAGGACTCCAGGGAGGTGTGATGACAGTCAGGGCAGGCGTCAGCCCTGACAACACTCCCGAGCACCCGTGCGATCAGTCACCCCGAAAGTGTGGCACACCGTTCGGCAGCGCGCCACCTCGACCGTCGTGGCCTCGATCAGCGGCGACGGGCCTGATTGCGCTCGTAGACCAGCCGCAGTCCCGCCAACGTGAGGTCCGGCTCGATGCGATCGATCGACGAGGAGTCGTCCATGACGAGCGACGCCGTGTCGCCGGTGGCCACCACGACGACGTCGTCGCCGTCGAAGCCGGGCACCTCGCGGCACACCCGATCGACGATGCCGTCGACGAGGCCGGCGAACCCGAAGATCGCACCCGACTGCATGGCCTCGACGGTGTTCTTGCCGAGAACGCCTCGGGGCCGGACCAGTTCGACCTTGCGCAGCGCCGCGGAGCGGGACGCGAGCGCGTCCATGGAGATCTCGAGTCCGGGTGCGATCGATCCGCCCAGGAACTCCCCCTTCGCCGACACGACGTCGACACACGTGGACGTCCCGAAGTCGACGATGATGCACGGGGCGTCGTACAGGTGGTGGGCCGCGAGGCTGTTGACGATGCGGTCGGCGCCCACCTCTTTCGGATTGTCCACCAACAGAGGCACTCCCGTGCGCACACCGGGCTCGACGACCACGTGCGGAACGTGCGACCAGTACCGCCCCAGCATCGTCCGGAGCTCGCGCAGCACCGACGGGACCGTCGAGAGCGCCGCGACACCCGTGATGGTCTCCACGTCGGGACCGAGGAGACCGCGAAAGGTCAACGCGAGCTCGTCCGCCGTCATCGACGCGTCCGTCCGCATCCGGCGTTGCCGCGTGAGCCGCGCGTGGTCACCGCTGCCGGTGAACACGCCCAACACGATGTTGGTGTTGCGGACGTCGACGGTGAGCAGCATCAGACCGAGACCGTGTCACGCGTGTCCGCGGTGAGTGTGCGCGGCGAGATCAGTCCGGAGCCGGCCGGGCTGTCCGCCGGATCGGAGCCAACCTGGACGGGGCGGTTGTCGGCGTCGACGAACACCACGTTCGGCGCGTACTCGGCGACCTCGGCCGGATCGAGGATGCCGTAGGCGATGATGATCACCAGATCACCCGGGTGCACGAGATGCGCTGCGGCGCCGTTGATCCCGACCACTCCCGAACCACGCTGCCCCGCGATGACGTAGGTCTCGAGCCGAGCACCGTTGTCGATGTCCACGATGGTCACCTGCTCACCCTCGAGCAGCGCGGCGGCGTCGAGCAGGTCCTGATCGATGGTCACCGACCCCACGTAGTGCAGATCGGCGTGGGTCACGGTGGCGCGGTGGATCTTCGAGGTCATCATCGTGCGGAGCATGGTGGGTCCTTACCTGTCTGGAGCCGGGCGGAGTTGCGGGCAGGCCGGTCGAAGTGGAGTCAGGAGTGGCCGAGATGGCGTTGTCCAGCTGCGGATTCCGGATCGCGACCCTGGAATCCGGTACCGAGAGCGACGCCCACGTTGTCGAGCAGGCGCGTGGTGCCCACGCGGGCGGCGACCAGCAACCGGCCGTCTCCCTCCTCGGGTGCGTCACGGAGATCGGCTCCGCGTACCTCGAGGTAGTCGACGTCCACCTCCGGCACCGTGTCGAGCACCGACTGTGCCGCCGCCAGAACGGCATCCGAACCACCCTCGGCAGCATGGGTGCCGGCGATCAGCGCTGCCGACAGGGCCACCGCGAGGGACCGCTGGTGCTCGTCGAGGTACCGGTTGCGCGAGGACAGGGCGAGACCGTCGGACTCGCGGACGATGGGGACGCCGCGGATCTCGACGTCGATGTTCAGGTCGCGCACCATCTGGTCGATGAGGACCAGCTGCTGGTAGTCCTTCTCCCCGAAGTAGGCCGTGGTGGGTGCGACGATGCCGAGCAGCTTCGCGACCACCGTCAGCATCCCGGCGAAATGGCCGGGCCGCGAAGCGCCTTCGAGTTCGGCACCGAGCGGACCGGGGTGCACCGTCGTCCGCGGACCGTGCGGGTACATGTCCTGCACACTCGGGACGAAGGCCAGTTCCACCCCGGCTGCGCGCAGCACGTCCAGGTCGGCGTCGAGGGTGCGCGGGTACGCGTCGAGATCCTCCCCCGCCCCGAACTGCAGCGGGTTGACGAAGATCGACACCACGACGACAGCGCCGCTCCGCTTCGCCATCTCCACGAGCTGGACGTGACCGGCGTGCAACGCACCCATGGTGGGCACGAGCGCGACTCGGCGTCCCGCCGAGCGCAGGGCACGGGTGACCGACCGGACGACATCGGGTGCGTGATGCACCGTCAGTTCACCCGGTGTGTACGCGCCGTCGAGTGCACTCACGGCTGCCTCCTCATTCGTTGTCCCGCAGGACGTTCATCACGGTGTCGTCCGCGCCGGCCCGCTCGGCCGTACGCAGTGACATCGCGCGATAGCCCGCGGCGATCCGCGGGTCGAGATCGGTCAACGCATCGAGATGCCTGGACACCGTCGCCCCGTCGCCGCGCGCCACCGGACCGGTCAACGCGCCCTGTCCGCTGCGCAGCACGTTGTCCAACGCCGCCGACAGCAGTGGCGCCAGAACCCGCTCCGCCACACCACCGGGACGCTGTTCCACCGGCTGTTGGCCGGGAAGTTCCTCGTGGGCCAACGCGTCCCGCAGCGCGTCGAGGGCGTCGACGACCAGAGTGATCAGGTGATTCGACCCGTGGGCCAGCGCCGCGTGGTACAGCGTGCGCGCCTCCTCGGGCACACCCACGGGCTCGCCGCCGATCTCGAGCACCAGTCCCTGCGCGATCGCGAGGCCGATCTCGTCGGCCGCCGTGATGCCGAAGCACGCGGTCGCCAGACGGTCGGTGTCCTCGGGTTTGCCGCTGAAGGTCATCGCGGGGTGCACGGCCATCGTCACCACTCCTCGGCCCGCCAGCGGCGCGAGGATGCCGACACCGTTGGCGCCGGACGTGTGCAGCACGAGAGTTCCGGGCGACACCGCATCGGTGCGCGCCAACCCGCGGACCAGCGCGTCCAGTTCCTGATCCGGCACCGCCAGGATCAGCAGTTCACTGCGCCGCGCCACATCCGTGGCCGGCATGATCTCCGCGTCGGGGAGGCGGGTCTCGGCGCGGCGCCGGGACGCGTCGGAGACGGCGGCACAGCCGAACACGACGTGGCCGACGCGTTCGAGCGCCTCACCCAGCGCGGTACCGACCCGGCCTGCGGACACGACACCGACGGACAGGCGCGCCGGGGCGGGGTCGGACGTGACTCGATCGGGGGACAAGAAGGGTCCTCTCGGGGATACAGTTCCAGTCCCGCTCGGCGGGTACCGGACTCATCGACGCCCACACTAGTGTCCGGCGTCGACCGACCGCCATGCGACGCCGGTCACACCCGCGGCGCAGATCTCACTCGGCGAAGCCACTACTCGGCACGGCGGCGCCGGCGACCCGATCCTGTCGACGCGTCCGCGGTGCCCATCCCCGCGAGGATGTCCGCGACGGAGCGCCCACTCGAATGTGCTCCCGACCCTGCGTCGACCGGTGCGTCGGACTCGTCGTCCGGATCCGCAGCGCGTCGTCGACCGCCCGACTGCACGGGTGCGACGGGCGCGGGTTCCGGAAGCTCGGGCTCTTCCGGCTCGGGTTCGGGCTCGACGTCCAGGGTCGGCAGCGGATCGGGTTCGGGCTGCGGCTCGGGTTCGGGTAGCGGCTCGGGTTCCGGCAGGGGTTCGGGCTCGGGTTCGGGTTCCGGCAGCGGTTCCGGCTCGGGCTCGGGTTCGGGTTCGGGCAGCGGTTCCGGCTCGGGGGCGACGGGAATGCTGTCGGCGCGGTGACTCGACGGGTTCCATTCGGGGGTGCGCGGCGACTGCGGTGCGGGTGCCGGATGGAAGGTGCCGTCGTGATCGAACTCGCCGCCGATGACCGACGTCTCCGCCGTGACCGGGTCGTCGAAGGGAGTGGCAAAGCCGGGCCGGGAGTAGGTCGGATCGGGGGCGAAGCTCGGCGGGCGGGTGCGCGATCCGGGAACGTACAGACCGGACGGCGCCGGCTCGTAGCCGCTGTAGGAGCGCTCGGCCAGCTCCCGCATCCGCATCGCCTCGCCGGCGATGGCAGCGCGGTCGTCCGGCAACTCGCCGTCGAACAGCATCTCGAGGCTGCGGCGCAGCGACGCGAGTTCGGCTCGGAGAGCACGCATCTCGTCTCCGTCGGCACCGATCTCGGCGCGCACCCGCGACTCGACGCCGAGCTCGTACTCGCGGCGCGCGGCAATCTCCCGCTCCAGCTGGAGCTCGTAGACGGTCTGCAGATCGCGCGCCTTCATCTGATCCACCGCGGCGTCGCGGCGGTACTTCGTCATCGCGAACGCGCCGAGAACGGCGGCCCACAGCGCTGCCACGATGCCCACGCGCAGCAGCGGAACGCTGTCGCTGAGGATCATCAGAACGCTGGCCACCACGCCCAGCAGAACCAGACCGGCGAGAGCCGTGTGGTTGCCGCCGCGTTTCGTGCGACGGTTCGCCTTGCTCCTGCCGGTGTCCGTCATGAATCCCAGGGTAACGGCTCGGGCGGCTGTCGCACTTCACCATGCACGGACGGGGTGTCCGAGGACGGCCGCGATCGGGTCAGTGGGCGGGCTCGTCGGCTCCGTCGTCCGGTGTCCGGCAGCAGTGCTCGAGCCACAGGGCAGCGGCCACGGCGACGATCCCGGCGACGAGGCCGATCAGCGCTCCCGGCGTGTCCTCCGACGCCGCGCGCACCGAGGACCGCAGGGGCAGCAGATGGATCAGCAGACCGGCCCACACTCCCGCCGCCGCTGCACCGACGAGGGCCGCGGCCTTCGCCAGTGCGACGGCGCGGGCGACCGTGATCGGATGCAGCTGGCCGGGCCCGGGGCCGATCCTGCGGGTGCGCAATCGGGACCGCACCAGCAGACCCACGACCACGAGGACGACCGCCACCGGATACAGCGACGCTCCGGCGAACGTCGAGATCGGCGGAACAGACCCGTAGAACGAGGACGCGAGGATCCAGGTGGCCACCACGGCGAACGCCGCGAGCGCGACGAGGTCGCGCACGCGCGTCGGGCTCACGTGGAGTCACCGCCGGCCCGCCCGCAGCGCACCGGGTCCCACAGCCGTGTCTCGGTGCGACGCACACCGGCGCGTTCGGACTCCGGCAGCTCGGCCAGCAGGTCGCGCACCGATCGGCCACGCAGCACGGCGTCGGGATCCGCGTCCAGCCACGGTGCGAGGACGAAGGCGCGCTCGTGCGCCAGTGGGTGCGGAAGAATCAGCTCGGGGTCGTCGCTGACGACGTCGTCGCACACGACGATGTCCACGTCGACGGTCCGCGGTCCCCAGCGCTGCACCCGCTCGCGGTGAGCGGCCGTCTCCAACTGCTGTCCCCGTCGCAACCAGCCCCGGCAGTCGGTGTTCTCGTCGTCCACGATCACGACGGCGTTGAGGAAGTCCTGCTGGTCGATGCCGCCCCACGGGGCGGTGGCGAACACGGTCGACACCGCGACGACGGCGTCACCGAGACCCTCGACCACGGCCCGCAACTGCTGTTCGCTGTCCCCGATGTTGCTCCCGATCGAGAGCACCGCGCGGGTCACGCAGACCTCGATCGGGTCACCACGACGGCCACGTCCGTGAAGGTCAGGGGGATCGGAGCCGACGGCTTGTGCAGGGTGACCTCGACGCGTTCCACGCGCGGATCCGTCAGGACACCGTCGGCGATCTCGCTCGCGACCGTCTCGATGAGATCGCGACTCGGCCCCGCGACGACCGCGGCGGCGGCCTCGGCCAACTCGCCGTAGTGCGCCGTCTTCGTCAGGTCGTCCGATGCCGCGGCCGGGGCGAGATCCATGTGGACGACGAGGTCGACGAGGAAGTCCTGCCCGTCGCGCTTCTCGTGGTCGAAGACACCGTGATTGCCGCGCACGGTCAACCCGCGCAGCTCGATGCGATCGGTCATGTCGTGCCTTTCGGTTCGGTCGGGCCGTGCCATTGCCGGTGCACGGCGAGAGCGTCGAGAGTGCCGACGGCGTCGTGGACGCGCACCCCCCAGGCGCCCGCCACGGCGGACAGCACCGAGATCGCGGCCGTCGCAGCGTCGCGGCCGTGCGGAGGGCGAGGCTGCCCGTCGCGGGCGAGCAGAGTGCCGAGGAATCGTTTGCGGGACGCACCCACCAGCACGGGAATGCCCGTGTCGACGAGACGATCGAGTCGGCGGAGCAACGCCCAGTTGTGCTCCGCGTTCTTGGCGAAGCCGAGCCCCGGATCGAGGACGATGCGGGAACTGTCCACCCCGGCGGCGACGGCCGCGTCGACCTGACGGAGCAGTCCGCTGCGCACGTCCTCGACGATGTCGCCGTAGTCGTGCTCCTCCGCGGCACCCGGTCGGTGGGTCCAGTCGACGGTGGAACGCCAGTGCATGAGCACCCAGGCGACGCCGGCATCGGCGACGACACCCGCCATGTCGGGATCGGCGCGGCCACCGGAGACGTCGTTGACGATGGACACGCCCGCACCGATCGCCGCAGTCGCCACGGATGCCCGCATCGTGTCGACGCTGACGCACACGCCGTGAGAGACCAACTCGGCGATCACCGGTGCGACGCGCTCCGCCTCGACGGACGGGTCGACGCGGTCGGCTCCCGGACGTGTCGACTCGCCCCCCACATCGACGATGTCGGCACCCGCGGCGTGCAGTTCGAGGCCGTGACGCACCGCGGCGTCGACGTCGAGGTAGCGGCCGCCGTCCGAGAACGAGTCGGCCGTGACGTTGACGACGCCCATCACCACGGGCCCGTCCGCGTGCGGAAGCGTGAACACGAGCGGCGCCTATTTGCGAAGGATGAGATCCAGCGCCTCGGACCGGGACACCGCGCTGGACTGGAACACACCGCGCACGGCGGAGGTGGTGGTGCTGGCGCCCGGCTTACGGATTCCCCGCATCGCCATGCAGAGGTGCTCGGCCTCCATCACCACGATGACTCCGCGCGGTTCGAGCTTGCGCATCATCGCGTCGGCGACCTGCGAGGTGAGACGCTCCTGCACCTGCGGCCGCTTCGCGTATAGGTCGACGACCCGCGCCAGCTTCGACAGGCCCGTCACCCGGCCCGACTTGCCCGGGATGTAGCCGACGTGCGCGACGCCGTGGAAGGACACCAGGTGGTGCTCGCACGTCGAGTACATCGGGATGTCCCGCACGAGGACGAGCTCGCGGTGCGCCTCGTCGAACGTCGTTCCCAGCACCTCGTCGGGATCGACGAACAGTCCGCCGAACATCTCCCGGTATGCACGCGCCACTCGAGCGGGCGTGTCCTTCAGCCCCTCGCGCTCGGGGTCCTCACCCACCGCGAGCAGCAGCTCGCGAACGGCCGCCTCGGCGCGCTCCTGATCGAACGTCCGACCGGACACCACGGACACGGGCTCGTCGATCGACTGATCGGCTTGGTTGACGGACACGGGAGGTCCCTTCGCTGACGGACGCGCTGCCGATGGATCAGAGCAGCCGGAGTGATGTGCGGGCGGGTGCGGCCGCACGGACGAGAGGGTCGGACGAGCGACTCTAGCGCGCGTCCGGGCCCTCCCACCGCTGGGTGTTCGGCGGCAGCTGGGGATCCTCGGCCTCGTCACGCGGAGGCTGGTACTGCCCCTCCGGGTTCTGCGGGTTGCGGTACCGCGGCTCGGGCTGAGCCGGCTCCCCCACACCCGAACCGGGGTACTGCCCGTACGGCTGCGGATCCTGGTACGGCTCCTGATAGGGCTGCGGTTCCTGGTACGCCTGCGGTTCCCGATAGGGCTGGGGTTCCTGGTAGGGCTGGGGTTCCTGGTAGGGCTGGGGCTCGTCGTACCCGCGCGGTTCCTGATACCCACGCGGACCCTGGTAGCCCTGCGGGTCACCCTGACCCTGAGGCTGCCCGTATCCCTGCGGCTGCCCGTATCCCTGCGGCTGCCCGTATCCCTGCGGCTGCCCGTAACCCTGCGGCTGCCCGTAGCCCTGCGGCTGGCCGTAACCCTGCGGCTCCGGGTACCGAGGTGCCTCGTTCTCGCGAGGAGGCCATCCCGGTGCGGACCAGCCGGCCGGTGCGCCGTAGTCGGGCATCGAGGAGCCGGGACGGCCGCCGCGATGTGCGCCACCCTGACCGTTCGGGGTCGACCCGTTCTGGCCCTGCCCGTTCTGACCGTGACCGTTCTGGCCGTGCCCGTTCTGGGCGTGGCCGTTCTGGCCGTTCTGTGCCTGACCGTTCTGGGCCTGGCCGGCGTAGCTCGGCTCCTTGACGATCGAGACGGGAGGCCACGGCTCCCCGCGCTCGGTCGCGAGCTCGCGCGGCGTCTTCACCGGGGGCTTCGACGACGGAACTCGATCACCGAAGTCGTTGAACGCGGTGATGCGGGGACGCTTCTCGACGCCGGTGAAGATCTTCTCCAGATCCTTGCGCGTGAGCGTCTCGCGCTCGAGCAGCTCGGTGGCCAGGATGTCGAGGACGTCGCGGTAGTCGTTCAGGATGGCCCATGCCTCGGTGTGCGCGGCCTCGATGAGGTTGCGCACCTCCCCGTCGATCTCCCGGGCGACCTCGTGCGAGTAGTCGGACTGGACGCCCATCGAGCGGCCCAGGAACGGATCGCCCTGCTCCTGGCCGTACCGGACGGCGCCGAGCTTGCTGCTCATGCCGTACTCGGTGACCATGGCGCGAGCGATCTTGGTCGCCTGGTCGATGTCGGACGACGCTCCCGTGGTCGGCTCGTGGAAGACGAGCTCCTCGGCAGCGCGGCCGCCCATCGCCATGACGAGGCGCGCGATCATCTCGGAGCGCGTCATCAGGCCCTTGTCGTCCTCCGGCACCGTCATCGCGTGACCACCGGTGCGGCCGCGGGCGAGGATGGTGACCTTGTAGATCGGCTCGATGTCGGGCATCGCCCACGCCGCGAGGGTGTGACCACCCTCGTGGTACGCCGTGATCTTGCGCTCGTGCTCGCTGATGATGCGGCTCTTGCGTCGAGGTCCGCCGATGACGCGGTCCACCGACTCCTCGAGGGCGGCCTCGGTGACCACGGTGCCGTTCTCCCGCGCCGTGAGCAGTGCGGCCTCGTTGATGACGTTCGCGAGATCCGCGCCCGACATGCCGACGGTGCGCTTGGCCAGACCTTCGAGGTCGGCGTCCTGCGCGATCGGCTTGCCCTTCGAGTGCACCGCGAGAATCGCGCGGCGTCCTGCGAGGTCGGGGGCGCCGACCGGGATCTGCCTGTCGAAACGGCCCGGGCGCAGCAGGGCGGGATCGAGGATGTCGGGGCGGTTGGTCGCGGCGATGAGGATGACGCCGGTGCGCTCACCGAAGCCGTCCATCTCGACGAGCAGCTGGTTGAGCGTCTGCTCGCGCTCGTCGTGTCCGCCGCCCAGACCGGCCCCGCGCTGGCGACCGACGGCGTCGATCTCGTCGACGAAGATGATGCAGGGGCTGTTCTGCTTGGCCTGCTCGAACAGGTCGCGCACACGTGAGGCACCGACGCCGACGAACATCTCGACGAAGTCGGAACCGGAGATGGTGAAGAACGGCACGCCGGCCTCACCGGCGACGGCGCGGGCGAGCAGCGTCTTGCCGGTTCCGGGAGGGCCGTAGAGCAGCACGCCGCGGGGGATCTTCGCGCCGAGTGCCTGGTAGCGGGCCGGGTTCTGCAGGAAGTCCTTGATCTCGTACAGCTCTTCGACCGCTTCGTTCGCGCCTGCCACGTCCGCGAACGTCGTCTTCGGCATGTCCTTGGTGAGCTGCTTGGCCTTGGACTTGCCGAAGCCCATCACACCGCCGCGCCCGCCGCCCTGCATGCGCGACATCACGAAGATGAAGATGCCCAGCAGGATGATCATGGGGAGCAGGAACACCAGGATCGACGTGAACCAGCTGTCCTGCGTCACCTCGGTGTCGTAGCTCTCGGCACCCGACGCGGCGACCTTGTCGAAGATCTGCTGCGACGCGGCGTCCGGGTACTGCGAGATGATCTGCGTCTCGTTGCCGGTGGCGTCGTTGCCGCTCTTCAGCGTCAGACGGACCTGCTGCTCGCGGTCGTCGATCTGCGCGGTCTGCACGTTCTGGTCGTCGAGCTGCGCGACGGCGACCGACGTGTCGACACTCTTCCACCCCCGCGTGTCGTCGCCGAAGTAGCTGAAGGCGAAGATCACCAACAGGATGCCGGCGACTATCGCCAGGTTGCGGAACAAAGTCTTGCGGTTCATACAGCGTCGCCCTCGATGGCAGTCGGACTCACAGGCAGGTGGTCATGGTTCGCGTCGGTCGGCCGGCAGCAGTTCTCGATCGTTGCCGGTTGCGCACCGGACAAGCCAGGTTACCGCGGATGCGGACGGCCGGGCGGCGCGCACATCTCGGTCAACGCGCCGACACGCGGTGAGGTTCCCGCGCCCAGCTGCGCGTGACGAGTGTTACCGGTCGGCCGCGGTGCGTGGCCAGGGCCGATGCTGTTCGATCTGTGCCGCGAGCGCCAGCAGTCGACGCTCGGACCCGGGAGGTCCCGCCAGCTGCACGGCCAGCGGAGTCCCCGACTCGGGATGGAGTCCCGCGGGCACACCCACGGCCGGCCACCCCAGCAAGTTCCACGGTGCCGCGAAGGGTGCGTAGCGAATGTTGGCCGCCATGTTGGCTGCCCACCCGCGCTCGCTCCACCGGTCCGCACGGATCGGCGGCGCGGCGAGCGCCGGCGTCAGCACCACGTCGACACTCTCGAAGTACGAGCGCATGCGTCGCGTGAGCGTCTCGGTCTGCGACGGCCGCACGAACCGTGCCGCTCGCCGACCCACCGCGATGTGGCGACGGGTTCGCTTCTGCAGCGCCGACACGTCGAGCCCCGCGGCGTCCGCGGCTCCGCCGGCCGTCCAGCGGGCGAGCTGCCCGAGTGGACTCGCCGGGTAGGGCAGCGCTGCCGTGCTGGTGCGGTGCCCGATCCGCTCGAGCTCCCGGGCGACGTCGAGTGCGGCCTGCCGGAAGTGGGGATCCACTCGCACGACGGGCGACGGCGACTCCACGGCGACCCCGATGCGCGTGGTCTCGGGAGCGTCGACGTAGGCGAGATCCGGATCGTCCGCCATGACCGAGAGCAGGAGCGCCGCGTCGGCGACGGTCGTGGTCAACGGACCGTTCTCCGACATGCCGAACCACGAGCCGTTGCCCAGTTCGGACGGGACGAGGCCGAGCCCCGGCTTGATGCCGACCAGTCCGCAGTTCGCGGCGGGGATCCGGATGGACCCCATGCCGTCGTTGCCGTGGGCGACGGGCACCATGCCCGAGGCGACCGCGGCGGCGGCGCCACCGGACGATCCGCCCGGGGTGAGGTCGCGGTTCCACGGATTGCGGGCGATGCCGTCGGCACCGTCCGTCGCGCCCCACAGGCACAGCTCGGGAACCGAGGTGAGACCGACGATCACAGCGCCCGCGCCGCGCAGGCGCGCGACCACCGGGTGATCCGCGGCGGCGGGAGTGTCGGATGTCGCGAGCGAACCGTTGCGCATCGGGTAGCCCGTCACCGGGACGTTGTCCTTGATCGCCACCGGAACGCCGGCGAGCGGCAGGGCCCGTAGATTCGCTCGAACGGCGACCGCGTCCGCTTCCCGGAGCACCTCGTCGGGACGCACCACGACGAACGCGTGCAGGTCGTCGTTGCGAGCGGCGATGCGGTCCAACGCTTCTCGGGCGACCGCGGCAGGTTGGACCCGCCCGTTCCGGACGTCGTCCGCGATGGACGTGGCGGTGGGGCCGACCTGTTCGCGCGACATTCGATCAGCCTCCGTAGACCCGCGGTTCCAGCAGTCCGATGTAGGGAAGGTCGCGGTAACGCTCGTCGTAGTCGAGGCCGTAGCCCACGACGAACTCGTTCGGAATGTCGAAGCCGACGTTCGCGACGTCGACGTCCACCTTCACCGCGTCGGGCTTGCGGAGCAGGGTGACCACCTCGAGCGATGCGGGCTGGCGCGTGGCGAGGTTCTTCATCAACCACGACAGCGTCAGACCGGAGTCGATGATGTCCTCCACGATGAGGACGTGGCGGCCGTGGATGTCGCGGTCGAGGTCCTTGAGGATGCGGACGACGCCCGACGAGGACGTGGACGATCCGTACGAACTGACCGCCATGAACTCGAGCTGGCTCGGGATCGGCAGTGCGCGTGCGAAATCCGTCATGAACATGATGGCGCCCTTGAGAACTCCGACGAGCAGCAGATCACCCTCGGGAGCCCCCACCGGATAGCGAGCGGCGATCTCCTCGGCCAGCTCGGCGATACGCTTGTCGATCTCCTCTCGGGAGATCAGGATCGATGCGATGTCGCCCTCGTACACGGGTGTCCCTTCACTCGCTCGCGGCCCGGCCGGTCCACCGAACCAGGTCGAGCTTGCCACGTCGTCTCTCGACGACCAACCTCTCGACCGGGCCGCCCCCGGCCACCGCGACGCCGCCCTGCCCGCGCCACGCGCCGACGAGATCGTCCACGGCGCGCACCTGCGCCTCGTTGCGCAACGGCACTCCACAGTCGGCCAGCCACTCGCGGATCACCCGCCGACGGAGTGCACCCGGTACCTCCACGAGGGCGGACACCTCCAGCGCGTCGCCGACGCGGGCGGACACGGCGATGTCCGCGGCGAGTGCGTCGAGAACGGCGCCGTCCTCGCGCAGCTGGTCGGCGGTGCGCGCGAGCGCGGCGGCGACACCGCCGTGCAGGACGTCCTCCAGCAGCGGGAGCACCTCGCCGCGGAGTCGGACCCGAACGAAGGACGGGTCGAGGTTGTGCGGGTCGTCCCACGCGGCGAGACCCAGTTCGGCGCACGCGCCGACGGTGGACTCGCGGCGCACGGTCAACAGCGGCCGACCTCGCGGCGGGTCCCAGGCCGCCATCCCCCGCAGCGATCGGGACCCGGATCCGCGGGCGAGTCCGAGCAGGACGGTCTCGGCCTGGTCGTCCAGCGTGTGGCCCAGCAGGATCGGGCGGTCACCGCGGACCGCGTCGAGAGCGGCGTACCGGGCGCGCCGGGCCGCGGCCTCGGGTCCACCCGCCCCGGTCACCGACACGGTCCTCACCTCGGCGCGGGAACACCCGAGGTCTCGTGCCTGCTCGGCGGCCCTGTGCGCCACCTCGGCCGAACCCGCCTGCAGCGCGTGGTCGACGACCACGGCGTGCACCTGTGCGCCCTCGGCCACACAGGCGGCGGTGAGCGCCAGCGAGTCCGCACCACCCGACAGCCCGACGACGACGGCGCGCTCCGGGCAGTGCTCCCCGAACCAGGCGCGCACCGCCCGCCGCACCGTGAGCAGGTGCGGGCCCTCCGGCATCGGGCGTGCCCCGGTCATGCCGGGACGCCGGTCATCCCAGAACTCGCTGCGTCCACTTCTCCGGCGCCTCGATCTCGGAGAGCAGCGGCAACGTGTCCGCGTCGGTCCACACGGTGTTGAAACGCTCCATGCCGACCTGGCCGACGACGGCGTCGACGAACGCCTTGCCGCGGACGTACTGCGCCATCTTCGCGTCCATCCCGAGCAGCGCGCGGATCACGCGCTGCACCGGGTTCTGCTTCCGCGTGCGACGGGCGTCGAAGGCCTTGCGGATCGCCGAGACCGACGGCACCACCGCGGGACCCACCGCGTCCATCACGTGGTCGGCATGGCCTTCGAGCAGCGTTCCGAGCACCAGCAGACGATCGAGTGCCTCCTGCTGCGCGGGTGCCTGCGTCGCCCGGAGCAGGCCGATGATGCCGCCGTCGCCGCCGTCCTGCCCGCGGGACCGCACCGCCGCCGCGAGGCGTCCCACGACGTCGGCCAGGGGCTCGTCCGCGCCGCCCTGCAGCGTGGTGACGCTGTCCTTCATGTAACCCGCGAGCCACGGCGACGACGAGAACTGCACGCGGTGCGTCACCTCGTGCAGACACACCCACAGTCGGAAGTCGCTGGGCCGCAGGCGAAGCGATCGCTCCACGGAGACGATGTTGGGTGCCACGAGCAGCAGCGTTCCGTCCGGACCGGTGAAGGGGTCGTACTGCCCGAGAATGGCCGTCGACAGGAACGCCAGCATCGCGCCCGCCTGCACGCCGCCCGGCTTGCCGCCGAGGAACGAACTGTCGTCGCCGTCGGAGTCACTGACGAGATGCCGCATCGACTCGGACGCGGCGGCGATCCACTCCGGCCGATCGAGCACGCGCGCCGCCGGGACGGGCAGACCGTCGGCGAGTCCCGTGACCTCGCGCACGGGGCCCTCGGCGCGTACCGACGCGTCGGCCAGTTCGCGCAGCGCCGCGTCCGCGGTGTACCGCGACGTCTTCGGACCCCGTGGTGCGAGCCGGGCACCCGTCCGGGCCGCCAGACCCCAATCGATCACACCAGTGTCGGACATGCCCTCACCCCTGTTCTCTCTCGAAATCGACCGGTCAGGTGCAGCCGCAGGAGCGGAGCGTCGACGCGAGTGCGTCCAGGGCCGGACGACCGACCTCGGGCGGCCTGTCGTTGGACATCAACGCGAACGTCAACACCCGGCCGCTCTCGTCGGTCACGTATCCGGCCAACGCACTGGCGGTCGAGAGCGTTCCCGTCTTGGCGCGCAGCCACCCCGCGGCCGTGCGGTCACCCGACGCGTAGCGGGCGGCGAGCGTGCCCGTGGCACCGGCGACGGGCAGGTAGTCGAGCATCGGCCGCAGGTTCTCGGTGCCGGACCCGGCGGCCCGGGTGACGAGCGCGCCCAGCACCCGGGCAGGGATGAGATTGTCGACGGAGAGTCCGCTGGTGTCCTCGAGCATGACTCCGGTGACGTCGACGCCGTTCTTCTGCAGTGTCTCCAGGACGGCGTCCGTGGCCCCGTCGAACGACGCGGGCCGGCCCACCTCCTCGGCGATCTCGCGACCGACGGCCTCCGCGAGCACGTTGTCCGAGAACCCCAACATCTGCCCGAGCCGCTGCCGCAGAGGCGCGGACTGCACCGTCGCGAGAGATCCGGCACCGGACTGCGCGCGACCGTCCGTCACGACGGCCGGGTCCAGGCCGAGAGCACGCGCCAACGCCCGACCGGCGTCGAGACCGGGAGTGGCGCTGCGCGGCGACTCGTCGACCGTCGGCACCGAGCGACCCCCGTCGAGGGTGATCGGTTCGATGGGTGCGATGTATCCGGCGGCCACGTCGCCGGGGAACCAGCCCTGCGCCTGCTCCGGCCCCGAGTACGCGCCGCCGTCCACGGCGATGGACGTGACGGTCGTGCCGGACCTGCGGATCTGTTCGGCGAGGTCGTCGATGCGGGCTCCCCCGTCGTAGAACCCGGGTCGCCCGACCGGCTCCGCCGTGAGCGTGGGGTCGCCGTCACCGACGAGTACCACCTGACCGGCCGCGTCGCCCGCCACGACCTTGGTGGTCACGCGGTGGTCGGCGGGCAGCGCCATCATGGCGGCCGCGGCCGTGAGGATCTTGGTGGTCGACGCCGGCGTCATGGGGGTGTCCGCATCGGCGCTCCACAGCACCTCACCGGTGATCGCGTCCGCGACGGATCCGGTGAAGCGGCCCAGATCGGGATTGCGCAGGGGTGCGGCGAGCACCGCCTCGAGGCCCGCCGGGCTCGGTTTCGGCGCATCGGGTGAGACCGGAACCACCTGCGGGGCGGGCAGAACGGGCGACGGCTCGGGTGAAGTCGCCACGGGTGTCGAGTCCTCGGAGAGCGTGGGGGTGATCAGCGCGACGCCGACGATCGCCAGCACGAGCACCACGACCGAGGCTCCGATCAGCAGCACGCGCGTGCGTAACGGCGTGCCGGACGGCCGCTTCCCTGAGCTCACGTCTCTCCTCCACTCGCGGGTCCGTGGCCGTTCTCCGGCGATGCACCTCTCCTCGCACCCTATCGACGCGGCCGGTTACTGTCTGACCACCGGCGCGTCCTTCGATGCGCCCGACAGACGACTGCACGACAGTACGTGGCCGCCGAGCAGGTAGCCGGGCCACCGAGCAAAGGACAGTGGACGTGAAGTTCGACGTGACCATCGAGATCCCCAAGGGTCAGCGCAACAAGTACGAGGTCGACCACGAGTCCGGGCGAGTGCGCCTGGACCGCTACCTCTACACGGCGATGGGCTACCCCGCGGACTACGGCTTCATCGAGAACACCCTCGGTGAGGACGGCGATCCGCTCGACGCGTTCGTCCTGCTGCCGGAGTCCGTGTTCCCCGGCGTCCTCGTCGAGGCCCGCCCCGTGGCGATGTTCAAGATGGTCGACGAGGCCGGCGGCGACGACAAGGTGCTGTGCGTCCCGGCGGGCGATCCGCGGTGGGACCACATCCAGGATCTCTCGGACGTCTCGCAGTTCGAGCTCGACGCGATCGAGCACTTCTTCCTGCACTACAAGGATCTCGAGCCGAACAAGCACGTCACCGGGTCCAACTGGGTCGGCCGCGCCGAGGCCGAGGCGGAGTTCGAGGCATCGGTCGAGCGCCTGAAGAACCAGGGCGACCACTAGAGACCGTCGGAAACCCGGATGCGGTGCTGTCCGCTGATAGCATCGCATCCGCGGTCCCCCGGGCCGTGTCAGGACGAACGAGCCACGACGTAAGGGTGCGGTACCACCGATGAGTGACGCTGTGAGCGACCGGAGAAATCCCACGTCCGAGGCGGTCTCGACCACGACGCAGTTCCCGTCACTGCCGGTGACCGTCGTGCTCGACCGCATTCCGTTGGCCGTCCTCGCCGTCGAGCCCGGCGGCACGGTCGTCTTCGCCAACGAGGCCTTCGACGAACTGATGGGCTTCGACGAGGAGTCCCCCCGGTCGAACGAGACCCTCACACTGCAGGACATCTTCCCGGCCAACGAACCGCTCGGAGTCAACATCGCCGAGACGTTCCTGACCACCGTCGCCACCCGCGCCGACTCGCTCTGGCGCATGACGGACTCGAAGGGCGACATCCTCCAGGTCCGGGCGAGCAAGTCGATCCTGCGCCGCGCTGAGGACTCGGTGGTGCTCGTCGTCCTCGAGGACTTCACCGATCAGCTGTGGAACGACCCGAAGAGCGCCTTCCGCTGATCGGGCCGTTCCACCAGGGTCTCTACTACTTGCCCTGGAACGACGCGGGGCGCTTCTCGAACACCGAGGTGATGGCCTCCGTCAGATCCTCGGACGGCAGGAAAGCTGCGTTCCACGCGGCGACGTAGCGCAGCGAATCCTCCACTGCCGCAACGCGACCGTGGTCGAGAACCGCCTTGATCCCGTGCACCACGAGAGGCGGGTTCGCCGCGATCTCGGTGGCCGTGGCACGCGCTGCGGCGAGCACGGCCTCCGCGTCGTCGAACACGTCGTTGACCAGACCGATCTGCTGCGCCCGGGCACTGTCGATATCTTTTCCGGTCAACGCGAGTTCGCGAAGATGACCGTCGCCGATGATCGCGGGCAGACGGGCGAACGACCCCATGTCCGCCACGATGGCGACCTTCACCTCGCGCACACTGAACGTCGCGTCCGCGCTGGCGTAGCGGATGTCGGCGGCCGAGATGAGATCGATCCCACCGCCGATGCACCACCCCTGCACGGCGGCCACCACGGGCTTGCGGCAGTCGGCCACCGCGTTGATCGACGCCTGCATGCGCTTGATCATGTCGTGGAACGTGCTGCGCGGACCGGCCTGTGCCTTGTCCCCCATGACCGCACCGAAATCGCCTGCCATGGCGGGCAGGTCGAGACCGTAGCTGAAGTTGCGGCCCGAGCCGGCGAGCACGATGGCGCGTACCTCGGGGTCCGCGTCGAGCGCGGAGAAGACGAGAGGCAGTTCCGACCAGAAGTCGGGACCCATCGCATTGCCCTTGTTCGGGCCGATGAGGGTCACCGTCGCGACATGGGCGTCGGTCGTCACCGTGAAGGCTTTCCACGCATCCGTGTGTGTCATCCGGTCAGGATAGCCAGCGCTCCCGCTCACCGGATGTCCCGGCGGCGTGGACTGACTATCCTGCGACCATGACGCGGATCCACCATCCCGCTGCGGCACACGTGTCGGACGTTCTGATCGCCCGAGGTCATCACGGCGTGATCGTGACGCAGTCCGAGCCGACGCACACGGCGCGTCAGGCCGCGGCGGTGAGCGGGGTTCCGCTCGGTGCCGTCTGCAAGTCGCTGGTGTTCCTGCTCGACGACGACCCGGTGTTGCTGCTGGTGTCGGGTGCACACAACGTGGACCTCGATGCCACCGGTCGACGTCTCGAGGGCACGCTGACCCGCGCATCGATCGACGTGGTCGAACACGCCACCGGGCAACCGGTGGGCGGGATCGCGCCCGTGGGCCACCCGACGAATCTGCCGACGTTCGTCGACACGGCGCTGGAACGCTTCGAACGGCTGTGGGCTGCAGCGGGTCACCCCGCGACCCTCTTCCGCACGACCTACCCCGAACTGCTGCGCATCACCGCCGGGCTCGCTGTGGACATGGGCCCCGAGACCCGCGAGGGCTGAGCCTCAGGACGCGCGCAGACGCCGAACCTCCAGGGCGGGCACCACCTCGGTGGTGATCGCCCGGACGACGGACTCCCGCGTCTGCTCCACCACCGGACGCAGGGTCACGCCGTCCGCCACGTCGACCGTCACGATGTCGGCGACGAGGCCTGCGAGACCCGACGCGGTCCCGACGTACTGCAGCGTGCCGGGGCGAGGCTTGCTGTCCGACGCCAGCACCTCGCGGCGGGCGGTCCGGGCGTCGGCGGCGATGTGCACGTCGATGTCCACCACGACACGAGCACCGGGGTGCTCGGCCTTGAGGGTCGCGTAGCGGCTCTGGGCCTCGGAGAGATCGGCGGCGGAGAACCGGACGACGTCCGGGGAGGTACCGGAGACGCCGTCGAGGAAGACGAGGGAGTCGGAAGACACCGTGGTCATGAGTTGTCCAGTCAGTCGTGGGTGCAGCGGAGGCTGTGGGGTGAAGTGAGTCGCACGATCACCGGACCGGACAGGCGCTCGAGGTCGCACGGCAGAGGTCGACGTGTCGTCGACCCCACAACCTGCTCCTCGTCATGATGCTGATGCTAACGATCCGGTGGTGACGCGATCCCGCAGTGAGAGGCACGTCACACGCACCGCCTCCACGAAGCGGTCGACATCGTCGGCGGTGGTCCCCAGCCCGATGCTCGCCCGCACGGCACCGTCGGCCGCGCCTACCCGCGAGAGGAGGGGGTGGGCGCAGAACTTCCCAGCCCGCACCGCGATGCCGTGATCGTCGGCCAGTGTGGTGGCGAGTGCACCCGCGTCGACACCGTCGACGGTGAAGGACACGATGCCGACGATGTCGGCGGAGTCGCTCCACAGACGGAGGACCGACACACCGGCCAGAGCGGTGAGCCCGCCGAGCAGGGCGTCCGTGCACTCCTGATCGTGAGTGGCGATGGCACCGTGGCCGATCGCGCCGATCTCGTCGCACGCCGCGGCGATCGCGACGGCGCCGAGGAGATTGGGTGTGCCGGCCTCGTGCCGCGCCGGGGACGGCGCCCAGTCGATGTCGACCGACGCACCGAGGACGGACACGTGCCGGGTGGCTCCACCGCCCGCGAGGTACGGCTCGGCCACATCGAGCCAGTCACGCCGTCCCACGAGCACTCCCGCTCCGAAGGGCGCGTACAGCTTGTGACCACTGAAAGCCAGGTAGTCGATGCCCGCCGCGGTGATGTCCACGGCGCGGTGCGGAACGAGTTGCGCCCCGTCGACAAGGATGCGGGCACCGTGTCGGTGCGCCAGATCCGCGAGTCGATCGAGGGGCAGGACCTCGCCCGTCACGTTGGAGGCACCCGTGACGGCAAGCAGCGCAGCAGGTCTCGACGCGAGTTCGTCGCCGAGCCGAGTCAGAGTCTCATCGACCGAGTCCGCCGATCGCACCACCCGGCGGTTCCGCCACGGCAGCAGATTCGCGTGATGCTCGATGTCCAGCACCACCGTGTCCCCGGGAACGCAGCCCGCCAGGAGATTCAGCGCGTCGGTGGTGTTCCGCGTGAACACGACCACGTCGTCGGGATCCGCGCCGCAGAAGCGGTGCACCGTGTTCCGGGCGGACTCGTACTCCCGGGTGCAGACCTGCGACTTGTGGCCGGCGCCGCGGTGCACACTCGCGCAGTGCGGCAACACCTCTCGTACTCGCTCGACCACCGCGTCGAGCGCGGGAGCGCTGGCCGCGTAGTCCAGATCGATGCTGCGAGTGGTGCGGCCGTCGGCACACGTCACCTGATGGTCCCGGCCGTGCACGGATGCGATGGGGCGCTGCAGAACTGTGGTCATGAGGAATCCCTCCGTCGAGGGATCGACGCACGGCACGAGGGCCGCGATCTGACGAGAGGCGTCGATCCGCGCTTGCCGCCTCCGTCGTCGGAGCGCGGCCAGGTCGTCACCCGGAGCACCCCACCGCGGAGGAGGGTTGCCGACCAGCGAGCCGGGGCTTGATGCTGGTACTCGTGACCTGGAAGCAGGATGGCAAACGGTCGCCCGAGTTGTCAACTGGTTCGCCGCACGCGCGCCGGGTCGGCGGAGTTGTTCACCAACCCGCAAACTGGGCGTGCAATAACGTGTCGTCACACCCGCCAGCGTTCCGTCGTCCCTGTTCGATGCGAGAGGCCGTTCGTCTTGTCACTGCAGACCCGTGTTCCCGAGGCCTACCTCCGTTCCTCCGTGGCGGCCGCGGTGCGCACCCTCGTCGACATCCTCGAGGACACCGCGCGGGCATTCCCCGATGCGCCGGCCATCGACGACGGCGACACCACCATCAGTTACAGCGAACTGCTCGACAACATCGACGAGGGCGCTCGGTGGCTGTCCCGACACGGCGTCTGCGCCGGCGATCGCGTCGGGGTCCGCATGCCGTCGGGCAGTTACTCGCTCTACGCGGCGATCCTGTCGGTCATCGCCGCCGGTGCGGCCTACGTCCCGGTGGACGTCGACGACCCGGACGAGCGGGCCGAGCTGGTGTTCTCGGAGGCCGGCGTCACCGCGATCATCGCGGACGGCGGCGTGACCCGAACCGACACCGCGGGGACCGGTCGCGCGGTCGGCCATCCCACACCCGACGACGACGCCTGGGTCATCTTCACCTCGGGCTCGACCGGCAAGCCCAAGGGCGTCGCGGTGAGCAATCGCAACGCGGCGGCGTTCGTGGACGCCGAGGCACGACTGTTCCTGCAGGACCGACCCATGGGCCCGGGCGATCGAGTGCTGGCGGGGCTCTCCGTGGCGTTCGACGCGTCGTGCGAGGAGATGTGGCTCGCCTGGCGCAGTGGCGCGTGCCTCGTTCCCGCGCCTCGCTCCCTCGTGCGCAGTGGCATGGACCTCGGCCCCTGGCTCGTCGCACGTGACATCAGCGTGGTGTCGACGGTGCCGACCCTGGCGGCGCTGTGGCCTCGCGAAGCGCTCGAGGACGTCCGGTTGCTCATCTTCGGCGGCGAGGCCTGCCCGCCGGATCTCGCTGAGCGACTGGCTGTTCCGGGCCGCGAGGTCTGGAACACCTACGGGCCCACCGAGGCCACCGTCGTCGCCTGCGCCGCTCTCATGGACGGTGTCGGACCGGTGCGCATCGGGCTGCCGCTCGACGGATGGGACCTCGCCGTCGTGGGCCCGGACGAGGAGCCGGTCGCGGTGGGCGAGGTGGGTGAGCTCGTCATCGGTGGCGTCGGCCTCGCGCGTTACCTCGATCCGGTGAAGGACGCCGAGAAGTACGCTCCCATGGCGACTCTCGGATGGGACCGCGCCTACCGCAGCGGCGATCTCGTGCGGCTCGAGCTCGAGGGGCTGCTCTTCCAGGGCCGCGCCGACGATCAGGTGAAGGTCGGCGGGCGCCGCATCGAGCTCGGTGAGGTGGACAACGCCCTGCAGGCCCTCCCCGGTGTGAGCGGCGCAGCCGCCGCAGTGCGGACCACCGGCTCCGGAACACCCGTGCTGGTGGGCTATGTCGCCAGCACCGACCCGGACTTCGACCTCGTCCGCGCGCGCGAGCTCCTCGCGGAACAGCTTCCCGCCGCGATGGTTCCGCGTCTCGCACTCGTCGACGAACTGCCCACCCGCACCTCCGGCAAGGTCGACCGCGCGGCTCTGCCGTGGCCGCTGCCCAAGCGTGGTTCGACTCCGGACGACGCCTCTCTCGCCGGGACCGCCGGCTGGGTGGCCGAGCTGTGGAGCGACGTGCTGGGCGCCGAGATCGGATCCCTGGACGCGGACTTCTTCGCTGCCGGTGGCGGATCGCTCTCGGCCGCACTGCTCGTGACCCGATTGCGCGAGCGTTTCCCCGAGATCACGGTCGCGCAGCTCTACGACCATCCGCGACTCGGCTCGCTCGTCGCGTTGCTCGACTCGCTCGTCCCCCCGCCGGTGACCGCGAAGCGCATCGTGGTCCCCACACCCCGGACGGCCCAGGTGGTGCAGGTCCTCGCGACCCTGCCGCTGACGACGTTGACCGGGCTGCAATGGGTGACCTGGCTCGGCATCATGGCGAACACATTCAGCTGGTTCGCTCCCCGCCCCTGGCTGCCGACGGTGTCCTGGTGGTGGCTCGCGCTCGGGTTTCTGCTGTTCGTGACGCCCGTGGGCCGGATGGCGATCTCCGTCGCCGGATCACGGCTCCTCATGCGCGGCGTCACGGAGGGCGCCCATCCGCGCGGCGGCAGCGTGCACCTCCGGCTGTGGACCGCCAACCGGTTGACCGACGCCAGCGGTGCCTCGAACCTGTCGGGCGCGCCGTGGATGGTCTACTACGCCCGCGCACTCGGTGCGACGGTCGGCCGCGACGTCGATCTGCACACCCTGCCTCCGGTGACCGGCATGCTGACTCTCGGTGACGGATGCTCGCTCGAGCCGGAGGTCGATCTGTCCGGTTACTGGATCGACGGCGACGTCGTGCACATCGGCTCGATCGAGGTCGGCGCCGGCGCCACGGTGGGTGCGCGGTCGACCCTGCTTCCCGGAGCCAGGATCGGCCGCCGCGCCGAGATCACCGCGGGATCGGCCGTCTCCGGCAAGGTCAAAGCCGGTCAGCAGTGGTCCGGCTCGCCCGCCGCGAAGGTCGGCAAGGCGATGCACCCGTGGCCGGACGAGGCGCCGCCGCGCGGTCGCGGCTGGGTGCCCGTCTACGGCGTGACGTCGCTGTTGCTGTCGGGACTTCCCCTCCTGTCCATTGCCGCGGGCCTGCTCCTCGTCGCCGTCGGAGTCGCGCACGCGACCACCCTGCCCGGTGCGATCGGCCTCGGGCTGGCGCTGCTCGCTCCCGCCACCGCGGTGTCGTTGCTCGTCTTCGCAGCGGTCACGCTCGTGTCCGTGCGGTTGCTGTCGATCGGGCTGATTCCCGGCCACCACGCGGTACGCAGTCGCATCGGCTGGCAGGTGTGGGCCACCGAACGCCTGATGGACTCGGCCCGTACGTTCCTCTTCCCGCTCTACGCGAGTCTGCTCACTCCGGGATGGCTCCGGCTGCTCGGCGCGACCATCGGCAAGGACGTGGAGGCGTCGACGGTCCTGATGGTCCCGAAGTTCACGACAGTCGGCGACGGTGCGTTCCTGGCGGACGACACCATGATCGCCAGCTACGAGCTCGGCGGCGGCTGGATGCTGCTCGGCGAGGCCAAGGTGGGCAAGCGTGCGTTCCTCGGCAACTCCGGCATGGCGGCCGCGGGTCGACGCGTGCCGAAGAACGGCCTCGTCGCCGTGCTGTCGGCCGCACCCGCCAAGGCGAAGTCGGGATCGTCGTGGCTCGGCAGCCCGCCGGTGCGCTTGCGCCGAGCGCCCAACTCGTCCGACACCACCCGCACCTTCGACCCGCCGCGGCGACTCAAGATCGCCCGCGCCGTGGTCGAGACCTGTCGACTCGTGCCCGTCGTCGTGTCGTTCGGCATCGGGTTCGGCGTCCTCGCCGCCCTGACCTGGATCGCCGGGACGCTGGGCTACTGGGCCGCCGCCCTGCTCAGCGGCGTCGTGTTGCTGATCGCCGGCGCCGTCGCGGCCGGAATCTCCGCCGTCGCCAAGTGGTCGCTCGTCGGCCGCATCGGTGCGGTGGAGCACCCGCTGTGGAGTTCGTTCGTGTGGCGCAACGAAGTGGCCGACACGTTCGTCGAGGTCGTCGCCGCCCCGTGGTTCGCCCGCGCCGCCGAGGGAACCCCGGTGCTGAACCTGTGGCTGCGCTGGCTCGGCGCCCACATCGGGAAGGGAGTCTGGTGTGAGACCTACTGGCTGCCGGAGGCCGACCTCATCACGCTCGGCGACGGTGCCACCGTCAACAGAGGGTGCGTCGTGCAGACACATCTGTTCCATGATCGGATCATGAGCATGGACACGGTGAGTTTGGGGGCGGGAGCCACGCTGGGCCCGCATTGCGTCGCACTGCCCGCAGCGGGAATCGGGGCGGGTGCCACGGTCGGACCGGCCTCGCTGGTCATGCGCGGCGACACCGTCCCCGAGTCGAGCCGGTGGCAGGGCAACCCCATCGCACCCTGGACCGAGAAGTGATGCCGGACTCTCCCATCGACCCGTACCTGCCGCAGAACGGCAACCGCGGGTACTCGGTCGAGCGATACGCCCTCGACCTCGAGTACAAGGTGCAGTCGAACCGCCTGTCCGGCAAGGCCGTCGTGCACGCGGTGGCCACCCGGTCGATCACCAAGTTCTCACTCGACATGGGTCCGGCCCTCACCCCGTCCAAGGTGAGTGTCACCGGAATGCGCGGTGTCCGGTTCACCCATCGGGGCGGCAAGCTGACGGTCACGCTGCAGCGTGCCATCGACGAGGGCGCCTCCTTCACGGCCACCGTCGCCTACAGCGGCAACCCCGCACCGATTCGCAGCGTGTGGGGTGAGGTCGGGTGGGAGGAGCTCACCGACGGCGCCCTCGTCGCGAGCCAACCCAACGGCGCCGCATCGTGGTTCCCGTGCGACGACCATCCCAGTTCCAAAGCGGCGTACACCATCTCGATCACTGCCGATTCCCCGTACCACGTCGTCTCGAACGGCACACTGACGCGGAAGTACGTGAAGTCCTCGCGCACCACCTGGGTGTACGACCAGCCCGAACCGATGGCTTCATACCTCGCGACCGTGCAGATCGGCCAGTACGAGAAACACCGGGTCAGCGACTCCCCCGTGCCGATCGACGCGATCCTGCCGGCGCGTCTGCGCCAGAACTTCGATCACGACTTCGGCCGTCAGCAGCAGATGATGGAGACGTTCGTCGAGTCGTTCGGCCCCTATCCGTTCGAGTCGTACTCCGTCGTCGTCACCGACGACGAGTTGGAGATCCCCGTCGAGGCACAGACGCTGTCGATCTTCGGCGCCAATCACTGTGACGGCGACCGCGAGTACGAGCGACTCGTCGCCCACGAACTGGCGCACCAGTGGTTCGGCAACAGCCTCACCATCGCGCGGTGGAGCGACATCTGGTTGCACGAGGGCTTCGCCTGCTACTCCGAGTGGATCTGGTCGGAGAGCTCGGGCGGACCGTCCGCGCACCAGGAGGCCACCCGCGCACACAGCCGCCTGTCGTCCCTGCCGCAGGACATCGTGCTGGGAGATCCAGGACCGGAGGACATGTTCGACGACCGCGTGTACAAGCGCGGAGCCCTTGCCCTGCACGCACTTCGGCGCACCATCGGCAACGCGGCGTTCTTCGAACTGATCCGCGAGTGGACCACGACCTTCCGCCACGCCACCGTGGCGACGTCGGACTTCGTCGGGTTGGCGAAGCAGTACGGCAGCACCGACGAGTTCTGGGAGTCCTGGCTCGAGAAGAAGCGGCTACCCCGACTGCCCTGACGGCAGGTGCGACCGCGTTCTCGTCGCGACGAGCACCAATGACACCGCGGCGAGAACCGCACCGGCCGTGAACAGTTCGGGGTAGGTGATCGCGTCGGGGAACTCCTGCACGAGCAGCGCCAGAATCGCCGGCACTGCGAAGCCGAGATAGGTCACCGAGTAGAACACCGCGGTGAGTCCGGCCAGATCACGCGGTCCCGCGATGCGCTGCACCTCCTGCAGGCCCGACACCATCGCCATGCCGTAGCCGCACCCGAGCACCGCGGCGGCGAGCAGCGCCATCGGGATCGTCAGCACGTCGGCGGCGACCGAGACCAGCACCATGCCGACGACGATGATGCCCAGCGCGACCAGGACGGCGCGCGCACTCGACGCGGTGTCGATGCGTCGGCCGACGGCCTGGATGGCGAAGCCGGACGACAGCGCGACCACGCCGAGCAGTGCGGAGAACGCGATGGGGAACGCGCCGGAGTGGTCGGCCATCAGACCGGGCAGCACTGCGTACGCGACGCTGGCCGCGCCGAAGACCCACGGCGCCATGGGAAGAACGACGGACACGAACCGACGGTGACCCGCCGACGGGATACGCAGATCAGACAGCAGCGAGGCGCCGTCCACCGCACGCGCTCGCGTCTCGGGCACCCCGAGCAGGGCCACGGTGGCCAGTGCTGCCAACGCGACGTGCACCAGGTACGGCAGCACCTCGGGCCACGGCGCCCACTGCGCGAGCACCCCGGCGACCCCCGCGCCCGTGGCGAATCCGCCCGTGAGCGACATGGCGGCACGGCGGGCACCCGAGCCGTCCGCGGACAGCTCCTTCAACCAACTGCCGCCGACGGCCATACCCAGCCCCAACGCGATGCCGCTGAGCACGCGGCCGGTCGCGAGGATCGGGGCCGAGTGCGCGCCGAGGGCGATGACGAGAGATCCCGCGGCGGCGACGGCCGGCGCGGGCACCATGAGCGGCCGCCGTCCGTAGCGATCCGAGAGCGGGCCCCCGATCAGCAGGGCCGGCACGATGCCGACGACGTAGGCGAAGAGGAACACGTCGACGACGACGGGCGAGAAGCCGTGACCCTCGCGGTACATCACGAGGAGCGGCGTGAACTCGTTGCCGCCCCAGGCGACGGCGAGCATGCCGAGCGCCACGGGCAGCCAGGTGCGGGTGGTGGTCGTGCGGTCGAGAACGGTCATGGTGGGGTCCTTCAGCGGATTCCACGCGGCAGCGCGTGCGTGGCTGCCATGTGGAGGGAGAGGGCGTCGTCGTACGCGGCGACGTCGCCCTGCTCGACGAGTGCGGTGAGACGGGTGTGGTCGCCGATGATCGACGCCAACACGTCCGGATTGCGCGCCACGGAGTTCGCGGTCATGCGGCGCTGCCGGTCGCGCAATCCTGAGTAGAAGGTCGACAGCAGCGGGTTGTCCCCGTGCGTGACGACGATGGTGTGGAAGTCTGCGTCCTCGGCAGCGAAGCCGAGGGAGTCGCCCGCCTCCGCGAGAACGCGCTGCCGGTCGAGGCTCTCGCGCATCTGTGCGGCGGCGGAGGCCCGGCTGCCCGGATCCTGTGCGAACGCCTCGAGCGATCCGGTCTCGACGAGTCGACGGGCGGCGACGAGATGGGTGGCCTCGTCGGGGGCGACGGGAACCACGAGGGCCCCGCGCTTGGGGTAGAGCCGCATCCATCCTTCGGCCGCGAGCCTGAGGAAGGCCTCACGGACCGGGGTGCGGCTGGTGCCGGTGCGCTCGGCGATCTGCCCCTCGCTGATCAGCTCCCCGCCCGGCAGCTCGCCGGAGACGATGAGCTCCTTGACCGTCGCGTACGCCCGGTCGGACGACGTCTCGGTTGCATCTGTGTTGCGCACATCTTGTATCTAAGCAGTCGCTGCACCGCGTTGCCAGGTGTGTGTGACGGGCATTACGCGGTACGCGCTGCTCTCCGCACCGCAGTTCGCCACCCGCACCTCAGATCGCGGGTGCACCGAACGATCCGCGGAGCGCGGCCGGGCGCAGCGCCCGGTTCTCTGCGCACCGTGGAAGGTGCGCGCGGCGACGAGCGGTGCGCCCGGCGAAGCTAGAGCGCACCGCAGTTCGCCACCCGCACCCCCGATCGCGGGTGCACCGAACGATCCGCGGAGCGCGGCCGGGCGCCCTGCCCTACAGAACCGCGGTGTCGAGGTCCAGCGTCGTACGGTCCAGGTTCTCGAGCAGGTCGAACTGTGGGCCCGTCTTGGGGAGCTCGTATCGGAAGAAGTACTGCGCCGCGACACGCTTGCCGTCGTAGAAGGCGCCTTCCTTGTCGCCGATCGCCCGGAGCTGGTCGAGCCAGAGCCACGCGACGACCACGTGACCGGTCGCCTCGAGGTACGCGGACGAGTTGGCCAGCGCCACCTCGGCGTCGCCCTGACCCCACAGCGTGCCGGTGACGGCCACGAGGCGATCCACTGCCGCTCGCAGGGCGTCGGCGTACTCGCCCGACATCGCGTCGATGGTCTCCGTGATGGTCTCGACGAGGAGCTGGAGCCCTCGGCCGCCCTGCGCGACGACCTTGCGTCCGAGGAGGTCGAGGCCCTGGATGCCGTTCGTTCCCTCGTGGATGGGGTTGAGGCGATTGTCGCGGTAGAACTGCTCGACGTTGTAGTCGCGGGTGTAGCCGTACCCGCCGTGCACCTGGATCGCGAGGTTGTTGGCCTCGAGGCACCACTGCGACGGCCACGCCTTGGCGATGGGGGTGAGCACGTCGAGGAGGAACCCGGCGCGATCCGCCGCGTCCTGCTCGCCGGTGATCTGCTCGTCGACCAGCCGGGAGCAGTACAGACCCAGGGCCAGACCGCCCTCGACGTAGGACTTCTGCGCGAGCAGCATGCGGCGGACGTCGGAGTGGTCGATGATCGGCACCTGCGGGGCAGCCGGATCCTTGTCACCGACGGGCCGGCCCTGTGCACGGTCGCGGGCGTACGCCACCGAGTGCAGGTAGCCGGTGTAGCCCAGCGCGGTCGCGCCCATGCCGACGCCGATGCGCGCCTCGTTCATCATCTTGAACATGTACGACAGGCCCTTGTGCGGCTCGCCGACGAGATAGCCTGTGGCGCCGCCGTTCTCGCCGAACGCGAGGAGCGTGTTGGTGGTTCCGCGGTACCCCATCTTGTGGTTCAGGCCGACGAGGTTCACGTCGTTGCGCTCGCCCAGCGACCCGTCCGCGTTCACCAGCGTCTTGGGTACGACGAACAGCGAGATGCCCTTCACGCCCGCCGGACCGCCGGGGATCTTGGCGAGGACGAGGTGCACGATGTTCTCACCGAGTTCGTGCTCGCCGCCCGAGATCCACATCTTGGTTCCGGTCACCGCGTAGGTGCCGTCACCCTGCTCGACGGCCTTGGTGGTGATGTAGGCGAGCGACGATCCGGCACCGGGCTCGGACAGGCACATGGTCCCGTGGAAACGGCCTTCGAGCATGGGCCGGACATAGGCGTCGACCAACTCCTCGCTGCCGTACTCGATGAGGAGATTGGCGTTGCCGATCGTGAGGAAGGGATAGGTCGCGGTGCCGGTGTTCGCGGCCTGGAACCACGCGAGCGACGCCTTCGACACCGTGGTCGGCAGCTGCATGCCGCCGAGCGAGTCGTCGAACTGCCCGGAGATGAGGCCGGCGTCGTTGAACACCTTCAGCGCCTGCTCGACCTCGGGAATCAGGACGACCTTGCCGTCCTCGCCGACGTGCGGCTCGTTCGCGTCCGCCTTCTTGTTGTGCGGCGCGAAGTGCTTCACCGCGATCTGCTCGCTGAGCTCCATCACCGCGTCGAACGTCTCGCGAGAATGATCGGAGAAGCGCTTCCGCTCGGTCAACGACTCGACGTCGAGCCATTCGTAGAGGAGGAACTCGAGATCGCGACGAGACAGAACGAGGTGCGCGGGAACATCAGCAGCAGAGGACATGCTTCGAGACTAATACCGCCTAGTAGTTCTGTGTCTCGAGCTCGAGCAGAAGCTGCTTGGCGGCCTCACCGCCGGCGTAGCGACCGGGCGTTCCGTCCGACCGCACCACGCGATGACATGGGATGACCAGGGGCAGCGGATTGCGCGCGCAGGCCGATCCCACGGCGCGGACGGCCTTCGGGCTGGCCGTCTCCGCGGCCACGGCGGCGTAGCTCCGGGTCTCGCCGTAGGGGATGCGCCGGAGATGCGTCAGGACGTCGCGACGGAACCCTGCAGCGAGGCGCAGATCCAGGTCGACGTCGACGACGCGGGACGTCCCGGCGAAGAACGCGTCGAGCCCGCGGACCACCGGGTCGAGCCGGGCCGGCGCTCGGAGCACGCGTGGACTGATGCGGGTGGCCAGCGTCTGCAGGACCGTGTCGTGGTTCTCGACGTCGAAGGCCACGCGCACGACACCTCGCTCGGTGGCCGCCACGAGGAGCGTGCCGACGGGTGAGTCGAGGGTGCGGTACGCGACGTCGAGCAGTCCTTCCTCGGCGGCGCGGTGCGTCAGTCGCTCGTGGAGCGCGGTCAGTTCGGCGGCGGTGGTCACAGCAGCTCACTCCTCGTGGTCGTGCGGCGCAGCGTCGCGATGCCGTCGGCACAGGCACGCCGGGCGGCGGTGGTCGAATTACCCAGCAGCGCAGCGACGTCCGCATGAGGGAGCCCCGCGATGTGGTGGTACGCGACGGCCAGTCGCTGAGTGTCGGGCAGGGCCGCGACCGCGGACCACAGGGCGTGATTCTCGTCGGGCACCATCGTGGCGACGTCCGGAACTGAATCGGTAGGCACGGGCCGACGAGCTGCCGCGCGATGAACGTCGACGGCCTTGCGGTGCGCGATGGTCACCAGCCAGGCCTGCACGTTCGCGTCCTCGGGCAGGTCGGGGTACGCCCGGAGTGCGGCGAGGAAGGTCTCCGACCACGCGTCGTCGGCGTCGACGGGACCGACCACGGCGCGACAGACCCGCAGCACCACGGGGCCGTGGGTGGCCACGACGGTCTCGAACGGAAGCATCACGATCAGTAAACGCGTGAGGGCGGCGGAACGTGAGAATCGGCGGGATCGCGAGGTTCAGCGAGCTGCGTGCACACCCCCTGCGTCAACCGCACACACCCTCCAGCCTGCAGCAACGGGTGTTCACCACACGCCGGCCGTGTGCACACCCCTTCCAGCCGGCCACCGCACCAGCGCGCGCACTCCGACACTCAGCAGGGGCTGGGGACCCGATCGGCGTAGGACCGGTCGAGCCCGCGCTGCACCATCCACAGTGCGCGGGGGTCGGTGGTCAGTTCCATGTGCCCGGCGGTGTTGCTCGGGCAGCCGTCCTGCACCCAGACGTTGTCCACGGTCGCGCCCGGGCCCGCGGCGAGGAAGGTGTTCTCGGGCGGCGTGGAGACGGTGTCCGCGCGGGTGGCGATCACGGTGTAGTCGACGCCCGGGACGGTGTCGCCGCCCGCGTTGAGCACGTCGAGGAACGACGAGCCGACCATCTGCTGGACGAACGACGGTCCGACGGCCGCGGCGGCGACCTCGCCGACCGGCAGTCCGAACTGCTGCGCGAGCGATCCGATGAGCTGCCCCGCCGAGAACGTGGTGCCGTGATTGGTGGCGCCGAGGGTGACGAGGGTGTGCACGGCGTCGGCTCCACCCTCGAACTTCAGGTACTGACGCGCCACGACACCACCCTGGGAGTGCCCGACGACGTCCACGTCGGCTGCGCCGGTGCGTGATCGGACGTCGTCGACGAAGGCGCGCAGTTCTCGCGCGGACGTGGCGATGTCGTCGCCGCCGTAGGTCTGCAGCAGGTTCTCGCCGGGCTCGGCGCGGTAGCCGTACTCGAGCGTGAAGACGCAGTAGCCCTCCGCCTCGAGCTGCGGAGTGAGGGTGGACCAGGTGTCCGGACCGTCGACCCAGGTGCCGTGCACCAGCACGACGGGACGGGGATGCTCGGGTGAGCAGGAGCCGACGGTGTCGGCCGCGGCCGGACCGGCGCCGAGAGGTGCGGTGCCCACGGCCACGGCGAGTGCCGTCGCCGCCGTCAGAAGTGCCCGTCTCATGCCCTCATCTTATCCGAGCGTGTTACTGGTGTGACGGATGGGACTCGTCAGTCGCCTTCCGGTCCGAGCGAGATACCGCGGCCGATCAACCACAGTTCGGGATCCACGTGCTTGTCCGCGACGACGGTCTCGAAGTGCAGGTGCGGCCCGGTGGAGTCGCCGCGGTTCCCCATCGTCGCGATCTGCTGCCCCGCCGCGACCCGCTGACCGGCCACCGCGACCAGGGTGTCCACGTGACCGTAGATGGACACGGTGCCGTCGTCGTGTCGCACGCGCACCCACAACCCGAAGCCGCTCGCAGGGCCGGCCTCGATCACCTGACCGTCCGCCACCGACAGGATCGGTGTGCCGATCGGGCCGGCGATGTCGATTCCGTTGTGCATCGTTCCCCACCGCGGGCCGAAACCGGACGTGTACGTGCCGCGAGCCGGTGAGGCGTAGCTACCGATGCGGGCGCCGATCACGGCCGGCGGCAGCTCGTACAGTCGGCGGTCCTTCTCCTCGGCGCTCGCCGCCGTCGAGAGCACGGCGATCGCGGCCGCGTACTCCTCCTCCGCCGTGGCGCGGTTGACCTTCGCGATCTGGCGCAGCGGGCCCAGGTTGCGCTCCGGTTCCGCCAGGAAGCTCGGCCGCAGGTCCGCAGCGGGAGCGGCGACCGCCCCGACGGCCGGTTCCTCGGCCGTCGGCCGGGTCAGGTGGAACACGAGCACCGCGACGGCGAGCACGAGCACGATGGCCAGCGCCTGCGCCGAGACGGTCCGCACCGGAACGGTCGCAGGCGTCGTCACGCTCGGCCGATCGGCCGCCTGTGAGCGCGAGAGCAACTGAACCACCGGAGGAACGCTACCGCTCGGTAAGTCCTCCCGGACCGAGATTCACCGCGCCGGTCGACGCATCAGTCCCCGAGGCGGAGCGGGGCGATGCTCTCGAAGACGTCGCCCGGCCCGGGATTGTCCGGATGTGTCGATCCGCCGAGGTGGTTCATGACTCCCCACACCGCGTTGAGCGCGGTCTGGATGGCGCCCTCGGCCCATCCCGCCGTCCACGAGATGTCGTCGCCGGCGAGGAAGATCCCGCGATGCCGGGGGGCGAGCTCGTCCTGCACGAAGTGCGAGAACAGGCGTTCCTGATAGCGATAGTGGCCGGGCAGGTTGGCCTTGAAGGCACCCATGAAGTGGCGCTCGGTCTCCCACGACAGCGTCACCGGATCGGAGACGATGTGGCTGCGGAAGTCCACCCCGGGATAGATCTCCTCGAGCGATCCCAGCATCAGCGTCAACCGCTCGTCGGGTGAGAGCGGCAGCAGCTTCAGCGAGTCGTCGCTCCACGTGTACGACAGACAGATCACGCCGGGCCGATCGTCGCCGTGATCGAGGAGATACGTTCCCCGACTCAACCGGTCGGTGAGGGTCATGCTGACCAGTTCCCTCCCCGTCTCGGGGTCGACGTCCTTCCAGAACGGTCGGTCCACGAGCACGAACACCTTGGTCGACCCCATGTAGTGGGTGCGTTCGACGGCCGTCCAGTGATCGATGGGCAGCAGGTCGTCGTCGGTGTCGATGGTGTTGAGGAGCATCCAGCTCTGCGCGGTCACGACGACCGAGGCGAACTCGTCCGTCCGGCCCGAGGAGTCGGTCACCGCGAAGGTGTGGTCGCCGGTGGCGTCGTCGGTCCGTCGCCGGATCTCCGTGACACCCGGGCGGGGTGTGCCGCCGTGCAGCGACGCGACCGAGGTGCCCGCCGGCCAGTGCGCCGCGTCCGACACGGCCTCCGACCACAGACCACGTGGCAGGCGGCTGGATCCGCCGACGATGCCGCGGTGGTGATCGTCCGCTTCCGTGGCCACGACGCGCAGGATCTCGAGTATCGAGTTCGGGAAGTCGGTGTCCCAGCCACCGGTGCCGAAACCGACCTGCCCGAACAGCTCTCGACGCGCGAACGACGCGAAGTGGGGGGATCCGACGAGGAACCCGTAGAACGTCGTGTCGTCGAGTCGCACCACGAGGTCGTTCCAGATGCGCTTCACCGCCGCCGCGTCCCGGGCGCGGATGGCGCGCTGGAGAGGGACGAGTTCGGACTGCTCCTCGAGCGTGCGCTGCCACGCCCTGGCCACCTCGGCGTACTCGTCGGGGAGATCGGTCAGCTGCCGCGCGTAGTGACTGGTGCCCTTGAGGTCGATGACGGTGCTGGGCGTCGCCTCGGAGAGCGGGTTGGGGAACGGGGTGGTCTCGATGCCGAGGTGGTCGAGGTAGTGGAACAGGGCGGTGGACGACGGCGGGAACCGCATCGCGCCCATCTCGGCGACCGTGTCCTCGTGCCCCTCGAACGGGACCGAGTGCATGCGGCCGCCGATCCACCCCGCCTCGTACACCACGGGTTCGAGTCCAATCCGCAGCAGCTCCCGGGCGGCGACGGTGCCGGCGAGACCGGCCCCGACGATGGCGACGCGGGTGCCGCGGCGGTCCGGAGGGACCGACCCGAGCCCGGCCGGGTGCGCGAGGAAATCGTCGTAGGCGAAGGGGAAGTCGGGGCCGAACATGGTGACCGGCTGCTCACGGTCCCCTGCTGATCGCTCGTGGACCGAGCTGTCGGGAGTGACGGGCGTGGTCATGGGGTCGTCTCGATTCTGGTTCTGTCGTGGCGGGAGGGCAGGGACGGCGTCAGGACCCACAGCACAGTGGTGTCGACCTCCGCGCGGAAGCTGTGCCGACGACGAGGATCGAAGGTGAGCGCGTCACCGTCGTCGAGTTGCACGGTGCGCTCGTCGAGCGTCAGGATCAGCCGACCGGTGAGCACCAGGACGAACCCCACCTCGGCCGGCAGTTCGTACGACTCGTCGCCGCTGCCTCCTCCGCGCTCGATCCTGCCGTGGATGACCTGCACGCGCTGTTCGCCCGCCGGGGTCAGCAGGTACTCCGTCTGGGCATGACCCCCGAGGGCGATCGGGGGGTACTCGCCGGCGCGGACGACGTCGCCGTGCGGAACGTCGTCGAACAGCGACCCCATGGGAATCTCGAGCGCGTCGCACCAGCGCACCAGGACGGCGACGGACGCGGACGCGCGGTCGTTCTCGACCTTGGACAGGTAGCCCTTGGTCACACCGACGGTCGACGCGAGCGCGTCGAGAGTGAGACGACGGGCGGCCCGGGCCTCCCGCAGCCGGTTTCCGATGGTGGACACGCCGCGATCATGCCCTGCTCCGCGTCAGGAAACAAGTGTTGACCAACCGCCTGAAGTGAGGAAACATCACTGCTCATGACCGACATCAGGGGACCTCTGGACGGCTCGCGATACCCGCGGTACATGGAACCGTCGACCTTCGCGCGGCTGCCGCGACTCGACGAGGTCTCCCGGGCGGACGTGAGCATCGTCGGAGTGCCCTTCGACTCGGGCGTGAGCTACCGGCCGGGCGCGCGCTTCGGTCCCGGCCACATCCGCGCGTCGTCCAAACTGCTCCGGCCGTACAACCCCGCGCTGGACGTGTCGCCGTTCGCGCACCGCCAGGTGGCCGATGCCGGCGACATCGCGGTCAATCCGTTCGACATCGCCGAGGCACTGACGACGGTCGAGCACGCGATCACCGATCTGCGCAAGGACGGCAGCACGGTCCTCACTCTCGGTGGCGACCACACCATCGCGCTGCCGATCCTGCGCGCGCTGCACCGCGACCACGGGCCGATCGCCGTGCTGCACTTCGACGCGCACCTCGACACGTGGGACACGTACTTCGGTGCACCCTTCACGCACGGGACACCGTTCCGACGGGCCAGCGAGGAGGGGCTGATCGACCTCGAGCGGTCGCAGCACATCGGGATCCGCGGTCCGCTGTACGGCAAGAAGGACCTCGAGGACGACGCCGTCCTGGGGTTTCAGATCATCCGGTCCGACGACTACGAGACGGACGGGGTGGCCTCGATCGTCGAGCGGATGCGCCGCCGTCTCGACACGGGCCCGGTCTACGTCTCCGTGGACATCGACGTCCTCGACCCGGCCCACGCCCCGGGTACCGGCACACCCGAGGCGGGCGGCATGACGTCGCGGGAACTGCTGAACACCCTGCGCGGGTTGGTGGGAGCGAACATCGTCGGTGCGGACATCGTCGAGGTCGCGCCCGCGTACGACCACGCGGAGATCACCGGAATCGCCGCGTCACACGTGGCCTACGAGCTGCTGTCGGTGCTCGCGCTGGGATCGTAGGCCCGCGCCGCGCCCTTCTCGGAGCGATGAGCCCGGACGCGCCACACGATCAGCGCGATCACCACCACCGCGACCACGATGATCGCCGCGTCCCGTCCCACCGTCTTCGCGACCTGTTCGTACGAGTTGCCGGCGACGAATCCGAGCACCACGAACCCCGTCCCCCAGACGAGCCCACCGAGTGCGTTGTACGCGAGGAACTTCGGGTACGGCATGCGCGACATTCCGGCCAACGCCGGCATCACCGCCCGGAAGAAGGCGACGAACCGGCCGAGGAAGACGGCCGTCCCGCCCTTGCGCGCCAACAGGTCCCGCGCCTTGTCCAGCTTGTCGCGACGCTTGTCCAGAATCTTCATGGCCAACAGTCGTGGGCCGAAGTGCTTGCCGATCTCGAAGCCCACCGAGTCACCCACCACGGCCGCGACGACCACGACCGCCGCCATCGCCACGACACTAACGTGGTCCTGACTCGCCGCGACACCGCCGATGACCGCGGCCGTCTCTCCCGGGATCACGAAACCGACGAAGATCGCGTCCTCGAGAAACACCAGCAGGAAGACGATGAGGAACACCCAGATCGGTGCGATGTCCAGCAGGCGCTCCATCACGGAAGTCATCCGACCATGATGGCCCACAACCAGTGAATCGAGGTTCGATGTGGCTCCACGCAATCCGCACGCCATCGCGGACGGCATGATCGTGCGCAGTGTCACACGCCCGGATCGGGTCTTCCGGGTCAGCGGCGATCCCGGCGGGACTCGGGTCAATTTCGTGGCGCTGTCGCCGGGCACGCGCACCGTGGTGAACGGCAGCCCTCGCAACTACCGTCCCGAGACACCGGCCGAGGAGTTCGAGCGACTCGCGGACGCCGGGCGGGACGACGTGATCGAGGACGTCCGTCAGACCGAGCCGGCCGACGACGAATCGGCGGGTACGAGCGCCGTGGCGGACGAGCCGACCGACGACGATTCCGTCGCCACACTGTGCGTACGCATGCAGGATGCCGTCGCGCGCGTCGCCGACGGCGAGTGCGACCCGGACGACGCCGCCGCGATCGTCAGCGCCGCGGCCGCGCTCAATGCCGCCGTGATCGAGGAGCACGCACGCCGCGGCTGAGCCCACGACACGAAGAACCCCACCGGTGCGCAGGCACACAGTGGGGGTCTCCGAGACATCGGCGGGCTTCTTCACTCGACGGCTCTGGCACTTCGTGATGTCCGGACAACACGAGTACCTGATGCTTGCGATACCCGCTGGCCACCGAACTCAACCGGAGTCGCTGCCGGTGTCCCCGCGTCGTGCGATGATTCTCAACCGTGGAGAGCAGGGACAGCGCCGTGGCGGCGACAGCGGACTCGGAGCGCGCGGAGGCGGACGAGTCGACGTCGCGTGCGGCGGAGTTGGTCACCGAGGTGGCCACCGGGTCGGTCGCTCCCCGTCGACTCGCGGCCATGCTGAGCGTGGTCGGCGGCAGCGTCCGCGACGACGACCATCTGGCGGTGCTGCTGAAGCGCACCGCGGAGATCGCACACGAGGCCGTCGACGGTGCGTCCAGCGTCGGTGTGAGCATCCTGTTCGGCGGCCTGACGTACACGGCCGTGCACACCGACGACCGCACGCTCGAGGTCGACCGCCATCAGTACGAGATCGGTGAGGGTCCGTGCCTCGAGGCCGCCCGGACCGGAGAGATCGTGCGCGTCGACGTCGATGCGGCGCAGCAGCGCTGGCCGGAGTTCGTACACGCTGCTCGCGAGGAGGGCGTGCGCTCGTTCCTCGCCGCGCCCCTGCACACCGCCGACATGAAGCTCGGATCGTTCAACCTGTACGGCACCGCCCCCGACGCGTTCGGGTCGATCGACGAGTCGATCCTCGAGCTGCTGACGTCCACCGTGTCCACGGCGATCGGCGACTACGCGCGCGTGCGGTCGGCCCGCGAGGTCGCGTCGGGCCTGCAGGACGCACTCGAGCACCGCGCCCCCATCGAGCAGGCCAAGGGCATTCTCATGGCGCTGCACGGCGTCGACAGCGACACCGCGTTCGGCATGCTGTCCGCGGAGTCACAGCGTGCCAACCGCAAGCTCCGTGACATCGCCCGCGACTTCGTGGAGAGCGTCTCGCGCGGCGAGTGATCAGCTCGCGCTCCAGCCGCCGTCCATCGTGTACGACGCGCCGGTGATCATCGACGCCTCGTCTCCGACGAGGAAGGACACCAGTGCGGCCACCTCCTCCGGCTCCACCATCCGCTTGATCGCACTCTCGGTCAGCAGCACCTTCTCGAGCACCTCGGACTCGTCGATGCCGTGGACGCGCGCCTGATCGGCGATCTGCTTCTCCACGAGGGGTGTTCGCACGTAGCCGGGGTTGACGCAGTTGCTGCGGACGCCCCGCTCGGCGCCTTCGAGAGCGGTGACCTTCGACAGTCCCTCCAGCGCGTGCTTCGCCGTGACGTACGCCGACTTGTTGGCCGATGCCCGGATGCCGTGCACGGACGACATGTTGACGATGCGTCCGTACCCGGACTCGTACATGTGCGGCAGAGCGGCACGCACCAGCAGGAACGGTGCCTCCACCATGAGTGTCAGGATGCGGCGGAACATCACCGGGTCGAAGTCCTCGATCGGCGACACGTGCTGGATTCCCGCGTTGTTCACCAGGATGTCGGTCTCGAGGGTGAGGTCCGCGAGCGCGTCGACGTCGGAGAGATCCACCTGCCACGCGTCTCCCCCGATCTCGTGTGCCAGCGCCGTGGCGGCGTCACCGTCGAGGTCGGCGACGGTGACCCGAGCGCCGTTCGCCGCGAGGGCGCGGGCGATCGCGGCCCCGATTCCGCTGGCACCACCGGTGATGAGAGCCGATCGTCCTGTGAGGTCCGTCATGGTCACGAGTCTGTGCCCGTCGCGCTCCGTCTTCAATGACGACCTGCGCACCCGCTTCCTGCACAAGTGCAGACTGGACCCATGACCGACGAACGACTCGAGTTTCAGCGCGTGATGCCGTTGCCCGCGGCGGACATCTTCGACGTGCTCTGCGATCCCGACGGCCACGTCGCCATCGACGGCTCGGGCATGTTGATGAGCGCGGACGGCGCACCCGTGACGTCCGCGGGAGACACCTTCGTCGTGCACATGGATCGCGAGGCACTCGGCGACCTCCCGATGGGTACCTACGACGTCGAGGTCACCATCGCGACCTTCGAGCGCGATCGGGACATCTCGTGGACGATCGTCGGCACGGTCCGACCGCCCATCGGCCACCGCTACGGGTACCGGCTCGCGCCGCACTCCTTCGAGGACGGCACGGAGGGCACCCTCGTCACGTCCTACTACGACTGGTCCGACATCCATCCCGACTGGCGGGAGCGTGACATCTTCCCCGTGGTGTCCGGATCGTCCCTGCGCGTGACCCTCGGCATTCTCGAGCGCACCGTGCGTCGCGGTTACCCTCGACCGCTGCGGGTATCCGACACGGTATGAATCTCACACCGCTGTTCCACCCGCTCGAGAAGGCGACGTTCCTCGATCCGGTCAGCGACCCCGTCGCCGGGAAGCTCCGATCCGCTCTCGAGGGGACGAAGGTCGACGGCCTCCTCCGTGGGACCTTCGTCGGCCACCCGATGCATCCCATCATGGCCTACTCCTCGGTCGGATTGTGGACCAGCGCAGTCTTTCTCGATGTCACCGGTGGAGACTCCGCGGCAGCGCGGCGCCTCATCGGTGCCGGACTGGTGACCGCCCCCACCGCACTGGTGACGGGGTGGGCGACGTGGTCGACGCTCAACGCGGAACAGCGACGAGTGGGTCTGATCCACGCGAGCACCAACGCCGTAGCCCTGGCTCTGTTCACGGCGTCGTATCGCCGGCGCGCGAAGGCAGCGGACGCGTCGTCGCCGCCGGACACCACGTCGAAGGCGCTCGCACTCGCCGGATTCGCCGTCGCCGGTCTGGGCGGCGCTCTCGGCGGTCATCTCGGGTACAACATGGGAGCGGGAGTCGCGGCACGGGCACTCCCGGCGGGCGTGTGAGTACCGACGAGGTGTTCGCCCAGTTGCGAGCACGCGGTGTCACGGCCGAGGGTGCACGGCGCTTCGCGGACGGCAGTGCCGAGAACCTCGATCCGGAGGCCCTCGCGGCACTCACCGAGGCGAACCTCACCGAGGCGCAGCTGCACGACTACGTCACGCAGGCGGCGGAGTGACCGTCCGATAGTGCTCGGCGATGTCGCCGGCGGTGGTGAACCAGACACCGTCGGCGTGCGACGTCAGGTGATCCAGCGCGCGACGAAAGCGTCTGAGCCGGTGCGGTTGCCCGGTGAGGAACGTGTGGGTGGAGATGGCCAACACGCGCGGTGCGCGCCGCGACTGCTCCTTCAGCTCGTCGAACGAGTCGACGACGATGTGCTCGAGATCCTCCGCGGACCCGTGGTGATGGACGAACACCGGAAGGTCGTTGACCTCGTGCGGGTACGGAACACTCAGTAGAGGTCCACCGCGCGTGGCCATCCACACCGGCTGGTCGTCGATCGGCCAGTCGAGCGTGTACTCGAATCCCTGCTCCGCCAACAGGTCCTCCGTCACCCGGCTCGGGTTCGCGCCGGGGCTCATCCAACCCCGAGGCGGCGAACCCTCGTGTGACTCGATCGCCCGTCGTACCGCCTCGATGGTGCGACGTTCCGCGTCCTCGTCCTGCTGGTTCGGCTGCTCGGCGTTGGTGCGGCCGTGGGCGACGACGTCCGCGCCGAGTGCGCGATACGCCGCCACCAGATCGGGAGCGTGCTCGTAGATCTCGGCGTTGACGAGCAGAGTCGGACGAATTCCGCTGTCGCGCAACGTGTCGGCCAACGCGAAGCCGCCCGCCCTGTTGCCGTACTCGCGCCAACCCCAGTTGTAGGTGTTCGGCTGGTCCATTCCCGGCGTCCATCCCAGCCCGGGAGCTCCGTCGTCGTACGGGAAGTGCTCGCAGTTGACGGCCACGTACACCGCGAGGGACGCGCCGCCCGGCCATGAGAACGACGGACGGGACGTGATGGGCGAGTACGGGAATCGGCCGTGCGAGGGCAGTGCCATCACTCGCCCCGACTCGTACGGATCGCGGCGCGGAGGCCGTCGAGATAGGGCTCCATGTCGGTCTCCGACGTCAGCGCCACCGCCTCGACAGGGTGGTGCCGCGCCTCGATCACCACACCGTGGTCGCCCACCGTCGCCGACGCCCACCACCGTTCCTGCCCGCCGTGCATCTCGAAGTCGGTGTCCGCGCCGTTCACCGGCACGACGACGCGACGCGCCTCCGTCGCCGCGATGGCCTCACGTCGCCGCTTGTACTCGGGCGACATCGGCGTCAGACCGATCGCCGACAGCATCGCCTTCAGCGCCGTGCGGTGCGCGTCCTTCGTGGTGGTGGTGACCTCGACGAAGGGACCGTCGATGTCGTCGCCGTCCCAGTCGACCTCACCGTGCCGCAGTGTCACGCTGGTCAGTACGTCGTTCTCCCGCGACCACGGGCCCATCACCCGCACCCCGTTCCACCCGTTCACCGTGTAGGTCGGGAAGGTGGTCGACTCGGCGCGGATCTGATCCTCGATCGCGCGTTGCTGGGTCCAGAACTCGTCGGGCGTGAGGTGGCCGGTGATCTCCATGCCTGCAGTGTGCCCACTTCGCCGTCGTGCGACTCTCACGCCGGAAGAAACACCCGGCCGCGATACGCCTCGCGCACCGTCCTCGTCGCCACCGTCGTCCACGCCGTCACCAGCACGGCGAACAGCACGACCGCCAGTGCCTCGACGACGGACGACTCCAGCGCGCGCCCCAACGCCGCCGCGCCGGTGACGCATGTTCCGACCGGGAAGGTGAACGACCACCATGCCAACGAGAAGCGCAGTCCTCGGCGCGCCGCGTGCACGGTCAGCGCCGTGGCCAGGGCGAACATCATCGCTCCGAAGCCGCCCATCACCATTCCGAAGAGGATTCCCGCCGCACGCAGGACCACCGCCACCTCGCTCCGGTCACCGGTGAACACCATCGCCGCATCGGCACCCAGGAGGTTGGCCGCGGTGACGGACTGGCCGATGACGCCGAGAGTGATCCATATAGTCGGTGCAGCCTGGACCGGGAGGACGGCGCCGTGCAGCAGTCGACCGAGAACCGCGGTCGTCACCATCAGCCCGGTCACGAGTGCCGATCCGAACAGCGCGTAGCAGCCGACGAGCATCGCGAGCCGCCACTGCCCGTCGGCGATGTGCGGGAGGAGAAGTGCACCGGTGGATGCCGAGACCATCGGCGGCACCACGGGCATCAGCCATGCCGGGAGCGCGACCGTGTCGGCACTGCGGCCGCGGGTGATCATCACGTACGGGACGACGACACTGGTCGCGAGCCCCAGCGCGGTACCCACCGTCCAGAGGACGACGAAGATCGAGGTGGCCAGGCTCTGCCCGATGATGTCCACGCCGAGGAGGCTCGTGCCGGCACCGACGGTGAGCAGGGCCATGGGCGGCGCGCCGTAGAACTGCATCATGACCGGGTGGGCCGCGTGGGCCTGCGCGACGCGGCGGTGCGCGAGCCAGTGCGCGGCGAACAGGGTCGACACGACGACGAGGACAGTCGAGGCGAGCAGCCACATGACGACGGCTGCCATGTGGAGCACGACATTCTGCACGGGCAGCGTTGCTGCGGCCGTGGCGACGATTCCGGTCCCCATCACCGATGCGAACCAGTTCGGCGTGATGTGCTCGATCACGCTGCCGGGCGAGTCGAGATCGCGGAGCAGCCCGTGCGATGTCGCGGTCCGGAAGGTCGTCATGCCTTCACAGTGCGCCGGGACGGCGACGATCAGTAGTGGTCGTGCTCTTGTCACCCCACAAACGCTGTTTGTGGCTACTGCCGGGCAATGTCGAGGAAGTCGCGACGTGGACCGCGCAGTGCTGCAGACAGGCTCCAGACCGCGCGCAGCTCACGCGTCATCGAAAGACCGGGAACGTCGATGCGCACCAACGCGCCACTCCGCAGCTCCCCCTCCACCGCGAGGGACGACACCACCGCCGGCGCATTCGCCGATATGGCAGCAGACTTGACAGCGGTGACGGAGTTGAGCTCGATGAGCGGCGGAACCGTCGGGCGGACGGCGCTCTCGTACGTGGTGCGGGTTCCCGACCCCGGCTCCCGTTGCACCAGAGCCGTCGTCTGCAGCAGCTCCATCGACGCCGCACGTCTGGTCGCCCACGGGTGGGACGGTCCCGTGACGATGATCAACTCGTCGTGCGCGACGACGGCGACCCCGAGCCCGGCCGGCACGTCGGGCCCTTCGACGAAGCCGATGTCCGCGCGCCCGTCCAGCACCTGCTCGGCGACCTCCGCCGAGTTCATCAGTCGCATCTGCACCTGGACGTCGGGCGACTGTCTGCGCATCGACAGCATCCACGCCGGCACGAGGTGCTCGGCGACGGTCATACTCGCGGCGATGGTGAGCGTCGCATTGCCCTCGCGCAGAAGCGATGTCACTCCTGTCGCGAACTTCTCGGCCGAGTCGAGGATGCCGCCCGCCCACTCCATGACCGCGACGCCCTCGGGGGTCAGGGCTACACCGCTCGTCCCGCGATCGAAGATGCGGACACCGATGTCCCGCTCCGCCGCGCGCACCCGTGCGCTGACCGCCTGCTGACTCAACCCGTGTTCACGGCCGGCCGCCGTCATGCTGCCCAACCGGGCAACGGACACCATCACGTCGAGGGCTCCGAGATCCGGGACTCGCGGCGACAGTGGCATCCGCCCACCGTAGCGACTGAGCCGGTGGGCTCGGGCTCAGCTGGCGAAGCCTGCGCGGATGCCGACGAGCTGGTACGTGCCGAAGGCGAGGCCGGGCGCACAGTTCACGAGGATGATGTCGCCTCGTTCGCGGTACTCCGCCGCCGTCTCCTGGCAATTCTTCGCAGGCGGGAAGTAGAACTCACCGAAGGTCTGGAAATAGAGCGGGCCGATCGACGGTGCTGCGGACGCCGTTGCCCCGCCGGACAACGCAATGGCAGCGGCTCCGGCGCCTGCCACTGTGGCACCGACGAGTGTGCGGGTGATTCGACGAGACATGGTGGACCTCCTGGGCTGGACGTACCGTTCGGTCTGTTCACGGTAGACCCGGCCACACGCCGTGTCCATGGGTCGAGCCTCACTCGCGCGGCGCTTCCCGCGGGAGTTACGTCGTACCGCGCCGGTTGCAGTGCCCGCGGTAACACGAATCGACCGCGGGAACCCGTCGATCGAGTTCGCCGGCGATCAGCTCCCGAAGAGATCCGTGCGGATTCCGACGAGCTGGTAGCCGGGGTACGCGAGATTGACGGCGCAGTCGACGAGGATGATGTCGCCCCGTTCGCGATACCGTGCCGCCGTGTTCTGGCAATTCTCGCTCGCAGGAATGACGAGCACGCCGAACGATTGCCAGTAGATAGGGCCCTGAGCGGGTGCCGCCGACGCCGTTGCAGAACCCGACAGGGCGATGGCGACTGCTCCGGCGCCGGCGGCCGTGGCGCCGACGAGTGCGCGGGTGATTCGACGAGACATGATGGACCTCCTGGCTGGACGTACCGATCGGTCCGTTCACGGTAGGCCCGGCCTTCCGCCGTGTCCAGAGGTCGAGCGACCCACCCACTACATCGTCATGGTGTACCTGACCTCGTTCTTCAGGATCTTTCCGACCTTCGACCGGGGCAGAAGATCCCAGACCTCGATGTTCTTCGGCGCCTTCACGCTGCCGATGCGTTCTTTGACGAAGGCGATCAGTGCGGCGGGATCCACCTCCTGCCCGGCGCGCAGCTCGACAGCCGCCACGACCCGTTCGCCCCATTTCTCGTCGGGGAGACCCACCACGGCCGACTCCTTCACTGCAGGGTGAGCGAGCAGAGCCTGCTCGACTTCGGCCGAGTACACGTTGAATCCGCCCGTGATGATCATGTCCTTGGCACGGTCGACGACGAAGAGGAACCCGTCGTCGTCGAGGTACCCGATGTCGCCCGTGTGGTGCCAACCGTGAGCGCCCACCTCTGCCGTCGCCGCCGGATTCTCGTGATAGCCGTCCATGACCAGGGGACCGCGCACGACGATCTCGCCACGCTCACCGGTGCCGACGAGGTCGCCCTTCTCGGTCATGATCGCGACCGTGGTCAAGGGTGTCGGACGACCAGCCGAGGTGAGCCGTTCCGTCGCCACCGTGCCGTCCGGACGAAAGTGGTCCGCCGGCGCCAGGGTGGCGATCATGTTGGGCGCCTCGGTCTGTCCGAACAGCTGCCCCAGCACCGGCCCGATGCGCGTGAGCGCTTCCTCGAGCCGCGTCGGCGACATCGGCGCCGCCCCGTACCAGAGGCAGCGGAGAGACGACAGGTCCCGATGACTCAGCTCCGGGTGGTCGAGCACGCCGTAGATCACCGTCGGAGGCAGGAACGCATGGGTGATGCGGTGCCGTTCGATCAGCGCCAGGAACTCCCCGATGTCGGGGGCCGCCATGATGACCACCTCGCCGCCGAGACTCAGGATCGGGAACGTCAGCACACCGGCGGAGTGCGTGAGCGGCGCCAGCGCGAGATAGCGCGGCCGCACACCGAAGGGATAGCTCATCAGCGCGAGTGCCGTCGAGGTCATCATGTTGTCCTCGGTCAGCCGCACCCCTTTCGGCTTTCCCGTGGTGCCGCCCGTTCCCGCCAGCATCGCGAGCCCGCGCGGCGGCCGCCTGTCCGCGTCGAGCTCGCCGCGGTGTTCGGCGAGCCACGACTCGAACGGGATCGACCACTCCGTGTCACCGTCGAGGCAGACCAGTCGCACGAGGTGCGGCAGATCGCCTCGGATCCGGTCGACCAGATCGGTGAATCGGCTCTGGAAGAACAGAGTTCGGCATCCGAAGAGATCGAACAGCTGGCGGTTCTCGTCGGCCTCGTTCCGCGGATTCACCGGGCACCACACCGCGCCGGCGCGCGAGATGCCGAACACGCACGTCAGCGCCAGCGGGTCGTTACCGGACAGGACGGCGACGCGATCGCCGGCCTCGACACCGTCGTGTTGCAGCGCCGCGGCGATCTCGACCGACCGGTCGTACACCTCACCGTAGGTGGAGGTGTCACCCCCGGCCGTGAGGCACGGTGCCCCACGGCCGAGCGAGACGCCCTTGTCCAGGTAGTCGGAGAGTCGCATCTCAGCGGTGCACGGAGACGATCGGGTCCAGGACCAGACCGAACGCCCGCAGCGTGCCGAGCAACTCGCGATGACCGAACGCCTCACAGCTGGAGGCGAATCCGACCTTGCGCGGAGCTCCCTGCAGGAGTGCGGCAGCCCCGTGTGCGTTGAGCAGCGCGGTCTGCTTGTAGTTGCAGTTGCCGTGGATGACGCAGTGTGCGCGGCCCAGCGGACCCGATGCGTACACCGAGTCCAGCGAGGTGTTCAGGCGCGGATTCTCTCGGGGCGGCATCTCGCTGCGGATCGCGGACGACTGCTCGTCGATGATGCGGTACTTCTCCTCGTCAGACTTGCCCTCCATCTGTTCGAGGGCGGCGGCCACCAACAGCGGAACCGCCTTCATCAGAGGCGGATTGAAGACACCGCCGAGAGCCTTCGCGGTGGTGACCCGCGGGTCGTTCTTGAACCAGACCGGATGCGACGTGCCGCCCCACGGCAACGCCAGGCCGAGATCGTGCTGACCGGGAACGCTCACGGTGTAGAGCCCGGCGTCGGCGGGCCACTCGACGTACTCGTTCTCCTCCAGGTAGTACGCCTTGGAGAACGCGGCGTTGGTGAGGATGGTGTTGGTCGAGGCGACGGTGGGGTGCCCCTTCCAGAACACCTGGATGTCGAGGCTGTTCAGACCCGGGTTCTCCAGGCAGATGTTCGCGGCGATCTCACCGATGGAGTACATCTGCGCGAGGCCCGGCGTGAGAACCAGTCCCTGCGAGGCGAAGTCGGCGCTGTACTGCGCCTCGGCGTCGATCATCCAGTTCTGCTCGCCGTTGGTGTCGGTGTAGTGCGCACCGATGGCCAGGCAGGCCTGCGTCACCTCGTGGCCGTAGCGGGCGAACGGTCCCACGGTGTTGAGGACCACGGTCGCGCCGCGGAAGGCCTCGGTCAGCGCCTCCACGGTGTGCTCGACCTCGACGATCTCGTGCTCGACGGTGTCGATACCCGGCACGGCACTCACGGCATCCTTCAGGCGGGCGTGATCGCGGCCGGCGGCCAGGAAGGGAATGTTGTACTCGCGCAGATACTCACAGATGAGGCGACCCGTGTAGCCGGACGCTCCGTAGACGACGACGCGCTTGTCAGTGGGCATGGTTGATCTCCTGGTTCGAAGTGGGGTGGTCGAGAGCCGTACTGGTGGGGCGGCAGGTCACATGCCCATGCCGCCGTCGACGGGGAGCCCCGCGCCGGTGATGAACTTCGCGGCGTCGGACGACAGGAACACCACGGCGTCCGCCATGTCGTCGACCTGGCCGAGTCGACCGAGGGGCGTCAGTTCCACGACGGTCTGCACTGCCGCCTCGACCGACGGGAACAGGCCGAGTTCCGCGGTGTCGACCGCGAGCTTGTTGCCCATCGCGGTCGGGGTCAGTGCCGGATAGATGCAGTTGACGCGCACGCCGTAGCCGAGCTTCCCCGACTCGGCCGCGGCCACGCGGGTCAGCCGGTCGATACCGGATTTGGTCGCCGAGTAGAGGCTGATGCCCGGGAACGCGATCGTGGCGGCAACCGACGCGATGTTGACCACCGAGCCGCCCTTGCCTGCCTTTCCGCCGGGCCGCATCGCGCGGAATGCATGCTTGACCCCGAGTGCGGTGCCGATGACATTGACCTGCAGCATCGCGGACGCCGCCTCGGCGTCGAGATCGGCGATGAGACTGGTGACCTCGATACCCGCGTTGTTGACGACGATGTCGAGGCCGCCCAGTGCGCCGATGGTCGACTCGACCGCCGCCTCCCAGGCCGCGTCGTCCGTGACGTCGAGCTGGACGAACTCCGCTTTCGCTCCTGTGGCCCGCAGCGCCTCGACCGTCTCCTGACCACCCGCGGCATTGATGTCGGCGATGGCGACGGACGCTCCTGCCGCCGCGAGAGCCTGCGCCATTCCCGCGCCGAGACCCTGCGCACCGCCTGTGACCAGTGCCGTTCGTCCGGTCAGGTCGTAACTCGTCATGTCCGCTCTCCTTGTTCGAAGCGTTCTTCGCGTTGGATCACATCCGCTGTTCGATGTGATGCAGGCAACACTAGGGACAAGTCTTGACAGTCGTCAAGAAAAATCTTGACGACTGTCAAGAGTTCGTCGATGCGGCGGTATGCTTTCCGGGTGACCCAGACCACCGACCCCCGACTTCGCGTCGAGGAGCGCTCTCGAGACAAGTTCGAGGCGCGTCGCAGCGAGCTCGCACTGGCGACTCTCGCGACGTTGGCGGAACTCGGTTACGCCCGCACCAGCCTTCGCGAGATCGCTCAGAACTCCGAGTACTCGCACGGCGTCCTGCACTACTACTTCTCCAACAAGCTCGATCTCATCGCGCATGCCGTGCGGCAGTACGAGGAGATCTGTGTGACGCGGTACGACGACGTCGTCGCCGGGGCCGAGTCCGCGGAGCAGCTGCGACGCTCGTTCACCGAGACCTTCTTCGGCACTCTGCTCGCCGACGCGGCGATCCACCGCCTCTGGTACGACCTGCGCAATCAGAGCCTGTTCGATTCCTCCTTCCGCGCCGACGTCCTCGAGATCGAGTCCCGGCGCGAGGAGATGATCTGGCGCGTCGTCGCCCGGTACTGCGAACTCGTCGGAGCGGCGCCTGTTCTCACGCCGGCCACCGCCTACATCACCATCGACGGCATCTTCCAGCGCGCCCTGCTGAACCAGATCGCCGAGCGCCACCCCGACGTCGACGAGGGCCGGGCTCAACTCGACGCCGTCTTCGACATGGTGACCGGTGGCGTACCCTCCTCCCACTGACGACCGCGCCGCGGATCCGCTCGGCTATCTCGGCATCGTCCGATTACCCGGTGCCGCACGCGCTTTCCTCCCCGCACTGCTCGGCCGCCTGGCCTTCGCGATGGTCGGACTGGTCATCCTGTTGGCGGTGCAGCGTGCCACCGGATCGTTCGCGGTCGCGGGTTCCGCGACGGGTGCGTTCGGTGTCGCCAATGTGGTGGCGTCACCGTATCGGGCACGTCTCGTCGACCGCATCGGTCAGCGGCGAGCCCTCGTCTCGATGGCCGTCGGATTCGCCACGGCCCTGGGCACTCTGGCCGTTCTGACGTACATCGATGCCCCGGCCTGGTCCCTGGTGCTCGGCAGTCTGGTCACCGGATTCTTCCCTCCCCCACTCGGTGCCTCGATGCGTGTCGTCTGGAGCTCGCTGACGCAGCCGGGGCCGACCCGCACCCGCGCCTACAGTCTCGATGCCGTGAGCGAGGAGTCGATGTTCACCATCGGTCCCCTCCTCGGCGCCACCCTCGTCACCGCCCTGTCCCCGTCGATCGCACTCGCCGCCACGGGATGCGTCGCCGTCGTCGGCACGGTCGGCATGACCACCAGCCGGCACTCGCGCGGACACGGCCCGCGCACGGCAGGGACCACTCGCTCGTCGCGCCCACTCGGCCGGCCCGGCTTCGTCGGTGTCCTGACAGCGATGGCAGGGGTCGGGGCCGTCCTGGGAACCGTGGAGATCGCCGCCACAGCCTTCGCCGCGAAGCAGGGAGCCATCGGTTCGGCCGGAACGCTTCTCGCGGCGCTCGGAGCCGGAAGTGTCTGCGGTGGACTGCTGTACGGGCGCCGGAGCTGGGCCGGCTCGCTGACCGGTCGACTTCTGACGACGGTCCTGACGATGGCCGTCCTCACCACCGTGCTGTCGCTGGTCTCGACCACGGTGCCGCTGCACGTCGGACTGTTCCTACTGGGCTTCTGCATCGCCCCCGCCCTGGTGACGGGGTACCTGCTGTCCGATCACCTCACCACCGCCGACGTGCGCACCGAGGCGTCGAGCTGGATCAACACCGCGGTCAACGCGGGCGCTGCTCTCGCCTCCGCGGGCGTCGGCGTGGTGGTCGACTCCCGTTCTCCCGGTACAGGATTCCTGGTCGGTGGCGCCGCGGCGGCTCTTCTCCTCGTCCTGGCAGCGGTGACGAGGCCGCCCTCGTGACCGTCGTCGCCGTCACCGCCCGGCTCACTCTGCGCACCTTTTCCCCCGACGACGAGCACCGGCTCGACTTCTACACCGATCCCGAGGTCTGCCGGTACCTCATGCACGAGCCGTGGACGGCGGAGGACGCACGGATCGCAGTGCAGAGACGGTGCGAGCGAACGAGTCTCGACACGGGGGCATTGAATGCTCTGGTCGAGCTGAACGGCCGGGTGATCGGCACCGTCTCCGCGTGGTTCGTCGCCGAGGACACCGTCGAACTCGGGTGGACCTTCGCGCGCGACGTTTCAGGCCACGGCTACGCCACCGAAGCGGTGCAGGCAGTGCTCGACGAGGTACTCGCTCTGGACCGGGTCCGGCGCGTCACCGCGGAGATGGACGCGCGCAACGCAGCCTCCGCACGTCTGGCCCAGCGCGTGGGATTACGCGACGAGGAACTGCGCCTGCAGGACTGCTGGTGCAAGGGTGAGTGGACGGACACGCTCGTGTACTCGCTGAGCCGCTGACCTCGACCGGCCTCCGGCCTTCCCGCTGACCTCGACCGGCCTCCGGCCTTCCCGCTGACCGCACAGGTTCTCGTAGGTGTTGCAGCGTCCGCAGCAACCGGGAACGTCCGCGGGAACCCCGACCCGCGTGCGCCATACTCGAGGAATGGCCGACATCGACTCTCTCCCCGTGGCCGAGTTCGCCTTCCCCGGGCCGCTACGCGATGCCCTCGTGTCGGCGATAGGCGCAGGCCGCAAGACGGCGACCACCTCACTGCGGGTGGAGTACGAGAACGAGCCGCTGCCCCGAGTGGGCGAGCGTCACAGGGTGATCGACTCCGGCGGCGCCACTGCCTGCGTCATCGAGATCACCGATGTACGCGTCAGCGCTCTCGGCGACGTCGACGATGCGCATGCCGTCGCGGAGGGTGAGGGTCACGCCGACATCGCCGCATGGCGTGCCGGGCACGAACGCTTCTGGCGATCCGACGAGATGGCGGACACGCTGGCCGGCCTCACCATCGACGACTCGACTCTCGTGGTCCTCGAACGGTTCCGGGTCGTCTGAGCCTTCGGCCTTCCCGCTGAGAAACGGCCGGCCTCCGGCCTTCCCGCTGGGAAACGGCCGGCCTCCGGCCTTCCCGCTGAGAAACGGCCGGCCTCCGGCCTTCCCGCTGGCCTTCCGTGTTCCCGTAGGCATTGCATCTACCGCGGGAACACGAAACGCCCGCGGGAACACGAGTCACGGCCGTCTTTCCCGCAAGTCACCGCGGAGGAAAGCCACCCGCACGCCCGAGGAACCCCGGCACGTCCTTGCCCAGCGCCGAGCCGAGCCAGGTCGCGGCGTCGACCAGCACGTCCATGCTCACTCCCGTCTCGACGCCGGAGCGGTCGAGCGCGTAGATCAGGTCCTCGGACGCGATGTTCCCGGTGGCGGCGGGTGCGAACGGGCACCCACCGAAGCCGCCGATGCTGGCGTCGAGGGCCTGCGCCCCCGTCTCCAGTGCGGTCAGCGCGTTGGCGTAACCGGTGTTGCGTGTGTTGTGGAAGTGCCAGCGCTGCGGGATGTTCGGAGCGTTACGGGTGGCGAGCTCCGCCAGGCGACGAACCTGCGCCGGCACTCCCACGCCGATGGTGTCGGCGAGGGCGATCTCGGCCGGTGCGCATTCGGCGATCCGCGCGACGAGTTCCCCGACTCGCGCCGGATCCACCTCACCGCTGAACGGGCACCCGAACGATGCGGCGATGGTGACCGTGCCCGGCACGCCCGCAGTACGCGCATCCGTGATGATGTCGTGCGCCGCCGCCACCGCCTCGTCGACGGAGCACCCCTGGTTGCGCTTGCTGAACTCCTCCGTCGCGACGACCACGACGTTGACCTCGTCGACGCCGGACGCCAGAGCGCGGTCGAGTCCACGTCGATTGAGCACCAACCCGATGTACGAGACGGAGCCGTCACGCGGGACGCCTGCCATGACCTCCTCGGCGCCGGCCATCTGCGGCACCCGCTTCGGGTTCACGAAGCTCACCGCCTCGATGCGCGTGGCACCCGAGGCGACGCTGCGCGTGATCAGTTCGATCTTGTCGTCGACGGAGAGGACAGCGTCCTCGTTCTGCAGTCCGTCACGGGGACCCACCTCGACAAGTTGCACCGCAGTCATGGGCCCATCCTGCGCCGACACGCCGTTGTATGCAATAGCCGATCGGAAACGAGAATTTAACGACGATTACCGGGACACGCCATCGTCATGGGCCTACATTGTGAACAATTCACCACCGACCACAGGGAGTCGCATCCATGGCGAGAGCCGTCGACCGCGTCTACGCGCACATCCGCGACAGCATCGTGTCCGGGACGTATGCGCCCGGTGCACGTCTCGGAGAGGTCGAGATCGCCGAACTCACCGAGACCAGCCGGACACCGGTGCGTGAGGCGCTGCGACAGCTCGAGATGGAGGGACTCGTCGAGGTTCTGCCGCATCGCGGGGCTCGGGTGTACCAGTGGACGGCGGACGACCTCGAGGAGATCTACGACCTGAGGATGACGCTCGAGGCCATGGCCGCGGCACGGGCGGCCTCACGTATCGGCGAGAAGGACATCGACCGACTCGCCGAGCTGTGCGACCTCATGGAAACCGCGGCCGGGGACGGAGCGGATCAACGCCTGGACCTGATGGCGCAGCTCAACGACGAGTTCCACGCCATCGTGCGCACCGCCGCGGCCAGCACCCGCCTCATCTCGATGCTCGGAGCGGTGATCCAGCTGCCGTTGGTGATGCGCACCTTCCATCGCTATGCCCCCGTCGATCTCGCACGCAGTCACGCCCACCATCGCGACCTGGTCGCGGCTCTGCGCGCCGGCGACGAGACGTGGGCGGACTCGGTGATGCGCGCCCACGTCCGCGCTGCCAAACATGTTCTGCTCCAGGCCCTCACGACCGACGAGACGAAGGAGTCCTCATGAGCGAGGCCCCCACCGGCCCACTGTCCGATCTGCGTGTCGTGGAGATGGGCCAGCTTCTCGCCGGCCCCTTCTGCGGACAGTTGCTGGCCGACTTCGGCGCCGAGGTGATCAAACTCGAGCCGCCCGGCACCGGCGATCCGATGCGCCAGTGGGGTCGGGAGAAGCCGCACGGCAAGTCCCTGTGGTGGCCCGTCGTCGCGCGCGGCAAGAAGTCCGTGACCTGCAACCTGCGCAGCGCCGAGGGTCAGGACCTCGCCCGCCGGATCATCGCGGACGCCGACATCGTGGTGGAGAACTTCCGCCCCGGCACGATGGAGCGTTGGGGCCTCGGGTTCGACGCACTGCGGGAGATCAATCCGCGCCTCATCATGGCCAGGGTCACCGGGTACGGCCAGAACGGCCCCTACGCACCGCGGGCGGGCTTCGGGTCCATCGGCGAGGCCATGGGCGGAATCCGTTACGTCACCGGCAATCCCGAGATGCCGCCCTCTCGTACCGGTATCTCCCTCGGTGATTCACTGGCAGCCGTGTTCGCCACGATCGGCGTCCTCACCGCGCTGCATCACCGGGAGAACACCGGACGGGGGCAGCTCGTCGACTCGGCCATCTACGAAGCGGTGCTCGCCATGATGGAATCCCTGCTGCCCGAGTGGGAGATCGGCGGGTATCAGCGTGAGCGGACCGGCTCCGTGCTGCCGAACATCGCGCCCAGCAACGTCTATCCCACCCTGGGCGGCGAGATGATTCTCGTCGCGGCCAACCAGGATTCGGTGTTCGGCCGACTGGTCACCGCGATGGACCGGACCGACCTGATCGAGGACGCCCGCTACCGCGACCACGAGGCGCGCGGGAAGAACATGACCGAGCTCGACGACATCGTCGGGGCCTGGACGTCCGCCCTCGACACCGACACCGTGCTCGACCTCCTGCACGAGGCGGGCGTTCCCGCCGGCCGCATCTACACGGCGCGGGACATGTTCGACGATCCGCACTTCGCAGCGCGCGAGGCCATCGTGCGTCTGGCGCACCCGGACTTCGGTGAGATCCCCATGGCGAACGTCGCACCGAAGCTCAGCGACAGTCCCGGCTCGGTCCGGCACGCCGGACCCGAACTGGGAGAACACAACTCCGACATCTACGGACGACTCCTCGGAGTCACGGAATCCGACCGGGCGGCGCTCGCGGAGCGCGGCATCATCTGACCTTCGCTCCTCTCACCCTCACAGCACGGGAGAACACCATGCGTTATCGACTCGGCGTCGACGTCGGCGGCACCTTCACCGACGTCTTGCTTCTCGAGGAGACGACCGGCACCACCTTCAGAGCCAAGACACCGTCCACCCCTGCGGACCAGTCGATCGGTGTGCTCAACGGCATCGCGAAGGTCTGCGCGGAGGCCGAGATCGAGCCGTCGGAGATCGGGCAGGTTCTGCACGGCACCACGGTCGCGACCAACGCCATCCTGCAGGGACGTGGTGCGCGCGTCGGGCTCGTCACCACGGACGGGTTTCGCCAGGTGCTGCAGATCGCGCGCTCCTTCGTCCCGGGCGGGCTCGCGGGGTGGATCATCTGGCCCAAGCCGGAACCGCTCGCGGCGCTCGAGAACACCGTCGAGGTGGTCGGGCGACTGGCTGCCGACGGGTCGGAGATCACTCCTCTCGACGAGGAGCAGGCCCGCGCGCAACTGCGTCGACTGGCCGGTGCGGGCATCGAGGCGCTGACCATCTCGTTGATCAACTCGTATGCGAACGACGCGCACGAGAAGCAGGTCGCGGCCTGGGCGGAGAGCGAACTGCCCGGCATTCCGGTCTCCATCTCGAGCCAGGTGCTTCCCGAGATGCGCGAATACGAGCGCACTCTGACGACGGTGGCCAACAGCTACGTGCAGCCGGAGGTCTCCCGCTACGTGCGGAACCTCGACCGGTCGCTGCAGGAGAAGGGCATCACGGCGCCGCTGTCGATCCTGCGCAGTGACGGTGGCCTGGTGCAGTCGGCCAAGGCGGCCGAGTCACCGGTGTCCCTGCTGCTGTCGGGCCCTGCGGGCGGCGTCACCGGCGCGGTGTGGTTCGCCGAGCAGGCCGGCTACTCCGACTTCCTGACCTTCGACATGGGCGGCACGTCGACGGACGTCGCACTGGTCCTCGGCGGTGAGCCGCGGATCGGTCGTGAGACCAAGGTCGGCGACCTCGCTGTGCGCGCCACCAGTGTGGACGTCCGGACGGTCGGTGCCGGCGGCGGGTCGATCGCCCATGTCCCCGAGCTCACGAAGGCGCTGCGGGTGGGTCCGCAGTCCGCGGGAGCCGACCCCGGGCCCGCGGCCTACGGCAACGGCGGCACGGAGCCGACGGTGACCGACGCCAACGTCGTGCTGGGGTACCTGCCTGCCGCCCTCGCGGGCGGTGAGGTGAGCCTCGACGTCGACGCGAGCAGGACGGCAGTGGCGACCATCGCCGACGCCATCGGGCTCGGCAGTCCCGAGGAAGCGGCGTCGGGCATCGTCGACATCGTCAACGAGAACATGTTCGGCGCACTCCGACTGGTGAGCGTGCAGCAGGGCTACGACCCCCGCGACTTCGCACTGGTGTCGTTCGGTGGCGCAGGTCCGCTGCACGCCAACGCACTCGGGCGTCTCACCGGCGCGTGGCCCGTCATCGTCCCGCCGTCGCCCGGCGTCCTCTGCGCCTACGGAGACGCCACCACCTGCGTCCGCGACGAGAGCGCTCGCACGATGATCCGTGCGTTCTCCGACACCGACGACGCCGAGCTGCGCACCGCCCTGGCGGAACTCGCGACGTCCGCGGCCGCACGACTGTCGGCCGAGGGCGTGCCCGCGGATCAGCAGACGGCGAAGTACCAGGTGGATCTCCGGTACCAGGGCCAAGGCTTCGAGATCCCCGTGGACCTCGACGCGAGCGCACTAGAGTCCGGCGATCTGCTGTCCACTCTGGGAACGGCATTCGACACCGAACACGAGCGTCTCTTCTCCTTCCTGCTGAAGAACGAACGTGAGGTCATCAACCTGCGCGTCACGGTCAGCGGGCCGCGACCGGACGTGGCGTTCCAGCCGCTCGAGGAGGGCGGTGCGGATCCGTCGGCCGCACTGGTGTCCACGAACGACGTGTGGATGGACGGCGAGTACGCGAAGGCCGGCATCTACGACCGGGCGAAGTTGCTGGCAGGCAACGTCGTCGAGGGACCCGCCGTGATCACCGAGATGGACTCGACCACGTTGGTCCTCTCCGGTCACGCCGCGACGGTCCATTCCAGCGCCAGCCTTCTCATCGCTCCCCGCTGATCCCCTCTCGCCCGGAACTCATCTCAGGAGACCTGATGGCCACGATCATCGAGACCTCGACCACGCCCTTCACCACGGTTCCCGTGGACCCGATCACGCTCGACATCATCGAGAACGCGCTCCGCAACGCCCGATACGAGATGGACGAGGTGCTCTTCCGTACCGCACTCTCACCCGGTATCCGCGAGCAGCACGACGAGTTCCCGCTCATCGCCGATCCGAGCGGGAAGATGGTCGTCGGGCAGTTCGGTCTGTCCGTGCCCGACTTCCTCGACAATTTCAACGGGACCGTCGGTGAGGGCGACATCCTCCTCACCTCCGATCCGTACGCGTGCGGTGCCGCCATCAGCCACGCCAACGACTGGCTCATCGTGCTGCCGATCTTCCACAGCGGCCGCGTCGTCGGATGGTCGTCGATGTTCGGCCACATGTCCGACGTCGGCGGAAAGACCCCGTCGTCGATGCCCACCGACGCGCACACCATCTTCGAGGAGGGCGTCATCATCCCGCCCTTCAAGCTGTACAGCGAGGGGCAGCTCAACGAGACCGCGCTCGACATCATCCTCAACCAGGTCCGCAAGCCCGACTGGAACAGAGCCGATCTCAACGGTCTCGTCGCCGCGTGTTCGACGGCGTCCCGGCGCATCGTCGAGTTGTGCGACAGATTCGGTGTCGACGTCTACCTGTCCGCCCTCGACGCACTGCTGGACCGCAACTACCAGGCGATGAAGGTGCTGCTCGCGATGCTCTTCGTCGACGGTGAGACGATCGAGTTCAACGACTTCATCTGCGACGACGGATGTGGTTACGGGCCTTACGAACTCGCGATCACACTGACCCGGCACGGCGAGAAGATCCACCTCGACTTCAGCAAGGCGGCGCCGCAGGCGGTCGGTCCGATCAACTACTTCATCAACGAGAACCTCGTCCGGATGTTCTTCGGGATCTACGTCATCACCGTGGCGGATCCGCAGATCCTCTGGAACGACGGCTTCTATCCGCTGATCGACGTCACCATTCCCGAGGACTCGTTCTGGAAACCGCGCTATCCCGCGGCGCTCAACGGCCGCAACCACGGCATCGGGCGGGTGTTCGACCTCTTCGGTGGGCTCCTGGGCAAGAACAATCCCGACATCCTCAACGCCGCCGGGTTCTCGTCGTCACCCCACTTCATGTACTCGGGCCACTACGACGGCGGACCGCGGGACGGTGAGTGGTTCCAGCTGTACTCCATCGGTTTCGGCGGCATCCCCGGCCGACCGATGGGTGACGGTCCGGACGGACATTCGCTGTGGCCGTCGTTCGTCAACATCCCCTGCGAGTACCTGGAGTCGTACTACCCGCTGCGCATCGAGCGGTGGGAGACGGTCACCGACACGGGCGGCGCCGGTCTGCATCGCGGCGGCAACGGCGTGGACGTGGCCTACTACTTCGAGGAGCCGGGCACCATCGCGATCCACGACGATCGCTGGCTCACCTATCCGTGGGGTGTGAACGGCGGCAAACCCGGTGCACGCGGACGCAAGTGGCTGATCCGCGCGTCGGGTGAGACGGAGATCCTCCCCAGCAAGATTCACGACGTCGAGGTGTCGCGGGGCGATGTGCTGCACTTCGTGACGTGGGGTGGCGGCGGCTGGGGTGACCCGCTGACGCGCGATCCCGAGCTGGTGGCGCTCGAGGTGCGTCGCGGCCTCGTCAGCGCCGACGGCGCTCTGACCGGCTACGGCGTCGTCTGCGACGCGGACGGTGTCATCGATGCCGACGCATCCGCGGGCCGACGCGAGAGCATGGCAGCCGAGCGGGGCGAGATCGAGGTGTTCGACAAGGGTCCGTCCCTCGAGGTCATCCTCGAACGGTGCGAGGAGGAGACCGGTCTGCCGGCGCCACGTCCGCCCGTCAACGTACGGAAGGCGGTGCGCGCGTGACGGACACGCTCGGGTCGTATCGCGAGTCGGGTTTCGCCGGCGATCTCGGACCGGGGCGCAGCGCGGCGCTACTGGTGATCGACGTCGTGCAGGCGTACCTCGTCGACGGGTCGCCCCTGCGCGCTCCCGTGGAGGACGCCGTCGCCGCTGCCGCGACTCTCGTCGCGGCAGCCCGCGACGCCGGGGTACCGGTCGTCTTCACTCGCGTGAGCTATCAGGCCGGCGGCGCCGACGGCGGGCTGTTCATAAGGAAGATCCCGGCGCTGAGCGTGTTCGAGGAGGGCTCGGATCTCGGCGACTTCCCGTCGGCCCCGCGGCCCGCAGCGGGCGAGACCGTCGTGACGAAGCAGTACGCGAGTGCCTTCTTCGGCACGTCGCTCGCCGCGACCCTCACCGCACGCGGTGTCGACACCCTCTACATCTGCGGCCTGACCACCAGTGGCTGCATCCGCGCCAGCGCCACCGACGCTCTGCAACACGGATTCCGGCCACTCGTGGTCGCGGACGCATGTGGTGATCGGGAGGCGGGGATGCACGAGTCGAACCTGCTCGACCTGCGGGCGAAGTACGCGGACGTTCTCACCCTCGACGAGGCGGTGGGGCACTGGGGACGGTCCGGATGACTGCGTCACATCCACGGCACTCGTCGTTGCCACCACGGCATCGATCGCGGTCGCTCCGATTCGACTGTCGCCGAGCGTAAGCGAGTATCGAGGGTGTCGACGGCGACCGCGAGGCGATGAGCGCGCCGCCCGCCGTTGTGCAGCAGCCCGGCGAGACGCGCCCGAGCATCGGTCGGAAGGTCACCGTCACACATCGGACACCCCGTGGGGCCGGTCCATTCCCATGCACGTGACACGGGGTGGGCGCCACCGCGAGCGACGCGCCGTTCCGTGCGCTCGACGTGGTCACGCCACTCGTCGAGGTACCGGAGCGCCGCGCCATCGCGCCGCGGTCGAGAGGGACGGTGCCGGCGAATTCCCTCGTCGGCGGTACGTGATGCCATGTCGATCCCGATGCAGTAGGGGAACCGTGCGACGACGCGGACGGGCATCGGGTCACCGTGGATCGAGCATACCGCCGCTCAGCACCGCCGCAAGGCTCGATCCCGTGGGGTACCGACTGATCCACACCGCCTGGGCTGCGTGGTAGATGTCGGGCTTCCCGCCCCACACACTCGTCGCCACGGCGTTGTGCTCGTCGAGTTCGTGGTGCCACGATCCGCGCGCTCGGTCGACGTAGCAGTCGGCTGCGTGATCCCACCACGCGCGATAGTCGTTCTCGTACTGCCCTTCTCCGGTCCACCGCAGCAGGGTCGCGGCGGCGGCGATCGCCTCGCACAGCACCCAGTGCAATCGCTGGGTCACGACGGGCCGGCCGGTCCAGTCGGTCGTGTAGACGAAGCCGGGCGTCGACCCTTCCTGCCATCCGTCGGCAGCGGCGCGCCGATACAGCGATCGAGCGACGTCCACGTGGTCGTGGCCGCGCGCGCTGGTGGCCACGAGGGAGACCTGCAGCATCAGGCGCGACCACTCGAAACCGTGACCGACCGTCGCACCGTAGGGCTTGAACTGATCGGCCGGACTGTCGGAGTTGTACTCCAGCAGCGGTTCCCACTCGGTGGTGAAGTGTTCGGGGATGCGCCAGTCGTTGGCCTCGGACCACTCGATGACGCTGTCGCAGATGCGAGCGGCCCGCTCGCGCCACACCGTGGGGGCGCCGGCGTCCACTGCCGCGAGCATCGCCTCCACCATGTGCATGTTCGCGTTGATCCCGCGATAGTCGTCCAGTTCCGACCAGTCGGCGTTCCAGGTGTCCACGCACATGCCACTGCGGTCGTCCCAGAACCGGGCATCGACGACGGCGAGTGCCTCGGCGAGCAGTGCAGGTCCGTGAGGGTGACCCGCCGCGGTGGCCGTCGACGCCGCGAGAACGACGAAGGCGTGCGTGTAGGCCGACTTGGTCGCGTCGTCGGTCGACTCGACCCAGCCGTCGTGTCGGTCGTCGCGCAGCACCGTCAGGAGTCCGTCGAACAGTCGGTCGGCTCTGCGGCGAGAGCCCGGATGCCCGAGCAGCGCACCGAGGTACTGCACGTGCACCATGCGCGCGGTGATCCAGGTGAACACCGGCCGCGTCAGGTCCGGCTCGCCCGTGTCGTCGAGCCACGCCGCGCCTCCCGACGGGTGATCGAGAGTGCGGCCGAAGTCGAGCAACCGGGCGGATTCGCCGTCGAGCCACGACCTGTGGGACGGAAGCGTCGGCCAGGAGGGACCCGCAGGCATCTCGTTCGAGGACACCGCGTCACCCTACGAGACCGTCGGCGCCTCCCGGCTCGGAACAGCGGCACCGGTGCTGACATGATCGGGTCCCGCATCGAACAGGAGTTCCTCTGATGGCAGCACCCACGCGCGTCCACGTCACCCACACGTTCACGTCCGCACCGGATGTCGTGTTCGCAGCCCTGTCGGAGCACGAGAACCTCGGCCCCCTGTTCGGAGCGAAGATCACGCGTGTTCGTGACGGAGACAGCTCGCGCAACGGTGTCGGCTCCACGCGCGCACTGAAGCTCGGCCCGCTGCCCGCCTTCCACGAGACGACGATCGTCTCCGAACCGAACACCCTCATCGAGTACAAGATCACCAAGGGCTCACCGCTGCGCGGACACTGGGGCACCCAGCGCCTGACCCCGACGACCGACGGCGGCACCGCTCTCGACTACACCATCGGATTCGACGCTCCGGTTCCCGGCCTGGCTCTCGTCGTCGCGAAGGTTCTCACCTCGACCATCTCCGCCAAGATCGGCAACCTCGTTCCCTGACGAGGGTCAGAAGGTCTCGTTCCAGTCGCGAGCGAACATGAATGCACCGGCGGTGCCCCAGCAGGTCACGCCGAAGTCGACGTCGGACGAGCACACCACTCCGGACGTCGAGAGAACCTCGCCGTACTCGAGTACTCGAGGTGCCGGGCTCGTGTAGATGCCCTGCGTGGTGCACAGATGGTGTGAGCCGGCATCGTCGACACGGACCGCGTACTTGTCGTTCGGCGCATTCGTGCACATCGGGCCGTCGACCGGCTGCACACTCGTCACCGCTTGGCATCCGACCTGGCCCGCGGGTGAGCCACCGGCCCAGATCCCGCACTGCACGTTTCCGCTGGGCGTCGTGAAGTTGGTCAGGCCAGGGGCGGTCTGGAACAGGGCCGGGTCGACCGTTCCCGACTCGGGGCTCGGACGCGGCTGATTCCAGGGAAACAAGTCGGACACCTCCTCCGGGGTTCGCCGCGGCGAGGTGGCAGTGGACTCTCCCGACACCTGTGCACCGGGTGCAGGAGGCGTCGCCGACTCCACCGCCGGTGTCGTGGTGGTCGGCTCCACCGTCGACGTGGCCACCGTGGTCCCCGCAGCCGGCGCATCCGTCGCGGAATCCCCGCCGGAACACCCCACCAGAGCCGACGCACACAGTGCAGCGATCGGAGCGACGAACGTCCGCATCGCCGTCATCGGGCCGGCACCTCGAAAGTGGGGCTCGGCGTGTGCGGGGTGTTCGTCCTGAACGTGACGGTGACCGGGCCTGCACCCGTGTCGATGTCGAGATAGGGGTTGGTCACGTTGGGGCCCTGGAAACGCCAGCTCGCCACTCGGTGTTCGGCGGTACCGCTGGCGCCGGTGTCGTGATTGTGCCAGTCCGCGTACATGGTCACGTAGCACTCGTAGTCGGCCAGCCCCACCCACGCGGGGCTGTACAGATGGGTCGTGAAGTCAGCGTGAATCTCGTCAGGGGTGTAGCCGCTGGTCACTCTGACATCGACCGTTCCCGCGAGGCACTGGGGAACCTCGGCGAGGGTGTGGATGCGCTGCTCCGGTGAGAAGTACATCGGTTGCGCACCGGCGTTCACGGTGCCACCCGCCGTGACGACTGCCGTCAGGGCGCCGGTGACGACGACGGCGCGAGTGCTGATGGGATGCTTCTTCATGACCCTCCTCGAGTGGACTGCATGGCCCGTCGAACGTAACACTTTCCAGCACGGAAAGTGTTAGTGTTTCCGTCATGGAAAGCCATCGGTCGCCAGGCGATGCTCGCGCCCTGCTGAGTGAGATCCATGCCGACCGAGTCGTTCTCGCCGACCGTCTCGTGGCGCCGACATGGTTCTATCCGACCTTCGCGGCACTGACCGCCCTGTACGTCGGTACACCGTCGCTGCCCGACGGCCACGTGCGTTCGGTGTCGACGTCCGTTCTGGTCGCGGCCGCGATCGTGACGACGGTGCTCTATCCCCGCCTGACGGGGGTACGCCCGTCAGGCGTGGGTGCCGTCGGGTGGTCTGTTCTCGGTGGGCTGCTGGTGACCGTGCTCGGATCGTTGAGCGTCTCCTACGGTCTGGTGGCATCTCTGTCCGCGTGGTGGGTCCTCGTGCCACAGGCGCTGTGTTTCGTGCTCGTGCTGTTCGGCGGCCGCCTGTTCGACCGCGAGTATCGCCGCCATCTGCACGCAGACGACGTCCGACGCCCGTCCGGCCGGGCGCACTCCGGACCACGGTCGTGACCGAGGATCGCGGCCCCGAACCGCGATTCGATGCCGTCATCCACGCACCGGTCCGGCTGCGCATCTGCGGGCTTCTACGCCGAGTCGACGAGATCGATTTCGCCATCATCCGCGACACCCTCGAGATCAGTGATGCGTCTCTGTCCAAACATCTCCGAGCTCTGTCGGACGCGGGCTACGTGTCGACGAAGAAGACGACGTCACTCTCCCGCGGCGACTCGCGACTGGTGACGTGGGTCGAGCTGACCCGGGTCGGTCGCGATGCGTTCGACTCTCACATCGCAGAACTCGGACTCATCGCGCACGGTCGCCCGGAACAGTCGACGGCTCGGCAACCACTGTCGACGAGACTTCCCCACTTCGGACCGACACCCGAATTCGGCTGACGACCGCACGGCGTCGTCGCCTGATCCACGTCGTATCCACGTTGTTCACGCCGACGTCGACTCACCCGCCGTTCGAGTTCACCGGGGCTCGATATCAATGACCCGTCACCGTCGAACAGCGCAGCGGCACAGACAGAATTCGGGTCGCATCCTGTGCGCGGGGAGACCGGTGACGCAACGATCCGAGCGCCCGCCGACACGGGCACCCTGCTCGGCTCGGACTCGCTCGCGAACGATTGACGTGAGGGCGGCGACGGTGCACAGTGCGCGCATGACACTGCCGCGCGAGACCGCCGACCGTCACCGCGCCGTCGCCGCGACCTTCACCACGCTCGTCGAGTCCACGTCGGCCTGGGATGCCCCGGCGCCCGTGGACGGTTGGACCGCACGGGATGTGGTGGCGCACCTCGTCGACTGGTTCCCGGCGTTTCTGGCGACGGCCACCGGGCTGGAACTCGATTGTGGGCGCTCACCACTCGAGGACCCGGTCGATGCCTGGCGTGTCCACAGCGACGCCGTGCAGAGAGTGCTGGACGGGCCGGACGCCGCGACCCCGTTCCACCATCCGATGATCGGCGAGATGCCACTTCCCGCGGCGGTCGGCCAGTTCTACGTACCCGACGTCTTCATGCACTCGTGGGACCTCGCCGCGGCCGGCGGGCAGGATCTCTCACTCGACGCCGACTACTGCGCCGAACTGGTCGACGGCATGCGGCCGATCGAGGAGCTCATGCGGTCGTCCGGCCAGTACGGGCCGGCTGTCGCAGTACCCGACGACGCCGACGATCAGACGAGGCTTCTCGGATTCATCGGGCGCGATCCGCATTTCCTCGGGCGCTGAGGCGCCCCGTCAGTCCTGCACTTCGTCTCGCTCGTGCTGCGTTCTCTGCTCGAGCTCGTCGTCGTCGAGATGGCTCGGTGTCTTGGCGTGAGCCCGGCGGTCCGGGTGCGCGTCCTCCGTGGGAACCAGGACGTCGTCGAGTGTGGGTTCGTCGTGTGGATCGGTCATGAGTGCGGCGTGCCCGCGGACGAATCATCTAAACGTCCCCGTTCTCACTCCGCGATAACGACCCTGGACGCCCCAGACCGTGCAGGTGTGATCTGGATGAGAATCATTCACCGAGTCACGGAGGTCTCCATGAGCCAGAACCCACGCGTCGCCGTCGTCACCGGAGCAGCCCGAGGAATCGGCAAGAGTATCGCCGAACGCCTGGGCCGAGACGGTCTTCACGTCGTCGTCGCCGACCTGCCTGGTTCGAAGGACGGTGTCGACGAGACCGTCGAGACGATCGTCGGTGCCGGCGGTGTGGCCACGGGCGCCGCGGTCGACGTCGTGGACGAATCCTCGGTCGAATCGTTGGTGCGTACCGCGGTAGACGCAGGCGGGCGCCTCGACGTCTTCGTCGCGAATGCCGGAATCGCCCAGGTCGAAGAGCTGCTGAAGTACGACAGCGCCGACTTCGACAAGATCTTCGACGTCAACGTCAAAGGCGTCTTCAATTCCTACCGAGCCGCGGCCAACCAGTTCATCGCGCAGGGAGGCGGCGGCAAGATCATCGGCGCGGCCTCGATCGTCGCGTTCCGACCCTTCGCACTTCTCGGCCCCTACTCAGCGACGAAGTGGGCCGTACGCGGTCTCACCCAGGCCGCGGCCATGGAGTGGGCCGAACACGGCATCACCGTCAATGCCTACGGCCCCGGCATCGTCGGCACGGCGATGTGGGATCTCATCGACGAGAAGCTCGCCGCGAAGCACGGCCAGCAGAAGGGCGAGGCGCTCGCCGAGAACGCCCAGTCGATCCTGCTGGGCCGAGTATCGGTGCCCGACGATGTGGCGAAGCTCGTGAGCTTCATGGCATCTCCGGATTCCGACTACGTCACGGGTCAGACGATGCTCGTGGACGGTGGCATCCAGTTCTCCTGACGCGGACGAGGTCAGCCGGTGCGCAACCACCGGCTGATCTCGTTCGCCGCGGACCGCAACGCGTGCTCCACCTCGGCCGCCCGTCGACGGTCCACTTCCCGATCGGGGGTGCTGATGGCCACGGCTCCCATGACCGCACCCGACGCATCATGGACAGCCACTGCAGCGCACGCTTTCGTCGGAACGAATTCCTCACGCTCCCATGCCACCCCACGACGGGACACCTCGGCGAGGTGGTGTTCCAGTTCGTCGCGGTCGGTGATGGTCGTGGACGTGAGCCGTTCGGTGCCATGGGTGTCGAGGTACTCGGCTGCGTCCTCGCGGGACATCGCAGCGAGCAGGATCTTGCCGAAGGCAGTCGCGTGCCCGGCCTCGTGGAAACCGAAGTTCAGCGGCGTGATGCGGGGGTGGGTGGCGCAGTCGGCGACATGCGCCACCACAACGTCGGACCCGCGGTAGACGGCGAAGTAGCTTGCCGTCCCCAGTGTCTCGTGCAGCTTCGAGATACGCTGCCGCACCGGCACAGGCACGCCGACCTGGCGATGCAGGCTGACACCGAGACGAGCCAACTTGTATCCCAGCTCGAACCGCTGTCGCGCTCGGAGATGAACGAGGTAGTCGCAACCGACGAGTACCTGCAGCAGACGGTAGGTCGTGGGCAGCGGGAAGCCCAGCACCTCGGAGACCTCCTTGGCGGTGGCGCCGCCGCGATCGGCCACCACCTCGAGCACGGCGAGGGTCTTCTCCACCGTGGCGACTCCGCCGGCTCCGGCGCGCCGCAACCGCGTCGGGACGTCGGGGGTCGGGGGATCACGGGGAATTCGATCGTCGTCGAGCACACCCCCATCGTCTCTCAGCACCGCCGCAGGGGGCGGAAGATCGAGCCCACGGGTTTCGTCGATCACAGAACTCGACGGGCGCGACGGTCCAACTCTCGGCGCACCCGGGTGCACTCGTTGGAGACCGACACGACGTCGTCCGGTGGCGCGTCGCGGGCAATGGCGGAACGGCGGTCCGTCACCAGCCGCTCGTACCGTTCCTGCAACAGATCGGTGGACATTTCCGCATAGTTCATGGCCCGACTCAGCTCTGACCGCGAGGGTGACCCGGCAGGTCACACCACACTCTCGATCTCCACGATCAGGATCCATCACCGGAGGTCGACTCGGGCATGAATGGCAGATCCCCCACGGACGGTCCATTGACCCGTTCCATTGTGGCGCCACCCTCTCGCGACGCGGTTGACGTGGAGACCGGCCGCGCCTAATTTGGGTGAACCTTCACCCATATGGAACTGGAGCCCAGCGATGGCAGAGTCGATCGAGCAGCTGATGCACGCCAACCTCCTGCAGGTCTTCGGCGAACGGGACCCCGCGGCGAGGCGGGCCGCCATCGCGCGGACGTACACGGAGGGCGTCGTCTTCTCCGATGCCGAGGCTCGGGTGCAGGGCCACGACGCACTCGATGCCAAGGTGCAGGCGATCCTCGACGACGCACCGGGATTCGTGTTCACCGCGGACGGCAGCGTTCACCTCATGCAGGACGCCGGCTACCTGGCGTGGGCACTCGGACCCGAGGGCTCCGATCCCGTCGTCCGCGGAGCCGATGTCGGCATCGTTCGCGACGGCCTCCTGGCACAGGTCTACACCGTCATCCTCACCTGAGGTCGGTGGCCGCCTCGATGCGGGCCGTCCGTCGTCGGCCGGGTACAACAGGACGATGACCGAGTACGACGTGGCATCCGAGTCTCCTTACGCCTTTCTCGGCGAGGAGGAGACACGGGCCTGGTACGCCTACATGAAGGTGCACCTGCGGCTGCGCTACGAGATGGATCACCACCTGCGCGGCGATCACGGCATCTCCCTGGCCGACTACGACGTACTGGTGGCGCTGGTCAGCGATCCCGAGCGCACGCTCTCGGTGTCCGACCTCGCCACCCGCATCGGCTCCGAGCGCAGCAGGGTCTCGCATCAGCTCCGCAGCCTGAGCGCACGGGGACTCGTGACCCTGGCGACCGACCCCGACGACCGTCGAGTGACCCGAGTTGCACTGTCCGACAGAGGTAACGACACCCTCGCCGATGTCTCGCCGCGACACATCGACTTCGTGCGGTCCGTCTTCTTCGATGCCCTCACTCCCCCTCAGGTGCAGGAGATGTCGACGATGTTCGAGGGCATCTACGACCAGTTGATCCGACACGGGACACTGCCCCGGCCTGTCGACCATCCGTGAGTCACCCGACGCCGATCAGTCGGAGTCGGACGGGAACCCGGGAGAGCAACGACACATCCGATCTCACGGCGCTTCTCACGGGTTACCGACCCTCGAACACTTCCTGACACCGAGACTGGCGCGATTCACGAACTCCTGGTCGCCCGCTGCTCAGGAAACGGACCGCACGGCGCACGACGCGAGATACGCGGTGTCCGTTCATGCGAGCGTCGGGGCCCGCATGATGCAGAATCAGCCCATGACCACGGCGGAGTACGCATCTCCGCGACGAGCGCGCCCACCATTTCTCGATGTCGATCGGTCCGATCGTGCAGCGACCGAGGCGAAGGCCGCTGCGCTGGACCGAGACCTTCGCGACCGATGCGGTGTCCTGCTCGGCCTGATCGCCTCCGGGGACGACCGCGCGATGGTCGAACTGATGCTGGTCACTCGACCCGTGGTGTTCGCAGCGGCGTTGCGAGTTCTCGGAGACCGTGCGCGCGCCGAGGACACGGCTCAGGAGACGTACTTCCAGGTGTGGACCTCGGCCGGAACGTTCGACTCCGACCGAGGGACACCTCACGCCTGGTTGGCGACTCTCGCGCGCCGACGAGCGATCGACCGTTCGCGCTCCGACACGGCGTCGGCGAGGCGGGACACGGCGTACACCGCATCGCATTTCGACCGCGCTCACGACGGCGTCTGGGAAGCGGTGTGGACGAACGCCGACAACGATCTGCTGACGAAGGCGCTGATCGAACTGACCAGTCTGCAGAGGAGCGCAGTCGACCTGGTCTACTTCCAGGGCCTGTCCTGCCGCGAAGCAGCCGATCGGCTCGGCGTACCTCACGCCACCGTCAAGACTCGCGTGCGAGACGCCGTGTTGCGCTTGCGACTTCACCTCGCGCGCACCGCCTGAGCGAGCGTTCAGAGGGTGCAGCGAGTCCCTGCCTCGGGTGTGGCCAGCTCGACGAGATAGTCGGCCACGATGTCGTTCACGCAGGCATTCGCACCGGAGATCGCGACGGTGTGCTGCTCGCCGTCCACGGGGAGCAGCGTTCCGCCCAGAGTGTCCGCGAGGTTCACACCCCCTTCGTAGGGCGTGGACGGATCACCCGTGATCGAGATCGTCAGAGTGTCGGGAACGCCCTCGACATCCTGTGCGTAGGGAATTCCGAGTGTCGGCTCGGCCGGCCAGAACTCGCACGGATCACGAGCCCCCTCCGGACCGAGTCCCGCGTCCGTGAACGGCGCGATCTCCTGAATTCTCCGTTTGAGCTCGACTTCCTCCTCCGGTGTGTTGCGGTCCTCGTCCATGCAATTGACGGCGTAGAGCGCTTCGCTGAAGTTGGGGTGGGTGCCGTCCTCGTCGCGGCCGCCGAACACGTCGAGGATCTTCAGCAACGTGTCTCCCTGTCCCGCAGTGACCTCGGCTATCCCTCGGATGATGACAGGCCACACCGTCGAGTCGTAGAGTCCCGCGACCACCGCTCCGTATGCAGCGTCGAAGTCGAGGCGCCGACCGCTCTCGGTGACGATGGGATTCTCGACGAGAGGCCTGACGATGTCCTGGAACCTCTCGACCGCCCTGCTCGGATCGGGGCCCAGCGGACAGTCCGGAGACGCCGCACAGGACGCGGCCATCTCGTCGAACGAGCGCTGGAAGCCGGTGAACTGGTCGACTCTACGGTCGGCCGTGCTCTGAGCGGGGTCGATGGCGCCGTCCAGGACCATGGCGCGCACGTTCTGAGGGAACATCTCGGCGTACACCGCTCCCAGTCTCGTTCCGTAACTCTGACCGAGGTAGCTCAGTTTCTCGTCGCCGAGCACCTCTCGCAGAATGTCCATGTCCCGCGCGGCATCTCGAGTTCCGACCGCCGAGAGGACGTCGTCGCCGCCCGAGCGCTCGGCGCAGCGTTCGACCAGGCGACGCGAGTCGTCCTCCGTCAGCGTTCTCGAGCCGGTCAGCACCGTGGTGTACGCCTCGCCGGCGTCGTTCTCGGCATCGGTGAAACAGTCGATCGCCGGTGTCGACGCACCGACCCCGCGAGGATCGAAGCCGATCAGGTCGAAGTGTTCGGTCACGCGACTGTCCGCCAAGGTCGTCGCACCCGCGGCGGCCATGCTCATTCCCGGACCACCGGGCCCACCCGGATTGAGCAGCAGTGACCCGATTCGCTCACCCCGCGCGGGTGCCTTCAGCAGGGCGATCTGCGCCGTCCGACCGTCGGGATCGTCGTAGTCCAACGGCACGGTCACGTGAGCGCACTCGAAGGTCGGGTCGGCGGCGAACGCAGTGGCATCGGCCGATGTCACCGCGTACCCGTCGCACGATTCGAAGGCCACGTCCTGGTCGTGAACACTGCTCAGATCCGGCTCGGTCCGCGGTTGCGCACACCCGGCGAGCACCAGCGCAGTGACTGCCACGGTGACTCCTGCCGTCCTGCGGCTCACGACAGCGACCCGCTCGGTGCGTGGACGGACGAGGGACTCGCGGAATGCTCGCGCCCACCAAGGTGCTGGGCGAGGAACCGCTCGACCTCGCGGTAGAACGCGATGGTGTTCTCGGGGTTGACGAACCCGTGTCCTTCGTCGTCGAAGACGAGGTAGTCGACGTGGACCCCACACGAGCGGAGGGTGGCGACGACGTTGTCGGACTCGGCTCTGGTGACACGAGGGTCGTTGGCTCCCTGCGCGATGAGCAGGGGCGCCGTGGACCCGTCGAGACGGCTGATCGGGGACCGCGCGAGCATGTCCGCTTCCTGCTCCGGATCACTCGGGTCGCCGACGAACCGGTACCAGTTGTTGACCAGGCTGGCCCGGAGAAAGGACGGTTGTGTCCTCATGAAGTTGGCGAGGTCCGAGATGCCGACCAGATCGACCGCCGCGGTGAACACGTCGGAGGTGAAGGTCGCGCCGACCAACGCGGCGTACCCGCCGTACGAGCCGCCCATGATCGCGACGCGCTCACGATCGGCGTACCCCTGCTGTACGGCCCACTCCACCGCGTCGACCAGGTCGTCGTGCATCGCGCCCGCGAATTCCCCCACCGCGGCGTTGGTGTGAGCCTTCCCGTAGCCGGTGGAACCGCGGAAGTTGACCTGCAGCACGGCATACCCGCGGTTGGCGAGCATCTGCACGACGGAATCGAAGCCCCACGAGTCGCGATACCAGGGGCCGCCGTGCACGAACAGCACCAGCGGCAGCGCGGTCGGGTCGACGCCGAGAGGCAACGTCAGGAAAGACGGCAACGCACGCCCGTCGCGCGCCTCGATGGTCACCGGTTCCATCGGCGCCATCGCGGTCGGCTCGAGATGCGGGTACGGACGGAACAATTGGCGGCTCGCACCCGCGGTGTGGTCGTAGAGAAAGGTGACAGCGGGATCCCGATCGTGCACGAAGCTGACGGTCCAGCGCAGTCCGCTCCGGTCCGAGGACAGTGCGCCGACATCGCCGTCTGAGAGCTGTTCGAGTGCTGCCAAAACCTCTCCGAAGCGCTCGTCGAGGACCCGTATCTCCTGACGCTCGCCCAGGTATCGCACCCCGAGCAGGTCGCCGGTCTCGGCGTCGCAGATCAGGGGCGACGATGTCTGTTCGACAGCGCGGCGGGCTGCGTCGAGTTCCAACGTCGGGTGCGAGTCGACGACGGTCTCCTCGCCGGTGTCGAGGTCGACGCGCACGAGGTGAGTCAGATCGCGCCCGCGGGTCGAGCCCATCCACAAGCCTGTACCGTCCGGGGTCATCTCGGTCGGGGTGATCCCGATCGGGTAGTCCGTCGCGTCGATCGACGCGATCGGAGTCCGTGTTCCCGACGGGGTGACCCGGGACAGGAGCAGGTGGCCGTCGTCGGTCATCTCCTGCTCGACGAGCGTGTCGTCCTCCGCGAGCATCAGCAACCGGTCCGTCCCGGCGCTGCGTCCGATCACGGTGATCTCACCCGTCGCGACGTCGATCCTGTGGAGGTCGAACTCGGCAGGGTTCCGCGCGTTGAGCATCACCGTGTAGCTGCCTGCACTCCCGTGCACGGGCAGGAGTTCGATCGCACGAGCGCCGGGGAACGGCGTGAGATCGACGGCGGGACTGCGGGGATCGTCGAGATCGACACGGAACACGTGGTGGTTCTCGTCGCCTCCGCTGTCCTGCAGGTACAGCAGCCACCGGGGGTCGTCGGTCCACTGGAAGTTCATGACGCTGCGGGTCTCGTCAGCGCTCACGCATCGTGCATCACCCACTGCGGAGAGATCCGGAGCGATGTCCTGCACCCAGACGTTGAGCCTGTTCCTCCACGGTGCGAGGAAGGCGATTCTGTTGCCTTCCGGAGAGATTCGGGCACCGACCGCGGCGGGCGGGCCGAAGAGGTCGTCGATCGCGATCAGATCGGGTGCAGTGGTCATGGGAGGTCCTCTCCTCTGGTGGGGCGGGTGTCGAGCTGTCTGTCGGTGGTGTCTCTCAACGGACGAAGTGGGTGGTCGAACGCCGGAACGCCCAGACGGTGACCACCACGGCGACCGCGAACAACGGCGCACCCATCGCGATTCTCGCGACGGCGAGCCAGCCGGTGGCGTCGGTGTCGTACAGCCAGTCCTGCACGAGGTACCGGGCACCGAAGAGCACCGCGAAGGTGAGAGTGGCGACGTCATGGGCGCGGCGCACCGAGGAGTTCCGTCGCCATGCATATCGGTTGCCGTGCAGCGCGTTCCACAGCAGGCCGGTCACCGGCCTGCGGATCAACACCGATGCGAGCACCACGACGCCGGCCACCAGGCTGGTCCAGATGCCGAGGAGGAAGTAGCCGCTCGCACTGCCACTCATCGCCGCGACGGCGCCGGCGGCGAGAACGCCGACGAGACCGCCGCTCGCCCCGGCGATCGACTCACCACCTCGGACGCGATGGACGGTCAGTCCCAGTGCGACGAGCACCGCGGCGCCGATCGCGATCGGCAGCGTCCAGATCGAGTTGGCGACGACGAACACGATCACCGGTATCGCGGTGCGGATCATTCCGCTGGTGCCACCCAGACTGTCCACCACCCTCGCGCCGGCATCGGTGGTCGGTGCGTCCTGCGTGCTGTCGTGTGGCGGGTTCGTCATGTCGCCCTCCTTGCGCCTCGGTCGATCCGGTCAAATGTGTTCTCCAAACCAGAGTCGTCGAGCTGACCGACCGCTGCCAGTGCCTGCGTGCACCGGATACGGTGACACTGTCATCGACCGGTCATGACAGATGTCACGGCGTCAGCCGGTGCTCACTGCGTCGCCCGAGGACACTGGGCGTCCTTCTCCGGCATGGTGCCGTCGACGAGATAGTCGGTGACCACCTCCTGCGCGCAGGGGTTGGTTCCGAGTGCGAAGACACCGTGCCCACTGCCGTCGACGGTGAGCAGCCGGGAACGATCTCCGAAGCGCTCGTCGAGCAGTTCACCGCCGCTCGAGGGCGTGACCGGATCACGTCGATGCTGAGCGATGAGGATGTTCGTCGGTCCGTCGGAGTCGATGGTGACCGGGGGTTCGGTCGGGGCATGGGCCCAGAACGCGCACGGCATGATGTTCGCCGCCGCTGCGCCGAACAGCGGGTAGTCGACCCTGTCGGTGGCGACGGCATTCTCGTACGTGGTCACGTCGTGCGGCCACTCGACGTCGTTGCAGGTGACCGCCAGGAAGACGGACCACGAGTTGTCGCCGGCCGACGGTACCGGAGCCCCCTGCGGAAGGTCCCCACCCTGACCCGCCGCGAGGCCGTCCCGGTACGAGACCCACGCATCGGCCGCAGTCTCGTACGTCGCCGGGTTGTACAGCGTGACGAAGGTGGCCAGACGGAACGAGCGACCGTCGACCCCGTTCACGGGCGTGGCATCGAGCCTGGAGGCGATGTCGAAGTACGTCGCCCGCACCTCGTCCTCGGTCGCACCGAGACCGTATCGGTCGTGACGCTCGGCCATCCACCGGGCGAGATCCGGGAAGGTGTCTTCCATTCCTCGGGAATAGCGCCGCATCCCGGCTCGATCGAGATGGGTGTCACCGATGTTGCTGTCCAACACGATTCGGTCGGTGCTCTCGGGGAACATCGACGCATAGGCCGCGCCCAGCGCCGAGCCGTAGGAGTAGCCGAGGAAGCTCGCGGTGTCCTCGCCGAGAGCAGCTCGGACGCGGTCGAGGTCCCGCGCCATGTTCGCGGTGCTCACGTGGCGCAGCAGGCCGTCGTCCTCGGCGGCGCACCGGCGCGCGACTTCTCTCGCAGTACGAACCTGCTCGTCGAAGGCAGCCTGGTCGTACGCGTACGGCGGGACTGCGCCGTAGTAGTGCAGGTCGTCGGTGAAGCCGCAGCTGATGGGACTGGAATGGCCCACCCCACGGGTGTCCATGCCGATGAGGTCGTAACTGTCCAGCACGGACTGCGGCATGCCCCGATTCACCAGGAACGTCGGTTGGTCGAGCCCCGTACCGCCGGGGCCGCCCGGGTTGAGCAACAGCACCCCTCGCCGTTCCTCCGGCTTCTGGGAGGGCAGCCGAGAGATCATGACGTCGATCTGTCCAGCGTCGGGGTCGTCGTAGTCGATCGGCACGGACACCGACGCGCACTGCAGGCGCGACGGTTCCTCCGCTGGGTCACCGACGTCGTCGGGACATGAGGACCACTCGAGGTCGGGCATGGAATATGGTTGCTGCACTGCGGCATCGGGCTGAGACGCGGTGGAGGTCGTCGAGCAGCCGACGAGAACGAGGCTGATCGCGGCCACCGCAGCGGTACGCGTGTCGTATCGGTTCACGGGATGTCCATTCGGTAGCAGGGGTGGCCGACGGCCGATCAGTTGCCGGCGGCGTCGAGCCAGTGATAACGCAGTCGCAGAGCGCGTTCCGTGCTGCCCACGGCGGCACCGACGGTGGAGGCGACCGTCGACCACGTCGGCAGATCGATCGGTGCGGCGATGACACCGACCGACTCGGCGATCGGCGGAATTCGAGACACTGTCTCGACGAGATACACCGCGAGCGACAGGACTCCGCTGAGAACGAGGGCGATCGAGACGACGCCGATGACCGAACTCGCCGCGGGGTGCCGCCTGTCGAATCGGGCCCGGCGCCCTTCGGCCGAGCGGGGGTCGGGGCTCAGCTGCCGCTCGCTTCCGTCAGCGGAGACGAGATGGCACCGCTTGACACCGAAACCACTCATCGCGACCTCGATGCGGCCGTCCCCGACGGGGAACGCGGCGGGCAGTGCCGACCGTGCTTCGCACAGACCGTCTCTGTACAGATCGGCCGTGACAGAACCGGAGGCCTGGTCCTGCCAGTGCCTGATGTCGACGGACCATTCCGGCTCATGGGGGCCCGACGGTGGGAGATGAAACAGCGCACGTCCCAGCAACTGCCACCATCGGAACGGCTGCAGTGCTCGCCCGTCGCCGGGTCGCACCCGACGAGCCGCGCGGCGGCGCCTGACTCGATCGAACATGATTCGCTCCTCTTCCGCCGGCCGTGCCACTAGCACGCTGTACTGTCGCGAACGATGGCGACGACGCTAGCACACCGTGCTAGCACATTGTGCTGGTCGCGTGATCGGTCCTGCTCAGAGCAGGAACGAGCGCAGAGGAACAGAGGGGACGCGATGCCGACACCGGAGGAACCCGGCCCGGACACGCGGGCGCGGATACTCATCGCTGCCTGCGAGATGATCGGTGAGGACCCGGCGTCGACACTCAGCGTGCGATCGGTCGCCGCGCGCGCCGGAGTGAGCATGGGTTCTCTCCGTCATCACTTCCCCACCCAGCGCGCACTGCGCGAGGCCGTTCTCGCCACGATCTACGACGTGGTGACACCGGACGCCGACGTCATCCACGACCGATCGATACCGGCTCGGGATCGCCTCGTGCGCTGCCTCGAGCAGGTCCTGGTGCCTGCCGTCGGTGCGCAGGCGCGGCGCGCGTTGATCAGCACCGTCGAGGCGTTCGCAGTACCCGAACCCACCGCAGACATCCGAGCCGCCTACGCGTCCTTCGCCGAGGAAGCGCAACGGAGAGTCGAGCAGTGGCTCGACATTCTCGCCGCCGAAGGTGCAGCGCCACAGGGTGATCAGTCGCTGAACGCCGCGTTCCTCAACACGGTTCTCGACGGCCTGTTCTGGGACCGGGCGATGCCCACCGATCCCGCCACGCTGCACCGAGCGACCGCCATTCTCCAGCATGCAGTGGATTCGGTCCTCACGCCGCCGTGACCACGTCGAGGATGTGGCTCGGGGGCTTCATCCTCACCGCGAGGAGGCGGATGGACGACCCGTGCTGCGCCGTGTCGACACCGCCCGGTGGTCGTGATATGCCTGGCGGCATCGTCGCCACCGCGCACGCATCGACCGACCGGAAGGTCCACCCATGACCGCCGACCTCGCCGCAGGCCCCGACACCCACTCGTCCTCGGCATGGGCGCCGCTGCGTGGCAGGGTGTATCGCACGCTGTTCATCGCTCAGCTGGTGTCGAACATCGGCCTGTGGATGCAGACGGTGGGATCACAGTGGTTCCTGGTGGAGCAGAACAGCAGCGCGACCGTGGTCGCCCTCGTGCAGACGGCCAGCCTGCTGCCCACCTTGTTCTTCGCCCTCCTCGCCGGCGGACTCGCCGATCTGCTCGATCGGCGCAGGTTGTTGATCGCGATCAGCACGTACACCGCCGTCGCCGCGACGGCCACCGCGGTGCTCGCCTTCACCGACGTGCTGACCCCGATGATGTTGCTGGCGATGACGTTCATGCTGGGGTGCGGCTCTGCGCTGTCGTCTCCCGCATGGCAGGCCATCCAACCCGAACTGGTTCCGGCCGAACAGATCCCGGCAGCATCCGCCCTGGGCGGCGTGACCGTGAACGGTGCGCGCGCCGTCGGCCCGGCCATCGGCGGCGTGATCGTGGCTGCGGCCGGACCCGCCGCGGTGTTCGCCATCAACGCCCTGACGTTCGTCGTCATCATCGGCGCGCTCGTGTGGTGGCGTCGGCCCGCAGACGACCGGTCCGTCGACCGAGAGCGCCTCGGCAGGTCCATGCTGACCGGGCTGCACTACATGCAGTCCGCACCGATCGTGCGCCGGATCCTGCTGCGCTCGGCCCTGTTCGCCTTCCCGGCATCGGCGCTGTGGGCCCTGCTGCCCCTGGCCTCGTCGCGCCACCTGCACTTCGGCGCGTCGGGGTACGGGCTCGTCCTGGGAATGCTCGGTGTCGGCGCAGTGTCCGGCGTGGCGCTCTACCCGCGGTTGCGACAGTCGATGTCGGGCAACGCCGTGCTGGCACTGTCCGCGGTCACCTATGCCGTCGGCGTCGTCTCCGTGGCCTACCTCCCCGCCGGCGCGGCCGTCCCGTTGCTGCTGCTGTCGGGCGCCGCGTGGATCGCCACCCTGACCACACTCAACGCGGCGATTCAGCTCTCTCTCGCGCACTGGGTGAGAGCTCGGGGGATGTCGATCTACCTGTTGGTGTTCATGGGCTCCCAGGCGCTGGGCTCGTTCGTCTGGGGTCTGGTCGCGTCGCACGTCGGTTTCGCTGCGGCGCTACTGATCTCGGCGGTGCTCTTGGTGGTCACCGCCGCCAGCGTCACGGTCCTGCCTCTGCGCGCCGACACCGGCACGCTGCCGCGCGGGGTGTCGACGGCGTGGCCGACACCGATGGTGATGTTCGAACCCGAACCCGACGACGGCCCCGTGGTCGTCTCGGTGACGTACCGGGTGCGGCCCGACTCGACGACCGACTTCGACCGCGCCATGGCGGCCGTCGGGAAAGCTCGCCGCCGGACCGGCGGGTACTCCTGGGCACTGTTCAGGAACGGCGAGGACCCGTCTCTGCGTGTCGAGCAGTTCACCGCCCGGTCGTGGGGCGATCTCGAGCGGCAGCACCGTGAGCGCTGGACCGAGTCGGATCACCAGCGGATGACCGAGGCTCTGTCCTACACGGTGACCGGTACGACCGAGAAGGAGGAACACCTGTTCGGCGTACCGGCCGACCGGTAGTGCGAGACCCCGGCCGGACGTGACGACCCCCGGTCAGGCGAGCAGCAACGTTGTCGTCAGCCACTGATCGGAACCCACGAAACCTGGAGGTCGCCATGCCCTACATCACCACCACCGACGGAACCGAGATCTACTACACCGAGCAGGGCACCGGAAAGCCCGTGGTGCTGAGCCACGGATGGCCGCTGTCGTCGGATGCCTGGCAGGTCGAGCTCAAGCTGCTCGCCGACGCCGGCTACCGAGCCATCGCCCACGATCGCCGCGGACACGGCCGGTCGTCCAAGACCTACACCGGCAACGACATGGACACCTACGCCCGTGACCTCGCCGAGCTCGTCGAGGCTCTGGATCTGCAGGAACTGACGTTGATCGGCCACTCGACCGGCGGCGGCGAAGTCGTCCGCTACGCCGCCCAGCACGGCGGATCCCGCGTCGCCCGCGTCATCACTGCCGGCGCCGTCCCGCCCATCATGCTGAAGTCGGAGTCCAACCCGGAGGGCACTCCGATCGAGGCACTGAACGACATCCGCGACGGCGTGCTGACCGACCGCTCGCAGTTCTACCAGGATCTCGCGCAGCCGTTCTTCGGCGCCAACCGTGACGGCGCCGCGGTCTCGCAAGGCGCGATCGACGACTTCTGGCGTCAGGGAATGCTCGTCAACCTCGCTGCCGCCTACGACTGCGTGAAAGCGTTCTCCGAGACCGACTTCACCGAAGATCTAAAGGCGCTGACGGTCCCGATCTTCATCGCCCAGGGTGACGACGACCAGATCGTCCCCATCGCGGCGGCGGCCCTGAAGTCCATCGACCTCGTCCGGGACGGCACGTTGAAGGTGTACCCGGGCGCACCGCACGGCATCTACGGCGACTACCAGAAGGCCCTGGACGCAGACATTCTCGACTTCCTCGCCCGATGACCACTCCCCTCGCCCTCGGGCCCGTCGGCAACGTCTTCTACTTCGTCGACGACCTCGAGGCCGCAGTCGAGTGGTACTCCGCCCGGCTGGGTCGCACACCGATCCAGCGGGGCGGGGCACTGGTGGCCTTCGACATCGACGGGGTGCGGCTCACGCTGCACGAGAACGACGACTACAACTCGTCGGGGCCGGCCGGAGTCTCCGCCTACTGGACCGTGACCGACGTGGATGCGATCGTCGCGGACTGGACAGCCCACGGAGCGGTTGCACACCGGGGACCCAAGACGGTCTTCACCGGTGAACGGCTGTGCCAGCTGCTCGATCCGTTCGGCAATCTGTTCTCGGTGCGACAGGCTCCTGCGCAGACGAGTGTCGACGGCTAGGACAGGGGATCGAGACCGAGAAAGCGGCCACGCGTGTCGCGTGGCCGCTTTTTTCTGAACTGTGTGGAGCCGCCTAAGAGAATCGAACTCTTGACCTTTTCATTACGAGAACGACGATAGACGTTCAGGCGGGTTCGCCTGGGGTTGCGAAACACCGCCTGAACAGCACAACCGTCCGATCCGGTTCACGACGGTTCATGGCCGTTCGTACCGACATGTGTCACTGTCGTGGCATCGAGAGGCTTCCCGAGCGCTGGGTTCCAAGTTACCGACCAGTAGGACGCCCACAAGGTTTCGCAACTTCGCCCCGCCCCATCCTTGACCACCGTCGGAGCATCCGATTTTCCCGAATCGGAACAATGACACCCTCCCGACCGTTGAGCGGGGTATGGCGACCTACAAGACTGTCAATCCTGCCGACGGCACAACTGTGAAGGAATTCGAGACTCTCGACGGTGCCGGCGTCGAGCGTGCACTTGCCGATGCACACGCCGGTTTCCAGACATGGCGCAAGACCTCACCGAAGCATCGCGCCGACATCCTGCACAAGGTCGCCGATCTCTACACCGAGCGTTCCGACGAACTGGCCCGCACGATCTCGCTCGAAATGGGCAAGCCCCTCACCGAATCCCAGGGCGAGGTGGAACTGTCGTCGAACATCTACCGCTACTACGCCGACCACGGCCCGTCGCTTCTCGAGGACGAGAAGCTCGACGTACCCGGCGCGGAAGACACTGTGCTGCAGCGTAAGCCGGTGGGCGCTCTCGTCGGCGTCATGCCGTGGAACTTCCCGTACTACCAGGTTGCCCGGTTCGCCGGCCCGAACCTGATGGTGGGCAACACGATTCTGCTCAAGCATGCACCCAATTGCCCGCAGTCGGCACTGCTGATGGAGGAGATCTTCCAGCAGGCCGGACTCCCCCAGGACGCGTACATCAACATCTTCGCGACCAACGACCAGATCGCCGACATGATCGCCGACTCCCGCGTCCAGGGCGTCTCGCTCACCGGTAGTGAGAGGGCCGGAACCTCCGTCGCCGAGACGGCCGGACGCAACCTCAAGAAGGTCGTCCTCGAACTCGGCGGATCGGACGTATTCATCCTGCTCGACTCCGACGACATGGACGCCACCGTCGAATCCGCTACCCGGGCGCGGCTGTCCAACGCAGGCCAGGCCTGCAATGCCGCCAAGCGCATCCTGGTCGCCGAGGAGGTCTACGACGACTTCGTCACCAAGCTCGTCGCGTCGTTCGAAGCCGTGCAGACCGGCGACCCGCTGGACGCGAAGACCACCCTCGGACCCCTGTCGTCGCAGACCGCCGCCGACACGCTGATCGAGCAGATCGACGACGCCGTCGCCAAGGGCGCAACGCTGCTGACCGGCGGTAAAAAGATCGACGGACCGGGTGCCTACGTACAGCCGACATTGCTGACCGACGTCACCCCGGACATGCGCGCCTACAGCGAAGAGCTGTTCGGACCGGCCGGCGTGATCTACAAGGTCGAAAGCGCGCAGCAGGCAATCGAATTGGCGAACTCCTCCGCATACGGTCTCAGCGGCTCGGTGTGGAGCGCTGACCTCGACAAGGCCCGCGACGTGGCCGAGCAGCTCGAAGTGGGCATGGCGTTCGTCAACGAACACGGCACCACGCTGCCAGGTCTGCCGTTCGGCGGAGTCAAGCGCTCCGGCGTCGGCCGCGAACTGGGCCCGTGGGGCATGGACGAGTTCGTGAACAAGAAGCTCGTGCGCGTCTCAGCGAAGTAGATCCTGCTGGCATGGCTCCCCGGACAAGATGTCCGGGGAGCTTTCGCGTTCCCCGTCGTCGAGCATTTCGACCCGGTACTGCGGGCGTAGCCGATAGGTTCGAGTTTCGTCCCCATCGCCGTGTCGAGGAGTAACCGTGGCCAACGCTTCGTCGTTCGTATCCAAGCAGGACGACATCGAGATCAGCACCTACACCTGGGCAACGGCCGCCGATCCGGCTCGCGGCGTCGTACAGATCGCGCACGGACTCGCCGAGCACGGCAGCCGCTACGCTCGCTTCGCGACCGCGCTGAACGACGCGGGATTCCACGTTATTGCCTCCGATCATCTCGGTCACGGCCAGTCGATCGTCGATACTCCAGGCGATTTCGGTGCCGCTGCGTTCGCCGGGCTGTGGGCCGACATCGAGCAACTCGGAGAATCGTTGCTCAGCGAGTACCCGGACCTGCCGCTGTTCTTGTTCGCTCACTCAATGGGATCGTTTGCCGCGCAGCACGTTCTGATCGAACGATCGGACCTGTACGAGGGTGTGGTGCTGTCGGGCTCGACCACCCTGAACATCGGGCGCAGGGCCGGCTAATCCGGGTTCACCGTCGAACGGACCGTCGCGACCGAATCGGACCGCGACCGGTCCCGCCAAATCTGGTCTCGACCGGCCCCGTTCTACCCCTGACCGTGTAGTCCGGCCCGGTACGGCCCCGTCCGCTGGACCGCGAACAACCTCGAACGGCTGGGCGATTCCACTCAATCAGATTGACGTCTGTTCAAATATTGGAGGGCTAACCGCGCTCACCCAGAACGACCGGATTTCCAACTTGGCGATGCTATGTCCGGCGACGCAATTCGGCTACCAATTGGGGTCTGGCGACCCGCACGGCAACTTCGACCCAAGTCTCTTCGAGGTCGTTGTCTGTCAGCGTTCGCAGTGTTCGCGCTGCGTCGAGCTTGAAGAATTTAGAACCGTTTACCGCGCGTTGTACTGAAACAACGAGATCATCAAAGGGTTCTACGAGCTTTCGTCGCCGAATAGAAGTAGCTTTGTATCTTACACGCATCAAAATCATCACCGGGGACTGTCCCCATTTCGGTTGACGCGTGGGGTTGTTTGGATCAGGCCGCGTGTGCGGCCCTGTTAATTGTCCCGAACTCGATCGGAGAGTAAGTCTGCCGGGGCGTTGCTGGCGACGCCTGCGGTGGTAGGAAGCCGGGGGCATATCGAGAGCCTTTGTCAAGATTGAACTCCGACTCTTCGCTTACCTACTCAGTGGCACTGCCTTCTCGCCAACAAGACAAGCCCCAGGGCTACGCAACCGGATCGGACCGTTTACGGATCTGCAGAAACAGATCTCGGGGCTTCAGAGTGACTGTCTCGTCTACCTCGAGTGAGTAGTCGGGGTCCTCGATCAAGTCGACTCGACCAACTATGAGAGCAAGTGCAACAAGCACCTCGTGATAGGCGAACTGTCGGCCGATGCAGCCGCGCAGTCCGGTCCCGAACGGCTTGTACAGATCAGCGAGGTTGGCCGGAACGCGACTGCGCTCGAACCGATCCGGGTCGAATCGTTCCGGATCAGCACCCCACGCCGCATCGCGATGCAGTTGCAGCAACACCACGAACACCCACTCCCCCTTCTCGAAGGGGTGCTCCCCCACCATCGTGTCTCGACGAGCTTTCCGGTAGTAACCGGGCGCCACCGGCCACAGTCGTAACGTCTCGTCGACCACGCGCCGCAGGTACCGCAGCTTGCCCACGTGCTCGAACTGGAGATCACCATCGGGGCACACCGCCGAGAGTTCCTCCCGGATTCGCTCGACCACGTCCGGACGGGTCGACAAGAAATGCAGAGCGAACGCCATCACACCGGCTGACGTCTCCTGGCCCGCAACCAGGAACGTGAGTATCTGGTTGCGGATGTTCTGGTCGGACAACCGCTCCCCCGTCGCCGGGTTCGCAGTGCTCAGCATCAGGTCTAGGAGATCGCCGCTCCCCGGGGCGTCTCGCTCGCGCCGCGTCGCGACGATGTCGTCCACGAGTCGTTGCGCTACCTCGATGTCGTCTCGGTGCTGGTTGCGTTCACGTCTGTAGATGGTCGCCTCGACAGCCGGATGGGAGTACGCGGCCCGGTTGATGTACTTCAGCGCCCGAGAGATCCGCACCACCAACTCGTGCGGTGCTGCGTCGTCGAACGATCCGAAGTCGTAGCCGAAGGCCACCTCGCCGATCACTCCGAGAGCAAGCTTGTTCATGTCCGCCGGTACATCGATCCAAGCTTCTGGCCCACGGGCGGTCCACAAGGACAACATCTGCTTCGTCATCCCCACCATCGTGTCGTGATACGTGCGCATCGACGACTGTGAGAACGCCGGTGCCAGAATCGCGTGGGCCGCTGCCCAGGAGGGTTCCGAGTTGTAGGCGGTGAACAGCCCATCACCGGCCACTGCCCGGAGATTGCCCATGGGTACACCGAGGAACTTGGCCCACGTCGTCTCGTCGTTCACCGCCGCGACCTCGACGGGTCCCGACACGTACGTCACGCGGGTTCCGAACACGTTGCGTTCGTAGATCGATCCGTACTTCTGCGCATCACGCATCGCCCACTGGCTGGACTCGGTGACGTGCAGATCAAGGACGTCGCCGAGCACCGGTAGCCGTCGCGGTGGATGTGGCAGCACGCGGTCCACCGCTCGAACAGGCCCTACGGTGTTATCGATCATCTCTGCTCCCCCTGCATTCTCACGGTGAATCTCGGCTCGGTCGGCCAGCACCGACCGATGGCGGCAAGTACTCGAACTTCTTGCTTCAAGTCGGCAGACGGCTCGATCGGAACTCTGGTGAACACTCCGGGCGGCGCGTCGGCGCGTCGTCTATGTGCTGCACGGTAGAAGACCTCCGCGGCTGACTTGTCGTCGACCGACACCGCGTCAGGGAGGTCTTCCACATAACGGCCCAGCAGACTCAGTGAATCCCTGATCTCCACGCACATGCGATGAACTCGATGCACGGGTGAGGACTGCGGAGACGGGTGACGGAGGACGACCTCCGGACAGGTCCGAATGAGGTCCGACCACATCGGCGTCAGGGAACGGATCGACCGGGACCAGCGGTCGACGCCCAGCGACTCGGTGACCGCTCGCCAGAGAGGCAATGCCGCGCACAAAGTGGCTAAAGCCAGCAAGTAGGTGTAGCTGGCCTCGTTCAGCGTCACCCGCAGAGTCACGAAGTCCGGAGCGAGTCCGGCTGCTGCGAACACTCCCATCAGCAAGATCGAGATAGCCTCCTCCAACCCCCACACGGCCACGATCGCGAACAGCCAGAACACCAACGACACCTGTGCCGGCAGCTGACCGCGGCGCAGCTCCTCCACAGAGACACGCAGGTACAGATACGGCATGAACGCTGCCCACGCAAAGAAGCACGCGAAGTACACCGCCGTCCGCCAACCCGGCCGGACATCGATGTACTCGCCAGAGACCCGCGCCGCGGAACCGACGACAATCATCAGCGCTCCACTGGCAAGGGCAATCATCATCACCGCTGTGGTCGTCGCAGCATGTCTCTCAGGCCGTCGCCAGCGGAGGGCAATAGCGATCAGTGGCGCAAGTGCCAAAAGGAGCGCCACGGTTCCGAGTTGCTGGATCAGCGGCACGTCGATCACGGCGCCGGTCGCTGACGCCACCGCCGATTGGATGGCTCCTTCACGAGCGAGACCAGACGCAATCCCCAGCGCCAGGGCCACATTGACGAGACGCGAGGTGGCAGTTCGGCTTACGAAGACAAGCCTCGCGACGAGGATGCCGACGCTCCACAGCAGCAGTGGGCATGACACCAATATCGGCACAGACGACGTCACGTCAGACCCAAGAAATCATGCATCGCGGAGGAACGCCTGTAGCGCGACACTGCTGCCGACATCAGCAGATCAGCGAAGGTCTCGGCTTCGCCTTCCTGATCGTCATCGAAGTTCGATCTCTTCATGACCGATTCGAGTGCATCGAGGTCGATGTCGGGGCAGAGATCGCGGAGCGTCGTGTCTGCAGCTGTCGATCCCCCGTGACCCAGCACCATGTGTCCGACTTCGTGCATGATCGTCTGGTCGACGTGGTAGCTCGATGAGTCTGCGTGACAGACGATTTCGTCATGGTCGTGGAACTGCAGCCACAGTCCGCACGGCAAGCCCTGCAGCGTCACCGCGTCGATGGGAACGAGCGCGATCGGCCGACCTCTGTGATGCGACAGGGCTTCGAGGAAGGCTGTTCTGTTCCACGGGCTCGGAACCAAGAGTTCGACGGCGCGGGCAGCCACGATCACATCATGTGCTGAGAATGTCATTTCCCCCCCAGGAATGTGCGAATCGAACGCTGTTAGGGGCCGGCCTCGCGCGCGCGGCGCAAGTCGGCCAAGAGATCCGTGAGATGTTCGATGCGAAGACGTTCGTCACCTGTTCGGAGCCTCATGCCGGTGATCCCCCCATGGAGCACCTCTTCGATCAAACTGAGTTGGCTGTGAATGTTCGGCGCTGCCGAGTCATCGAGTAGGTAACTGCTGCTCGACGGGAACACGGTCGAGATCGCCTCAAGCATGTCTCGTGTGGCAGTACGCGTCCCCTCGCGTAGAGCCGCGATGTCGCGTGCGGTGACGTGCCTGCCCAGAGCCGTAGTGACGTCCGATGCCACAGACTCGGGGCTTCGCTCCGAGCCATCCTCGGTGCGCCAGACCTTGAAAAGCAGGTCCAGTCGCAGATTGACTGGCACTGCCTCCTGCGCTGCAGTTCCCGTCACTTCTGCCCCTTGTGTAGTCGCGCTTCGAACCGGGCCACCGTCTCCGTCGGAACATCGATGTCACGACCGGCGAGCCAGCGTCTGTAGAGACGCTCCTCGCGCTCCGCCTCGTCAGTCGACTCGCTCGGCTCGTCGAGTAGTTGGCCGAACATCGCGTAGATCGGCGACAGCGAACCGTTCTGGCGC
>NZ_JABUEK010000006.1:0-326038 GCF_019836205.1 Rhodococcus sp. BP-160
GGAAGCTAAGCCCTCCAGCGCCGATGGTACTGCACCCGACAGGGTGTGGGAGAGTAGGACACCGCCGAACAACCCTTCCCAGAAAGCCCCCCGACCACCGGTCGGGGGGCTTTCTGCATTCACGGGTCGTGCGCCGGCAGGCATTCACGGGTCATGCACCGGCAGAAGGTCTTTCGCCGTGCCCCCCGCCGGCCGGCATGGTGCTACCGGGAGGCGCCCACTGCCTTCACGGCAGCTCCGACCACCTTCTCGACGCCGTCGACATCCGGCACACCCGCGCCGTGCTCGTCCGCCTGGAGGTCCTCGAGGGTGTCGAACTGCGACTGCAGCAGAGACGGGGGCATGAAGTGCTTCCTGCGCGACATGCGGTCGAGAAGCGTGTCGTAGTCCGCTTGCAGATGGACGAAGAACAGATCCGGGTAGCCCCCGCGCAGCCAGTCCCGGTACCGCCGCGTCAGGGCGGAACAGGCCGTCACCGACGTTCCACCCTCGCCTGCCACTCGTCCGATCTCACCTGCCACCGCGGCGAGCCACGGTCGACGGTCGTCGTCGTTCAGCGGGTGGCCTGCAGACATCTTGTCGATGTTCGCCTTGGGATGAAAAGTGTCGCCCTCGATGAAGGTGCTCCCCAGTGTCGTCGCCAGTGCGCTGCCGACGGTGGTCTTCCCGGTCCCCGACACACCCATCACGACGATGTGTCTCGGAATGCCGTCGGCGTGGTCCGTCACGTCAGAACACCACCCAGAGCAGTGAGGCGAGCGCGAAGACCGCGAGTCCCAATGTCGTTTCCATGACCGTCCAAGTCTTCAGAGTCGTCTTCTCGTCCATGCCGAAGAATCGGCTGACGAGCCAGAAACCCGAGTCGTTCACGTGCGAGAGCACGGTGGCTCCCGCAGCGATCGCGAACACGAGCAGTGCGATGTCGAAGTTACCCAACCCGAGCTCGACCACCTGAGCCGAGACCAGGCCGGCAGTGGTCGTCAGCGCGACCGTCGCGCTGCCCTGCGCGACACGGAGAGCCGCCGCGATGAGGAACGCCTGCACGATCAACGAGAACCCGAGATCCGACAGTGACTCCGTCAGAGACGCACCGATGCCGCTGGCGCGAAGGACTCCGCCGAACATTCCGCCGGCGCCCGTGATGAGGATGATCGCGCACACCGGGCCCAGGGCGTCGTCCATGAGCGACGTGGCCTTGGAGACGGAGAACCGTCCGGGTGCCAGGACCACGAGCGACAGGAGCACCGTCAGCAGCAGAGCGACGGGTGTCTGCCCCAGGAGAATGAGTGCGTCCGCCCACCCGGCGTCCTCCGAGACGATTCCGGCGGTCTGCAGCGTCGAGACACCGGTGTTCAAACAGATGAGTATCAGCGGGAACAGGAGCAGTCCGAGGACGGCCAGGAAGCGCGGTGGCGCGACGGCGGGAGCGTCGGGGTCGTCGGCGGCATCCGCGAACAGCGCGCCCGGGCTGGTGACGTACCGGCGACCCAGGCGTGTGCCGACCAGGTAGGAACCGAGGAACCACGCGATGATCGCGACCGGGAGCCCGACGACGAGAGTGACGCCGATGTCTCCGCCCATGAGGTCCGCAGCTGCCACGGGTCCCGGGTGCGGCGGCACGATCGCATGCATGGCCGCGAAGGCGCCGGCTGTCGGCAGCGCGTAGAGCAGGACGGATCCGCCGAAGCGCCGCGCCACCGAGAAGATGATCGGCAGGAAGATGACGAGACCGGCGTCGAAGAAGATCGGGAACCCGAAGATCAAGGCGGCGACGCCGAGCGCGAAGGGAGCGCGCTTCTCACCGAAGCGTGCGATGAGGGTGTCCGCGAGAACTTGGGCCCCACCGGTCTTCTCGAGGAGTCGGCCGAGCATCACGCCCAGCGCGACGAGCAACGCGACGTTGCCGAGTGTCCCTCCGAAGCCCGAGAGGAGCGTGTCGGGTACGTCCGCGAGCGGGATGCCTGCGGCGACCGCCGTCACCATGCTGACCAGAACGAGCGACAGGAAGGCGTGGAGCTTCACCTTCATGATGAGGAAGAGCAGGACGGCCACGGCGATGGCCGCGACCGACAGCAGGTAGGCCGTTCCGTGTACCGGTTCCATGATGTCCACGGCGAGTCACCCTTTCACGTGCCGAGATGTGTCCCGACACTAACGGCGCGACTCGCAGGCACGGCGTTGCACGCGCCTCACCGTGTCCGAATCGTCACGTCCGGCGGGGTGTCATCGAGCGCGTGCCACGCGGCCCTCGTCCCACACCGGTTCACCCGACTCGTACACCCGACCATCCGCCCCGAAGACGAGGAACCGGTCGAAACTCCGAGCGAACCATCGGTCGTGCGTCACCGTGACCACGGTTCCGTCGAACGCGACGATCGCGTCCTGCAGGGAGTCGGCCGACTCGAGGTCGAGGTTGTCGGTGGGTTCGTCGAGGAGAAGCATCGTGGCGCCGGACAGCTCCAACAGCAGGATCTGTAACCGTGCCTGCTGACCACCGGAGAGGTCGTCGTACCTCTGCTCCGCCTGGCGGGAGAGCCCGTAGCGGTCCAGTGCGCGGGACGCGGCCTCCCGTCCCATCCCGTCACGGTGCGAGGTCCCGCGGTGCAGGATGTCCAGCAATGTGTTGCCCTCGAGGTCGGGACGGGTGTGGGTCTGAGCGAACAGTCCCGGGCGGACCCGCGCACCGAGAGTGGCTGTGCCCGTGTGCGGTACGGGTGCCAGGTCGAGTTCGCCGACGGGAAGGTGCTCGAGGTCGGGATCGGTTCCGCCGGCAGCGAGCAGCCGCAGGAAGTGCGATTTGCCGGACCCGTTGGAGCCCAGTACGGCCACGCGGTCGCCGTACCAGATCTCCGTGTCGAAGGGCTGCATGAGTCCGGTCAACTCGAGTGACGTGCAGACGAGTGCACGCTTCGCGGTCCGTCCTCCCGTGAGCCGCACAGCGACGTTCTGGCGGAGCGGCACCGCCTCGGGTGGGCCCGCCTCCTCGAACTTCGCGAGCCTCGTCCGGGCCGCCTGGTAGCGCGAGGCCACACCGTCGTTGAACTTCGCCTTCTCGCGCAGTCGCAGTACGAGCGCCTGCAGTTTCACCCGCTCCTCGTCCCACCGCGCCTTCAACTCGTCGAGTCGCGCGTTCCGCTTCTCGCGTGCCTCGGTGTAGGTGGAGAATCCGCCGCCGTGCACCCACGCCGAGGCGCCGTTGATCCCCGGCTCCAGTGTCACGATGCGAGTTGCGGCCGTGGACAACAACTCTCGGTCGTGGCTGATGAACAGTACCGACTTGTCCGACGCGGCGATGGTGCGCTCGAGCCACCGCTTGCCCGGCACGTCGAGGTAGTTGTCGGGCTCGTCGAGCAGCAGCAGCTGATCGTTGCCCGCGAACAGTGCCTCGAGCACGAGCCTCTTCTGCTCGCCGCCACTGAGCGTGGACGCGGCCCGCCACTTCGCGCGTTCGAACGAGGTGCCCATCGCGGCCATGGTGACCTCGTCCCAGAACGGCTCGAGGTCGTACCCGCCGATGTCGCCCCAGTCGGACAGCGCCTGTGCGTAGGCCATCTGGGTCGCTTCGTCGTCGTGCTCGATCATCGCGTTCTCGGAGTCGTCCAGTCGCCGGGCGGCCGTACGGACGGGCTCGGCGCACACTGACAGCAGGAGGTCACGCACCGTCGACTCGTCGCGCACCTGGCCGACGAACTGCCGCATCACCCCGAGCGTTCCGGAGCGCGTCACGCTCCCCTCGTCCGGCGGCACGTCACCGGCGACGATGCGGGTGATGGTGGTCTTGCCGGTCCCGTTGGGTCCGATCAGTGCGGTCTTGGCGCCGTCACCGACCCGGAAGGACACGCCGTCCAGCAATTGGCGGCCGTCGGGCAGGAAGTAGTCGACGTCGGACAGTTCGAGATGGGACACAGGACGTCAGACTACGGCCGGTCGATCGCGTCCTCCACGCCATATTCGTGCGTCACCGGAGACGTCGCGGAACCCCGTCGGGCAAACTTGACCGATGCAGCCCACACAGCGACCCGTCACTCCCGGCGAGACCGGACGGCCGCGGCTCGTCGCATCGGACGTCGACGGAACGCTCATCGACCACCACGAGCGCGTGACGGCTCGAACGAAGGCCGCGGTGCACGCCGTCGTGGCGGCCGGGGACACCTTCGTGCTGTCGACGGGTCGACCGCCGCGGTGGATCGGGCCCATCGTCGAGCAGCTGGGTCACGCGCCCATGGCCGTGTGCGCCAACGGCGCCGTGATCTACGACAGCGAGAACGACGTGGTCGTGTCGGCGCGGACGTTGAGCGTGACCGATCTGGCCGAGTTGGCCGCTCTTGCGGAGTCCCTCATCGCCGGGTGCGGCCTCGCGGTGGAGCGGGTCGGCCGCAGCGCGCACGACGCGGCGACGCCGCAGTTCGTGAGCTCCCCCGGCTACGAGCACGCGTGGCTCAACCCCGACAACACCGAGACGTCCTCGGAGGAGGTGCTGTCCGCCCCCGCCGTGAAATTGTTGATCCGGCAGTCGTCGATGACGAGCGGGGACATGGCGGCCGCGCTGACGTCCCATGTGGAGCACCTCGCCGACGTGACCTTCTCGACCGACAACGGGCTGATCGAACTGAGTCCGCCCGGGGTGTCGAAGGCGTCGGGACTGCTGGAGATCGCGCGCACTCTCGGCATCGACGCGTCCGAGATGATCGCCTTCGGAGACATGCCGAACGACGTGCCGATGCTGACGATGGTCGGCCACGGCGTCGCGATGGGCAATGCGCACCCTGCTGCGATCGCCGCGGCCGACGAGGTCACCACGAGCAACGCGGACGACGGCGTCGCCCGCGTGCTCGAACGGTGGTGGAGCTAGAGGAGAACGATCAGCCGACGGGCGCTGCCTCGGGAGCCGGGGCAGCCTCGGGGGCCGGTGCGGGAGCGTCCACCGGCGCGCCGGCGTTCATCTCCGCGGTGTACGTGTCGGTGAAGGTCTTGACGACCGTCGTCACGATGCCCGTGATCTCGTCGAACGAGAGCGATCCGTTCTCGAAGTCGGACTGCCATCCGTTCGGGATGCGGTACTCGTCGGACGTCGGGAGTCCGAGAGATCCGGACTCCGAGCCCATGGCGACGAACTGCTTGAAGATCTGGCCGAGCACCGAGACCACCTGGCCGGTGGGCGTCGTGTAGATCGATCCGTTGGCGAAGTCCGCACGGGTCTGTCCCTCGGGTGCGGGGAGCAGTCCGGTCAGGGCGGCGCCGAGTCGACCCGACTCACCGCCCTCGGCGACCCACTTCTGCACGATCGGGTTCTGGACGCCCATCGCGAGGAGTTCGGACACGAGCCCGGTCAGCGTGTTGCCGGGTGCCGGTGACGACGCGTCGACACTCGGAGGAGCGGCGACGGGCGGCGCCACCAGGCCCTCGTCGGTCGAGGTCCCGGTACCGGGCTCCGCCGGTGTCGGGGTGCCGGTCCCGTTCAGGTTGGCTGCCGCAATGGACCGGATGTCGTCCATACGTGCGTAGGCGGCGTCGCCCGGGCACTCGGTGTTGCCGACGTCGCGGTGCGCGAAGATCACCGGGAGATCGATCGAGCGGCCCTGCTGGACGAACGTGTACTGGGTGCCCTCGGACGTCATCGTGGTGGTCCCCTTCGGGTCCAGGCCGGCCTTGCCGAGACGCCACCCGAGGAACTTGCCGGCAGCGTCGAGCGACTCCTGCGTCGGCTGCTCCGAGCTGTAGTCGCCCATCAGCGCGATGCCCATGGTGTTCTCGTTGAAGCCGCCCGCGTGCGCGCCCTCGACGTTGCGATCGAGGCCACCTGCGCGGCCCTCGAACACCTGGCCGTACTTGTCCACCAGCACGTTGTAACCGATGTCGCACCAGCCCAGTGTCTGCGCGTGGTACGCGTAGATCGCCCGGACGATGCCCGCGGACTCGTCCTTGCTGTAGTTGTTGCTGCCCGCGGTGTGGTGCACCGTGGCGCCGCCGAGAGAGTCGTCGTACGTGGGAGAACCGCAGCGCTTCGACTCGTCCGCTCCCCACTGGGCGCGGGTGATCACGGCGGGGCCGGAGCCGTCGACGGGGGTCGTGATGTCACTCAGCGTGCTGTCGGCCGCCGAGGTGCCGGGCGTGATGAGCACGGCGGTCGCGTCCGCGAGGGCGTTCGCGATCGGCTGGGCCCGCAGCGGGCGGGACGACGACGCCGGGACGTAGCCGAGCTCGGGTGCCGGCGCGACGGGATCGGCCGCGTCGGGAGCGGGAGCCGCCTCGGGTGCCGGTGCCGCCTCGGGAGCGGGTGCCGGCGGCTCGACCGGGAAGGCCGGGTCGGCGGGGTTCAGCACGGCGCCGGCCGGGACGGTGGGGCTCAGCAGGAACTGGACGCGCTTGGTCAGGCCCACGTAGATGGGCTCCGTGCCGTTGGCGACGGCGGGCACGTCCGAATCGGTGCGACCGGTGTCGATGGACTGCGTCTCGTTCCACGGACCCCAGGAACCGTCGTCGAGCTGGGCACGCACACGGGCCACCGCGGAGCCGAGCTGGTCGGCCGTCAGCGCGACCATGCTGAAGGGGGTGTCCTGGGACACCTCCTTGACCACGGCGCCGTCCTGCGAGCCGTCCACCTCGGACGGCGCGGGGGCTGCCGGATCGGTGGGCGACGCGGCGGGCACCTCGGGAACCGTGAGTCCGGGGATGGACGGGATCTCGAAGGAGTCGGGCAGCGACAGATCGCGCAGCGACCCCAGGTCGATGTCCGGCAGATCCAGCCCGGTGAGTTCCTTCACGGGGATGACGATGTCGGGTGCGTTCGCGAGCGCCAGCTTGGCGATCTGCGTGGGAACGACGGTGGTCGTGTCGTTGGCCGCGCGCACTCCGGTGGTGCTGTCCCCGACGGCGTAGACCACGACAGGACTCGTGACCGCGAGTGCGGCGACGACACCCAGAATCAGTGACGGCTTCGGTCGACGGTGCAAGACGATTTCTCCCCTGGTAGACGTTGCCCCGCGATCACCGTCACATGTGACGGATGTGACTCATGTGATAGATGATGCGCAACAAGCGCCACACTAACCACAGAAACACCAACCATCAACCTCAAGTAGAGGGTTCGGCCAGGTGTTCGAACGATTCGCCCGTCGGGAGGGTCGACGTGCGGGTTGCGGGACGACTACACAGCGTCGGATACCCTGGTCACCCGTGACTGATACTTCGCGAGGACGGTACGACCTGATCGTCGTGGGGTCCGGTTTCTACGGCCTCACGATCGCCGAGCGGAGTGCCGCGGAACTGGGAAAACGAGTGCTCGTGCTCGACCGGCGCTCCCACATCGGAGGCAATGCCTACTCCGAACCCGAGCCCGGTACCGGCATCGAGATCCACAAGTACGGCGCCCACCTCTTCCACACGTCGAACGAGAAGGTGTGGGAGTACGTCACTCGCTTCACCGAGTTCACGGGCTACCAGCACCGCGTGTTCGCCCTGCACAAGGGCCAGGCGTACCAGTTCCCGATGGGCCTGGGCCTGGTGTCCCAGTTCTTCGGCCGCTACTTCACTCCCGCCGAGGCGCGCGCGCTCATCGAGGAGCAGTCCAGCGAGATCTCGGTCGAGGATGCCGCGAATCTCGAGGAGAAGGCCATCGCGCTGATCGGCCGCCCGCTGTACGAGGCGTTCGTCCGCGACTACACCGCCAAGCAGTGGCAGACCGATCCCAAGGATCTGCCCGCGGGCAACATCGCGCGGCTCCCGGTCCGCTACACCTTCGACAACCGCTACTTCAACGACACCCACGAGGGTCTGCCCGTCGACGGCTACACCGCGTGGCTCGAGAACATGGCGAAGAGCGACCTCATCGAGGTCCGGCTGGACACGGACTGGTTCGACGTCCGTGACGAACTCCGGGCCGAGAGCCCGGACGCGCCGATCGTCTACACGGGACCGCTGGACCGGTACTTCGACTACTCCGAGGGCGAACTGGGTTGGCGCACACTCGACTTCGAGACCGAGGTGCTCGACACCGGCGACTTCCAGGGCACCCCGGTGATGAACTACAACGATGCGGACGTGCCCTACACGCGCATCCACGAGTTCCGGCACTTCCATCCCGAGCGTGACTACCCCGCGGACAAGACGGTCATCATGCGCGAGTACTCCCGGTTCGCGGAGTCGGGAGACGAGCCCTACTACCCCATCAACACTCCCGACGACCGCGCGAAGCTGGCGGCCTACCGGGCCCGCGCCAAGCAGGAGACGGCGGAGAACTCCGTTCTGTTCGGTGGCCGACTGGGCACCTACCAGTACCTCGACATGCACATGGCCATCGCCAGTGCGCTCACCACGTTCGAGAACACGCTGCGTCCCCACCTCGAATCCGGTGCCCCGCTGGGTGATTCGGCGTGAGCGAGGACCACTTGCTGGGGCGGTCGCTGCTCCAGCGCATCCTGCTCCCACGCGCCGGTGAGCCGCTCGACGTCCGCACTCTCTACACGGACGAGGCCCGCACCAACCCGCGCCGCGCGCATTCGCTCTCACGCACCTCGGTGTCCATCGGATCCGAGTCGGAGGTCTCGTTCGGCACGTACTTCAACGCGTTCCCGGCGAGCTACTGGCGGCGGTGGAGCACGCTGGAGTCCGTCGTCCTGCGGGTCGAGATGGTCGGCCACTGCCGCGTCGACGTCTACCGATCGAAGGCGGACGGGTCCCGTATCCACGTCCAGGGCGGCGACACCGACGACGCGACGACGGTCGACGGCGACGTCACGACTCTCGAGTTCGTCGTCGAGCTCGGTCCCTTCGAGGACGGCGGATGGATCTGGTTCGACGTCACCACGGACACCGACGTCGAGGTGCGGTCCGCCGGGTGGTTCGCGCCCGTCGACGCACCCGGTCGCGCGTCCGTGGCCATCGGCATCCCCACGTTCAACAGGCCGACGGACTGCGTGAAGGCGCTGACGGCGATCGCGTCCGATCCCCTGGTCATGGCGGTCGTCGACGCCGTCATCGTGCCCGACCAGGGCACCCGCAAGGTCCGCGACGAGCCCGGATTCGACGACGCCGCGGCCGCGTTCGGCGATCTGCTGAGCATCCACGACCAGGCCAACCTCGGTGGATCCGGTGGATACAGCCGGATCATGTACGAGGCGCTCGAGAACACCGACGCCGAGCACATCCTGTTCATGGACGACGACATCGAGATCGAGCCCGACTCGATCCTGCGGGCGCTCGCCATGGCCCGCTTCGCGAAGGTGCCGACGCTCGTCGGTGGCCAGATGCTCAACCTGCAGGCACGAAGCCACCTGCACGTGATGGGCGAGAAGATCGACACCGGCATCTTCATGTGGGGTGGCGCCCAGAACGTCGAGTACGACCACGACTTCGCCGAGAAGCCGCTCCGCGAGTCGACACTGCTGCACCGCCGGATCGACGTCGACTACAACGGCTGGTGGATGTGCCTCATCCCGCGGGTGGTCGCCGAGACGATCGGTCAGCCGCTGCCGCTGTTCATCAAGTGGGACGACGCCGAGTACGGACTGCGAGCCCGCGAGGCCGGGTTCCCCACGGTGACTCTCCCGGGGGCCGCGATCTGGCACATGGCGTGGAGCGACAAGGACGACGCCATCGACTGGCAGGCGTACTTCCATCTGCGCAACCGCCTCGTGGTGGCGGCGTTGCACTCCCCGGGTTCCGCCCGCGGCCTCGTGGTGAACACCGTCAAGGCCACGATGAAGCATCTGCTGTGCCTCGAGTACTCCACGGTCGCGATCCAGAACATGGCGATCCGCGACTTCCTCGCCGGCCCCGAGCACATCATGGACATCCTCCCGACGGCGCTCGCCGAGGTGCACCGGGTACGCAGGCAGTACCCCGACGCCGTGGTCGTCCCGTCGTCGACGCTGCTCCCGCCGGCCAGCGGCGCGGACGTACCCGCCGTCGCCGAGCCGGTCGGCGCCGTGGCCAAGGTGTCCCGGCTGGCGAAGGGCCTGATCCACAACGCCCGAGGTGCGCAGCGGCAGCACCACGACCGTCCCCAGCTCAACGTGCCGACGCTCGATGCGCGCTGGTACCTGCTCTCGCAGGTCGACGGTGTCACCGTCACCACCGCCGACGGACGCGGCGTCGTGTACCGCAAGCGGGATCCGAAGATCGCCTCCGCGCTGCTCGGAGAGGCGCTCTCGCTGCGCCGCGAGCTGTCGTCGCGCTTCCCCGAGCTGTCCGACCGGTACCGTCGCGCCGTGCCCGAACTCACCAGCAAGGAGCGTTGGGAACGTGTCTTCTCCTATCCGAATTGACAACCTGGTTCGAACCGACCTGCGGGTCCTCACCGCGGTGCAGAGCAGCGTCGGTTCACTGCCGGGCGCCGTGCGCGTCGCTCGAGGGATGTCGCACTTCGGTGAGCACGCCCTCGGGTGGATCGCCATCGGCGGTGTCGGTGCCGTGGTCGACTCGGCGCGCCGCGAGCAGTGGGCGTCGGTCGCGGTCGGTGCCGTCGGTGCGCACGCGGCGTCGATCGTCGTCAAGCGCATCTCGCGGCGTCGGCGCCCGACCCATCCGTCCGTGCGCGTCGGCGTCTCCACGCCCAGCCGGTTCAGCTTCCCGTCGTCGCACGCGACGTCCACCACGGCCGCGGCGCTGCTGATCGGCCGCGCGAGCGGTCTGCCCGTGGCACCGGTGCTGGTGCCCGCGATGCTGGTGTCGCGCCTGGTGCTCGGTGTTCACTACCCTTCCGACGTACTCGTGGGCTCCGCGCTCGGCGCGCTGTCCGCGGCGGCGACGGTGCGAGCCGAGAAGAACGCGGCGGTCCGATTCGGCCTGACCGGCGCAGACGCAGCGGCCACGACAGCAGGAGCAGCATGAGCGAGGAACCCGCCGTCGTCGGCGCGCCCCCGAAGAACCTGGCCACGGGCATCGTCAAGGCGGTGCGCCCGCGCCAGTGGGTCAAGAACGTGCTGGTCCTGGCGGCGCCCCTGGCTGCCGGCTCGGTCACCGAGAGCTCGGTGCTCCTGCCGGTCGCGCTCGCGTTCCTCGTCTTCTGCATGGCCGCGTCGGGCATCTATCTGGTCAACGACGCGATGGACGTCGAGGCGGACCGGGCGCACCCCACCAAGCGATTCCGTCCCATCGCGGCGGGTGTCCTCCCGGTCAACCTGGCCTTCGCGATGGCGGTGGTGCTGCTCGGCGGCGCGATCGGGCTCTCGTTCCTGGCCAACTGGAACCTCGCCGTGGTCATGGGCGTCTACATCGCGGTCCAGCTCGCGTACTGCTTCGGCCTGAAGCACCAGGCGGTGCTCGACATCTGCATCGTCTCGTCCGGCTTCCTGCTGCGCGCGATCGCGGGCGGCGTGGCGGCCGACATCCCGCTGTCGCAGTGGTTCCTGCTGATCATGGCCTTCGGATCGCTGTTCATGGCAGCCGGCAAGCGGTACGCCGAACTGCAGCTCGCCGAACGCACCGGCGCCAAGATCCGCAAGTCGCTGGAGAACTACACCACCACCTACCTGCGGTTCGTGTGGACGCTCAGCGCCACGGCCGTCGTCATCTGCTACGGACTGTGGGCCTTCGACCAGGACGCGAAGAACGGCAGTTCCCTCTTCGCCATCTCGATGGTTCCCTTCACTGTCGCTATCCTGCGGTACGCAGTGGACGTGGACGGTGGCGAAGCGGGCGAGCCCGAGGAGATCGCACTCGGGGACCGGGTGCTCCAGATGCTCGCCATCGTGTGGATCGGAGTGGTGGGTGTCGCTGTCTACCTCGCATGAGGAACTGACAGAACGTACCGGCGACGAGCAGTCGCGGGCCGAGGACCGGGTGGGAGCGCCCGGGTGGGCCCGAGCGACCGGCGTCGCCGGTATCGCCGTGGTCGCGGTGCTGACCTTCTGGGGCGCCTGGGACCGCCGTTGGATCGCGGACGACGGACTGATCGTGCTGCGCACGGTCCGCAACCTCCTGGCCGGCAACGGGCCGGTGTTCAACGCGGGCGAGCGCGTCGAGACCAACACGAGCGCCGCCTGGACCTATGTCGTGTACGCCTTCTCGTGGCTCAGCGGTGTCCGCCTCGAGTACGTGGTGCTGACCATCGCCCTCGTGCTGACGACGGCGGCCGTCACGGTCGCGATGATCGGCACGGCACGCCTGTACGCCGGGCGCGCGGTGCTCGCGCTCCCCGCAGGAGCGCTCGTCTACATCGCCGTACCGCCGGCACGCGACTTCGCGACGTCCGGCCTCGAGTCGTGCCTGGTCATCTTCTGGATCGCGGTCCTGTGGTGGCTGATGCTCCGGTGGGCGGACCGGCGGGTGGAGAACCCGTCGACGGCACTCGTGCTCGTCATCGCGTTCTGGGGCGGACTGTCGCCCCTCGTCCGCCCGGAACTCGTCATCGTCGGCGGCCTCGCGCTCCTCATGCTCGTCGTCGCGACGTCGGGATGGATCCGCCGCGGCGCCGTCGTCGTGGTCGCCGGTCTGCTCCCGGTGGGCTACCAGATCTGGCGCATGGGCTACTACGCGCTGCCGTACCCGAACACCGCGGTGTCGAAGGACGCCGGCGGCGCCAAGTGGGCGCAGGGTTCGACGTATCTGTGGAACCTCGTGGGGCCCTACGCCCTGTGGGTGCCCGCGGTGCTGGTCGTCGTGGCCGCGGCACTGGCCGCCACCCGGATCGGGCCCGGTGCGGCTCGCCGTGGCGAGGCGCCGAGCGGTCTCGCCGGACTGGTCTCGCGGATCCGGACGCCGAGCGCCGTGGTGGTCTTCGCGCTCGTGTCGGGTCTGATCTCCACGGTGTACGCGGTGCGAGTTGGCGGCGACTTCATGCACGGCCGCACTCTGCTCCCCGCGCTGTTCCTGCTGCTGCTCCCGGTCGCCGTCGTGCCGATCCCGCTGCGGCGCGGAATCGTGGCGCTGGTGTCGTGCGTCGCGCTGTGGCTCGGCGTGGTCGTCTGGGCGGTCTTCGCGGCCACCACCACAGGCATGCCGCAGGGCACGACGGTCGGGCGTAGCGGCATCGTCGACGAGCGGGCCTTCTACTCCGAGAACACCGGCCACCGCCATCCGATCCTGGCCAGCGACTACCTGGACTACCCGCGCATGCGGGCAATGGTGCAGACCATCGAGAACACGCCGGACGGCGGTCTGTTGCTGCCGTCCGCGCAGTTCACCTACTGGGACGTGGTGCCGCCGCCCCTGCCGATTCCCGAGGGCGGCGACGAGCACGTCGTCTACTTCCTCAACTTGGGAATGACCAGCATGAACGTGGGGCTCGACGTCCGGGTGCTGGATCAGATGGGCCTGGCGTATCCGTTGGCGGCGCACACGGAACGGCTCGACAACGGCCGCATCGGACACGACAAGAACCTGTACACGGACTGGGTGGTCGCGGACACCGGAATGGTGGACGTGCATCCCTTCCTGCCGTCCTATCTGGACGAGGAATGGGTGGAGCAGGCGCAGGTCGCGTTGACCTGTCCGGAGACGCAGGAACTGCTGACGTCCTACCGTTCGGAGCTCACGCGGGCCCGATTCGTGCAGAACTTCAAGCACTCGTTGGATCTCGCGGGGTACCGATTCGACCGGGTGCCGAAGTACGAAATACAACGGTGTAATTTGGAGATGCCCCCGGAGCGGCCCGCATCGTGACGATGTGCGTCAAGTGAGATCCGCGTCACAGTGAGATCACCGGGTCATGGCGTTTCGGTGTCGTGAGTATTCCGATTTCGACGTCCCGGCTGGATTCCGGCATCTCGTTTGTGTAACGCTGTCTCCGTCGGCGGAGATATGTGTAGATGATGTGCGTCGACGTGCAGGATCGCCCGCGGGGCGATCGTGCGCGGAAGACGAGACCGATGGTTCAGGTTCCGAGGTCTTCCTCGGAGCGTGACCGGATATCGATCGACGAAGCGGTGCGGCCGTCCGGCTGCACGGAACTGTGAGAGGCCGAATGTATGCGTGACGGGTCCGTTACCGATGTCGCTGGTGACGACAGCGCTCTGCCGCGTAAGGCTTCACGCCTGCGCACCCCCCGAGTGGGCCGACGTATGCGTCAGGCCCTCGTCTCCGTCGTGATGGCCGCCGCCATCCCCCTCGGCCTCGCGGTCGTGGGCACCGGAGCCACTGCCAACGCCGAGATCCGTGCCGGATTCGACGTCTGGTCCGACTCGTCCATGGGTCCGATCAAGAGTCGCGTCTGGCGCGCCGCCGACGGCAACACGTCGAAGGTCGTGTACCTCCTCGACGGTCTCCGCGCGACGCCGGACATCAGCGGATGGGAGCACGAGACCAATGCGGGCTCGTTCCTCTCGGACAACAACATCAACGTCGTCCAGCCGGTCGGCGGTGAGTCCAGCTTCTACACCGACTGGTACGCACCGTCGAACTTCAACGGCCAGCAGATCACGTACAAGTGGGAGACGTTCCTGACGCAGGACCTCCCCAACCGTCTCGCAGCGGGTGACCTCGGCTTCTCGCGTCAGAACAACGGCATCGTCGGTCTGTCGATGGGCGGCAGCGCTGCGCTGACACTCGCCGCGTACCACCCGAACCAGTTCAGCTACGCCGGCTCGCTGTCCGGCTACCTGAACATCTCGGCGCCCGGCATGCGTGAGGCCATCCGCGTCGCGATGCTCGACGCCGGTCGCTACAACGTCGACAGCATGTGGGGACCGCCCTGGAACCCGGCGTGGCTCCGCAACGACCCGTTCGTCTTCGCGCCGCGTCTGCGTGACAACGGCACGCGTGTCTGGGTCTCGGCCGCCAGCGGCCTCCCGGGCAACTACGACCGTCCGGGCTCGCTGCTCGACTACTACAACACCGCCAACGGCATGGGCCTCGAGGCTCTGGCGCTCGCCAACAGCCGCGCGTTCCAGGTCCGCATGGCCTCGATCGGCGCCAACAACGTCACCTACAGCTTCCCCGCGCAGGGAACGCACCGGTGGGGTTACTGGTTCGATCAGATCGTGCAGATGATGCCCGACCTGAAGGCCAACATCGGCTGAGTCAGCTCGGTAGTCGACTGCCCCGGCCCTCGCTTCGGCGACGGTGTCCGGGGCTGTCGCATGTTCTGAGGCGACTCCAGTAACATTTGCACCACCAGTCACAGCGAGTCTCCCCGAGACCGCTGTCGTGACCGTGTAGAACAAGATCGGCGGCAGTCTCGACGTACCGGACCTCTCCGGCACGCCGACGGCCCCGCACAGTCTGACGTTTCGAGGAAGCGAGTCCCACACATGCGAGTTCCGAACGGCCGGAGAGCGCGGATCCTGTCCGCCCTGGCGGTCACGCTGGTTCTTCCGCTCGCAGGGGGCCAGGCCGCCACGGCGGTCGCGTCTCCGGTCCACGCGGCACCGGTCCAGGCAGCGCCGCTGCGCGCGCAGGCGGATGCCGGCGCCACCGTGTCCGCGGTCGATTGGATCACCGACCGCCGTGTCGCGGTGTGGGTGAACTCGCCGTCCATGGGAGTCCCGATCCAGGTGCAGCTGCTGCTCGCGCGCGACTGGAACAAGAACCCGCAGGCCACGTTCCCGTCGGTGTGGATGCTCGACGGCATGCGCGCGACCGACACCGAGAACGGCTGGACCGCCGAGACCGACGCAGAGTCCTGGTTCGCCGACAAGAACGTCAACGTCGTGCTGCCCGTCGGCGGTCAGTCGAGCTTCTACTCCGACTGGGCCGAGCAGAACAACGGCCGGAACTACAAGTGGGAGACGTTCCTGACCAAGGAGCTCCCGCCCATTCTCGAGCGTGACTGGCGCTCCAACCAGACGCGCGCGGTCGCCGGTCTCTCCATGGGCGGCACCGCCGCGATGACGCTCTCGGCGCGGAACCCGGGCTTCTTCCGATTCGCCGGATCGTTCTCCGGCATCCTCAGCACCACGACGCTCGGCATGCCGCAGGCCATCGGGTACGCCATGCAGGACGCGGGCGGCTTCGACGCCGGTGCCATGTGGGGCGTGCCGTCGAGCGAGCTGTGGGCTCAGCACGACCCGTACGTTCTCGCGGAGAAGCTGAAGGGCATGAGCCTGTACGTCTCGAGCGGCAGCGGTACCGCCGGACCGTACGACCAGCAGTCCGACATCCCCGGCATCAGCACGAACTACGCCGGCATGGGTCTCGAGATCCTGTCGCGGCTCACGTCGCAGACGTTCGCGACCAAGCTCAACAAGCTCGGCATCCCGGCCTCGATCAACTACCGGCCGTCCGGAACCCACTCGTGGCAGTACTGGCAGTTCGAGCTCCGCCAGGCATGGCCGCAGATCGCCACCGCCCTCGGCGTCGAGGTGGACAAGCCCGCGTGCAGCGTCGGCGGGAACATCGGCGGCACCGCGAGCGCCAACGGATGGCTCGGCGACTGCCTCACCTCCGAGTACGACGTCGCGGGTGGGCGCGCACAGGACTTCCGGTTCGGTCGCATCTTCTCCTCCGACGGGGGCACGCACGTCGTCGCCGGTGCGATCGGTGGCGCGTACGCGGCCAACGGTGGTCCGGCCGGCGCACTGGGCATGCCGCTGTCGGGTGAGCTCGGAACCCCGGACGGCCGTGGACGCTACAACTCGTTCCGCAACGGAATGGTCTACTGGACCCCGCAGACCGGTGCGCACGCAGTGCGCGGCGCGATTCTCGACGAGTGGGCCCGCCAGGGCTACGAGGGTGGGCCGCTGGGCTACCCGCTGCGCGACGAGGTGCAGACCCCGAACAAGCCGGGTGCGGTCCAGGGCTTCGAGATCGGTGCGATGTACTTCTCGCCCGACACCGGTACGCACGCCGTGATGGGCAAGATCATGGAGAAGTACGGCCAGCTCGGGTGGGAGAACGGGGCACTCGGCTTCGCGAAGACCAACGAGGTCCCGGTCCGTGACGGCGGTCGCTTCACGGAGTTCCAGGGCGGCAACATCTACTGGTCGCCCGCGACCGGCGCGTGGTCCATCCTCAACGGCCAGATATTCGACGCGTGGAAGAGCGTCGGGTACGAGAACGGTCGCCTGGGATACGTCACCAGCGATCAGTTCGACATCCCCGGCGGTGTCCAGCAGAACTTCCAGAACGGCTTCGTGACGGTGCGGGACGGCGTCGTCCAGATCGTTCCCTGACCCGACACCGGGCGGTGCCGACACGGTGGGACTTCGCCCCGCGGCCGGCCTCCGGCCTTCCCGCACACAGAGTCCTCTCAGACCGTGCCGGTACCGTCCGCTGTCAGTTGCCGTGCCCCGATGACAGTAAGGACGTTTTCGTGACCTCGAGGTTCGCCACCACCGTCGCTCCCGTGATGCTGGCCGTCGCGGCCGGTGCTCTGCTCACCGCGTGCGGCGGCGACGACTCCTCGGCCAGCAGCACGCCGTCCCTCACGTCGAGCGCCACTGCCGCTGCGACCACGACGGAGGCGCCGACCTCCACGTCCGCGTCCGCCACGTCGACCTCGCCTGGCGCGACCACGAGTCCGGGCGCGGCGGCGACCGCTCCCGACGAGGCGGAACCGGTGCCCAGTGGCTTCCCCGGCCCGACCGAGGTGCCGATCGACGCCCGTGGAACCGCGTTCCTCGACGCTCTGAAGTCCCGCGGCGTCACGGTGGCCGGCAACGGCGACATCGCCATCGGCACGGCGAGCTACATATGCGCCGCCCAGTCCGAGGGTGTGGCGGACGACCAGGTCCTCACCTTCGTCACCGCGAACGTCGGTGCCGAGGCGTCGGCGTCCGGTGCGACCATCAGCGCCGAGGACGCGTCGCGGACCGCACAGACGTACGTCGACGTCGCGCGCTCGACGTACTGCGGATAGGCGGCGCCTCGTGACACGATCCGGTCGGCCCGGGCCGCCGCGTCGGCGTTCGGTGGCGCGCACACTGCTCGTCCTGCTCGCGGTCGCGCTCGTCGTCGTCCTCGTCCTGCTGTTGCTCTGGTACCTGCTCGCGGGTCGACTGACGACACCCGGTCCCGGTGAGCCGCAGGTTCCCGGCGCCGAGCCGCCCACCTCGCAGCCGGCGTCGTGCCCCGACGTGTTCGTGCTCTCGGTGCCGGGCACGTGGGAGTCGAACGCGGCGGACGATCCCTACGCTCCCACCGCGAACCCGATCTCGTTGATGCTGAACGTGACTCAGCCGCTGCAGCAGCAGTTCGGCCCCGAGCGCGCCGAGGTCTACACGGTTCCGTACGTCGCGCAGTTCTCGAATCCCATCGCGTTCCCGCCCGACGGCCAGGCCTCGTACAACGTCAGCCGGTCGGAGGGCGCCGCGAAGGCGAACGAGATCCTGGCGCAGCGGTCCTCGGAGTGCCCGCTCACGTCCTACGTGCTCGCAGGGTTCTCGCAGGGAGCAGTCATCGTCGGCGATCTCGCCGCGTCGATCGGCGCAGGGGCGGGTCCGGTTCCGGCGGAGCGAGTCCTCGGCGTCACCGTCATCGCGGACGGCCGACGCGACGGCACCAGCGCGCAGCAGATCGGCCCGCCGGTGGACGGCGTGGGCGCGGAGGTGGCTCTCGGCGGTCTCGACGTACCCGGAATCACCATGACCGGTGCCCGCCAGGGTGGGTTCGGTGCGCTCGCCGATCGGACCTTCTCGATCTGCGCTCCCGGCGACCTCATCTGCGCGGCGCCGCCCGAGGCGATGTCGCTCCGCAACATCCCGTCGTCGCTGACCGCACTGGCCGGTGCGGCGGGTAATCCGGTGCACGGCAACTACGCTCGGTACGTCGTCGACGACGCCGGCACCACCGCCACACAGTGGACGGCGAACTGGGCGGCGGGGCTCGTCGCGTCGGCTCCGACGCCTGCTCACAGCTGACGGAAGGTGCTGCGCGGGGCAACTTTGGTCTCGAGCCGGTAACGGTTAGAGTGGCGAGTCGGCTTCGACTCCGGCCACCGCACCTTCCCTCGACGCTGCAGGAGAGAAAATTCATGAGTTCTGCCGACGCCGCGGCCACCACTGCGCCACTGCGCACGTTCCGCTTCGCGGCAGGCGGTGAGGGCAACCCGGACGAGGGCGGCGCACGGCGTTTCGTGAAGCTGGCGCAGAAGGCGGAGGAGCTGGGTTTCGACAGCTTCATGATTCCCGACCACCTGGGCAACCAGGTCGGCCCCATCGCCGCGCTCGGCGCGCTGGCCGTCGCCACCGACAAGATCCGCCTCGGGACCGCAGTCCTCGCGAACGGTTTCCGTCACCCGGCGGTGCTGGCGAAGGACGCGACGACCATCGACCAGATCTCCGGCGGACGGCTCGAGCTGGGAATCGGTGCGGGCTGGCTCAAGGAGGAGTACGACAAGGCGGGCATCGCCTACGAGAGCCCCGGTGTGCGCATCGAGAAGCTCGACGAGTCGCTCACCATTCTCGACACCCTGATGCGTGGGCAGGAGTGCCACTTCCAGGGCAAGCACTACCAGGTGAACGGGTTGCAGGGCAGCCCGCGGCCGCGCCAGGGCCCCCGGCCTCCCATCGCCGTGGGCGGCGGCGGCCCGAAGATGCTCGCGATGGCAGCCAAGCACGCCGACATCATCTCCCTGGTCCCCAGCACCACGCGCGAGGGCAAGCTCAAGCTGTCCGAGATCACCATGGAGAAGAGCATCGAGCGCGTCGAGCTCATCCGCGCCGCTGCGGGCGACCGGTTCGCCGACATCGAGCTGAACTGGACCATCACGACCATCCTGATCTCGGACGATCGGGAGCAGACGGCGGAGATGGTCATCGGTGCGCTCGACAACGGCTTCCCGCCCAACATGGAGGTCGACACCCGTCTGACCGTCGAGCAGATCCTGGAGTCGCCGTACATCGCGATCGGGAGCTTCGAGGAGATCGCGGACCAGATCCGGAACGTGCGGGCCCGGACGACGATGTCGTACGTCGGTGTCTTCCCGACGCAGATGGACGCCTTCGCTCCGGTCATTCCGCTGCTGGCGGGAGAATGACGGTCGTCGCTCGGCGGGTCTGTACCATGCTTGTGGTTCTCGCTGTCACGATCGGTGAGCGGGACCGGTGAGACTTACCGGTGAGTAAGATGACGACGCTCGAGAACGAGCGCGTGCATCCAGCAGACCGCGCCCACATCAGAACTGGGCGGTGTCGTGTAGCCGGCGGTGTCGCACTGCTTCGGAGGAGAGAATGATGAGTAACTCGTTCGACGATTTCGTCGACGACACCGGCAACATCGTGATCCGCGAGGATCTGACGCTGGTCCGCCACGTCGAGCAGAACGTCGCGGACAACGGCGACGACCTGGCCTACCGCTACGTGGACTACTCGCGGGAGCGCGACGGTGAGGTGCACGAGCTCACCTGGTCGCAGTTCGGTGCCCGTCTGCGCGCCGTGGCCGCGCGCCTGCAGCAGGTGACGTCGCCCGGTGACCGCGTGGCGATCCTCGCTCCGCAGGGCCTCGACTACGTCGTGGCGTTCTTCGGTGCCGTGTACGCGGGCACCATCGCGGTACCGCTCTTCGATCCGGACGAGCCCGGACACAGCGACCGCCTGCACGCCGTGCTCAACGACTGCTCGCCGTCGGCGATCCTCACCGCGACCAACTCGGCCGCCGGTGTACGCCAGTTCTTCCGCGCTCTTCCCGCAGCGCAGCGCCCCCGCATCATCGCGGTCGACGCCATCCCGGACAGCGTCGGCGCCACCTGGACCGAGCCGCCCACCGACATCGACGCGATCGCGTACCTGCAGTACACGTCCGGATCGACCCGCGTGCCGGCCGGTGTGGAGATCACGCACCGCGCCGTCGGCGTCAACGCCCTGCAGATGGTCGACGCGATCGAGCTGAACCACGACTCGCGCGGCGTCACGTGGCTGCCGCTGTTCCACGACATGGGCCTGCTCACGGTGATCCTGCCGGCGCTGGGCGGCAAGTACATCACCATCATGAGCCCGCGTGCCTTCGTGCAGCGGCCGTGGCGATGGATCAAGGAACTCGCCGCCGTGTCCGACGGTGCCGGCACGTTCGCGGCTGCACCGAACTTCGCGTTCGAGCACGCGGCACAGCGCGGCCTGCCGAAGAACGGCGAGTCGCTGGACCTGTCCAACGTCATCGGCCTGATCAACGGCAGCGAGCCGGTCACCACCACGTCGATGAAGAAGTTCAACGACGCGTTCATGCCGTACGGACTGCCGAAGACGGCCATCAAGCCGTCGTACGGCATGGCGGAGGCGACACTGTTCGTCTCCTCCACCAAGCACTCGGACGAGGCCAAGGTCATCCACGTCGACCGCACGGAACTCAACTCCGGACGTGTCGTCCAGGTCGCCGAGGGAACGCCCAACTCCATTCCGCAGGTGTCGTGCGGCTACGTCGCACGCAGCCAGTGGGCCGCCATCGTCGACGCCGACTCCGCGTCCGAGGTTCCCGACGGGCACGTCGGTGAGATCTGGCTGCACGGCGAGAACATCGGCAAGGGTTACTGGGGTCGGGAGAAGGAGACCTCGGAGACCTTCCACAACAAGCTGGTCTCGCGCCAGACGGAGAACAGCCACGCCGACGGTGCGGCCGAGGGCGCGAACTGGATGCGCACCGGCGATTTCGGTGTCTACGTGGACGGCGAGCTCTACATCACCGGTCGCGTGAAGGACCTGGTCATCGTCGACGGCCGCAATCACTACCCGCAGGACCTCGAGGCATCCGCCCAGGACGCGAGCACGGCCCTGCGCCCCGGTTTCGTGGCGGCCTTCGCCGTGCCCGCGAACCAGCTTCCCGACTTCGTCTTCGAGCACGGCGGCGCCGGACTCACCCGAGACCCGGGTGACTCGTCGGAGCAGCTGGTCATCGTGGCCGAGCGGGCGCCGGGCGCCGGCAAGGCGGATCCGCAGCCCATCGCGGACACCGTGCGTGCGGCGATCTCGACTCGCCACGGCGTGACGGCACGCGACATCCTCCTGGTTCCCGCCGGTTCGATCCCGCGTACGTCCAGCGGCAAGATCGCGCGTCGGGCCTGCAAGGCGGCGTACATCGAGGGCACGCTGCGTGGTGGCTACCAGCAGACGGCGTTCCCCGACAATCCCGAAGACTGATCACCCGACGCGGGTAGTTTGGCGAGCTGATGGCTGAAGAAGAGACAACGACGTCCGCACCGGAGCCGACAGGTGACGCCGGGGCCCCGCAGGCGGGCGACATGACCGTCGCGCAGCTGAGGGACTGGCTCCGCGCCTGGGTCGCCGAGGCCACCGGCAAGGACGTCTCGGAGATCTCCGACGACCGTCCGATGGAGGAGTTCGGTCTCGCGTCCCGCGACGCCGTCGCGCTGAGCGGCGACATCGAGGATCTGGTCGGCGTCACGCTGACGGCCACGGTCGCGTACCAGCACCCCACGATCGCCTCGCTCGCGACACGCATCATCGACGGGGAGCCCGAGTCGGAGAGCGGCACCACCGACGACGCGTTCTACCTGTCCGGCACCACCGACGACAGTCACGACATCGCCGTCGTGGGCGTGTCCACCCGCTTCCCGGGTGCCGGCCACACGCCGGACGAGATGTGGGACATGCTGTCCGGCGGACGCGACGGCATCACCGATCTGCCCGAGGGCCGGTGGTCCGAGTTCCTCGGCGACCGTGCCATCGCCGAGGCGGTGGAGAAGACGGTGACCCGCGGCGGGTACCTCGACGACGTCAAGACGTTCGACGCGGAGTTCTTCGCCATGTCGCCGCGCGAGGCGGCCAACGTCGACCCGCAGCAGCGCCTCGCGCTGGAGCTCACGTGGGAAGCGCTCGAGGACGCGCGGATTCCGGCCAACGAACTCAAGGGCACGCAGGTCGGCGTCTTCATCGGCACGTCGACCAACGACTACCAGATGATCGCCGTCAGCGATCCCGACCCGCACCCCTATGCACTGACCGGCACGTCGACCGCCGTCGTCGCGGGGCGCGTGTCCTACTTCTACGACTTCCGCGGGCCGTCCGTCGCGCTGGACACCGCGTGCTCGTCGTCCCTCGTCGCCGTGCACCAGGCGGTGCGCAGCCTCCGCACCGGCGAGTCGAGCCTGGCCCTGGCCGGCGGCGTGAACATGCTGCTCTCGCCCGCCGCGACGCTCGGATTCGGGCAGACCGGCGTGCTCGCACCCGACGGTCGCATCAAGGCGTTCTCGTCGGACGCCGACGGCATGATCCGCTCGGAGGGCGGCGGCCTGGTGGTGCTCAAGCGTCTCGAGGACGCCGAGCGCGACGGGGACACCGTGCTCGCGGTCATCGCGGGCAGCGCGGTCAACCAGGACGGTCGCTCGAACGGGCTGGCCGCGCCCAACCCGGACGCCCAGGCCGACGTCCTGCGGACCGCCTACCGCGACGCCCGCATCGTGCCCACCACCGTCGACTACATCGAGGCGCACGGCACCGGCACCATCCTCGGCGACCCCATCGAGGCCGATGCACTGGGTCGCGTCGTCGGCCGCGGACGCGACGCGGACAAGCCCGCGCTGCTCGGTTCCGCGAAGACGAACTTCGGCCACCTCGAGAGTGCCGCGGGCGCCGCGGGGCTCATCAAGGTGATCCTCGCGATGCGCGAGAACCAGGTGCCGCCGTCCCTGAACTACGCCGGACCCAACCCCTACATTCCGTTCGACGCGGCCAGGCTCCGCGTCGTCGACACCGCGACGGACTGGCCCCGGTACTCCGGCACCGCCATCGCCGGTGTCTCCGGCTTCGGTTTCGGCGGCACCAACGCGCACGTCGTGGTCCGCGAGTACGTTCCCGCCGCGTCGGCGCCGAGCGTTGCCGGCGCACCCGAGTTCGATTCGCCGGAGTTCGATTCGACAGCGGTCGATCCGGAAGCGCTGATCGGGGAGCCCGTGGGCGTTCCCGAGGAGACGCCGGCGGACATCGAGCGGGTACTCGCGGGCGTGTCGGCGTCTCCGGCCGAGTCCGAGGAGGCGCCGGAGCCGGGACCCGTTCTCCTCGCCGTGTCGGCGAGCATGCCGTCGCGCCGTCGTCGTGCGGCATCGGATCTGGCCGACTGGATCGAGTCCGAGGTCGGCAGCACCACGGACCTCGAGGCTCTCGGTCGGTCCCTCGCCCGTCGTAATCACGGGCGCTCCCGCGCCGTCGTGCTCGCCACGACGCGTGCCGAGGCCGTCGCCGGACTGCGCGCCGTCGCCGACAACAAGCCTGGCCCCGGCGTGTTCTCCGCCGACGCGCCCGCGTCCAACGGCCCGGTGTGGGTGTTCTCCGGCTTCGGTGCGCAGCACCGCAAGATGGCGAAGGACTTCTACGCGTCCGAGCCGCTGTTCGCCGCGGCGCTCGATCGCGTCGACGCGCTCATCGAGGACGAGTCCGGGTACTCGATCCGGGCGATCGTCTCGGACGACTCGCTCACGTACGACTTCGAGAACTCGCAGGTCGGGATCTTCGCGATCCAGGTGGCGCTCGTCGAGACGCTGCGTGCGTACGGCGCTGCGCCGACCGCGGTGGTGGGCCACTCGATGGGTGAGGTCGCCGCCGCGTACGCCGCCGGTGGTCTGAACCTCGAGGACGCGGTGCGCATCATCGTGGCGCGTTCGCGACTGCTCGGCGAGGGCCAGGAAGGTCTCGGCGACGCCGAGGCCGGCGCGATGGCGCTGGTGGAATTCTCCGCGCAGGAGGTCGCCGACCTCACCGACCGCTTCCCCGGGGTGGAGCCCAGCGTGTACGCAGCGCCGACGCACACGACCGTGGGCGGACCGGCCGAGCCGGTGCGACAGGTGGTCGAGTACGCCGAGTCGCTCGGCAAGATGGGCCGCATCCTCGACGTGAAGGGCGCCGGACACACCTCGGCCGTCGATCCGTTGCTGGGCGAGCTCGCGGCCGAACTGATGGGCATCGAGCCCACCCCACTCGCCGTGTCGGTGTTCTCGTCGGTGGACAGGGAAGCGTTCTACCGCGCGGGTCACGAGCCGATCCACGGTGTCGAGTACTGGACCAAGGGTATGCGCCATCCCGTCTGGTTCACCCAGGCGGTCAAGCTGGCCGTGGATGCCGGCTACACCACCTTCGTGGAGTTGTCGCCCAATCCGGTGGCGCTGATGTCCGTCGCCGCTACGGCCTGGGCGACGGGTGTCCCGGACGCGACGCTGATCGCGACGCTCAAGCGCAAGGAGAGCGAGCCCGCGACGTTCCTCGCCGCACTCGCCGAACTCTACGTGCACGGCCATGCCGTGACGCTGTCGAGTCTGTTCGGGCCCGGCGAGTACGCGGAACCGCCACGCACCGCCTTCGTGCGCAAACACCACTGGATCGACGCCGCGGTGCACCTGGGCAGCGGCAGCGCCGGGGGCGCGCGAGTCGCGTTGCCCGATGGCCGCGTCGTCTGGGAGACACCGGTGGCCGGTGTGTCCGCCATCGGAGATCTGGTGTCGACACTCGCAGGCGAGGTGCTGGGCGACGTGACGGTCGGCGCCGTGGTCACGCAGCGCCCCGTGCCCACCACCGGTTCGCTCACCACCACGCTCACCCCGCATCCGGGCGGTGCGTCCCTCCAGGTGCACTGGAACGACGGCACCCTCTTCGTGCCGGTCGCCGACGCCGTGGTCACCGCGGCGGGCAGTGTCGGATCACTGGCTCCCGCAGGCGATTCCGCCGCGGCGGCTCCGTTCGTGGAGGAGGAACCCGAGGTCGTCGACGACTTCGGCGATCGCTGGATCCCGAACGGGACCCAGACGATGGAGGATCGTCTCGCGATCATCGTCGCCGAGTCGATGGGGTACGCGCCGGAGGATCTGCCGGCCGAGATCCCGTTGATCGAACTGGGTCTCGACTCACTGATGGCCGTGCGCATCAAGAACCGCGTGGAGTTCGAGTTCGACATCCCCCAGGTGCAGTTGCAGGCCGTGCGCGACGCCAGCCTGCGTGAGGTGGAGAAGTACCTCCGCTACGCGCTGGACAATCGCGAGGAGGTCGCGGCGCTCGCCGAGCAGCAGGAACGCGAGCGCACGGCCGAACAGGCCGCCGATCAGACGCCCGAGCAGGAACCCCCTGTCGCACAGCCGGATCTGGTGATCGCCGAGCCCGAGACGGCGGTCGACGAGACCGTACCGGGATCCGACAGCGGCCAGGCGGGCCCGACCACGGCGACGGCGTTCGAGGCGCCCGTGTCCGACGCGGTGACCGACGTGGGCGACGCACAGTCGTTCGCGGAGGCGACCGGGACGGACGTCGCACCGCGTGACGCCGCGGAGCGCCTCACCTTCGCGACGTGGGCCGTCGTGACGGGGCAGTCCGCCAGGGGCATCTTCAATCCCCTTCCCGTGCTGGACGATCCGACAGCCGAGAAGCTCGCGGAGCGTCTGAGCGAGCGGTCGAAGGGCGAGATCACGTTCGACGACATCCTCGACTCGGAGACGATCGAGCAGCTCGCCGACGTGGTGCGGCCGTTCCTCGAGTCGGGTGACGTCACCGGACTGGTGCGCACGCTGCGCGCTCGCCCGGAGGGCTCCACCGCGGTGCCGGTGTTCGTCTTCCATCCCGCGGGCAGTTCGTGCGTCGTGTACGAGCCGCTGCTCAAGCGACTCCCGGCGGACACGCCGATGTACGGCTTCGAGCGCACGGAGGGACCGATCGAGGATCGCGCCCGCGCTTATCTGCCCCTGCTCCGGGAGATCCAGGGCGACGGGCCGTACGTGCTGATGGGCTGGTCCCTCGGCGGTGTGCTCTCGTACGCCGTCGCGACGATGCTCCGCGAGGAGGGCGCCGACGTGCGCTACGTCGGGCTCATCGACACCGTCATGCCGTACGAGCCGATCCCGGACACCGCGGAGGAGATCGAGCTCCGCTGGAAGCGCTACGCGCAGGTGGGCAAGAAGCTCTACAACGTCGACTACCCGCTGCCGTACGAGAAGCTGGCACAGGCCGACGACGACGGCCAGATCAAGATCATCATGGACATGGTCAAGATGAGCAGCGCCAAGATCCCCAGCGGCATCATCGAGCACCAGCGCACGTCCTGGTTGGACAACCGCGCGATCCAGACCGCCCGGCCCCAGCACTACGACGGGGACGTCACGCTCTACATGGCGGACAAGTACCACGACGACGCCATCGCGCTCGAGCCTCGACTCGGCAAGCGGGAGCCGCACGGCGGCTGGGCGCCGTTCGCACCGAATCTGGACATCGTGCACATCGGCGGTGACCACCTCGCGGTGATCGACGAGCCGTACATCCGCGCGATCGCCGCGGATCTGACGGGCAAGATGCGAGACATTTCGGCGTCGATCACGCCGGAGGGAAGCGAGTCGCACACGTGAGCACCACTGCCGCCAAGCTGGCCGAACTGCGCGAGAAGTTGGAGGTGGCGCGGGAACCCGCAGGGGACGTCGCCATCGCCAAGCGCGCGAAGAAGGGCATTCCGAGTGCGCGCGAGCGCATCGACATGCTGCTCGATCCGGGTTCCTTCGTCGAGATCGGCGCCCTCGTCCGCGCGCCCGGCAACCAGGACTCGCTGTACGGCGACGGCGTGGTCACCGGCCACGGCACGGTCGACGGCCGACCGATCGCCGTGTTCTCGCACGACCAGACCGTGTTCGGCGGCACCGTCGGCGAGATGTTCGGCCGCAAGGTCGCGCTCATCATGGAGTTCGCGGCGGACGTCGGTTGCCCGTGCGTCGGTATCAACGACTCGGGCGGCGCGCGTGTGCAGGACGCCGTCACGTCGCTGGCTTGGTACGCGGAGCTCGGTCGTCGGCAGGAACCGCTGTCCGGCATGTGCCCGCAGATCTCGGTGATCCTGGGCAAGTGCGCCGGCGGCGCCGTGTACGCGCCGATCAACACCGACATCATCGTGGCCACCGAAGAGGCCTACATGTTCGTCACCGGCCCGGACGTCATCAAGTCCGTCACCGGCGAGGACGTCAGCCTCCACGATCTCGGGAGTGCCCGGAAGCAGGCCGAGTACGGCAACGTGCACCACGTGGCTCAGGACGAGAAGGCAGCGTTCGAGTGGGTGCGCAAGTACCTGTCGTATCTGCCGTCGAACTGCCACGAGCAGCCGCCGGTCATCAACCCCGGTCTCGAGCCGACCATCACGGACGACGATCGTTCGTTGGACACCTTCATGCCGGACTCGGACAACGCCGGGTACGACATGCACGAGATCCTGCTGCGGATCTTCGACGACGGTGACTTCCACGAACTCACCGCACAGACCGCGTCCAACATCATCGTCGGGTTCGCCCGCGTCGACGGTCGTCCGGTGGGAGTGGTGGCCAACCAGCCGATGCACCTCAGCGGCGCGTTGGACGCGGCGAGCAGCGACAAGGCGTCTCATTTCATCAACATCTGCAACGCCTTCGAGATCCCGCTCGTGTTGGTCACGGACACACCGGGATTCCTGCCGGGGCTCGAGCAGGAGAAGATCGGCGTCATCAAGCGCGGTGGCCGGTTCATCTTCTCGTACGTGTGCGCATCGATCCCCAAGGTCACCGTCGTGATCCGCAAGTCGTACGGCGGCGGATACGCGGTGATGGGGTCGAAGCAGCTCGGCGCCGACATCAACTTCGCCTGGCCCACAGCACGTATCGCGGTGATGGGCGCGGAGGGTGCGGTGTCGATCATGGCGCGCAAGCAGCTGGCCGAGGCGGGCGACAACGCCCCGGCTATCCGTCAGGGATTCATCGACTTCTACAACGAGCACGTGGCGACGCCGTGGGTGGCCGCCGAGCGCGGTTACATCGACGCCGTGATCGAGCCGTCCACCACGCGTCTCGAGATCCGCAAGGCCCTGCACATCCTGCGCGACAAGGCGAAGGAACCGCGACCGAGAAAGCAGCATCTGTTCCCGATCTAGTTCCGCCGGGGCTATCGTGCTGCCATGAGACGGACCGTGGTCGTCCTGGCCTGCGTCGGAGCGGTCGTGGTGCTGGTGGTGGCCGCGGTGGTGGCGGTGGTGATCACGCGGTCGTCCACGACGTCTCGCGACGATGCGCGGTTCCAGGAGTCGATCGCGTCATTCTACGAGTCACCGGACACGCCTGCCGCGCCGGGCGAGCTGATCCGCATCGAGCCGATCGACGGTCTGGACGTGCCCGGCGGCACGGCCTACCGGATGCTCTACGGCACCCAGCGTCCCGACGGGTCGCCCGCCGTCTCGTCCGGAATGCTCATCGTGCCGACGGCACCGGCGCCGCCGGGTGGTCGTCCGGTTCTGGCGTGGTCTCACGGCACGCTCGGCTTCGGAGACGAGTGCACCCCGTCGCGGCGGTACCACCCGACGATGGACACCCTGGACTTCACGAACTGGTTGCCGTCCGTGATGGAGCGCGGGTGGGTCGTCGCGGCGACCGACTACACGGGCCTCGGCACCGCCGGGGACACCTACTATCTGATCGCCCGCAGCGAGGCGCAGGACGTTCTGAACTCGGTGCGGGCGGCGCGTGATCACGCTCCGGCGCAGGCGAGTTCGGTGTACGCCACGTTCGGGCACTCGCAGGGTGGTCACGCGGCGATCGGCACGGCGATGTTCGCCGACTACGCGCCCGAGCTCCGGTCGGTGGGCGCGGCGGCGGCAGCACCCGCGGCGCTGCTGGGTCCGCTGTTCTCCGAACAGTGGAACACGTTCGTGGCGTGGGGGATCGGGCCCAGCGTCGCGGTCTCGTGGCCGGTCGTGTATCCCGACCTGCCGCTCGAGGGGGTGCTCGGCGACGCGGCGATGTCGCGCTACCGGTCGCTGGCCGACGGGTGCATCACGGACGAACTGCCCGAACTGCTGCTCGAGCGCGCCGAGGGGGAGCAGTTCTTCGACTCCGACCCCATGCAGAACCCGGACTGGGCTGCCGCCGCAGCGGATCAGGCAATCGACCTCTCGCGCGTCGACGTACCCCTCTTCGTCGTCCAGAGCCTCGCCGACACGGTCGTCCTCCCGAACACGACGGCGCTGCTGGCCCGGACGGCCTGCTCCGCACCGTCTCCCGAGTCCGACGTCGCCTGGATCGGCCAGGTGGCACACCAGGACACGGCGAAGGTCGGCGGGCTGGTGGCGGTCGACTGGTTGCAGGACCGCTTCGACGGCGTCCCCGCGCCGAACTCGTGCTCACACCCGTCGCCGATCGCGCCGGCGGATCCCACAGGGTGACGAACGCTGTCTAGTAGACCCGCAGCGTCCCCGGCGACCACAGCCCGCTCCGGGTCTGCTCGGTGACCTCGACGGTCGCTGCGGACGCGCTCGGATCGAACCTGTCGTAGCGCTCGAGCGAACCCCAGTCGCGTCCCCAGTCGTGGTTCAGGTACGTCGGGACGGTGGTGGGTGTCGCCAGCATCTCGGTGAAGCCCAGCGGGCCACCGTTCTCCGCGGCCTGCCACGTGTCGGTGGACGAGACCGCCAACCCGCGATCGGGCAGGATGCGGAAGTTCGGCACCTCGGCGACGCCGTCGAGATGGTCGAACGGACGCTGGCACGGGAACTGCAGCCCCACGGCCCAGTCCAGCAGGACGGGCTGCGTCGTGCCTATCTCCTCCTGCAGCGGGACGACCACGGGCACGCGGGGCGGCGTGAAGGCCAGCCACTGGTCACCGGTGAGGTTGGGATCGTTGGCGACCACACGCACGGCATCCGCATCGGGGGAGAGCTCGTCGAGCGGGATGCGCAGGTTGCGCCACGACGGTGCCGGGCCGATGTCCTTGGGGAGGTAGTCGCCCTGGACCTGCACCGAGCCGTCCGGCTGCCGGATGCCGTACTCGACGCGGAGCGACTGACCGTACGTGTTCTCGCCGGTCTCCTGGTTCTCGGACCAGATGCGGCCGGCCGCACTGACCACCACCAGGGGCGCGTCGTCACTGCGCGCGGGGAGGCCGTACCAGCTCGACGTCGCGTAGGCCGGTGTCTGCACCCCGGTCTGGTACGAGCCGAGGACGGGTGTCGTGGCGGGGTCGAGCCCGAAGGGCAGGCGCGCGGTGGAGCCGTTGACACCGGCGGCGCCGACACCACCCGCGGTACCGGAGGACTGGCCCTCCTCGAAGGACGCGCCCACGGACTGCTGGTCGGTGTTGCCCTGTCCGGGCTTGACCTCCACGGCGTCGGCACTGAGGTCGGTGGGGATGCCGTTGGGTGTGAAGCCGACGGGCTCGGCGCCGCCCAGTGGGCCCGTGGCAGTGTCCACCGGTCCCGGAAGTGGCGACAGCACACCGGCGTTCGGGTCGGACTCCACGAGGACATCCCCGGCCAGTCCGCAGCTGTTGCCGGCCAACGCCTGCACGTTGGAGCGACCGAGCGAGTAGGCGGGGTACTGCGAGACGGCACCCTTGAGGAGCGAGAGGATCTCGAACAGGACGAGCAACCCGGCCACCACGGTGAGCGGCGCGGCCGCGAACTTGCGGATGCGCCGCCCGCGTTCGGTTCCGGGCTTCGGTTGCGGCGCAGCGAATCCCTCGCGGAGATAGTGCCATGCCGCGAGTCCGACGGCGGCGAAGAACAGGATCAGCAGCACGGTGTTGGACTGGATCCCCTTGACCGAGACCACCTTGTCGAACCACGGCACGCCGTAACTCGAGACGTACCAGTACCCGTTGATGCCCGAGAACGACAGTGCGAGAACGAAGGCGAGACCGACGACGAAGACGGTGCGGTTGCGCCGCGACCGCAGTGCACTGGCCGAGACCGCGACGGCGGTGAGCGCCGCGAGCGAACCGGCGATGCCGGCGTACACCCCGAAGTGGTGGGTCCACTTCGTCGGGTTGAACATCATGAAGAAGATGGTGCCGAAGACGACACCGATGAGACGCCACGCCGGACCGGACGGCACGCCCGGGATGCGCTTGCGCCGCAGCAGGACGAACACCGTGGTGAAGAGGCACAGCAGCGTGGTCAGGAAGGCGAAGCGGCGGGCGACCGATCCGTCGACCGTCTGGACGAAGAGGTAGTAGTACCGCAGGAAGTCGTTGTACCAGGGCAGGTTCGGACCGATGAGCGTGCGGACACGCGTCGACTCCTGGACCGCCGCGAAGGTCTGGTCCCCGTAGACGACGATGAGGACCAGCACGCCGGCACTGGCGATGGGTGCCAGCAGCGGCAGCGTCCCGACCATGCGGTGCCGTTTGACCACGATGCGCACCAGCGGCCGGATGCCCGTCAGGATCGCGGCGACACACATGAGGCCGGTGGGTGCGGCGGCGAGGGTGAAGGCGCCGATCAGCGCTGCCATGGCGGCGGGGAGCAGCCGTCCGGTCGCGATGGCGCGCTCGACGGAGCACCACGTGAGCAGGGCGCCGAGGGCCACGACGGGCTCGGGACGCAGCCCGTTGTTGTACGGCAGCCAGAAAGCGAGGAAGACCAGTCCGCCGGTCCAGACGGCGACCGAGTTGACGCGCACCGCGCGCCCGAGGCGCGGGACCACCTCGCGGCTGATGACCAGCCAGCACAGGATGCCGGCGATCAGCGCGGGCAGGCGCATCCAGGGGCTCGCCGTCGAGATCTTGGCGAACGCGGCCAGCACGTCGTAGTACCAGCCGAAGGGCGCCTCGGGGACGCCGAACCAGCGGAAGTAGTTGGCCATGTAGCCGGCGTGCTCGGAGACGCGGGCCATGGTGAGCAGGTACCCGTCGTCCGCGGTGTTGGCGCCGAAGAAGTGCCAGCCGGCAAGTGCGCCGACCACCACCGCGTCGATACCGGTGACCTTCCACCAGTGCGCGGGGAAGAAGCGGCGGTGGGTGCGGCCGTCGACACCGTCGAGCCTGGCCAGCGCACTCAGTGCGAGCGCCGTGCAGGCGATGGCGGCAGCCATGGCGAGCAGCTTGAGCACGGTGGGCGACGACGAGAAACGGGAGTCGACGGCGATCGACACGTCGAGGCCCGGGTACTGCGCGGCGCTGCCGGCGAGGTCGGAGTAGACGCCGACCACCTGGGGCCGCAGGTCGCCGCCGAGCTGACCCGCGCGGGGATTTCCCTGTGCGTCCACGAGCCCGTCGAACGACGCGGACGTGGCATCGATGGTGGACGTGAAGGTGATCGCCCCGCACGCGGCCGACTGCACCTCGGAGCGTGGGGCGGAGACGATCACGACGTTGCGGTCGAGGACGTCGACCGTGTTCTCGCCGACGCGGACGAACATCGCGTTCAGCGCGGCGCCCTCGCCCTGCGGCGGCGCGGTGGAGAGGAGGATGCCGCCCGCGGCCGGCACGTCCGCGACGGCGCTGCAGGGGATGGAGACCGACATCGAGACCGGCACCTGGGACATCAGGGGTGCATCGACACTGTCGACGGTGCCGTCCTGCGGCCACTGGACGACGGCGTCGTCCTGCGTGACCGGAAGGAACGGGGTCAGAATCGCGAAGAGAACACCGAGAACCCCCGCCACCATCGCCACGAGGCGGGTGGTGCGGTACTGCTGTCGGACGTCCACCGAGCGATCCGGGCCGGCAGGTGTCGGCGCGGTCGGCGAAGAGGTGAGGGCGTCGGGCACGGCTCCCGATGTTATGCGACCGTGATCCGGTTGCTGCACCCGCTGGTTACTTACTGGTACTTGATGTGTCCGGGCGACCAGATGCCCGAACGCGACGACGTGGTCACGTCGGGTTCGACGGCCACCGCGTCCGGGTCGAGGGGCAGATAGCGCTCGAGGGATCCCCAGTCGCGATGGAGGTCGTCCGCCAGGTAGGTCGGTACCGTCTCCGCGCGCAGGACCAGTCCGGTCCAGCCCAGGGGGCCGCCGCCGACGGAGTCCTGCCAGGCGTTGGTCGACTCGGCCCCGTTGCGGTCGGGCAGGATGCGCCACTCCGGCAGTTCGGCGACTCCGTAGCGGTGGTCGAACGGCCGCTGGCACGGGAACGCGAGTCCGACGGACCAGTCCAGCAGCACCGGGTCGGTGGACCCGACGACGTCGTTGAGAACAGTGGTCCGCGGTGCGCGCGGCGGGGTGACGGCGAGCCACTGGTCGCCCGCCAGATCCTCGTCGGAGGCGACGAGTCGCACAGCGTTCGCGGTCGGCGGGACCTGGTCGAGGGGGACCCGCAGGTTGCGCCACGACGGTTGCGGGCCGATGTCGATGGGTGCGACGCGTCCGAGGATCTCTTCGGCACCGTCCGCCCCGACCCTGGCGTACTCCACCTCGAGGCTCTGCCCCGGGGTGACGATGCCGTCGGTGTCGACCGAGCGGATACGACCCGCCGCAGTGACGGACAGGAAGTCTCGCTGCGCGGCGTCGGGCAGTGCGTACCAGCCGGACGTGAGGCTCGCCGGTGCGGCGTCACCGGAGCCGAAGCTGCCGAGCACCGGCGTGGTCGCGGGGTCCAGCCCGAACGGCAGCGCGATCCGCGAGCCGTTGACGCCGGTGCCGGCGGTGGTGCCGCCCCCGGTGCCCGCGCTGTTCGCGGTGGCCTGCTGATCGGTGTCCGAGGGGTCGACCGAGTTGGCTCCGCCCGTCGCACCCGAGCTCTCGCGATCGGCGCTCAGATCGCCGGCGACGCCGTTCGGGGTGAAGCCGACGCTGTCGGTCCCGGCGAGCGGGTCGGCGCCCGGCTCCGGGTTCAGCGGCCGGAGCATCGAGGCGTTCGGATCGGTCTCCACCAGGACGTCGCGTGCCAGGCCACACGATTGACCGAGGATCGAGTTCACGTTGGACCGGGCCACCGAGTACGCGGGGTACTGCGACACCGCGCCCTTCAGCAGGGACAACACCTCGAACAGCACCACGAGGCCGGCCACGACGGTGAGTGAGGCCCCGCTGAAACGCCGGGTCCGCGCCGGCTCGGCGCCGACGTAGGGAGCGCGGAAGTGTTGCCATGCGGCGTACGCCAGCGTCAGCACGGTGAGCCCGAGCAGCAGCGTCGCGAAACCCTTGCCGGCGATGGACGGGGGCTTGTCGAACCACGGCACGCCGTAACTCGAGACGTACCACCACCCGTTGGACCCGGTGAACGCCAGCGCGGTGAGGAACAGGACGGCGGCCGTGAACAGAGTCCGGTTGCGCGGTGAACGCTCCGTCGCCGACATCACGGCGATGGCGGCGAGCGCGGCGAGAGACCCTGCGAGCCCGGCGTAGACGCCGAAGTGGTGCGTCCACTTGGTCGGCGTGAACATCATGAGGGCGAGGGCTCCGGCGACGATGCCGAGGATGCGGCGGGACGGACCGGTCGACGTTCCCGGGATCCGGCCGCCGCGGCGCAGCATCACGACGAGACAGGTCACGAGGCACAGCAGCATCGCGAAGACGGCGAAGCGGCGGGCGAGCGATCCGTCGGGCGAGATGTTGAGCAGAGCGTCCCAGCGGTACCGCTCGTCGAACCACTTCACGTTGGGTCCGACCGCGGATCGGACACGGGTGGCCTCGAGGACGGAGGCGACGGTCTGGTCGGCGAACACGGCGAACAGCACCACGGTGCCCGCCGCGAGGATCGGGGCCAGCAGCGCGGGCAGTCCGACGGCGTGGCGCCGACGGACGACGATCTGGATGACCGGGCGCGCGCCGGCCAGCAGCGCGGCGATCGCGATGAGGCCGGTGGGTCCGGCAGCGAGGGAGAAGGCGGCGATCACCACGGCCACGGCCGCGGGCAGCAGGCGCCCGGTGGAGACCGCGCGCTCGATGGAGCACCAGGTGAGCAGAGCGCCGAGTGCGATGATCGGCTCGGGACGCAGGCCGTTGTCGTAGGGCAGCCAGAAGGCCAGGAAGACCAGACCGGCCGTCCACACGGCCACCGGTCGGGTGCGCACCGCGCGACCGAGGCGCGGGATGACCTCCCGAGAGATGACGAGCCAGCACAGGACGGCCGCGATCAGCGCGGGCAGGCGCATCCACGGGCTGGCGGTCGACACCTTGGCCAGTGCGGCCAGCATGTCGTAGTACGGCATGCCGAAGGGCGCCTCGGGCACGCCGAACCACCGGTAGTAGTTGGCCATGTATCCCGAGTGCTCGGAGACCCGCGCCATGTTGAGCAGATATCCGTCGTCCGAGGTGTTGGCGCCGATGACGTGCCACAGCAGCAGCGTCCCCACGACCACGGCATCCACGCCGGTGACCCGGAGCCAGTGCCGGGGGAAGAACCGCCGTGCGCGCCGGCCGTCGGCGTCGTCGAGCCGGTGCAGTGCGACCAGCGACGCGACGACCAGGAGCGACCCCAGCACGATCGCGAGCAGTTTCAGCGTCGACGGTGAGGAGGAGAACCGGGAGTCCACGTCGATGCGTACCGACATGTCGGCCGGTGCGGATCCGGTCAGGTCGCTGAACACCCCGACGGTCTGGGGGCGCACGTCGCCCGGGGCCGTGCCGGTGAGATCGCCGACCGCCGCGGTGGTGCTCTCCGGCGTCGAGGTGAGAGTGAGCGCATCGCAACCGGCCACGGTGTCCGCGGGCACCGAGAGCAGCAGTTGGTCGCGCAGCACGACGGTGACGTCGCCGGCGTCGGTCCGTGTGACCACGAGGCCCACGCGCCGGGCGTCCGGTGACTGCGGCGCAACGGTGGACAGCACCAGGCTGCCCGGCGCGGCGTCGGCGAGAACGGAACACGGGACGGTGGCCGACAGCGAGAGCGGGTTGTACGAGACGAGGGGCGTCTCGACGCTGGTGAACGAGCCGTCCTGCGGCCAGGTGACGGACGCGGCGTCCTGCTCGACGGGCAGGAGCGGGGTGAGGATCGCCAGAAGTGTGCCGAGCAGACCCGTGACGATCGCGACGATGCGCGTGGTGGCGAACTGTCCCGACCGGCCTCCGGCCTTCCCGAAGGCGAATCGACTCGGTCTCGACGCCGGGGCCGGTGGTTCGGTCGTCGTCTCGGCGGTTGTCGGCACGCCACGATGCTAGGCGACGAGACCCGCCCCGCCAGAATCCGCGACCGTCAGCGGACGTCCCACACGTACGTGCCGTCGATCTCGGTGGCGGTGCGACCCAGCAGATCGTCGACGGTGTCGCGCAGTGCCTCCTGGTTCTCGGTCGGGGGCAGCATCACCACGTCGGCGTCCCAGAACGCGAGGTCCTCTCGCGCCGTGCGTCGCTGATCGTCGTTCAGTGTCGGGACGATGCCGGTGCGTCCCGCGGTGCCGAGCAGCTTCGCGGTGGGTCGATCGATCGCGCCGTACTTCGCCTCCCCGTCCGGTTGTCCGCTCGGTCCGACGAAGTAGCCACCGGCGATGCGGTACTCGAGCCCGGTGTCCACCTGCCAGCGCAGCGCTGCGGCGGTGCCGGGATTCGGGACCGGCACGGTGACGATCGATCCCGGGTCGTCGGTGTCGACGTACTCGCGCCACGTCCCGTCCGCCAGGAACGACGGGGTCTCTCCCCGGTCGGCCGTCGGCAGCGGTGTCGGTGCGAGGGGGACGAGTGCGACGGCGAGAGCGCCCGTCCACACCACGGCGACGCGGCGCGACGCGGGTGCGGTCAGGACGTGATCGGTGACCATCGCGATCAGCAGCGACATGGCCGGCACCGCGGCCAGTACGAACCGGGTCTCGAGGACGGACTGCAGGAGCGGGATCCGGTCGAGGTACTCGCCGGGCAGGGCGATGCCGGTCTCCGTCCCGTCGACCACGAGGGCGACGCCCAGTGAGGCGACGCCGAGGATCAGGATCGACACGAAGGCGGCCACCGCGATCGGACGGCGGCGCAGCACCACGGCGGAGACCACGACGAGAAGCAGCAGCGGGATGCCGAAGTACGCGTTCTGCTCGGTGGGGTTCAGGGCGACGTCGTCCATCGGAAACGCTGCACCCCAGAGCGACTGGGGCGGGAACCGGACGAGTGACACCAGATCGTTCCCGGGCAGATTGTGGTCGAGGTAGCTGTAGTGCTGTCGCCCGCGGAACTGCCACCACAGGGGTAGCGCGACGAGCACCGTTGTCAGCAGTGCGGCACCCAGCACGGGCAGGGCCGCGTGCCGGACCATGGGGACGATCCGGCGCGGCCGGAACACCCAGTACAGCACCGTGATCAGGGCGACGGCGACCGCGAAGACGAGGAGCGGCTCCTCGCCGAGCATCACCTGCCACGCCACCAGGAGACCCAGGACGACGGCGTGACGGCGACGGCGAGTGTTCTCCGCGTCGGCGATGCGGACGAGTAGATACAGGATGAACGGCAGGACTCCGAGCACGACGAAGTTGGGGTGGGCGTTGGCGTGCGAGATCATGCCCGGCGCGAACCCGCAGAGGAGCCCGCCGAGACCCGCGGCCGCTCGTGACCGGATCACGGTGCGAGAGAACAGGAAGTACCACCCGTAAGCGGTGGTCGCCAGCCCGAGCGTCAGGGCGAGGGTGAACGTGGCCGCCGGTCCGAAGGCCAGAGTGATCGGTGTCAGAGGTACCGACAGGCCGAGCATCGCGGTGTTGGCCATCATGTTCACGCCGTCGGGCGCGTTCTGCAGGTCGGAGAAGAACGGGTTGTCGAGATGGGTGACCGAGCGGGCGGTCACGGCGAAGAACCACTCCCACATGGTCTGGTCCTGGCCGCTGAAACGGAGGTACTGCGACTGCAGGTGCTGCCACTGGTTGTGCAGCACCAGCACGGACAGCAGCGTGTAGACGGTGGCAGCGAGGAGGTCCGCTCGGCGGGCGGTCACGTGCGCACGACGAGGACGAACGGACCGATCTCGCGGATCTCGAACCGAGGGTCGTCGAACAGCGACTCGGGGTAGGAGACGGTGTAGCGGCGCACGTTCGGATCGTTGGGGTACACGTCCTCCGCGAGACGCAACGTGTAACCGTCGGCGCCGCGGCGGAAGAGGAACGCGTCGGGGGCGCGCCACGGCAGGGCATCGAGGGCGGCTGTCAGTTCGTCGCTGCTGCGCAGATCGCTCCACGACTCGATGGCGTCGGCGCGGGCGGCGAACTCGGCGAGCGGGTTCGCGTAGTGCGACGTCAGCCCCTGGAACCCGAAATACGGGTGGTACGCGAGGAACGTCGTGTCCGAGGTGAGCAACACCGTGTCGGTCCGCGGACCGGGCCGCGCCTCCTGGAGTGCCGCGTCGACCTCGCCGTAGTACGACACGGAACTCGGTGGTCTCTGATCGGCACGGACTCCGTCGCCGTCGGTGTCCGTGTACGCCACCGTGATCTCGTTCTGCAGGACGTGGGGGATGTCCTGGGCGAAGGCGACGGCGCCGACGATCCCGACCGCGACGGAGACGGTTCGGACCCGGGGCGACTCACTCGCCACCAGGTACAGCGCCCGAGCGCCCTCCACGAAGCCGAACACGCCCGCGGCGCCGAGGATCAGCACCAGCACTGCCTCGAGTCGGAAGCCGAGCAGGGTGGTACCCGCGACAGTGGCGAGCATCGACAGCAGACACCACCCGTAGACGGCGACGACGCCGAGACCCAGGGCCTGCGCACGGCGAGAATCACGGACGCGCACCACGATCCACAGAGTGCCGACGAGGCACAGGGCGCCCGTGAGGGTGAACTGCGCCATCGGGAAGGGCAGTTCGGACCCGGACTCCGGCAGGTAGTGCAGAGCGGTTCCGCTCTCCGCCGTGCTGCCCGTCAGCGACGCGAGCAGGTACGGCGCCCAGACGGTGAGCGCGAGCAGCCCGGAGATGCCTGCGATGACGACGAGGCGAAGTGCCGGGTCGAGCAGTACTGCGAGGGAACGGTTCTCCCGATAGCGCAGCACCGCCGCGACCACCGCCATGAGCACGACGGTGAAGGCCGCGATACCGAGATAGAGGGTGTAGACCGTCGCGGCGACACCGAGGAACAGGCCGGTGCCGACGACGGCTCCCCATCCTGCGCCGCGTGTCGACCCCGGGCGATGGAGTGCACCCCACGCCAGGATCAGCGCGGGCGGGATCATGACTGCGATCGTGGCGCCGTAGGCCTCGGGTGAACCGTAGGCCAGCATCAGGGCCGTCACGCCGAGCGCGGCCAGTACTGCCAGGTCCGCCCGAACGAGACTGCGCCACAGCACGAGCGAGACCACGGCGGCGACGGCGAGGGACGCGATGGCGTAGGGCTTGTAGGCCTCCCACCCGGCAATACCGAGCGCGTCCGCGACCCGGCCACCGACCCAGAACCACCCCGCGGGGTAGTACGGCGGGAGGTCGGCGTAGGTCATGTCGGCCAGTGCCGGCGAGTCGGTGAGGCGAGTGAGGTACTCGGTGCGGAACTCCTGATCCACCGAGATGCCGAACAGGTACAGCTTCGTGGCGGCCAGCGGCATGCCGAGTGTGACGGTGACGAATCCGGAGAGGCCGATCCACGACAGCAGGGTCGCGACACGGGGGGAGCGGCGCAGCCGGAGCATCACCACCGACGCGGCCAGCACCGCGAGAGCAGCCACCTGCCCGACCGTCGCGACGGCGCGAGTCACGTTGGAGGAGTTGAACGCCGGCCACTGCACCAGGGAGAAGGCGTACAGACCGACGGCCGCCACCGCGGCCGCGACGACTGCCGCGGCGACGGCCTCTGCGCTGGTACTCAGAGCCGTCCGCATGACTCTGTTCGGCATGGCCCTGCTCAGATGGGGAGTTTGCGGAAGATCGGACGCGGGACGTGCCGCAGCGCCATCATGACGAAGCGGAAGGGCCCCGGAGCCCACACCAGATCCTTGCCCTTGCGGGACGCGGACACGGCCAGTTTGGCGATGTCCTCCTTGTCCACCGTCAGCGGTGCTTCCTTGACGTGCGCGCTGAACTTGGTGCGCACCATGCCCGGACGGATGACGGTGACGCGAGGTCCGAACTCGCGCAGGGCTTCCCCGAGGCCGAGGTAGAACCCGTCCAGTCCGGCCTTGGTGGAGCCGTAGACGAAGTTGGAGCGGCGCACGCGCTCGCCCGCGACGGAGGACATGACGATGATGCGGCCGAAGGCCTGCGCCTTCATCTTCTCGCCGAGGAGCACACCCACCGACACCGACGCGGTGTAGTTGATGTTGGCCGTGAGCACGGCCTTGTTCTGGTCCTGCCACAGCAGTTCCGGATCGAAGTCCACCGCGAACGCCACGATCGCGACGTCGACGTCGCCCTTCGACCAGGCCTCGTCGATGACCTTCGGGTGCGACGCTGTGTCGAGCGCGTCGAAGTCGATGACCTCGACGGACTTGGCGCCCTTGGCCGTCAGCTGAGCGACGGCCGCGTCACGCAGGGGATCGTTGGGCAGCGCCGCGAGAATCACGCGAGCCGACGACGTCGAGAGGTACTCCTCGGTGATCGCGAGGCCGATCTCGCTCGTGCCACCCAGTACGAGAATGGTCTGCGGGTCGCCCACAGCATCGATCGTCACAGCAGTTCCAACCTTCTGGCCATATCCGAGGCGAAGACGCCTGTGGGGTCGACGGATCGCCGAACGGCGATCCACTCGTCGATGCGCGGGTACATCGCGTGGAACGTGTCCGCGGACGTCCGGGAGTCCTTGGCTGTGTAGAGCCGTCCGCCGAACTCGAGCACCCGCCGGTCGAGGTCCGCGACGAACGCGCCGAGACCCTCCTTGATCGGGAAGTCGACGCAGACGTTCCAGCCCTCGATCGGGAAGCTCAGTGGCGCTTGGTTTCCCGGCCCGAAGAGCTTGAAGACGTTGAGGAACGAGTAGTGCCCCGAGCGCTGGATGTCGTGGATGATCTTCTTGAACTCGCCGACGGCCTGCGGCGGCACCACGAACTGGTACTGCAGGAATCCGGCCGGGCCGTAGGCCCTGTTCCACTCCCCGAACATGTCGAGCGGGTGATAGAACTGCGTCAGGTTCTGCACCTTGCCGCGGTAGGTACCCGACTTGCGGTACCAGAGCTCGCCGATGGGTCCGAACGTGTACTTGTTCGCGAGGCCGTTGGGGAACACGTCGGGGAAGGTCAGCAGCGGCTTCGCGCTGAAGCGCAGCGGATCCTTCTGCAGCTTCGCCGGCAGCTGGTCCAGGGTCGCGAGCGATCCGCGCGACAGCGCCGCACGTCCCAGCTTCGGCGGACCCGAGATGGCGTCGAACCAGGCGCTCGAGTAGTCGTACCGGCTCTCGCTGCCGTCGCTGTGGATCGCGATGGTCTCGTCGAGGCTCGCCGTCACGTCGCCGTCGGCGATGAAGTACGCGGTCTCGGTCGGCGTCATCTCGATGGTTGCTCGCAGGATGATGCCGGTCAGGCCGTTTCCGCCCACCGTGGCCCAGAACAGCGGCGCGTCGTCGCCGTCGGGCGTGATGTGGCGGACGGTGCCGTCCGCGAGCAGCAGCTCCATCGAGCGCACGTGATTGCCGAAGCTGCCGGCGCTGTGATGGTTCTTGCCATGGATGTCACACCCGATGGCGCCGCCGATGGTCACCTGACGAGTGCCGGGGAGCACGGGGACCCACAATCCGAACGGCAGTGCCGCACGCATCAGCTGGTCCAGGCTCACTCCACCGTCCACATCGACGATGTGCGTCTCCGCGTCCATCGAGTGGATGCGGTTCAGTGCGCTCATGTCGACGACGAGCCCGCCGCCGTTCTGCGCGTTGTCACCGTACGAGCGGCCGAGTCCGCGGGCGATGACGCCGCGCCGCAGATGGGACGGCTTGCTCTCGTTCTGCTCCGCGACCCGGAGGACGGCGGCGGCCACGATCTCGGGATCGGACGTGGTCAGCACCTGCGCCGTGGTGGGCGAGGTACGTGCCCACCCGGTGAGGGTGCGCGCACTGGTGGGTGGCAATTCGGTGATGGACATCGTTCGTCAGGTTACAGGCAGTGAGAGGGCCAGTACGCTGACGCTCTGTGTCATCAGACGATCACCAGCGCCTTCCTCTGCCCGTCGAGATCCCCGTCACGGAGAACACCGCCGACGACGCGCTGGATCTGCGGACCCAGATCGTCCGGTTCCTCGTCACCGGGGTGCTGTCGGCCGTCGTCGACTTCTCCATCACCATCGCGCTGCAGTACGGCCTGGACGTGCAGCTCTCGCTGGCCAAGGCCGCGGGATTCGTCGTGGGCACCACCGTCGCGTACCTGATCAACCGGCGCTGGACGTTCGCGGCACCGCCGTCGCGGGCGCGGTTCGTGGCCGTCGTCGTCCTGTACGCGGCGACGTTCGGTGTCCAGAACGTGCTGTACACGCTGTTCGGGCACCTGTGGCCCGAGACGATCCTCTACAGCGCCGCGGCGTTCGTCATCGCGCAGGGCACCGCGACGGTGATCAACTTCGTGGTCCAGCGAGCGGTGATCTTCAAGCTGCGCTGACGCGCCCGTGCGCCTTGTGCGCATCCAGGGATACGCGAAAGGCGCACGGGGGCTATGCCCAGTCCGCGAACGCGGGTGCCGCGGCGTCCTTGTCGGAGAGTTGGTAGGTCAGGGGTGTGCCGTCGCGGCCGTGGGTGGGCCAGTCGATGGCGAGGTCGGGGTCGAGCGGGTGGATGTCGCGGTCCGCTCCGGGGGTGTACTCGAGGCTGCACAGGTACATCACCGTGGAGTGGTCCTCGAGGGAGAGGATCGCGTGCCCGAGCCCGACGGGCAGGTACACCGCGCGGCGGTCGACGTCGTCGATGAGCACCGAGTCCCAGGTGCCGTACGTCGGTGAGTCCTTGCGGAGGTCGACCACGACGTCGAGGAACGCGCCGCGGGTGCAGGTGACGTACTTCGCCTGTCCGGGTGGGTCGACGGTGACGTGGATGCCGCGCAGCACACCGGCGGCGGAGACCGAGCAGTTGGCCTGCAGCAGTTCCAGGGGGTGGCCGACGGCGGCGGTGAAGGCGGAGTCCTTGTGCCATTCGAAAAACACGCCGCGGTCGTCGCCGAACTGGCGGGGAGTGAACTCGAACGCCCCGGGGACGCGCAGTTCGCGGAAGCTCACGGTCGGTGTCCTCTCTCGAGCAGGTCCAGCAGGTATGCCCCGTATCCGGACTTGAGCAGTGTCTGCGCGCGGGCGCGCAGGTCGTCGTCGGTGATGAACCCGCGTCGCCACGCCACCTCTTCGGGGGCGCCGATCTTGAGGCCTTGGCGCTGTTCGATGGTGCGCACGTAGTTGGAGGCGTCGAGGAGCGATTCGAAGGTGCCGGTGTCGAGCCAGGCGGTGCCGCGGGGCAGCACCTGCACCTGCAGTGTTCCCGCCTCGAGGTAGTGGCGGTTGACGTCGGTGATCTCGTACTCCCCGCGGGCGGAGGGGGCGAGGTCGCGGGCGATGGCGATGACGTCGTTGTCGTAGAAGTACAGCCCCGGCACCGCGTAGTTCGACCGCGGGTGCGCCGGTTTCTCCTCCAAGGAGAGGGCGGTGCCGCGTTCGTCGAACTCGATGACTCCGTATGCGCTGGGATCGGAGACCTCGTAGGCAAACACCGCACCGCCGTCGACGTCGGCGAACCGGCTCAACTGCGTGCCGAGGCCGGGGCCGTAGAAGATGTTGTCCCCCAGCACCAGCGCGGCGCCCTCGGTGCCGATGTGCTCGGCACCCAGCACGAACGCCTGCGCGAGGCCGTTGGGTTCGTGTTGGACCTTGTATGTCAGCGAGATGCCGAACTGGGAGCCGTCTCCGAGCAGCCGTCGGAATTGCTCGGCGTCCTGCACGGTGGTGATGACGAGGATGTCGCGGATCCCGGCGAGCATCAGCGTGGTCAGCGGGTAGTAGATCATCGGCTTGTCGTAGACGGGCACCAACTGCTTGCTCACGCCCTGAGTGATCGGATGCAGCCGCGACCCCGTGCCACCCGCCAGAATGATTCCCCGCATGATGGGCGAGTCTTTCAGACTGCGTCCGCCCTCGCCTCCCACGTACTCTTCGCCGCATGAGAATGCTCGTGACCGGCGGCGCCGGGTTCATCGGCGCGAACTTCGTGCACCTGACCGCCCGCACCCGCCCCGACATCGAGATCACCGTCCTCGACGCCCTCACCTACGCCGGCAACAAAGCCTCCCTCGACCCTGTCGCCGACCGCATCACCTTCGTCCACGGCGACATCACCGACACCGCCCTCGTCGACCGCCTCGTCGCCGACACCGACCTCGTCGTCCACTTCGCCGCCGAATCCCACAACGACAACTCTCTCGGCGACCCCTGGCCGTTCGTGCACACCAACATCGTCGGCACCACCACCCTTCTCCAAGCGGTCCGCACCCACGACGTCCGCTACCACCACATCTCCACCGACGAGGTCTACGGCGACCTCGAGCTGGACGACCCCGCCCGGTTCACCGAGAACACCCCCTACAACCCCTCCTCGCCGTACTCCTCCACCAAGGCCTCCAGCGACCTGCTGGTGCGAGCCTGGACCCGATCCTTCGGCGTCCGCGCCACCATCTCCAACTGCTCCAACAACTACGGGCCCTACCAGCACGTGGAGAAGTTCATCCCCCGCCAGATCACCGGCGTCCTCACCGGCATCCGCCCCAAGCTCTACGGCGCCGGCCACAACGTCCGCGACTGGATCCACGTCGAGGACCACAACACCGCCGTCTGGACCATCATCGACAAGGGCACCCTCGGGCAGACCTACCTCATCGGCGCCGACGGCGAAGTCGACAACCGCACCGTCGTCGAGACCATCCTCGAACTCTGCGGCCACGACAGCAGCGACTTCGACTTCGTCACCGACCGCCCCGGCCACGACCTGCGCTACGCCATCGACAGCACCCGACTGCGCACCGAACTCGGCTGGACCCCCCACTACTCCGACTTCCGCAGCGGACTCGCCGCCACCATCGACTGGTACCGCGACAACGAGTCCTGGTGGGCGCCGGGGAAAGCGGCGACCGAGGCGGCGTACGCATCGGCCGGCGAACGGACGCTCTGACAACGTGACGCTTTGACTTGACGAGGGCCGGGATCAGCCAGTTCGTGTGGGCACCCGAGAGTGCTCGTGTACGAGCATGTTGCGCAGCGATCGCGAGCTGGAGATCGCGGCGACGGCCCCGGCGACAACTTCACACAGAGTGAAGATCAGTCGTGAGACGAGGGCGAGGCCTAGCGCGACACCGGTTTCCATGAACGGCGACAGAGCAGCGACGACTACGGCTTCGCGTACGCCGATGCCCGACGGAGCAACGAATACGAGTACGCCGGCGCACATGCCGAGGGCGAGTGCCCCGACGCACTGCCGCAGGCCGCCGAGGTGGAAGCCGGCGGAATTCGACGTGAGGATCCACAGGTGAATGCCGTAGAGAACCCAGCTCATCGCGCACCATCCGAGGGAGAGAGCGATCTTTCGCCTGTTCAGCGGTGCGGCGAGAGGTGGGCGTCGCAGGACCTTGAGGGCGACGTCGACGAGTCGAGTCAGTACGGGCGGGTATGCGCATGTGAGCGAGATGGGGACGAGGACAAGTACTGCGACGGCCGCCACCGTGCTGACTTGGAAGAGTGCTGGCAGCCCCAGCAGGCCTACGAACAGCGCTGATGTCGTGCTCAATCCAACCGTCACGAGTACGGCAGTGAATCCGGCGGCACGCGAGACGCCTGCACGGCGCACGAGTTCGGCCTGGAGTACGAAGGCCCACACGCTGCCGGGCAGGTACTTCGCGAGCTGTCCGACGAGGTAACACCGCGCAGCATCGAAAGCGGGTATCGGGTAGTCGAGGGCGCCGAGTGCGTGCTGCCAGGCCCGCACTGCCGCGCCCATCCCGAGGAACACGAACACTGTCGCCAGTACCAGGGACCCCACGTCGAGCGTGGAGAAGGTTCCACGCACGTCAGCCCACTGGGAGCGAACGGCGAGCACTATCGTCACCGCGATTGCGGCAGTCAGCACAACGCGGAGCATGGTCCCGGCGTGGGCGCGCAGTCCGTGCGGGGCGCCGGTCGGGGGATTGCTGGCCTTCATTCGACCAAGGGTTTCCCGGCCGTTTCACACCACTGCGTGAACATCGATGCAATGCTGGCCGAAAGAGTTGTTGGGTCAGGTAATTGCCCGACTGAATATGCCGAGTCGATAGCGGAGACGTCTGACTCGAGGTGGTCGTTGCGTTTCATGCCGAATACATTGGCGCCGATCAGCCGTACCGGATTCCCAGCGGCGGTGGCGAATGGCGGAACGTCTTTAACAACGACCGAGCCCATCCCGACCATTGCACCGGAACCGATTGTTCTTCGTTGATGCACCATGCTCCCGACACCCATGTTGCATCCATCGCCTACTATCACATGACCCGCGAAAACGACACCGGCCGCCGCAACTGTGCGTTCGCCCAGACGTACGTCGTGTTCCACCGAGACCCGATTCATGAGGAAGGAGTTCGGTCCGATCTCGGTGGTTCTCTCGCTACCTCGATGTACGACGCACATCTCGCGAAGAACGGTATTCTCGCCGACCAAGATCCCAGGCCCGTCGAGAGGTTCCGGCGTACCCGAGTGACTCCAGCCAAGAATCTCTGGAGGTGTACCCAACACGGCGTACGGGCCGATCCAGCTGTTGCTGCCGATTTGGAGGGGGCCCAGCAGAACCGCACCCGCGCCGATGACCACGGAATGTCCGATCTGGACGCCATCGCCGACGGACGCGGTCGGGTGTATGTGACAGTCCCTTCCCTGTGTGAACGGCATCGCGAACGACCTCCTGACGGTGAACGGTAGTCGACTCAATCGATCGAGTTGACCGTACTCGCCGGGCGCCATGTGACGTTACCGACCAGCAGGGCGTTAGTGTCAGCCAACCGCACTTCGACAAACCACGAGTCTGCATGCACGGGCGTGGTGGCCAGGGAGACTTCAGTGATAGCCATTTCAAGCGTCGAATTCGGCGAAGATGTCGAACGCGAGGTGCTCGACACCCTTCGGTCCGGCATCGTGGCTCAGGGGCCCAAGGTGCAGAAGCTTGAAGAGGCCTTCGCTGAGCTGATCGGAGCCCGCCATGCCGTCGCGGTGAACAACGGCACCACCGCGCTCGTTGCTGCTCTCCAGGTCCAGGATCTGGAGCCGGGTGACGAGGTACTGACGAGCCCGTTCACATTCGTCGCCACGGTGAACGCCATTCTCGAGGCAGGCGCCACCGTTCGGTTCGCCGATATCAGTGCCGCCGACTTCACGTTGGATGGGGCCGTTGTCGAGGAGCGCATCAGCGATCGCACGAAGGTGCTGCTGCCGGTCCATCTCTATGGTCAATCGGCCGACATGTCATCGCTGACCACTATTGCCCAGCGTCGTGGGCTCGGCATCGTCGAGGATGCAGCGCAGGCGCACGGAGCAACCTTCGATGGCCAGGGAGTAGGCACGTTCGGCCTTGGGTGTTTCTCGTTCTATGCCACGAAAAACCTCACCACGGGCGAGGGTGGCATGGTCACCACGAACGACGATGCGGTGGCCGATCGGCTGCGTGTACTACGCAACCAGGGCATGCGCGCGCGCTACCAGTACGAGATGGTCGGGCACAACTACCGGATGACCGATCTGCAGGCCAGTTTGGCGCTACCGCAGATTCCTCGTTACTCGCGGCAGGTCGACCAGAGGCGCCGAAATGCAGAAATGTTGACGACGGGTTTGAAGGACGTCGTCGGACTCACTCTTCCCGCCCAGCTACCGGGCCGCGAACATGTGTGGCATCAATACACCCTTCTAGTCGACGAGGCTGCCTCCATCGATCGATCAGAACTGTCATCGCGGCTGCAGGAGTCCGGGGTGGGCAGCGGTATCTACTACCCGCGAACGGCCTATGACTACGACTGCTACCGGGAGCATCCGCGTGTAATGATCGAACCGACTCCAGTCGCCACATCGGTGGCCGAGCGATGCCTGAGCATTCCAGTGCACGCGGCCTTGTCCGTGGACGATGTCGACGTCGTAGTAGGCGCTGTCCGTTCGGCGATGGGCCAGTGATGGCGCAACCGCGAGTTGCACTCGTCGGATCCGGGCGCATGGGCTCGTTGCACGCCCGCGTCATCAGCAACTCGGATCGTTGTGATCTGGCTGTTCTCGTCGAACCTCGGGAGGAGCAGGGGCGCTCGGTGGCTGCGCGATTCGGCTGCGAGTGGGCGCCCGATTTCGACGATCTCGACGGAATCGACGCGGTGGTGGTCGCGGCAGCGACCCCTGCGCATTACGACATCGCATCGCGGGTGCTGGATCTCGGGAAGCCACTCCTCGTGGAGAAGCCCCTGGCGGCAACCTACGAGCAGAGTGTGGCCTTGGTCGAGCGGTCGCGTGAGGCGGGCGTCCCGCTCATGTGCGGACTGCTCGAGCGGTTCAATCCTGCCGTACGCACCGCGCGTGAATTTGTCGGCGACGTGTGGCAGGTGATCGGGATCCGGCACTCACCGTTCGTGTCCCGTATCTCCACCGGTGTGGCGACAGATCTGCTGATCCATGATGTCGATCTTGCGATCTCCCTGATCGGGGCGGAACCCACGTCAGCGAAGGGCGAGTTCGGGTACTTTCACCCGTCGTCGCGCGAGAACGGTGCCGAGGATTGCGCGGACGCTGTATTGCGATTCGATACGGGTGCGGTGGCCACCATCTCGGCGAGCCGAGTGAGTCAGCGCAAAGTGCGCCAGCTGTCACTTCTCGAGGAGGAGCGACTCATCGAGATCGATCTGCTCCGCCGGGACATCACGGTCTACCGTCACATCTCGGACGACATGCCGTCGGATCGCGACGGTTACCAACAGCAGACGATCATCGAGATTCCGACGATTCAGTTCAGTGAAGAGCCGCTGTCGGCTCAGTTGAATCGCTTTCTGGATCTTGTCGGGGGCAGTGACGACGTCGACACCGAGCGAGCCTCGATTCTTCCCGCGCATCGCGCTGTCGATCAGGTGACGTCCACCGCGTCGCTCTGATCGCTTCGGTCGGGTGCGACCGACCGCCGACGTCGATCTACCAAGCCGACTGCGAGCGCCTGCCCCAAAGCAAGCACCAATCCTGCTGCAGCGAAAGCGATTCCGACGCTTTGACCAGGTGGGGAATACTCGATGACGGCCTCCCTGCCACCATCGGGGAGGTTCACCTGCAGAAGGCCGCCGTCGGTCGGGTCGACGTCCACGCTTTGTCCATCCACCGTGGCCGTCCATCCCGGCCAGGCGAGCAGCGCAAAGGTCGCGGTACCAGAGCCCGTATAGCGCAGGCTCTCTCGCGTGTCCGAGTCGGTCACGTCCGATATAACGGCCACGCCGTCGCCCAAGGCCGATAGTCGGCCGTTCGGCCACGGCAAGCCACGGATACGGCGTCCGATGGTCACGGGTCCGTCCGTAGTCACCGCCCAGTCAGATTCGGGGAGAGCGTCCAGCGCTCGTGGACCACCGTACGGTCCACTGTTCTGGACAACAATGGTCTCGAGTCTCAGCGCATCGATCCATGACACGTCGGTGCCTGGTGCGTCGCGTTGTAGTCGTTCGAGTGCGTCCGGACAGGTAACACCACCGTAGTAGTTCAGACACAGGGTCTCGACGAAGTCCGCGAAGCTGACTCCTGCGTAGCTGTTGACAGCCTGAACTCCGGCAGCCTGCCACTGGTTCCCGAAGATGACGGCACCCCATTGCGATGCAGGTGCATCGAGTGGAATGTTCTCCGGGTCGGCTATCGCGAACGTGTTGCCGATGTATCGGTTCTCCATACGGTCTTCGACGAAGGATGCCTGCCGGGGAAACAACCAGGGAGTTACGTTGTAGTTACCCGGAAACCACGCCGTCGTCTGAAGGGCGAGGAACGCGGACACGCCTACAGCAAGTGCTCCCACCATTGTGACCGAGCTGCGTCGCCACAAGAAGACGGCAGTGAACGCGAGGACGGAGGCGGTGGCAAGTGCGATCGCGTGATAGCCGATGTCCTGGGGCACGCTAGACCACGCCGAATAGAACTGGGTCACGAGGAGGCTTGCAGTGGCACCGACGCGGACGCGAATGTGGTTGCGGGCCATGCCGGCGCTCAGTGCGACGGCGAAAGCGACGATGACCGGCAACTGTGCGTACTCGAGCAAGCGGAGGGGCCATCGAAACAGCCAGAGCTGCGAAGGGCCTAGGAGAAGCGCGACGTAGATTCCGAAGAAGGTGACGAGAGAACTCAACGTCGCGCACGAAGAACGCAGCGTGCGCCACCTGATCCACGGGATCAGGGGAACGATGAACCACGCCAGATATCCCACCGGCATGGTCATGAACTCGGCGCCGAACGAGCTGATCATCGGCAGGCGCGATGGATTGCTCATATCGAGGACGTCACCCAGACCCGGCGCCAACATGCCGTTGTTCGAGACGCCGGATTGCGTGCGAACCGATACACCGGTGGTAAAGGCGAGTGGCAGATACACGATCAGCGACAACAGCAGTGACGCACCTCCCGCTACGAATATCCTCCCGATGCGTCCCCGGCGAGAAGTCAGCAGGTACTCGACGCCGACCGATAGATACACGACCGCGACGGCGACCGCCCCGTATGGGTTACCGGTGGTCAGAGCCAGTGCGGAGAATATAACTGCGATGAGCGGATTGACGCGACCCGCCGCCGTGCCGCGTACCGACCAGAACACGTGCGGTATCCAGGCGAAAGCGAACAGTCCTGAGGCCCAGCTGGATGCATCGAAATACAGGGTGTAGCCGGCGAAGGGCAACGCGTACCCCGCGATGAAAGCCATGGGTTTTGTCGCACCGAACTGGCGGGCGAGAATGTAAGTACCCACCGCGAGGATCGTGAGGAACGCGAGCTTGATCAGCGTGAGTCCGATCGCCATGTTCGGTACGGACGCGATGAAGATCGAACCCGCCAACAACACGGGGTTGTAAAGGCCGTACAGGGCCTCGGCGGTGATGTTCCCGCCCGCCCACATCTCCGGCACGATGGTGGGCCACGTTCCGGCCAGCAGTTTCTCGCCAATCACTGCCCAGCCCGGTGCAAACGCCGCTGCGCTGTCGTCCCAGTAGTAGAACCACCTGTTGGCGATGAGAGGTATTGCAGCCGTCACCGCGACGAGGGCTGCCAGAAGCAGCGGCGGCAGAACGCGGGTGGCTAGCGGTCGTGCAGTCTTCACGAAACACCTTCGATGAGCCGATCATGTCGGCGGGCATGGTCAATGGCAGCGTAGTGTTCGTCCCCGGAAGTCGTAGCCGAGTGCATCGAGAGGACCCCGTGTCTACCGTGCCGTCCGACCGGCCGTCGTCAGGTCCCAGGTCTGTCGAACTGTCCGTGGTGATTCCCGCGCACAACTCGGCAGCGGTCATCGAATCCACTGTGAACGCCTTCGCTGACTATCTGGGGAACCGCGACGCAGAGATCATCGTGGTGGAGAACGGTTCGACGGATGAGACCGCTCACGTGTGCGACAAACTTTTGAACGGGTGGTCCGGGCCGGTTCGACTCATCGTCATCGCATCGACCAAGGGAATGGGCAACGCGCTGCGGACTGGAATAGCTCGTTCGGTCGGTGCGCGGGTTCTGTTGACGGCGGACGATCTTCCGTTCGGTTTCGACGATCTGGACGGGGCATACCGACACACCGGTGGCCTTCCGCCCGTGGCGATCGGATCGAAGGCGCACTCCGCATCGGTGGTGCAACGCGGTCTGGCCCGCTCGGTGTTGACCCGCGGATTCACGGCGTTGCGACGCATCGTCCTCGGAACACGAACCAAGGACCCGCAGGGCACGTTCCTCGTGGACGGCCTGCTTCTCCGAGCGTTGGCACCGGCTCTCACCGAGCCCGGTTTCTTGTTCACCACGGAACTGGATTACGCGGTGGAACTGGCGGGTTTGAGGCCTCTCGAATTGCCGGTTCGTTTGTCCGCGAGCCATCGGGATCAGCCCAGCCGGGTCGCCGGATCCGACATCGTTGCTATGGGACGTGGTCTGCTCGCACTGCGAAGCAGAAGAGCAGAACTGCTGGAGGCGGCGACGTCCGCGGGTGCCGGAGCCCGACCAACGAACTAGGCGCAGCGTCCAGCACGTGCCGTCACCTCTCGAACAGACGCGTCCAATTGTCACGACTTACCATGACAGGGAATTGGTTCTTGTAGCTGACTTGGATCTTCCGTGCATCGCGCCGCAAGGTCCACAATGCGCGAAAGCCTCGAATCGCCAGACTTCTGGCAAGTTCCTTGTTCCGTCTCCTCACCCGTACACCCTCCTGAGAGGCGTCGGTCACGATCGCGTGGCCGAACAGTGAGACATGCCACCACAAGGCGTCCTTGCTGGCGATGGCAACCGGGTGGGGAACTACGGTTCCACGCCATTGCTGTAGAACGCGCTTGGCGAGAACCGCGCCCTCCAGCTTCGGCCACGGCGCCGCCTTGGCGATCTGATAGTCGGCGCTTCGCAGATCAGGAACAGACGCGGACGGGTGCCGCTTCGTCTCGTCGAAGTGCGCGCGCTCCCGACGGATGTCAACGGCAGCCGCGACGCCTCCGTCGTTGAAGGCCCGCGGGCCGGATATGAAGTCCTCGATGGCCTTGATCTGCGTCATCGCCAATCCGTACTGCATGCCCACCAGGAACCGCAGTAAATCCTTGGAAAGACTGCGGAACAGGGCGGGTCCGTCGAACTCACTGTGCAGTGCGGCGACGAGCAGCCCGTTGCGGATGTTGAAATATCGGTGCCACTCGTCCCAGTCCTTCCAGGTGAAATCGGCGTGCCATACACCTGCGCCGGGCAGCGTGACGGTGGCGAAGCCGTGTCCGCGGGCGCGGATCGCGTACTCGACATCGTCCCACTGAAAGAACAGGGGCAGCGGATAACCCTGTGCAGCAATGATTTCTGACGGAATGAGGCACGTCCACCAGCCGTTGTAGCCGGCATCGACGCGAACGTCTTGCTTCTTCTTCACGACGCTGGCGTCCACGAGGGCGTTGGCGGCTGGAATGCCCACGGCGGGACCGGTGAGGTCTGCGTGCTCGGCGCCGACCAGGATGCGGTCCGGGTGAAACAGCCCGAGCATCTGTGCACCGACGATTGTGGGTTCGACAGTGAGGTTGGCGAATGCGTTGAGCCGCAACACAGTCTCGGGCTCGCACAGTATGTCGTCGTCCATCAGCACGACGTTCGCATGGTCAGCGCCGACGACGTCGGTCACCTCGTACATCCCGCGCGTGAAGCCGCCGGCGCCGCCCAGGTTGGGTTGGCGAATGTAGACCAACTTGGTACCGAGATACGATGCCACGTCACGGAATTTGTCCCGCGTTTCGACCGGGTCTGTTCCCTGGTCGACGACGAATACCGCGTCGACGCCGGCCATGACGGCGTCGTCTCGCCCAAGCGCGTCGACAGTGGTGGCGCAATCGTCGGCGCGATTGAACGTGCACACCACAACTGCGGCCGGGCGTATCGAAGCAGGGGGATTCACGGTCCATTCCAGGTCTTCGACCGCCAGAGGCAGCTTCGCGGTGTCCATGCGAAGCCACAGACCACCGCCGTCGACGAACCGATCGAGGTCGGCGTTCAATTCGGCGACACCGTCGCCGTCTACCGTGATCGCATCGATGGTGCGTTCGCGTCCATCCGTGTCGGAGGCGACGAGTGCGATGCGCCCGGATCCGGAATAGGTCATGGTGGTTCGCACCGCTGTGATCGCAGTCCAGCGCTGCCAGTAGCTGGCGGGGAAGCGACCGAAGTACGAGTTGGTCTCCACCCGCGCGTGAGGGTCGATGTCGATTCGGTATCTCGATCTACGGGCGAAACCGGATATCACTTCTGCATAGAGGTCGTCGTCGATGAGCGGAGACGGCCCTGCGAAAAGGCCACGCTGTACGACGAATCGCGACCTGGCATCGTGCTCGACCATTGTCGAGCGGACCGCATCGGTGCCGTGTCGGACGATGTCGGGTGCTCCAGCCATGAGTTCTCCATAATTCGAGCCACATCAGCCGGCTCATTTTGCGTCGTGTGAATCCGTGCCCGATCTCGCGGCGCGGGCTTTGCCGTGAACCACTCTAACGGCACGCGCTTCCGCACTGGACACCACGCGCTCAGGTGAGCTTGACCGCGACCTGCTCGTTGTTGGACGTGTACGCGAGGTACTCGAACGTCACCCCGGTGCGGTGGACGAACTCGGTCCACGCCTTGTACTCGTGCAGGGCCCAGCCGGGGAAGTTGAAGAACTCGTCGAACACGATGACGGTGCCCGGCACCAGTCGTGACTCGAGACGACGCAGGACGAAGTCGGTCGACGAGTACAGGTCGGCGTCGAGGTGCAGGAACGCGACCGGGCCGCGGTTCTTCGACAGGAACGGCCCGAGGGTCTGCTGGAACATGCCCTTCACCAGGTGCGCTCCCGGAACGTCCGGTAGAGCGTCCTGAGCGAAGGTCCCGGCCTCGAAGCCGGTGCGCCAGTCCTCCGGCAGGCCCTCGAAGGTGTCGAAGCCGGCGATGACTCCGACGTTGGCGGCGCGGCGCCACTCGTCGACGATGATCGCCAGCGTGGTCCCGGTAGCGACCCCGAACTCGAGTGCCATGCCGTCGTTGGACACCGCACCCAGGGCGTGCCGCAACGTGAGGTCGGGACGGGTGAACGACGGCGTCCGCGGGAGGTGGTCCTCCACGAAGTCGGCACTCGAGGCGGTGGCCTCGAGGTCCGAGGCGAACGGGATGTCGCGGCGCATCCGGAACTCCAGCGTGGTGATGGATTCCTGGAGGTCGGCGATCGTCTTCGCCTGACCCGTGATCAGGTCTATCAACTCACTGTGACGACGGTCGGCCTCGGGTGCCACGGCGTCCTGGACTGCCTGCACGACCTTGCCCCGCGCCGAGGCTCTGACGCGTCGGCTCCACCGCATCACCCGCACCGTCCACTCGTCATGGGGACATACCGTAGTTCAGGGTTTGCGGAAGTACTCATCCCGGCCGAACTTGCGCAGACGCAACCACTCGCGCAGGCCGCGGAGGTCCCGTCGTGTGACCACGAAGTACCACCCGAAGCGCACCCATTCCTGCGGGAGAAGCTTGCGCATGCCGGGTTGAGCCATCAGGTATCCGCGGTTGCGGTAGGTGAAGTAGCGCTTGGTGGCGTCGTCCGGATACTGCGTGTGCATCCGGCCGCCGAGGATCGGCTTGAATTCGTCGGCGCCGTTCGGATGCAGGTACGCGGTCTGCAGGCACGTGCCGAAAGCCAGCCCCGAGCGTGTGAGGCGACGGTGGATCTCGACCTCGTCGCCGCGGACGAAGAGCCGGAGGTCGGGGACACCGACGGCGTCGATCGCAGCGGCCGAGAACAGCGCACCGTTGAACAACGACGCGTAGGACGGCAACAACTCCTCGTCACCGAGTTCCGACCGCCACCGTCGCCACGCGGTGCCGCGTCGCAGCGGGAACGCGAGGTGATCGGGATCGTCGATGTCGCACACGACGGGGGAGACCTCGTCGAGGCCGTGGCGCACCGCGCAGTCGAGGAGCGTGGCGAGGACGTCCGGCCCCTCCGGCCTGCCGTCGTCGTCGGCGAGCCATACCCGCTCGGCACCGAGGGACAGCGCGTGCAGCATCCCCAGCGCGAAGCCGCCGGCCCCACCGAGGTTGTGCTTGCTCCCGAGGTAGGTGGTCGGCACGGCCGCGCTCTCGACGAGCTCGCGGACCGCGGTCTCGTTCGCGTTGTCCACCACGATCAGATGGTCGAGCGGACGGGTCTGCGACGTCAGGACGGCGAGGGACTGGGCCAGCAGCTCGCGGCGCCGGTGGGTGACCACCACGCCGACGATGAACTCAGGCATGCGGGTCGTGATCGGCCTGGCCACGATCCGCGGCCTCCAGCTCACGAATGACGTGCGCGACATGGTCTCCCGCGTCGTCGCCCTCGTACGACCGCACGACCTCCTCGATGCCGCCCTGCTGCCGCACGTGGCCGTGATCGATCCACATCGCGGAATCGCAGAGCTGGGCGAGGAACTCGTTGGAGTGCGAGGCGAAGACGAGGATGCCCGAGCGCTGCACGAGCTTCTGCAGACGAGTGCGCGCCTTCTTCATGAACTCGGCGTCGACCGCGCCGATGCCTTCGTCGAGCAGCAGGATCTCGGGGTCGATGCTCGTGACGACGCCCATGGCGATGCGCACCCGCATGCCCGTCGAGTAGGTGCGCAGCGGCATGTCGAGGTACTCGCCGAGCTCGGTGAAGTCGGCGATCTCGTCGATCTTCGACATCATCTGCTTGCGTGTCTGGCCGAGGAACAGGCCGCGGATGATGATGTTCTCGTAGCCGGAGATCTCCGGGTCCATGCCGACGCCCAGGTCGAAGACCGGCGCGACGCGACCCCGCACGACGGCACTGCCGCGGGTGGGTTCGTAGATGCCCGCCAGCAGGCGCAGGAGCGTCGACTTGCCCGCACCGTTGTGGCCGACCAGTCCGACGCGGTCGCCCTCCTTCAGTGAGAGCGTGATGTCGCGCAGCGCCTCCACGACGACGACGTCACTACTGTTGCGTCCGATGGTGCCGCCGGCCTTGCCGAGGAACGCCTTCTTCAGCGACCGGGTCTTGGCGTCGAAGATGGGGAAGTCGACGCACGCGCCGTGCGTCTCGATGCTGACTGTCATGTGTGTCTCGTCCGATCAGACCCAGTAGGGCACGCGGGCCCGGAACGTACGCATCGCCACCATGGTGACGGCCAGGCCGACCACGGTGAACGCCAGCACGATGTACCAGTGGTACGCCTGCTGGTCCTCGCCGATCAGGGGCGCGCGCAGGATGTCGAGGTAGTGGAACAGCGGATTGATCTCCACCAGCCGCGCGCGGTCCGCCGCGGCCCCGCCCATCTTCTGCAGATTCGCCGTGGTCCACACGATCGGCGTCATGAAGAACAGCAGCGTGACGACGCTGCCGAGGATCGGGGCCAGGTCGCGGTAGCGGGTGGCGATGATGCCGAAGAGCAGTGACACCCACACCATGTTGACGACGATCAGGCCGAACGCCGGGATCGCCATGACGATGGTCCAGTGCAGGTCGGGACGGAACACCGCGAGCATGATCAGGTAGATCAGCATGTTGTGGCCGAGGAGCAGCACCTGGCGCCACACGAGCCGATAGATGTGCACGCTCAGTGCCGACGGCAGTTGCTTGATCAGGCCCTCATTGGCCACGAAGACGTCGGCGCCCTCGAGGATCGACGCGCTGATGAGGTTCCAGATGATGAGCCCGACGGTGACGTGGGGCAGGAACGACTTCAGGTCGATGTCGAGGAGGACCGAGTACAGCAGACCCATCGCGACGGCCTGCACACCCGTGGCGATGGTGATCCAGAACGGGCCGATGACGGAACGCCGGTACCGCTGCTTGATGTCCTGCCATCCGAGGCTCAGCCACAGCTCACGCTGGGCGTAGCCCTGCCGGAGATCGCGGACGGCCCGGCGGAACGTCTGCGAATCGGACGCGGGTGCATCCCCGGAGTTCGAGTCCCCGGTGTTCGAGTCGATCGCTGGTGCTGCCACGACCGACGACCCTACAGACGAGAACCGTCAGAGGTACTGGCCGGTGCCCTGCCCGTGCTGGCCCTGACCGCCGCCGCCGATGGACACACCGGGAGGAAGTGCACCCTGGCGCATCTGCTCGAGCTGGGCGCGCGCCGCCATCTGCTGGGCGAAGAGTGCCGTCTGGATGCCGTGGAACAGTCCCTCCAGCCAGCCCACCAGTTGTGCCTGGGCGATGCGGAGCTCGGCGTCGGACGGCACCGCGTCCTCGCCGAAGGTGAACGCCAGGCGCTGGAGCTCGTCGCGCAACTCCGGCGCGAGTCCCTGCTCGAGCTCACGGATGGAGGAGGTGTGGATCTCCTTGAGGCGGGTGCGGCTGGCGTCGTCCAGCGGTGCCGCGCGCACCTCCTCGAGGAGCTGCTTGATCATGGTGCCGATGCGCATGACCTTGGCGGGTTGCTCGACCATGTCCGCCAGCGATTCCTGGTCGTCGCCGTCCGACGAGTCGCCGGCCCCGGTGACGTTCGCGCGGGCCGCGGCGGCCGCCGCCTCGCGGGGACTGAGCGCGATCGGCTGCCCGTCCGGACCGATGACGACGACGTGGTCGGCGCTGTCGTCCGCGCGGCCGCCGTCCGAGTTCTGCTCGTGTGAAGACGTCATGTCTCCATCTTGACCCGGGTCGCTCACCAGGGTGGGGTCCGGGGCGTGCCCGTGCGTGCCCGCCCTGTCGCCGTCGGCGCCTAGAGTGTGCGGCATGACCTACGACGTCGCCCGCGTACGAGGGCTGTTTCCCTCGCTCGGCGACGGCTGGATCCACCTCGATCCGCAGCTGGGCATGCAGATCCCCGACCGGGTGGCCACGGCCGTGTCCACCACCTTCCGCGGGACCGCATCGACGCACATCGGTCGGCACCCCTACGCGCAGCGCAGCGCGAAGGTCGCCGACGATGCTCGGCAGGCCGTCGCAGATCTGGTCGGTGGATCCCCCGAGGGCGTGGTCCTCGGTCCGGACCACGGCATCCTCCTGACCGCTCTCGCGGAAGCCCTCAGCACGCGTCTCGGCCTCGGTACGGGCATCGTCCTGTCCCGGCTGGACGACGAGGCGAACGTGGCACCGTGGCTGCGCATCGCCAATCGGTACGGCGCCCAGGTGCAGTGGGCCGAGGTGGACATCGAGACGTGCGAGCTCCCCAGTTGGCAGTTCGGGGAACTCATCGCGGCGAACACTCGGCTCGTCGCGCTGACCGCGGCGTCGACGGTGGTGGGGTCGGCCCCCGACGTCCGTGTCGCCGCCGACCTCGTGCACGACGCCGGCGGGTTGCTGGTCGTCGACGCGGTGGGTGCGGCCCCCTACGCGGTGCTCGACATCGAGGAATTCCGGGCGGACGTCGTCGCCGTCAACGCCGCGGCCTGGGGTGGGCCTCGCGTCGGAGCGCTGGTGTTCCGGGACCCCGAGCTGCTCGACCGGTTGCCGTCGCAGGCGCTCGACACCGATGCGAAGGGTCCGGCGCGGCTCGAGGTCGCCGGTCTGCACTACTCACTGCTCGCGGGGATGACCGCGTCCGTCGACTGTCTCGCCGCCCTCGACGAGAACGCGAGCGGGACACGCCGACAGCGTCTCGAGATGTCCATCGGCTCGCTGCAGGACTATCAGGATCGGCTCTTCGCGTACCTGCAGGAGCGCGTGGCGGCACTGCCGCACGTCATGGCCATCGGTCAGGCGTCCAGCCGCATCCCGTGCCTGAGCATCAGCGTGGACGGCGTCGACTCCGACAAGGTGGCGGCGCGTCTGGCGGACAACAGGATCGACGTGGTCGGTGGCCTGCACGGCGGCAGCCGCCTGCTCGAGTCGCTGGGTGTCGCCGATGCCGGTGGCGCGATCACGGTGGGGCTGGCCCCGTACACGACGCGGCACGAGATCGACCAGCTCGTCACGGTTCTCGAGACGCTGACCTGACCCGCGCCCGTCAGCGGACGCGCAGGATCACCTTGCCCACCGTGGCGTGGTCGTCCAGCATGCGATGAGCCTGCGGTGCGTCCGATACCGGCACCTCCGCGTGCACGACGGGCACGACCGCACCGTCGGCGATCATCGGCCACACGTGCTCGCGGACCTGGCGCACGATGTCGGCCTTGCCGCCCGGGCCGGTGAGGGGGCGCGCCCGCAACCCGGCGCAGTGCACACTGCCGCGCTTGGCCATCAGCGCGCCGAAGTCGAACTCGGCCACCCGGCCGCCCTGCATGCCGATCGTGACCAGGCGGCCGTCCATCGCGAGCGCAGAGATGTTGGGAGAGAGGTACTTCGCGCCCATGTTGTCGAGAATGACGTCGGCTCCGTGCCCGTCCGTCGCGGACCGTAACTCCTCGGTGAAGTCCGAGGTCTTGTAGTCGATGAGGATGTCCGCGCCGAACGACCGGCAGATCTCGAGCTTCTCCGCCGAGCCGGCGGTCACCGCGACGCGCGCGCCGAGGGCCTTCGCCACCTGGATGGCGTGCGTGCCGATGCCGCTGCCACCGCCGTGGATCAACAACGTGTCCCCGGCGGACAGCCCGGCGTACATGACGACGTTGGACCACACCGTGCACGCGACCTCGGGCAGCGATGCGGCCACGTGCAGGTCGAGCCCGTCGGGAACGGGCAGCACCTGTCCGGCCGGCACCACCACCTGCTCGGCGTAGCCACCGCCAGCGAGTAGCGCGCAGACCCGGTCGCCGACCTTCCACGCGGTGACGTCGTCGCCGACCTCCGCGATCACACCGGAGCATTCGAGCCCGAGCACGTCGGAGGCGCCGGCAGGCGGCGGGTAGTTGCCCTGCCGTTGCTGCAGATCGGCGCGGTTGACGGCGGATGCGGACACCGAGATCAGGACCTCGCCCGGGCCGGGCACCGGATCGGGTACCTCGGTCCAGACCATGACCTCCGGGTCGCCGTACTCGGTCAGCGTGATGGCATGCACGTCTCGATCGTATGCCGCCCTCAGATACGGGAGGGTTCCTCCCACAGGTTGATCCCGGCCTCGGTGGCGTGTTCGTCGATGCGGCTCAGTTCGTCGTCGTCGAAGCGGAGTCGCGCGAGTGCACCCACGTTGTCGTCGAGCTGCTCGACGGACGAGGCGCCGATCAGCACCGTCGTGACCCGCGGGTCGCGCAGCGCCCACGCCAACGACATCTGGGCGAGCGACTGCCCCCGCGCCGCGGCGATGTCGTTCAGCGCGTTCAGATGCCCGCGCATGTCCTCGGTCAGCCACTCGGGATCGAACGACTTCCCCTGTGCCGCGCGCGACTCGTCGGGGATTCCGCCGAGGTACTTGTCGGTCAGCATGCCCTGCGCGAGAGGGGAGAACGCGATCACGCCGACTCCCAGCTCGTCGACGGCCGGCAGTAGATCGGACTCGATCCAGCGATTGAGCATCGAGTAACTCGGCTGGTGGATCAGCAGTGGCACTCCCGCATCGGACAGCAGTGCCGCCATCTGGCGGGTGCGCGCCGCCGAGTACGAGCTGATGCCCACGTAGCGCGCCTTGCCCTGCTCGACGGCACTGACCAGCGCGCCCGCGGTCTCCTCGACAGGTGTGTCCTTGTCGGGGCGGTGGCTGTAGAAGATGTCGACGCTGTCGAGCCCCATGCGCTCGAGTGAGCGGTCCAGTGAGCTCAGCAGGTACTTGCGCGACCCGCCGAAGCCGTACGGGCCCGGCCACATGTCCCACCCCGCCTTCGTCGAGATGACCAGCTCGTCGCGGTACGGCCCGAAGTCCTCCCGCAGGATGCGGCCGAAGTTGATCTCCGCGCTGCCGTACGGCGGCCCGTAGTTGTTGGCGAGATCGAAGTGGGTGATGCCGAGGTCGAACGCCCGGCGGAGGACGGCGCGCTGGGTGGCGAGCGGCACGTCGTCACCGAAGTTGTGCCACAGCCCCAGCGAGATGGCGGGCAGCTTCAGTCCGCTCTCACCGGTACGGCGGTAGGGCATCGCGGTCGGGCGGTCGGTGTCGTAGCGGTCGGGGGAGGCGACATAGGGATCCGGCATGGCGCCATCCTGCCGGACATGTGACGCTCACCAGCGTGAAATCGTGTTGCCGGGCGTGCGCGTTCGCTAGCGTTTGCGTGTGAGCACTTTCGGCAACTTCCAGAACGAGATCTACCTGACCGGGCTCGGCGGCACGACCCCCGACCTGCCGATGACGGCCGACGGTCTCGAGGAGCGGGCGCGCGAGACGCTGTCCGCGGCCGCCTTCGCGTACATCGCCGGTAGTGCGTCCACGGAACGCACGGCGCGTGGGAACGTCGACGCGTTCGCCGCCCGCAGGATCGTTCCCCGGATGTGGCGCGGGGCCAGCGCACCGGACGCCCGCGACCTGTCGGTGACCGTGCTGGGGACCACCCTCGCCGCACCGGTGCTCACCGCGCCCATCGGCGTCCTCGGCATGGTGCACCCCGCGGCGGAACCCGCCGTCGGGTCGGCCGCCGCCGAGCTGGGGATCGGCTCGGTGCTGTCCACCGCGTCGTCCACTCCGCTCGAGGACGTCGCGGCGGAGTCCGGCGAGAACTGGTGGTACCAGCTGTACTGGCCGTCGGACGACGGCGTCGCGGAGTCACTGGTGCGTCGTGCCACCGCGGCGGGAGCGAAGGTCATCGTCGTCACGGCGGACACCCCCGGCATCGGGTGGCGTCCGCGCGATCTCTCGCTCGGTCATCTGCCCTTCCTCCGCGCCGAGGGCATCGCGAACTACCTGTCCGATCCGGTCTTTCGCTCACGCCTGGCGTCGCCTCCCGAGGAGAGTGCCGAGGCGCTGCAGATCGCGGTGCTCACCTGGGTCGGCATGTTCGGCAACCACACGCTCCGCCCGTCCGACGTCGCGCGGGTGCGTGAGTGGACGCATCTGCCCGTCGTGGTCAAGGGGATCCTGCATCCCGACGATGCCCGTGCCGTCGTCGACGCGGGTGCCGACGGCGTCGTCGTCTCCAATCACGGTGGGCGACAGGTGGACAACTCGATCGCCGCGCTCGACGCGCTCGAACCCGTCGCCGCGGCCGTCGGCGATCACGCGACCGTGCTGCTCGATTCCGGTGTCCGCTCCGGCGCCGACGTGGTGGTCGCGCTGGCCCTCGGCGCCGACGCGGTGTTCTACGGGCGGCCGTGGGTGTACGGCCTGGGACTCGCGGGCCGGGAGGGTGTCGTCCATGCGCTGCGGTGCCTGCTGGGCGACCTCGACATCACCATGGGACTGGCCGGGCTGTCGTCGGTCACCGAGGTGGACGGGTCGATTCTGTACCGGTCCTGAAGATACGCAGGTCGGCACGCGCGGGGGTCACCTAGGTCTAGCCTTCCGTCATGGTCGTTCACAGTGCGCGTCCCGAGGAGTCACAGACCGCGGCCCCGCCGGTGGCCTGGTTGAACGAGGCGGAGGCCCGCGCGTGGCGCGCGTTCATCGATGCCGACTACCGCCTCATGGACACCCTGAACCGCGACCTGCACACGCGAGAAGGTCTGACCCTGGCCGAGTACCGCATCTTGGTGCGACTGAGCGAGGCTCCCGACGGTTCGCTGCGGATGAGTCTGCTCGCCGACGGCGTGCTCTCGTCGAGGAGCCGGCTCACGCACCAGATCCGCCGAATGCAGGAGCAGGGCTTGGTCGTTCGAGACACCTGCGACGAGGACGGGCGTGGTGTCCTGGCCGTCATCACGGACGACGGACGCGCCCGCCTGGCGGCAGCGGCACCGTCGCACGTCGCCGCGGTACGGCGATGCCTGATCGATCTGCTCACGGCCGACGAACTCGCGACGATGGCCGAGGTGTTCGAGAAGGTCGATCGACGACTGCTCACGGGAGACCACTAGTATCGATCGCGGAAGCGTGGCAGAGCGGCCCAATGCACTCGCCTTGAAAGCGAGAGACGTGTGAAAGCGTCCGGGGGTTCAAATCCCTCCGCTTCCGCCAGTGCGATGTGATCGACGACGAACGCCCCCTCCGTCCGGAGGGGGCGTTCGTGTCGGTCGGTGCCGCGTTACTTCTGCTTCGCGGCGGCGAGTCCGCGGGCCACGATGGCGGCCTGCAGGTAGCGCAGTCCCGAGGGCACGCTGGGATCGATGCCGGTGAGCTGGCCGATGCGCTTGAGGCGGTAGTCGACGGTGTTGGCGTGCACGAACAGGTGTCGCGCGGTGCGCTGGCGGTTGAGTTCGTGACCGATGTACGACGTCAGCGTGTCGAGCAGTTCGGGCGCGTCGTCGAGGGGCTTGAGAGCGCGGAGCAGCTGTTCCCGGCCGCGGCCCGGACGGGTGAGCTGGTATTCGAGCACCAGGTCCTCGGTGCGGTACATCCCGGCCGGTCGGCCGAGTTGCCGTGTGAGCGAGAGCAGTTCGTAGACGTGCTCGGCAGCACCAGGAATGTCCTCGCGCTCGGCCGACGTCATCGTGGCGGTGATCGGGATCTCGCCGGCGCGGGAGAGTCGCTCGACGAGGGTGTCCACCCACTCGCGTTCGCGCGGTGCGGGCAGGAGCACGGTGCCGCCGTCGGTGCTGAGCAGGGCCAGCGGCGACTTGCCGCACATGGTCGCGAGTTCCGCCTGGATGCGGCGCAGCTTGCGCCGTGCGGACACGGTGCGATCGACGACGGGGTTCGCCTCGTCGGGATGCTGCGGGAAGTGCAGCGCGATGACGAGGTACTCGTCGGCGAGGTCGATGCCGCACTGCTGCGCGGTGGACAGGGCGTTCTGCCCGCCGCTGAGCAACGTGGTCACCAGAGTGTGCGTGGCGGTGTGGTGCTCGGACGCGACGGAGCGGTACTCCTCCACGTACGCCATGGACACCTCGGTGGTGACGGCCTCGAGGAGGCTCACCAGGACGAGCGAGTTGTCGGTGACGTTCTCGATGTTCTGAGCCTTGGCGTCCCGGCTGACGAGAGTGAGACCGAAGCGGAATCCGTCGTGATAGGCGCGCAGGATCGAGCGCAGCGGCACCCCCTCGCGAGCCCAGCGAGCGGCCGCGTCGTGGACGTTGGCGAGGTCCTTGTCCGACGGCGTCTTGCCCGATTCGAGCATGCGGACGGCGAGACCCAGGCACTTGACGGTGACCTCGGTGACGTCGCCGTGCAGGAGCTCGCCGGGGAGCGTTCCGCAGGGGGTGTTGGCCTGGAAGTGATCGACCAGATGACGCGCCACCCCTCGCAGATCGCTCATCGCCAGAGAGTTTGTACGGGTGCCGGCGATCAGGCCCGCTTCCATGTGTCCCGGAAGCGGCTTCGGAGCTGTCTTCGGTGTGGTCATCGATCCCCCCATGACTGTGTAGTTCATGTCAGTCGTGCATGTTCTCGGGGTACCGTAACAATCATTAACGGGTCCCGAGATTGTTTCGAGATACCTATTCGAGAGCCACGGTATGCGCTCAGGCCCACTGCGGTGTCTGTTCCCGTTGTCAGGCCAACCGCTGTGACCTGCGATGACACCCCTGCATGACGCCTGTTGAGGCAAAACAAGTCGCGTTTTCACCTAGTTCCATCTTGCTTTCACACAATTTACGGTGACCCACTTCATGAAATGTCACACACGTGGGTGATGCCTCCAAGTCCGGTTCACGTGTCGTCCACCGTCTCGCGGTACGCTTTCGGCACGGTTCCCGGTCTCGGTGTCCTCGTCGCCGGTTCTTGTGACCGCAGACAGGACGTCGAGCAGTCCTTTGGACCCGAAGGTGGCGTACCTACCGGCAAGTAAGTTGGTACGCGTTCCCCCGGGCGCGCGGGACGTTCCGCGCGTCGTGTCTCTCTGTTCACCGGTGGCTCCGCGCGAGCCACATCGGACGAAAGGTCTGTCGATGCGACGTCCCGCTCTGCTCGCCGCGGGGTGCCTCACCGCGCTGACGCTTCTCGGCTCCGCGCCGGTGGCGGGTGCGCAGCCGGGCGTCCCGACGCCGGCCGTGGACGCGTCGTCACCCACTCGCGTCGTCTCGGTGACCATGGCGACCGATCGCCGGGCCGTCATGTCGGTGTTCTCCTCGTCGATGAACCGCGAGATCCAGGTGCAGGTGTTACTGCCCGCCGATCGATCGGTACCGCGTCCGTCGCTGTACATGCTGGACGGGGTCAGTGCGGGCGAGGAGTCCGGCTACACGGAGAGCACGTGGACGCAGAAGACGGACGCGGTCTCGTTCTTCTCGGACAAGGCCGCCAACATCGTCCTTCCCGTCGGGGGACGCGGTGCCTACTACGCCGACTGGGCCCAGCCCGATCCCGTGCTCGGAGTCAACAAGTGGGAGACGTTCCTGACGTCGGAACTGCCCCCGTTGATCGATGCCCGCTTCGACGGCAACGGCGTCAACGCGCTGATGGGTCTGTCGATGGGCGCACAGGGCGCGATGAACCTGCTGACCAAGCATCCCGATCTGTACACGGGCATCGCCGGATTCAGCGGTTGCTACGACAACCGCTCCAACGAGACGAAGAACGCGGTGCGTGCCACCGTCGGGTCCACCGGGGGCGACGCCACCAACATGTGGGGCACGAACGCGGATCCGCTGTGGGCCGAGAACGATCCGAGCACCCGCATCGAGACGCTCCGCGGCAAGCAGGTGTACCTGTCGACGGGCAACGGATTCCCCGGACCGTACGAGGCGGGTGGCGGTTTCGGTGAGGAGATCATCGATGCGCTGACCGTGGGCGGCCCCCTCGAGGCCGCCGCGAACATCTGCACCACCGGCTTCGCCGACACGCTGCGCGCGGCGGGGGTCCCGGCGACCATCGTGTTCAAGCCGTACGGCACGCACTCCTGGCGCTACTGGCAGGACGAGATGCACAACTCGTGGCCCGTCGTGGCCAGGGCGCTCGGCCTGTAGCTGTCAGGGGCGTACACCCTCTCCGTCGACCGCACACCCTCTCCCGCCGGCTGCGGAGGGTGTGCGCCTCACGCACCGCGTGCGCACACGGGCCCTATCGCGAGGCCGTGGCCCCGGCGAACTGCTCGGCAGCCGACGCGGCGAACGCGAGGAACGCATCGTTCTCGTGTGGGTCGCCCACGGTCACGCGTACGCCGTCGTCCCCGTACGCCCGCACGATGACACCGGCCTCGGTGGACGCTGCGGAGAAGTCTCCCGACTCCGCCCCCAGCGGGATCCACACGAAGTTCGCGGACGACTCGGGCACCTGGAACCCCGTGTCGCGCAACGAGTCACGGAGGCGCGACCGCTCGGCCGTCACGACTGCCGTACGTGCGAGGAGTTCGTCCGAGGCCGCGAGCGACGCGACGGCGCCACTCTGCGCGACACTGCTCACGCTGAACGCGGTGTGCACCTTCTTCATCGACGTGATGATCGACGGTGCTCCGACGGCGTACCCCACCCGCAGTCCGGCGAGGCCGTAGGCCTTCGAGAACGTCCGCAGCACCACCACGTTGGGCCGGGTTCGTCCGATCTCCACGCCGTCGATCGCGCGGTCGGTGTACTCGAAGTAGGCCTCGTCCAGCACCACGACGATGTGGTCGGGGATCGCGTCGAGGAACCGTTCGAGGTCGGCGGGGTCCACCACGGTGCCCGTCGGGTTGTTCGGGTTGCACACGAACATCAGACGGGTCTTGTCCGTCACCGCTGCGGCCATCGCGTCGAGGTCGTGCACGTCGTCGTGAGTGAGCGGCACACGCACGGCGGTGGCGCCGGCGACGAGCGTGACGATGGGGTAGGCCTCGAACGAGCGCCAGCCGAAGGCGACCTCGTCCCCGGCGTTGCAGGTGACCTGGACCAGCTCCTGGCACAGCGCGACCGATCCGCAGCCGACGGTGATGGTGGTGGCCGGGACGTCGAGGAAGTCCGCGAGCGCCTCGACCAGGACTGTCGACTGGTTGTCGGGATAGCGGTTCACTCCGGCCGCCGCCTCGGCGATGGCCTCGCGAACGCTGGGCAGCGGGCCGGCCGTGGTCTCGTTGCTGGCGAGTTTGATCGCGCCCGGGAACGAACGACCGGGTAGGTAACCGGGGATGGCATCGAGGTCGGGGCGCGTGCGTGGGGTCACGATCACCGATTATGCGCGGCGGTCGGACACAGTGTGGTCGCGGCTCTCGCTCGACCCTCGCTTTCGCCATTGTGTGCCATTACCGTGGAGCCATGTCGGGTCTCATCGAGGACACTGCGCCCATCCGCCCCCGCGACGAGGGTGCGGACACAGCCACGCTCGATCGCGTGCCGCTCACCGCGTTCGAGCCGGACAGCAGGGCTCGCGGCGGCATCGTGGTGTTGCACGAGGCGCGCGAGCTCCCGCAGGCCCTGCTCGAGTTCATGCGGTCCCTCGCCGCCGACGGCTGGTTGGTCGCGGCGCCGCACCTGTTCCACCGGGCGGCGGGCGACGACGAGGTGTTCGGCACGCCGTTGTTCGAGGACTTCGACGCCACCGTCGACTGGCTGCAGAGCCGAGGCGTCCCGACCGACTGCATCGGCGTCATCGGATTCGACGACGCCGGAACCGCAGCCGCCCTGGTGGCCACCGATCGAGCCATCGGTGCGGCGGTGAGTGTCGCGGCTCCCGGCATCGTCGAGGCGCTGACCACGGATGCGCTCGCTCTCGTCGACGCGGCGGCATCCCTCAAGGCGCCCTGGCTCGGTCTCTACGGACGGGACGACGTCCGCACTCCCGTGGAGCACGTGGAGCAGTTGCAGGAGGCCGTGTCGAAGGCGTCCGTCGCCACGCTCGTCGTCAGTTACGCCGGTGTCGAGCATCGTGCGGACGAGGGATCCGCCGTGTCGGAGGAGTCGGCCGGCGAGGAGGCGATCGTCGACGCCCAGCGTCGCATCTTCGACTGGTTCGACAGTCATCTCCGATAAGACCGCCCCACCAGCCGTTTTGCGTCTACTCCGGGGCGTGTGTAATCTTCCTTCTCGGCGGTTCGCAAGGACCGGTGCCCTCGAAAGAGGTCCAGGAGGCGTGCCAGAGCGGCCGAATGGGAGTCACTGCTAATGACTTGACCCTTCACCGGGTCCGGAGGTTCAAATCCTCTCGCCTCCGCCACTTTCGACTTCGGTCGGAGGACAACTGAACAGCACCACAGCATGCGCCCGTAGCTCAACGGATAGAGCACCTGACTACGGATCAGGAGGTTAGGGGTTCGAATCCCTTCGGGCGCACCACAGAGAGCCGGTACCAGGATCATCCTGGTGCCGGCTTTCTGCATGTACGGGTCCGGCACCTCTGTGTACTATGCGATGAAACATATAACCGGGTTCCGGCCCGCCACAGGGGGAGTGTGTCGTGACCGAGTTTCAGACCATCACTGTCGAACCGCGTGGGCACGTCCTGCACATCGGGCTGAACAGGCCGTCGAAGCGGAACTCCTTCACCACCGACATGATCCGCGAGCTGTCGACGGCCTACGGAATGGTGGAGGAGGACGACGACCTCCGTGCCGGCGTGCTGTTCGCCCACGGTGAGCACTTCACCGCCGGTCTCGATCTCGTGGACGTCGCCCAGCACCTGACTGGCGATCGCCTGCCGTTCGCCGAGGGTGGGCGAGATCCGTGGCGCCTCGACGGGACGTGGACCACTCCGGTGGTGACGGCGGTGCACGGCTGGTGCATGACGCTCGGCATCGAATTGCTGCTGGCGTCCGACATCCGGGTCGCCGCAGCCGGAACTCGTTTCTCCCAGATGGAAGTTCAGCGCGGTATCTATCCCTTCGGCGGGGCGACCCTGCGCTTCCCTCGCGAGACCGGCTGGGGGAACGCGATGCGGTGGATGCTCACCGGCGACGAGTTCGACGCCGAGGAGGCTCATCGCATCGGGCTCGTGCAGGAGGTCTGCGCGGATCCCGCGGCGACGATCGAGCGCGCGATCGAGCTCGCTCACCGCATCGCGGAGACCGCTGCGCCACTCGGTGTGCGGGCCACGCTCGAGTCCGCGCATCGCAGCCTGATCGAGGGGGACGCGGCCGCGGCTGCGCAGCTGCTCCCCGACATCCGGGCACTGTTCTCGACGTCCGATGCGGCCGAGGGGATGCTGTCGTTCGTCGAGAGACGGCAGGCCACCTTCACCGGCAGGTGATACTCATCAGATCCACACCACGAACGGAGCATCGGTGACGACGTCGGACGAACGCAGACTCATGGCCCTCGCGGCAGTGGCGGGTGTCGCGCAGAACGCGATCGCCCTGCCCTACGTCCGGAAGCACGGGACACGATCCGCCGCCGACTTCTTCGTCGGGAAGATCTGGTCCACTGTGCCCGGACGGTTCGCGATGGTGGACCTCATCCTCGTGGTGATCGCCTTCCACGTCTGGGCATTGCCGGAGGCGCGGCGTCTCGGCATCGTCCGGTGGTGGCTGGTCACGGTGCTCCTCACCTTCGGCGTGGGCATCGGATCTGCGATCCCGTTCTTCCTCGCCGTGCGCGCGCGGACGGTCCGCCTCGCGGGCTGACGATCGACGAGAGCCGCTTCGATAGGGTTCTCGCGTGGCAGAGGACGTGGATCGCGTCTACGGCGGACGGTCGATGACGGATCGACGTGCCGACCGGCGACGACGGTTCCTGCAGGCCGGCATCGAGGTGATCGGCGACAAGGGGTACGCCGCGACGTCCGTCGCCGACATCTGCTCGGCCGCGGGTCTGGCACGCAGCCAGTTCTACAGCGAGTTCGCCAATCGCGAGACGCTGCTCGTCGCCGTGTACGACCTCGTGCAGGACGATGCCCTCGCCGCGGTCGTCGCTGCGCTCGCCGACGCGACGGACCGCACCCGACGAGCGCTCGTCGTCGCCGCGATGACCGCGCTGATCGAGTCGTTGGGACGGGACCCACGTCGGGCACGCATCTCGTACCTCGAGATGGTCGGGGTGAGTGACGACGTCGAGCAGCACCGCAGCAGGCGCCGCGCGACCTGGGCCGAGTTCATCGAGGCGACGCTCCGTGCCGAGATCGGCGCCGACTTCGTCCCGCCGGGCGGTCACCGGCTCGCCGCCACCGCCTTCCTCGGGGCGCTCACCGAGTTGGTGTCGGACTGGTCGCGCACCCCGCCGCCCCGGCCACGCGTGGACGGGATCGTCCAGACGATGATCGCCGTCCTCGGCGCGTTCGTTCCTGACCTCGATCGATAGCGGGGATTGTTATCCAGCCCACAACGCTCTACAGTCCTGATCACAATCATGGACACGCGTGTCCAACATGTTGAATGTGCTGAACACTGTTGCCGGGCGCACATGCGACTGCTGTCGAGGCTCGGCGCGAGAAAGAGTGAGATCGATGTCCGCTCGTCGGTTCCGTCCTTCGTACGCACTCGCGGTGGTGGTGGCCGCCGTGGCTGTGTCCGCGACGGTGGTCACGCCCGTGTCCGCGGCGCCCGTCACCTTCCCCGCGATCCCTGAGTTCGACACCGACTTCTACCTGCCGCCCGACGCCGTGGTCGCCGCCGCCGCACCGGGAGAGATCATCGCCGCGCGTCCCGTGGACCTGGCCACGCTGAATCTGATCCCGACGCAGGTCGACGCCTGGCAGTTGTCGTACCGGTCGAACAACGGCCGGGGCGAGCCGATCCCGGCGGTGACCACCGTCATCACCCCGCGCGGCGCCGCCTCGGCTCCGCGTCCGCTGCTCTCGGTGCAGATGGCCGAGGACTCACTGGCCGCGTACTGCGCGCCGTCGTACGTCATGCGCCAGGGTGCGATCCCGTGGCCTCTGACGGGTGCCGTGACGTCCGGCGTGCAGTTCCTCGAAGTGCAGGCAGCGCTGGCCCAGGGCTGGGCGGTGTCGGTTCCGGACCATCAGGGGCCGAACAACGCGTTCGCCGCCGGGCCGGTCGCCGGCCGCATCACGCTCGACGGCATCCGGGCGGCGGAGAGTTTCGCTCCGATGGGACTGTCCGGGGTGGACACGAAGGTCGGGATGAGCGGCTACTCGGGCGGAGCGATCGCCACCGGACACGCCGCCGAACTCGCCGGGACCTACGCCCCGGAGCTGAGCATCGTCGGCGCCACGGAGGGCGGCACCCCCGCCGAGCTCGCCGCCCTGGTGAACAACGCGAACAACGCGCTCGGATCCGGCATCGTTGCGGCCGGCATCATCGGCGCCAGCCGTGAGGACCCCGACTTGGCGCGATTCGTGGACGAACACATCGATCCCGCGGGTCGGGCCCTCTTCGCGGCCAAGGACAACCTGTGTGTGGGGTACACCTCTGCCCTCCTGCCGTTCCTGAACCTGAAGGGTTTCCTGCGGACCGAGGGGGATCCGTTGGAGCAGCCGGTGGTGAAGAAGTCCCTGGACGCGCTGAACCTCGGTGGCACGACGCCGACCATGCCGGTCTACGTCTACCACTCGAACCCGGACTGGTTGGTTCCCGTCGGGCCGGTGAACGGGATGGTCGACGCGTACTGCAGTCGGCCCGGAGCGAACGTCACCTACACCCGCGACCACTTCAGCGAACACCTGTCGCTGGAGGTGATCGCGTTCCCGAGTGCCGTTCTGTGGATGCGTGATCGGTTCGCCGGTGTACCTGTGGAGCCCGGTTGCCGTACCGCCGACGTCGGGTCCATGGCACTGGACGAGCGCACCTATCCCGTCTGGGTCGATGCTGTGGGCGAGATCGTCGCGGGTCTGTTCGGGAAGCCGATCGGGGGATGAGACACCTCGTGTGACGCCCGCGACGGGCCGGTCAGAGTCCCCGGTCCGGAGCGCCCATGTCACCGGTCGTCGGCGTGCCGTCCGCCAGCGCGTACTGCAGGAGCACGGTGCCACCGGGGCTCGCCTGCGGTGGGGCCACGAGGGCGAGGCTCGTCGGCAGAGCGCCGGTGTCGAACACCGTCTTGCCGACACCCAGCACGATGGGGTGCAGCCACAGGTCGAGGCGGTCGAACAACCGCTCCCGCAGCAGCGTCTGCACCAGGTCCAGACTGCCCACGACCTTGATGTCCTGATGCCGCTCTCGGATCTCGCGCACTGCGGTCGGTAGATCCGGGCCCAGTACCGAGGATCCGGCCCAGTCGAGCGTGCGCGGATCGCGCGAGGCGACGTACTTGGGAATCCCGTTGAAGAGACTCGCGATGCCGTCGTCCGGTCCGCCCTGCTGGTGCGGCCAGTACGACGCGAAGATGTCGTACGTCCGTCGCCCGAGCAGTAGCGCATCGGTGCCGCGGTAGGCCGCATCGATCTGCGCGCCGGTGACGTCGTCGATCAGCGGCGCCTGCCAGCCGCCGAACGGGAACCCGTCCGGGTCCTCGTCGGGTCCGCCGGGAGCTTGCCCGACGAGGTCGAGCGTCGCGAACATCTCGATGGTGATCGTTCCCATGGCGTCACTCCTCGGTCGTGTGTGACGAGATGGACCACCGAGCGGTTCGGAAGTCATCGCGGAGGGCTGTGGCGACCGGCTACCGGAGTGCTGCAGCCGTCTGACCGAGCACCTCGATCAACCCCTCGAGATCGGGCTCGTCGTCGGTGGGGTGGGCGACGACCGTCGTGATGCCGAGGTGCCCCAGGCGGGCGACCTCGTCCGCCACCTCCGCCGCGCCGCCCGTGACCGCGAGCCCGCTCGCATCGGATTTGCCCCAGCGCGCGACCTCGTCGCGAATGCGGTCGTCCGCGCCGGCGCCCACCGCCACCAGTCGAGGCGCGATGACGCGGTGGTCGGCGGAGCGCCGCGCTGCGCTCACCTCGGCACACGAGGCGGCCAGCTCGTCGTCCGACATCGCGGCCGCGAACAAGGTGCCGTCCGAGTGGGATGCCGCGTAGCGCAGCGTCTTCGGACCGGTACCGCCGAGAAAGAACGGTTCGTCGGGCGCCGGCCACTGCAGCTGCACGGCATCGAGGGAGACGTACCGGCCGTCGACGGTGACCTCCTCCCCGCGCAGCAGCGCCTGCAGAGCGGTCGAGTACTCGTCCAGCAGCGTCATCGGAGACGCGACGCGGGCGCCGACCTGCCCCATCCAGTGCTGCACGCCGTGTCCGGCACCGGCGAGGAACCGGCCGGGGAACAGTCGATGCAGCGACGCGACCTCCATGGCGCACAGGGCGACGTTGCGCAGCGGCCCGGGCATGAGTCCCAGGCCGACCTGGATGCGCTCGGTGCTCGCCAGCACTGTGGCCGCGGTCGTCAGCCCACCGTGGCTGAAACAGTCCTCCCACAGCCAGAACTCGTGGAGTCCCGCCTTCTCCGCGTCGCGTGCGGCCGTGATCAGCCGGGCAGGGTCGTGGGCGGGGGTGAACACGATGCCGAGTCTCGTCACGAGTCAGTCGTAGCAGATCGAGCGCCCGCCGGGGGCGCGTCGGTTCGTTCGGGGCCGAGACGTGCCGCGACCGTGGCCATCGCCGTCACGAGATCGGGCGGGGAGACGTCCTCGAGGTCCGCGTCGAACCGTGCGAGGGACGCGGCCACGGCGACCCACGACCACGAGCCGACCGTCACGCGGCACCGCTCTGCGTCGACGTGTTCCACGGACTCGTCCGACTCGGTGAGGAACGGCCGCAGCGCCTCGGCCGGCAGGCGGACGACCGCCTCGCCGACGCAGGGCCAGGTACCCGTCTCCGATCCGCGGAGTCGCGCCTGGAGCAGGCGACCGGCGGATCCGCCCGGGACGGGCCGCGGTGTGAAGCGTCGGCCGGTCGGTGGGCGCAGCACCATGCGATCGAGTCGGAAGATGCGCCAGTCGTCGCGCGCCAGATCCCATGCCACCAGGTACCACCGCGCCCGCGCGGTCACGACGCCGTAGGGCTCGACGTGTCGCGACGAGGGTTCGGACGAGGGGGACGTGTACGTGAACCGCAGTGCCTCGGTGCCGACCGCACCGGCGACCGCCAGCAGTGTTCGGCTGTCGACCATAGGCGCGGACTCGGGCGGAGGCGTCGTCGCCACGCGGTCGAGTCTGTGGCGCAACCTGCTCGGGAGCACCTGACGCACGGTGGCGAGAGCTCGGGCGGCAGGCTCGGCCACGTCCACGCCGAGTGACGTGGCACCGCCGAGGGCGACGGCGAGTGCCACCGCCTGGTCGTCGTCGAAGAGCAGAGGCGGAAGGTCGGCGCCCGCGTCCAGGCGATAGCCCCCGTCGGGCCCCTTCGCGGACGACACCGCGTACCCCAGCTCGCGGAGCCGGTCGACGTCCCTCCGGACGGTGCGCGGACTCACCTCGAGTCGCCGAGCCAGTTCCTCGCCCGGCCAGTCCCGTCGGTGCTGCAGCAACGACAGCAGCGTGAGCATGCGGGACGAGGGTGCGGGCATGCCGCCGATACTGCCCGAAGTAGCGGACAGAAACTGGCCGCTTCGACCGACACAGTGGGTCCGCAGGCGGTGATCACCGCCCGCGAGAGACCACCCATGAGGAGAACCCCATGACCGTGACCAGCACCCTGCATCTGAACTTCGACGGCGACGCGCGCGCCGCGCTCGAGTACTACCACTCGGTGTTCGGCGGCGATCTCGTCGTGGTCCCGTACGGCGACACGAGCCCAGATCAGGCCGACCAGGTGGTGTGGGGCCAGGTCTCCTCGCCGGACGGCTTCCACGTGATGGCCTACGACGTGCAGCACGACCTCGTGCGGGACGCGGGCCGCAACGCCTTCTACTTCTCGTTGCGCAGCACCGACACCGACGCGATCACCGGCTACTGGACGGCGCTCGCCGCGGGGTCGACCGTCGAGGTGGAACTCGGTCCGTCGGTGTTCTCCCCGCTGTACGGCAAACTCACCGACCGCTTCGGTGTCGTCTGGATCATCGACGTCATGGTGCCGTACGGCGGCTGAACCGTGCCCAGTTGTCGTGCAGCACAGCGCGGGACCAGTCGTCACCGAGTCCGAGGCCGACCACGCTCTCGACCGCGTGCGCGTACGAGTAGGGGATGTTGGGGAAGTCGCTGCCGAACACGATCTTGTCCTGCAGGTCGCGCAGGCGCGGCAACGCCGATCGCGGGTAGGGCGAGAGCTGTTCGGTGAAATCGGTGAACACCATCGTGGTGTCGAGCCCGACGTTGTCGAACGTCTCGGCCAGGGTGAGGAAGTCCTCGTACTCGGGCATGCCCATGTGCGCGATCAGCAGGGTGAGTGTCGGAAAGCGGCGCAGTAGTGCGCGGATCGGGTCCGGTCCGGTGTGGCGACCGGGTTCGGGTCCCGATCCGCAGTGGATGACGACGGGTACGGCGGCGTCGTCGAGAACCGCCCACACGTCGTCCAGGTACGGATCGTGGACGTCGATGTTCCCCACCTGCACATGGCATTTCATCACTCCGACCCCGTCCTCGACGGCGGCACGGACGTACCGAGCAGCGTCCGGTTCGGGGTGAAAGGTGGCGGTGCGTACACAGTCGGGTGTCCGGTCCGCGAACTCCGCGGCCCACCCGTTCAACCACTCCGCCATGCCGGGCTTGTGCGGGTACAGCAGGGACGTGAACGTCCCTACCCGGTACCTGCGCAGCAGGTCGGTGCGTTCGTCCTCGTCCACGCGGTACTCGATCGGCCACGCGGTACCGAGGCGGTCGTCCACGGAGTCGAAGTAGTTCCACACCTTGGCCAGAACGCTGTGCGGCATGAAATGCGTGTGCACGTCCACCAGTGACTCGAGGCGGAGGTCGTCGAGCACTCGGTGGACCCGGCGGATGTCGTCGTCACGGTTCTGCACGGGATCGATCCTCGCATCGCCGGGGCGGCCGCGACGGCACTCCGAACCCTTGACTTTGCGGACACTGCGTGTCTGTAATAAGACGATGACGGGATCACTGCAGGGACGAGTCATCGCCATCACCGGTGGCGCACGGGGAATCGGCCTCGCGACGGCGCGCGCGCTCGTCGCCGCCGGCGCCAGGGTGGCGATCGGGGACGTGGACGCGGACGCCCTCGCCGCCGGGGCCGAGTCCGCGCGGGTGCACCTGCACGGAGCACTGGACGTCACGGACCCGGCGTCCTTCGACGCCTTCCTCGACCGCGTCGAGCGTGAGTTGGGCCCCGTCGACGTCCTGGTCAACAACGCCGGGATCATGCCGGTCGGGGCTCTGACCGACGAGCCGGACGCGGTGGCGCGCCGAATCATGGACGTGAACGTGCACGGCGTCATCATCGGCACCAAGTCGGCGCTGCACCGCATGGTGCCGAGACGGCGCGGACACGTCGTCTCCATCGCCTCGATGGCGGGTGAGACGGTGGCGCCAGGCCTGGCCACCTACTGCGCCAGCAAGTCTGCGGTCATCGCGTTCACCGAGGCGGCGAGGGTGGAGTACCGATCCTCGGGCGTCGAGTTCTCCCTGGTTCTGCCGTGGTTCGTCAACACCGAACTCACAGCGGGAACGAGAGACGTGCCCTTCATGAAGAAAGCCGAACCCGAGGACATCGCACAGGCGGTGGTCCGGCTCGTCGAGAAGCCGCGACCCAAGGTGCGCATCCCGGCCTCCGCCGGCGCGATCGTCGTCAGCCAGCGCTTCATGCCGCGCCGACTCGGTGAGTTCGTCAGTCGCCGTTTCGGATCCGAGCAGATCTTCCTCAGCGACGTGGACGCGGAACGGCGTCGCGCGTACGAGGACAGGGCGCGCGGGCAGTCGTCCGCTCCCGAGTCGACGCGCTAGCGGCGCACGCTCGCCAGCACCGCGTCGACCAGTCCGTCGATGTACGTGTCGTCCGCGGTGGCAGCGGACGGCGCCTCGGTCGCATCGTGTGCGAACAACACTCGGCTCAGAACGGCGCCCGTGAGCATCTCGAGCAGCAGTGTGGTCCGCACGTGTTCCGGTAACTCGCCGCGGGACACGGCGCGGTGGACGATGTCTCGGGTCGCGACGAATCTGCTCGTGCTGATGGTGGCGGTCAGCGCCTCGAGCAGATCGGGATACACGCGGGCGTCGAGGGCCACGCGTACGGCGATGAGCCCCGCGGCGTCTCGATAGCCCCGCAGGAGTTGACGAGCCAGTTCAGTGAGATCGCCTGTCAGGGTGCCGGTGTCGATGGGGTCGACGAGGGGGAGCACGGTCTCCAGAGCCGCGGTGAGGAGTGCCTCCTTGGTGGGCCACCGACGGTAGATCGCCGCACGGCCCACGCCACCGCTCTTGGCGACGGCATCGATGGTGAATCCCGCCCACCCGGTGCGCCAGTACACGTCCACGACGGCGTCGTACACCCGCGATTCCATGGCGGGGTCGCGTGGCCGCCCCCGTCGCGCCGTGCCGTCGGTCGATTCCATGCCATCAGATTACAGACAACTGGTGTCTGTAATATGGTGATCCCATGTCACAGGAAGCAGACCGCATTCCGGTCGTCGTGGGTGTGGGCGATGTCGTGTCCGGCAGCGCCGGCGCTGCGGCCGACTCCGTGGAGCCGATGGAGCTCGTGCTGCGCGCGGTCCGTGCTGCGCTCGACGACAGCGGAACGTCGGCGCTCGGCGCCGCGGTGGACGCGATCCACGCCGTGCGCACGACGAGCTGGAACTACGACGATCTCCCGGCTCTGATCGCCGCACGGCTGGGGGCATCCGCGCCGACGCGGTCCACCAGCACCATCGGCGGTCACCACCCCGCGCGCCTGATGGACCGAGTGGGACACGACATCGCCGCCGGTCGCAGCTCCGTGGCACTCGTCGTCGGCGGCGAGACGCAGGCATCCGTGCGAGCACTGACGAAAGCCGGAAGGGATCCCGTCGAGCTCGGCTGGGCCGTCGCACCGGGCGGCCCGCCGACCTTCGCACCGGACGACCTCGGCAGCGCCGAGATGCAGCGAGCGGGCATCCTCGCCCCCGTCCAGATCTATCCGCTGTTCGACCGCGCTCGGGCCGACCGTCTCGGTCTGCGACCCAGCGAGTCACTGACGGCGTCGGCAGAGCTGTACTCGCGGTTCTCCGCTGTCGCGGCGCGACATCCGGTCGCGTGGAGTCCGGTCGAGCGGTCGCCCGACGACATCGCCGGCGTGGACGCGTCGAACCGCGCGGTGTCCGACTGCTATCCCCTCGCCATGAACGCCATGCCGTTCGTCGACCAGGCCGCCGCGGTGCTGGTGTGTTCGCTGGCGGCAGCGCGCGCGGCCGGGGTGGACGAGGACCGCATCGTGTACCTGTGGGGCGGCGCCGGTGCGTCCGATGCCCCGGACATCATGGCGCGCAGCACCTTCGATCATTCACCGGCGCTCCGCGCGGCGGTGCGCACCACCCTCGCCGCGGCGGGTGTCGCGGGTGCCGATCTCTCCTTCGTCGATGCCTACAGCTGCTTTCCCGTCGTCCCTCTCCTGTTGATGGACGAGCTGGGACTGTCGTCGGATGCCACTCCCACGGTCCTGGGCGGCCACTCGTTCTTCGGTGGGCCGCTCAGCAGCTACTCGTTGCACGCGGTCGCGGAATCGACCCGGCTGCTGCGACAGTCCCGCGGCGGACGCGCTCCGGCGGTCGCGATGGTGCATGCGAACGGCGGCTACCTCACCCACCAGCACACCATCCTGTTGTCGACCGATCAGCACGAGGCCGGGTACATCGGGAACCCCGATGCGGTGACCGAGTCGGCGACAGCGGTACCCGTGACGCACGGCCACAGCGGTCGCGCGATCATCGAGACGGCGACTGTCATGTTCGGGCGCGGCGGGGAACCGGAACAGGCGCTCGTCATCGCCCGCACACCCGAGGGTGACCGCATCGCCGGTCGTACCGGGGCGGACGCCGCGGCGGCGCTTCATCGAGTGGTCACCGACCGCGACGTCTCACCGGTCGGCCTCACGATCGACGTGGTGGACGAGGGCGGGAACCTGGACATCACCCTCGACTCGATCACGGCGAACGGCAGGGGAGTACGGGCATGAGCGATCAGGACGTGGTTCTCACGGAACGCCGCGGACACGTGCTGCTGGTGACGTTGAACCGCCCCGCCGCGGCCAACAGCGTGAACGCAGAGGTGCACACCCTGCTGGGCGAGGCGTGGGAACTGGCGGACGGCGACGAGTCGATCCGTGCCGTCGTCCTCACGGCGGCGGGCTCCGGCACCTTCTGCGGCGGAGCCGATCTGAAGGCACTCGGCACGCGGGGTCCCGACGGCGTGACCCCTCCGGAGACGGCACACTGGGGCTTCGCCGGCGTCACCAGGCACCCGATCTCCACGCCTGTCGTCGTCGCGGTCACCGGGAACGCACTCGGCGGTGGGACCGAGATCGCGCTGTCCGGTGATGTCGTGATCGCCTCCACCACTGCACGATTCGGGCTTCCCGAGGTACATCGCGGGCTGATCGCGGGAGCGGGCGGACTCTTCCGGCTGGTCGACGCGATCCCGCGAGCGATCGCGATGGAACTGATCCTCACCGGTGAGCCCATGAGTGCGGACGACGCGGCGCGGTGGGGACTCGTCAATCGTGTGGTGGAACCGGACGCCGTTCTCGACACGGCGCTTCGGCTGGCCGAGACCATCGCGGCGGGAGCGCCTCTCGCGATCCGCGCCAGCAAGGTCATCGCCCGGGGCATCGTCGACGGGCGCATCCCGTCCGAAGCGGCCGCGTGGGAAGAGACCGACCGCGCGCTGGCGCGGTTGTCCACGTCCTCCGACACGGTCGAGGGGATCATGGCGTTCATGGAGAAGCGCGAACCCCGGTGGACGGGGCGCTGATCGACGCACGACGTCTCGTCGCGGCGGACGCGCTCGGATCTGCTGCGGGTGTGGCCCTCGTGGTTCTGTTCACCATCGTGCCGCCGCCGTGGGATGCGCTCGTGAACACGAGTGCGCTGTGGGGCATGGTGCCGTTCGCGGTGGCGGCCCGGTCCCCGCACGGACGCGGTGTGGCAGTCGGAGTCGCGTCGATGCTCGCGCTCGTCCTGGTGTGGATCCTGCTGTCGCCGAACGTGATCACCGTGCGGGAAGTGCTGGTCTTCGTCCTCGTCGGACTCGGTGCGGGGGCGGTGTGCGGCGCAGCCGGTGCTGCTGTCGGGCGTGACCGCCGTGTGAGCGGGACGGTGGTCATGGCGGGGATCGTGCTCGGTGAGGCCGTGTACGGGACTGTCGTGGTCGGCGGTCCGCACTGGTTCGTGGAAGCCGCGCTGGCGAGCATCCTCGTGCCGGCGTGTTGCCGCACCGCGGCGACACGAGTCCGTGCGGGACTGGGTGCCGCCGCGGTGGCGGGTGCGCTGTTCGGCGCCTACTGGGCCTACGACGCGGTGCTCACCACCTGAGGGGTGTCAGGCCTTCCACTCCGCGGTGCGTTCCGGGGTCGCCTGCGCCAGCGCATCGACCGTCGCGTCGACTCCGAAATCCTTGCCGTACACAGGTGTACCCGGCTGCTGGCGCCAGGAGTCGGCCAACGATCCGGCGTCGACGACGTCGAAGCCGATCTCGTCGATGACGGCGGACACGATCTTCTTGGCGTCGGCATCGTCGCCGGCGATCGGCAGCGCGATGCGGCCCTCGGTGCCGGCCGGGACGCCCTTGTTCAGGAGGTGCTTCCACCAGATTCCGTTGAATGCCTTCACGACCGGCTCGCCCAGCAGTTCCGAGACCCACACGCTCTCCGGTGTGCCGTCCTCGATCGCGTCGATCTTGCCGTCCCGCTGCTGCGGGTAGTAGTTGTTCGTCTCGATCACCGGAGCACCGGGCTTGCGGGCCGAGAGGATGCCGGACGCGAGGTCCGGCGTGTTCTTCTGCGGGATGCTGACGATGACGAGATCCGCGTCGGTCGCGGCGTCCTTCGCCCAGACCGCGGTGGCGCCGGTCTCGGACGCCAGATCCGCGAGGGTCTCCGGATCCCGAGAGTTGGCGACGGCAACCTCGTGGCCCACGGCGCGCAGCCGTCGGGTCAGGGTTCCGCCGATGTCGCCTGCTCCGATGATGCCGATCTTCACGTGCTTCTCCTTCGGTCGTGCAACGAACGTCTCGTTCGGCCAACCCCGTCCGCGCGGGAATGATTCCCCCGTGGCGGCGGATCCTCGGCGCAGCGGCGGTCTCTCAGGGCGCGCCGAACCCGGCGTCGGCCAGCACCTTCCGTCCGTCGGGACCGGAGACGAAGTCGACGAAGGCGCTCGCGATGTCCGGTGCGCCGGAGTCGGCCAGTGCGGCGATGGGATAGGAGTTCACCGCGCCCGACGCCTCCGGGAACGGCACGGTGACGACGGCGTCACCGGCGCCGGCCGCGTCGGTGACGTAGACCAGGCCGGCATCGGCCTGACCGGACGTGACCTTGCCCAGAACGTCCGTCACGGACGATTCCTCGCTGGCAGGGGTGAGGCTCACCCCGGCGGCCGTCTCGATCTTCTCGGTGGCGGCACCGCACGGAACCTGCGGCGCGCACACGACGACCGTGGCCCCGGACGTCGCCAGGTCCGAGAACGAGCCGATCCCGGCGGGGTTGCCCGGCGGAGTGACGATCGCCAGAGTGTTGGTCGCGAACGTGACCGGGTCACCGTCGATCAACTCGGCGTCCCGTGCCTTGTCCATGGTGATCGTGTCCGCCGAGGCCAGAACGTCCCCGGGCGCACCCTGCGACAACTGGGACACCAGATCGGACGACCCCGCGAACGTGAACGTCACGGTGGTACCCGGGCGGGTCTGCTCGAACTGCTCACCCAGCTGGGTGAACGACGCCTTCAGCGACGCGGCAGCGAACACGGTGATGCCGTCTTCGGCCGGTCCGGGCGAGGAGCACCCCGTGAGCGACAGTGCCACCACCGCCGCGCACCCCAGCACTGCGATCCTCGTCGGGACCATGTCGGCTCCTTTCGCCGCAGATGCGGTTCGAAGGAGACCATATAGGAGCATGCGCGCCCGGAGGGGTCAGACGTCCTCGAATGCGGCGACCACGAGATGCTGAGTGCGTCGGCCGAGCGGAATCTCTGCGTCCGGGCGGCGAAGTGGGGCTGCATCGCCGTCGAACAGGGCGACGATGTCGTCGGTCGGTACCGAGGATCCGCTGTCGTCGAGAAACCTGAGGGCGACGATCGCGGTCGCGTGGACACGTCCGTCGACGTCGAAGATCTGTTCGAGATAGGCGTTCTTCGCGTCGACACCGAGGAAGCGGGTGGACACCGAGAACTTCGTCCACAGGGTGAGGGAGCGGACGTACGTGATGGTCTGTGACGCGACGACGGGATGCCACCCGCGTCCACGCAGGGCTCGCCACAGGCCACCGCGCACGAACATGTCGACTCGACCCGCGTCGAGTACGGACAGGTATCGACCGTTGTTCATGTGCATCAGCACGTCCAGATCGGACGGTGCGACGCGGAACCACGTACGGGTCGGGTCGACCCGTACCGGCCCGCGTCCCGTGCGCCACGGCGCCATCTGTCGGAGCAGGCGGAGCGACATCAGCATGGCGTCACTATGACGGTTCGGTCGCCCCGCGGAGTCGTCAGGGTTCGGTCGGCATGGACGTGAGGTGCGCGAGGAGCGGCGCGGCACGGGTGAGCAGAGCCGCATCCTCCGCTGACATGGCCGCGAGTCGGCGTCCGACGGCGTCGATCCACACGTCGTCGATCATCTCACCGTGTCGACGTGCCGTGGCGGTGGAATGCAGCCGACTCGACCGTCTGTCACCGGGATCGGTGTCCCGCGCGAGCAGCCCCTTGTCGATCAGACGTCGCACCGTCGTGCTGACGTTGCTGCTGTGCAGGCCCAGCATGCGGGCGACGTCCGAGACGGTGGTCCCTTCGTGGCTGACCACCACACGCAGAACCTCGAGTTCGGAATGGGGGAGGGCGGGCAGTCCGGACTGTCGTTCGCCGAATCGGCGCAGCGACCACACGAGAGCCCGCACCTCGCGGGCGATGTCGATCACATCGGACTCGCTCACTGGACTTCCAGACGCCATGACTGACATTCTACTCATGTGAGTATGTATAAATTTATATCCAATACGGAGGCCACCCGATGAGCGTCGACACTCGGTCCGGCGACACCGTCGACTCGACCGCCGCGCGGCCGGTGGCGTCCGGCGTGATCGCGATGCTGGCGCTCCTTGCCGCCGTCGCGCCCCTGTCCATCGACATGTATCTGCCGGCATTCCCCCGCATGGCCGAGGAGTTCGGTGTCAGCGCCACGGCGATCCAGCTGACCCTCACGACGTTCCTCGTCGGTCTCGCGATCGGCAACCTGGTGATCGGGCCGCTGTCCGACCGCTTCGGTCGACGCCCCTTGCTCCTCGTGGGCACTTTCGTGTCCATCATCGCGACCATCCTGTGCGCGTGGTCTCCGACGGTCGAGTGGCTCACCGTGTTCCGGTTCTTCCAGGGCTTCACCGGCGCCGCCGGCGTCGTTCTCTCCCGCGCCGTCATCAGTGACCGTGCACGCGGCGCGGCGGCAGCGAAGCTGTTCAGCCTGCTCGTGCTGGTCAACGGAGTCGCTCCCGTCATCGCTCCGCTGCTCGGCGGTGCGGTCATCGGTCTGACAGGGTGGCGCGGCGTCTTCTGGGTGCTCGCCGGTGTGTCCGTCCTGATGTTCGTGGGTGTGCTCGCACTCCTGCCGGAGAGTCATCCCGCCGAGCTCCGCAGCACGGGCGGACTCTCCACCATGATCGCGGACGCACGGGAGGTCATGTCCAACAAGCGATTCCTGGGCTATGCGGGCGCGTTCGCCTTCGGCTTCGGCGTCATGTTCGCCTACATCTCCGCATCGCCCTTCGTGCTGCAGGAGGTGCACGGGCTTTCGACGACGTGGTACTCCATCGCCTTCACGGCCAACGCACTCGGCATCGTCGTCACCAGTGGTGCCAACGCCAAGCTCGTCGACCGCGTCCGTCCGGAAGCGCTGTTGCGCATCGGTCTCGTCTCGATGGTCGCGTTCTCGGCGCTGCTCGTCGTCGACGCGGTGGTCGGGCCCTACCTGTGGGCGACCCTGGTACTGCTGTGGTTCGCCGTCGCCAGCCTGGGTCTGGTGATCGCCAACGCGACGACTCTCGCACTGGGAGAGGCGCGCCGGGCCGCGGGCACGGGATCGGCCGTCATGGGCGCGGCCCAGTTCGGCCTCGCCGCGGTCATCTCGCCGCTGGTGGGACTCGGCGGCGAAGGCACCGCGGTGCCGATGGCCGTCACCATGCTCGTCAGCGCGATCATCGGCCTCGGCGGGGTGGTGCTCGGAACCCGTTCCCCCACAGAGCAGTCGGTCACCGAGGCACACTGAGGACGAAGGCGGTGCCGTCGTACACGACGTCGCCGCCGTGGGCCCGCGCGTAGGTTCGGGCGATGGTGAGGCCGAGTCCCGATCCCTCCGAGGTGCGAGCGCTGTCCAGCCGCACCATCCGGTCGAAGATCCGCTCGCGATCCTGAGCGCCGATGCCCGGTCCTTCGTCGGACACCCGGATCGTCGCGGTGGTACCGGCGTCGCGCACGTCGACGGTGACGACGCCGTCCGGCGGTCCGTGGCGCAACGCGTTGTCGGTGAGGTTGGCCAGGATTCGAGCGAGTCGTGCGGCGTCGACCGGCGCGACCACGCTCTCGCCGGTCACCACGACGGTCGAGTCCGGTGCGAGCAGCCGCGCCCGGTCGGCGTCGGCACGGGCCAGAGCGAGAAGGTCGTGGTCATGCCGATCCAACTCCACGTCGTCGTCGGTGCGCGCCGACATCAGCAGATCGTCGATCAGCCGGGATGCGCGGCGTGATTCACGAATCATCGACGCCAGCAGTCGTTCCCGCACGTCGCGCTCGGTGTCGACGCCGCCCCGCAGCAGCGTCTCGGCGGCGGCGGAGATCCCGGCGACCGGCGTTCTCAGATCGTGAGCAGCATCGTCGACGAACTGCCGTGTGCGATCGGCGGTGGCACGCTCGCGCGCCTCGGCTCCTTCGAGCTCGTCGAGCATCTCGTCGAATGCCGTTGCGGTCTCACCCAGCTCGGTGTCCGACCGGGTGGGAGCGAGTCGATCACCGCGATTACCCCGGGTGATCGAGCGGGCCAGTGCCGTCATGCTGCGCAACGGTCGGAGCGATGCGCCGACGACCACCGCCATGAGCAGTGCCGCCACCGCCGACGCGACGAGCACCAACGGAATCAGCACCACGAGCAGCTGCCGCTGCACCGCGTCGATCGAGGACGTGTCGACGGCGACCGTGAGAACCGATCCGTCGGTCAGGGTCGTCGTCGAGACCCGCGTCGGCCTCGTCTCCTCCGGGCCCGGTGGGGGTCCCGGCGGGGGACCGTCTCCCGGCGTCGTCGGGGGGCGTAGTGCGGGCGGCGGTGTCGTCGCTCGGAGCGCGAGGTCGCCGACGATACGGCCGTCCGTCGTCACCAGTTGCGCCGCCACGTTCTCTCCCTGTGTGGCGGAGACGATCTCGGTGGGATCGGCACCGTTGTCCAGCAGTTGCTGCGCGGTGGCGGTGCGGCCGGCGAGGCTGTCTCCCGCCGAGGCCTCGAGCTGGCGTTGCAGCAACACCGTCGTCGCCACGACGATGCCGACGAGCAGGACGAGCACCACCGACATCACCGACACCAGCAATCGCAGGCGCAGAGATCCGGTGCGGAGACCGCGACGGGGTGGGGTCGTCATGCCGTCGGACTCACGGTGTCGACGGCCAACACGTAGCCGATGCCGCGCCGGGTGTGGAGGATGCGGGGGCCGAACTCCTCGAGCTTGCGACGCAGCGCGCTGATGTGGACCTCGACGAGGTTCTCGTCGTACGCGTCGTAGCCCCACACCTGCGTGAGGATCTGGGTCTTGGACACCGTCCGCCCGCGCTGAGCGGCGAGGTAGGACAACAGCTTCCACTCCGTGGCCGTCAGGTTGAGGGCGTTGCCGCCCCGACTGGCGTCGCCCGATTCGGTGTCCACCGACACGTCTCCGCATTCGATCGAGGTGGCGACCGCGCCGTGTCGTCGGAGTACGGCGGTGACGCGGGCGAGGAGCTCCGCCATCGCGAACGGTTTCACCAGATAGTCGTCTGCACCGGCGGTGAGCCCGGTGACGCGGTCGGACACCGAGTCGCGCGCCGTGAGCATCAGCACCGCCGCGTCGCTGCTGCGGCGCGCGACTCGCAGCAGCTCGAGTCCGTCTCGGCCGGGAAGCATGATGTCCAGGACCACGAGGTGGGGTCGATGGTTCGCGAGCGCGGCCTCGAACGCGGAACCGTCCGCGTCGGACCGGACGTCGGCACCCAGGTCCGCGATCGCGGTGGACACGGACAGCCGCAACGTCTCGTTGTCCTCGATCACGAGGATTCTCGGGGTCGCTGCGGGTCGCCGTTCGGTCACGACACCACTATGCGGGTCCCGAGCTGAAGACTTGCTGAAGACGAGGCCCTGATCGCCGCGACTTCAGGCAGGCTTCAGGTCCACGATCGAGTGTCGACCTCACGAACGGCGCCGCCCGGTGCCGACGAGAGATGAGGACGACAATGTCGACAAGAGTCATGCGTGTCAGGACAGGCCGACTGATCGCCGGAGCAGTGCTCGCCGGTGGGCTGCTCCTCGGAGCGGTGGGAACCGCGTCCGCCGACGGCCCGGGCGAGGCGCCCCCGGTCTCCGAGAGCGCGGCGCCCGACGCCTCGGCGCCCGCAACACCCGCACCCGACGCTGCGGCACCCGACGCCGGTGCGACGTGCGCGACGCCTCCGGCTCCGCCGGAGGATGCTCCCACTCCGCCTGAGGGTGCACCGACTCCGCCCGAGGGTGCGCCGACCCCGCCTGCTGCGGGTGAGGATGCTCCGACTCCGCCCGAGGGTGCTCCCACTCCGCCTGCTGCGGGTGAGGATGCTCCGACTCCGCCCGAGGGTGCTCCCACTCCGCCTGCTGCGGGTGAGGATGCTCCGACTCCTCCCGAGGGCGCCCCGACCCCGCCTGAGGGTGCACCGGCTGCCCCCGAGGGCGCGCCGGCTCCGCGTGCGCCCGGTTGCGGTCCTGACGGTGGCCCGGCGGGCCCCGGCCATGGTGGTCCGGCCGGTCACGGGCCTGCAGGTAAGGGTCCGGGCGCAGCGCCGGGCGCTCCGGCGCCCGAGGGTGCTCCCGCACCGGCCGAGTGCGAGGCCCCCACACCCTGATCGTCTCGCGTGGTGTCGGCACGCGTTGCCGGCACCACGCGCACGGGTTCCAGCGCCGTGCACCCCGTTCAGCTGGCTGAAATGGGTGTTCACCTGCAGGAAAGGGTGCGCATCGCCCGGTGCCCAACCCGTTCGCCCGAATCGTGGACTTCTGCCACCGCTCTGCGGGGGTGACCGTCCACGATCACCGCCGTCCTTCGACCCGCACGGGTTCCAGCGCCGAACACCCCGTCCAACCGGCCGCAGTAAGTGTTCGCCTGCAGTAAGGGGTGCACATCGCCCGGTGCCCAACCCATCCGCCCGAATCGTGGCCTCCCTCTCGGGGGCTGCGCGTCCGCTATCAGCGCCACCCGCACGGGTTTCAGCGTCGTGCACCCCGTACAGCCGGCCGGAGTGGGTGTTCACCTGCAGTAGGGGGTGCGAATCGCCTACCGCATCGCCCACAGCGCCGACCCCCGACCGACAGCACCCCGCCCAGCCAACCGTGAGCCATCGAACAGTACGTACTCTCACTATCAGCGTACGATGGAACCGTGACCACCACCGACCCCCTCGCGCTCGACCGTCAGGTGTGTTTCGCCCTGGCCGTCACCAACCGCGCGGTGCTCTCGGTCTATCGGCCGATTCTCGAACCGCTCGGACTGACGCACCCGCAGTACCTCGTCATGCTCGCCCTCTGGGAGCGGGCACCGATGTCGGCGGGGGAGATCGCGTCGGCTCTGCAACTCGAACCCGCCTCGCTGACGCCGCTGCTCAAGCGGCTCGACGCCGACGGTCTGCTGACCCGGCGCCGGAGCGACACCGACGAGCGCAGGCTGGTGATCGACCTGACCGACGAGGGGCGACAGTTGCGAGGTTCGGCGGAGTCCATACCGGGCACCGTCATCGAATCTCTGGGTGTCGACGTGAGCGAGCTCGAACAACTCCACGCGGTGCTCACCCGGATCAACACCGCGGCCATCGCGGCCGGTGCACTGTCGACCGAGCGGAGGAGCACACGATGAGCAGGACTCGCCCGGGGCCGCTGCAGTGGATCGGTTATTCGTTCGGCCGCACGTTGCCCCTGTCCATGCAGGCCTGGGTGCGTGAGGACCTGATCGGTGATCGTGCGGTTGCGCGTCATCTGCTGCGCAGCATGGTGCCGTTTCTCCCCATCTTCGCGGCGTTCCTGCTGTTCCCCGGTGAGTTGTGGCTGCGCGGCGCGATGATCCTGCTGGCGGTACTGCTCGCGCTGTTCTACGCCGCCGCGTACATGGAACCCAACCGTCGCCGTCGTCTCAAAGCGCACGGGTTGTCGCCGGACCTGCAGAACCCGAAGAAGGTCGCGCGGGACGAGGCGGAACGCCGCGCCTACGAGCGCTGGCACCCCAACCGCTGACACCCGCTGTGGCACTGCGGGCCGTCGCCGACGAGAGTGGGTGCGGTGCGACTGTGGCCGACCGGACTGCGCGACGGCAGTGACCCCGATCCGAGATTCACGCTCGCGAACGAGCGGACGTTCCTGGCGTGGATCAGGACGTCACTCGGCCTCGTGGCCACGGCCGCGGCACTCGAGGCGTTCGGCGGGGATCTGCTGCCTCCGTGGCTGAGAACCACCCTCGTGCTGGGGCTGCTCACTCTCGCGGCGGTTCTGGCCGTCGGGTCGTTCGTGCGCTGGATCCGTATCGAGACGGCCATGCGCCGGCGGGCGTCACTGCCTCTCCCCGCTGCGGCGGCGCTGCTCGCGGGGGGTCTGGTGATCGCCGTGGTGGCGTTCGCGGTGGGGCTGTACCTGTGACGGAGGCACCGGGCCTGCAGGCCGAGCGCACCACGCTCGCGCGGGTGCGGACCGCACTGACCATGGCGGTCACGGCCCTGATCGTCGCGCGTGCGGTGCGAGATCATCCGCCGCTTGTCGCGATCGCGGTGCTGTGCGCTGCGCTTCCGATGGTGTCGGTCGTGTTCTCGACGAGGACCCATTCCCGACTCGTCGACGGCATGGACCGGGACGTGCTTCCCGGTGCCGCAGGCCGGCTCGTCGTCCTGCCCGTCGTCGTCGTCCTGCTGGCAGTGGTCACCGCGCTGGGTCTGTGAGAGCAGGTCGTCGGATGACTCGACGACGCGGACGGGGGTACTCCCCGCCGGTGACGAGACGATCGAGATGCTGACCGCCGCCCTGTACGGCATCGGCACGGCGCTTCCCCTGGTGATCGGTGCGGCGATCGGGCTGCGGTGGACACTGCCGAAACGGGTGTTGGCCGGTCTCATGGCCTTCGGTGCCGGGACGATGATCGCCGCCGTGTCGTCGGAACTGTTCGAGCCGGCGTTCCGTCAGGCCGGCATCCTCGTCGCGGGCGCGGCGCTGTTCCTGGGCGCGGGTGTGTACGTCGTGGCCAGCCATCTGATCGAGAACAAGCTCGGGCCCGCAGCGATCGGGTGGGCACTGATGCTCGGCACGATCCTCGACGGAGTCCCGGAGAACACCGCGCTGGGTGTCTCCCTGACGTCCGGTGGCGGGCTGGTGCTGCTGGTGGCGGTCGCGGTGGGCAACGTTCCGGAGGCTGTCGGTGGTGCATCGTTGATGCGGGACCGACACGACTTCTCCGCGGCTCGGGCGATGACCCTGTGGACGGCCACGGCGGTCGTGCTCGTGGTGGTCACCGTACTGGGCCACCAGTTGTCCGACGCCGTCCCGGAGGTCGGCATCTCGACGGTCCAGGCGTTCGCGGGCGGTGCCACTCTCGCCGTGCTCGCGGACTCCCTGATGCCCGAGGCCTACAAGGACGGCGGATGGTGGGTGGGCATGTCCACCGCGCTCGGCTTTCTCGTGGCGTTCGCACTCGGCGGATAGCTGTGACCGGGATCACTCTGCATGGACGTGCGCTTTCCGCGCCGGGCCTCGACTCACCTTTCAGAACGCGATGGTCACCCGCCGTCGCTCCGAACGAAAGGTTTCATCATGGGAATCGTCGACAAGGCAAAGAACGCAGCAGAAGACGCCATCGGCAAGGCCAAGGAAGTTGTCGGTGACGCCACCAACAACAAGGACCTCGAGGCCGAGGGCAAGAAGGACCAGGGTTCGGCCGGCGTGAAGAAGGTCGGCGAGAACGTCAAGGACACCTTCAAGTAAGACTGCACCACTCCACACCCGGGCGGCGCCGGACCCTCAGCGGGTCCATCGCCGCCCGTGGTGTGTCCGGACACTGTCGAGTTCGACGCACACCTCGCTCGAACCGACCGAACGGACATGTTTCTTCCGCGGGTCCGCGGACCATCACTCCTTCGAGCATCCGCTCACTCGATCGCCGGCCAGGACCGGCGACATCGCGAAAGGCACCACCATGACCGACACCACCACCCACGCACACACCGGACGTCGCCGTGCCGGAGGCTTCGTCTCTAAGCTGTCTCTCCTGATCGCGCTGCTCCTCACGATCGCACTGGTGATCTTCATCCTGCAGAACACCGTGCACACGACCATCAACTTCATCGGGTGGAACTTCGATCTGGCACAGGGTGTCGCACTCCTCGGTGCCGCCGTCGTCGGTGCCGTCATCGCCTGGACCATCTCGGGCGCGGTCCGGGTCCGACGCGCCGTCAAGTAGCGCGTCACCGCGGCGATCGGACACCCTCTCGTAGGAGTTGTTCGATCGCCGCAGCGGGCATCGGGCGCGCCAGATGGAAGCCCTGTGCGAGGCGACCGCCGCATGCGCGATACGCCTCGGCCTGCTCGGCGGTCTCGATGCCTCCACCCACCACGTCCACTCCGAATGCAGTGCCCAACAACACGATCGCGGCCACGATGGCGTGTGGTCTCGCACCGGGTAGCGCGTTGACGTACGACCCGTCGATTTTGAGACAGTCGAAGATCGGATAACGGTCCAGATACGCGATGCTGCTGTGGCCGGTTCCCAAATCGTCGAGTGCGAACGACACCCCCATCGCGTGCAGCGCCTCGAGAGTGGTGGCCACGCGGGCGTTCTTCTTCACCCACACGGTCTCGGTGATCTCCAACCCGAGACGCGTCGCCGGCAGGCCGGTCGCGTCGAGAGTGCGTCGGACCGACTGCACGAAGTCCGGATCGTTGAGCTGGTGGGCGCTCACGTTCACGCGTACCGAGACGTCCTCGGGCCAGCGCACCGCATCCGTGCACGCGGTCTGCAGTGCCCACAGGCCGAGGTGTCCGACCACGCCGGTGCGCTCCGCCACCGCGACGAACTCACGAGGCGAGTCGCTGCCGAGTGTCGGATGATCCCAGCGAGCCAAGGCCTCGGCGGCGACGACGGCGCCCGTCACGAGGTCGACGATCGGCTGGTAGACGAGCCGCAGTTCGCCGTCCACGAGAGATCGTCGGAGGTCTGCGGCGAGTCGGAACACGCGATCGGCCTCGTAGCGATCGCGCACGTCGTACACGTCCGTGGTCCCGGGAGCCGTGCCCTTGGCGCGGTACATGGCCAGATCCGCGCGGCGCACCATCTCCTGCGCGGAGGGCACATCGTCACCGGCCACGGCGATTCCGATGCTCGCACTGAACGGGATGGGCTGATCGCTCTGCGGATCGACGGTGGCCAGCGCTGTCGAGATGCGCACCGCCCGGCTCCGCGCGTCGGCCTCGTCCACCACGTGGTCGCACACGACGAGAAATTCGTCGCCGCCCAGCCTCGCCACCGTGTCGCCGACCGCCACCGTGCGCTCGAGCTTGCGCGCCAAGGTGATCAGCGCCGCGTCTCCACTCACGTGTCCGAGGCTGTCGTTGACGGTCTTGAAGTCGTCCAGGTCGGCCAGCAGGACCGCGACGGTGGTCTCGCTGTCCGCGGCGCGAGCCACGGCCTCGTCGATACGTCGGTACGCGAGCGCTCGATTGGCCAGACCGGTGAGCGGATCGTGGAGTGATCGGTACCGCAGTTCGTTCTCGAGCTCGATACGCCGGATCGCCGCGACCAGGATGTCCGTGGCCGTCCGCAGGAACGTCACGTCCCGATCCGTGTACTCCCGCGGAGCCGCGCTGTGCACGGCCAGCACCCCGGGCCGAGGCGTGGAGTCGAACGGGACGCAGACGGTGCTGAGCAGTCCGCGCGAGCGCATCGTCGTGGTGTCGAATCGCGACTCGGTCCGCGCGTCGGAACAGATGACCACCGTGCCGGAGGAGAGGGCGAGGCCCGGAGCCGAGCGGGTACCGGTTCCGAACACCTCGGGCCGCTCGCTCACCCCGCTGTAGGCGACGACGCGCAACGCGGTGCGGGTGTCGTCGAGGCGTGCGATCGACGCGCTCTCCGTACCCATCAACGACGAGGCGGCGCTGGTCGTCGCGTCCAGAATGGTCGTCAGATCACCGTCGACCGCGAGCCGCCCCAACAGGCCGACAGCACTCTGCTCGCGAGCCCGGTGGGCGGCCGATTCCAGGACGTCGGTGAGGGCGCTCTCGTGACTGGTTCGCAGCCGTCGATCACGCATGATCGACGCGATCACCGGCTCGTCGCGCTCACCCGCGGGAACCAGGAACGTCGAGATGGAGACCGGTACGGGTTCTCCGGTGTCGAGCCGCCGGAGTTCGCCGACACCCTGCCAGTGGCCGGTGGTGTGCAGCGATCATTCCACGTCGGGCGCAGCGAGCAGACCGACGTCGGAGAAGAAGTTCGCCGTGGTCAGGCGGAGCACGGCGTCGAGTGACGGTGCGCCGACGAGCGCGAGGCCCGCCGGGTTCAGGTGGAGGATGCGGCCGTCCCGTGCGGACAGGGACACCAGCTCGGGCGCGTTCTCGAACACACCCGTCAGAAGGGCGGGGTCCAGGCCGTCGAGCGCCACGAACCACCTCCGAAGTGGGAAACGACCGGCGTCTCCGGCCCGATTCACTCGGGTATCCAGAGAACGCCGGTCGACACCACTCGTTCGTCAGATCAGTGCTGCCGTCACCGGCAGCGCGTCGTCACTCCCCGCGCGGAGGAAGCTTCGCCTCGACGCCGCCACCGTTGTGCTCGGGGCCCGAGTCGGGATGACCCGCCGGCACGCGGTTGCGGAAACGAGCCGCCTCGCTGGGCTTCGACGAGGAACCCCCGACGCGCTCGCCGCGGTACGGTCCGGGCTTCGGGGCCATCTTGCCGCCGGGGAAGGCGAGTCGAATGATGGTGCGCTGCACCGATCCCCACTGCTTCATCAAGGGGCCCGAGTTGTACGGAAGCTGGTAGCGCTCGCAGATGTCCTTGATCTTCGGCGCGACTTCCTTGTACCGGGTGCTGGGCATGTCCGGGTACAGGTGGTGCTCGACCTGGTAACTGAGGTTGCCACTCATCAGGTGGAACAGCGACGAGCCCTCGATGTTGGCCGCTCCGACGAGCTGGCGGACGTACCAGCCGCCGCGGGTCTCGTTCTCGGTCTCTTCCTTGCTGAACGTGTACGCCTGGTCCGGGAAGTGACCGCAGAAGATGATGCCGTGCGACCACAGGTTGCGGATGATGTTGGCGACGAAGTCCGCCGTCACCGTGGCGACGAAGGTGCGTTCGATGCCGGCACCGTGCTTGTCCAGAACCTTGGCCACGGAGTTGGTCGCCTTCGACGAGCTCAGCGAGCGCAACCGCGCACCCAGCTTCGACTTGCCGGCGCCCGAGACGCGTCCACCCGAGACGACCTGCACCGCGCCGTAGGCGAGCGCACTGACCGCGGGCCAGCCGATGTAGTCCTTGACGATCTGACGGCGCGCCTTGGTCCCGATACCGCGCAGATCGGTGAGCAGGTCCTTCATGGGCTTCTCGCCCTTGCGGATGGCCTCGATGTCGAGGTCGTGGAGCGCGACGCCCCACTCGAAGAAAGCCATCAGCAGCAGGTTGTAGAACGGCTGCGCGAGGTAGACGGGCGACCACGGCTGGTTCGGGTCGATCCGCATGATCTCGTAGCCGAGATCCTTGTCCTTGCCGCGGATGTTGGTGTACGTGTGGTGCACGTAGTTGTGCGAGTGCTTCCAGGCCTCGGCGGTGGACGCGGTGTCCCAGTCCCACACCGACGAGTGGATGTCCGGATCGTTCATCCAGTCCCACTGGCCGTGCATGACGTTGTGGCCGATCTCCATGTTCTCGAGAATCTTGGCCACACCCAGGCAGGCCGTTCCGGCCACCCAGGCGGTGCGGCTCTTGGAGCCGAAGAGGATCACGCGCCCCGCGACAGCGAGTTGGCGCTGCGCCGCGATGACCGTGGTGATGTAGTTGCGATCGCGCTCACCGAGGTCGGCGTAGACCTCGTCGTGAATGGCGTCGAATTCCTTGGCAAGCTGTTCGATGGTCTCTTCGCTGAGATGTGCGAGCGGACTCTCGATGGACACTTCGGTCTTTTTCCCGGTGTCGATGCTCATGACGAACCCTCCCTGTTACTGCATGTGAATCGGTCTCGTCAGAGATCGATTTCGATATCTCCCTCGGCGGTGTTCACGCAGATGCGTACCGCCTGCCCCGTATGCTCGGAGACTTCCCCATTACGTAGATCTCTCAAACGTCCCTTCTTCAGGGTTCCGGTGCAGGTGTGGCAGATGCCGATCCTGCAACCGAACTTGAGATCCAGCCCCGCTTCCTCCCCGGCCGCGAGAATGGGTGTGCCTCCGTCGCATTCGACGTCGGTGTCGCTACGGATGAAGCGGACAGTGCCGCCCTCTCCTTCTTCGTCACCGCCACCGATGACGGGTTGGAAACTTTCGTAGTGGAATTTCTCCGGGTCACCCTCGGATTTCCAGTAGTCGCGCAGATCGTCCAACAGGTCGCCGGGACCGGAGCAGAATGCCTCGCGCTCACGCCAGTCGGGGCACAACTCGTCCAGATCGGTGGCTTTCATTCGACCTCGCTCCTCGGTCACCCGAAGGTCGAGACGCAGCGACGAGTGCTTGCGATCGAGGCGCTCGAGGGTCTCGGAGAACATCGTCTGGTCGCGACTGTGCACGGAGTGGATGACCACGACGTCGTGCATGGCGTCGAGGTGGTCGAGTTCGCGCAACATGCTCATGATCGGTGTGATGCCACTGCCCGCGCTGATGTAGAGCAGTTTGGCGGGCACGGGATCGGGGAGGGTGAAGACTCCCTCGATCTCGCTCAGTCGCACGATGTCGCCCGGCTTGATCCCTTGCACCAGGAACGGGGACACCGTGCCCTCGGGGACCAGCTTGGGGCTGACGGAGATCAGGCCGTGGTCGCCGTGCGGGTCGGAGGTGATCGAGTAGGCGCGCCAGTGATAGCGGCCGTCGATGACCACGCCCAGTCGGAGGTACTGGCCGGGCTGGTGCCCACCCCAGTCGTACCCGGGCCTGATGAACACCGACACCGCGTCGGTGCCTTCCCTCTCGACCCGGTCGACCTTCCCGCGGAGCTCCTGGGTGGTCCACAACGGATTGATCATCTCGAAGTAGTCGTCCGGCCTCAGCGGGTTCGACAGATGTTTGAATGCCTTGAGCATGGTTCGGCGGAGTACCGAAACCTGGGGTCGTGCGCCGCGTTCTGCCACAGGTCACACGCTATCGCCACGGCGCGGATCCGCGTCCGTAAACGGACGATTGTGGACAGAAACGAGTCCGTTTCGCTTCCGTCGTCGCGGTGGACGAAGATTCGTGTCCGAGGTTTGGATGCAAGCGTCCTGGTAGCCGCCCGACGGGCGGCGGACGTGCGACGACGAGGGGTGAACTGTGCCGATCGTGGACAACGCCGTGTACGTGCACGGGGCGCGTACCGACGAGCCGGAGAGTCTGGATCGCACGTACGAGCTCCTGCGGGCGTGCGGCGGCATGGCGTGGATCGGGCTGTATCGTCCCGACAAGACCGAGATCGACTCGGTGGCAACCGAATTCGGGCTGCACCGATTGGCGGTCGAGGATGCCGTCCAAGCGCACCAGCGGCCCAAGCTCGAACGCTACGGCGATCAGTTGTTCGTCGTCCTGCACCCCGCGCGCTACATCGACGAGACCGAGAAGGTGGAGTTCGGCGAGCTCCACGTGTTCTGCGGTCCCGATTTCGTCGTCACCATCCGCCATGCCGAGTCACCCGACCTGGGCGTGGTCCGTAAACGGCTCGAAGGTGCGCCGAAGCTGCTCGAACTGGGAACCGAGGCCGTGCTGTACGCGATCCTCGACCAGGTGGTCGACGAGTACGAACCGGTCGTCGCCGGTCTGGAGAACGACATCGACGAGATCGACGACCAGCTGTTCACCGGCGATCCCGACGTCTCCCGTCGCATCTACGAGCTCTCCCGCGAGGTGATCGAGTTCCAGCGCGCGACCCACCCGCTGGTGTCGATGATCGAGGCCCTCGGCCGCGGATCGGAGAAGTACAACGTGGACATCGAGCTGCGGCGCAACCTGCGCGACGTGCTCGACCACGCGATCCGCATCACCGAGCGCGTCGACTCGTTCCGCGCCAATCTGCAGAACGCCCTGTCGGTGCACACCACCCTGGTGGGACAGCGGCAGAACGACGAGATGCGTGCGATGACCCAGGTGAGTCTGGAACAGAACGAGCAGGTCAAGCGGATCTCGTCCTGGGGCGCCATCCTCTTCGCGCCGACTCTCATCGCCGGCATCTACGGTATGAACTTCGAGCACATGCCGGAGCTGAGCTGGACGTTCGGCTATCCGGCGGCTGTCAGCGCGATGCTGGCCGCGTCGTGCGTGCTGTACATCGTGTTCCGGAGACAGAAGTGGCTCTAGCCCCGTGCGGCTCAGCGCAGCCGGCCCGGCGCCAGGTCCTCCGCGGTGACGCCCCGGTCGGTCACGTCGGCCGGTAACGGCTCGCCGCGGACCAGCGCCGCACCGACGCGCGCCAGTGCCGCGCACGTCTGGATGCCGTACCCACCCTGACCCGCGCACCAGAAGAAGCCCTCCACGCTCGGGTCGAACCCCACCACCGGTGTGCGATCGGCGACGAAGGAGCGCAGACCGGCCCACGACGACCGGACACGGCGGCTCGTCACCACGGTCGCCTCCGTGATCTCGTCCAGGGCGCGGGCGATCTCGAGATCGTCGGGCTTCGCGTCACCGGGCGGGCACGGTGTCTCGTCGGCAGGGGAACAGAGCAGACGGACACCCTCCGGCTTGATGTAGAACGACTCGTCCATGTCGCTGATCAGCGGGTGGTGGGTGTCGGCGATCTCGGGCGGCGCGTCCATCACGGCGATGGTGCGTCGTCGCGGCTGCAGGCCGATCCTCGGTACGCCTGCGAGGTCGGCCAGGTCGTCCGCCCAGGCACCCGCCGCGTTCACCACCACCGTGGCGACGAGAGTGTCGCCGGTCGAGAGATCGACCCGCCACTGCTCGCCGACGCGGTCGATCGCGACGACCCGCGCCCCGGTGCGAACGGTGCATCCGCGTCGGCGTGCTCCGCGCAGGAAGCCCTGGTGCAGCGCGTCGACGTCCATGTCGAGTGCGCCCGGTTCGACGACGGCCGCCTCGACTGCCGCAGGCCGCAGGAGGGGCGCCCGGTCCACCGCCTCGGCGGTCTCGAGCAGGCGGGCATCGGGAGACAGCGTCCGCAGAGTCGTGAACATCTCCGCGAGAGCGTCGCCCCGGCCCGGACGTGCGAACTGCACGAAGGGGCGTGGAGTCATGACCGTTCCGCGCACCATGTCCGGCGGGTCCACGAGGAAGGCTCTGCTCGCCGTCGTCAGGCCACGGATGACGTGGTTGCCGTAGGTCTCGAGGAACATGGCGGCCGACCGTCCGGTCGAGTGCATCGCCAGGGTCGACTCCCCTTCGAGGAGACACACGGTCCGATCGGACGAGAGTTCCCAGGCGAGCGAGGCACCCGCGATTCCGCCGCCGATCACCAGTACGTCGAGGGCTCGAGAGGCGGCATCGGTGGTCATGGCGGTCGAGGGTAGGCGGCCCGTGTGGAAATCGGGCGCCAGGGGTACCCCGTCCCGCGCGCAACCGTGCGCGCACTCGAACATCGGGAGCCGTCATGAACACAGCTGTCTGGATCGTCATCGCGGTCGTGGTGGTGTTGCTGCTCGTCGCCGTCGGCGTCGCACTGTCGAAGAAGGCGAAGCAGAAGCGCGTCGAGCAGGCCGGTGAGATCCGGGAGCGGGCCGCCGAGCGCAGCGCGGAGGTGGAACGGTCGGAGGCGCTGGCGCAGAAGTCGGAGGCCGACGCCCGTCGTGCGCAGGCCGAGGCGGACGCCGCGGCAGCGGAGGCCCGCATCGCGCAGCAGCGCGCGCAGGAGCACCAGGGCACTGCCGCCACCGGGCGTGACGAACTGGACCGTGAGTGGGAGCGGGCGAACAAGCTGGACCCGACCGTCCACGACGACGGCACCCCGCGTCGACAGGACGCGAACGCGGCACAGCAGAACCAGAATCCCGCAGACCGGAACGTCACGGACCGGAACGTCACGGACCGGAACGTCACGGACCGGAACGTCACGGACCGCACCACCGGTCTCGGACACGCCGATGCGCCTGTCGTCGGCCCGCACGACACTCCGGGACGCCACGAGCGCTGACGTCAGTCGCCGGGGCGCACTGCCTCGGTGACCCGCTCCGCTGCCACGGCTGGATCCTCGTGCTCCCAGATGCGCACGACGGTCCAGCCGGCCTCGTCCAGTCGACGATCCGTGTCGCGGTCCCGAGCGACGTTGGCAGCCAACTTGTCCGCCCACCACTGGGCGTTGTTGCGCGGGTGGGTGGCGTGCTCCGGGCAGCTGTGCCAGAAGCATCCGTCGACGTACACCGCGACTCGGCGACGCGGGAACACCACGTCGGCCCGTCGTCGCATGCCCTTCAGTGGGGCCTTGTCGACGAAGTACCGCAGTCCCGCTCGGTGCAGTTCCTTCCGCAGGGCCACCTCGGGCTTGGTGTCACGCCGCTTCTGTTTCTTGAACCGGGCACTGGTCGCGGCGTCCGTCGGCGGCGTCGCCCGAGCGTCGGGCGTCATTCGTCGTCGTCGATCTCGGACCAGCTGGGGGCGAACCTGTTGCGCCGCTCCACTTCCGAGTGCACCACCTCGACGAACTCCTCGAACGAGAGTGTGGTGCGGTCCGACGGACGGCCGTTGCGCGGCGGCGCGTCGTCGACGTCGAAGAAGCGCACCTCACCCCGGTACGGACCGTCCGGCTCGTAGAGACCGATGAACACCTTCTCGAACAGGTCGTAGCGCGTGTCCTCGGCCCCGAGGTCGACCCACGCTCGGCCCGGCATGCCGACGACGGGGCGCTTGCCGCGGCCCGACCGCTTGGACAGCGTCGTGACGTGGTGCGCGAACGAACTCTTGCCGATGTCGCTGCTCTTCGCGGGATCGCCGTCCTCGCACGTCGACCAGGGCTCGAACATCACGGCGACGAGCACGCTGTACGGCTGGCGCTGGTGCAGCACCATCGCCTCACCCCGCAGTTCGTGGTCGTTGCGCACGATGTTCTTGGTCCAGCGGCCGAGCCGACCGGACGTGGGGCTGTAGTCCTGGAAGCTGTAGGTCTTCACGGACACGCAGAGGATGAGGCCGAGCGTCGGATCGAGTGCCTTGACGTCGAGCCGCTTGCGTCCCTTCGCGACGTCCACCTGCGCTTCCTGGCCCAGGCCGTGCGCGTCGGGCGTGATGGACGGATACCGAGGCCTCAACGCATCGGCGACCACCTGCGCGAGGTTGTTGGACAGGCGCTGCGCGTAGTTCTTCTTCTCCCCGCGGTCGGCATCGGGCGCGGGACGGTCGCCGGCGAAGTCGAGTGCGAACGTCAACGGGAACATCAGGCCACGCGAACGGGTTCGGGGACGACGGGATCGTCGGTCATCCGGTGCAGGTGCGACTCGACCGTGTCGAGGAAGCCGGGGGCGAAGCGCAGCCGACCCGAGCGTGCGCGCTTGAGGAACCCGGCAGTGGCCCTGGCGGACAACAACTTCGACTCCTCCAGGAATCCGCTCAGATCCTCGTAGGGGTGCTGGACCGGCCAGGTGCTCGCGGGTACCCGGAACGCGCGACGGTCACGGCCCCACGCGGCCGACGGCCAGCTCTGGCCGGGTACGAGCTCGGTGTCGGACCCCTCGTCGTAGGGAGTGCGGGTGGCCAGCTGCTCACCGACCCAGGTCGCCATGCGCACGCTCACGGCATTGCCGACCAGCTTCCACCGATGCCCTGCCCGGACACCCGGGGACTCGACGGCGGGGGCGGTCCACCCGGCGTCGAAACCCTGCAGCCGCTCGGCGTCCGAGATGCCCGGGGTGACCAGCTCGCCGGACGGGAGCCGGACGGCCGGGGGACTGGCGATGCCGAGAGTCGATCCGCCCTTGAGCGTGGGCACCGCGTTGATCGCCCAGCCCAGGCCGCGCACCCCCTCGGTCCAGTAGAAGCCGCACGGGAGGACGTCGGCGTCGCCGGCCTCGGGGATGCCCGCGTCGGGTCCGAAGAGCACCTCACGCGGGTCGTCCGTACGTGAGGCGAGCATGACGACGCGCTGACGCCGCTGGGGCAGGCCGAACGAGCGAGCGTCGACGACGCGATACGCCCACATGTAACCGAGATCCTCGAGCGCGTGCGTGATGTGCCGCATCGCCGCGCCGCGGCCGAGCTGCAACATGAAGGGCACGTTCTCGATCAGCAGCCACCGGGGACCACGCTTGCGTGCGACGAGTCGGAAGACCTCGTCGACCAGACCCGATCGCGCGCCCGTGATGCCCGCCGTGCGACCGGCCTGTGAGAGGTCCTGGCACGGGAAACCGGCTGCGACCAGCTCTGTTCCGGCGGGGAGCGCCCGCAGCGTCGCGACGTCGGTGTGCAGCGGCACGTCGGGAAAGCGCGAGCGCAGCACCGCCCCCGCGCCGGCGTCGATCTCGCAGAGCTGAGTTGTGGACCATCCGCTGCGCGCCAGGCCCAGCTCCAGACCGCCGATGCCGGCGAACAGGCCGACCATGGCACCCTGGCTGGACACGCTTACCCCCGCTCACCGTCGTGTGCGACGGCGGCTCCGGCCACCGACGTCGATCTCGAGTGAGGCTACTCGAGAACACCGACACGGCGTCCGACCGAGAGGGCGACACCGCTGTGAGCAGCGCCCGCAGACGGGGGCGTGGTGCGCCGACTCACGCCCACTGTCGACGAAAACCCTGCTCGTGACCGTTTCATCTCGCGAGAACGGGGCACTCGGACGTTGACGGGGACGCGGATTCACAGGCAATTCGCCCGGCTCCGGTACTTGTCGTGCTCGTGTGATCTACCGTGAACGCGTGACCACACCCACCGCCGATTCCCTGTCGTCCGCCGACGTGACGGGCTCGTCGTGGCCGGCCATCCTGACGTGGCGCGCGCACAGCGCCCCGCGTATGGAGTCGGTGCGCGTCCAGCTCAACGGCAAGCGGATCAAGGCCGCCGGCCGGATCATCGGCGGCGAGTGCGACGAACACCCGGCGTTCTCCGCGTCGTACGACCTGGTCACGGACGAATCGGGAGTGACCAAGCGGTTGTCCGTACGCGCGGCCGTCGCGTCGGGGGAGAAGCAGGTCTCCATCAGTCGCGACTCCGAGGGCTACTGGCTCGTCGACGACGGGTCACCGACCCGCAGCTCCTTCGGCGGTGCGCTCGACGTCGAGCTGGTGTGGAGCCCCTTCTTCAACACGCTCGCCATCCGTCGTCTCGGCCTGCAGACGAACCCGTCCGATCATCAGGTGCCCGTCGTGTACGTGGGTCTGCCGGTCCTCACCGCCCGCGCGGAGACACTGTCCTACAGCCGCGGTCCGCACGAGTTCGAGGTGGTCTCGCCCGTCGGGACGTCGGCCGTGAGCGTCGACTCGGACGGGTTCGTCGCCGACTACCGGGGACTCGCCGAGCGCATCTGACGGGCCGACCGTCACGCCCGCCGGGGCAGCCGCTGGACCACACCGCCGCGGCGACCGGCGTCGACGAGGTCGCCCTGCCAGGACGGCGAGCCGACGACGACGTCGGTGATCTCCCACCACTGCAACTGCTCGTCGTAGCGCGACCGCGCCGCATGGCCCGCGGACACCAGTGTCTCGGTCGAGGCGTCGGCGACGAGAGCGTCCCTGGCGCTGTGCAACGCGGCGAGCGCCTCGTCGAGCGCGTCGACCAGGGCGGGCGCGTTGGCATCACACATCGCGCTGACCAGGGCTGGAGCTGTTCCTGCCACACGGGTGCCGTCGCGGAACGAGCCGGCTGCCAGCCGCAACGTGAGCTCCCCGCCCTGCGCGCCCACCGCGGCGAGTGCTTCCGCCAGCAGATGCGGGAGATGGGACACGCGGGCGACGGCGCGATCGTGGTCGTCGGCTCGGGCCGGGACGACGACGGATCCGGAGGACAGTGCGAGATCGGCGACCGCGAGCCAGGCGTCGGGATCGGTGTCGTCGTCCACGGTGACGACCCAGACCGCGTTGCGGAAGAGATCGACGTCGGCCGCGAGCCACCCCGAGGCGGATGTGCCGGCCATGGGATGTCCGCCGACGAACCGAGCGCCGAGTCCGGCACGCGCGACCGCGGCCGCCATCTCCGCCTTCACACTGACGACGTCCGTGAGCACGCAGTGCGGCGCGTGCGCGGCCACCGATTCCAGGACGGTGTCGACCGCCGGCATGGGCACCGCGACGACGACGAGAGCGTCCTCCTCGGCGGCGCGCTGGAGGGCGGAGGCGATGTCCGCCGTGACGTCGTACCCGTCGGCGCGAGCGGCGTCCACGGCACCGGTCGATCGGTTCCAACCCCATGCCGGGCGACCCGAGTCGACCACGGCGCGCAGTAACGAGCCCCCGATGAGGCCGAGGCCCAGGACGCAGACGGGACGGTCGGGTGTGTTCACCGGGGGAAGATTTCCACATCGGCACCGTCCGCCGGGTGCACGACACCGAAATCTCCCGCTGTTTCCCTTGAACAGGGAGGTCTGCACGCCGGGGCGACGGTGTGGGACTACGGTTGCGCGCATGGCTGCACAGCGCGGAGGCAGTACCTCGTCCCAGGGTCGAGGTGACAACCGCTCCGACGACTACGACGATCTCGAGGGGTTCGCCATCGCGGTCGTCCGCGAGGAGGGCACGTGGACGTGCCGGCCGTTGTCCGCGGACGCCCTGACGAGTCTCAGTGCCGCCGAGACCGAGCTTCGTGAACTCCGCAGTGCCGGTGCGGTGTTCGGGCTCCTCGATGTCGACGACGAGTTCTTCGTCGTGCTGCGTCCGGCACCGTCGGGCACGCGGGTCCTGCTGTCGGACGCCACCGCGGCGATCGACTACGACATCGCGGCCGACGTCCTGGACCGACTGAACGTCGATGTGCCCGATCTGGATCCGGACGAGCTCGACGACGTCGAGCCGTGGGACGAGGGCGATCTGGATCTGCTGAGCGACATGGGTCTTCCCGAGCCGGTCCTCGGCGTCATCCTGGCCGAGTCCGACCTCTACCCCGACGAGCAGCTCGGCATGATTGCCGCGCGACTGGGATTCGCCGCGGAGTTCGCCGCGGTGCTCGACAAGCTGCCTCGCTGACCGTGGTGCCTCTCCACCTGCGTGACGTCTGGATGCGTCGCGCTCTGGAGGTCGCCCGCACCACGCCGGCGGGCGACGTTCCCGTGGGTGCCGTCGTCGTGAACGCCGACGGTGACGAGATCGCGTCCGCGGTCAACGAACGCGAACGCCGCGGGGACCCGACCGCCCACGCGGAGGTGCTCGCGCTCCGCGCCGCCGCCGAACGGCACGGGGACGGCTGGCGACTCACCGGATGCACTCTCGTCGTCACGCTGGAGCCCTGCACGATGTGTGCGGGCGCGGCGGTGCTCTCGCGAGTCGACGGGCTGCTGTTCGGGGCCTGGGAACCGAAGACGGGCGCCGTCGGCTCGCTGTGGGACGTGGTGCGGGATCGGCGTCTGACGCATCGACCGGAGGTGGTCGGCGGCGTCCTCGAGAGCGACGCGGCCGGTCTGGTTCGGGACTTCTTTCGAACCGCGAACGACGTTTGACGCGATCCGTCGACGGGGTATTACTGCCCGGTAGAACACCAGGCGCGACGTTGCGTCGCCCGCCCCGCCGAAACGGAGGGGTGGATGACATGTTCTTCCGCTTCGAAGGAGCACCACATGGGTCTCGACGACAAGATCGGCAACAAGGCAGAAGACCTCAAGGGCAAGGGCAAGGAAGCCGCGGGCGATGCCACCGGCGACCAGGACCTGAAGGCCGAAGGCCAGGGCGATCAGACTTCCGCAGCGTTCAAGGACGGCGCGGAGAAGGTCAAGGATGCAGCGTCCAACATCAAGGACAAGCTCACCGGCCACTGAGTCACCCGCGTTGTGACTCCTGACGTCGCGATTTCGGTTCCGCGCCACCCATACGGTAACGTATCCGCCGGTGGCGTGTCCGAGCGGCCTAAGGAGCACGCCTCGAAAGCGTGTGACGGGTAACCCCCGTCCGAGGGTTCAAATCCCTCCGCCACCGCCATGAGCCCCCCACCTGCCTCGGCAGCTGGGGGGCTTTGTCGTTCACCAACTTCGGGTACACCGACGAGATGAGAAACATGAACGCGATGGAGAACCGCACCCTGGGACGCACCGGACGGCAGGTGTCGTGCGTCGGACTCGGCACCTGGCAATTGGGAGCCGACTGGGGCGACGTGTCCGAGCAGGACGCCGTGGCGGTGCTCGACGCCGCCGTGGACAGCGGCATCACCTTCTTCGACACGGCCGACGTGTACGGCGACGGGCGCAGTGAGCGGGTGATCGGCGGATTCCTGGCCGATCGCGGCCTGCGGGACACCGTCACCGTGGCGACCAAGATGGGTCGACGCGTCGACCAGGTGCCGGAGAACTACACGCTCGCGAACTTCCGCACGTGGGTGGACCGGTCGCGCGGCAACCTCGGTGTCGACACCCTGGAACTGGTGCAGCTGCACTGCCCGCCCTCTGCCGTGTACGGCGACGACCAGGTGTTCGATGCCCTCGACACCCTCGTCGAGGAGCAGGCGATCGCGCATTACGGCGTCAGCGTGGAGACGGTCGCGGAGGCGCTCGAGGCGATCCGCCGACCGAACGTGGCCACCGTGCAGATCATCGTCAACGCCTTCCGGCTCAAGCCCGTCGACGAGGTGCTGTCCGTCGCCGCCGATGCCGGAGTCGGCATCATCGCGCGGGTGCCGCTTGCCTCGGGCCTGCTCTCGGGGAAGTACGACGAGTCGACGACGTTCCCCGAGAACGATCACCGCAACTTCAACCGCAACGGTGAGGCCTTCGACGTCGGCGAGACGTTCTCGGGCGTTCCGTTCGACACGGGCCTTGCGGCGGCTCGTGACTTCTCCGCCCTGGTCGCGGACGCGGCTCCGGAGGGTACGACGCCCGCCGCCGCCGCCATCGCATGGTTGTGGCAGCACCCGCAGATCTCGACGGTCATCCCGGGCGCCCGCAACGTGGACCAGGCTCGTGCCAACGCCGAGGCGGGGCGCGTCGCGCTTCTCGGCGCCGAGTTCGATGCCGGCGTGCAGAGCATCTACGACCGCTACCTCCGGGACGTCGTTCACTCGACGTGGTGACGGACGCTTTCACAGGGGATTCCCAGGCCGCAGCGGTGGCCGCACGTTGAAGCGACAACTAAAGTTCGTCCCATGAAGAAGAAATGGTGGATCACCGGAGCCGTGGTCGTCGTCCTGGCGATCGTGGCGCTCGTCGTCGGACCGCGCATCTACTCGTCGATCGAGAGCAGCGATCCGGCGGCGTCGGTGTCCACCTCCGGTGCCGAGGCGGCGACGGGCGATCTGGACGGTGAGTGGACCGTCACGCCCGGTGACGCAGCGAACCCGACGTCGGCCGGGTACACCGTCGCCGAGGTGCTCAACGGCACCGACGTCACAGTCGTCGGCACCACGCCGGACGTCTCGGGAAGCGCCACGATCGCGAACCAGGAGCTCACCGCCGGTGAGATCGTGGTGCGCACCGAGACCATCACCACCGACAGCGATCGGCGCGACAACCAGTTCCGCGGCAACATCTTCGATGTCGCGAACAACCCCACCGCCACGTTCACGGTGACGTCGCCGGTGGACCTGTCCACCGTGCCCACCGACGGCACCACGGCGACCGTCACCCTCGACGGCACGCTGACCCTCAAGGGCCAGACGCGCGACGTGAGCGTCGAGACGCAGGTGCTCCGGTCGGGCGAGACCATCGTCGCCTCGGGCAACATTCCCGCGATGTGGACCGACTACGGCATCGAGCCGCCGTCGCTGGGCTTCGTGACCGTGGATCCGACCGGCTCCGTCGATTTCCTGGTGACGCTCGGGAAGGCCTGAGCCGTAGCGTCCGCGGGAGTCCAGCCGGGCGGTCCGACGATGTAACCGAGTTTCTGTCGAAGAGTCGCCGCCGTCCGCACGTCCCGTGCGATGGCGGCGTACTCGTGTGTCTGGAGCTTCAGGATGTCGAACGTCTGCACCGGAGTCGTCAGCCCGTAGTGCGGTCGGAACGTCTCGTCGGCGTAGGTCCCGAACAGGCGGTCCCACACGATGAGGATGCCGGCGTAGTTCTTGTCCAGGTACTCCTTGTCGCGGCCGTGATGCACGCGGTGGTGCGACGGCGTGTTGAAGACGAACTCGAACCAGCGCGGCATCCGGTCGATGCGCTCGGTGTGCACCCAGAACTGGTAGACCAGGTTGATCGCGAACCCGGTGAACACCATCCAGGGCGGGACGCCGAGCAGGGGCAGCGGCAACCACATCAGGATCTCGCCGCTGTTGTTCCACTTCTGCCGTAGTGCGGTGCTGAAATTGAAGTACTCGCTCGAGTGGTGCGCCTGATGCGTGGCCCAGACGATGCGCGTGCGGTGCGCGATGCGGTGATACCAGTAGAAGAGGACGTCGACGCCGAGCAGCAGGATCACCCACGTGTACCACTGGTCCGAGGGCAGCTGCCACGGTGCGACATACGCGAAGATCAGCGAATAGCCCAGCAGCGCCAGGGTTTTCCATGCGGTGGTGGTGGCGATGGACACCAGCCCCATCGCGATGCTGGCCCGGGCGTCGGCGCGGAGGTAGCTTCCACGGGCCGGTCGGCCGGGTTTGTCCTCGGTCTCGTCGCCGTGGCTCTCGAGGACGATCGCTGCGGTCCACTCGAGCGCGAGCAGAACGAGGAATGCCGGCACCGCGAGGGCGACCGGGTCGCGGAGCGCGGTCGGCAGACTGTTCCAGAGATCGGCGATCACCCGCCGCAGTCTACGTGACCGCGGTCACACCGAGTTCAGGCGCGGTACTCGCGTACCAGCGGGCAGTCGAAGGGGTTGCGCTTCGACAGTCCCACCTGGTTGAGGTAGCGGACGACGATGCCGTAGGACTTCACGAGCGACGTCTCGGTGTACGTGACCCCGTGCTTGGCGCAGTGCTCGCGCACCATGGGCCGCACCTTCTTGAGGTTCGGCCGCGGCATGCTGGGGAACAGGTGATGCTCGATCTGGTAGTTGAGGCCGCCCATCATGAAGTCGGTGACGGGGCCGCCGTCGACGTTGCGTGACATGAGGACCTGGCGGCGAAGGAAGTCGATCTTCGCGTTGGCCGGAACCAGCGGCATCCCCTTGTGGTTGGGCGCGAACGAGCCGCCCAGCAGAACGCCGAAGACGGCGAAGTGCACGAGGATGAAGCCGACCGCGAGCCCCGCCGGCATCGCGAGGAACGGCAGTGCGAACCCGATGGTGAGCCGCAGCGCGATGAGCGACAGCTCCAGCTTGCGGTGCTTGATCTCCTTGGAGCCGATCAGCGTGCGCACGCTGGCGACGTGGAGTGCGGCGCCTTCGAGGGTGAGCAGCGGGAAGAAGAGCCAGCCCTGGCGGCGGGTGAACGCGCCGTAGAAGCCGGTGCGCTGCGCGACGTACTCGGGGACGAAGGCGATGGGCCCGTTCCCGATGTCGGGATCCTTGCCGATCTGGTTCGGCGCGTTGTGGTGCTTGCTGTGCTTGCCCTGCCACCAGTGCAGCGAGAGTCCTGCGAAGGTGCCGGACAGGATGCGGGCCGTCCACTCGTTCCACTTCGCCGAGTCGAACATCTGGCGGTGGGCGCCGTCGTGACCCAGGAAGCCGAACTGCGTGCTCACGACGGCGAGGGCGACGGCGAGCGCGAGCTGCCACCACGAATCGCCCAGGAGGAACGCACCGACCCAGACGGCGACGAAGGCCGCCACGGTGCCGATGATGCGGGACCAGTAGAAACCGCGGCGGCGGGACATCAGCCCCGAGGCGCGCACGGCGACGGACAGCTCGGTGTACGAACTGACGAATCGATCTCTGGGGCGTTCGGCGGTGACGGACACTGGTGCCTCTGTTCTGTGGACGGTCTGGCCACGGTGGCTGTCGGTCGTTCTGGCAGTCGATGCAGTGGTGAGAACCGCGGAGAGGGCGGGAAGTGCTCAGGTCACGCCTCTGTCACAAGTGTGACACAGGCAGGGCACGGCGTCGACAGTCCGAGAGTGTCGGTCGTCTTCTCTCAGTGCATCCACAGACGACGGTCGACGTGGCCGGGCGTGGTCGTACCGCGCCAGGTCGGCGCCGTGGCGTAGTGTTCGGATCACGAGCACGCCGCGGTTCTCACCGGCGCCTCGTTCTCCCCCTCGTGACGGACGACTCGTTCTCCTCACCACCGAACTACTGATGAAGGGGTTTCCATGGAACCCGAACTGATCTTTCTCGCACCCGTCACCGCCGACGCGGAGCCCGTCGAGGCTCCCGCGACGTCCGCTGCCAGGGACGTCGTCAACGCGGCGCCGCCCGTCTACACCCAGCTGTTCTCCGAGAAGAACTGACTCCTCTCGATCGCCTGACATGACTGAACCCCGGGACGACCGGTCCACGTCCACGAGTACCGCGGTCACGACCTCGGTGGCGCGGCGCATCACGCCCGGCCGTGAGCAGGACTTCGTGGCCTGGACCGATGCCGGAATCAGTGTGCTGCGCACGTTCGACGGGTTCCTGGGCGGCGGGTGGCTGCGCTCCTCGACCGATCCGTACGAGTACTACGTGCTCTACCGATTCGATTCGGACGCTCATCTGCAGGAGTGGCTCTCGTCGCCCTTCCGGCGTGCCTGGGTCGCGCGTGGTGTGGGTGTGGCGGACGACCATGTGACGCATCGCCTCACCGGGGTCGAAGGGTGGTTCGAGCCACAGTCGACGCTCACCGACGCGGTCCGCGTCGTGGGCGCTCCGCCGCCTCGGTGGAAGCAGGCCATCGTCATCTGGTCGGCGTTCTTCCCCCTGTCTCTTCTGCTCAACACCCTTGTCTCCGAGTACCTCTCGCTGGGTCTTGTACTCCGGACCCTGCTCGTCACCCTCGTGAGCACACCCCTCATGGTGTACGTCCTGCTGCCGTTCATCACCGCCCGTGTGAAGCGCTGGCTCACTCCCTGACGGTTCGAAACACCGCGCGAGCGTGGTGAGCGTCACAAAAGTGCACACCACTGCAAACTTGCCGAGCCGTGCAAGTTCCGTACTGTGGGATTCGTGAGTTCCGGACTACGCGACCGCAAGAAGGCGGAGACCCGTGCAGCGCTCAGTGCTGCCGCGATCCGTCTCGGGCGGCAACAGGGTTTCGACACCGTGACCGCCGAGGCGATCGCCCGCGACGCGGGGGTGTCGACGCGCACGTTCCACAACTACTTCTCCAGCAAGGAAGAAGCGGCGCTGTACTACCTCGAGCAGGCAGCGTTCGAGTGGGTGGACCTGATCGAACACCGTCCGCAGGACGAGGACTTCTGGGACACGGTGCGCGCCATCGTCTTCGAGATCGTCGACGATCCCGAGCGCGAGTTGACCGAGACTGTCGCGGTCGCGCGGTTCGTCGAGGAGTCGCCGGCTCTGCTGGCGAAGAAGCTCGAGTTCGACCGCTCGCTCTCCGCGGCGTTCAAGAAGGCCGTGGCCCGGCGCACGGGGCTCGATCCCGATCGGGACCTGTACCCCTCGTTGGTCCAGGCCGCGGTGGGCGCCACCGTCAGCGCCGCACTCGGATTCTTCGCCGAGGCATCCGAGAAGGGCTCCACCACAGCAGAATCCGCCGGCGAGGTGGTCCGCCTCGCCATGCAACAACTCGAACGGGGCTTCCGAGCGCCGCTCACCGGTTCCACCCCGCTCCCGCCCGACTGATCGCGCGTCCGTCCGTCACCCGCAGCACGACACCCCCCCGAACGAGGAGAACTCTCATGGCCACCTTCCTGTATCGCATAGGACGGTTCTCGTACCGTCGGAAAGGCATCGTGCTGCCGATCTGGCTCGCCATCCTGGTGTTGGCCGGTATCGGCGCGGCTACGTTGTCCGGCCCGACGAGCACGTCGTTCTCCATCCCGGGAACCCCCGCCCAGGCTGCGCTGGATCTGCAGAAGGAGCGCTTCGGAGGCGGCGAGGATCCGCTCACGTCGGCGTCCGCGCAGTACGTGTTCCAGGCACCCGCGGGCACCACGCTCGACTCGCCCGAGAACACGGCGGCCATCGACGGCGTCATCGCGAACATTCGCGGCATCGCCGCCGTGAAGGACACGGCCAAGGCCGATCCCGCGGCTGGACCGGTGCCTGAGGGTGCCATGCCGCTCCTCGATCCGATCGCCGGCAACCAGGCGATCGTCGATCAGTACGCGGAGGCCGGTCTCGCGCCGGACGTCGCGGCCGCGAACGCCGCAGCCGTGTCGCCGCTCTCACCGGACAAGACCATCGGCATCCTCGACGTGCCCATCACCGGCACCGTCACCGATGTCACGGCCGAGATCCGCACCGAGCTGACCGACGCCGCCCAGCCCGCCCGTGACGCAGGGCTCACCGTCGAGATCGGTGGCAGCGCCATGCAGGCCGCCGAGCCGCCCGGCGGCACCGCCGAGCTGATCGGCCTGGCCGTCGCCGCCGTCGTCCTCGTCGTCATGTTCGGATCGCTCGTCGCCGCCGGACTGCCGCTCATCACGGCCATCGTCGGCATCGGCGTCACCAGTCTGACCATCACCACCGCGTCGGGCTTCGCCGAGCTCACCCAGTTCACGCCGATTCTCGCCATCATGATCGGCCTCGCCGTCGCCATCGACTACTCGCTGTTCATCGTCGCCCGGTTCCGTAACGAGCTGAGCGAGACGGACGACCGTGAGGAAGCCGCGGCACGCGCCGTGGGAACCGCCGGCAGCGCCGTCGTCTTCGCCGGCACCACGGTGCTCATCGCGCTCGTGGCACTGCGCGTCGTCGGCATCCCGTTCCTGTCCCAGATGGGTCTGGCCGCCGGCTTCGGTGTCTTCGTCGCCGTCCTCGTCGCGCTGACCATGCTGCCCGCCGTCCTCGGACTCTTCGGCGCGAAGGCGTTCGCCGGCAAGATCCGCACCGTGCCGGACCCCGAGCACGACGACAAGCCGACCAACGGCTTGCGATGGGTGCGCATGGTGATCAAGCGTCCCGCACTGGTGCTCATCGTCGGTGTCGTGATCCTCGGTGTCATCGCCGGTCCCATGACGTCGCTGCGTCTGGCGCTTCCGTCGGTGGCCACCGCCGAACCGGGTACCCCCGCTCGTGAGGCGTACGACCTGGTCGACCAGGGCTTCGGACCGGGACGCAACGGTCAGCTGCTGATGGTCGTGGACGCGAGCAACGTCCCCGAGGCCGATCGGACGGCGGCCTTCCAGGCCGTCGTCGACAGGGCGGCGGCGGAACCCGACGTGACCAACGCACAGCAGGCCGGGCTCAACCCGGCGGGCGACACCGCCCTGGTGTCGGTGACTCCCAAGAGCTCACCGATCAGCGAGGACACGCAGAACCTGGTGACCGCGCTGCGCGACGCCCGGGGTGGTCTGGAATCCGAGTACGGCGTCACCTACGGCGTCACCGGCCAGACGGCGCTCGAGATCGATGTGTCGGATCGGCTCCAGAAGGCCCTGATCCCGTACCTCGCAGTCGTCGTCGGATTGGCATTCCTGCTGCTCATGGTGGTGTTCCGATCGATCCTGGTGCCGCTGACGGCGACGCTCGGCTTCCTGCTCAGCGTGCTCGCCACCTTCGGTGCCACCGTCTTCATCTTCCAGGAAGGTGGACTGGGACTGATCTCCAACCCGCAGCCCATCGTGAGCTTCATGCCGATCTTCCTGATCGGTGTGGTCTTCGGACTCGCGATGGACTACCAGGTGTTCCTGGTGTCCCGGATGAGGGAGGCGTACGTCCACGGGGCGACCGCGAGCGATGCCATCGTCACGGGCTTCAAGTACGGCGCCCGCGTCGTCGCTGCCGCGGCGGTCATCATGATCTCGGTGTTCGCGGCGTTCATGCTGGAACCGGACTCGTTCATCAAGTCCATCGGTTTCGCTCTCGCGGCCGCCGTGTTCTTCGACGCCTTCATCGTCCGCATGATCCTGATCCCCGCGGTCATGGCGCTGCTCGGCGACAAGGCCTGGTACCTGCCGAAGTGGCTGGACAAGATTCTGCCGAACGTGGACATCGAAGGTGAGAAACTCGTCCGCAGGACGGACGAGACCGCACCGGCGACCCAGCAGCCGGCGAACCGGAGCTGAGTCGATGAACTGCACCCACCACGCCTGTCGTCCGACGGGTCCTGTCGAGAAGGAAGGATGCACGACGTGTTGATCTCACTTCTCCGCCGGTATCTGGCGCCGTACCGCGGCGCGCTGACAGGCGTGGTGGTGCTGCAGTTCGTGGCCACCGTGGCCTCGCTGTACCTGCCCAGCCTCAACGCCGACATCATCGACAACGGCGTGACGACCGGCGACACCGGCTACATCCTGTCGACCGGCTCGATCATGCTGGCCGTCTCCGCCGCGCAGATCGCGTGCTCGATCGGCGGCGTCTACTTCGGAGCACGCGCCGCCATGGCGGCCGGCCGCGACATCCGCGGGGCGCTCCTCGACCGCGTCGGCACTTTCTCGGCGCGCGAGGTCGGGACGTTCGGCGCTCCGTCGCTCATCACCCGCAACACGAACGATGTTCAGCAGGTGCAGATGGTGGTTCTGATGGGCTGCACCATCCTGGTGATGGCGCCCATCATGTGCGTCGGCGGCATCGTCATGGCTCTGCGCGAGGACTTCGGACTGTCGTGGCTCCTCGGTATCGCCGTTCCTGCGCTGGCGCTGAGCATGGGCTTCGTCGTGGTCCGCATGGTTCCGGCGTTCAAGGTCATGCAGAAGCGCATCGACACGGTCAACCGCGTTCTGCGCGAGCAGATCACGGGCATCCGCGTGGTGCGCGCCTTCGTGCGCGAGCCGTACGAGGTGGAGCGTTTCGACGACGCGAACACCGCCCTCACCGCCACCGCACTGCAGGTCGGTCGTCTGATGGCGCTCATGTTCCCGGTGGTCATGCTCATCAGCAACGTCACCAGCGTCGCGGTGATCTGGTTCGGCGGTCACGCCGTCGACGAGGGACGCATGGAGATCGGATCGCTGACGGCCCTGCTGAGCTACATCATGCAGATCCTGATGTCGGTGATCATGGCGTCGTTCATCGCGATGATGATCCCGCGCGCCAGCGTGTGTGCCGAGCGCATCACCGAGGTGCTCGACACGAATTCGTCCGTCGTGCCCTCCGCGAAGCCCGTCGTCTTCGCCTCGGCGCCGTCGACGGTGGAGTTCGACAAGGCCGCCTTCGCGTATCCCGCGGCCGATCACCCGGTGCTCTGCGACGTGTCGTTCCGGGCGACGGCCGGAACCACCACGGCCGTGATCGGCAGCACCGGCTCGGGCAAGACGACGCTGATCAACCTGATCCCGCGTCTCATCGACACGACCGACGGAGTGGTGCGCGTGGGCGGAACCGATGTGCGAGAACTCGATCCGGAGGCGCTGCGAGCGGAGATCGGACTGATCCCCCAGCGGCCCTTCCTGTTCTCCGGCACCATCGCCTCCAATCTTCGCTACGGCAAGGAGGACGCCACGGAGGCCGAGATGTGGGACGCACTCGAGGTGGCGCAGGCCGCCGACTTCGTCCGCGAGATGCCCGAGGGTCTCGAGACCCCCGTCGCCCAGGGCGGCACCACCGTCTCCGGTGGGCAGCGTCAGCGACTGGCCATCGCCCGCGCCATCATCCGGCGGCCGAGCATCTACGTCTTCGACGACGCGTTCTCCGCTCTCGACCTGACGACGGACGCGAATCTCCGAGCGGCCCTGCGCCCCATCACACGTGACGCCTGCGTCATCGTCGTCGCGCAGCGGGTGTCCACCATCCGCGACGCGGACAGCATCGTGGTGCTCGACGACGGCAGGATGGTCGGCCTCGGTACGCACGACGAGCTGCTCGAGACGTGTCCCACCTATGCCGAGATCGTCGACTCGCAGCGCACCGCAGCGGGTGTCGCATGACGCGGCCCGGCGGTCCTCCCGGTCCCGGTGCTCCCGGCACGAAGGCGATGAGCTTCGGACCGTCCGTCAGGCGGCTGCTGCGCCGGCTCCTTCCGCAGCGCATGCTGCTCACGGTGGTACTCGTGTTCGCCGTCGCTAGCGTCGTTCTCACCGTTCTCGCCCCGAACATCCTGGGCAGAGCCACCAACCTCATCTTCGACGGCATCGTCGGCCGTTCGCTCGACCCCTCGTTGTCCAAGGAGCAGGTCGTCGACGGTCTCCGCGCCTCGGGTGAGGGCACACGCGCCGACATGGTGTCGAGCATGGACGTCGTCCCCGGTCGGGGAGTCGACTTCGACGCCGTCGGCAAGGTCCTGGTCCTCGTCCTGATCCTCTACATCGGGTCCGCACTGCTGTCCTGGGTGCAGGGCTACATCCTGAACATCGCGCTGCAACGCGTCATCAAGCGTCTGCGTACCGACGTCGAAAACAAGATCCACCGGTTGCCGTTGCGCTACTTCGACTCCCACAAGCGCGGCGACGTGCTCTCGCGAGTCACCAACGACATCGACAACGTCTCGCAGAGCCTGCAACAGACACTCAGCCAGCTCGTGGTCTCGGTGCTCACGGTCTTCGGCATCCTGGGCATGATGCTGTGGATCTCGCCGCTGCTCGCACTGGTCGCGATCCTGACGGTGCCGCTGTCGATCGTGGTGACGGCGATGATCGCCAAGCGCTCGCAGCCGCACTTCATCGCGCAGTGGAAGCAGACCGGCGCGCTCAACGCACAGGTCGAGGAGGCCTACACCGGGCACGAGCTGGTCAAGGCCTACGGCCGCCAGCACGAGACGGCGCGGGTGTTCCACGAGAGCAACGAGGAGCTGTACCAGGCGAGCTTCCGGGCACAGTTCATCTCCGGAATCGTCATGCCCGCCATCATGTTCCTGGGCAACCTCAACTACGTCGCCATCGCCGTGGTGGGCGGACTGCGCGTCGCGTCCGGCACGCTGAGCCTGGGCGAGGTGCAGGCCTTCATCCAGTACTCCCGCCAGTTCACACAGCCGCTCACGCAGATCGGCTCGATGGTCAACCTGCTCCAGTCGGGTGTCGCCTCGGCGGAGCGCATCTTCGAGATCCTCGACGCCGAGGAGGAGGGCGCCGATCCGTCGGCACCCGTCACCCCCACCACGCGCAGTGGACGCGTCGAGTTCCGGGACGTGTCGTTCCGCTACGAACCGGAGCGTCCGCTCATCGACGGGCTGTCCTTCGTGGCGGAACCCGGCCAGATGGTTGCGATCGTCGGCCCCACCGGCGCCGGCAAGACGACGCTCGTGAACCTCGTGATGCGGTTCTACGACATCGATTCCGGCTCGATCACGCTCGACGGTGTGGACACGCGTGACATGACGCGGGCGACGCTGCGATCGCGCACCGGCATGGTGCTGCAGGACACCTGGCTGTTCGGCGGCAGCATCCGCGACAACATCGCGTACGGCAACAGTGGCGCCACCGAGGAGTCGATCATGGAGGCGGCGCGGGTGAGTTACGTCGACCGTTTCGTGCACTCGCTGCCCGACGGGTACGACACCGTCATCGACGAGGAGGGCAGCAACGTCAGTGCGGGCGAGAAGCAGTTGATCACCATCGCGCGCGCGTTCCTCGCCGACCCGGCCGTGCTGATCCTCGACGAGGCCACCAGCTCCGTCGACACCCGTACCGAGCTGCTGGTGCAGAAGGCCACCGCGGCCCTGCGCAGCGATCGCACAAGTTTCGTGATCGCGCACCGCCTCTCCACGATCCGCGACGCCGATCTGATCCTGGTGATGGAGAACGGGTCCATCGTGGAGAAGGGCACGCACGACGAGCTCATCGCGGCGCGCGGCGCCTACCACCGTCTCAGTGCGTCCGGCCTGCAGGAGCAGCAGTTGGCGTCTGGTTCGATGGGGGCATGACCGACCTCTTCACAGTCGAGACCCGTATCGAGGACCATCTCGGTCGAACCGGCACCCTGCGGACGCCGCACGGCGACATCGAGACCCCCGCGTTCATCGCCGTCGGCACCAAGGCCACCGTCAAGGCGGTGCTGCCGGAGTCGATGAAAGAGCTGGGCGCACAGGCGGTTCTGGCGAACGCCTACCACCTGTACCTGCAGCCGGGGCCTGACATCGTGGACGAGGCCGGGGGACTCGGCACGTTCATGAACTGGGACGGCCCGACGTTCACCGACAGCGGCGGGTTCCAGGTGATGTCGCTCGGCGTCGGGTTCAAGAAGGTCATCTCGATGGACGCCACTCGGGTGGAGTCTGACGACGTCATCGCCGAGGGTAAGGAGCGCCTCGCGCACGTCGACGACGACGGCGTGACGTTCAAGTCCCACCTCGACGGATCGCGGCACCGCTTCACCCCCGAGGTGTCGATGCAGATCCAGCACCAGCTCGGCGCGGACATCATGTTCGCGTTCGACGAGCTGACCACGTTGATGAACACCCGTGCGTACCAGGAACAGTCGCTGGACCGCACGCAGGCGTGGGCGGTGCGGTGCATCGCCGAGCACGAGCGCCTCACGGCCGAGCGCGCCGACAAGCCGTACCAGGCGCTGTTCGGTGTGGTGCAGGGTGCGCAGTACGAGGACCTTCGTCGGAAGGCAGCACACGATCTCGAGACCATCGTCGGCGAGACCGGGCGCGGATTCGACGGCTACGGCATCGGCGGCGCTCTGGAGAAGCAGAACCTCGGCACCATCGTCCGCTGGGTGAACGAGGAACTGCCCGAACACAAACCGCGCCACATGCTCGGGATCAGCGAGCCGGACGACTTCTTCGTCGCCATCGAGAACGGTGCCGACACGTTCGACTGCGTGAATCCGTCACGCGTGGCCCGGAACGCGGCGATCTACACACCGGACGGGCGCTTCAACATCAACACCGCGCGGTTCCGTCGGGACTTCACGCCGATCGACGAGGAGTGCGACTGCTACACCTGCGCGCACTACACGCGGGCGTACATGCATCACCTGTTCAAGGCCAAGGAGATGCTGGCCTCAACCCTCGCCACCATTCACAACGAGCGGTTCACCGTGCGGCTGGTGGACGACATCCGCGCCTCCATCCGCGACGGGCGGTTCCAGGAGTTCAAGAAGGACACGCTGGCGCGCTTCTATTCCTGAGCCGCAACTCCCCGCGAGTACGCCCATAGTGTCGTGAAGTCGTGCTCGACAACGACAGTATCGACGTACTCGCGGGGGCGGGCGGGGGTCAGTCCGGGGAGTAGGTCGGCTCGCGCTTCTTGATGTACGCGATGACGGCGTAGGTGATCGGGAGCACGAGCACCTCGACGAGGGTCTTCCACAGGAAGCCGACGATGACGTAGTTCACGAAGTCGGCGCCCGTCGTGATGCCGATGACGCCGGCCGCGATGCTGCAGAAGATCAGGGTGTCGAAGAACTCGCCGACCACCGTCGAGCCGATGAGGCGGGCCCACAGGTGCTTCTCCTTGGTGCGTTCCTTGATCTTCACCAGCACGATGGAGTTCAACAGCTGTCCGACGGTGTAACCGGCGAGACCGGCGAGGACCAGGCGCGGCACGACGCCGACGACGGTCTCGAGTGCGGCCTGGTTCTCGTAGAACGACGCGGCGGGGAGTTCGATGGCGATCCAGAAGCAGACCGATGTGAGCAGGAGAGAGCCGAAGCCCAGGTAGATGGCGCGGCGCGTCGCCTTGAGCCCGTACACCTCGCTGAGCACATCGCCGAGGATGTACGCGAGGGGGAAGAGGAAGAACGCGCCGTCGGTGTTGATGGGGAGAATCTGGAAGGGCCCGAGCGAGACGTCGGACGCGGCGAAGAAGGCGACACCCTTGCTGGCGGCCACGTTCGAGATCAGCAGCGTCGCGACGAAGAGCGCGACGATGGCGGGGTAGAAGCCACGGCTGATTTGGGCGAACGAGGCCTGTCCAGACGGAGTGTCGTCGTCGGTGGCGGTGGAGTTGGTTGCAGTCACCGGTCGATCCAAGCACCGAGACGACGACGGGCGCGAATCCCCGAAGGGATCCGCGCCCGATGTCGGTGTGTGCGGAGGCTACTTCTTGACCACCTGGGTGCCACCGGCGAACTGATCGTGCTTGCCCTGCTTGGTGGGGCTCGAGTTGACCGTGACGGCGATGACGATCACGGCGATGAACGCGAGCAGGCTACCGAGGAACGGGATGATGTTGAGCAGCGTGAACGCGTTGCGGATCGCGGACTGCTGCAGCGTCGGCCGCGGCGTGCCGGCGGGACCGTGCACCTGGAGTCCGAGGATCTTCTTGCCGAGTGTCGCGCCCTGGCTGACCTCGAGGCCGACGAAGTACGCGAACGTCAGGACGCCGGAGAAGAGTCCGGTGACGAGGATGTTGTCGGTCGCACCGAAGATCGCGGCGAGGATCAGCGCGACGATGCCGACGATGATCCCGTCGATGATGCGCGCGCCCAGTCGAATGCCGAGCCCACCGGGCTGACCGCCGCCGGGCACTCCACCGAAGTTCGAGCCACCGTAGTTGGTGGTGTTGTCGAACTGCGGGGGCGTCGGGTAGCCACCCTGCTGGGGGTAGCCGCCCTGCTGGGGGTAGCCACCCTGCTGTGGCGGGTAGTTGCCCTGCGAGGGCGGGGGGTAACTGCCCTGCGAGGGCGGCGGGTAGGACCCCTGCGACGGGGGCGGGTAGGAACCCTGCTGCGGCGGCGGGTAGCTGCCGGGGTTCTGCGGATCCTTGCTCGGGTCGAAACCGCCTGTGGTCATGATGTCCTTCTCGTACGGGTTGACGTGTCGGAGTCTTCTCGCGGCCACCTTACGTCCGATGCGCCCCGACCGGTGTGCGATGTTCCGTTGCAACGGGGTCTCGATCAGTGACCGAGCACGAACCACGGCTCCCTCGGGAGCAGGTCCAGGGACCAGTGCGAGGCCAGGTCGGACAGCGATTCGTGCGTGCGCTCGGACGGAACCCCGATCGACGACGCGATCTCGGCGCGGACGTCGGACACGGTCTGCCCGGCGGCGAGTCGGTCGCGCAGGGTGACGGCGCCGTCCCGCTTGGCGAGGCGCTTGCCCGTCGGTCCGAGAGCGAGCGGGACGTGCACGTACTCCGGGATCTGCACGCCGAGCAGACCGGCGAGGTAGGCCTGACGCGGCGCCGACGCGAGCAGGTCGTCCGCGCGAACCACCTGGTCGACGCTCTGGAACCCGTCGTCGACGACGACGGCGAGGTTGTAGGCGGGAACGCCGTCCGTGCGCTGGAGGACGAGGTCGTCGACCACGCCCGTGAACTCGCCGACGAGGGCGTCGGTCACGGTGAACGACCGCGTGTCCGAACGCAACCGCAGCGCGGCGCGTCGGCCCTCGGCGCGGCGGGACGCGCGTTGCGCCTCGGTGAGGTTCCGGCAGGTTCCGGGGTACGCACCCTCGGGAGCGTGCGGTGCGGACGCGGCCTGCTGGATCTCGCGGCGGGTGCAGAAACACTCGTAGACACGGCCGTCGGCGGCGAGGGAGGCGATGGCCGCGGCATAGGACTCTCGGCGATCCGATTGCCGCACCACCGGCCCGTCGACGGTGATGCCGACGGCGGCGAGATCGTCGAGCTGACGGTGCTCGGCGCCCGGTCGCACGCGATCGAGGTCCTCGACGCGCAGGACGAATCCGCGTCCGGTTCCGCGGGCGAGGAGCCACGCGAGCACAGCCGTGCGGAGGTTCCCGATGTGGAGGTCGCCGGAGGGGCTCGGTGCGAAGCGGCCGTTCACTCGCCGCGACCCATGAGCTCGTCCCGTCGGGACGCGACCTCCGTCCGCAGCGCGTCGACCACCACCCCGACCTCGGGGCGGCGCAGCGTCTCGCCGCGCACGACCAGCCAGTAGGCCAGGGTGACCGACACCTCCGAGCGCAGGATGCGCACGAGATCGCGGTGCCGGTCGGCCATGAAGCACGGCAGCAGGCCTATACCGGCGCCCGCCCGCGTGGCCTCGACGTGCACGAAGACGTTGGTCGAGCTCACCGAACTCCGCATCACCGGGACGTCCGACGACGGGGGAGCGTCGCCGACGGCGACCGAGCGCGCGAGATCCAGGTCGTCGACGTGGAGCATCGACTCGACGAAGTAGACGAGGGGATGGCCGGCGAGGTCGCGTCGGGTGGTGATGGTGTCGTGGTGCTCGAGGTACTCCGGAGTGGCGTACAGACCGAGGCAGTACTCGCCGAGGTGCACGGCCTCGGCGCGGTGCACCTGAGGCGTGCCGACGACGATCTCGATGTCCATTCCCGACCGTTGTTGCGAGGCGCGTCGCGTCGCGGCGACCAGTTCCACGGACACCTCGGGGTGCCGTTCCTGCACACTGACGGCGGCGGGCGCCGCGATGTAGGCGCTGAATCCGTCCGTCGCGGAGATGCGGACGACACCACGCAGCGACGCACCGCCCGGGTCCACCAGGCCGCGCACCACGCTGTCGACCGTCTCGGCCGCGGCGAGTGCGTGTCGGCCCAGGTCGGTGAGTTCCCAGCCGCCCGAGGTGCGGACCAGTACCCGGCCACCGAGTGATTTCTCCAGTGAGGCGATGCGGCGAGACACCGTCGTGTGATTGACACCGAGGCTGTCCGCGGCGGCGGTGAAGCGGCCGCTGCGCCCGACGGCGAGGAGGACGAGAAGATCGTCCGCGCTGGGCGGCGTGTGCGCCGAGGAGCGTCCGGACGAGGTCATGTGTGCATCTTTGCAGTTCGGTCGTGCGCGCGCGGCCATTGTGCGGCGCGGTGATCTGCGTCGATACTCGACTCAGCGTGTGCCGTGGATCACTGTCCCGGCACCGGAGACTCAGCAAGGAGAATGTCATGTCGGTTGTCGACAGGGTGGATCGCGACGAGGAACCGTCGGGTCTGCGGAAGGTGGTCGCCGCATCCATGGCGGGCACCGTGGTCGAGTGGTACGAGTTCTTCCTCTACGGCACGGCGGCGACGCTCGTGTTCAGCAAGATCATGTTCGCGGAGGGAACCAGCGAACTCGACGCCATCCTGGCGGCCTTCGTCACGTACGCGGTCGGCTTCGTCGCACGACCGCTCGGTGGCATCGTCTTCGGTCACTTCGGTGACAAGTACGGACGTAAGAAGCTCCTGCAGTTCTCGCTGGTGCTGGTCGGCGCCGCCACCTTCCTCATGGGCTGCCTGCCGACGTTCAACCAGATCGGGTACTGGGCGCCGGCACTTCTGGTGACGCTGCGCTTCATCCAGGGCTTCGCGGTGGGCGGTGAGTGGGGCGGCGCAGTGCTTCTCGTCGCCGAGCACAGCCCCAACAAGAGCCGCGGCTTCTGGGCCAGTTGGCCGCAGGCCGGTGTCCCCGGCGGCAACCTGCTCGCGACGGTCGTCCTGTTGGTGCTCACCACCGTGCTCTCGGAGGACGCGTTCCTCAGCTGGGGCTGGCGTGTCGCGTTCTGGCTGTCCGCCGTCATCGTCTTCGTCGGCTACTACGTCCGCACCAAGGTCACCGACGCACCCATCTTCGTCGAGGCGCAGAAGCAGGCCGAGGTCATCAAGGCCGCGTCGTACGGCGTCTTCGAGGTCGTGAAGCGTTACCCGCGTGGCGTGTTCACCGCGATGGGCCTGCGCTTCGGCGAGAACGTCATGTACTACCTGGTGGTCACCTTCTCCATCACCTACCTCAAGGTCGAGGTGGGAACCGACACCAGCACCATCCTCTGGTGGATGCTCATCGCGCACGCCGTGCACTTCGCGGTGATCCCGTTGGTCGGTCGCCTGGCGGACACCGTCGGACGCCGTCCGGTGTACCTCGTCGGTGCGGTCACCGCCGGCACGTGGGGCTTCTTCGCCTTCCCCATGATGAACAGCGGCCACAACGTCGTCATCATGCTGGCGATCATCATCGGACTGGTGTTCCACGCCTTCATGTACGCCACCCAGCCGGCGATCATGTCCGAGATGTTCCCCACGCGTATGCGGTATTCCGGTGTGTCCCTGGGCTATCAGGTGACGTCGATCGTCGCAGGGTCGCTCGCGCCGATCATCGCGGTGAAGCTGCTGGACGTCTACGGCTCGTCCGTGCCGATCGCCTGGTACCTCGCAGCCTCCGCGCTCATCACGCTGATCGCCGTCGTGGTGGCTCGTGAGACCAAGGGCATCGCGCTCGAGAGCATCGACATCGCCGACGCGAAGAACCTGGCCACCGAGGCCGAGCTCGCGAAGGCCGGTATCCCGACGAAGTAGGCACGCACACAGCATCGCGCCCTCTCCCGCATGACGGGAGAGGGCGCGTTCGTGTGTGTGTCAGGCCTCGGCGACGAGGTGCGGACGCGAGGCACCGGCCTCGCAGTCACGCATGAACTCGGTGAATATGCGGTCGAAGCGGTCGGGATTGTCGAGATGCGGGAAATGCCCTGCCCTCTCGAAGATCTCGACGCGGCCGTGCGGCAACTCGGCCCGAGCGTTCTCGGTGTGCGAGTTGGGGATGATGCTGTCGCGCGCACCCCAGACCAGCATCGCCTGGATGTTGGGGAAGTTGGCGAAGTGCGGTGTCGCACTGATGGTCTGACCGCGGAAGCTGATGACGGAGCGGGCGGTCGCGAGGAACGCGCGGCGGGTGCCGGCGTCCTGGACCGACCCGAAGCTGCGCCACGCCTCGGAGGAACTGGCGCTCATCAGGGGGAGTCCCAGCTTGTCGAGCCGATCGATCGCGAGATCGGTGAGGCCGCGCACGGTGCGGTTCGCCATCAGCGGGAGAACGAATTCGCTGCCCGGCAGGGTGGCCGCACGCAGGAGCGGGCTCACCTCGGGGCCGAGTCCGCCGCTGGCGATGAGCACCATGCGCTCGACCAACTCGGGGAACAGGTACAGCGTCTGCATCGCGATGCCACCGCCGAGCGAGTGGCCCACGAACGTCGCCGACGTGATGTCCAGGCTGTGCAGCAGGTCGCGCACCGTCGCGGCGTGGGAACTGATGGAGTAGTCCCCGGCGGGCTTGTCCGATTCACCGTGGCCGAACAGGTCCGGCACGATGACGCGGTACCGCTGCGACAGGGTGTCGATCTGCGGTTCCCAGTTGTGATGGGAGCCCAGCAGTCCGTGGATCAGGATGACCGCGGGGCCGTGTCCGATGTCCAGGTACTTCAGTTCGTTGCCGTGCAGACTGAGTGTCTGCATGTCCGGCTGTGCGGTATCGAGTGCCGCCATGGGAGATCCCTCCGTTGTACTACCGCTCCAGTGTGCACGCTGATGGGCGGCGGGGAGCCGTTCCGCGAGCATGTGATCCCAGACATTCACTGCCCGGCGGCGGTGTCGGTCACAAGAGGTTTCGGTGGCGAACGACGCGATCAGTGTGTCAGATACACCTTCACCGCCACGACGATCGCGGCCAGCACTGCGGTGGCGATACCGGCCAGGACCAGGCGAAACGACAGTCCGCGGCCGCGCAGACGCTCGGCGACCACCGGGATCGACGCGATACGCAACGTCACCAGACCACCCGCGAGCCCCTGCGCGAGTGCGCCGGGCAGGATCTCGAGCCACGCCAGCGCCAGCAGCAACGACGGCGCGACGCCCGAGGAGGCGATCGGCAGCGAGTCCCGCAACTCCTCGCGCCAGTCGACGGTGTCGTCGTCGACGGTGCCGGCCGCGACGGCGTCCGCGAAGATGTGGGCGAGGAAGGTGGTGAGCGTGGTGCCGATCACCAACAACGCCGCCGTACCGTTCGCGATGGACGACGGACTGGCGGCGACCACCACGGTCATCACCAGGACGTTTCCGTAGACGTAGGCCGAGAGACGTCGGGTGGCGCGGTGCGGGGGCAGCACGCCGGCCTTGCGCGTCGTCACTCGGCGGTAGAGGGATCCGACGGGTCCGGGTGTGCTCATCCCGGGAATGCTGCCAGGTGGAGAGGAGTCGCGATGGCACTGGTCGTGCGCGGTGTCGGGTGGCCACGCGGGGAGCCGCTGCTCGGAGTCACCGACACGGACACCGGCGAGGTGACGTCCCGGCCGGTGCTGTCCTCCGCACTGCGATACCGCGCGCTCGATGCGCCGGGTGTGCTGTGGTGCATCGGTCGCCGCGCCGAGGACGGCCGTCCCGTGGCCTGCCCGAACGGTGCGCGCGCCACCTCCGGGGTGCACTGCGACGCCTGTGTCGCGGCGGATCCGTACCGGTTCGTCCACATCGTCCACCGGCAGGACTTCCTGTCGAAGGGGCTCGAGAGCGTCGTGATGCAACCGCACTGGCTCTACGTCGCGACCTTCGCCGACGGGACGGACAAGGTGGGAACGGCGGCGGATCCTCGGAAATGGGGGCGGCTCACCGAGCAGGGCGCCGTGGTCGGACGCTACGTCGCACGGGCGGTCGACGGACGCGTGGTGCGGCACCTCGAGGACGCGATGACCGACACTGCCGGTCTGCGCCAGGCCGTGCGCGCGGCAGCCAAGGCGGCGGGGTTGACCCGCCCGATCGACCTCGCCCGCCTCGACCGATCGAACGCCGACGCGGCGACACTGGCGCGCGAGGTGCTCGCCGACCTCGGTCCCGACTTCTCCGACGACGACTTCCGTGTCGTCGACGAGCAGTGGGAGCCGCCCGCGGGCCGAGAGGCGGCCTTCACGGGTCGGCGCACGGCCTATCCGCTGGACACTGCCGTCGGTGCGCACGGCCTGACCGTGCAGTGGTGCATCGGTTCCGCCGTCGGCGCGACGGTGGCGGAGGATCCGGATGCCGTCTACGTCGCCGACCTGGCCCGACTGCGGGGCCGCCGCATCGAGTGGGGCGAGTTCGACACCGCGCTGCCCGCCATGCAGGAAGCACTGTTCTGAGTTTGTCCCCGGCCGCCGCGTGGCATTCGTGAGCCATGCCGACCTATCGAGTGAGAGACACCAGCGACGACTCCATCCTGGCCACCGCCGAGCACGAGGACGTGTCGACGGCCGAGGCGTGGGCGGCCGGCGTCGTGGAAGGGCTCGACCCGGCTCCCGTGACCTGGGTGCTGGACAGAGAGTGAGAACGAAGAAGACCCCCGTGCAGTGCACGGGGGTCTTTCTCTGCGGAGGATAGGGGATTTGAACCCCTGAGGGCGTTAACCCAACCCGCGTTCCAGGCGAGCGCCATAGGCCACTAGGCGAATCCTCCGTCGACTACCTTACCGGCGACACCCCCGTTGAGACGAATCGGGTCGGTTCGGTGGTGCGCGGGGGATGTGGCTAGACTCGTCCACGGATCCCGCGCGGCGCGCATCCTGTGAACTCCCCCAGGGCCGGAAGGCAGCAAGGGTCAACGGGCTCTGCCGGGTGCGCGGGGTCCCCTTAACTTCCCGCCACGCGCAGTCGCCTCGAAAGGCCCTCCTCGCCATGACCGGCCAAGCTCAACTCGGACTGATGAACCCCGACGAGCTGGCCGCGGAGCACGAGAAGCGCACCGCCGAGTACGAGGCACTGGTCGCACGCGGACTCTCGCTGGACCTCACCCGCGGCAAGCCGTCACCCGAGCAGCTCGATCTCGCGGCCGGCCTGCTCACCCTGCCCGGTGAGGACTACCGGGACGGCAAGGGCACCGACTGCCGCAACTACGGCGGACTGCAGGGTCTGCCCGAGCTGCGCGCCATCTTCGGTGAGCTACTGAACATCCCGGCCGCGAACCTGATCGCGGGAAACAACGCGAGCCTCGAGATCATGCACGACCTCGTGGTGTGGGGGCTGCTGCACGGCACCGTCGACTCGGTGCGTCCGTGGTCGGCCGAACCCGTCGTCCGCTTCCTGTGCCCGAGCCCCGGTTACGACCGGCACTTCGCCATCACCGAGAGCTACGGCATCGAGATGATCCCGGTGACGATGAACGAGGACGGCCCCGACGTCGCCGAGGTCGAGCGGCTGGTCTCGGGCGATCCGCAGATCAAGGGCATGTGGTGTGTGCCGAACTACGCCAACCCCACGGGTGCGGTGTACTCGGAGGAGGTCACCCGCGCTCTCGCGACGATGCCCACCGCGGCCGCCGACTATCGGCTGTTCTGGGACAACGCCTACGCGGTACATCCGCTGGCAGACGAGTTCCCGCCCGCGTACGACGTGCTGAGCCTGGCAGCGGAGACCGGTCACGCGAACCGTCCGTACGTCTTCGCGTCCACGTCGAAGATCACCTACGCCGGTGCCGGCGTCAGCTTCCTCGGTTCGTCGTCGGCGAACCTCGACTGGTACCTGGGCCACTACGGCAAGAAGAGCATCGGCCCCGACAAGCTCAATCAGCTCCGCCACCTGCGCTTCTTCGGTGATGCCGACGGTGTGCGGTCGCACATGGCCAAGCACCGCGAGATCCTCGCGCCCAAGTTCGCGATGGTCCAGGAAATCCTCGACGACAGGCTCGGTGCCTCGAAGGTCGCATCGTGGACCGAGCCCGACGGTGGCTACTTCGTCAGCCTGGACGTGCTCGACGGCACCGCTGCGCGCACCATCTCCCTGGCGAAGGACGCCGGCATCGCCCTCACCGGCGCCGGCTCCGCCTTCCCGTACAAGCGCGATCCCGACGACCGGAACATCCGCCTCGCCCCCAGCTTCCCGTCCACCGACGAGTTGTCCGCGGCGATGGACGGCGTGGCCACCTGCGTGCTGCTGGCCGCGACGGAGAAGCTGCTCGGGTCGTAGTTCGGTCGGGTTCTCACACCGATTCCGGCAGGGTTCACCGGCTGCAACCCCTGTGAGTTGCGGAAACCGGTGACGGTTCGACGCCTGTGGATGGCCATGAGCAGCATTCCTGGATCTCGGCCACGATCGTCACATGAGCGACGAGGGCGAAGCCGCAGAACTGATCCGGCGCGCGGATCTTCTCGGCCGAGGTGTGTCCGACACCGAGATCCGCAGTGCACGCAGGTCCGGGTCCATAGTGGCCGTGCGGCGGGGGTGTTTCGTCGACAAGCGGCGTTTCACCGACTCCGCGCCGGAGGCTCGACACCTTCTCGCAGCCCGGGCAGCCCTGGCCGCAGGCGGACCGGGTCTCACGCTCAGCCACGAGTCGGCCGCGCTGGCGTGGGGCATGTCGTTGTGGCAGGGGCCGCCACCGCTGGTGCACCTGACGGTCGACAGGCCGACCGGCGGACGTGTCGACGCGGTACGGCACCTTCACACGCATCCACTCGCCGATATGGACGTGGTGATGCGTGACGGTGCGAGAGTGACCTCCGCGGCGCGGACCGTGGCGGATCTTGCGTGCGCCTTGAGCTTCGAAGCCGCTGTGTGCGTTGGTGATTCGGCGATGGCATGCACTCCGACATCGATCGACGACATCACCGAGGCCATCCGCGGGTGTGGCCGTCGGCGCGGCGTCGCGGGCGCTCGACGTGCCGCCGCATTCTTGGACGGTCGTAGCGAGAGCGTCGGCGAATCGCGCAGTCGGGTGTACCTCGATCGGCACGGGCTCCCCGCGCCCGAGCTGCAGATCGAGATCGTGATCGACGGGCGCACGTATCGGCCGGACTTCCTGTGGGAGGACCAGCGCGTGCTCGGCGAATTCGACGGACTGGCGAAGTACACACGCAACGGCGAGTCCGCGAACGCAGTCGTGATCCGCGAGAAGCTTCGGGAGGACGCTCTGCGTGCCGCCGGGTGGATCGTCGTGCGGTGGACGTGGGCGGACCTCGTCGACGGTCGGCTGGCGCAGCGCATTCGTGCTGCGCTGTCCGCGTGAAAGAATGACGCCATGGCCACGACGCTGCACTTGGTGGGGGATCCCGACGCCGACGCCCTGCTCGCCTCCGACCCGCTCGCGCTGCTGATCGGGATGTTGCTCGATCAGCAGGTACCGATGGAGTCGGCGTTCGCCGGTCCGAAGAAGCTGGTGGATCGCATCGGGTCGCTCGACGTCCGCGCGATCGCCGAGATGCCGGAGGACGACTTCCTCGCGATCTGCTCCACTCCACCCGCGGTGCACCGGTTCCCCGGGTCGATGGGCAAGCGGATCCAGTCGATGTGCTCGTACATCGTCGACGAGTGGGACGGCCGCGCCGACGCCATCTGGACGGACGGCGACCCGGACGGCAGAGAAGTGCTGAAGCGACTGAAGGCGCTGCCCGGGTACGGCGATCAGAAGGCGCGCATCTTCCTGGCTCTGCTGGGCAAGCAGATGGGTGTGGAGCCGGCCGGGTGGCGCGACGCCGCCGGATCGTACGGCGACGACGGCTCCCGACGATCCATCGCCGACGTGGTCGACGCGACCAGTCTGGGCGAGGTGCGCGAGTTCAAGAAGGCGGCCAAGCGGGCCGCCAAGGAGAGCGCAGGATCGTAGGTTCCCGCCGACCGTTCTGTCGGTCGACGTCGGTACTCTCTCTCGCGTGGCCCTGTACCGGAAGTACCGTCCAGCGACGTTCGCGGAAGTGGTCGGGCAGGAGCATGTCACCGAGCCTCTGTCCGTCGCACTGGACTCGAAGCGCATCAATCACGCCTACCTCTTCTCCGGCCCTCGCGGGTGTGGCAAGACGTCGTCCGCACGCATCCTGGCGCGGTCGCTCAACTGCGTCCAGGGTCCGACGTCGACGCCGTGCGGAGTGTGCGGCTCGTGTGTCGCGCTCGCTCCCGGCGGCCCGGGCAACCTCGACGTCATCGAGCTCGACGCGGCCAGCCACGGCGGCGTGGACGACACCCGTGAGCTGCGTGACCGCGCGTTCTACGCGCCTGCGGAATCGCGCTACCGCGTCTTCATCGTGGACGAGGCCCACATGGTCACGACGGCGGGCTTCAATGCGCTGCTCAAGATCGTGGAGGAGCCGCCCGAGCACCTGATCTTCGTGTTCGCGACCACGGAGCCGGAGAAGGTGCTGCCGACCATCCGCAGCCGCACCCATCACTACCCCTTCCGGTTGCTGCCTCCGCTCGCCATGCGCGGCCTGATGGAGCGCATCTGTGCGGAGGAGAAGGTCACCGTGCAGGATGCGGTGTACCCGTTGGTCATTCGTGCCGGTGGTGGCTCCCCGCGCGACACCCTCAGCGTGCTGGACCAGCTGCTCGCCGGAGCAGGTGACGAGGGTGTGCAGTACGCCCGCGCACTCACTCTGCTCGGTGTCACCGACGTCGCGCTGATCGACGAGGCCGTCGACGCACTGGCCGCCCGGGACGGTGCCGCTCTGTTCGGCACCGTCGAGAAGGTCATGGACGCGGGCCACGATCCCCGCCGGTTCGCGGTGGACCTGCTCGATCGACTCCGCGACCTCATCCTCATGCGCGCGGTCCCCGATGCGGGGGAGCGCGGACTCGTCGACGCCCCCGCCGACATGCTGGAGCGGATGCGCGACGAGGCGGAGCGCATCGGCCCGGCCACGCTGGCCCGATTCGCGGAGACGGTGCACGCCGGACTCGGTGAGATGCGCGGCGCCACGGCTCCCCGGCTGTTGCTGGAGGTCATGTGTGCGCGGATGCTGCTGCCGGCGGCGTCCGATGCGGAAAGTGCTGTGCTGCAACGGTTGGAGCGCCTCGAACGGCGCCTCGACGTGACCCTGCCCGCAGGCGAGGCCGCTGCGGTCGAGGCCGAACATCAGCACGACCGCCTCGAGGCGGCGGCGCAGCAGCAGACGTACCGCCGTCCGTCCGAGCGGGCGGCCGAGCCGGCCGCCGCTCCCGCGCCCGTCGTCGACGCCCCCGCAGCCAGAGTCGCTGCACCGGAACCGGTCACACCCGAATCTGCGCGTCCCGAACCGGCCGCAGCACAGCCGCCCGCAGCGCAGCCGGCCACCCCTGAACCCGAGCCGACCCCTGAACCCGAGCCGACCCCGGAGCCCACCCCCGTAGCCGTGGAACCCCCGGCCGCCGAACCGACGGCACCCGAGCCCGCCGAGAGGGCACCCGAGCCGGCAGAGACCGCCCCCGAGCCGGCAAAGACCGCCCCCGAGACAGCACCCGAGCCCGCCGCGCCGAGTCCCGCCGCGGCGGAGGGTCCGGATGCCGCGGACGTGCGCGCCGTCTGGTCCGAGGTGCGGACGAAGGTGCGGGAGCGCAGCCGCACCGTCGAGGTGATGCTCTCGGGCGCCACCGTGAAGTCTGTCGGCGACGGGGCGATCGTGTTGGCGCACGACTCGGTACCGCTGGCCAAGAGGCTGGTCGAGCCCCGCAACGCCGAGGTCATCAAGGACGCGCTGCGTGACGTCTTCGGCGTCGAGTGGACCGTGGTCTGCGAGGCGGGCGACGGCACCGCTCGGTCGGCGGCACCGGCGCCGGCATCCACCCCGGCCGAGCGCCCGGCGTCCACCGGCCCTCGGTTCTCGCGCCCGAGCAGGTCGGCGCCCACCCCGGAGCCGGCACGGCCGGCGCAGTCCGGCAGCGCCCCGGCGCGGTCGACGCCCTCGCGCCCGTCCGACGACGACATCCCCCCGCCGCCCGAGGAGCCCGACTATCCGGACGACCCGGGTCCCTCGCCGTACGACGGTCCACCTCCCCCGGAAAGCCCGGAGGAGCAGGAAGAGCTCATGAAGCAGGCGAAGGAGCCGGTCGATCCGTCGACGCGTCGCGATCCGGACGAGGTCGCGCTCGAGCTGCTGCAGTCCGAGCTGGGTGCCACCCCGCTGAAAGACGTCTGACCTGCTGCTGACGGTGTGAAACACCGGCAGGAGTGTCACAGTGCGCGCTCGTTTCGGTCCTTTCGGCAGCGCGGCTCCATGCCTAGGGTGAATGGCGTCGAGGTCTGTCCTCGTGGGCGCCGGTGTCTCCAGTGCACCGTGCTGCCCGAGTCTCACGTCGGAAGGAACTGTGTTCAGTGACCACAGAGGCATACATCTACGAAGCCATCAGAACACCGCGAGGTAAGGGCAAGAACGGGTCGCTGCACTCGGTCAAGCCGATCTCGCTGGTCACCGGGTTGATCGACGAGCTCCGCCGTCGTTTCCCCGACATGGACGAGGATCGCATCTCCGATCTGATCCTGGGCGTCGTCTCGCCCGTGGGAGATCAGGGTGCCGACATCGCCCGTACCGCGGTGCTCGCCGCGAAGATGCCCGACACGGTCGGCGGCTTCCAGCTCAACCGTTTCTGCGCGTCCGGCCTCGAAGCCGTCAACCTCGCCGCGCAGAAGGTGCGGTCGGGCTGGGACGAGCTCGTCATCGCCGGTGGCGTGGAGTCGATGTCCCGCGTTCCCATGGGATCGGACGGCGGCGCGTGGGCCATGGACCCGCAGACCAACTACGACACCTACTTCGCCCCCCAGGGCATCGGCGCCGACCTCATCGCGACGATCGAGGGCTTCACCCGTGAGGACGTCGACGCGTACGCCGCGCAGTCCCAGGAGCGCGCTGCAGCCGCATGGTCGGGTGGCTACTTCACCAAGTCCGTCGTGCCGGTCACGGACCAGAACGGTCTGCTGATCCTCGACAGTGACGAGCACATGCGCCCCGGCACCACCGTCGAGTCGCTCGGCAAGCTCAAGCCGGCCTTCGAGGGCATCGCCGCGATGGGCGGGTTCGACGACGTCGCGCTGCAGAAGTACCACTGGATCGAGAAGATCGATCACGTCCACACCGGCGGCAACTCGTCGGGCATCGTCGACGGTGCGGCCCTGGTCGTCGTCGGCAGCGAGGACGCCGGCAAGTCGATGGGCATGACGCCGCGCGCTCGCGTCGTCGCGACCGCCACCAGCGGCGCCGACACCACCATCATGCTGACCGGGCCGACGCCCGCGTCGAAGAAGGTACTGGCCGCGGCCGGCCTGACGGTCGACGACATCGACCTGTTCGAACTGAACGAGGCATTCGCCTCCGTGGTCCTGCGCTTCCAGCGCGACCTGAAGATCCCGGGCGAGAAGCTCAACGTCAACGGTGGCGCCATCGCGATGGGCCACCCCCTCGGTGCCACGGGCGCCATGATCACCGGCACCGTGCTCGACGAGCTCGAGCGTCGGAACGGCCGCTACGCACTGATCACCCTGTGCATCGGCGGCGGCATGGGCGTGGCCACCATCATCGAGCGAGTCTGAGGAACAGCATGAGTGACAACATGATTCAGTGGGACCAGGATGCCGACGGCATCGTCACCCTGACGATGGACGACCCGAACCAGGGCGCCAACACGATGAACGAGCTCTACAAGACCTCGATGGGCGCCACGGTCGACCGCCTCGAGGCCGAGAAGGACTCCATCACCGGTGTCGTCGTCACCTCGGCGAAGAAGACCTTCTTCGCCGGTGGCGATCTCAAGAACATGATCAAGGCCGGCCCCGCCGACGCCCAGCAGATCTTCGACGAGGTGCAGACGGTCAAGTCGCAGCTGCGTCGGCTCGAGACGCTCGGCAAGCCTGTCGTGTCCGCGATCAACGGCGCCGCACTCGGTGGCGGCCTGGAGATCACGCTCGCGACGCACCACCGCATCGTCGCGGACGTTCCCGGTGTCCAGCTCGGCCTGCCCGAGGTGTCGCTGGGCCTGCTGCCCGGCGGCGGCGGCGTCACCCGCATCACCCGCATGATGGGTATCCAGAACGGCTTCATGTCGGTGCTGTCCCAGGGCACGCGATTCCGCCCGGCCAAGGCGCTCGAGCTCGGTCTGGTGCACGAGGTCGTCGGCAGCGTCGAGGAACTCGTTCCCGCTGCGAAGGCATGGATCAAGGCCAACCCCGAGGGCGGCGTCGCCCCGTGGGACGTCAAGGGCTACAAGATTCCCGGCGGCACGCCGTCCAATCCCAAGCTCGCGCAGATCCTTCCGGCGTTCCCGTCGAACCTGCGCAAGCAGATCAAGGGCGCGCCGATGCCGGCACCGCTCGCGATCCTGTCCGCCGCGGTGGAGGGTGCGCAGGTCGACTTCGACAACGCGTCCACCATCGAGTCGCGCTACTTCACGTCCCTCGTCACCGGCCAGGTGTCGAAGAACATGATCCAGGCATTCTTCTTCGACCTGCAGGCGATCAATGCCGGCAAGTCCCGCCCGGACGGCTACGAGAAGACGCAGTTCACCAAGGTCGCCGTGCTCGGCGCCGGCATGATGGGCGCCGGCATCGCCTACGTCTGTGCCAAGGCCGGAATCGACGTCGTCCTCAAGGACGTCGAGCAGGCGTCCGCAGACAAGGGCAAGGCGTACTCCGAGGCCATCGAGGCCAAGGCGCTCTCACGCGGCAAGACCACGCAGGAGAAGTCGGACGCGCTGCTGGCGCGTATCCACCCGACTGCCGATCCGAAGGACGTCGAGGGTGCAGACCTCGTCATCGAGGCGGTCTTCGAGTCGCAGGACCTCAAGCACAAGGTCTTCCAGGAGATCGAGGACCTCGTCGCTCCCGATTCGCTGCTCGGCTCGAACACCTCGACGCTGCCCATCACCGGTCTCGCGACGGGTGTCAAGCGCCAGGAAGACTTCATCGGAATCCACTTCTTCTCGCCCGTCGACAAGATGCCGCTGGTCGAGATCATCCGCGGTGACAAGACCTCGGATGCCGCTCTGGCCAAGGCATTCGACCTCGTGCAGGCCATCAAGAAGACCCCGATCGTCGTCAACGACAGCCGTGGCTTCTTCACCTCGCGCGTGATCGGCACCTTCATCAACGAGGCCATCGCCATGCTGGGCGAGGGCGTCGAGCCCGCGACCATCGAGCAGGCCGGTCTGCAGGCGGGCTACCCGGCGCCGCCGTTGCAGCTCTCCGACGAGCTGACGCTGACGCTGATGCAGAAGATCCGCAAGGAGACCTACGACGCGATCGTCGCAGCCGGCGGAACTCCTCCCGAGGATGCCGCGGGCGCGGTCATCGACAAGATGGTCGACGAGTTCGAGCGTCCGTCGAAGGCCAAGGGTGCCGGGTTCTACGAGTACGTCGACGGCAAGCGCACCGGCCTCTGGTCGGGTCTGCGTGACGCCTTCAAGTCGGGTACCTCGGAGTCGTCGTTCGAGGACCTCAAGGAGCGCATGCTCTTCATCGAGGCGATCGAGACACAGAAGTGCTTCGACGAGGGCGTGCTGAACACGACGGCCGACGCCAACATCGGCTCGATCTTCGGTATCGGCTTCCCGGCGTGGACCGGTGGCGTGCACCAGTACGTCGTCGGCTACGAGGCCGCGGACGGCTCGATCGGCAAGGAGGCGTTCGTCGCCCGTGCCGAGGAGCTGGCCAAGCAGTACGGCGAGCGGTTCACTCCGCCTGCGTCTCTGCGCTAGTCACGAGTACACGACAGCCCCGCACCTCCTGGTGTGGGGCTGTCGTCGTCTCAGCTCAGGACGCGCGCGGCGAAGTCGAGTGATGCGGGCATGGAGGCCATCAGGGTGCCGATGTGATCGGGCGTCGGAAAGGTGACCAGCTGGAAGTCCGTACCGGCAGCGGTCATCCGGGCCGTGTGGACGAACGTGAGCGGAGCCGGAACCGTCTGATCGGAGAGGCTCTGAGTCACGAGGAGCGGCCGGTCGTAGCCGCTGACGGGGACGGCCTGCATCTGCGCGAGCACGGGGGCCAGCGGCGTCAACGGGCGCGTGAGGAGCTCCCCGAACTGGGCCGGGTGCGCCGAGCGATAGTCGCGGAACTCGGTGCCGCACAGCGTGGTCGCAGCGTCGAGATACTCGACGCCCTTCGGCGTCAGGTACTGCCGGACGTCGACTTCCGGACGCTGGTCCGCCAGTCCGGCGAGGGTGTAGAAGACGTAGCCGAGAAAGCCGCTGGGGACGACCGGCGGGAGAACCGGACCGACCAGCGGGAGCACGGTGTCGAGCCCCGTCGGGCCGGCCACGGACACGGCGCCGCGGAAGTCGAGGTCCGGTGCGCGGGTGGATGCCGCTGCGGCGGTGAAGAAGGACGTGTTGCCGCCCTGGGACAGGCCGGTGGTGATCCATTCCGGCGAGAGCCGATCGCCGAGCATCGTGTGTGCTGCGCGGACGATGTCGATCGCGTTGGCACCGGCGGCGGGTCCGTCCAGATAGGCGTGCACACCCGGAGTCCCCATGCCCGCGTAGTCGGTGGCCACCACGGCGTGGCCGGCGGCCAGCCACGCCTCGATCGCCGGACGCTCGTACTGTGCGGTGCCCGTCGCCGACGGTGCACACGAGTCGGCGACACCGGTGGTGCCGTGGGCGTAGGACACCACCGGCCATCCGTCGGCGGGAGCATCGCCTGTCGGCACGAACACCGTGCCCGTCGACTCCCCGGCCTGCTCGGCCGTCCGCAGCGTGGAGTAGCGCACCACATAGCTCTCCGCGGCGCCGGCGGGTGCCAGCGCGGGATCGAGCGCGGTGCTGGAGAGCACCGTGCCCGCGGCCGTCTCGGCGGACGCGGGAGCGGGGACGAGAAGGACGCACGACGCGAGTGCGACACACGCGACGAGGACCGGTGGACAGAATCGTCGGGGAAGAGAAGTCACGGACAGCAGTCCATCATGTCGAGCGGCGTCCGTGGTGTGTCCCGTCGCGACGATGTGTCTCGTCACGAGAACGGGCCCGACGCGGCATCAGGGGACTAGGTTCGACAGGTGAAGACTCCCGTTGTCACCGTCATCGGTGCCGTGATCGCCGTCATGGGCCTGCTGTTCAGCCTCCAGGGATTCGGGGTGATCGGTGGCAGTGCGATGAGCAACACGACCACCTGGTCGATCCTCGGCCCCGTCATCCTGATCGTCGGAGTGGCGATCGTGGTGGTGAGCAGGCGCCGAGGGGTCTAGTCGGAGAAACGCCGGCGCAGGTCGACCTTCACGACCTTGCCGCCGGCGTTGCGGGGGAGCGCCTCCACCAGCACCAGGTGGCGCGGGTGCTTGTAGTGCGCGAGGCGTCCGTCCAGCCAGCCGACGAGGTCGGGAAGCGTGAGGTCCGGCTCGTCGGTGCCGCGCTGCGCGACGACGGCGACGGGCACCTCACCCCAGCGGTCGTCCGGGCGGCCTATCACTGCTGCCTCGAGGATTCGGGGGTGGGAGAACAGCACGTTCTCGACCTCGGCGCAGTAGATGTTCTCGCCGCCGGAGATGATCATGTCCTTCTTGCGGTCGACGACGAAGACGAAGCCCTCCTCGTCCTGACGCACCAGGTCGCCGGAATGGAACCAGCCACCGTGGAACGCGTCCGACGTGGCGGCAGGGTTCTCCCAGTACCCGTGCATCAGCGTCGGCCCGCGATAGACGATCTCGCCGATGTCGCCCTGCGGGACGTCGACCATGTCGTCGCCGACGACCCGAGCCTCCACCATGGCGACGACGCGTCCCACGGATCCGAGTTTGCGCAGTGCGTCGCCGCCGTCGAGGACGCAGGTGATCGGCGACATCTCGGTCGACCGAAGACGGCCACGGTGAGGGCGTCGGGGAAGGTCTGCGACATCGCCCGCAGGACGGTGTCCGACGCCGGCGCCGCACCCCACGAGATCACTCGCAGCGACAACGTCCTGGGGCGGCGCGCCTGTTCCGCGCAGACCGCCTGCCACTGCACCGGCACGAGGAACAGGGTGGTCACCGCCTCGGCCTCGAGGACGTCGAGCAACGCGGCCGGATCGAACGCGCCGACGGGGTGGACGACGGTCGGGATGCCGAGCTTGAGGCTGGGGGCGATGCTGCCCAAGGCGGCGATGTGGAACATCGGTGACGCACAGAAGTTGATCTCGTCGACTCCGTACATCTGCAGGGCGCGAATGCAGGTCAGCGCCTGAGCCTGCATGTTGGAATGAGACAGCACAGCACCTTTGGGGCGGCCGGTCGTTCCCGAGGTGTACATGATCAGAGCCGGTGCGTCGTCCGGGACGTCGGTGTCCGGCGCGGGCGCGCCCTCGCGGATCAGAGCCTCGTAGGTGTCCCCGTCTCCGCCCACCACGATCGTGTCCGCGACGCCCACCGCCGCGGCGAGCGGCGCCAGAGCGTCCTCCACGACGATGAGGCCGGCGCCGCTGTTCTGCGCGAGGTAGGTGATCTCCGGGGCGCTCATCCGAAAGTTGACGGGCACGGCGATCGCACCGATGGCAGTGATCGCGAGCACCGATTCGATGTACTCGGGCCGGTTGAGCATGAGGATCAGCACCCGGTCCCCGGCCGTCACGCCACGGTGGGACAACCCGCCGGCGAGTGCGTCGACACGATCGCAGAGGCCGCGCCAGGTGTGCGTCGTCCCACCGAAGCGCAGCGCCACGCCCGCGGGATCCATCAGTGCGTGTCGTCGTACCTGGTTGTTCCAGTTGTCCCGCCGTGCACGTCCGGGCTGCGACTGATCCGCCATCTCGGGTGTCCTCTCGTGGAGTCGCACCCACTCGGGTGTCGACAGTCCCCGTGATTCGACACCCGAGACGGCGTCCGTGTCAGTGGATCAGCCGATCCACCAGGGCCGCAACGGAAGACCCGCGTCGTTGTTCTCGTCGAGCTTGACGGCGAGTACCTGGTGCAGCTGGACCACGTTGCGCTCGAAGCCCAGGCGTGAGCCCGCCATGTAGAGGCCCCACACGCGCGCGGTGCCCTCACCGACCTCCGCGACGCAGGCGTCCCAGTTGTCGACGAGGTTGCGGCACCAGTCCCGGAGCGTCATCGCGTAGTGCTCGCGCAGGTTCTCCTCGTGACGCACTTCGAGGCCCACGTCCTGCATCTCGGTGATGATGCGGCCGGATCCCGTCAGCTCGCCGTCGGGGAAGACGTAGCGGTCGATGAAGCCGCCGGCCCGCGCCGACGAGCGGTTGTCCGGGCGGGTGATGCAGTGGTTCAGGACGCGGCCACCCGGGCGCAGCTTTCCCTTGATGAACTCGAAGTACGCCGGGTAGTTCGAGACGCCGATGTGCTCGGTGAGGCCGATCGACGACACGGCGTCGAAGTCGCCCTCGACGATGTCGCGGTAGTCGCTGTGACGCACCTCCGCGAGATCGCTCAGACCGTCGGCGGCGATGGCGTTCTGCGCCCACTCTGCCTGCTCGCGCGAGAGCGTGGCGCCGATGACGTGGACGCCGCGACGGGCCGCGTAGCGCACCATCGAGCCCCAGCCACAACCGATGTCGAGCAGTCGGTCGCCCGCCTTCAGGTTCAGCTTCTCGAACACCAGGCGGTACTTGTTCTCCTGCGCCTCCTCGAGCGACGCCTCGAGAGTCGGGTAGGCGGCGCAGGTGTAGGTCATCGACGGGCCGAGCACGTACTCGTAGAACGTGTTCGACACGTCGTAGTGGTGGTGGATGCTCTCGGCGTCCCGAGTCTTGCTGTGCCGCAACCCCTCGGCGATACGCCGCCAGCGTGGGAGGGACTCCTGGGGCGGGGGAGCGATGGGACGCAGCAACTCCCATCCGAGAGACCGGGTGACGGTCGCCAGTGCGCGCGCGGACGGACGTTTGAAGTGCAGGTCGTCGCCCAGCATCCGGAGCACGTCGTACGGGTCACCCGGGTGGGCACCCTCGATCTCCAGATCGCCTGAGACGTAGGCGCGAGCCATGCCCAGGTCGCCGGGGGCGGTCGCGAGGTAGGTGGTGCCGCGGGGTGAGGTGAGCCTGAGCCCGTACTCGGAATCCTCGGCACCGGCCGTACTGCCGTCGTACGCCGAGAATCGAACGGGCAGATCACCTTCGGTGAACTGCTCGAGAATCTCGGCGATGGAGAGTTTGGGGGAACCGCCGGACAGGCCGGGGTTCCGTTGATCTTTGAATGTCGTCATCGACGATGCACCGCCTTCGAATACAGATCCAACAACCGCGAATCGGGGTCGTACTTCTCTTTGAGTCGGCGGTAACCGTCACCGCCGTAGAGGGCATCGAACTCGTCCCTGTCGTAGAACGAGTCCGAGTAGAGGGACTTGTGACCGTCGAACTCGGTCACCTTCTTCTCGATCCGACGGTTGGCTGCCCCGTCGGGTTCACCGGGGACCACGGGCACCGACGACCAGAAGCCGACGTTGACGTAGGTGCGGTGAGGTTCGAGCGGATAGAGGGGCCACCCGCGTACTCCGGCGTCGGAGTCCTGCGCGTCGGCGTACCCGTCGGGTTCGCGAAGTCGCAAGGGACACAGCCACAACGGCTCGATCGGGATCTCGTCGAGGAACCACGAGACGAACGCGGCCGTGTTCTCGATCGGCACCTCGATGTCCTGCACCACGCGCTCGCGGATCGGGTTGCCCTTGCGCTTTTCGAGACGGTCGGCGATGTCGTACTTCTGGTCGAGCGCGATCAGCTTCCAGTAGAAGCTGCTGCGCAGGTACTTCTTCGGCCAGAGACGTCGGATGCGCGGGTTCTGCGCACCGAAGGCGCGCGAGCACCAGAACCAGTCGGTGTCCCACCGCCACAGGTAGTCGCGCACCGTCAGGCGGTCCGTTCGCGGTGCGGTGCCGTCGTGCTGGATGGACCGGTAGAAGATCGCCGAGTCGGTGTAGTCGCTCACCGGTCCCGGCTCGTCGGTCTGCCGGCCCAGGGTCAGATAGGCCTCGGTCCCGGAGAACACCACCCCGTCGAGGTAGTCGACGCGGTCACCCTCGTACTCCCGCTCCGCGACGATGCGCGCCATGACCGTCTGCACCGACTCGAGGTCGTGGAACCGGACGTGGCGCAGGGCGACGTAGGGGAGGACGGGCTCGAGTTCGATGCGCAACCGTGTCGAGTAGCCGAGGGTGCCGTAGGAGTTGGGGAACCCTCGGAAGAGGTCGCCGTACTCGTTGTCGGGAGTGGCCGTGACGACGTCACCCGATCCGGCGAGAATGTCGATCTCGAGGACGGACTCGTGCGGAAGGCCGCTGCGGAACGACGTCGACTCGATGCCGAGGCCGGTGACCGCGCCGCCGAGCGTGATGGTCTTGAGCTGCGGCACCACCAGGGGAGCGAGCCCGTACGCCAGGGTGGCGTCGACGAGGTCCTCGTAGGTGCACATTCCCTGCACGTCGGCGGTCATGGCGTCGGGGTCGACCGAGATGACGCCTCCCAACCCGGAGACGTCGAGTCCGGGGGCGGAGTTCTTCGGCCTGGCCCGGAAGAGGTTGGAGGTCTTCTTCGCCAGGCGGACGGTCGCGTCCCGGGGAATGGCACGGTAACTGGCCAGAAGCCGTTCCACACCCGCCCGATGTCCCGCTTGTCCGATCTCGTGCGGACGGTTGCCGCCCCCGCCGGGTTCCCGCGCTCCCCCGAGCGCCGCATCGACTGTCTGAGCCACGCGAGAACGCTATACGGAGGTTGTTCGCAACGCTATGGAAGGTGCCTCCCGACGAGGAAACTTCACACGATCGTTGCGCTCGATTCGCCCGGGCGTGGACGTGAAACAATGAATGTCACCGTCCGTCCCACCCCGACATCAGGAGTTCTCCCCGTCATGGCCAAGGTCAGCGCGAGCAGTTCCCTCACCATCAGTGCGGCTCCCGACAAGGTCCTCGCGGCACTGTCCGACTACGAGACGGTGCGTCCGCGCATCCTGCCCGAGCAGTACCGCGACTTCGCGGTCGTCGAGGGTGGCCAGGGCGACGGCACCGTCGCTCGCTGGGTCCTGCAGGCGACCGAGAAGCGCTCGCGGAGCGTGCTCGCGACCGTGTCGGTGTCCGGCGCGACCGTCACGGAGAAGGACGCCAACTCGTCGATGGTGACCACGTACCTCGTCGCCCCGAGCGGTAGCGGGTCGTCGGTCACCACCACCACGGAGTGGACGGGCGCCGGCGGTGTCGGCGGCTTCTTCGAGAAGACGTTCGCGCCCCTCGGACTGAAGAAGATTCAGGCGCAGCTCCTGCAGAACCTCTCGCGCCAGGTGGAGTGAGGCACGCGGCTACGCTCGACCGACACGATCTCGTCACCACTTCGGAAGGACACCCGCCGTGCAACCCGGTGAACAGCCCGACATGTCCCAGCTGCTGCAGCAGGCCCAGCAGATGCAGCAGCAGTTGATGGCAGCCCAGGCGGAGATCGCCGCGACGGAGGTCACCGGCCGCGCCGGCAACGGTCTCGTCGTGGCGACGGTGAAGGGCAGCGGCGAGGTGGTCGGTCTGACCATCGACCCCAAGGTCGTGGATCCCGACGACGTCGAGACCCTGCAGGACCTGATCATCGGTGCGATCGCCGACGCGTCCCGCGCCGCGGGTGAGGTCGCGTCGCAGAAGCTCGGTCCCCTCGCCGGCCTGGGCGGCGGCGGACTCCCCGGCCTGCCCGGCTTCTAGAACCGGGTCGAGAAGCGTGTACGAAGGTCCGGTCCAGGATCTGATCGACGAGCTGGGCAAACTTCCCGGTGTCGGACCGAAGAGCGCGCAGCGCATCGCCTTTCATCTGTTGGGGGTCGAGGCGCCCGAGATCGACCGCCTGCAGAAGGCATTGCAGCGCGTCCGCGACGGGGTGCAGTTCTGCATCGTCTGCGGCACCGTCTCCGACAAGGAACTGTGCCGCATCTGTGCGGACCCGCGCCGCGATCGGACGAAGATCTGCGTCGTCGAGGAACCCAAGGACGTGCAGGCCGTCGAACGCACCCGCGAGTTCAAGGGCAGATACCACGTGCTGGGCGGCGCGCTGGATCCGCTGAGCGGGGTCGGTCCCGATCAGCTGCGCATCCGGGAGTTGCTCACCCGTATCGGCAATCAGGAGGACGGCGTCGACGTCTCCGAGGTGATCATCGCGACCGACCCCAACACCGAGGGGGAGGCGACGGCCACCTACCTGCTGCGCATGATGCGTGATTTCCCCGGCCTGTCCGTCACCCGGCTGGCCTCCGGACTGCCCATGGGCGGCGACCTCGAGTTCGCGGACGAGCTCACGTTGGGCCGTGCGCTGTCCGGCCGCAACGTGATGAATTAGCGCTCGAGCCGATAGAGGCGCTCGGGTCGCCCCACGTTGCCGTAGTCGAGCGAGACGGTCACCCGGTCGACGTCGCTGAGGTATTCCAGGTAGCGGCGAGCGCTCGACCGCGACATCCCGGTCCTCTCGGCCATAGTGCTCGCCGAGGTCTCGCCGGGATTCTCCCGCAGTTGGTGCTCGACCATGGCCAGCGTCTCGGCGCTCAGGCCCTTGGGGAGCCGTGTCGCGGTCCCGCGCACGCCGAACGCCTTGTCGACGGCGTCCTGCTCCGCCTCGTCGATCGCGGCCAGCGACTCCCGTGTGCGGCGGTAGTGCTCGAGGCGCTCCTGCAGTGCCTGGAACTTGAACGGCTTGATCAGGTAGTGCACGGCGCCCGCGCGCAGTGCCTTGCGCACCGATTCGGCCTCGCGCTCGCTGGTGATCACCAGAACGTCGAGGTCCGGGATGATCTCCCGGAACGGGCCGATGAGATCGAGCCCGGTGACGCCGGGCAGATGGACGTCCAGCAGCACCAGATCGGGACGGGTGGACTCCACTTTCTCCAGCGCTTCCTGCGCCGTGTGCGCCACCCCGCACACCTCGAATCCGGCCACCTTGGTGACGAAACCGGTGTGCACCCGCGCGACCATGAAGTCGTCGTCCACCACCAGCACCCTGAGTGTCATCGCGTCCTCCCCCCGGATCCGGTGACGGCCCGGAAGACCGTCCACCGCGTACCGTCCTCGACTCTGTCACTCACGCCGACCTCACCGCCGCGTCGGCGGCACACGACACGCACGAGGGCGAGGCCGAAACCGTGCCCGTCGAACGACGTCCCCTTGGTGCTCCACCCCTGCTCGAACACGCGATCCGCATCCTCCGTGCCGATGCCGGGGCCGTTGTCGGCCACCTCGACCTCGATCCCGTCCGCGTCCGCGACGATCCGGACGCGCACCACCGCGTCCACGGTCTGATTCTCGAGGACTGCGTCCACAGCGTTGTCGACGAGGTTGCCGACGACGGTGCAGAGGTCTCGGGAGGCATCGTCGTCGAGTCGTGGGAGATGTGAGGCGTCGTCGAGCGCCACGGTCACCGAGCGGGCCGCGGCGGCGCCGATCTTGGCGATGAGCAGCGCCGCGACCCCGAGATCGTCGATGCGGTCGGTCACGGTGGACGTGAGGCGCTCACGATGCTCGGTGATGCCGTCGACGTACCGCTCCACCTCGTCGTACTCACCGAGCTGGACCAGTCCCGAGATGGTGTGCAGCTGGTTGTCGAACTCGTGGATGTGCTCCCGCAGTGCCGTCGAGCTGGTGCGGCTGATGTCGAGTTTGCTCTGGACCTCGCTCAGTTCGGTGCGGTCACGGAACGTGGTCACCGTGGCCACCTTCCGTCCCGACGCCTCGATCGGCACCGTGTTGAAGACGAGGATGCGATCTCCGGTGAGGACGAGCTGGTCGCCGTCGTCGCTCGGGTGACGCAGGACGTCGAGGACCCGGTCGTCGAGTCCGAGCTCCTCCACCCGCCGGCCCACACCGTCCTCGTCGAGGCCGAGCATGTCGTGTGCGCTGCGGCTCAGCAGGACCACCCGACCCGACGGATCCAGCGCCACCACGGCCTCCTTGAGGCCCTCGAGCATCGCCTGCCGCTGGCGCACCAGGTCGACGATCTCCCCGGCCTCCATTCCCATGGTCTGCCGCTTGACGCGTCGGGCCAGCAGGATCGACCCGACGGCGCCCAGAACGGAGGCCACGGCAAGGTAGATGACGAGGTCCGGGGTCGCCTGCGCGAGGCGCTCCCACACCGACGGGTACTCGCGGCCGACGATCGCCACACCGACGATGCGGCCGTCGGCATCGAGCACCGGGACCTGTGACTGCACGGACGCGTCGGGGGACACCGCGGTGTTGGCGCTCGTCTCGGCGAGACCGGTCCAGGATCGGCCCGTCCGCGCGCCCGCTCCCTCGGCCGCCGATTCCTGTCCCACCCGCGACGGGTCGGTCGCGACGACGATGATGCCGTCGGGGTCGGTCAGTTGCGCGTAGTCCAGACCCGAGACGGCCCGCACCGACTCGACTGCACCCTGCAGCGCCGTACGAATGCGGGGCTGGGCGGAGGCGAGCAGTTGTCGCACGGTGGGACTCGCGGCGAGGTTCTCGGCAGCCGACTGGACGCGCAGACCCTGTTCGCGCTGGAAGGTCGCCGACGCCTGGGCCAGCGACAACCCGCTGATGACGACGAGCACCGCGACGATGATGAGAAGCTGCAGTGCGAGCAGTTGCGACGAGAGGGTGCGGCGTGTTCCGAAGATGCGCAGTCGCCGCCCGATCACGAGGTGAACCGTACCGCCGGGCGAGCGCGGAATTCGTGCATCTGCGTGCGCTACGGACGCTCACAATGAACACAATCCCGTTTGTGCACCAAAGGGTGACCACAGTCACAGGATCCGACACAGTGAGACCGTGCCCATGAACCGACGCCTCCGCATCAGCGCTCTCGCAGCGTTGCTCGCGGTGCTCTGCACGGCGACCGCGTGCAGTGCGGGGGTGTCGGCCATGGTGACCGGGGCGGAGGAGCCGGGACTTCGTGTCATCGCTCCGTCGGTCGCCGGTGGCGGTTACGACCTGACCGCTCGCAGTCTGGCCCGAGGTTGGGCCGCGGAGGGCGTCGTGGTGGACGACGTCCTCGTACTACCCGGATCGGGTGGTGTCGTGGGACTCAATCGTCTCGCTCTCGAACAGGGCAACGATCGACTCCTGCTGGTGATGGGGCTGGGTCTGGTGGGCGCACTGTCCACCACCCCGTCCGATCACGAGATCGCGGACGTCACCCCGATCGCCCGACTCGTCACCGAACCCGAGGTCGTCCTGGTGCCGGCAGCATCCCCGCTGCGGACTCTGGCCGATCTCACGAACGCCTGGCGACAGGATCCCGCGGCTCTGCAGTTCGCCGGCGGCTCCGCGGAGGGTGGGCCGGACGGGTTGTTCCGGACGCAGCTCGCCCGCACCGTCGGTGTCGACCCGCGAGCATCCGAGTACCGCGTCTTCGACGGCGGCGGCGAGTTGCTGCCGGCCCTGTTGACCGGCGAGGTCGACGTCGCCACCACCGGCGTCAGCGAATATCTGGACCAGATCGCGTCCGGTACGGTCCGGGCGCTCGCCGTCTCGAGCTCCGAGCGCGTCGACGGCATCGACGCGCCCACTCTGCGGGAGCAGGGAGTCGACCTCGACTTCGACAACTGGCGCGGCATCCTCGCCCCGCCGGGCCTGCCACCGGAGCGCGTCGACCGCCTGATCGCCGACGTCACAGCACTGGTCGGGTCGCCGCTCTGGCAGGAGATCCTGGCGCAGAACGGGTGGCGGGACGCGCTGCTCACCGGAGACGACTTCGCGTCGTTCCTCCGCGAGCAGGCCGACCTGGTCCGCTCGACCATCGATCCACCCACCGACGGCTGACGCCGCACACCTCCGTACTGCGCCACACCTGTGCCCGCAGCCTGCCTCGACACACCCTGCACTATTCGAACAACGAGGAGTAGTAACCATGTTGGTGATACTCGGCTTCCTCATGGTTGCCGCTTTCATGTTCCTGATCCTGACCAAACGAGCGACCCCGGTGGTCGCCCTCATCCTGGTCCCGGTCATCTTCGGCCTGTTCGCCGGCGCCGGGCTCGGCATCGGCGACATGATCACGGACGGTATCAAGTCGCTCGCCCCCACGGCAGCGCTGCTGTTCTTCGCGATCATCTTCTTCGGCATCATGATCGACGTGGGTCTGTTCGACCCGCTGGTGCGCGGCATCCTGCGCCTGGTGCGCAACGATCCGATGAAGCTGGTCGTCGGCACCGCGGTGCTCGCCATGGTCGTGTCCCTCGACGGTGACGGCTCCACCACGTTCATCATCGTGACGTCCGCGCTGCTGCCGCTCTACCTGAAACTCGGTGTCTCACCGGTCATCCTGACGGTCGTCGCCGGCCTCGCCAACGGCACCATGAACATCATCCCGTGGGGTGGCCCGACCGTTCGCGCCGCGTCCGCACTGGGCATCTCGCCCTCCGACGTCTTCATCCCGATGGTGCCGTCGATGATCGCCGGCCTGATCATCGTGCTGCTCTTCTCGATCCACCTCGGCCTCATGGAGCGTCGCCGCCTCGGCTCGCTGATCTACGACACGGAGCTGGTGGGTGCCGGCGTCGGCACCGACGGCACCGGAACCGGCAAGACCCGTCGCAGCACCGGAAGCGCCGACATCACCACCGGCGACGACGAGAACGACGGCAAGGCCGGCCAGTTCATCGACGGCCTGGACCCCAACCGCGACACTCTGCGTCCGAAGCTGCTGTGGTTCAACGCGATCCTGACCGTCACGCTGCTCGTGATCCTGGTCATGGACATCCTCCCCATCCCGGTGCTGTTCATGATCGCCGCCTCCATCGCGCTCACGTTCAACTTCCCGAAGGTCAAGGAGCAGGGCGAGGCCATCGCACGCCACTCCGCCTCGATCGTCTCCGTCGTCGCCATGGTGCTCGCAGCTGCCGTCCTCACCGGCGTGTTCTCCGGTACCGGAATGGTCGAGGCCATGGCCGAGTGGCTCCTCGGCGTCATCCCCGACGCGATGGGTCCGTTCCTGGCCGTCATCACCGGAATCCTGTCGATCCCGTTGACGTTCTTCATGACCAACGACGCCTTCTACTTCGGCATCCTCCCGGTCCTCACCGAGACCGCCGCCCAGTACGGCATCGAGCCGGTCGAGATGGCCCGCGCCTCCATCACCGGACAGCCCGTCCACCTGCAGAGCCCGCTGGTCCCCGCCATCCTGCTGCTGGTCACCCTGGCCGGCGTCTCGCTCGCCGACCACCACCGCAAGGTCCTGTGGCGTGCCACCGTCGTCTCCCTGACGATGCTCGCCGTCGGCGTCCTCCTCGGCCAGATCCCCTTCGGCTGATCAGCATCCACCAGAGAGAGGAGTCACCGACATGAGTGTCGCCGTCGTGCACAACAGTTCCGAGGAAGGCCGCAAGGCACTCGGATCGGCAGTCCAGCAGGCCCGGTCCGCAGGAACCGAACTGGTCGTCCTCCACGCCTTCTCCGGATCCGCCGATCCCTCCTCGGAGGCGAAGGAGACCACCGCCGTCGAGGACTCGATCCGTATGTCGCTCGCCGCGCTCGGAGAGTCCGAGGCGCAGTGGACTCTCGCTGCGGCCCAGCCCGATCCGGACGCGACCACCACACTGCTCGCGCTCATCGACAAGGCGGACGCCGAGTTGCTGGTCGTCGGGTCGCGGCATCGGTCGGCCGTCGGCAAGTTCCTGATGGGACAGGCTGTCCAGCGCCTGCTTCTCGAAACACCGGTACCGGTGCTGCTCGTCAAGTCGTGAGCGGAGTTCGTACCGTCGCTGTGAGCGCCACCCGCTGGGTGGCGCTCACAGCCGTGTCCGTGGCCGGATGGTTCGCCCTCGACGCCGTCGGCCTGACGGCGCCGTCGTTGTTCGCGGCACTGGTGGTGGCGGTGGTCTTCGCCCTCACCGGAGTGGGGCCGCGCGCCGTCCCGCGCGCGGGATCCATGGCGGCGCAGGGAACGTTGGCCGTCACCATCGGTCTCATGGTGGATGTCGAGACGCTGAGTGCGCTGGGGGACAACTGGTTTCCCGCGGTCGCCATCGGGATCGCGACGCTCGTCGTCAGCGCCGGCTGCGGTGCACTGCTCGCACTGAACAAGGATGTCACCGCGGCCACCGGGATGCTGGCGCTGATCGCGGGCGGGGCCACCGGTCTCGTCGCGACAGCGAGAGAGCTCGGCGGCGACGAACGTGTGGTCGCGGTGGTGCAGTACCTGCGGGTGGCACTGGTGGTGGTGACCATGCCTCTGGTGGTCACGTTCGTGTTCCACGCCGACACCCACTCGGTCGCGGCGGCCGCACCCGACGAGAATGCGCTGCCGTGGTGGGTGGGTCTGCTGTTCCTGCTCGGCGCTGTTCTCGTCGGCATCGCGGTGGGGCGGCTCGCGCGGCTTCCTGCACCGGCCACGCTGGGTCCGCTGATGGTGTCCGGCGCCTGCGCGCTGCTGGGCTGGCCCGTGGGCATCGAGGTTCCCATGATCGTGCTGCCACTCGCGTTCCTGGTCATCGGATGGCAAGCGGGACTGGCGTTCACGATGTCGAGCCTGCGCCTGATCGGCCGACTCTTCCCCTACGCGTTCGCGCTGGTGCTCGGCATCGGCGTGATCTGTGCGCTGCTCGGATGGGCGCTGTCGGCGTGGACCGGAACTAGCCTGCTCACCGGCTACCTGGCGACGACCCCCGGCGGGTTGGCGGCAGTGCTCGCGGTGTCCGCGTCCACCGGGTCCGACGTCACGTTCGTGGCGTGCGTGCAGCTCATCCGGCTGGTCTCGATGCTCGTGGCGGCACCGCTCATCGCCCAGCTCCTGATGCGCCGGGCGGCGCGGAGGCCGGCCGAGGATCCGGTCTCGGTCTAGCGGCGCAGACGCTCGGTGCGCAGCTGCTCGACGTCGGCCAGGTGCAGCGGCTCGAGGGAGTGACCCAGAGCTGTCTCGAGCAGATGGTCCGCCAGTTCGGGATTGCGGGCCAGCGCCGGTCCGTGCATGTAGGTGCCGATCACCGAGCCCTGCACGACGCCCTCGTTGCCGTCGCCGACACCGTTGCCGATGCCGTGCTCGACGCGCGCGAACGGTGCGGCATCGGGACCGAGAGTCGTACCGCCGCGGTGGTTCTCGAAGCCGGTCAGCGTCTGGGTCAAGCGGTCGGACACCGGGCGGGTGATGACCTCACCGATCGACCGGGTCTTCTGCGGCGCCGTGGTGACGTTCAGCATCGAGACACCGTCGACGCGTTCGCCGGAGCTCGTCTCGTACCACTCGCCCAGCACCTGGATCGCCGCGCAGATGGCGAGCACCGGTGCACCGCGCTCGGCGGCGCGCTGCAGTCCGGGGTAGCGCGCGAGGTGCTTCGTCGCGAGTCGCTGCGCCGAGTCCTCCGCTCCGCCGAGCACGTAGACGTCGAGGGACTCGGGCACCGGATCGGCGAGGGTGATCGACACGATCTCGGCGTCGAGTCCGCGCATCAGCATGCGCTGGCGCAGGACGAGCGCGTTGCCGCTGTCGCCGTACGTGCCCATGACGTCGGGCAGGACGAGCCCGATACGGAAATCAGACACCGGGTGCCTCCTTCGCGGTCTCGCGCGCCAGCGCCCGGCCGAGGTCACGGAAGGCCGTGTAGTTCGCCAGGACCTCCACGCGCCCGGGTGGGCAGGAGGCGATGGCCCGCAACGGGTTCGGCACCACGGTGTGGTCGGCTCCGGCGTACGTCAGGCGGACTCCCAGGTCGGTCGCACGTTCACCGGCCGCCACCACCGTGGTGTTCTCGAAGTGCTCGAACCGCACGTCCCACAGCCACGACAGGTCCTCGCCGTCGGGCACCTGGCCGTTGACGGCGATCACCAGGCCGTCGGCGGCCGGGTCGATCATCGACAGTGCTTCCTGCCATCCGGCGGGGTTCTTGGCCAGCAGCATGCGCACGGTGTGGGATCCGTACTGGATCGAGCTGTAGCGGCCCGCCACCTCGTCGACTGCGGACACCGCGGCGACGGCCTGCGCGGGATCGGCGCCCATCGTGACCGCGGCAGCGACGGCCTGCGCCGCGTTTCCGCGGTTGGCCCGGCCGGGCAGCGTCAAACTCATGGGGAGCACGAGACCGTCCGGGCCGTACAGGTTCTCGTCGTCGAGCCACCACTGCGGCTCCGGCCGCGAGAACTCCCGCCCGCTCTCCAGCAGACCTGTGCTGCGCCAGTGCGTGCCGTTCCACTCGATGGGTTCCCCGGTGCGGGGGCAGCTGACCGAGTCGCCGACCCACCCGCCGCCGGCGGCCACCCACACAGTCCGCCGAGCGTCGTACGCCGCGGACGTCATCAGCACGTCGTCGCAGTTGGCGACGACGACGGTGTCGGGATGGGCGACGATGCCCGCGCGGAGCTTGCGCTCGATCATGTTGATCTCGCCGACGCGGTCGAGCTGATCACGGCTGAGGTTCAGCAACACCAGGACCTCGGGGTTCACGGCGTCGCACACGTGCGGGACGTGCAGCTCGTCGACCTCGAGGGCCGCCAGCGGCGCGGTGCGCCGTGAGTTCAGCGCGGCGACGATGCCCGCGTCCATGTTGGCGCCGTCGGCCTGCGTCGCCACCTCGCCCAGGGTCGCGAGCGCCGCCGCGGTCATCCGGGTGGTGGTCGACTTGCCGTTGGTACCGGTGATGACGGCCGTGCGTCGATTCGCGCCCAGGCGCGACATGAGGGCCGGGTCGATCTTCAGCGCGACGAGACCGCCGATCATCGATCCCTTGCCGCGACCGGCCTTCTGCGAGGCCCACGCGGCCGCGGAGGCCGCCGACAGTGCCAGGCGTCCGCGGGCTCCGAGGTGCCGTCTGCTGCTGTCGATCATGGTGTCCGATCCTCCCACACGGGAAGGAACTCAGGACGCCCCGAGGATCCGTTCGATGTCGTCGAGCACGGCCTGTCCGCCGCGAGGTCCCACGCCGGTGATCCAGTACGACTGGTCGACGAGGTGCGGATTCGGGAACGCCGTCGTGTTCGACGTGACGGACGTGGGCATCGACGCCGGATCGTCCGGTGTCGCCGACGTCACGACCACGAGATCGGCGCGGGCCTCCGTCGCCAGTTCGGGGGAGACGTCGACACTGATCTCGTTCGACCACTCCGGGCGGGGCGGCGTGGTGAACCCGGCGCACTCGAGGGTGCTGCCCGCGAAGGACAGCGGTCCGTAGAGCGTGAGCTCCTCGTTGCGTGGCCGGATGAGCTGCGCCGTCGACCCGGCGGTGTCGAACCTGTCGGCGATCTCGTCGCACCGCGCGTCGTACTCGCCCAGCAACGGCTCGGCGTCACGTCCGAGGGCGCGCCCGACGAGGCGGACGTTGTCCTGCCACGGGTCGCTCTGCGACGCCATGAACACCGTCGGAGCGATCGCGGACAACCGCTCGTACAGCTCCGAGTGGCGCGTCTCCGTTCCCAGGATCAGGTCCGGCTGCAGAGCCGCGATGGCCTCGACGCGAGGCTCCGCGACGGTGCCGACGGTCTCGATGCGCGACGCCTCGTCGCCCAGATACGGGGGCACCCCCGTCGCCTCGCTCAGCACCGACGTGCCCACCGGAACGACGCCGAGCGCGACACTCGTGTCGAGCTGGACGGGTTCGAGAGTGACGACTCGCAACGGCGACGAGGGCACCTCCGTGTCCCCGCGCGCATGGGTCACGGTCCGGGTGCTGTCCGCGGCGTCCTCGGCTGTCGCATCGGTCGAACACGCCGAGGCCACGAGGGCCGTCGCGGCGAGCAGGGTCGCCAGGACAGTACTTCTTCTTCCGAACACGCTTGCCGAGCCTCCGTCACAGTTATGGTGAGGGGACCCTAACCGACGGTGGCTCCGGGCGGGGGAGTCACGATCCGGGGCTCGGTCGGTGTGGTCGTCGCGGATCGCGGCGAGCGGCTCAGACCCCACGTGCAGCCGCCGATCACGACGGCCGCACCGACGAGGGAGAGGACGCTCGGCGTCTCGTCGAGCACGAGCCAGGACGCACCGATGCCGACGACCGGGACCAGCAACGAGAACGGCGCGACGACGCCGGCGGGGTACCGGCTGATCAGGACGGTCCACAGTCCCGAGCCGGCGATCGTGCCGATGACCACGATGTAGGCGAGCCCGATCAACCCGGAGAACTGCCCGGCCGACACCACGTCGCCGATGGCGGTCCATCCCGTGGTCGGACCCTCGACGACGGCCGACAACGCGAACATCGGCAGCGGGGGAACCACCGTCATCCACAGCATGAGTCGCATCGGCTCGACGGGAACGCCGGAGGCCGGTCGAGATGCTCGAGTCGCCAGTCGGTTTCCGAGATTGCCGAAGGCCCAGCTGAGGCCTGCCAACAGCGTCAGCAGCACGGGCAGGAGGGTGGCGTTGTGGGCACGATCCCACCCGATGAGAATCATGCCCCCGACGGCGATGCCGATCCCGATCCACTGGCGCGGCCCGACCTTCTCCCGCAGCAGCAGCGCGCCGAGAACGACGGTGAACGGCGCCGACGACTGGAGCACCAGCGAGGCCAGGCCGGTGGGCATGCCGGCGTTCATCGCGGCGAAGAGGAACGCGAACTGCAGCAGGCCGAAACCCGTGCCGTACAGCAGGAGCCAGCGCACCGGCACGGTCGGTCGGCGGACGAAGAGGACGACCGGAACGGCAATCACCGCGAACCGCAGCGCAGCGAAGAAGAACGGCGGGAACTGGTCGAGCCCGGCGCGGATGGCGAGGAAGTTCAGTCCCCAGACCACCACGACGATCAGTCCGAGCAGGCGGTCGCGAGTGGTCATGACCTCGAGTGTTCCGGGTGCGACTGCTAAGAACAATCGAATTGTGGTGACCGGTAGCTGTAGCGTTGCTACATGAATGTCGACCGGTTGCGCGTCCTGCGGGCGCTGGCGGATCGCGGCACGGTCGCCGCGGCCGCCGACGCGCTGTCGATGACACCGTCCGCGGTGTCGCAGCAGCTCAAGGTGTTGGCGAGGGAGGCGGGAGTCGCCCTGCTCGAACCCGACGGGCGCCGCGTGCGGCTCACCGCGGCGGGACGCGCGCTGCTTCCTCACGCCGACGACGTGCTCGCCGCCCTCGACCGGGCGTCGGAGGAGATGGCGTCGTACCGCGGCAGCGCACGCGGAACCGTTCGACTGGCGCTCTTCCCCTCGGGCGCCGCACTGTTGCTGCCGGGGGTTCTGGACCGGCTCACCGAGGCGGGTGTGGATGTCGACGCCCGGGACGAGGACGTGCCTGCGTCGGCCGTGCCGGCGTTGCTCGCGGACTACGACGTGGTGCTGACGCATCGGGACGAGCGCGCACCGAGCATCGCGTCCGAGCGGGTGGAGGTGCGTTCACTGATGCGCGAGCCCATCGACCTGGTGCTGCCGCCGGGGCACCCGCTGGCGGAGCGTGATGCCGTCGACATCGAGGATCTGGCGGACGAGCGGTGGATCAGTGTCCGCGGAGGGTTCCCGGTGGACGACGTGCTGCTCTCCATCGCGACGGTCACCGGGGTGGCGCCGCGAGTCAATCTGCGGATCAACGACTTCCGGCTCATGGAGGAGCTGGTGGCCCACGGCCACGGGATCGCGCTGATGCCGCGCCACGCCTCGACGCACCCGGGTGTCACGCAACGCCGGTTGGCCGGGGTGCGCGCGGCCCGCATCTACGACCTGGCGACCCGACCCCGCGCCGCGGAGCGTCCGGCCGTGCGGGCCGTGGTGGACGCGTTCGCGGCGCGGGTCGCGGAGGTCACTGCGTGACCCGTGCGCCTTTTGCGTATCCCTGGATGCGCAGAAGGCGCACGAGGGCTACGCCCCGGATCGTGCCGCCCGGTTCACGGCCGAGACCACGGCGCGCAGTGATGCCGTGGTGATGGAGGTGGCGATACCGACACCCCACACGATGGTCTCGCCGCCGCCGGGCAGCCGCACGGCCGCCTCGACGTAGGCCGCGGCCTGGGCGTCGTCGCCGGCGGACATGGCGTGCTCGGAGTAGTCGAGGACGCTGACGTCGTACCCGATGGAGCCCAGCGCGTCGACGAAGGCGGCGAGTGGACCGTTACCGTCGCCCGTGATCTCCTGCTCGGCGCCGTCGACCTTGACGATCGCGGAGATCGAGTCGATCCCGCCGTCCTCCTCGGCCGCGGTGACGCGCTGCCGGATGCGCTCGAGAGGAACGATCGGGGCCAGGTACTCCTCGGAGAACACGTCCCACATGGCCTTGGGCGACACTTCGCCGCCCTCGCCGTCGGTGACGCGCTGCACGGCCGAGGAGAACTCGATCTGCAGTCGGCGCGGCAGCACCAGACCGTGGTCCGACTTCATGATGTAAGCGACGCCGCCCTTGCCGGACTGCGAGTTGACGCGGATCACGGCCTCGTACGTGCGGCCGACGTCCTTGGGGTCGACGGGCAGGTACGGAACCTGCCACAGCACGTCGTCGACGTCCTGATCCTGTTCGTCCGCAGACACTTTCATCGCGTCGAGGCCCTTGTTCACGGCGTCCTGGTGGCTGCCGGAGAACGCGGTGTAGACCAGGTCGCCGCCGTACGGGTGGCGCTCGTGGACGGGCAGCTGGTTGCAGTACTCGACGGTGCGCCGGATCTCGTCGATGTTGGAGAAGTCGATCTGCGGGTCGACTCCGCGAGTGAAGAGATTCAGGCCCAGCGTGACCAGGCAGACGTTGCCGGTGCGCTCACCGTTGCCGAAGAGGCAACCCTCGATGCGGTCGGCGCCGGCCTGGTAGCCCAGTTCGGCTGCGGCGACGCCGGTCCCGCGGTCGTTGTGCGGGTGCAGGCTCAGCACGATCGAGTCGCGACGTTCGAGATTGCGGTGCATCCACTCGATGGAGTCGGCGTAGACGTTGGGGGTTGCCATCTCGACGGTCGCGGGCAGGTTCAGGATCATCGGGTTCTCCGGTGTGGGAGCGATGATCTCGGTGACCGCGTCACAGACCTTCTTGGCGTACTCGAGCTCCGTGCCGGTGTAGGACTCGGGCGAGTACTCGTAGCGCCAGTGCGTGTCGGGGAACTTCGTCGCCTCCTCGAGCACCTTGCGGGCACCGTCGGTCGCGATCTTCTCGATGGCGTCGCGGTCCGCGCGGAAGACCACGCGGCGCTGCAGGATCGACGTGGAGTTGTAGAAGTGGACGATGACGCTGCGGGCGCCCTCGCACGCGACGAACGTGCGCTCGATCAGTTCCGGCCGGCACTGGGTGAGCACCTGGATGGTGACGTCGTCGGGAATCGCACCGTCCTCGATGATCTCGCGGACGAAGTCGAAGTCGGTCTGGCTCGCGGACGGGAAACCGACCTCGATCTCCTTGTAGCCCATACGAACCAGCAGTTCGAACATGCGGCGCTTGCGCGCGGGGCTCATCGGGTCGATGAGTGCCTGGTTGCCGTCACGCAGGTCCACGGCGCACCACTGGGGTGCGCGATCGATGACCTTGTCCGGCCAGGTGCGGTCGGGGAGGGTGAGCGGCTCGACCTCCTCGGCGAACGACCGGTACCGGAACGTCGGCATCGACGAGTTCTTCTGGGTGTTCCACGAGGGCTGATCGGCGGGCGCAGGCTTGGTGGGGGTGGTGACCGTGCGTGAGCCGGATACGAAAGCGTCGGCGGGTGACATCGATGATCTCCGTTGTGAGGAAGGGGACGACCGGCGCCGAAAAGACCCGCGACAGGGAGCCGGTCTGTGAATCAGACCCCGTCGCGGCGACGAAGGAGGAGGGCGAACCCGGCGCCGAACATGCGGGTCACCCTACTCCGTCGCCCGCGCGGACGACACCGGCACGTCTCACGGGCGCGGTGCCACGTCCGCCCACCGCTCCGGTTCCGCCAGCATGGCGCCGTCCGCGGTGCGCCAGCAGGCGGACAGGAGGTCGTACCCGGCCGCGTCGACTCGCAGGTGCGACTCCCACCTCGCCGACGTCCACTCCCGGTCGTCGCTGACGGCGTGCTCGGCGGCGAAGGCGGCCCCGACGAGCTCGAACTGCACGTCTCGCCGCGCGGTCATGGCGTGCGGATGGGTGGGTGTCACGGTGCGCAGCAGATCCGCCGTCCGGCGACAGGCGTCGAGAACGCGCCCGTCGCACCACAGCAGGCACCGCCGATGAGCGTGACGAGCGACCACCCACATCGACGCCAGCGCGCACACCACACCGATGCACGTCTCGACGAGACGTTCGGTCGCGAGCGGCCACGCCTGCGCACCCGGATGGGACGCGTCGCCGATGAGCAGCGCCAGGGGCGTGATGAACATGACGGCGATGCCGTAGTTCCGAGCGATGACCAGTTCGATGAGGAACTGCAGTGCCATCAGCAGCAGGACCAGCACGAACCCGCTCGGTGACAGTGAGAAGACGATGGCGAAGAGCACCACTCCGACGGCCGTGCCCACCAGGCGGTGCAGGGCGCGGACGGTACCTCGTGGTCGGTCGAGGCCCTGTTGCAGCACGAGGACCGCGCCGATGACAGCCCAGTCGGGCCGCCCGAGCCCGGCGACGACGGCGATCGCGCCCGAGGCCGCGGATGCGCAGAAGACGCGGAGCGCCGTGGTGGTGGCGTGGGAATCGACGTGCAGGGCCCGGAGCAGCCGGAACCTGATCGTCGGGCGCGACATCGGGACGGAGGGCGTGTGATCCGGAGTGACGTGCACGGTGTCCGACGCGTGCTCGGGATCGAGCGGTGCGTCGCCGATGATGCGCGCGAAGTCGAGGTGGACCCTCCGTAGTCGCAGGACCAGCGGATCGTCGATCCGGCGAGCCGGGATCCCGGCGTCGTGCAGCGCGGCCCAGGCGCGATCGACCGCGACGGCGGCGCGGTGCCGGGCACCGACCGCGGGATCGCCCGCGGTGCGCGCCTCACCGAAAGCGGTCACGCTCCGCTCGGCGGCTGCCACGGCGTCGCGTTCCGGTTTCGACGCGTCGCGCAGTGCCGGTGCCATCGACACGACCAGGGCCCACAGCGCTCCGAGCGCGACGCAGGCGGAGTTGACCCACGCCGTCACCCCGCTCTGCGGGACGATGGTGGCGATCGCGCAGGTCAGGACGAAGAAGAAGGCACCGGGCGGTCCGAGACGGAGCGCATCCACCACGAAGGTCGCGACGGTGCCCAGGACGGTGAGCACCACGACGACGAGGACGGCGCCCACCACGGAGTTCCGCGGGTCGGCGTACTGGCCCACGAGGCCGCCGACGGTGGCGGACAGCACGAGTGCGAGACCGGCCCACAGGACGACCGACCAGCGGGACCGGAACGGCCGGCCCTCGCCGTAGACGACGGCGAATCCGCCTGCCGCGGTCAGCAGGGCCTCGGTGGGAAAACCGAGCGCGAGCAGCGCGAGTGCCGGAACACCGAACGCGAGCGCGGCGCGGAGGCCGCCGGGCCAGCGCGGCCCCACCGACGGCACCGCGACGAAGAGTCGTCGGCGCCGAGGACGAGGCGGTAGAGCGGACGGGTCCGGGGCTGTCACCACCTGATGGTAGGCACGCGATTCCCCCCGGACCCCCGCAGGTCGGTAGGCTGCTGACCGTTCCGGCGGCACCCGTCGCACCAGTGGATGTCCAGCGGGACGTTCTCGACTCGGGAGGTAGCACCAGCGTGGCACTCGTCGTTCAGAAGTACGGAGGATCCTCGGTGGCGACCGCCGAGCGGATCCGGCGCGTCGCTGAACGGATCGTCGAGACCAAGCGCAAGGGCCACGACGTGGTCGTGGTCGTCTCCGCGATGGGAGACACCACCGACGAACTGCTCGACCTCGCGCAGCAGGTGTGCCCCGCGCCGCCCGCGCGCGAGATGGACATGCTGCTCACGTCGGGCGAACGCATCTCCAACGCGCTCGTCGCCATGGCCATCCACTCCCTCGGCGCCGAGGCCCGATCCTTCACGGGATCGCAGGCCGGCGTCGTCACCACCAGCGTGCACGGCAACGCCAAGATCATCGACGTGACGCCCGGGCGCGTCCGCGACGCACTCGACGAGGGCTCGATCGTCCTCGTCGCCGGTTTCCAGGGCGTCAGCCAGGACAGCAAGGACGTGACGACGCTCGGGCGAGGTGGGTCGGACACCACCGCCGTCGCGCTCGCCGCCGCGCTGAACGCCGACGTCTGCGAGATCTACACCGACGTCGACGGCATCTTCACCGCCGACCCACGGATCGTTCCCGACGCCCGTCACCTCGAGAAGGTTTCTTTCGAGGAGATGCTCGAGATGGCGGCGTGCGGCGCCAAGGTCCTGATGCTGCGGTGCGTGGAATACGCCCGCCGCTACAACGTTCCCGTCCACGTCCGCTCGTCGTACACCACCAAGCCAGGGACCATCGTGTCCGGATCCATGGAGGACATTCCAGTGGAAGAAGCCATTCTGACCGGTGTCGCGCACGACCGGAGCGAAGCGAAGGTCACGGTCGTCGGCCTGTCCGATCAGCCGGGCTTCGCCGCCAAGGTCTTCCGGGCCGTCGCGGACGCCGAGATCAACATCGACATGGTGCTGCAGAACGTCTCGCGCATCGACACCGGCAAGACCGACATCACGTTCACGTGCCCCAAGGCCGACGGACCCACCGCGGTGGAGAAGCTGACCAAGCTGCAGGGCGAGATCGGCTTCACCAAGGTGCTGTACGACGACCACATCGGCAAGGTCTCGCTCATCGGCGCCGGCATGAAGTCGCACCCCGGCGTCACCGCGACGTTCTGTGAAGCGCTCGCCGACGCGGGCATCAACATCGACCTCATCAGCACCTCGGAGATCCGTATCTCCGTGCTGACCAAGGACTCCGAGCTCGACGAGGCCGTGCGCGTGCTGCACGCCGCCTTCGGCCTCGGCGGCGACGAGATCGCCGTCGTGCACGGCGGAACCGGAAGGTAGGAGCACCATGACCACGAATTCCACCGGCCTCCACATCGGAGTCGTCGGCGCGACCGGCCAGGTCGGCGCCGTCATGCGAACCTTGTTGGCGGAGCGTAAGTTTCCCGTCGCCTCGATCCGTTTCTTCGCGTCCGCCCGGTCCGCCGGCAAGACCCTGCCGTGGGGCGACGGCGAGATCACCGTGGAGGACGCGTCCACCGCGGATCCCACCGGGCTCGACATCGCGCTGTTCTCGGCCGGCGCCACCATGTCCCGCGAGCAGGCGCCGCGCTTCGCCGCCGCCGGCGTCACCGTCATCGACAACTCCTCCGCGTGGCGCAAGGATCCCGACGTCCCGCTCGTGGTCAGCGAGGTGAACCCCGAGGCGACGAAGAATCTCGTCAAGGGCATCATCGCGAACCCCAACTGCACCACCATGGCGGCGATGCCGGTGCTCAAGGTGCTGCACGACGAGGCCGGGCTGCAGCGGCTCATCGTCTCGAGCTACCAGGCAGTGTCCGGCAGCGGTCTCGCCGGTGTCGAGGAACTGGCGACGCAGGCGCGCGCCGTGGTGGCCGACGCCGAGAAGCTGGTGCACGACGGCAGCGCCGTCGCGTACCCCGATCCGACGGTCTACACCGCGCCGATCGCGTTCAACGTCCTGCCGCTCGCGGGCTCTCTCGTCGACGACGGAAGCGGCGAGACGGACGAGGACCAGAAGCTGCGCAACGAGTCCCGCAAGATCCTGGGTCTGCCGGACCTGCTGGTGAGCGGCACGTGCGTCCGCGTTCCCGTGTTCACCGGCCACTCGCTGTCGATCAACGCGGAGTTCGCGAACCCGCTGTCCGTGGAACGGGCGACGGAACTGTTGTCGTCGGCTCCCGGCGTGCGCGTGGTGGCCGTGCCGACGCCTCTGCAGGCGGCCGGCGCCGACGAGTCGCTCGTCGGACGCATCCGGCAGGATCCCGGTGTGCCGGACGGTCGCGGACTCGCGCTGTTCGTGTCCGGCGACAACCTGCGCAAGGGTGCTGCCCTCAACACGATTCAGATCGCCGAACTCTTCGTTCGGTAGTGCGGGAAGGCCGGAGGCCGGTCGGATCAGGCGGGAAGGCCGGAGGCCGGTCGGGTTCGATCCCGCGCGCTCAGCTCTCGAGGGCGCGCAGGGTGCGGTGCGTGTCGCGTGACGGCACGTACCCACCCAGGATTGAACTCCAGGTCCACAGGCGTCCGTCGAGTCGGTAGCGCCCGTGGGGGAGACCGGCGTCGAGCGCTGTCGCCTCGCCGCTGACCACGGCCGAGAGCATCACGCTCTCGTCGACGACACCGACCACCATCGCATCGACCGTGGACACCGGCTCGTCGGCATCGCGGCCCGACGAGTCGACCAGCGGCTCCATGACCGCCTCGGTGCCCTCGGGAGCGTGGAGGAAGCCGGAGTCGTGCGAGCACCCGTCGGCCTGACACTGTTCGAATCCAGCGATCACCTCGAGCCGCTCGATCAGTGGCCACAGGTCCTGCGAATGCCAGCGGGACAGTCCGCTCTCGCCGCCGTAGGCCTCGCTCCAGGACGCGAACACGGCGGTGAACTCCTCGACCACCGGTCCGTGCCGGTACCAGCAGCGGGGGATGCGCTCGGTCAGCTCGTACCGGTCACGCAGCCACCACACCCAGTCGGTCACCTCGTCCCACAGGCGGGCGGCGTCGTCGGTGTCGAGATAGCGCCACGTGTAGCGACCGCGGGCGCGATCGGGACCGGGGAGAGTGCCCGGACGAGGTCGAGCGCCGCGGCCCGAAGGATCACCGTGGTGCGGGAAACCGCCGTTGTAAGACATCGTGTCCTTGCCGGCCGCGCGCCAGGGTGGTGGCGAACAGCCTGCTCGAGAGTGGCCGTGTGGTGCCGGGCGCCCCGGGGCTCGAACGCCTCGCACTTCGACGTGAGCGCACGGTGGACGAGGTGACGACACCGCACGTGCGACGAATCGACTTCGACAGTAGGTGCAGGTCAGTCGTGCCGCAAGTAGACCCTGTCCAACCGTTGGTCAAAGATGTTGTCGGTGATCGGAATACGAACCCGCCACGGGAACGGCGCCCGATGTGCACTCACTCTCGAACTGATCGGACGATCAGTAGGACGACTTGGGGATCGCGATCCACAGGACCAGGTAGATCACGAACTGCGGTCCCGGAAGGATGCACGAGAGGACGAACAGCAGGCGCACGAGTCCTGCGCTCAGACCGAAGCGCTCGGCGAGACCGCCGCACACTCCGGCGATGAGCTTGCTCTGACGTGAACGGGTGAGCCTGCGGGCCGGGCTGGTCATCGTGGGACCTCTTCTTCGTCGGTGACGTGTCGTCGCGGGTCGGACACCACGGCAACGTGCGGCGCCGGTGCCGGGTTCCCGTGCCGCCGTCGTGCGACGACGGTGAATGCTCGACGTGAGTGTTCGTGCGACGTTCTCGGCGCGGTCCTCGTCCGTACACGGCTCACCTCGACACTGGGCCGCATGCGCATCGTGCAGGTGGCCAACTTCTACGGACCTCGTTCGGGCGGTCTGCGGACGGCCGTGGACCAACTCGGAGCCGGCTATGTCGCTCGCGGCCACGAGGTGACGGTCATCGTGCCCGGCGACGTCCACTCCGAGACGATGTCTGCCACCGGGGTGCATCGCATCACCGTCCCGTCCACCCGGCTCCCGATGACCGGTGGCTACCGGGTGGCGAGGCCGTCCGTGACGGCCGATGTCGCGGCGAGTCTGCGACCGGACGTGCTCGAGATCTCGGACCGTCTGACCCTGCGTGGCCTCGGAACGTGGGCGCGCCACAGAGGGATTCGCAGCGTGATGATCTCCCACGAGAGGCTGGACCGACTGCTCGGACAGGTGTTGCCCGTCCCGGTGGCGCGCGCGGCGGCGGACGTCGCCAACAGGCGGTCCGTCCTCGGTCACGACGCGGTGGTGTGCACCACCGCGTTCGCGCAGGAGGAGTTCGACCGGATCGGCGCAGACGCACACCGCATCGCACTCGGGGTGGACCTCGAGTTGTTCCACCCGTCGCGTCGCCATCGCAACGAGGGACGGATGATCCGGCTCGTGCACTGTGGACGGCTGTCGGTGGAGAAGCACGCCGAGCGGAGCGTCGACGCCCTGGCACACCTGCGCCGCGAGGGCATCGACGCACGCCTGGTGGTGGTGGGCGACGGTCCGCGGCGGTCCGCGCTCGAGCGGCGCGCCCAGGGTCTGCCCGTGCACTTCGCCGGGTTCGTCTCCGACCGCGAGCGCGTCGCACGGTTGCTCGCCGAGGCGGACGTGGCGGTCGCTCCCGGACCGCACGAGACGTTCGGGCTGGCGGCGCTGGAGGCACTGGCGTCGGGCACACCCGCGGTGGTCTCGGGAACGTCCGCGCTGGCCGAGATCGTCACCCCGGACTGCGGCGCAGCAGTGGCCAATCGCTCTCGCGACTTCGCCGAGGGCATCGCCGCGACCCTGGCGCTCCCCTCGGGCGGACGGCCCACGGCCAGGGCGAGGGCGGAGCAGTACGGCTGGCCGACGGCGGTGGAATCGATGCTCGAGGTCCTGTCCGGGCGGTGACGGTCGGCCCGCCCTGAACTCCGGCTAACTCACTTACATTCAGTCTGGACTGTTTGTAAGAAAGCCGATATGGTCGCAGATGTGACCGAGACCACCGCCGTGACCGAGCCGGCTGCCCAGCCCGCCCGCCGGACGCAGGCCGAGCGCACCGCCGGCACGCGGGCCAAGCTTCTCGACGCCGCCATCGACACGTTGGTGGACGTCGGATACTCCCGCGCCAGCACTCAGGAGATCGCACGTCGGGCCGGTGTGTCCCGCGGTGCTCAGCTCCACCACTTCCCGACGAAGGAAGCGCTCGTCGTGGCGGCCGTCGAGCGGCTCGTCGAGCGACGCCTCGACGAGCTGGTCGGGGTCCACCGCGGTGGGCCCGTCGGCCCGGCGCTCCTGCTCGACGCCTTCTCCGGCCCGTTGTTCCACGCGGCGCTCGAACTGTGGGTCGCCGCCCGCACGGATGCGGCACTGCACGCCGCGGTGGAACCACTCGAGCGTCGAGTGACCGAGGTGTTGCAGGAAGGCGGCCGAGAGCTCTACGGGGACAGCATGTCTCCCGCTGCCTTCGACCTGAGTATCGAACTCGCACGAGGGATGGCCGTGTCGGCCATCTTCCGAACCCCCGAGGAGGAACACGCGATGCGTGCACGATTGTTGCCGGAGTGGGAGCGGGCGGTGACGGAGCTGTGACGACCACACTGCCCGCGCACGTCGATGTTCTCGTCGTCGGATCGGGATTCGCCGGTATGGGTGTGACGGCGCGGGTGCTCCGCGAGGACCCGTCCGCCGACGTGCTCGTGATCGAGCGTGCAGACGACGTCGGTGGGACCTGGCGCGACAACACGTATCCCGGTGTCGCGTGCGATGTTCCGACGTCGCTGTACTCGTTCTCCTTCGCCCCGCACTCCGACTGGAGCCACACCTTCGCTCGTGGACCGGAGATCCATCGGTACCTGCGCGGGGTGGCCGACGACTTCGGGATCCGAGACCGTCTCGTCACGGGTTGCGCGCTGCTCGGGGCGCAGTGGGACGAGGAACGCTGCGTCTGGGACGTCACCACGGAGAAGGGTGATCTGACCTGCCGAGTGTTGGTCGCGGCCACGGGAACGCTCTCGACGCCGAAGCTGCCCGCTGTGCCGGGCCTCGACACATTCGCCGGCCACACCTTCCACTCCGCGACGTGGGACCACGACTACGACCTGCGCGGCAAGCGTGTCGCCGTCGTGGGCACCGGTGCGTCGGCCATCCAGTTCGTTCCCGAGATCGCCCCGGTCACGTCGCAACTGCACGTCTTCCAGCGCACCCCGGCGTGGGTGATCCCGCGCATGGACCGCACGCGCGGTCCGATCGAGCGATGGTTCTACCGCCGCGCGCCGTGGACACTCGAGGCGCAGCGCGGTGCGATCTACGCCTACCGCGAGATGTACGTCGAGATGATGGCCAAGCGGCCCAAGCTTCTGTCGATCGCGCACACGATAGCCACGGGTTTCCTCCGACTGAAGGTGCGCGACGGCGGACTCCGGAAGCGCCTCACGCCGGGCTACACCATCGGCTGCAAGCGCATGCTGTTGTCCAACGACTGGTACGACACGTTGCAGCGACCGGACGTCGAACTGGTGGACAGCGGTCTGGCCTCGATCACGCCGACAGGTGTGGTGGACGCCGCGGGACGCGAGCGCGAGGTCGACGCCATCGTCTTCGGTACCGGCTTCACCCCCACCGAGCCGCCCGTCGCACATCTGTTGCGCGGCAGCGACGGTCGAACTCTCGCCGAGCGGTGGGGCGGCAGCCCGCGCGCCTACCGAGGTACGACGATGGCCGGCTTCCCGAATCTCTTCCTCATGTACGGGCCGAACACCAACCTGGGACACAGCTCGATCGTCTACATGCTCGAGTCCCAGTCGGCGTACGTCGAATCCGCTCTGCGCGAGATGACGCGTCGCAGCGTCGATGCCGTCGACGTGAGTCCGTCCGCGGTCGACGAGTGGAACGCGTCTCTCGACGCCGACCTGGCCGGCACGGTGTGGAACACCGGTGGGTGTTCGAGTTGGTACCTGGACGCGAGTGGACGGAACTCGGCCATGTGGCCGACCTTCACGTGGAAGTTCCGCAAGGCGACCGCCGCGTTCGACATCGAGAACTACCGCACGATGCGGGCGCGCGGAGGGCCGGACGTCGGCCGAACTGTGGGAAGTACACCGTCGGAGAAGGCAGCAATATGAAGAACACCTACGACGTCATCGTCGTCGGATCGGGTTTCGGCGGCAGCGTCTCCGCCCTGCGTCTGACCGAGAAGGGATACCGAGTCGGTGTCCTGGAATCCGGTCGTCGTTTCGAGGACGACGAGCTGCCCAAGACGAGCTGGCGACTGCGGAAGTATCTGTGGGCGCCCATGATCGGGTGCTACGGACTGCAGCGGATCCACCTGCTCCCCAATGTCCTGGTGATGGCCGGAGCCGGTGTCGGCGGCGGATCGCTGAACTACGCGAACACTCTGTACCAGCCCCCGAGCCGCTTCTTCGAGGATCCGCAGTGGGGTGACATCACCGACTGGGAAGCGGAGATGACGCCGTACTACAAGCAGGCGCGTCGGATGCTGGGCGTCGAGGACAACCCGACCATCACCCCCGCGGACAAGGTCATGCGCGACATCGCCGAGGAGATGGGCGTCGGTGACACGTTCAGCACCACACCGGTCGGCGTGTTCTTCGGTCAGCCGGGGCAGAAGGGTCGCGACGTCCCGGACCCGTTCTTCGGTGGCGTCGGACCCACCCGGACAGGCTGCACCGAGTGCGGTGCGTGCATGACGGGCTGCCGTGTCGGCGCCAAGAACACCCTGGTGAAGAACTACCTCTACCTCGCCGAGAAGGCCGGTGCCATGGTGCATCCGCTGACCACGGTCACCTCGGTGCGTCCCCGCGAGGGCGGTGGATACGAGGTGCGGACGCGTCGCACCGGTGCGAAGCTGCGGCGCAAGGAGACCGTGATGACGGCCGACCACGTCGTCTTCGCCGCCGGCACCTACGGGACCCAGAAGTTGATGCTGGCGATGAAGGAGACCGGAGATCTGCCCCACCTGTCGGACAAGCTCGGGTCCGTGGTGCGTACCAACTCCGAAGCGGTGCTGGCCGCGACGGCGCGTGACCGGCAGATCGACTACACGGAGGGCGTGGCGATCACCTCGTCGTTCCACCCCAACGATCACACGCACATCGAGCCGGTGCGATACGGCAAGGGCAGCAACGCCATCGGACTGTTACAGACCGTTCTCAGTGACGGCGGCGGCAGGCTGCCGCGACCGCTGAAGACGCTGGGCGTCGCGCTGCGCCACCCGGCCGCCACCGTGCGCAGCCTGTCGGTGAAGAACTGGTCGGAACGCACCGTCATCGCGCTCGTCATGCAGACCGACGACAACTCGCTGGAACTCGGTTCCAGGAAAGGTCGATTCGGTCGGCGTCTGACCTCTCGCCCGGGAGGTGGCAGCCCGCCGCCGAAGTGGATTCCGGAGGGGCACATCGCGATCAGGAAGGCCGCGGACAAGATCGGCGGCGACCCGGGTGGCTCGTTCGCGGACGTGTTCGACATTCCCATGACCGCGCACTTCCTCGGTGGTTGTGTCATCGGTGCGACGCCGGAACGGGGCGTCATCGACGCGTACCACCGGGTGTTCGGGCACGAGGGTCTGCACGTCGTCGACGGATCGGCCGTGAGCGCGAACCTCGGCGTCAATCCGTCGCTCACCATCACCGCCCAGGCTGAGCGGGCGATGGCCCTGTGGCCGAACAAGGGAGAAAACGATCAGCGTCCGCCGGTCGGCACAGGGTACGAACCCCTCGCCCCGGTCCGCCCCGTCGCTCCCGTGGTTCCCGCCGAAGCACCCGGCGCACTGCGACTCCCGCTCACCGTGGTGGGTCGGAACCGCTGACTCGCGCGGGCTCGACCCCGAGACGACACAGGCCCCGACCTCCTCGCGGAGATCGGGGCCTGTCCCGTTCGGTCACTTGCCGGAGATGGGTCCCAGCAGCGAGGTGGTCCAGATCGCCGAGTTGGCGGACCCTGCCGGGTCACCGGCCGGCACCAGTCCGTTGATGGTCACCTGTCCGCCGGCCAGTCCGCGTGCGGGGTTCGGCGGGAGGGTGAGGCCGCAACTCTGCTGCACGTCGGCGATGCCGGGCAGCGAGTTCTGGCGGCACTGACCGCGTCCCTCGACCGTCAGCGGGCCACCGGGCAGGTTGTCGTACGTGACGGTCAGGGCAGCACCGAATTCGGGCTGCGCCGTCGGGGAGTAGCAGACACGCGCCGTCGCGGCCGTGATCTCGCTGGGCGAGGTCGAGGCCGCGCCCGTGGCCGGATCCACACTCGCCGCGTGCAGTTCGGTGGTGCGCTCGCCTCCCGCACAGGACGGCGACGATCCCACCGATCGGGAGTTCACCTCGCGTGTCACGTTGTAGGCGATCGGGCCCGTCGGCTGCGGGATTCCGGCGGGCGGAGCCGAATCGACGGGCGCGGTGCCCTCGCCGAGCGAGTACAGCGTCCACACCGATCCGGTGCGTCCACCGGGCAGACGCAACGGGTTGGCCACCGAGTTGCTGGTGGCGACACCGGCGCTCACACCGGACGCGTTGGGCTGGATGCGGAGAACGCAATCGACGGCGCCGCGTCCGGGCGATCCGGGGTAGAGCTCGAAGCCGCACGGTCCGCGCATGTCGAGACGGCCGAGGCCGGGAGCGTCGAGAGTGCCCCACTGGTCGAGGATCTGGGTTCCGTCGAGCCCCAGCCCGTCGCACACGTAGATAGGTCCGACGTTGCGCGCCGTCTCGGCGGTCAGCACGCCGGACGCGGGGTCCGACTGGAACGTGTACATACGGGCGTCGAGACGTTCGACGAGGAGGTACTGGGCCGGAACGCCGTACTGGGCGTTGCACCGCGCGGTGTCCTCGGCAGTCGGCCGATTGCCGCTGTCCACCGTGCGGAAGACGTGGAACTGGCCGGGGCCGTCGCTGATCGATCCGAGAAGGGTCGACGGTGCCACCGGTCCCGGGTCGGCCGAGGCGGTGCCCGTGAAGGAGGCGACCGCGGTGACGGCCGCAGCGGCGACGAGTCCCGCCCGCCGCAGAAGACCGGATCTGCTCGAACGACTGTGCATTGTTGTATTCCCCCCATAACTGCTGCCATCTCGACGACCGAAGAGTGCCACACGAATCCCCCATCTCCGACATGTGTGTGACCTGGCACAATGCCCGCTACGCGGCCCTGGACGAGTGGACACGAGGGGACGGTCGGACTGACCGTAGTGTCCACCGGAGCAGCACAGTGCTGCGCAATTCGTGCCGGGGGGCTCCTGACGTGTCGACGTTCTCTCTGACCAGAGTCATGGTCACCGTGGTGGCAGTGGCCGCCATGACCGTGTTCGGGAGTGCCACGGGGAGTGCGGATCCCGCCGTACAACCGTCGCCGGCGCCCGGTGGCGCACGAACGTTCTCCGAGCTTCCGCTGCCCGGACAGCCGGAGGGCATCGCCGTCGACCCGTCCGACGGCAGCGTGTGGACGGGATCGAATCGGCCCCGATCGACGGGAACGGTCTGGCATCACGACGGATCCGGTGCACTGATCGGCACCTACGATCTCGTGGGGCATTCCCCGGACGCCGAGCACGGGGTCAACGGCATCGCGCTGGACGGTGCGGGCCGGGTGTACGCGCTCGACTGGTCGGGTGCGCGTGCGGTACGACTCGATCCTGCATCGGGAGCCCAGTCGGTCTACGCGACGTTCCCCGATCTGCCGTCCTGTGGTCGGGGGATCGTCCCGTGCGAGCCGAGCCCTGTCGATCGACCCGCGTGGCCCAACTACCCGGTGTTCGACGCGGCGGGCAATCTGTACGTGAGCGATCTGAACCAGGCCACCATCTGGAAGGTGCCGGCCGGCGGCGGTGAGGCTCGGATCTGGTACCAGAGTCCAGATTTCGTGTCGCTGTACAGCGTCAACGGCATGCAGTTCGACGCGCAGGGCCGCCTCGTCTTCGTGGTCACGATCTCCCTGACAGCGGACCCGTCGATCTTCCGCGGGAAGCTGTTCCGCCTCGGCGTCGACGGGAACGGTGGTCCGGGTACTCGCGAGGAGATCGCCACGACGTCACAGGGTGACGGCATCGCCATCGGGGAGTCGGGCCGCGTCTACGTGGCGGTCGCGAACCCGATCATCAACGACGTCGAGATCGTGGAGCCCGGACGTGGCGTCGTCGGCGCGCTCCCGTCCCCCGAAGCGAGGGCGGCGCTGGCGGTGCCTCTCGTCACTCCCGCATCGTTGGCCTTCCGCGGCACGTCGGTGTTGGCGACCAACCATTCCCAGTACGCGATCGACCCCCGCGAGTGGTCGATCCAGGAATTGGGCGTGGGGGAGCGGGGACTGCCCCTCCTGTACCCGACGCCCTGACACCACGAACGTAACTGGACTGATTCCAGAAAAGGGGTCATACTGGAACGGATCGACATTCTGCGTGTGCGCGAGTCGATGCCCGGGTATGCGGGTACGACGGACGTTCTGCGTCACACCGCGACGCTTCGCGTCTGCCACGAACAGGAGGCACTGGACTCATGACACAGCCGAGGCCCACGACCAACAACGCCGGTATCCCGGTTCTCAGCGACGAGCACTCCCTCACTGCGGGTGCGCAGGGACCGATCCTGCTGCACGATCACTACCTCATCGAGAAGATGGCGCAGTTCAACCGTGAGCGGGTCCCGGAGCGTGTGGTGCACGCCAAGGGTGCAGGCGCCTTCGGCACGTTCGAGGTCACCGGTGACATCTCGCAGTACACGCGGGCGGCGGTGTTCCAGCCCGGCGCGAAGACCGAGATGCTGGCGCGCTTCTCCACCGTCGCGGGCGAGCAGGGCAGCCCCGACACGTGGCGCGACCCCCGCGGTTTCGCGCTGAAGTTCTACACCACCGAAGGCAACTGGGACATGGTCGGCAACAACACGCCGGTGTTCTTCGTGCGCGATCCGTTGAAGTTCCAGGACTTCATCCGCAGCCAGAAGCGCATGCCCGACTCCGGTCTCCGAGACAACAACATGCAGTGGGACTTCTGGACCCTGTCGCCCGAGTCGGCACACCAGGTGACCTGGCTGATGGGTGACCGCGGAATCCCGAAGTCGTTCCGCCACATGGACGGTTTCGGTTCGCACACGTACCAGTTCATCGCTGCCGACGGCACCAAGTCGTGGGTCAAGTTCCACTTCAAGACGGATCAGGGCATCGACTACCTGACACAGGACAAGGCCGACGAGCTGGCGGGCACGTCGCCCGATCATCATCGTCAGGACCTGTTCGGATCGATCCGCAACGGCGACTTCCCGAGCTGGACCGTCAAGGTGCAGATCATGCCGTACGACGATGCCGAGACGTACAGGTACAACCCGTTCGATCTGACCAAGGTCTGGTCGCAGAAGGACTACCCGTTGATCGAGGTCGGCACGATGACCTTGAACAAGAACCCGGAGAACTTCCACGCCCAGATCGAGCAGAGCTCGTTCGAGCCGTCCAACCTCGTTCCGGGCATCGGTGCGAGCCCGGACAAGATGTTGCTCGGACGCATCTTCAGCTACGCGGACGCGCACCGGTACCGCATCGGCACCAATTACGCGCAGCTGCCGGTCAATCGGGCGAAGGCGGAGATCAACTCCTACTCCAAGGAGGGTGCGATGAACATCCACTACAACTCCGCGGAGACGCCCGTGTACGCCCCGAACTCGTACGGTGGTCCCGCCGCCGACACGAACGCGTACGGCGACGACGGTGCCTGGGACTTCGAGCCCCGATTCGTGCGCACCGGGTACGTGCAGCATCCCGAGGACGGCGACTTCGTCCAGGCCGGCATTCTCGTGCGCGAGATCATGGACGACGACGCCCGCGAGCGTCTCGTGGGCAACATCGTCGGCCACGCGCTCAACGGTGTCACCGAGCCTGTGCTGCAGCGGGTGTTCCAGTACTGGAGCAACGTCGACCCCGAAATCGGCAAGAAGGTCGAGGAGGGTGTGCGCTCCGGACAGGGCGAGACCGCCCCCACGACCGGCGCCGGCGCGGTGGACGACCCGGCCGACGAGGCCGCGAAGGTCTGATCCGCTCCGATTCTCGACGCCGCCCGTCGCACCCTCAGCGGGTGCGGCGGGCGGAGTCGTGTGTCCACCCGCACGGCCACCCGGTCGTGACGCTGCCCTCCCGCCGTTTGTCGTCCCCCACCCCCGGGTAGTCGAGGAGGGTGACTTCTCCCGCCGTTCTGTTCGACATCGACGGCACGCTCGTCGATTCGAACTACGCCCATGTCCACGCCTGGGCTCGTGCCTTCTCCGACGCCGGTATCGCTGTGGACTCGTGGCGGATTCACCGCTCGATCGGCATGGACGGCGCGAAGCTTCTCTCGTCGTTGGCAGGTGACGCACCCGAGGACGCGGCGGAACGCGCGAAGGAACTACACACGCAGTACTACGAGGAGATGTCCTCCCTGCTGTCGCCGCTCCCGGGAGCGCTCGATCTGCTCGGCGCGGTAGCGGACCGCGGGCTGCAGGTCGTACTCGCCACCTCGGCACCGGAGAACGAACTCGCGATCCTTCGCGGACTTCTCGGGGTCGAGGAGATCGTCTCGGAGTTGACGTCGTCGGGGGACGTCGAGACGGCGAAGCCGGAGCCGCGCATCGTCGACGTCGCGCTGGACCGTGCCGGCGTCGGTGCCGAGCGCGCCGTCTTCGTCGGGGATTCCGTGTGGGACGTGAAGGCATCCGTCACAGCGGGCGTCCCGTGTATCGGAGTGCGCAGTGGCGGCGTCTCGAGTGCCGAGTTGACCGAGGCCGGCGCCACCGCGGTGTACGACGATCCTGCAGACCTGTTGGCGCACATCGACAGTTCGATGATCGCGCGCCTCGAATGAGAGAGAACGGCTACGCACCGATCGAGAACTACGCGGCGATCGGCGACGGCCGCACCGTCGCGCTCATCGCGGACGACGGGCGCATCGACTGGTTCCCCGTTCCGAATCTCGACACCGCGCCGGTGTTCGCGGCACTGCTCGACGCCGAGTCCGGCGGCTACATCTCGATGCGCCCGGCGGAGGAGTTCACGACCACGCGTCGGTACGCCGACGGCACCAATGTCCTGGTCACGACGTTCACCACCGAGTCGGGCGTCGTGAACGTCACGGACTCGCTGAACACCGGTGTGGCAGGACGCCTTCCGTGGACCGAGCTCGCACGGCGCGTCGAGGGCGTCGAGGGCAGTGTCGACATGGAGTGGTCCGTCGCTCCGGGGACGTGTCTGGGAACGGCATCGCCGTGGTCGTACGAGACGGTGCACGGGACGGTGCTGCGCGTCGACGGTGTCACCCTGGGCGTGCGTACTCTGAACGCCGACGACATCGAGCTCGGATCCCGTTCCATCAGTGGTCGATTCACCACCGAGGTCGGTTCGCGCTCCCTCGTGGCCGTGGTCGGTACCGAGGTGGAACCGCTGTATCTCCCGGTGCCGGAGGACGTCGACTCGGGCATCGATCGCACGATCGCCAACTGGCAGATGTGGTCCGAGGAGTTCCGGTACGAGGGCCCCTGGCACGACGAGGTCCATCGCAGCGCCCTCGCACTGAAGCTGTTGCTGTACAGCCCGTCCGGTGCCATCGCGGCAGCGGCGACGACCTCGCTGCCGGAGCGGTGGGCCGGCGCGAAGAACTGGGACTACCGCTACGCGTGGGTGCGTGACACCGCGTACACGATCAAGGCGCTGATCCGCTTCGGCCTGCGCGAGGAGGTCCACGCCGCGGTGGCGTGGCTGCTGCGCATCATCCGCAGCAACGAGCAGATCACGCAGGTGTTCTACACCCTGAACGGCGAGATCCCGGGCGGCTCGACATATCCCGACGTGCCGGGGTGGCGCGGCGTCGGTCCGGTGATCAACGGTAACGAGGCGGCAACTCAGTTGCAGCAGGGGATCTTCGGTGACCTGTTCGACATCGTGTCCCTCTACGTCGACGCGGGCAACGTACTCGACGCGCCCACGGGCCGACTCCTCGCGGAGATCGCCGACACGACGTGTGACATCTGGCGCCGCAAGGACGCCGGGATGTGGGAGCTGCCCACGATCCGGCACTACACGTCCTCCAAGATGGGCTGCTGGCACGCGCTCGACCGTGCGGTGCACCTCTCCGAGCAGGGCATGATTCCCGGCATCGCGGACAGGTGGGTGACCGAGCGCGACCACATCGCTCAGTGGATCGACGACAACTGCTGGTCCGAGTCGCGCGGCGCCTACGTCTGGTACCCGGGCACGGATGAGCTCGACGCCTCCGTGTTGCTGCACGCGGGCAGTCGGTGCGTCGACGACGAGCGGATGTCGAGGACCGTAGACGCTCTGCGCGACGAACTCGGTTCCGGCGACCACCTCTACCGCTACTCCGGCATGCAGATGGTCGAGGGTACGTTCGTCGCCTGCTCGTTCTGGGTCGTCGGCGCCCTCGCCAAGCTCGGCCGCGACGACGAGGCCACCGCACTCATGGATCGACTGGTCACCAGCGGCAACGACGTCGGCCTCTTCGCCGAGATGATCGACCCCGACCGGTCGGCCGAGGACGAACCGTCGACCTTCCTGGGCAATTTCCCGCAAGGGCTCTCCCATCTCGCTCTCATCAACGCTGCGCTCACGCTCGCCAGCGGCCACGACCACACGACCTCCGACACAGGAAAGTAGGACCACATGGACCTCGGAATCACGGGCAGAACTGCTGTCGTCACCGGCGCGGACTCGGGAATCGGGTGGTGCACGGCGCAGATGCTGCTCGACGAGGGTGTCCGGGTCTTCGTCACGGACAAAGACCAGGACAAGCTGGCCGCCGGCGCTGCCGAGCTCACCGGACCGGAGGGTGCCGTCACGGCGTTCGCCGCGGACGTGACGAAGCCCGCCGACGTCGAGGCGATGCACGCGAAGGCGGTCGAGGCGCTCGGCACCGTGGACATCCTGGTGCAGAGCGCCGGCATCACCGGCGCACAGGGCATGTTCCACGAAATCGACGACGACGGGTGGTCGACGACGATCGAGGTCGATCTTCTCGGGCCGGTGCGCGTCGTGCGCGCCTTCCTTCCCGAACTCCGCGCGGGCGGATGGGGGCGCATCGTGTTGCTCGCGTCCGAGGACGCGGAGCAGCCCTACATCGACGAGCTGCCCTATTGCGCGGCCAAGGCCGGCATCCTCTCGCTGGTCAAGGGACTGTCGAAGACGTATGCGTCCGAGGGTGTCCTGGTGAACGCGGTGTCTCCGGCCTTCATCCACACCCCGATGACGGACGCGATGATGGACAAGCGAGCCGACGAGCGTGGCACCGACCGCGACGAGGCCATCGAGAGCTTCCTGAAGGAGGACCGGCCGTTCATGGAACTCGGCCGACGGGGTACCCCGGAGGAAGTGGCGTCGGTGATCACGTTCCTGTGCTCGGAGCGCGCCAGCTTCGTCAACGGCTCGAACTACCGCGTCGACTCCGGTTCCGTCGCGACCATCTAGAGAGGACCCACGCCCATGACACGTTTCGGCTACACCCTCATGACCGAGCAGAGCGGACCGAAGCAGCTCGTCGACTACGCCGTGAAGGCGGAGGACGTCGGGTTCGACTTCGAGGTGTCCAGCGATCACTACTCACCCTGGTTGTCGTCGCAGGGACACGCGTCCTACGCCTGGACGATGCTCGGCGCGGTGGCGCAGGCGACGTCCCGAGTCGGCCTCTACACGTACGTGACCTGCCCCATCATCAGGTACCACCCGGCGATCGTCGCGCAGAAGGCGGCAACGCTGCAGATCCTCGCCGACGGCCGTTTCACGCTGGGCCTGGGAAGCGGCGAGAACCTGAACGAGCACGTCGTCGGCGAGGGTTGGCCCTCGGTGGACAAGCGTCAGGACATGTTCGAGGAAGCGGTCAAGATCATCCGGCAACTTCAGTCGGGTGAACTGATCACGTGGCAGGGCGAGCACTACCGCGTCGACTCGGCGCGCCTGTGGGACACCCCCGAACACCCGCTCGAGATCGGCATCGCGGTCTCGGGGTCGAAGTCGATCGAACGCTTCGCGCCGCTCGGCGACCACATGATCTCGACGGAGCCGAAGTCCGAGCTGGTCGAGGGCTGGGACAAGGCCAGGCACATCGGCACGGGCCTGAACCGGGAGTCGAAGAAGATCGGCCAGATCCCCATCTGCTGGGGTCCGGACGAGAAGGCGGCCACCGAGCTCGCGCACGACCAGTTCCGCTGGTTCGCGGGCGGGTGGGCCGTGAACGCTGACCTGCCGACGACGGCCGGTTTCGCGGGTGCGACACAGTTCGTCCGGCCGGAGGACGTGGCCGGAACCATCCCCTGCGGACCGGATCTCGATGCGATCGTCGAGAAGGTGGCGCCCTACTGGGAGGCCGGTTTCACCGACATCGCACTCGTGCAGGTCGGTGACGAGACCCAGGAGCGCTTCCTTGCCGAGGCCGCCGGGCCACTGCTCGAGAAGCTCCGCGCAGCGTCCTCCTGACCGACGGATCGATCAGAGCGCCGGTCCACGCACAGCGTCGTGGGCCGGCGGATCCGTGTCGGTGGACAGCTTGTCGCGCAACGACTCCGAATTCAGCAGCATGTTCAGGACCACCGCGCACAGCGCACCCGCGCTGATGCCGGAGTGGAAGATGGTCTGGAACCAGTCGGGGAACCGGTCGTAGAGGTCCGGCGACACCGTGGGCAACAGTCCGACGCCCACCGCGACGGCGACCACCAGGATGTTCGTGTTGTTGAACGACACCTGCGCGAGCGTGCGGACGCCACTCGCGGCCACCATGCCGAACAGTGCGATGCCCGCGCCACCGAGCACGGGAAGCGGCACACCCTCCACCACGGCACCGAGTTTCGGCAGCAACCCCAGCAGGATGAGGATGCCGCCGGCGAACGTGGCCACATGGCGGGTCTTGACGCCCGTGATCGCCACCAGCCCCACGTTCTGCGCGAACGCCGTGTACGGGAACGTGTTGAAGATGCCACCGAGCATCGTCGACAGGCCGTCGGCGCGCAGACCGTCGGCCAGACGGCGAGGCGGAACCTTCTTGTCGACGATCTCGCCGACAGCGATGATGTCGCCCGTGGTCTCGGTCATGATGACCAGCGCGACGATGCACATGGTGATGATCGCGCTGACCTCGAACGTCGGGAATCCGAAGTGGAACGGCGTGGTCACGCCGACCCAGTCCTGTTCCCGCACACCACTGAAGTCGGTCATGCCCAGCGGGATCGCGATGACGGTGCCGGCGACGAGTCCGAGCAGGATGCTCAGTCGCTTGGCGGCCGGGGGAGCAAACCGTTCGATCAGCAGGATGATCAGCAACGTGAGTGCGCCCATCCCGATGTACTTCGGATCACCGAAGTCCTCGGATCCCGTTCCGCCGCCGAACCATCCGGCCGCCACCGGCATCAGCGACAGGCCGATGATCAGGATGACCGTGCCCGTGACCAGAGGCGGGAACAGGTGGAGCAGCTTCGCGAACACCGGCGCCAGCGCCATCATGAACACGCCGGACGCGATCACGGAACCGTAGATGGCGGTGACGCCGTACTGCGAGCCGATGGCGATCATCGGTGTCACCGCGGCGAAGGTGCAGCCCTGCATCAGCGGTAGTCGTACCCCGAAGCGCCAGAACCCGACCGCCTGGATCAGTGTCGCGATCCCGGCGACGAACAGGTCGGCCGTGATGAGGTACGGCAGGTCGCTCGACTGCAGTTCCCCCGCAGCGACCAGGGCGCTGCCGACGATGAGAGGGACGGCGACCGCGCCCGCGTACATCGCGAGCACGTGCTGCAAGCCGAGTGGAGCCAGCACCGACAGCGGGGGAATGTGGTCGACCGGATGCGTGCCCGCCCGACCGCGAGTGAACCTCGACAACGACACCATGGGACACAGTGTCGGCCCTGCCCGTGTCGTTCGTCGGTCTTCTCGGTTTCCGCGCCGTTACGGCGGCACTCCGTCGGCTCAGAGGGTGGTGGCGGCGAAGGACACGAAGACGACGAACAGTGCGGCGCCGCCCAGCGCGGCTCCGATCATCGCCTCGCGGCCGTTGGTGGCCGTGCCGTCCTCGTCCCGGCCGATACCGACCCATCCGCACACCACCGCGAGGATGCCGGTGGGCACCGCGAGGATGTCACCCACGAAGGGCACGAACGCGCAGACCAGCGCGACGATGCCCGCGACCAGCGCGCTGCTGCCCGCGCCGTTGCGATACGCGGGACGTGATGACGGAGTGTCGGTCACACCCGGAATGGTCTCAGGTGCTCCCCGCAGCGCCGCCACCGCCACCCGCGCCGGCCCCGGACACCGTGCCGGCGCTGCTGTTGGTCGAGGTGAACACCGAGGAGAAGACGACCCAGTTCAGCAGTGCAGGGTCCGAGGCGTGCAGTGATCCGGACGGTGAGGCGAAGGCACGCAGCGTCGTTCCGCCGTCCGCGTCCGTGGCCGCCTCGAGGCGCTTCGTGAACGTGGAGCCGAGCCCCAGCGCGACGATGTCGGGCAGTGCGTCGTCCAGATCGAGCGAGGAGTCGTCGTCCTTTCCCGACTGCTTCAACCCGTCACGGTAGGCCTCCCAGGGACGAGCGGCGTCGAGACCGGCAGCCGAGAATCGCGAGTAGGCGACCGTCATGACGAGGCCGGCGATCAGCAGGATCCCGCCGGGAATCGCGGCGACCAGCATGATCGGGGCCCCGGAAGCAGCGACCACGCCTGCGCCCACCATGACTGCACCGCCGAGAAGTGCCAGTCCGACCAGACCCCAGCGTGGTCCGGCCGTGCCGTGGCGCACCCACCCGTTCGCCTCGAGGTGCGCGTCGACGACGCCCTTCGTCGCGCCGTGACCCTGCGCGAGCTTCGTGAGCGCGGCGCTGTCCACCACGTCGCCCTCGGCCTTCTCGGACAGCATGGTCCAGACGGCGTCCTGCACGTCGCCGCGTACCTTGCCGCGGTCGAGCAGTCGGACTCGGAGCGTGTCCTTGCCACGTTTCTTCGACCCGGAACCCGGCTCGGACTCGAGAGCCACTGCGTCGGCCGCCGCGAGTGCCAGCAGCGTGGCCGGCACCGCACTCGCCTGCGCGCTCCGATGGACCAGAGCCGTGACGATCGCGGGATCGGTGGTGTGATCGGGTCGGTAGGTCGTCGGAGGCTGCGCCGACACCGTGGGCCGCGAACGGCGACGGTAGATCTGCGCCGCGCCCGCGGAGCCGACCAGCACGACGGCGAGACCGGTCCACGGGAGCCACGTCGACCCCGGCCCGGCGGCGAACTCGTCGAGCGCCGTCACCGGTGGCCCGACCAGGATGGAGGACTCGAGCCGGTCGATGCCGTTCGTCAGACTGCCCGCGACGTCACCGTCGCGCAGCGGCGGCACCAGGGCGTCCTCGATGATCGCTTCCTGCTCGTCGCGGGGAACGTTGCCGTCGTCGAAGGTGGAACCGAGGAAGATCCCGGCCCGAGCCTCGTCGTCGGTACCGGGCTCGCGGTTGATCAGGATGGCACCGGCGACGTCCTGATCGACGTCCGCCGTCGACACCCACGCCTGCTGGAGTGCCTCCACCTGATCGAGGGTGTCGTCCGAGTCGGCGTCCAGCTCGCGGACGTACGCGACGACGTCGGCCCCGGTCTCGGCGCGGAGCGCGTCGAGTCGCTGCTCCAGCGCCTCGACGTCGGCCGGACCCAGCGAGTCCCCGGTGCGGTCGTACACGCGTTGACCGACCGTGAGCCCGTCGAACTGTGTGTCACCGGAGCTGTCGGAGCAACCGGCGAGACCGAGCACTGCTGTCACCGCGATGAACGCGACCGCGAACCGGAACCGTGTCATGCCGTCATGATAGGCAGACTCGACGGTCCGGTATCGCGTGTCGCGTGTGGGTCAGCGGTTGTCGACGGCCTCGGCCAGCTCGCGCAGGCGCGGCAGCGCGCGGTCCGTCAGCAGCTGCTCACGGGTGTCGGCCGAGACGGCCATGCTGTCCTTCCAGAGGGAGCGACCCGCCATCGCGCCGCTGGCGCCGTTCGCCACGGCGGTGCGCACCTGCTCGATGAACGTCTCGTGATCCACACCGGCGGACAGGACGGCCCACGGCACGCCGTTCGCGGCGGCGGTCACGGCGGCACAGGCTTCGGCCGATCCGGGGTACTGCAGCTTGAGCACCTTGGCACCGCACTCGACGGAGATGCGGGCGGACTCGGCCACGAGGGACGGGAAGCGCTCCGCGTAGTCGACGGCCGATTCGCCCTCGAGCCGGTACGTGAGGATCTCGACGATCAGCAGCAGACCCTCGGCCGAGCACGCCTTCACCAGTTCGGCGATCTCCTGGCCGACCCGCGAGTCCGCCGTCTGACGGTCGGGGCGCATGTACCACAACATCTTCGCGACATCGCCGCCCAGATCGCGCACCACGCGCGGGGTGACGCCGTCGACGAAGCGGGTGAACTTCAGGCCGTCCACGGTCTCGAATCCCGAGGCGTCCATCCCGACCACGAGCGCGGTGTCCCGCGACAACGTGCCCTCGTCGACGACGCGGGGGAGCGCCACCTCCGGGTCGAGCAGGATGGCGGGAGCGTGGTTGCCGAGGTACTTCACGAGATCGTTCTTGGCATCGGCGAGTTGACCCTTCGAGATGGAGTCCGGACCGTCCGGGGCGTCGTTCATGACGGCCTTCATGCCGTTGCGCTGGTCGCCGGCCACGATCAGCATGTTGCCGTTCGCAGTGGAGATGGCGGCCATGCCGCGTCGTTCCAGTGTGGTGAGGTCGTTCATGTCGGAGCTCCTGTCGGTGGTGCGAGGTGGGGTTCGGTCGCTCGAGTCGAGCAGTCTGGAGGCGAACAGGGCTGCGCCGTAGGCGGTGTCCTGTGTTCGGCCGGAGGTGGTGATGTCGGGCAGGACGGCGGCGCGGGCGTCGCGGACGCAGGCCATGCTCGCCCAGCCACCGGTGAGGATGCTGCGCCGTGCGGGCGGGACCTCACGGTCGAGCGCGGCGACCAGCAGGGCCACCTCGTCGTTCCCGTGGAGCAGCACGGCGCGGAAGAGTTCGGCGGCGTCCACCCCGTCGGTCCGGATGGTCAGTGCGAGCACACCGTCGTCGTTGCGTGCACCGGAGACGGTGACACCACCCTCGGCGACGGATCCCGCGGACGGCAGTGCCTGCACGCGCTGGTCCAGCCCGTCCCGCCCGGCGCGATCGGTGATGTCGCACAACTGCAGTGCGCGGCGCATGAGCAGTCCCGACTTCACACCGGCCACCAGCACGTACTTGCCGGGCACGACGTGGCGGACCGAGTTGATCAGGTGCTCGGCCAGTCGCGCGCGACTGGCCGCGGACGGTGGCGTGTCCAGGACGCGCAACAACACCTCCGCGGTACCCATCGAGACGAGGTAGGTGTCGTCGGCGATGTCGCCGCCGGACACCGCGGACACGAGGTGGTCGTGGCCCGCGACCGTGAGGGCGGCCCCGCGTACGAGCTCGGGAAGCCATGGCGCCGAGGCGAATCCGAGTGCGGTGCCGGCAGCGACGAGCGGCGGGAGGAAGGTGTCGTCGACACCGAGGTGCGCCAGCATGTCCCGCCAGGGGGCGCCGGTGTCCTGGTCGAGCAGCCCCGTTCGCGACGCCAGCGAGTACTCGCTGACAGCCCGTCCGCCGAGAGCGGCGACGACGAACGCGGGCAGATCCAGCCATCGGAGTCCGGTGAGGTCCAGTCCGCCGGACTGCAGATGCAGGATCTTCGCGACCGAGACCTGCACCCCGAGAGGGATTCCCGTGGTCGCTGCGAACGCGGCCCGCAGCGGCTCGGGTAGGGCGGCGACCTGCTCCCCGCCGCGCGGGTCGAACCACGCGAACGACGGCGCCACGACCTCCAGCCCTGCGTCGACGAGGAAGCCCGTCTCGCCCATGCCCGAGACGGCGACGGCATCGAGCCGGGCGTTCGGATCACCGGTGACGTCCGGCAGTCGGCGCGCGACGATCTCCACCAGGTGACGCACGGTGTCGAGGAGATCGTCCGCCGCCATGTCGGTGGTACCGCCGGCCCCGTGCGTCCAGGGAGTGGCGAGTTGCTCGATCAGGACCTCGGAACCCGAGGAGTCGCTGACGAGGATCTTGATTCCGGTGCTGCCGAGGTCGAGACCGGCGACGAGGGACATGCTCACGGGCGGTACCGCTTTCCAGCGCTGGGGGACTGTCGATTCGGGGGAGCGAGATGCGAGCTGCGCTCGACGAGAGTCGTGTCGGCGAGGCCGGCCACGGCGTCGAGGGTGGGATCGTCGAAGCGCAGCAGCAGACGGTCGAACGCCGCGGCTCCGATCTCGTACGGGTTCTGGTCGATGCAGGTGACGGGCGGATCGACGGCGTCGGCGAGAGCGAAGCTGCCGAACGACACCATGGCCACGTCCGTGCGGTGGATCTCGTGCAGGACCGACACGACGGCACTGGCGTGGCGGGCGTTGGAGACGAACAGCGCCGTGGGGGGTTCGGGAAGGGCGAGCAGGTCGAGCACCACCGGGCGCACCGCGTCCGGTGACGGCGCCACTTCGGGAATGCCGTCGCCCGGGGCGCTGAGACCGTGCTCGGTGAGGACGTCGACGTACGCGTCGCGTCGACGTTGCGCCGTCTGCAGTCGCGCATCGTGACCGACGAGGGCGATCCGCCGGTGCCCCGCGTCGACCAGCACCCGGACGGCGCGTCGAGCCGCCGAGTAGTCGTCGACGGTGACGGAGTCGAAACCCGGGATCGAGCGGTCGACGGTCACCACCGGCAGGGTGTGGCGGCGCGGGGTGAGGAACGACGAGTGATCGCCGACGGGGGCGAGCACGATGCCGCGCACGTGTTGACCGGCGAGGCGGGTGAGTTGCGACAGTTCGCGCTCGGGATCGAACCCGGTGCTGCCGACCATGACTCCCATGCCGCGATCGAGCGCACGCTCCTCGATCGCGCGTACCAGGGAGGCGAAGAAGATGTCGTCGATGGAGTCGACCACGATGCCGATGGTGGTGCCGGATCCGGACTTCAGTGATCGTGCGGCGGAGTTGGGAACGTAGTTCAGTTCCGCCACCGCCGCTTCGACGCGCTCGCGCAGCTCGGGGAGCACCGTGTCGACACCGTTGACCACGCGCGAGACAGTCTTGAAGCTGACGCCTGCCAGTGCGGCGACGTCCTTGATGCTGGCGCGGTGGGTCACGGAGAACTCTCGATAGAGGGTGGGTGACGGTCCGGCATTGCTGCGAGACAACGTTGTCTTCTATGATCGTCATCGTGCACACCTCCTGTCAAGAGATCGCGTGGAACAGCGGCCCGCACGTGGTGATCGCCGGGGTCGCCGGCAGTGGCAAGTCGACCCTCGGAGCAGCGGTCGCCCGTGATCTCGCAGCGCCGTTGCTCGACCTCGACACCCTGACGGCGCCGCTGCTCGACGTGCTGAGTCCGCTGCTGGGCAGTGGACACTGGAACGACTCCGGCGACGCGGCGCCCCTGATCCGTGCCGGTCGATATGCCGTGATGCGTTCCGTCGCAGAAGAACTGACGTCGGTGGGCGTGCGGTCCGTGATGGTCGCGCCGTTCACCCGCGAACTGCAGGGTGGTGACGAGTGGGCGGCTCTTCTCGAGTCCGTGGCCCCTGCGCCGGTGGTCGTCGTCCATGTCGACGGCAGCGAGGCGTTGCTCGCCCGGCGCCGCGCGGACCGCGGTCTGGACCGGGATCGCCACCGCGCCGACACGCCGCACTCGAGCCCCACGGTCCCGCATCTGCGCGTCGACGCGTCTCTGACCACCGCGCAGCAACTGTTCCGTGTCCGCCGGGCGCAGGGACTGGTGTCCCCGCCCGCGGACCGGGGTGGTGTCGTCGGGCGGATGTTCGACGCGATGCTGTTCGACCTCGACGGCACTCTCGTCGACTCCACGGCGGCCGTCGCGCGGTGCTGGGCCGAGGTAGGCGGCGAGTACGGATTCGCGGTCGCGGACATCGCGCACGGAATGACGGCGGCGGAGTCGATGGCGCTGCTTCTCGGCGACGTGGAGGGGCCGGCAGCGGCGCTGCGGCTCGGTGATCTGGAGACCCGCGACGTGGCCGACGTGGTCCCCACTCCCGGTGCGCTGGAGTTGTTCTCGGCACTGCCCGCCTCGCGGGTGGCGATCGTGACGTCGGGTGCCCCCCCCGTGGCGCACGCCCGTCTCGCAGCGGCGGGTCTGGCCGCACCCACCGCGATGGTGACCTCTGCGGACGTGGCACACGGCAAGCCGGACCCGGAGCCCTATCTCCTCGCGGCGCGCACGCTCGGGATCGATCCGAGCCGCTGCCTGGTCGTCGAGGACGCGCCCGCCGGAGTGCGATCGGCACGGGCCGCGGGCTGCACGGTGATCGGTGTGGGAGGCACGCACGACCGAGCCGACCTGGACGCGGACCTGCAGGTCGACACCCTGGATCAGCTGACGGTCACCCTCGCCGAGGGAGGCGTCACCGTGTCACTGCGGTGACGCGGCGCCGTCGGGGAGCGTGCACGATTCCCTCTCGATCAGCTCGACTCCGAGCACGTTGCGGCGGCGGTAACGCCGGCGCGGGTTCTCGATGCGTCCGAGAATGCGATCGATCGCTTGGAGCCCGAGTTCGGCTGGGTTCTGGTCGATCACGGTGACGGGCGGGCACAGAGCGTCGGCCAGCGGGAAGTCGCCGAAGCCGACGTACGCGGGGCGCGTCGCTCCGCGCTTCTGCAGTTCGGGCACGCACGCCATCGCGGTGCGGGCGTTGGACAGGAACAGCGCCGTGGGCGGCGCGGAGGAGTCGAGCAGTGTGCGCATCGCCTCCCGTGCCTGATCGCGGCCGAGGACTCCGGTGACGACCAACGTGTCGTCGTACTCGATCCCGTTGCTCTCCAGCGCATCTCGATACCCGGAGAGGCGGTTGAACGCGGTGCTGATGGAGATGTCGTCGCCGACCAGAGCGATGCGCCGGTGGCCCCGATCGAGAAGATGGGTGGTGGCCGTCCAGGCACCGCCGTGATCGTCGTCGACGAACGTGTCGGCGGTGAGCCCGGAGGGCGCGCGGTCCACGAACACGGTGGGGGTGCGCTCGGCCCACCGCTTGAGATAGGCGTGGTCGGTACCGATGGGCGCGATCACCAGGCCGCTGAGTTGTCTGCGCAAGAGCGATTCCACCAGTGAGCTCTCGAGGGACGCGTCGTGACCGAGGCTGGTCATGATGACGGCCATGTCGTGCAGCCGGGCTCGGTTCTCCACCGCACGCGCGATCGACGCGAAGAAGGGATCGTCGATGTCCGGAACGGCGACCCCGATGGCACCGGTGTGGCCGGCGCGGAACGACGTCGCGATGGTGTTGGGAACGTAGTTCAACGATTCGAGCGCCGCGTTGACCCGAGCGCGAGTCTCGGGATCGACGTGCGGATCGTCGTTGTAGACACGGGACACCGTCTTCGCGCTGACGTTGGCCAGTGTCGCGACATCCTGCATCGTGGTCATCGGGCCACCTTCTTCGTACGTGCCGGGACAGTATGACGGGTCAGCGGCTGGTGTACCCGCCGTCGACCGGAAGAGACACCCCGGTGATCATCGAGGCGTCGTCGCTGAGCAGGAACGCGATGGGGGCCGCGATCTCGGCCTCGGTGGCCCACCGACCGAGCGGCATCTGCGACAGGAACGGGCCCTCGATCTCCGGGCGCCCCCAGTAGAAGGCGGACATCTCCGTCATGACGACGGTGGGATTGACGCTGTTGACCCGGATGCCGTGCTTCCCGAGTTCCAGTGCCGCGACGCGAGTGATGTTGTCCAGGGCCGCTTTCGAGGATCCGTACGAGATGTGTCCGGGGAGCGCTGCGAGCGATGCCTGGCTCGAGACGTTGACGATGGCCCCGGCTCCGGCGGCGATCATCGCGGGAGCCGCGTACTTGATGACGAGGAGGCTGCCGCGCGCGTTGATGGAGATGACCTTGTCGAAGATGTCGATGTCGGTGTCCTGGGGGGTGGCGATCTCGCCGCCGAAGCCGCCGCAGTTGACCACGCCGTAGAGCTCGAGGCCCGACAGGGCCTCACGGATGCTGTCCTCCGACGTGAGGTCGAACGGCAGCGGACGTGCGCCGGTCTCCTCCTGCAGAGCAGCGAGCGCGGCCTCGTTCCGTCCGGACGCGATGACGTCGGCGCCGTCGGCGACGAGGCGCCGCACTGTGGCGGCGCCGATACCGCCGCTGGCCCCGGTGACGAGGATCGTGCGGCCGCTGAACTTCGACGGGGAACTCTGCGACATGTCGGTTCTGCCTTCTGGGGAGTCGTGGGTGTGGCGGTGATGCGATGTCATCGATGTCATGACCTCCGTTGCGGTGGTCCATGACATCGATGACACGGACCGTACGTCACCGTGTGCAATTCTGCGCCCGATTGCCGAGAAACATCGCTGAACTGCGCTGATCCTTCTCTCGGGAGTGTTCTCCACGAATCGGGGAGGCTCGACCGATCGGTGCCCATGTCACCGGTGACATGAATTTTCGCGAAAAGCGTGACACGGCGAGTTGCGTGGGTCACACTGATCCGCATCGCGATGCGGCTCGGGCCGCACGACGACCCGCCCCCACGATGGTCGGGTCGATCGAGTTCCGCGATTCGACGAGGGACGGACATGTACGCAGCTTCGAACGACGCCGGCACGCCGGACGGCCGCGAGGACCGTCGGCGCTACGCGCCGGCCGATCTCACCGAGATGGTGAGCCACCTGGCGTCCGTGCTGCGCGACGGATCCGGCGGTCGCCGGCTGCTGGGTGTCACCGGTGCACCGGGCGCGGGCAAGTCGACCTTCTGCGCACTGCTTCAGGCGGAACTCGGTACCGACTCCACGCTGGTGGGGATGGACGCGTTCCACCTCGCCGACGAGGAGCTGATCCGGCTCGGGCGCCGTGGACGCAAGGGTGCGCCCGACACCTTCGACGTCGACGGATACGTCGCGCTCCTGCGCCGCCTGCGGAACCAGACGGCGGAGACGATCTACGCACCGCGGTTCGAGCGGTCGATCGAGGCCGCGATCGCCGGCGCCGTCCCCGTGCAGCGCGACACCGCGATGGTGATCACCGAGGGCAATTACCTCCTGCTCGACGACGGCGGGTGGGACGCGGTGCGCTCGGAGCTCGACGAGGTCTGGTACCTCGACGTTCCGACGACGGTGCGCGCGGAACGACTCGTGGCCCGACACCGACACCACGGCAAGTCGCGTGCGGACGCCGAGCAGTGGACCCGCGACGTCGACCTCCGCAACGCGGAGATCGTGGCCGCGGCGGCCCGCCGCGCCGACCTGATCATCGAGGTGCCGAACGACCCGCTTCTCGCACCCGCTCACGACACCGACTCATCACGCGACACCGACTCATCCGAGGAGCTCTCATGAGCAACCACCCCGACGGCGCCACGCCCGTCCTCGAGGCACGCGGGCTCTCCCGCAGCTTCGGGAACGTGCGCGCGCTCGACGACGCCGATTTCGACATCTACGCGGGCGAGGTGGTCGCACTCATCGGCGACAACGGCGCCGGCAAGTCGACGATGGTCAAGGCGCTGTCCGGCAGCCTGGCGCTGGACTCCGGCGAGATCCTCTACGACGGCGTGACCGTCGACCTGGACAACCCCACCGCAGCAGCAGATCTGGGCATCGAGACGGTGTTCCAGGACCTAGCGCTCGCTCCGCACCTCAACGCGGCCCAGAACATGTTCCTGGGGCGCGAGATTCCCGCGGCGGGCCTGCTGGGCAAGCTCGGCTTCCTGAACACGGCCGAGATGCGCACGCAGTCGCGTGCGGCGCTCGACGAACTGGGGGCCACCGTCCGCAGCCTCACCGATCCGGTCGGAGCCATGTCCGGTGGCCAGCAGCAGGCCATCGCCATCGCCCGCGCCGTGGCCTGGGCCAAGGGTGTGGTGTTCCTCGACGAACCCACCGCCGCACTCGGCGTGGTCCAGACCCGCAACGTGCTCGACACCATTCGTCGAGTGGCCGACAAGGGCGTCGCCGTGGTGTTCATCAGCCACTCGATGCCGCACGTCATGGAGGTCGCCGACCGCGTCCAGGTGCTGCGCCTGGGCAAGCGCGTCGCGACGCTCGATGCCAAGAACACGACCATGGAAGCACTCGTCGGCGCGATGACCGGCGCGACGGTGGGAGCCGCGAGATGAGCAATCAGACCTTGCCGAGATCAGCGGGATCCTCGGCCCCCGAACCGTCGTCGAACGGCAGCTCGTTCGATCTACGGAGCAGCCTCGCCGGCCTCGCCCGTGTCCAGGTGTTCCAGATCGTCATCGTGCTGCTGGCGATCAGCATCCTGTTCTCGATTCTCGCGCCGAACAGTTTCCCCGAGTGGGGCAACATCCGGCAGATCATCCAGAACGTCTCGATCCTCGCCGTCCTCGGCATCGGGATGACGTTCGTCATCGTCACCAGCGGTATCGATCTCTCCATCGGCTCTGTCCTCGTCTTCTCCGGCGTCGTCGCCGCGAAGGTGATGCGGGCCGTCGGCGGCGAGGGCTGGAGTGTGGCCGTCATCGGTATCCTCGTGGCCGTCGCCTGCGGGCTGGCGTGGGGGCTGCTCAACGGGTTCCTCATCGGTATCGCGAAGGTGCCTCCGTTGATCGCGACGCTGGGTACGCTCGGCGGCGCACTGGGTCTCGCCCAGGTCATCACCGGTGGTGTCGACATCCGCGACGTGCCGCCGGTGCTGGTCGACACGATCGGCTACGGCAACGTGCCCGCGACCACCATCCCGCTCATCTCCTTCATCGCCCTGGTGTTCGTCATCGTGTTCGGTATCGTGCTGCATCGCACAAGGTTCGGCCTGCACACCTTCGCTGTCGGGTCCAAGGAGCAGTCCGCCCGGCGCGTCGGCATCAAGGTCGACCTGCACCTGATCAAGGTGTACGCGCTGTCCGGCACGCTCGCCGGTCTCGCGGGCATCCTGTCGCTCTCGCAGTACGGCACCACGGCCATCGCCGGCCAGTCGCAGACCAACCTCAACGTCATCGCCGCGGTCGTCATCGGCGGCACCAGCCTCTTCGGCGGTGTGGGCACCATGTTCGGCACCGTCATCGGACTCTTCATTCCCGCTGTGCTCCAGAACGGCTTCGTCATCGTCGGTGTGCAGCCCTTCTGGCAGCAGGTCGCCGTCGGTGCCGTGCTCATCGCCGCCGTGTACTTCGATCAACGCCGCCGAGCCGCCGCCACCCGCGGGGCGTCGACGTCCTCACTGAAACGACTGTGGGCTCGAAACCCCTGACGTACCACCGTCGCTCGGCCTCATCGCACACTCCACTCACCACGCTCGGCCTACCGGAAAGATCACTCACCCATGCGTACATCCCGGACCGTCGCCGCCGCTGCGCTGGCAGCCGCGTCACTCTCCACCTTCGTGCTCGCCGGCTGTTCGTCCGACTCGGGCGGCGGTGAGAAGAAGCTCGCGTTCATCCAGGGCGTCAGCGGCGACGAGTTCTACATCAGCATGCAGTGCGGCATCCAGGACGCCGCTCAGGCCGCCGGTTACACGGTCGACGTCCAGGGTCCCGCCAAGTTCGACCCGACCCTGCAGAAGCCGATCGTCGATTCGGTCGTCGCCTCTCGTCCCGCCGCGATTCTCATCGCCCCCACCGACGTGTCCGCGATGCAGGCACCGCTCGACGCCGCCGCGCAGGCCGGAATCAAGGTCGTCCTCGTCGACACGACGCTCGAGGATCCGTCGAAGGCCGTGTCGGCCATCTCGTCGGACAACGAGGGCGGCGGCGCCGAGGCGTTCAACGCGATCGAGGGGTTGAACCCGAACGGCGGCAAGGTCATCGTCATCTCCACCGACCCCGGCGTCTCCACCACCGACGCCCGCGTCAAGGGATTCGAGGATGCGGCCGCGGGCAACTCGGCCTTCCAGTACCTCGGAGTGCAGTACAGCCACAACGATCCGGCCGAGGCCGCTCGTCTGATCTCCGCCGCCATCGCCAAGGACCCCGACATCGTCGGTGTCTTCGCCACCAACACCTTCGCCGCGGAGGGCACCGCGACCGGCGTCCGCCAGACCGGGAAGCAGGAGCAGGTCAAGATCGTCGGCTTCGACGCCGGCCCCGCCCAGGTGAAGCAGCTCCGCGAGGGAACGGTCCAGGCGCTCATCGCCCAGCAGCCGGCCACCATCGGCACCGACGGCGTCGAGCAGGCCGTCGCCTCGCTCGAGGACGAGCCCACCGAGAAGGACATCTCCACCGGATTCCACGTCATCACCGCGGACACGATCGACGGCGACGGCGCGCAGTACGTGTACAAGTCGGCCTGCTGACCGGCCGTCCCCAACTGCGGTGGCGCTCTTCTGTCTCACCGGCTCGATCCCGGTGAACGGGAGCGCCACCGCGTTCCACGTCGTACCACTCGAAAGGCACCGCTGCCGTGACCATCTCGATCCAGGACGCCCTCACCGCACCGCCTGCGGGTGTGACGGTTCCGCGTCATCGAGTGGACGGCTCGACCCTGGTGTGCGGCATCGTCCACATCGGTGTCGGCGCCTTCCATCGAGCGCACGAGGCGATGTACGTCGACCGGTTGCTCGCCGCGGGGCACCTCGGCTGGGCGATCTGCGGTGTCGGTGTCATGCCCGCCGACGCGGCGGCGCGTGACACCGCCGCTGCCCAGGACCAGCTCTTCACCCTCAGCACGGTGCATCCGGACGGCGCGGAGGACACCCGCATCGTGGGGTCCATCGCCCGCTACCTCTACGCGCCGGACGACCCGGATCTCGTCGTCGCGACGCTCGCGGCACCCACCACGCACATCGTCTCGCTCACCATCACCGAGTCGGGCTACGGCATCGACGACGCGACCGGTGCCTTCGATCCCCGGGACGACGCCACGCGCCACGACCTGATGTCTCTCGACGCGCCGGTCAGCGTCCTCGGGTTCCTCACGGTGGCACTCCGCCGTCGCCGCGACGAGGGCACCGCGCCGTTCACCGTCATGTCGTGCGACAACATCGTCGGAAACGGTGCCGTGGCCCGTGCCGCGCTGGTGTCGTTCGCCCGTCACCACGACGGCGCGCTCGCCGACTGGATCGACGACTCCGTCGCGTTCCCGAACTCCATGGTGGACCGGATCACCCCTGCGACGTCGCCGGCCGTGATCGACTCGGTGCGCCGCCGGACGGGCATCGACGACGCCTGGCCGGTGCGGTCCGAATCGTTCGCGCAGTGGGCTCTCGAGGACGACTTCTCCGACGGGCGGCCACCGTTCGAGGACGTGGGCGTCCAGGTGGTCACGGACGTCGTGCCGTTCGAGCGGATGAAGCTCCGACTCCTCAACGCCTCCCATCAGATGCTCGGGTACCTCGGTGTGCTGGCCGGGAAGACGTTCGTGCACGAGGTGATGGCCGACCCCGACCTCGGGGCCTTCGTGGCCTCGTACATGCGCCACGAGGCGGCGCCCACCGTGGGACTCGTTCCCGGCGTGGACCTCGACACGTACATCGACGATCTGCTCGCACGCTTCGGCAGCCCGGCCGTGCAGGACACGGTGGCGCGTCAGGTGGTCGACGCGACGTCGCGCATCCCGAAGTTCGTCCTGCCCGTCGTGCGGGACAGACTGCGCGACGACCGGTCGATCGATCACGCGGCACTGATGCTCGCGGCGTGGTGCGCATGCATCGAAGGGGGAGTGGCGTTGCCCGACCGGGCGGCGGATCAGCTCTGCGCACTGGCGCGGGCCGACCACGACAGCCCCGGTGCGTTCCTGGCCCAACTCGACGTCTTCGGGGACCTGACGACGAGCGTGCGACTGCGCGTGGCGTACCAGCGCGCGAAGCGTCGGCTGCAGGACGACGGCCCGATCGGGACGGTCCGGCTGCTCGTGGCATCACCGGTCTGACGCCGGGATTCGGCTGTTCCGACGGCGAGTGTCTCTCATACTGGAGACATGGCCATCGATCCTCGTGGAAGAGACCTGAAGCGTTTCCTGGAAGACGATCCCGGGGGACCGGTGGTGATGCTCGACCTCCTCCGCTTCGCGGAGGGTGGTCGGGACTCGTACGCGGACTACGCGCGTGAGCTCGACGAGACCTTCCTCCCCCGCCACGGGGGCGAGGTCCTGTTCGCGGGCGACGGCTCGACAACGCTCGTCGCGGAGACCGGACAGAGCTGGGACGCGGTGCTTCTCGTCCGCTATCCCTCGCGAACGGCATTCAGCGAGATGGTGGCCGATCCGGAGTATCAGAAGGTGACGGAGCTCCGCACGACTGCGCTGCAGGAAGCGGTTCTGCAGGCCACGGTCCCCTGGCCCTGACCCCGACATGACGGAAGGCCCTGTACCGGCATCCCGGTGCAGGGCCTTCCTTCGTGTCTCAACCACGAGTCGGGGTGGCGGGATTCGAACCCACGACCTCTTCGTCCCGAACGAAGCGCGCTACCAAGCTGCGCCACACCCCGTGGCCGTTCACTCCCCGTCAGGGCAGCTCTGCAACTCTATCGCACCATGGCTTCGGAACGCGAAACGCCCTGTTCGGGTGAGGTCCTGGGCGGACGCTTCGCCGGAACGAGGGTGATCAGGGTTGCCTCGGGACGGCAGCAGAAGCGGTACGGCGCATACGGCGACGTCCCGAGTCCGGCCGAGACGTGCAGTCGGGTGTGGGCACCCCAGCGCGAGGGTCCCTTGACGCGAGAGCGGTCGAGCTCGCAGTTGGTCACCAGTGCGCCGTAGAACGGGAGGCACAGTTGGCCGCCGTGGGTGTGTCCCGCGAGCACCAGGTCGTATCCGTCCGCCGCGAAGCGATCGAGCACGCGCGGTTCGGGAGAGTGGGTGATGCCGATGCTCACGTCGGCGATGGGGTTCGGCGCGCCGGCGATGGTGTCGTAGCGATCACGCTTCAGGTGCGGATCGTCCACCCCGGCCGTCGCGATCCGGACGCCGGACACCTCGAGCTCGCGGCGGACGTGGGTGACGTCCATCCACCCCCGCTCGGTGAAGGCCGCCCGCAGGTCCTGCCACGGCAGCGGGTTCCCGAACACCTTCTTGTGATTCTTCGAGAAGTACTTCAGGGGGTTCTTGGGCACGGGCGCGAAGTAGTCGTTCGAGCCGAACACGAACAGCCCTGGCCGACCGAGGAGCGACCCGAGCGACTGCACCACGGCCGGCACCGACCGCTGGTGGGACAGGTTGTCGCCGGTGTTCACGACGAGATCGGGTTCGAGCCGATCGAGCTCACGCACCCAGTTCTGCTTGAGTTTCTGGTCCGGCATCATGTGCAGGTCGCTGATGTGCAGGACACGCAGCGTCGACGACCCCGGGGCGAGCACCGGCATGGTGGTCTCCCGCAGCGCGAAGGCGTTCCGCTCGATGGCCGTGGCGTAGGTCAACCCCACCGCCGCCGATCCCGCGGCGAGAGCCGCGATCCCTCCGGGAGTGGCGAGAGAACGCGCGGCCGACTGCAGACTCGGGAACGAGTGCGCCGAGCGACGGGGGAACGCTGATGTACCGGACACCTCGTCGACAGTACCGTTTCCGACATGGCCGAGAACTGTGACATGGAAAAGCGCCTGCGGGCGGATCTGACGACATCGATGAAGGCGAAGGACAAGCTCCGGACGGCGACGCTGCGAATGCTGCTGTCGGCGGTACAGACCGAGAAGGTGTCGGGCAAGGAAGCACACGAGCTCACCGACGAGGACGTGCTGCGCGTGCTGGCCAAGGAATCGAAGAAGCGCGGCGAGTCCGCCGAGATCTACACCCAGAACGGGCGCGGTGAACTCGCCGCCACCGAGCGTGCCGAGGCGCAGATCATCGACGAGTACCTGCCGACGCCGCTGACCGACGCCGAACTGGCCGACGTCGCCGACACGGCCATCGCGCAGGTGGCCGAGGAACTCGGTGAGCGCCCGGCGATGCGACAGATGGGACAGGTCATGAAGGCCGCCACGGCGATCGCCGCCGGCAAGGCCGACGGCTCCCGCATCTCGGCCGCGGTCAAGGCTCGGCTGTAGGGCACTCGCCGCCGCACGGCACTGCCGCAGCTAGCGCGGCGGTGCCGTCAGCCCGGGGATCGCCGGCAGGGTGACCCCGGGCGGCAACGCCGGGAGCTGGATCCCCGGCGCGGGTGCCGCCGGTGCCGCCCGGACGGACCCGTCGCTGATGTAGATCGTGACCGTCGATCCCGGAATGGCGGAACCCGAGGGTGACGTGCTGACCACGGTGCCCCGACCCTCCGACGACGCGGTGGTCGCCACCTGCACGCGGAACCCTGCGGCCTGCAACTGCGAGGTCGCGGAGTTCTGCGTCAGGCCCGTGACGTCGGGAACCTGGCCGTTGGCCGATCCGCGCACGTACTTCTGGTCGACGGCCGGGAGTCCGACGTCGCCGAAGTTCGTGGCCACCGGATCCATCGCGTCGTACCAGGTCCGTGCAGGCTCGTTACCGCCGAACAGGTTGCCCGAACCACACGGGCGCAGCGGGAACGAGCAGATCTCGCTGGGAGTCGGGGAATCGCCGTAGGTGTAGGCGGCGGCCGCGTACCGGTTCGTGAATCCGAGGAATCCCGAGGACCGGTGCGATTCCGTGGTGCCGGTCTTGCCGGACATCGGCAGCGACCAGCCCACCGAGCTCGCGGCGGACGCCGACGTGCCGCCGGGCTGATCGTCCTTGCTCATCGCGTTGGCCAGTGTGTTCGCCAGTCCCGGCTCCACGACCTGCTCGCACGCCTGCTGCGTGACGGGGATCTGCTTGCCGCTGCGATCGAAGACGCTGTCGATCGGGTTGGGCGGGCACCACTTGCCGCCGGACGCGAGGGTCGCGGCCACGTTGGACAGTTCCAGCGGATTGACGTACGTCGGTCCGAGCGTGAAGGAGCCGAGGTTCGCCTCCTTCTGGTAGTCGGCGAGGCTCTGGTCGGTGCCCTGGCCGGCTGTGCCGGGCAGCGTGTACGAGCGCAGGCCCAGGCGGACGGCCATGTCGACCGTCGGGGTGACGCCGACCGACTCGATCAGCTTCACGAAGGCGGTGTTGGGGGACTGTGCCAGCGCGTCGGTCACCGAGAGCGACTGCGGGTAGTTGCCGGCGTTGGTCACGCAGTACGTCGAGGGAGGGCACCCGCGCGCACCGCCGTCGCCGAGTCCCTTGACCTCGACGCGGTTGGGCACCTGCAGGACCGCGGACGTGCCGAGGCCCTTCTCCATCGCGGCGGCGGTGGTGAAGATCTTGAAGATCGACCCGGCACCGCTGCCCACCAGGGAGTACGGCTGCGGCTGGACGGTCTCGTTGGCGTCGCCGTTCAGGCCGTAGCGCCGCGACGACCCCATCGCGAGGATGCGGTGCGAGTCCTGCCCCGGCGCGATGACGTTCATGACCGTCGCGACACCGTCGAGATCCGGGCTGCTGTTCCCGGACAGGGCGGCGCTCGTGGAGGACTGCACGGCCGGGTCGAGAGTGGTCTTGATCAGATAACCGCCCTTGTCCACCTGGTCCTTGCTGATGCCGGCATCGGCCAGGTACTGCAGCGCGTAGTCACAGAAGAAGCCACGATCACCGGCGGCGATGCAGCCGCGCGGCAACTGGTTGGGCTCCGGCAGCACGCCCAGCGGCTCGGCCTTGGCGGCCTCGATCTCCGCCGCGCGGTCCGGGATGTTCTGGATCATCGTGTCGAGAACGGTGTTCCGTCGCGCCATCACGCCGTCGTAGTTGGTGTACGGGTTGAGGGCGGAGCTGGACTGCACCATGCCCGCGAGCATCGCCGCCTGCGTCAGGCTCAGCTGGCTCGCGTCGATGCCGAAGTACGTCTGTGCCGCGTCCTGGATGCCGTAGGACGAGTTACCGAACGGCACCAGGTTGAGGTAGCGCGTGAGGATCTCGTCCTTGGTCAGCTGCTTGTCCAGCGTCAGCGCCATGCGGATCTCGCGGATCTTGCGCGCGGGAGTGGTCTCGATGGCGGCGCGGCGTTCGGCGTCCGTCTTGGCGACGACGAGCAGTTGGTAGTTCTTCACGTACTGCTGATCGAGGGTGGACGCGCCCTGCTCCACCTGTCCGCTGGTGGTGTTGGTCAGGAAGGCGCGCACCGTGCCCTGCCAGTCGACGCCCTCGTGCTCGGCGAACCGGCGGTCCTCGATGGAGACGATGGCGAGCTTCATCTCGTTGGAGATGCTGTCGCTCGGCACCTCGAAGCGTCGTTGCTCGTAGAGCCACGCGATGGGGTTGCCCGCGGAGTCCACCATCGTGGACACGGCGGGCACCGTTCCCTCGACGAGTTCCGCGGAGACGTTGTCCACGGTGTCGGCGGCGCGGTTGGACGCGAATCCGAACCCGCCGGCGAGCGGGAACATGACTCCGGCGAGCAGCGCGCCGGCCAGGGCGGAGCACCCGGCGAGTTTGGCGACAGTCTTGGCGATCGGCACGAACAACAGAGTACGTGGCTCCTCCGGGACACAGCCCGTACCGGACATGTGGACGGCTGACCTGCTCCGATGTGACCGATCACACGGGCGTACCAGAAAAGTGATCCCCCACCTTGCTTCCCGCGCGGCCTTTCCCCTACATTGATGGACAGGATGTGATTCAGATAACAATCACATCAGTTAGTGGGGTGCTCCTCAGTTCGCTGTGCAGCGTGAGCTGCGTCGGCGGGTGGGACGCCCGGAACGCCAGGGAAACGGTGTTCGCCGACGGTAAGGGGTCAACGAATGCACACAGGAACGCCGAATGCAGCGCTCGACATCGGGGAAGCCGAAGCGCGCATCGCATGGGTATCGCAGGCGCGATGCCGGGGAGTGGATCCCGATCAACTGTTCGTCCGCGGCGCCGCGCAGCGCAAGGCCGCAACGATCTGCCGTCACTGCCCCGTGCTCATGCAGTGCGGAGCGGACGCCCTCGACAACCGTGTCGAGTTCGGCGTCTGGGGCGGCATGACAGAGCGTCAGCGCCGGGCCCTGATCAAGCAGCACCCCGAGGTGGACTCCTGGGCCGAGTTCTTCGAGACCCAGCGTCACCACCAGTCGGCCGTCTGACCCACGCCGCCGCCGGGCGACCGGCCACGGTTCCTGTGATCTCCCACCGCGATGTCCGATTCGCGGTGGGAGATCTCTCGTCGCACCGCATGAACTCTTCGTGAACGCCCGACGACGCGTCGGGACCCGTCCGGGGCGCGGGGTGTCTGTCACGCCCGCCCGTGTCGATCGACCACACGCGACAGCGCGGACGAATCGGACCTCCATCGAGTCTGTGTGCGTCACAACGGAATCGGTCGTATCGGAAGAAGCGTGACGCACGGTCGCTCGGCTGCCGCGCCCGCGCGGGAAGGCTTTCCACGCTCTGACCTGCGCCGTCGCCGACGCGGACCGTGGGGGCGCCCGCTCGCCTGCCGCCGCGCCGGTCGTGCCCGGCACCGAATCGGACCCGGCGTTAGGTGCCCCGGCCGCGCCCGGTCCGTGTGTCGGCCCGTCCCTCGCGGTTCGCTTTTCGGTGTCTCGCACGTCGATTGACACCGTCTCACCGTGACCGTTGAATCCTGCTCGGCACTCGCCGCTTGACGGATCCGACGATCAGCGCGGATTCGCTCCCACTGCGAAAAGGACTCGACGGGCATGAAGATGAACAAGATCGCGGTTGTCGCCGCGATGACGATCGTGTCGCTGGGCACCGCCTCCGCGACCGCGTACGCCGATCCGGCACCCGCCGCTGCTCCCGAGGTGCACTGGAACGCCGTGGCCGCGGGCACCGGGCTGCTCGTGACCACCGACTCGGGAACCCTGAGCAACGAGAACAACCACCTGGTCATCCGCGACGACTCGGGTGTCGTCGTCGATTCGGTGCCGCTGGCTCTCGCCGTCGACGGTCTGGCGCATCCCGTGTCCGCTCAGGTCGAGGGCAACACCGCGACCCTCGCGGTCGACGCCGCTGCGCCCGCCGCGCCGGTCTACGACATTCCGGGCCTGAACCAGGTGGACCTGCCCGCCGCGGTCGCCGGCGTCAAGGACAACCTGTCGCTCACCGCCACGGTCGGTGGATTCCTCGGTGCCGCAACCGGTCTCGTCGGCGGCTGCCTCCTCGGTGCGGCCGCGGCCGGCGTCGTCTCCGCTCCCGTCGCGCTCCTCTTCGGTGCGGGCCCGATCGCCGGATGCATCGGTGGCGCCCTGCTGCTCGGCGCCGGTGGATCGCTCGCCGGTACCGCCATCGGTGGTCTCGGTTCCGCCGTGGCCAATGCGCAGCAGTTCGTCACGCTGCTCGAGGCGCCGCCCGCAGTGAAGAAGTAGTCACACCGATGCGAGTACTTCTGGTCGGTCTCGCCGTCCTCTGCTCGCTCGTTCTCGGCGGCGGGGCTCAGGCCTCCGCCGCCGAGCGCGTGGAGCTGGGCGGGGGTTCCGGGCTGGTCCTGACGCAGGACGGACGAGAGACACTGTGCAGTCTCACCGTGATCGGTGCGGACACCGCCGGGCGCACCATCGGGCTCACCGCAGGCCACTGCGGGCGGGTCGGCGACACCGTGGCGAGCGAGAGCGACTCCGCCGCAGGAGATGTGGGCTCCGTTGTCGCGGTTCTGCCCGCGTACGACACGGCGATCATCGAGTTCGACGCGGAGCGGGTGGCCCCGGTGGCCTCCGTCGGCAGCACCACCATCACGGCTGTCGGGGATCCCGCACGGCTGGCCGAGACCGTGTGCAAGCAGGGTCGTACGACCGGTGCGACGTGTGGAGTCTCCTACGGTGGCATCGCGAACTCCCAGCAGGTGTTCGCCCAGGTGTGCGTGAACGCCGGGGACTCCGGTGCGCCGGTGGTGCGGGGAACGTCCGTGGTCGGCATGGTGAACGCCTACCTCGTGGCACCCTGCATCGGCCCCGCCGTCGTCACCGACCTGGTGTCGATCCTGCGTGCGATCGACGAGAGCGGCGGCCCCGGCGCGGGCCTGCGGCTCACCGCCTGAGCGCAGAGGCTCAGGCGGTGCCGGTCAGCTGATCGGCGACGGCACGCAGTGCGTCGAGATCGGACACCTCGAACGGCAGCGAGGGCACCCCCACGACGGGAACACGGGGGTGAGCGGCGGTGAAACGACGCAGCAGTCCGATCTCGCGCTTCGCGGTGACGGCCCGATGCGCGTGCACGCGAAGCACTCCCGCGGCCAGAGCGGCATCGGGGGTGCCTTCGGCGTCCAACTGGTCGGCGGCCGTGACGGCGTGGTCGGACGGCAGCGAACTCAGCGTCGGGTGCGTGCGGTTGAGCACCAGTCCGGCCAACGGCATGCCGTCCTCGGACAGGCGGGTGACGAAGAAGGATGCCTCCCGCAGCGCGTCGGGCTCCGCGGCCGCGACGACGACGAAATGGGTTCCGTCCTGACGCAGCAGGTCGTACGTGTGGCGCGCACGTTCGCGGAAGCCACCGAACATCGAGTCCAGCGACTGCACGAAAGCGGAAGCGTCGGAAAGCATCTGGCTGCCGACGATGGACGAGACGCCGCGCATCGCGAGACCCACGGCGCCGGTGACCACTCGGCCCAGCCCGCGACCCGGGGCCATCAGCAGCTTGATCATGCGACCGTCGAGGAACGACCCCAGACGCTGTGGGGCGTCGAGGAAGTCCAGCGCGTTGCGCGACGGCGGCGTGTCCACGACCACGAGATCCCAGTCACCGCTGGCGGCGAGCTGCCCCAGCTTCTCCATCGCCATGTACTCCTGCGTCCCCGAGAAGGACGACGCCACAGTCTGATAGAAGGAATTGTTCAGGATCTGCCGGGCCTTCTCCGGCGTCGAGTGCTCCATCACCATCTCGTCGAACGTCCGACGCATGTTGAGCATCATCGCGTGCAGTTCGCCGGTGGCGCCGGGCCCGAGGGCGACCGGCTGCGGAGTGTTGTCCAGCTCGCCGACGCCGAGGGCCTGGGCCAGGCGCCGTGCGGGATCGATCGTCAGCACGACTACCCGGCGCCCGTTCTCGGCTGCCCGCAACGCCATCGACGCCGCGGTGGTGGTCTTGCCGACACCGCCGGAGCCGCAGCACACGACGATCCGCGACGACGGATCGGTCAGGATGGACCCGATGTCGAGAGTGGGAACGGTGCTCATCGCACTCCCTGTTCCGTGAGGTGGTGGGCGAGCTCGTACAGTCCGCCGAGGTCCATGCCGTCGGCCAGAGCCGGGAGCGTCAGGCGCGGCACCGCGAGGTCACCGAGACGCTGTTCGCTCTCGCGCTGGGCCGCGAGCCTCGACGCGTGCTCGATGGACTCGGTCAGCAGGCCGGCGAAGTCGTCCTCCGACAGCGTGATTCCGGCATCGGCGAGTTTCTTCTCGATCGCGGCGGCGTCGAGGTTCCCGGAGGCCGCCTCGGCGAGCGCCTCCGCCGGAAGGAACGACTCCTCGGTGCGGTTGACGACCACGGTGCCCAGTCGGAGATCGGCCGCTGCGAGTTCCGCAGCAGCATCGGCGGTCTCCTGCACCGGCAGCGCCTCGAGCAGCGTCACCAGGTGCACCAGTGTCTGCTCGGAGTGGAGCAGCTTCACCACACCCTCGCTCTGCGATCGCACCGGGCCGGTCTTGGCGAGGTCGCGCATCGCCGTCGTCACGTCCAGGAAGCTCCCGATCCGCCCCGTCGGCGGCGAGTCGACGACGATCTCGTCGTAGAGCAGCCGACCGTTCTTCTCGGTGCGGACCGCACGCTCCTTCACCTTGCCGGTGAGGAGTACGTCGCGCAGACCGGGGGCGATGGTGGTGGCGAACTCGATGGCTCCCACCCGCCGCATCGCCCGGCCGGCGAAGCCGAGGTTGTAGAACATGTCGAGGTACTCGAGGAACGCGGTCTCGATGTCGATGGCCAGCGCGTACACCTCACCACCGCCGTCGGCGGAGGCCACCTTGGTGTCCACCGGGCTCAGCGGGGGGACGTCGAAGAGCTGGGCGATGCCCTGGCGTCCCTCGACCTCGACCAGTAGAACCTTGCGCCCACCTGCGGCGAGGGCCAGGGCGAGCGCGGCGGCGACGGTGCTCTTGCCCGTCCCACCCTTGCCCGAGACGAAGTGCAGTCGAGCGCGGTCCGCTTCGGGCGGCCATCCTCGCTCCGCCTGAGGGGACGATCCGGTGGGGTGCGACGTCGCACCTGCTGTCTCCGACACGTCCTCGACCTTACTGACCCGGTGCGCTATAGGCTCCTGCCATGAGCGCATCGACGACGTGGGAATACTTCACCGCACCCCTGCTGATCCACAACACCAAGGCCATCCTCGACAACTTCGGTGCCGACGGCTGGGAGCTGGTCACGGTCATGCCCGGCCCCACCGGCGAGAACCTGGTCGCCTATTTCAAGCGCCCGAAGAGCTGACATGGGTGTGACGGAGAAGCTCGCCGAGCTCGGGCTGACCCTTCCGCCCGTCGTGCCGCCGGTCGCGTCCTACGTTCCCGCGGTGCGGTCGGGAGATCACGTCTTCACCTCGGGTCAGCTGCCCATGGTGGACGGCGCGCTGACCGCCACCGGCAAGGTCGGGGCCGAGGTGTCGGCCGAGGACGCGACCGCCGCCGCCCGCGTCTGTGCGTTGAACGCACTGGCCGCGATCGACGCGCTGGTCGGCATCGACTCCGTGGTCCGCATCGTCAAGGTCGTCGGATTCGTCGCGTCGGCACCGGGATTCACCGGTCAGCCCGGCGTGATCAACGGTGCGTCGAACCTGCTCGGGGAGCTGTTCGGCGACGCCGGCATCCACGCTCGGTCGGCTGTCGGAGTCGCCGAGCTGCCCCTGGGCGCAGCCGTCGAGGTGGAGATGATCGTCGAGGTCGCACCCGCCTGACGGGTGTGCGTCACCGACCGCTCGCCACGAGGGTCCGGCACTGCTCGATGACGCGCTGCAGAGCGAGTCCGCGATGTGCCGAGCACTCGTGGCGGGTGCCGGTCCGGACGGACTCCAGGAACTCGTCGAGCAGTACCGCGTAACACCGGTCGGGTGGCGTGGTGCGGTCCGACAACTCGACCAGGCCGCCCGGTCCGCTCGCGCCGACCCGCAGCACCGACGGGCGCACAGGCGTCCGCATGGACAGCGTCACCAGGCTCGTCCGGACTCCGGCGGTGCTCCCGTGCTGCAGAGCCAGCGACCACGTGTCGGACGCGTTGTCACGCCTCGCCCACGCCACGGACTCGACCGGTCCGAGCACCTCCATCGCGAGATCGAGAACGTGCGGGCCGACGTCCATGAGGGCGCCGCCCTCCTGCCGCCACGTCGAGCCGGCGTACTCGCCGCCGAGCAGGGCGCCGGACAGCCAGGTCGCCGTCACGGTCGCGACCTCCGTGTCGCGCACGGTGTCGAGGAATGCTCGGGTCTCGGGTGCGAAGCGACGCGTCAGCGTGACCATCGACGAGACCCCGGCCTCGTCGATCGCGGCCACGAGAGTGGCCGCATCCGCCGCAGAACCGGCGATCGGCTTGTCCAACAACACATGTCGACCCGCGGCAGCCGCCCGACGGGCGAGATCGAACTGCACCTCGGGGGGTACCGCGAACGCGACGGCGTCGACGGAGTCGATCAGTGCATCGACGTCGTCGACGTACGGCACCTCGGGAGCCGTCTGTGCCGCGGCGTCGGGACGGCGGGCCCAGATGCCGGCGAACTCGATGTCGGGATGCGCGGTGAGTGCGGGTGCCGCGGCCTGACGAGCCCAGGGTCCGGCACCGATCAGACCGATTCTCATGGTGCGAGCCTAGGTTCTGTCCCGGTCGGCACCGAACCTCCGTCGGCTGGCACAGTGGTCGCATGGCGGAGAAGGATCCCACGGCATCGGAGAAGCACCCCGCGTACGGACGGCTGCGGCGCGTGACGTCGACCGCGTCCGTCCTCCTGGCCGAGAACCCCGGGAAGATGACGCTGGACGGCACGAACACGTGGATTCTGCGAGCCCCGGGGCACGAGCAGTGCATCGTGGTCGATCCGGGCCCGCGCTCCCGGTCGCACGTCGACCGCATCGCGGCGCAGGGACGCGTGGCGCTGATCCTGATCACCCACCGCCATCACGATCACACCGGCGGTATCGCCCGGCTGCACCGGCTCACGTCCGCGCCGGTGCGCGCGGTCACCTCCACGTACCTCCGAGGTGACGCCGCGCCGCTGGTGGACGGCGAGGTGATCGCGGCCGCCGGGGTGGAACTCACCGTCGCGGCGACACCGGGCCACACCGCCGATTCCGTCAGCCTGGTCCTCGACGACGCGGTGCTGACCGGGGACACCATCCTCGGTGCCGGATCGACCGTCCTGGACGGGAAGGACGGGGATCTCGGTGACTACCTGGCCTCACTCGACCGACTGGAACAACTCGGTGAGGGACGCGTCGCGCTGCCCGGCCACGGACCGGACCAGCCCGACACCGCGGTGCTCGCGCGCGCCTACCGGGCCCATCGCGAACAGAGACTCGACCAGGTGCGGGCAGCGCTCGACGTCCTCGGACCCGACGCCACCCCTCTGAAGGTGGTGCGTCACGTCTACGCGGACGTCGACAAGAAGCTGTGGCCCGCGGCGCGGATGTCGGTCAAGGCCCAGCTGACGTATCTGCGCGGTTAGCGTGCGCGCCGGGCGAGTCGCTCGGAGTCGGAGATGAGCACGCTCTTGCCCTCGAGGCGGAGCCAGCCGCGGTGCGCGAAGTCGGCGAGCGCCTTGTTCACGGTCTCGCGAGAGGCGCCGACGAGCTGAGCGATCTCCTCCTGCGTGAGGTCGTGGACGACGCGCAGCGAGCCGGCCTCCTGGGTGCCGAAACGCTGTGCGAGCTGCAGCAGTGCCTTGGCGACGCGGCCGGGAACATCGGTGAAGATGAGGTCGGCCAGGCTGTTGTTGGTACGACGCAACCGGCGGGCGAGCACCCGGAGCAGCTGCTCGGCGATCTCGGGGCGCTGATCGATCCAGGCCTTCAGGGCGTCGCGATCCATGCTCACCGCGCGCACCTCGGTGACCGTGGTGGCGGTGGAGGTGCGGGGGCCGGGATCGAAGATCGAGAGCTCACCGAACATGTCGGACGGACCCATGATGGTCAGGAGGTTCTCGCGACCGTCGGGGGAGCGGCGGCCGAGCTTCACCTTGCCGCTGACGATGATGTACAGCCGATCGCCGGGCTCACCCTCGTTGAAGACCACGTGGCCACGCGGGAAATCGACCGGTTGCAGCTGCTTGGTCAGCGCCGACACCGCAGACGGCTCGACCCCCTGGAAGATGCCGGCTCGTGCCAGTACCTCGTCCACGTGTACTCCCTTGCCCTGAAAGATCGGCAGATCTACGAATGTGTCGTCTTCATGTGTCCGGTCGGAGTCTACGTCGCCGGGCGGCCACAGGAGTGATCACAGCCACCCTCGACGCGTCGGCGTCGGACCGGGGGCCGTGTCGGCGGGTGCTCAGCTGGCGCGGCGTGCCCCGTCGTCGAGAAGAGCGACGTCCTCCTCCATGACGTCGCCACCGCGGCGACGTCGGGTGCGGAACCGTGCGAGGGCGTTCGGGAAGCCTTCCGCGGCCAGGGTGGCGACCTCGGCGGAACTGGCGGCGTCCAGGAATTCCTGAACCTCCTGCTCGCGGACTCCTGCGCGGTTCAGCCGCGCCTCGAAGCGCTCCATGGCGAGGGCGAACAGCATCAGCAAGACCGGGAACAGAACCACAGCGAGTGCTTGCATACCGAGGAGTAAACACTGTCGACGTCTCGAAAAGAACACGGCGGGGTCACCGGTGCGGACACGACCGGAGCGTGCTGTCGGGGGCGTTACGTAGAGTCGTGGCGTGCAGAAATCAGCCGCCGGTCCCTCTCACGTGGGCAAACGAGACGAGTCCGCCCTCGCGCTCACGCGCCGGGCACGCCGGATGAATCGCGACCTCGGCGTGGTCTTTCCGCACGTCTACTGCGAGTTGGACTTCACCACCCCGCTCGAGCTCGCGGTGGCCACCATCCTCTCCGCGCAGTGCACCGACAAGAGGGTCAACGAGACCACGCCGGCACTCTTCGCAAAGTACCGGTCGGCGCGCGACTACGCGGAGGCCGACCGGACGGAGCTCGAGGAGTACATCCGGTCCACCGGCTTCTACCGCAACAAGGCCAACTCCCTCATCGGGCTGGGCCGCGAGCTCCTCGAGCGGTACGACGGTGAAGTTCCCGCCTCGCTGAAGGAGCTGGTGACGCTGCCCGGTATCGGGCGCAAGACGGCCAACGTGGTCCTCGGCAATGCGTTCGACATTCCCGGCATCACCGTCGACACCCACTTCGGCCGACTCGTCCGCCGCTGGGCCTGGACCGAGGAGGAGGATCCGGTCAAGGTCGAGCACGCCATCGGTGCGCTGATCCCGCGCAAGGAGTGGACGATCCTGTCCCACCGCGTGATCTTCCACGGCCGCCGCGTGTGCCATTCGCGGACGCCGGCGTGCGGTGTCTGCCTGCTGGCGAAGGACTGCCCGTCGTACGGGCTGGGGCCGACCGACCCCGTCAAGGCCGCGGCATTGGTGAAGGGGCCGGAGACGGACCACATCCTCGCCCTGGCCGGCATCGAGACGTGAGCAGGTCGTCCGCGGCGAGGTGGAGCCTGGCCGCGCTCGTGGTGGTCGTCGCCCTCATCGTCGCCATCTGGCCGCGCGGGGACGATCCGACGGGACCGGCGAGCTTCGCCGACTACCGCGACACTTTCGGCGCGGCGCCCACCGACGACGCGACGGACACGGAGCTGGCCCCCTTGCGCACCGAGGCCGCGCTCGCCGCGTGCCCCGTGCCGGCGGCCGGCGCCCCGGCGCCCGCCGGCCCACTGGCGGGTCTGCGCACCACCTGCCTGGCCGACGGAGCGCCGGTCGATCTCGGTGCGGCCGTCGCCGGCACACCGACTCTGCTCAACCTGTGGGCCTACTGGTGCGGCCCGTGCGCGGAGGAACTGCCGTATCTGCAGCAGTACGCCGAGCGTGCGGGCGGTGCCGTTACCGTGGTGACGGTGCACGAGGATCCCCGCCAGGGCAACGCCCTGACCCGACTGGCCGACTACGGCGTCCGACTACCCGGCGTGCAGGATCCGTCCGCTGCCGTCGCCGCTGCCGTCGGAGCTCCGGCCGTGTTGCCCGTCAGCGTGCTGCTCGCCGCCGACGGATCCGTCGCCGCGGTTCTCCCGCAGCCGTTCCGCTCCGTCGACGAGATCGCGGACGCCGTGCGCACCCACCTCGGAGTCTCGGCGTGACGGATCACGCGGGCACGCCGCCGTGGCTGTCCCGTCTGGCCGCCGTGCACACCGTGCGCGACGACGCGAGCAACCCGGTGATCGCCCGCCACGCACCGGACGGGGCGACGGGCAGACCGGCCGCGGTGCTGGTGCTCTTCGGCGGGCGGCCCGACGCGGCGGAGTTGCCCACCGACGCCACGGTGCTCCTGACCCAACGCGCGTCCTCGCTGCGGCAACATCGCGGTCAGGTCGCCTTTCCCGGCGGCGCAGCCGATCCCGGCGACGACGGACCCGTCGGCACCGCTCTGCGGGAGGCGCAGGAGGAGACCGGGGTGGACCCGGACGGCGTGGAGCCGCTCACGGTGCTCGACTCCATCTTCGTGCCCCCGTCGGGCTTCGAGGTGACACCGGTGATCGCGTACTGGCGCGTCCCGAGCGAGGTGTCCGTCGTGGACACCGCCGAGACGGAGCGTGTCGTCGCCGTGCCGCTCACCGATCTTCTCGATCCGGTCAACAGATTCGTGGTGCGCCACCCCCTCGGTTATCGGGGCCCGGCGTTCGCAGTGGGAGGAATGCTCGTGTGGGGTTTCACGGCCGGGGTGCTGTCCGGCGTCCTCGAGTCGGCGGGCTGGGGTGCCCCCTGGGACACCGAGGACGTCCGGGACCTCGAGACGTCGCTCGCCGCCGTCGGTGAGGAGTTGCACCCGTGACGGGATCGACCTGGCTCGACATCGGTGTGGCACTGGTGGCGTTGCTCGCCGCGTCGTCGGGGTGGCGGCAGGGCGCGGTCGCGTCCGCCTTCGCCTTCTTCGGTGTCGTCCTCGGTGCCGTCGCCGGCATCCTGCTCGCACCGCGCGTCCTCGACCACGTCGAGGAGGGGCGGATGCGCGTGCTCGTCGGCGTCGCCCTCATCGTCGTCATGGTGATCGTCGGCGAGATCGCGGGCATGGTGTTGGGACGAGCGTTGCGCAGCGGGATCCACAGCCCGGCGGCGCGCTCGGTGGACAGCGTCATCGGTGCCGGTCTGCAGGCGGTGGCCGTGCTCGTCGCGGCCTGGTTGCTGGCCGTCCCGCTCACCGCGGCGTCGCAACCGCAGATCGCCGCGGCCGTGCGCGGATCGTCGATCCTCGGCGCCGTGGACGACGTGGCGCCCGAGTGGGTCCGCGAGATCCCCAACGAGTTCTCGGCTCTGCTCGACACGTCGGGTCTCCCCGACGTCATCGGCCCCTTCGGCCGCACTCCCGTGGCCGAGGTCGGTCCGCCGGATCCCAGCGTGCTGGCGTCGCCGATCGCGGCGGACCTCCAGGACAGCGTGCTGCGGATCCGCGGTATCGCCGAGAGCTGCCAGAAGGCGCTCGAGGGCTCCGGTTTCGTCATCGGGCCGGGCCGTGTCATCACCAACGCGCACGTCGTCGCCGGCACCTCGTCGGTGGCCGTCGACACCGTGGACGGCCCGCTCGACGCGGAGGTCGTCCTGTTCGATCCCGCCGTCGACATCGCGGTGCTGAACGTGCCGGATCTGACCGCCGACGTCCTGCCCTTCGCGACGGGGCGCGCGGAATCGGGAACCGACGCGGTGGTGCTCGGGTATCCCGGCGGTGGCCCGTACACGGCATCGTCCGCGCGGGTGCGCGAGACACTGAACCTCACCGGGCCGAACATCTACCGCACCGGGACGGTGGACCGGGAGGTCTACACCGTGCGCGGATCGATCCGTCAGGGCAATTCCGGCGGACCGCTAGTGGCCACCGACGGCACGGTTCTCGGCGTCGTCTTCGGCGCCGCCGTCGACAACTCCGATACCGGATTCGTGTTGACCGCAGCAGAAGTCGCCGACGAGGTGGCAACGGGGCTGCAGAACGGGCAACCTGCCGGTACGGGATCCTGCGTCGGGTGAGGATGCATCGGCTGTCACGCCGAGGAGCGCCCGCACCGCGTACCGTGATCACGAAGGTGGCGAGGAGACGACGTACTCCGCGTCCCCGGCTCGACGGGGGGAGCATCGATGGGGGTACGTCGACGCCGTGACGTGGTGATCACGACACGGGTTGTTCGAGGGGCGCGCGACGTGTGTCCGATTGGTCCGACGGTTCCCGGGGAATCATCCGACGGTCTGCGGCGCGCGGACACGGGATGTGCCGGGTGACGGTGACGACGGGAGACGAGGCGAGGATGGGCCGCCGCGGCGGTCGGCAGCTGACGGCGGCCGGCAACTACTTCGACACGCGGTCGAAGGCGGTCATGGCAAGTGCCTCGGGGGCGCTGCCCCTGCTCGTCATCGCGATTCTCCAGCCCACGTTCCTGCGGCCGGGCACGCTGCCGCTCCTGGCCGTCATCGTCGCGTTCACCGTGGTCACCGTGGGCATCACCCTGCGTGCCGGTCGTCTGTCCGACCGGCAGTTCACGGTGCTGGGGTCGGGTGGCATGGTCGGCGTCGCCATCTCCGCCTATCTGATCGCCGATCCGTCGGGGTCGCGCGCGGTCACGGCGATGCTGGCCGTCGTGCCCGCCATCGCGGCGTCCGGATCGCCGCCCAAGGTCACGATCTCGCTCACCGGCGCCGCGGTGATCATGGCGACGGCACTGAGCATCAACGGCTCCGAGGGCGCGGTGCGATTCGTCGCGGCCGGCGCCGCGGTCACCACCGTGGTGGTGCCGGCGGTGTTGATCGCCACCATGCGCAGCTCGCTCGAATCGGTGACAGCCCGCCTCGAGACCCTGGCGAACACCGATCCGCTCACCGGCCTGCTCAACCGCCGCGGCATGTTGCCGCGGGTGAGCGCCATGCTCGCGGAGGCATCGGAGAAGTCCGACGCCATCGTCGTCTCGCTCGTCGACGTCGATCACTTCAAGTCCGTCAACGACACTCGCGGTCACGCGGCCGGTGACGTCGTGCTCACCACGGTCGCCGAGGCGATCGCCGCCTACGTTCCCGAGGACGCGGTGGTCGCCCGGCTGGGCGGGGAGGAGTTCCTGGTGCTCGGCCTCAGCAAGTCCGTCGCGGGGCTCGAGGAGAAGGTGCTCGAGAGCGTCCGCTCCGCGTGCGACGTCACCGTCAGCATCGGAGTGGCGCAGGCGAACGTGGTGTTCGACGAGAGGGGCGGCAACGACGTCGAGGCCACCCTCGACCGACTGACCTACGCGGCCGACCGCGCGCTGTACGCGGCGAAGACGGCGGGCCGCGATCGAGTGGCATTCGCGATGGAGGACGTCGTCCGGTGGTCACCGACCCTGACGCCGGTGCAGCGCCGCGACAAGACGGAACCCCTCCCGTGACGGCAGAGGAGTGAGCATGAGCGAGCACCGCGTCCTGGATCCGACCGACCTCGGCGATCACGAGGTTCTCGATCGACTGATGTCCGAGATCGGGGACGACGCGATCCTGGACACCACCGCCGAGCAGCTCCAGTCGCTCGACGCACTGCTGCCCACTCCGTCGTCCGAGCTGCTGGACGAGCCGACCCGGTGGGTGCACTACCCCTGGCGTCGCTCGCTCGTGCGGGTGCTCGGTCCGCGCGGGTTCCGGTTGCTGCGCCTGGACCGGAACCGCAACAAGATCACCGTGGACGAGCAGGATGCTGCGCGGCGCCTGCGCGTCGGCGTCGTGGGTCTGAGCGTCGGCCACGCGGTGGCGCACACCCTCGCTCTCGAAGGGCTGTGCGGCGAGCTCCGGTTGGCCGACTTCGACGATCTGGACCTGTCGAACCTCAACCGTGTGCCCGCGTCGGTGTTCGACCTCGGCGTCAACAAGGCGGTGCTGGCGGCTCGCCGCATCGCCGAACTGGATCCGTACCTCGAGGTGACGACGTTCCCGACCGGGATCGACGAGGCGACCACGGACGCCTTCCTCGCCGACCTCGACATCGTCGTCGAGGAGTGCGACTCGATCGACGCGAAGGTGTTGGTGCGGCAGGAGTGCCGTCGCCGCGGGATTCCCGTGATCATGGAAACCAGCGACGGGGGCGTGCTCGACATCGAGCGCTACGACCTCGAACCCGACCGACCGTACTTCCACGGGTTGCTCGGCGACGTCGACGCCGCGGCGGTCGCGGGGATGACGCCGCGGGAGAAGGCGCCACTGGCGGGGCGCATCCTCGAGATGGAGCGCATCACGCCGCGCATGGCGGCATCGTTGCCGGACATCGGTACGACGTTGTCGACGTGGCCGCAGTTGGGGAGTGACGTGGCTCTGGGCGGCGCGTCGGTGGCCGCTGTGGTGCGGTTGTTCGGGCGCGGGACACCGCCTCCGTCGGGACGCGTCCGTGTCGGTCTCGAGGCGATCATCGAGAGCACCCTCGTCGACCCCTACAGGGGCTGACCGCTCGCTCGAAGATGGCGCAGGAGATAGTCGGTGACCTCGTCCGGGCGTTCCTGGTGCACGTAGTGCCCCGATCCCGTCACGCGATGCTCCACGAGCTGCGGTGCCCAGTGGGAGTCGCGGCGCGCCGTTGTCGGCAGGACGTACGGGTCGGCAGATCCCAGGATCTGCAGCGCCGGTAGATCGACGGTCCGGTCGATCGCGGCGCGGAAGCGGCGACCGTCGGAACGGAACTGGCTGCGGAACGCCCAGCGCTGATACTCCAACGTGCTGTGTGCGACACCGGGGATGCGGACGGCCGACCGCATCCTCGACACGACGTCGCCGAACTCCGTGGACGACTGCCACTGCGCGGACGACCGGGCACGGAGGAGTCGCTCCACCTCGGCACCGTCGTCGGCGACGAGCGTCTTTTCGGGTGCGAGCGGAACCTGGTAGCGCAGGAACGACGGCAGCAGCGCCGCGCGTTGCGCCGAGTCCCGGATCGCGGCCCGTCGCAACGAGATCGGATGCGGTGAGGCGAGCAGCGAGATCGAGCGAACAGCGCGAGGGTGCAGCGCTGCGGTCGCCCAGCACACGAGTCCGCCGTCGGCGTGCCCGACGAGATCCGCCTCGGAGTGTCCGAGCGCGCGAACGAGGCCGGAGATGTCACCGGCGAGGGTCCAGCCGTCGTAGCCGCGAGGCGGCTTGTCGCTGTCGCCGTAGCCCCGCAGATCCACTGCCACGGCGTGATAGCCGGCGGCGCCGAGAGCGGTCAGCTGGTGGCGCCACGACCACCAGAGGTCGGCGAAGCCGTGGACGAGGACGACCAGCGGCGCCGGCCGACTCGGATCAGGGCGTCCGGGGTCGGCGGACGCCGAGGTGTCCGCCTCGGCGATGTGGAACCGGATGCCGTTGGCGCGGATGTCGCGGTGCTGCCACGGGCCGGGATATCGGACGGTCGACGGGTCGGGTGCGGCCACTGTCGTCGGTACGCGGGCGCGGTGTCAGCGCGAGAGCGGGGCGCGCACGTCGAGCGCGTCCAACGGCTTCTTCGGCGATGCGCCGTCGCCCTGGCCCGGCAGCACCGAGGAGGCCGCCTTCAGCGAGTCGATGGTCTTCTCGGGCTTGCGAAGCTTCTTCACCCGGAGGTAGCCGAGGAACGCGAGCAGCGCCGTGATGACCACCATGATCAGGAAGACGATGAGGAACGCGAGCCACCGCGTGACCCACACGTTGAGCAGCTCGGCGAGGAAGAAGAAGAAGAAGAACGAGCTGAAGATCAGGACCGCGAGCGCGAGGATGAAGAGGACGCTGCCCTGCAGGCCCTTCTTGATCTCGCCGGTCACCTCGGCCTTGGCCAGTTCGACCTCGGCGCGGACCAACGTGGAGACCTGTGTCGTCGCGTCCTTGACCAGGGTGCCGATGCTGGCCGTGGCGGGGTTGCTGCGACTGTCGACGTCCGTCAGCGGGATCGAGGAGATACTGGCCGGAGCGGTCGTCCGACCGCTCGTGTCGGTGCCTCGGCTGCTGCTCACGTGCAAGTCCCTTCGAAGATGTTCGTCGCGCTCGACAGTGATCGTCCGGCGATACCGGCCAACCCTATGTCCTTACCCGTTCGGGGCTCACACTATCGCCGCCGGACGGGGCCGGTCCCGCCGGACGTCGGTCCCCGCGTGGTGAGCACTCACGAACCGAGTGGCCGGTATCGGCCCTCACGTCACGATGCGTCGGGTAACTTCCTGCTGACGAACCCGCCTCCCAACAGGAGAAACCCGTGACAAGCACTTCCGCGGACCGCGTTCCGAACCCCGACGGTTCGAACATCGCCGGTCCGGACTTCGATCTCGATGCAGTGGACGGCGTACCTCGCAGTCGCATCGTGATCGCCTCGATGGTCGGAACCTCCATCGAGTTCTTCGACTTCTACATCTATGCCACCGCCGCCGTCCTCGTCTTCCCCCGGCTGTTCTTCCCCGCGGGCAACGACACGACGGCCCTACTCGCGTCGTTCGCGACGTTCGGCCTCGCCTTCGTCGCGCGGCCCATCGGTTCGGTGCTGTTCGGACACTTCGGTGACCGCATCGGCCGGAAGGCGACCCTGGTCGGGTCCCTGCTCACCATGGGCGTCGCGACCTTCCTCATCGGACTGCTGCCGACGTACGACAGCGTGGGCATCATCGCCCCGATGTTGTTGGCGCTCATGCGTTTCACGCAGGGTGTCGGCCTGGGCGGCGAGTGGTCGGGCGCTGCACTGCTCGCCACCGAGACCGCCAAGGAGGGCAAGCGGGCCTGGGCCGCGATGTGGCCGCAGCTCGGTGCCCCCATCGGCTTCCTGATGGCCAACGGGATCTTCCTCATCCTGACGTTGTCGATGGACTACGACTCCAAGACGTCCGGATCGGACCACGCCTTCCTCACGTGGGGATGGCGTGTGCCCTTCCTGCTGAGCGCGATCATGGTGATCATCGGCCTCTACGTGCGACTCAAGCTCGAGGAGACACCGGTGTTCAAGCGCGCCGTGGCCAACGGCCAGCGCGTCAAGACGCCGGTGGCGGAGGTCTTCAAGACCAGTTGGCGTCCGCTGATCCTCGGCACGTTCGTCATGCTCGCGACGTACACGCTGTTCTACGTCATGACGACGTGGGTGGTCAGCTACGGCACCGGCAAGGTGGTCGATCACAGCGGTGTCGCCGTGACCATCGCCTACACGGACTTCCTGGGCCTGCAGCTCATCTCGGTGTTGTTCTTCGCCGCGTTCGTCCCGGTCTCCGGCTGGCTCGCGGACCGGTTCGGCCGCCGCATCACACTGATCGTCATCACGACCGCGATCATCCTGTTCGGCCTGTCGTTCAAGTGGTTCGCTGCTCCCGAGTCCGCCACCGAGAGCCGCATGCTGCTGTTCATGTGCGTCGGCCTGGCGCTGATGGGTCTGACCTTCGGACCGATGAGTGCTGTTCTGCCGGAGCTGTTCCCGACCAATGTGCGCTACACCGGATCGGGCATCTCCTACAACACGGCCAGCATCCTGGGAGCGGCCGTGGCGCCGTTCATCGCGACCTGGCTGGTGAACTCCTACGGAGTCGCGTGGGTGGGCGTGTACCTGGCCGTCGCCGCGGCACTGACGTTGTTCGCACTCGTCGTCATGAAGGAGACGCGCGGACGCGATCTCGACACCGTGTCCTGACGGACTGCCGACAGCAGAGAGGGGCTCGTGCACTCGGTGCACGAGCCCCTCTCTCTGCGTGACGCGTGGTTACTTCTGGCCGGCCTTGGCGATCGCGTCGAAGACGGCGGGATCGACAAGGGTCGAGGTGTCGCCCAGATCCCGGCCCTCGGCGACGTCGCGGAGCAGGCGGCGCATGATCTTTCCGCTGCGCGTCTTGGGGAGCTCCGGGACCACCGTGATCTGTCGCGGCTTGGCGATCGGCGAGATCTCCTTCGACACCTGAGCCTTCAGCTCGGTGATCAGCGCGTCGCCGGTGTTCTCGATGCCCTCGCGCAGGATGACGAAGGCGACGATGCCCTGGCCGGTGGTCTCGTCCGCCGCGCCCACGACGGCTGCCTCGGCGACACCGGGGTGGGTCACCAGAGCCGACTCCACCTCGGAGGTGGAGATGCGGTGACCGGAGACGTTCATGACGTCGTCGACGCGTCCGAGGACCCAGAGGTCGCCGTCGTCGTCGAAGCGCGCACCGTCACCGGCGAAGTACCAACCCTCGGTGGCGTAGCGGGACCAGTAGGTGTCCTTGTAGCGCTCCATGTCGCCCCAGATGCCACGCAGCATCGACGGCCACGGCTCGTCGAGTACGAGGTACCCGTTGCCGCCGGGCCCGAGCATCTTCGCGTCGTCGTCCACGATGGCGGCCGAGATGCCGGGGAGCGGTGTCTGGGCCGATCCTGGCTTGGTGGCGGTGACGCCGGGCAGTGGCGAGACCATGATCGCGCCGGTCTCGGTCTGCCACCAGGTGTCGACGATCGGGGCGCTGCCGGCGCCGATGACGTCGCGGAACCAGCGCCACGCCTCGGGGTTGATGGGTTCGCCGACGCTGCCGAGCAGGCGGATCGAGGAGAGGTCGTGTGCGTCGGGGATCTGTCGTCCCCACTTCATGAACGTGCGCACGAGCGTGGGCGCCGTGTAGTAGATGGTGACGCCGTACTTCTCGACGATGTTCCAGTGCCGGTGCTCGTCGGGAGAGTTGGGCGTGCCCTCGTAGACCACCTGCGTGGCGCCGTTGGCCAGCGGGCCGTAGACGATGTAGCTGTGCCCGGTGACCCAGCCGATGTCGGCCGTGCACCAGTAGACGTCCTTGCCCTGCTTGTGGTCGAAGACGTAGTGGTGCGTGTAGGCGGTCTGCGTCAGGTAGCCGCCGGAGGTGTGGATGATGCCCTTCGGCTTACCCGTGGTTCCCGAGGTGTAGAGGATGAAGAGTGGGTGCTCGGAGTCGAACGCCTGCGCCTCGTGCTCGGGGGAGGCGGACCCGACGGTGTCGTGCCACCAGAGGTCGCGGCCCTCGGTCCACTGCACGTCGATGTCGGTGCGCTTGACCACCAGGACGTGCTCGATCGACGCGGCGCCGTCCACGGCCTCGTCGACCGAGTCCTTGAGCGGCGCGGCCTTGCCGCGGCGCCACTGGCCGTCGGTGGTGACGACGAGCTTGGCCTCGGCGTCGTCGATGCGCGAGCGCAGTGCGGAGGACGAGAAGCCTGCGAAGACGACGCTGTGGGTCAGTCCGAGGCGGGCGCACGCGAGCATCGAGACGATGGCCTCGGGGACCATGGGCATGTAGATGGCGACGCGGTCACCCGAGACGAGCCCGAGATCGGTGAAGGCGTTCGCGGCGCGGCTGACCTCGGCGAGGAGGTCGGAGTAGGTGATCTCGCGGCTGTCCCCGGGCTCGCCCTCCCAGTGGATCGCCACCTGGTCGCCGCGGCCCTCGACCACGTGCCGGTCGACGCAGTTGTAGGCGACGTTCAGTTCACCGCCGACGAACCACTTCGCGACGGGGGCGTCCGACCAGTCGAGCACCTGCTCGAACGGCGTGTGCCAGTGCAACCGGTTCGCCTGCTCGGCCCAGAACGCGAGGCGATCGTCCTTCGCCGCCTGGTAGAGCTCGGATCCGGCGTTGGCCTGCGCGACGAAGTCGTCACTCGGGGGATAGGACACCGGGTGCTCCGATTCCGTGTCCCTGGTCGCGCCGTCGTCGGTCACGGTCTCGGTCATCGTGGTACCTGGCCCCTCTCGGAAGAACTGGTGTCTCGGTTCGGTGTGTCGCGACTGTGAGGGTAGTCACGTGTGACCGGCGCCGCACCGTTGCAGAGGGCTGCGACCCGGGACGTGCGGCGAGAGGTGCGTTCTGCGCGACGGGCGGTGTGCAGCAGCGATGGATGGTGATGAGACACGAAAATCGTCTCTCATCAGGCTGTCTGACCGGTGAGGTCCAGTCCTGTCAGGTTACGTCCGTATTTCGGGGCGGACCCGGGTCGTTCCGATTTCGGGGGAGTGCACGACAGACCTTTGTGAGTGTGTCTAAAGTCAAGCAAATATCCGGGTCACGCCGGTCATCGCCCGTGGCCCACCCGACACCCGCGGACCACCCGCGGACGGTGCGTGCAGTCGACCCTGTTCGTGCCGGATTCGATGGAGGACATGTTGAGAGTCAAGAAGACGATCGCGGTGGTCTCGGTGGCCATCGCCGCCGTGGGCATGCTCGCGGCGTGTGGTGGCGGGGGTGGGTCCTCGAGCGCCGAGGGCACCTACAGCCTGTACATCGGCCAGCCCGAGAACCCGCTCGTTCCCGGTAACACCACCGAGAGTGAGGGCAACCAGGTCCTCAAGGCCCTGTTCACGCCGTTGGTGAACTACAACGACGAGAGCAGCGAGGTCGAGTACACCGGCGTCGCCGAGTCGGTCGAGTCCGACGACCAGCAGAACTGGACGATCAAGCTCAAGCCGGACTGGACGTTCCACGACGGCACGCCCGTCGACGCGAAGTCCTACGTCGATGCGTGGAACTACACCGCGCTGAGCACCAACGCCTTCGGTGCCTCGTACTTCTTCGAGAACGTCCAGGGCTACGACGATCTGCAGGCCGCCGAGGGCGCTGAGCCCACCGCGACCACGATGACCGGCCTCGAGGCCGTGGACGACACCACGATTCGCGTGGCTCTGAAGGAGCCCTTCGCGATCTACCCGGTGACCCTGGGCTACAGCGCGTTCTCGCCGCTGCCCGAGGCGTTCTTCACCGATCCCGACGCCTTCGGACGTCGCCCGATCGGTAACGGCCCGTTCAAGGCCGACGAGGACTTCGTCGAGGGCCAGGGCATCACCCTGACCAAGTACGACGACTACAAGGGTGAGAACCCGGCACAGTCGCAGGGCGTGCAGTTCAAGGTCTACACGGAGCTGAGCACCGGCTACACCGACGTTCAGGCCGGCGGCCTCGACGTCATGCTGGATCTGCCGCCGGACGCCTGGGCGACCGCACGTGACCAGTTCGGTGACCGGTACGGCGAGCGCGCTCGCCCCGACATCACCTCGCTCGCGTTCCCGACCTACGACCCGCGTTTCTCGGATCCCCGTGTGCGTGAGGCGTTCTCGATGGCGATCGACCGTCAGGCCATCACCGAGGCCATCTTCACCAACACCCGCACGCCGGCCACCTCCTTCGGTTCGCCCGTCGTCGACGGCTACCGGGACGATGCCTGCGGCACCAAGTGCGAGCTGAACGCCGCTCAGGCCAACACGCTGCTCGACCAGGCCGGCTTCGACCGGTCGCAGCCGGTGGAGCTGTGGTTCAACGCCGGTGCGGCACACGACACCTGGATGACCGCCGTGGGCAACCAGCTGCGCACCAACCTCGGAGTCGACTACGTGCTCCGCGGCGATCTGCAGTTCGCGCAGTACCTCCCGCTGCAGGACGCGCAGGGCATGACCGGTCCGTTCCGTTCGGGCTGGATCATGGACTACCCGTCGCTGTACAACTTCCTGTCGCCGGTCTACAGCTCGGCAGCACTGCCGCCGGCGGGCTCGAATGTCAGCTTCTACTCCAACCCGGAGTTCGACGCCGCCCTCTCGCAGGGCAACAACGCGGAGTCGATCGACGCCGCGACGACCGAGTACCAGCGGGCCGAGGACATCCTGTTCCGCGACCTGCCGGCCACTCCGCTCTTCTACGGTCTGAACCAGGCCGTGTGGAGCGAGCGGGTCGACAACGTCAAGATCGACCTGTTCGGTGACATCGAGGTCGCGGACGTCACGGTCAGCTGACCTCTCTCTCGACTCGGTGGGGCGCCGTGCAGACGCAGGGCGCCCCACCGACGCGTGAACCGTGAGACCCCGAAGAGGAGAACCCAGTGGGTCGCTTCATCACGCGCCGATTGCTGTTGACCATCCCGGTCCTGATCGGCGCCTCGTTCCTGATCTTCGCGATGGTGTACGCCCTTCCCGGTGATCCCATCCGCGCGCTCGCGGGCGATCGCCCGCTCGCCCCGGCCGTCGTCGCGCAGTTGCGTGCGCAGTACAACCTCGACGACCCGTTCCTGGTGCAGTACGTCAAGTACGTCGGCGGGCTCCTGCAGGGTGACTTCGGTACCGACTTCGCCGGGCGCCCGGTGCTCGACACCATCTCCCAGCGTCTTCCGGTGACGGTGCGGCTGACCATCGTGGCCATCGTCTTCGAGGCCGTCATCGGCATCGCGGCCGGTGTGCTCTCCGGTCTGCGCCGCAACTCCTTCTTCGACAACCTCGTGCTGGTGTCGACGACGCTGCTGGTGTCGGTTCCCGTGTTCGTCTTCGGCTTCGTCGCCCAGTACCTCTTCGGCTACAAGTTCGACCTGTTCCCCATCGCGGGTATCAACGACGGGTGGTACAGCTACCTGCTGCCCGGCCTGGTCCTGGCGTCGCTGTCCATGGCGTACGTCGCGCGTCTCACGCGGTCCGCGGTGTCGGAGGCCATGGCGGCGGACTACATCCGCACCGCCCGCGCCAAGGGCGTGGGGTACCGGCGCATCGTCCTGCGTCACGCACTGCGCAACAGCATGATTCCCGTCGTGACGTTCATCGGCGCGGACATCGGTGCGTTGCTGGGCGGCGCCATCGTCACCGAGTCGGTGTTCAACCTGCCGGGCCTCGGACGCGCGATCTTCGACGCCGTGCAGCGTCAGGAAGGCGCGGTGGTCGTCGGCATCGTCACGCTGATGGTCTTCTTCTACATCTTCTTCAACCTCGTCGTGGACGTGCTCTACGCGCTCCTCGATCCCCGAATTCGATACGAGTAGGCGCTATGACCAACGATGCACAGCATGTCGCCGCCGAGGGCGAGCCGGGCAACGTCGTGACCGGTGAGGCACAGGAGCTGGTCGGCCAGGCGAGCCTGTGGGGTAACGCGTGGAAGAAGCTGCGGCGCAGCGTTTTCTTCTGGTTCGGTGCCGTCATCACCGCGGTGCTAGTCCTGATGGCCGTGGTGCCCCAGCTGTTCGCTCGCGGGATCGATCCGCGCGCCTGCGACCTGTCGGACACCCGGCTCTCGCCGAGCTCCGAGCACTGGTTCGGAACGGACCTGCAGGGATGTGACTACTACGCCAACGTCATCTACGGCGCCCGCATCTCGCTGACCATCGGACTGCTCGCCGTCATCGGCGTGCTGATCATCGGCGTCCTGATCGGCGCGCTCGCCGGGTACTTCGGTGGCGTGCTCGACAGCCTGCTCGCCCGCTTCACCGACATCTTCTTCGGCATCCCGCTCCTGCTCGGCGCGCTGGTCCTGCTCACCGTCACCAGTGAGCGGACCGTCACCACGGTGGCGCTGGCCCTCATCGCCTTCGGGTGGATGACGGCCATGCGACTGGTCCGCTCGTCGGTCATCTCGATCAAGCAGAGCGAGTACGTGCAGGCCGCACAGGCACTGGGCGCGAGTACGTTCCGCATCCTGGTCCGCCACATCCTGCCCAACGCCCTCGCACCCGTGCTCGTGTACGCGACCATCGCCGTCGGCACGTTCATCGCGGCCGAGGCCACGCTGTCCTACCTGGGTATCGGGCTGCAGTTGCCGGCGATCTCGTGGGGCCTGCAGATCAACCTCGGCCAGAACTACATCTCCACCTCGCCGCACCTGGTGCTCTTCCCCGCCGGGTTCCTGTCGGTGACCGTGCTGGCCTTCATCCTCATGGGCGATGCGCTGCGAGATGCGCTCGACCCGAAACGGAGCTGACGGACATGAGTGACGACAAGACCGGCCCGATTCTCGGAGTCTCGGATCTGACGATCGACTTCGAAGTCGACAAGACTTGGCGCACCGCCGTGCGCGACGTCTCGTTCGACCTCGCTCGCGGCGAGATCCTCGCCATCGTCGGCGAATCGGGCTCGGGTAAGTCCACCACCGCCATGGCGGTGCCCGGCCTGCTGGCCGACAACGCCCGCGTGAGCGGCAGCATCACGCTCAACGGTCGCGAACTGATCGGCCTGAAGGAACGTGAGCTGAACTCGGTGCGCGGCAAGGACATCGCCGTGATCTTCCAGGAGCCGATGACGGCTCTGAACCCCGTCTACACCATCGGGTGGCAGATCACCGAGGCCATCCGCGCGCACAGCGAGCTCAGCAAGGCGCAGGCCAAGGACCGTGTCATCGAGCTGCTGCGGCTCGTCGAGATGCCGGAGCCGGAGAAGCGCGTCAAGTACTACCCCCACCAGTTGTCCGGTGGCCAGCGCCAGCGCGCGATGATCGCCCAGGCGTTGGCATCCGAGCCGTCCGTGCTCATCGCGGACGAGCCGACCACGGCACTCGACGTGACCGTGCAGGCCGAGATCCTGCAGCTCATGCGCGACCTCCGCGGTCGGGTCGACGCGGCGATCCTGCTCATCACCCACGACATGGGCGTGGTCGCCGACATGGCCGACCGCATCCTCGTCATGCGCGGTGGCGACATCGTCGAGCAGGGCACCTCCGGCGACATCTTCCATCGTCCCGATCACGCCTACACCCGCGAACTCCTGGCCTCCGTGCCCCACCTCGGTTCCCGGACCGGGCAGGCGGGCACCGACGACACCCCCGACGTGCGGTACGCGCTCGAACTCGTCGACGCCGTCATCGAGTACCCGGGTTCGCGTCGCTCCGGTGGCTTCCGCGCGGTCGACGGTGTCAGCCTCACCATCGAGCCGGGCGAGGTGGTCGGTCTGGTCGGTGAGTCCGGATCGGGCAAGTCGACCATCGGCAAGGCAGCCGTCGGCCTGCTCAAGCTGCATTCGGGGTCGTTGTCCATCGCCGGAACGGACATCACGTCGATGTCGACCCGCGACCTGCGTCCGGTGCGCAGCAAGGTCGGCATCGTGTTCCAGGATCCGGGTTCGTCGCTGAACCCGCGGTGGCCCATCGGCCAGTCGATCGGCGAGCCGATGTTGCTGCACACCGAGATGGACCGTGGTCAGCGCAACACCAAGATCGAGGAGTTGCTCGATCAGGTGCACCTGTCGCGGGACATGCGCAACCGCTACCCGCATCAGCTGTCGGGTGGTCAGCGCCAGCGTGTCGGCATCGCCCGCGCCCTGGCTCTCGAACCCACCCTCCTCGTCGCCGACGAGCCGACGTCCGCGCTCGACGTGTCCGTACAGGCCAAGGTGCTCGAGCTCTTCCAGGAGCTGCAGCGGGAGTACGGCTTCGCATGCCTGTTCATCAGCCACGACCTCGCCGTGGTCGAGGTGCTGGCTCGCCGCATCGCCGTCATGAGTGCGGGCAAGCTGGTGGAGTTCGATCGGACCGACACCATCCTGCGCTCGCCGGCCGACCCGTACACGAAGCGGCTGCTCGCCGCGGTGCCCGTTCCCGACCCGGAGCAGCAGGCCGTCCGGCGCCGCGAGCGTGCCGAGTTGATGGCTGCCGAGCGGAACGCCGGATCCACCGCGACGTAGGACCACCGATAGCCTGACCGGATGACCAGCTCAGCCACAGATCCCCTCGGCCCGATCCTGGAGCTCGAGGGGGTGCGCGACGCCGCCGAGCGGGCGCGGAACGCGCTGGGCGAGGTGCACCGGCACAAGGCCAACCGGCGCGGATGGAAGGCGACGGCAGCCGAGGCGGCGGTCCGGGCCGCGCGGGCCTCCGCCGCGATGGAGGGGTCCTCCACGGCGATGCCCGAGGACGGTGAGGCCGCCCCGCCCCTGCTCGCCGGCGCGCTCCGGGTGGCCCAGGCTCTCGACGGCGACTCCCTGCCGATCATGGTGGGCGTCTGGCAACGGGCGCCGCTGCAGGCGCTGGCGAGGCTGCACCTCCTGGCCGCCGCGGACCTGGCGACGACACAGGACGATCTCGGACGACCCCGTGCGGACGCAGCCGACCGCCTCGCGTTCCTGGCGGATCTCGTGACCGGCGCCACGAAGGCGCCCGCCCCGGTGCTGGCCGCCGTGGTGCACGGAGAACTGTTGGCGCTGAAGCCGTTCGGCACGGCCGACGGCATCGTGGCCCGGGCGGCCTCGCGGCTGGTGGCCGTGTCCACGGGCTTCGACCCCCACAATCTCGGTGTCCCGGAGATCAGTTGGGCGAAGCGGCTCGCCGCGTACCGCACCGGCGCCGACGGTTTCGCCCGCGGCACCGAGCAGGGCGTGGGGAGCTGGGTGCTGTTGTGCTGCGGCACCTTCGAGGCCGGAGCAGCCGAGGCGACCACCATCGCGGACAACTCCGTCTGACGCATGAAACGGGCGACGTTGCCGAGTTCTCACCTCGACGACGTCGCCCGTCAGCACGAACGTCGGTTACCAGGCGTGCAGAGTGGGTTGCGGCGGAGCGGACTCCGCGAGGCCTCGGCGGGAAATCGTGCGCCCGGGACTCGTGTCCGCAACCAGTGCGAAGTTCTCATCCCTGATGCGCGACTTTCGCAGGCCCACAACGCTTGTGCCATCATAGCGGCGCGCTACGCGTGGGTACTGATCGGTCGTGCTGGGGAAAGCCCGGCTGGGAGAGCGATCCTTCTCTTCCGGCCCGCTCTTGGCCTTCCGTCTTCCCGTAAGACCATTTGTACTCTGTGACTCGCGCCACAGCAAGGGTTTCGCGAACCCGATCGATTCAGCGTCGCCGACGCAGCAGCGTGTACGTCGCGGCGCCCGCGGCCAGGGCGCCGAACGAGACGGCGGCCATGCCGGCCACCGTGCCCGACGACGGGGCCTGGAACCGGGCGCGCAGCGAGACCGGGTCGGAGAACGTGAGGATCGGCCATCCCCTGGCCGACGCCTCGCGGCGCAGGCCTCGATCCGGGTTCACCGCGGTGGGATGTCCGACCGCGTCGAGCATCGGCAGATCGGTGATCGAGTCCGAGTAGGCGTAGGACCGAGACAGGTCGTATCCCTCGCGCTCGGCCAACTCCTCCATGGCGGTGACCTTGCCGGGCCCGTAGCAGTAGAACGAGAGCTCGCCCGTGTACTTGCCGTCCTCGACGGCCATCCGGGTACCCATGTCGTGGTCCACGCCCAGAGCGTCCGCGATGGGCGCCACGACCTCCTCGCCGGAGGCCGAGACGATGACGACGTCGTGGCCGCGCAGCTTGTGGTCGGCGATGAGGTCGGCAGCCTCGGCGAAGACCAGCGGATCGACGATGTCGTGCAACGTCTCGGCGACGATGGCTCGGACCTGCTCGACGTCCCAGCCGGTACACATGTTGGCGATGTGGATGCGCATCCGTTCCATCTGGTCGTGATCCGCGCCCGACACCAGGAACAGGAACTGCGCGTAGCTGCTCTTGAGCACGCTCCGGCGGTTGATGAGACCCCCGTCGAAGAAGGGCTTGCTGAAGGCCAGCGTCGAGGACTTGGCGATGATCGTCTTGTCCAGATCGAAGAACGCGGCGACGCGGCCGGGGGCGTCCGGGCGGAGGGGTGTGCTCACCCCGTCAGCCTAAGGGTGCCCGGAGGTGGATCGCGGGTCACGGTGTCTCCACCTGCTTCGACGGCGCGACGGACCGACGGTCGTCCGTGTCGGTGCGGGTGGTCGGCGGTGTAAGATTTCGACTACCCGGTCTCGAACCGGGCGTGTTCAGCCCGACCCCCCGGGGCTGAACTCCGACGACCCCCGCCTCCTCCCCCCCTGGCGGGGGTCGTCCCCTACTTCCGGTGCGCTAGCACCTTCTCCGCGCTGGCGCAGGCGCCGTCCCCGGGTACCGAGTTGTCCACAGGTTCGGCTCGTCGCCCTGGCGGACCGACCGCGGACGCCGCACGATCGACGGCGTGACCGACCTCGATTCAGCACTCCTGGTGATCGTGCCCGACGCCGCACTCTCCGATCGCGTCCGGCGTATCGCCGCCGCCGCGGGTCGGGAGTCGTCGCACCTCGGCGCGCTGCCGGACCGCGCGCTGTGGCAGTCCTCGGACATCGTCGTGCTGGGAACGGCAGCTGCCGAACGAGCAGTGCGGGAACACCTTCCGAGGCATCCCGGTGTCGTCGTGGTGACCGACGGACCGGCGGACGTCGAGGCCTGGCAGAGCGCGTCGCGGCTCGGCACCTCCCGTGTGCTCGCGCTGCCGGCGCAGGAGGCCGATCTCATGGGGGTGCTGTCCGCGGCCGCACGCGTCCCCGTCGGTGGCGGTGTGGTCGTGACGGTGGTGGGCGGTTGCGGCGGCGCCGGTGCGTCCGTGTTCGCCGCGGCATCGGCCGTCGTCGCGTCCCGGTCCGGGCGCACCGTGTTGATGGACGGAGACGCGGCGGGCGGCGGGATGGACCTCGTCACGGGACTCGACGGCACACCGGGCCTGCGCTGGCCGGAACTGGTGATCGACGGCGGAACCGTCACGGCCGACGCACTGCATCACGCGCTGCCCGGGCGCGGCGATCTGGCGGTGCTCTCGACCCGGCGCGAGCAGACGAACACCATCACGGCAGCGGCCTGGCGCGCCGTCGTCGACGCCGGAGTCACGGCGGGCGAGGTCGTCGTGTGCGACGTACCGCGCGCAGGCCCCATTCACGAGATGTCCGTGCAGGCGGCAGATCTGGTGGTCGTGCTGGTCCCGGCGACGGTGCGGTCGGCCGCGGCGGCGCAGTGTCTCGCCCGGTCGATCACCTCGACATCGGCCAACGTGGGAGTGGTGGTCCGCGGTCCCGCGCCGTCCGGACTGACGGCCGCGGAGGTGGCCGACGTGGTGGGTCTTCCCCTGCTCGCCTCCGTGCGCCCCGAGCGTCGACTCGCCGCGATGCTCGACGGGCGTGGACTGGTCCTCGGCCGCCGATCTCCCCTGGCGCGAGCTGCCGGCGACGTCCTGGCACTGCTCACCTCGGCGCCCACGACATGACGGGATGGGTGTCGACGGATCTGCTCGATCGCGTCCGGGTGCGCCTCGTCGACGCCGACCGGGATCCGACGCCCGCCCTCATCGCGGAGGCGCTCCGGGCCGAGGCGGGCGGCGTGCTCGGTGACGCGGATCTGCTGCGCGCACTGCATCTCCTGGACACCGAGTTCCGCGGTGCCGGCGTGCTCGACGCCGTCCTGCGCGAGCCCGGCGTGACCGACGTGTTGGTCACCGGACCCGACGACGTGTGGGTGGACCGGGGCCAGGGTCTGCGGCGAGCCGGCGTCGGGTTCGGGGACGAGGCCGCCGTGCGCCGCCTCGCCCAGCGGCTGGCGCTGTCGGCCGGGCGGCGGCTCGACGATGCGCAGCCGTGGGTGGACGGTCGTCTGCCCGGAATCGATCCCGGGTCGTTCGGAGTGCGACTGCACGCCGTTCTCGCGCCGGTGGCGCAGGGCGGGACGTGCCTGTCGCTCCGCGTCCTGCGCCCCGCGACACAGGGGCTTTCGGCCCTCGCCGCGACCGGCGCGTTCGCCGAGGGCGCCGAAGATCTGTTGCGCCGCATCGTGTCCAGACGCCTGGCCTTCCTCGTGGTCGGTGGCACCGGGACGGGGAAGACCACCCTGCTGGCGGCACTGCTCGGTGAGGTGGACGCGGCCGAGCGCATCATCTGTGTCGAGGACGCCGCCGAACTGGCGCCCTCGCACCCCCACGTGGTGCGGCTCGTCGCCCGGCCCGCGAACGTGGAGGGAGTGGGCCAGGTGGGGGTGCGCGATCTGGTGCGTCAGGCCCTGCGCATGCGTCCCGATCGCATCGTGGTGGGCGAGGTCCGCGGTGCCGAGGTCGTGGACCTGCTCACCGCGCTCAACACCGGACACGACGGCGGTGCGGGCACCGTGCACGCCAACTCGCCCGACGAGGTACCCGCACGACTCGAAGCGCTGGCGGCCCTCGGTGGCATGGACCGGGCGGCGTTGCACAGCCAGTTCGCCGCCGCGGTGCAGGTGGTGCTGCACACCGCCCGCACGCCGAGCGGGCAGCGTGTGCTGTCGTCCATCGGCGTGCTCGAACGGGACGACCGCGGGCTGTGCACCGTGGTCGACGCCTGGTCGCGAACGCGGGCACGAGGTCCAGGACTCGACGCTCTCACCGCGATCCTGCGCCGACGGGAGGGGTCCGCGTGATGCTCGCGGCGGTCTGTCTCGCGGCGGCTCTGCTGGTGCTGCCCTGCACGGACGCGCGCCGGCGCCTCGGACCGGTGCGCCGACGCTCGCTCGTGTCCGTGCGAGTGCCGGCGCGTGCCTGGATACCCGTGGCGGCAGGTGCGGCAGCGCTGGGCCTCGGTGCCGCGGCGGGCGCTGCGGTGGCCGTCGTGCTGGGAACCGTCGCCCTGCGGCGCGGCCGAGGCGCCGTGCGGGCGGACCGGCGGCGCGCGGGGGACACCCTGGCGGCAGCGCTCGAGACGATGGTGGCCGAACTCCGCGTGGGAGCCCACCCGGCCACGGCCTGCCGCACCGCTGCACGCGAGCACCCCGGGCCGGTCGGCACCGTCTTCGCCGCGGCCGCGGCTCGTGCGGAACTGGGCGGCACGATGTCGGATGCCGTGCGTGTCGGCGGACACGGGCCGGCGTGGGACCGGGTGGGTGCCGTGTGGCGCGTGGCCGAGGTGCACGGGCTGGGTCTCGCGGCACTGCTCGACGCGGTGCGCTCCGATCTGCGCGATCGCGGACGCTCGGCCCGGCGCATCGAGGCGTCCATGGCCGGCCCGCGCGCCACGGCGATGGTCCTCGCCGCGCTGCCCGCCGTCGGCGTCCTGCTCGGCCAGGCCATGGGCGCAGCGCCCCTCGCGGTTCTCACCGGAGGCGGCGCCGGCGGCATCATGCTGGTCGTCGGAGTGGCCCTCGCCTGCGCCGGGCTGCTCTGGACCGACGCCATCGTCGCGAAGGTGGCACCGTGACGATCACTCTCGTGCTCCTCGCCGCCGCGGTGCTCGCGCTCCCGCCCGCCGTCGGTGTGCGCGCCCGGCTCCGGGTGCCGGGCGCGAACGGTTCCGCATCGGTGGGGGTGGCGCCGACGGACCACCACGCCACCGCGGGCGCGTTGGACCTGCTGTCCGCCTGTCTCCGTGGGGGACTCGACATCGGCAGCGCATCCTCGGCGGTGTCCTCCGTCGCGCCCGAACCCATGGCGTCGGCACTGCGCCGCGCCGCCCAGTTGCTCACTCTCGGAGCGGATCCCGATGCGGCCTGGTCGGCGCTGGCGGCGCATCCCGACACCGAGTCGGTGGCACGCGTCATCCTCCGCTCGGCGCGGTCGGGAACCTCGATGGCCGACGCGACCGCCGAGGCGGCAGCCGATCTGCGCGTGCGGGCCGACGATGCTGCCGCTGCCGCGGGCGAACGCGCCGGAGTGATGGTGAGCGGACCGCTGGGGCTGTGCTTCCTGCCCGCGTTCGTCTGCCTCGGCATCGTGCCCGTGGTGATCGGGCTTGCCGGGTCCGTCCTGAACGGCGGGGTGATGTGACCCCCGCCCGAGAACGCCGAGGGGGAACGTCCTCCTCGGAACACGAAGGGGGAGAACATGAGCAAGTTCCTGACCGAGGTGGGCGCGCGCATCCTGACGGTGGCGCGGGAGGACGACGGGATGTCGACGGCCGAGTACGCCATCGGCACCATCGCGGCGGCGGCGTTCGGTGCCGTGCTCTACACGGTGGTGACGGGCGACAGCATCGTGACCGCGTTGACGTCCATCATCGACAAGGCTCTGCAGACGCAGGTCTGACGGGGGACTCGGGTCTCACGGGCGACAGCGGGGCGGTGACGGTCGAGGCGGCGCTGGCGATCTCGTCGATCGTTGCCGTCCTGGTGTTGTGCCTCGGTGCGCTGGTCACCGTCACCGAGCACATCCGGTGCATCGACGCGGCGCGGGAGGGTGCCCGGCTCTCGGCGCTCGGAGACGAGAGCGCGGTGACGTCGGCGACGGCGGTGGCCCCGCCCGGTGCGCGGGTGACGGTGTCGCGCGTCGGCGATCTGGTGACGGTGCGGGTGGAGGCGTCGTCGCCGCTGCCCGGGTTGACGGTGTCGGCGAGTGCGGTGGCGACGGCGGAGCCGACGGGTGGATGACCGCGGTTCAGCGACTGTGCTGGGAGCGTTCGTCACGGCGGCGCTGGTGGTGGTGACCGCGGCGGTGGTCTCGGTGGGTGCCGCCGTCTCGGCCCGTCATCAGGCGCAGTCGGCGGCGGACCTCGCTGCGCTGGCGGGTGCCGCCGCACTGACGTCGGGGTCCGAGGCGGGGTGCGCGGCGGCGACGGCGTCGGCTGCCCGGATGGATGCGGTGCTGGACGGATGCGCGGTGGAGGAGTGGGACGTGCAGGTCCGGGTGCGGGTGCGGATCGCGCTGCTGCGCTTCGGGGAGAGGGATGCGGTGGCCTCTGCGCGGGCGGGGCCGGTGAAGGAGTGAACCAGCACCTCGGTATGTCGGTCAGCGCGACTCGGCGAGCCTGCGTACTTCCGGTGCGACGGGGCGGCCGGTCTTCGCGCTGGCGGCCACGGCGGCTCGTGCAGCAGCCCGCCTCACAGAGACACGCAACTGGTGCATCGGTGATCGTGGACTATCGACCCCGGATTCCGGGGCCTGGATTCCACGATCGCGCCAGCAGGAGCACGCCCATGCCGATGGTCCACACGTTCAGGGTGTCGAGGGCGAGCCGCTCGGTGACACCCGAGCCCAGTCCCCATTTCCCGGGGCTGAGGAAGGCGATGCCGCCCACCACGGCGATCGCACTGCAGGCGTAGGTGAATCGCGAGGCGACTCGACCGACGGATCGTGCGACACACAGCATTCCGGCGAGCTGCAGGCCGAAGTGCACCTGCGCCGCGACGGTGTGGGGGACCGGTGCGACGTCCATCGGGAGGAACCCGACGGCGCACGTCGCGAGACCGGAGAGCGCCACGAGGATCCACCCCGTCCGTGCGATGCCCACCGAGGGACGTACCAGGAGCGCCGCGCCCGCTGCGGTGGCGCCGCCCACGGCCACGAACGTCGCGTTCATGACGACGTGATCGGGCGAGCAGTAGTCGGTGCACGTCGCCGCACCGAGGGCGCTGATGACGTCGTCACGCCAGCTGTACGGGGTGGTCCAGGAACGCGAGACGATCACCTGCATCGGCCAGTAGAGGACTGTGGCGATCCACAAGGAGGCGACGCTCCGACGCAGGGTCATGACACGACGGTAGACACCGGCGTCGTGACCGGCGCATCATGAGGTGAGTCACACGTGTGACGTGCGGTAACGCGCAACCGGGTTATCGCAGGCCGAGCATCGGGGGAATCGGAATGTCGAGAGTGGCGGACGTCAAGGACGAGGCACGATCGCGGCTGCGGTGGTTCGCGGTGCACGGAGTGGTGCGCTTCTTCGCCAAACGCGGCATCAAGATCGGTGACCCGCAGGCCAAGCTCATCGCCGATCCGGTGACTCGCGCGAACCCCGGTGTCATCTACCAGGAGATTCGCGACCGGGGAAAGATCGTCAAGGGCCGCGTCGCCTACCTCACCGTCGACCACGGGCTGATCTTCGACCTCCTGCGCTCGGACGACTACCGCACCGTCGTCGTGGGCGGCAATCTGCCGAAGCCGCTGCGGGCGATCGAACGTCGCACCCGAACCGCCGCTCTGCACCCGCTGGCGCCGCCGTCGCTGCTGTCGGTCGAGCCGCCCTCGCACACCCGCTACCGCAAGCTGGTGTCGTCGGTGTTCACCGCGCGCGCCGTCAACGCGATGCGCGACAACGTGCAGCAGGTGGCCGACACGCTTCTCGACGAACTCGTGGCCGCGGGCGGCGGCACGGTCGACATCGTGTCGTCGTACTGCGCCAAGCTTCCGGTCGCCGTCATCGGCGACATCCTCGGCGTGCCGGAGGCGGACCGCGACAAGGTGCTCGAGTTCGGCGAACTCGCGGCGCCCAGTCTCGACGTCGGTCTGACGTGGTCGCAGTTCCGCGAGGTCGAGCAGGGCCTCGAGGGCTTCGACCGGTGGCTCGCCACCCACATCGCGGGACTGCGCGACAACCCGGGCGACGATCTGATGAGTCAGCTCATCGCGGCGTCCGAGGACGGGGTGTACCTGAACGATCGGGAACTCCGCGCCACCGCGGGTCTGGTGTTGGCGGCAGGGTTCGAGACGACGGTCAACCTGCTCGGCAGCGGCATCAATCTGCTGATGAACAACCCCGACCAGCTCGCGCGACTGCAGGACGATCCGTCGCTGTGGGGAACGGCCGTCGACGAGATGCTGCGGCTCGAGTCGCCGGTGCAGATGACGGCCCGCGTCGCGAAGGGTTCCGTCACCCTCGAAGGCATGGACCTCGAGGCCGGCGATCTGGTGGTGTGCGTCCTCGCGGCCGGTAATCGGGACCCGCAGGTCTTCGACGACGCCGACACCTTCGACGTCGGTCGGTCCAACGCCAACAAGCACCTGTCGTTCTCGGGTGGGCGCCACTACTGCCTCGGCGCCGCACTCGCGCGCGCGGAGAGCGAGGTGGGACTGCGCACGCTGTTCGACCGCTTCCCGCATCTGTCGTCCGCCGGCACCGGCGTCAAGCGGGACACCCGTGTGCTGCACGGGTTCCGCACGCTACCGGTGGCGCTCGGCGAACCGGCCACCGTGTCTGCCTAACCCTCCAGACAGGCGAGGACGGCGTCGAGCACGCGCACGGCGCCGTCCTTGTCCAACGGATCGTTTCCGTTGCCGCACTTGGGTGACTGCACGCAGGACGGGCACCCCGAGACACACTCGCACGACGCGATGGCCTCGCGGGTCGCGGAGAGCCAGGTGCCGATGACGGCGTGGCCGCGGTCGGCGAATCCGGCGCCACCGTCGTACCCGTCGTAGACGAAGACCGTCGGCAGGCCGGTGTCGGCGTGCAGTGCCGTCGACACGCCGCCGATGTCCCATCGGTCGCATGTCGCGACGAGGGGCAGCAGACCGATGGCCGCGTGCTCCGCCGCGTGGAGCGACCCGGGGACACGTTCGGCCGTCACGCCGGCGGACTCGAGCAACTCCGGCGTGATCGTGTACATGACTGCGCGCGTGTGGAGTTCCTGCATCGGCATGTCGAGTTCCACGGAGTCGAGAATCTCTCCGGACGGCAGTCTGCGGAGGTATCCGACCACCTGGTGGCTCACCTGGACCTGCACCAGCGCGACGTCGACCTCCCCGTACGACTGCTGTTCGTGCACGTCCTCGATCACGATGTCGGTGATCTCGCGCGCCGAGGTGGTCCACTCGGGCTCCTCGGGGTGCACCACCGCGAGGCCGTCCTCGAAGTCGAGCGTGTCCACGACGAACGACTCGCCCTGATGGATGTGGACAGCGCCGGGGTGGGTCGTCGAGGGCGCGCGGCCGGCGTCGACGGTGCCGAGCATGCGTCCGGTGGAGCCGTCGACGATCGCGATCTGCGACCCGATACCGCCCCGGATGTCCACCGCCGCATGGGGGGTCGCGTCTGCGGTGATGTACCACCCGTGCGGCCGACGGCGGAGCAGACCTCGGTCCGCGAGGGACTGCGCGACGTCCTGAGCGCCGAGCTCGATCACCTCGTCGTCGGTCAGCGGGACTTCCATGGCCGCGCAGAGCAGCTGTGGCCCCAGCACGTAGGGGTTGGTGGGATCGGTGACCGTCGCCTCGATGGGCTTGTCCAGCAACGCGGCCGGATGGTGCACGAGGTACGTGTCGAGCGGGTCGTCCCGGCCCACCAGGATCACCAGCGATCCCTGGCCGCGGCGACCGGAGCGGCCGGCCTGCTGCCAGAACGACGCGACCGTCCCCGGGAAGCCGGCGACGACGACGGCGTCGAGCCCCGCGATGTCGACGCCGAGCTCGAGTGCGTTGGTGGTGGCCACGCCGAGCAGGGTGCCGTCGGACAGCGACCGCTCTAGTTCGCGGCGGTCGTCGGCGAGGTATCCGGCCCGGTATGCCGCGATGCGCTGCGGCAGATCGGGATCGACGTCCGCGAGCAGCCGCGCGGTACCCAGTGCCGTCAGCTCCGCGCCGCGTCGGGAACGGACGAACGTCAGTGTTCGGGCGCCCTCGACGACGAGGTCGGCCATGATGCGTGCGGCCTCGGAACCGGCGGCGCGCCGGATCGGCGCCCCGTTCTCACCCGTGACGTCCAGAAGCGGTGGCTCCCACAGGGCGACGGTCCGGGGACCGTGGGGAGATCCGTCCTCGGTGATCTCCTCGCACGGTGCACCGACCAGGCGACTGGCCGCAGCCCCGGGATTCGACGCGGTGGCGCTGGCGAGAACGACGACGGGCGCGGCGCCGTAGCGCGCGGCGATGCGCCGGAGTCGTCGCAGGATCAGGGCGACGTTGGAGCCGAACACCCCTCGATACGAATGACATTCGTCAACGACGACGTACGCCAGGTTGCGGAAGAAGTGCGCCCACCGCTGATGGCCCTTGAGCAGCGAGATGTGCAGCATGTCGGGGTTGGTGAAGATCCACCGTGAATTCGCCCGGGCCCACTGGCGCACCTCGAGGGGTGTGTCGCCGTCGTACGCACTCGGTGCGATGTCCGGGAAGCCCCGCGCGGCGAGCGAGTCCGTCATGTCCACTGCAGCCCGAAGCTGGTCTGCCCCCAGCGCCTTGGTGGGCGCGAGGTAGAGCGCGGTGGCACGCGCGTCGGTCGACAGACGGGACAGCACGGGCATCCGGTACGCCAGCGACTTGCCCGACGCCGTGCCCGTCGAGACCACCACGTTGCGGCCCGACCACGCGAGCGACGCGGCCTCTGCCTGGTGGGTCCACGGCTGCGGGATCCCGCAGTCCTGGAAGACCTCGACGACCGCGGGCTCGAGCCACTGCGGCCATGCGGCGTACCGGGACTCACGTCCCGGCAGCTCCGCCGCATGTGTCAGCGGAGACTCTCCCGGCGGCGTTCCCGCCAGCGCTCGTCCGAGCAGCATTCCGCCGAACGAGGAGGCCGGTGCGTCGGTCGTCGTGCTCACTGTCTCTCACTCCCTCGGTGCTCGTGTCGATCGTAGAAGAACGGGCGGACAGAGCCCGCGAGGATATTTACGAAGTTGTTGTCTCGTCGACTGTCGCGCCGCCGTCCGACGTGGTTCACTGTTCTCGGTCGCAGCTTCTGTGTTCGTTTTCACGCTCGCAGGATCTAATGTTGCGAGCGCGGTGCGTGAAGCTCTGCCCACGGGGTGACTCTTGGGGGGGATCATCACAGCGGTCGGAACCGGCCCGATGGACTGTAAGTGCCGTTCATCGCATCCGGTGTTCAAGAAAAGGATAGACAAGCATGGCACAGGGAACTGTGAAGTGGTTCAACGCCGAAAAGGGCTTCGGCTTCATCGCACCCGAGGACGGCTCCGCTGACGTCTTCGTCCACTACTCCGAGATCCAGGGCAGCGGCTTCCGCACCCTCGAGGAGAACCAGCGCGTGGAGTTCGAGGTCGGACAGGGCACCAAGGGCCCCCAGGCCACGGGCGTCCGCGCCGTCTGATCTCGATCGGACAGTCTCTACCGACACGTCCCCCGTCGCCTTCCGAGGTGGCGGGGGACGTCTCGTTTCCGTGACACTGCGTCGCGGACACCACGCCGGCGGGGCGTTCGTGGCTTAGTGTCGCGATCGTGAGCCAGTTGTCCTTCTTCTCCGCCGAGTCGACGCCGCCCGACGCGGCCGACCTCGCCGGGCTGCTGGCTGCGCAGGGTCAGCCCGTGATCGTGTCCGGGCGCACGCGCATCTCCGTCGTCGTCGATGCCACCTGGCGTGCCCACGCGGTGGCCGACCTGATCGAGTCGTGTGGCTTCGACGCCGAGATCACGACGACCGACGAGGGACGGCCACTGGTCCGGACCGAGCCGGTGCCCGAGCTGGCGTCGCTCGCCGCGGAGTGGGTCCGGGGAGCGGTGAAGGCGGTGCCCGGGGGTTGGGTGCCCGGACCGCGCGCCCTGCGGGCCTGGGTGGTCGCGGCGGGACGGCAGGAGGCAGGCGGCGCCCGGTTCGTCCTCGGACTCGATCCGCATGCCCCCGACACGCATCCGGTGCTCGCCCAGTCGTTGATGCGCGCCGGTGTGGCGCCGACTCTGGTGGGAACCCACGGAGGGTCGCCGGCACTCCGGATCACCGGTCGACGTCGGGTGACCAGGCTCATCGAGAACATCGGCGAGCCGCCACCGGGCGCTCTCGCCGCGGGCGGGTGGCCCGTCCTCGTGTAGAGGAAGAGGGGGACTCGGACGGAGGTCACCGATGGTCGATGGGCCGCGGTGTCACATACGAGTTGCACGTGTGTGTCACTCTGTAGTGTGTCGGCTTCGAACGGTTCGGGGTATCGACGCAGGTGAACGGGTTCCCTCTCGCGGGGACCAGGAAGGTTCGGCAGCAGGTGGCAGCAGGAGACAGCACGGGGAACTCGTCGTCCGGCGCGTCCGGGCTTCGGCGTCTCGTGATCGTCGAGTCACCCACCAAGGCCAAGAAGATCGCGCCCTATCTGGGCAAGAACTACGTGGTCGAGGCCTCGGTCGGGCACATCCGAGATCTCCCGCGTGGTGCTGCAGACGTTCCGGCCAAGTACAAGGGCGAGTCCTGGGCTCGTCTCGGTGTCGACGTGGACCACGACTTCGAGGCTCTCTACGTCGTCAGCCCGGAGAAGAAGGGCAAGGTCGCCGAGCTCAAGAGCCTGCTCAAGGACGCCGACGAGCTCTACCTCGCCACCGACCCCGACCGCGAGGGCGAGGCCATCGCGTGGCATCTCCTCGAGACGCTCAAGCCGAAGATTCCGGTTCGACGGATGGTCTTCCACGAGATCACCGAGCCGGCCATCCTCGCCGCCGCCGCCGACACCCGCGAACTGGACACCGACCTCGTCGACGCCCAGGAGACGCGCCGCATCCTCGACCGCCTGTACGGCTACGAGGTCTCGCCGGTGCTGTGGAAGAAGGTCATGCCGAAGCTGTCGGCGGGCCGCGTCCAGTCGGTGGCCACACGTGTCATCGTGCAGCGCGAACGTGAGCGCATGGCGTTCCGATCGGCCGAGTACTGGGACATCTCGGCGCAGCTCGACGCCGGCGCCGAGGCGACGCCGCGGGCGTTCGGTGCGCGCCTGGTCAACGTCGACGGCTCTCGTGTCGCGTCGGGACGCGACTTCGGTGCCGACGGCAAACTCAAGTCCGAGGGCGTCACCGTTCTCGATGAGGCGCGCGCACGCCGGTTGTCCGAGGCTCTGGACGGTGTCGATCTGACCGTCGCGTCGGTCGAGTCCAAGCCGTACACGCGTCGTCCGTACCCGCCGTTCATGACCTCGACCCTGCAGCAGGAGGCCGGGCGCAAGCTCCGCATGTCCTCCGAGCGCACCATGCGTATCGCGCAGCGGTTGTACGAGAACGGCTACATCACCTATATGCGTACCGACTCGACGAACCTGTCGGCGTCGGCGATCGATGCCGCACGTCGTCAGGCCACCGAGCTGTACGGCCCGGAGTACGTGCACGACACCCCGCGGCAGTACACCCGCAAGGTCAAGAACGCCCAGGAGGCGCACGAGGCCATCCGCCCCGCGGGTGATTCCTTCGCGACTCCCGGTCAGTTGCACAGCTCGCTCGACACCGACGAGTTCCGGCTGTACGAGCTGATCTGGCAGCGCACCGTCGCCTCCCAGATGGCGGATGCGCGCGGAACCACTCTGTCGCTGCGTATCTCGGGCACCGCGGGTACCGGTGAGGAGTGCACCTTCGCCGCGTCTGGACGCACCATCACGTTCGCCGGCTTCCTCAAGGCTTACGTCGAGAGTGTCGACGACCAGGCCGGGGGACAGTCCGACGACGCCGAGTCCCGGTTGCCGGTTCTCGAGCAGGGGCAGGCGGTCACGGCCACCGGTCTCGATCCCGACGGTCACACCACCAACCCACCGGCCCGCTTCACCGAGGCGTCGCTCATCAAGACGCTCGAGGAACTCGGCATCGGTCGCCCGTCGACGTACTCGTCGATCATCAAGACCATCCTCGACCGCGGGTACGTCTACAAGCGCGGCAGCGCCCTGGTGCCCTCGTGGGTGGCGTTCTCCGTGATCGCGTTGTTGGAGGCGCACTTCGGCCGGTTGGTCGACTTCGACTTCACCGCAGGCATGGAGGACGACCTCGACGCCATCGCCGGTGGCCGCGAACGACGTGGAGACTGGTTGTCCGCCTTCTACTTCGGCGGTGAGAACGGCACGGAGGGGTCGGTCGCACGGTCCGGCGGACTGAAGAAGATGGTCGGCCAGAACCTCGAGGACATCGACGCCCGCGTCATCAACTCGATCCACCTGTTCGACGACTCCGAAGGTCGCGACGTGCACGTCCGCGTCGGTCGCTACGGCCCGTACCTCGAACGGATGGTGCAGAACCCGGACGATCCCGACGGGGATCCGATCTCGCAGCGCGCCAACCTGCCCGACGACCTTCCGCCGGACGAGCTGACGCTCGAGTTCGCCGAGAAGCTGTTCGCGACTCCGCAGGAGGGTCGCAAGCTCGGTGTCGACCCGCTGTCGGGTCACGAGATCGTCGCCAAGGAAGGACGATTCGGGCCGTACGTCACCGAGGTCATCCCCGAGGAGCCCGAGCCCACCCCGGACATCGTTCCGGTGGAACAGCATTCGTCCGACGGGGGCGGCGGCACCGCCGTGGCCACCAAGGCGGCGAAGAAGGCTCCCGCCAAGAAGGCCGCGAAGAAAGCGACCGCACCGAAGCCGCGAACGGGTTCGTTGCTCAAGTCGATGGATCTCGCGACGGTCACGTTGGACGACGCGCTGAAGCTGCTGTCGTTGCCGCGCGTGGTGGGCGTCGACCCCGAGAGCAAGGAAGAGATCACGGCGCAGAACGGGCGCTACGGTCCCTACCTCAAGAAGGGCACCGATTCCCGCTCGCTGGCCACCGAGGACCAGATCTTCACCGTCTCCCTCGAGGAGGCTCTGAAGATCTACTCCGAGCCCAAGCGTCGCGGGCGTCAGGGTGCCGCCACGCCGCCGCTGCGCGAACTCGGTGTGGACACTGTCAGTGGTCAGCCGATGGTGATCAAGGACGGCCGCTTCGGTCCGTACGTCACCGACGGTGAGGCCAACGCCAGCCTGCGCAAGGGCGACGAGGTGGGCACCATCACCGACGAGCGGGCCATGGAACTCCTCGCGGATCGTCGCGCTCGCGGGCCCGTGAAGAAGAAGGCCACCAAGAAGGCGCCGGCGAAGAAAGCTCCCGCCAAGAAGGCGGCAGCGAAGAAGACGCCGGCCAAGAAGGCTCCCGCGAAGAAGGCGGCCGCCACGAAGACCGCTGCGAAGAAGACGCCGCCCGCCGAGTCCTGAGGACCGCACCTGTCCGCGATTGCCCTTAGCGTTCTCCTCACACACGAGGAGAGGGGCACATCATGGCGGGGACGTACACATCCGTGGGGCCGTCGGTCGACGTCACGGGTGAGAAGCTCGATCTGGTCACCATCCTGGCCGATCAGCGCGGGATGCTCGCGATCACGGCGCGGGGGATCACCGATGAGCAGGCGCGTCGGCGCACGACCGTCAGTGAGTTCACGCTCGCCTCGCTGATCGCGCACGTCGCGTCGGTGATCCGCGGGAACGTGACCATGCTCGAGGAGCGCGACGAGAACTCGACCGTCGACTTCTCGGGATCGGGCGAGCCCGAGGTGCCCGAGTCGATCGAACAGGTGCTGGCCGAACTCGACTCCGCCGGCCGCGCGCTGGAGCAGTGCATCGCCGCGCTCGGCAACCTCGACGACCTGATCCCGCAACCCACCGCACCGTGGGCGCCGGAGCGCATCTGGTGGACGGCGCGGCGCGTACTGCTGCACCTGTTGCGCGAGATCGCCCACCACAGCGGGCACGCCGACATCCTCCGCGAGGCTCTGGACGGGCAGTCGACGATGGGGGTGGTGGCGGGTGACATGGGGTTGGAGTTCTAGGCGCGATTGCCGTCCTGGACGCGCACCTCCCCGCAGTTCGCGACCGTCCCGTGCCTGCGCGTACTGCCGAGGGGTGCGCGTCCTTCTGCTGCTGTGAGCGCTGCGCGGAGACGATCGGCGAGAGCCGACGTCGCCAGGTCGTTCCACGTCCACCGTTCGATCCGCCACTCCAGTGAGCGCAACCGGTCCTCGCGCAGTTTCTCGGCGATCACCACATCCGCTGCATCCCCGTACTCGCGGTACTTCGCGAGCCCGTCGAACTCGCCGATCACTCCGTCGAACAGGAAGTCCGGCCGTCCCACGAAGCGTCCGCTCTCGTCGAGGACGTCGCATTGGAGCGCAGGAGCGGGGAGGCCGTGCCGGTGCAGGTAGACCCGGCTCCGAGACTCACCCACGCTCTCGGCGCCACCGTCCATGAAGGCGATGGCCCGCCGCGCCCTGTCGATCCCGCGACGACCGTGCGCTCGGGCCAGCGTCGCAGCCAGATCGTCCGCCGATGTTCGGCGCAGAGCAGCATCGCCGGAGCAGACCGAGGACTCGAACGGCCGACTACAGGCGAGGTCGACGACTGTTCTGGCGAGCGAGGTGACACGCACCCCGTCGACCGTCGTCACGTCGTCCGGGTGCAGTGGCGATGCGTGCACGACGCGCGACGTGCCGGCCCGACCACCGCCGGATCGATTCGCCGTCAGGTGTGCTCGACGATCGATGTCGGGCCACAGGTCGATGCCGTGGACCAGCGCTGCCGAGCTGTGGCTCACCACCAGATCGCTGTCGGAGGAGAGGACGGCGGCGCGTAGCTCGAGCAGTCGGCGGGTGCGGTCGTCGGACAGGTCGGTCGTCGCCGGATCGACGTAGACGCCGCGGCGCACGGGAACGATCGAACCGGACCGGACAGCAGCGCGTACCTCACCGTCGGACACGCCGCGTCGTCGGAGATCGGCTCGGGGGATCAGACACATGCATCGAAGGGTGCGCGATGCGGGCGTCGAGTCGTCGGCCGTGATCCACAGGCTGGGGATGGAGAATGAACGCGCACCTCTCGGCAGTTCGCGACGGTCCAGGGCCTGCGCGAACTGCTGCGAGATGCGCGGCCGAGCCCACCCCTGGAGCGGTACTCTCACTCTCGAACCACTGACCTACTTCGGGAGTACTGATGGCCGGCGGACTCGTAGCCCTGCTCGACGACGTGGCAGCGCTTGCCAGGCTGGCGGCGGCGTCGATCGACGACGTCGGTGCCGCGACAGGCAAGGCGACGGCCAAGGCCGCCGGTGTGGTCATCGACGACACCGCCGTGACGCCGCAGTACGTGCGCGGCCTCGCCGCCGAACGTGAGCTCCCCATCGTGCGGCGCATCGCCCTCGGGTCGCTCCGTAACAAGCTGCTCATCATCCTGCCGATCGCGCTGCTGCTGAGCCAGTTCCTGCCGTGGCTGCTGACGCCGATCCTCATGGTCGGCGGTGCCTACCTCAGTTACGAAGCGATGCACAAGATCTGGGGCGCCATCTCCGGACACGGCGCTCACGATCACGAGGAGGACGGACCTCGCGACGAGGACGCTGTCGTCGCCGGAGCTGTGCGCACCGACCTCATCCTGTCCGCCGAGATCATGGTCATCGCGCTCGACACCATCGCCGCCGAGGGTTTCTGGAGCCGACTGATCATCCTGGCCGTCGTCGCCGTGGTGATCACCGTCCTCGTCTACGGCGTGGTCGGTCTCATCGTGAAGATGGACGACATCGGTCTGCGGTTGGCCGACACCTCGTCGGGCATCGCGCAGACCGTCGGGCGCGGCCTGGTCAAGGGCATGCCCAAGGTCATGGCGGTGCTGTCCGTGGTGGGCACCGCGGCGATGCTGTGGGTCGGTGGCCACATCCTGCTCAACGGCATCGACGAGCTGGGGTTCCACCCGATCTACGAGTTCGTCCACCACATGGAGGACGCGGTCCGCGACGTCGCCGGTATCGGGGGTGTGCTGGCCTGGATCGTCAACACGCTGGCATCCGCGCTGATCGGTCTCGTCGTCGGCTCCATGGTCGTGGCCGTGATGACCGGGGTGTCCTCGTTGCTGGCCAAGCGTCGCGGTGGGGCTGTCGCACAGGAGCACTAAGCTCTCCTCCCATGGCGGGAGTGTTCGAACGGCTGGTCGGTCAGCACGAGGTGGTCGCCGAGCTGTCCGACGCCGCGGCGGCCGCGCGTGAGGGTGACATCGGTTCCCGCATGACGCACTCGTGGCTGTTCACCGGGCCTCCCGGGTCCGGCCGCTCCATCGCCGCTGTCTGCTTCGCGGCTGCGCTGCAGTGCACGGATCCGGACGTCATCGGGTGTGGCCACTGCCACGCCTGCACCACCACCATGCACGGCACCCACGGCGACGTGCGCCGCATCGTGCCGCAGGGCCTCAGCATCTCGGTCAAGGAGATGCGCGAGGTGGTGCAGATGGCAGCGCGTCGCCCCACCACGGGGACGTGGCAGATCGTGGTCATCGAGGACGCGGACAGGCTGGGTGAGCGCGCCTACAACGCGCTCCTCAAGGCGGTCGAGGAGCCGCCGGCCCGCACCATCTTCCTGCTCTGCGCACCGTCCGTGGATCCGGAGGACATCGCCGTCACCATCCGCTCGCGCTGTCGGCACGTGGCTCTGGTGACGCCCAAGCCCGACGACATCGCGCGCGTGCTGCGGGAGAACGACGGCCTGGACGAGAAGACCGCCGCGTGGGCCGCCTCGGTGGGCGGCGGACACGTGGGCCGTGCGCGCCGCTTGGCGACGGACCCCGAGGCACGCGAGCGACGGCAGCGGGCACTGGGCATCGCCAAGGCGGCGCTCCGCCCCGCCACCCAGTACGCGGTGGTCGAGGAACTGGTGAAGGCCGCCGAGTCCGACGCGGTGCAGATCAACGCCGACCGCGACGAGCGGGAGACCGACGAACTGCGGACGTCCCTCGGCGCCGGCGGCACCGGCAAGGGTGCAGCGGGCGCGCTGCGAGGATCCGCCGGCGTGCTCAAGGAACTGGAACAGCGGCAGAAGTCGAGGCGCACTCGTACCGGTCGAGACTCGCTGGACCGGGCGCTGATCGACCTCGCCGGGCTGTACCGCGACGCTCTCGCACAGTCGTACGGCGCCTCGTCGACGATGACGCACCCCGACATGGAGGACCAGGCCCGCGGCCTCGCCTCGGTATCGACTCCCGAGTCGTTGCTGCAGTGCATCGAGGCGATCCTCCGGTGCCGCGAAGCCCTGGAGATGAACGTCAAGCCCAAGTTCGCGGTCGACGCGATGGTCGCCACACTGGGCGCGGCGGCCCGCTGACCCCCGTTTTGGGTTCGGGCGGGGGGACCGGTTAAACTTGCGATGGCTCCTCCGGGAGCCGCGCCGCCTTAGCTCAGTCGGTAGAGCATTTCACTCGTAATGAAAAGGTCAAGAGTTCGATTCTCTTAGGCGGCTCCATCGTAATATCGTGCCTGACCAGCCTGAATGCTGGTCAGGCACTTTCATGTTGCGGGTCCGTTGGGCGTCTCGATGACACACGATGACACATCTCCCCCGAAACTGGTGGCGGCGCACTGTCCTGGTCCACCCTGTACCGCGGTGGCTGAAGCCGTACCCTGAGCGTGACCCGGGCGCCTAATCAGGGAGTGTGTGCGGATCCAGACCCAGGTTGGCCGGATTTCGTGTTGACATCACGGCTTGGAGCACATCGGCACCATCCAGCATTGCCTCGTCCTGAGCATGGACGTAAGTGCGCATCGTGAAGGCATTGTCGCTGTGTCCCAGCCAGGCTGCGATCACAGCTATGGGGACCCCTTGAAGATGCATCAGCGTCCCGCAAGAGTGTCGGCAATCGTGCAACCGTAGGGGCCTGACCTCCGCGCACAATGTGAACCGCTCCCAGAGGCCGGAAATGCTGTCCGGGTGGTACGCGCGGCCCAACTCGTCGCAGACGACGTAGCTGCCGTCCTGGTAGTCCTGGCCGGCTGATGTCGACTCCTCCGATTGCGATTCTATTGCTTGAAGCAGGCTCTGCCGAAGCGCGTCGGTCAACGGAAGCGTCCGACGCGAACTTCGCGACTTCGGAGCTCCGTCGGCAGCCCGGCCGTTCACGCTGACTCTGTTGTTGGCGATCGTAAGGGTGCCCTTCTCAAAATCCACATCCCGCCACCGAAGTCCGCAGATCTCACCACGTCGGAGCCCGTAAAGCGCCAGCACCCAGGCGTGTCCGACGCGCGAGTTGTACGCGGCATCTAGGATTCGTACTACCTCGTCCTGAGAGTAAGTGTCGGTCTTGTGGTGTTCGCGAGGTAATCGGTCGACCAGAGCCGCTACGTCGCGTACCAATCGCCCCTGCTTGACCTCCTGGGTCAAAACCATGGAGACGACGTTCAACATGTGGTTCACCGAGATGGCCTTCCACGGCTTCCGGCGGCCGGTGCTCTTCGGCATCGAACCCGAGCGGAGGTCGCGAACGAGTGTGTCGAGGTGCTGCTTGGTCAGTTTCTGTATCGGGGTGTGCCCATGGACGAGGCGGATGGGCTTGAGAGCCTGTGCGTAGGAAACGAGTGTCGTCGGCTTCAAGTTGTGTCGACCGGAAAGATAAGCCGAGCAGGCTTCGTCGACCGTTGTGGCAGACGGCGCGACATACATAGGGTCATTTCGGTCGTCGAAGGCTTGTGCGAGCGCAGCGCGCGCTTCCCTCTCCGTTGAGAAACGTCGACGACTTTGCGGACGGCGAGGCAGCGTGACGGTTCCGTCCGAGGACACTGAAACAGATCCGGACGCAGGCGAATCAACGCGAACCTCGTACCGCGTTACATATGTTCCTGTGCGTCTATCGCGCACAGAGATCTTCTTGATCTGCGGTGGCAGTTGCTGCCTAGCCACGAATTTCAACCTGTAGCAGCGCATGAGATTCCGCGCCGGCGCCCGACTGCGAGGACCCCGTTACGCAACTTGAGACCTGAGGGTTTGTCATCTCAGACATGAGGATTACCGTCGCCGACCTCCATGCCGAGCTCCGCCATCTGCTTGCCTAGCGTGTCAGCACGTTCACGTGCATCCTCATACAGATCTTCCAAAGTGCTGATCTGTTCAGTTGTCTCTCTAGATGCGAGAGCTCGCTTGATCTGTGACTGCGCCCCTCTCATCGAGGTGATTGCCCTCAGCCACTGACGTGTAACGGTGACACGGTCGATTTCTGGCGCCAGTTCTTCGCGAGTCCATACACGCACAGGCTCGCCGGTGCTGGTTTGCCAATCGTCTGACGAGGCGAAGAGACCGGACTCGCCGGCGAACCATCGCACTGCGTCGTGTGACTCGTGCGGTCGCTCGGGCAGGACGTCCACTGGGCCGCGAGGGAGATCGGGAAACAGCAATTGCACCGGTGCGATCTGCAACGCCGCTGCCAACACGATGAGATCGGCGACGTCGAGTCCGCGGCGACGACCTGTCTCCAGGTCGGAGATGACAGCGCGTGAGATCGGGTGGCCGAGTTCGGCGGTGCGGTCGGAGAGTGCTTGCGCTGACAGGGGCGGCGAGGCGGCGGTGCGCGCGCGCCGCACCTCTTTCCCCACCCTGTCTACGATCTGTTGGCTCCACTCCTGCGTCATGTACACGCATGTTACGGCATTCTGCTGCGACTATTGCGGTGAATCGACGACGGCGGTACCTTGTGGTGGAACCACTCAGACTCGATCGCAAAAGCGGAGAGCTGGTGGTGATTGACGACAGGGGGATGCAATGAGCAGGCAGCTCTTCTCGGTACAGGAAGGCATGGCCCGGACTGGGCTCGGTCGTTCCAACTTCTTCAACAAGATCGCGTCCGGCGAGATCCGAAGCGTCAAGGTCGGCAAGCGCCGCCTGATACCTGACACCGCCATCGACGAGTACATCGAACGCCTGGAGTCTCAGAGCACCGGCGACGCGGACGTCGCCTGAGTGACACTGACACCAGACCCCTACGAAACGGAAGTGCCCTCGGCTGAACCCGGTGTGTCGAGCGCCGGAGCCGAGGGCACCAGGCCTACCACCCGCGAGGACGGAGGCTTCGACGACTGACTTTAGATCACCGATCGATTCCCATCAAGGGCCTTCTGCCATTCCTGGGATCGACTCCTGACGCGGTGACTCATCCCGCGATCACAACATTCACTGCCGATCGACTAGCTCGCATCATCACATGACCTGATGCGAGCGATGTCGGCATGTGCGTCGTTTTCAGGCAGAGCCCGACGATAACCAGCCTGCCGCCGTTGCCTGTGCACCCTTAGCGATCTCCGGAGACCGGCCCCGGGGCACCATGCCGTCGACTGATCATTGATGACGTGGCGATACCGAAAGCCGCGCGCCCACCCGGGCGCGGGGCCAGAGGGCGTGGAGCGGACAACGTGGGTGCGGACAATGGGGGTCACCCCTGGGGGGTCCGGGTGAAGCAGAACGTAGTCCGATGCAGTAGACGGAACCACCGTCCATGCCAACAGGTTTGAGGTTCAATGCTCGGAGACCGCGTCTGTGGGTCCGGCTCTTTTGCGGGTTCATCGACAACGCTGACAGTTACCAGTGATTGCAGTACCGGCGGGGTTGTCAGCAACAACCGCTACCCCAGTGATGGCGGCATTGCTGGTATTGCGTCCCGTGCTGGTGTCACGTCCCAGTCGGTCATAACCGGTATCGGACTCTTCACCGGGGCGGCATGTATGGAGGTACATGCCGCCACTCGTCCCACACAGCCATCACTTACTTTTCTTCCTTCACCCGTATTGCAGGTATTGCGGGTACGGGATGTCTCTTTCTTCGAACTTCCGACACATGAGAGGACACACATGTCACACAACGTGATCGCCTTCTGCAACCAAAAGGGTGGCGTAGGTAAGACGACGACCACCTTTCACATCGTTGATGCCGCCCGTCGCGCCGGCCACCGAGTTCTGGCACTCGATATGGACCCCCAGGGAAACCTGAGTACCGTCCTCAGTGCCGGTGAGCCGGCACCCGGCGACGCGGGGATGGCGGACGCGTTATCGGACCGGTCGGCCGCCACCCTCGCCGACGTCGTGGCGCCGTCCATCTGGGACGGTGTGGACCTGGTCGCCACCGACCCGAACTCGGAATCCCTCGCCTTCGTGCGGGATGAGTTGATTCTCGGCGGCGCAGGACGCGAGCGGCGACTCCGCGATGCGCTGGAGTCACTCGCTCCGAAGTACGGGCTGGTGGTGATCGACTGCCCGCCGAGTCTGGACCTGTTGACGATCAACGCTCTGGTGGCAGCCCGGCGAGCGCTCGTGGTCAGTCAGTCCGCGCTCTTCTCCGCGAACGGTCTCGCACGGCTACGACGCACCATCGACGTGGTGCGCCGCAGCTACAACCCGACGCTGGAGCTAGTGGGCGCGATCATCAACCTTCACGAACGCAACACCATCGCTGGTCGCGAGCAGCTGGCGGAGATCGCCGAGTGCATCACGATCATCGGCGACCCCATACCTAAGCGAGTCGTGCTGAAGGATTCCTCCGAGGCGCAGACAAGTCTCCTCGAGTGGGGGACGACGGACGCCCGCAATCTGGCCAGCATCTACCGCCGCACATCGGGGTTGCTCATGGAAGGTGTCGGACATGGCGCGTCCTGAACGACTGAAGAGCAGCCTCGGCAACTCGAGCCCCCTCGATCCGATGACCGGGGTCGCATCAAGTGCGTCCGTCTCCGAACCTCCGCCGCCGGCGGGAGGCAAGTCTGCCAAGACCAAGCGCACCTTCTACTTCTACGTTGAGACTAGTGAGCGCCTCCTGAACGCGGCGGAAGCGCTGATGGCCACACCGGGAGCGCCGCGCGGACCGTCCGACCTTGCTGCAGAGGCAGTGGAGCGATACGTCGACTACCTGGAGAACGCGTACAACGATGGACAGCCGTTCCTACAAAGAAGTGGGCCTCTGCAGAGGGGACCACGCATTCGATAGCTCCGCCATGGCGACTCGGGTTCTCGACCGCGTTAATCACCGTCTACCGTCCCATGCTGCGCCATCAAAATCGCACTACATGTTCGGTTTTCCCGTAGTCATCCGCGACATCGTCAACTTTGTCGCGGACGCCAGAACGCCTGCAGGCTCGGAGACGGAGCGAGAACGACATTCGCAGGTTTGCTGCAGGGCACCACTCGACCTTGTGCGTCTAGTCGAGCTGCCACAAACGAACGTTTCTGGCGGCGGGCAGTGGGCAGTTGTCAAAGCCGTGCTTGTTCGGCCGCGCAAGTAAGCTCAGAGCGCCCGGTTGCGTGCCGGCACGAACCTGGGAGCTACGTGAACACCAACGCCGACGGCGACGTCACTTACGAGAGCAAGACAGTCCGCGTTGTACGCGGCACGGAGTCGCGAACCGTCGCGAAATGGAACAGAGACGGTTGGGAAGTTGTCTCTCAGTCACCCGGGACGCTGCGAACCGAGATCACCTTCCGCCGACCCGCACCCAAGTCTCATCGAACCCTTTTGATCATTGGCGGCGGTGTAGCAGCGATCGCAATCGCGATCATCATCGGCATCGGGGTAGTCACGGAGAACCGCGGCAACCAGAACGGATCCGACGGCTCCCAGAGTGCCGCTGCAAGTGAGTCATCGGTAACGAACGAGCAAGCGCCAACCGGGGATGTGGAGACGGTTCCGGTGCCGGTGCCGGTGCCGAAGCCCTCTGACGTTGTGTTGACGGCAGAGAACACTCCGGTGTTTGCGGCGCTGCTCGCAACGACCGACTACTGCTCACCGGACGTCGCCGCGTTCGCCGATGCAAATCGCGGTCGGACAATCTCGTTCCCAGGAAACGTCGGCGCGATCAACCCTTACGAAGGCGCGAGCACCAGATATCTCATCCTCATCAATGCCGGTGACTACAGCGAAACCTCCGCGCCAGGGCCGGCGTTCCAGTTCCGCGACGTCAACACGTCCAATGACCTCCGGTGGGCCGACCCCGCACCAGACACCATCAACGTCGGTACCAATCTGGATGTCACGGCGAAAGTCGACCGTTACGAGGAGAGTAGTTGCCTCTTTCTCCTCGACCCGGTAGCGACCGCTGTCCGCTAGCTTCAGCGCAACAGTTCGTGTTCCACCCATCCGAGGGGACATGTGACCGCGATGTCACAAACGATCGATTGTGGCACCGGGCCACGGGGCTGACTGCCGGTGGAGGACTACCAGCCGCAACAGGGTGCCAGAAACGTATGCCAACCGATTCGTGTCAAAACTTTACATGTCGGTGGGTTGTGGCAGGGTTCGTCGCTGTGGGACACAAATACGGGTACGCCAGGGTCTCGACCACCGAACAGACCCCCGCACTCCAGAGCGACGCACTCACCGCCTACGGCTGCGAACGCATCTTCACGGACACCGCCAGCGGATCAACAACCGCACGCCCGGCGCTGACCGAACTCCTCGCCACACTGCTACCCGGCGACACCTTGTGCGTCTGGAGGCTCGACCGACTCGGCCGCAACCTCCCGCACCTGATCGAACTCGTCACCAGTCTGCGGGCCAGGGGAGTGCTGTTCGCCTCGGTCACGGAGCAGATCGACACCACCACCGCCAACGGTGAGCTGATTTTCCACATATTCGGCGCCCTCGCTTCCTTCGAACGACAACTTCTGCGCGAACGAACCCACGCCGGCCTCGCCGCCGCTCGCGAGCGAGGCAAGGTCGGAGGCCGCCCACCGGCGCTCACGCCCTCCAAGAAGCGGGAGGCCACGCGAATGCGGCACGCAGGCAGCACCGTCGGTGATATCGCAGAAGTCCTCGGCGTCAGCAAACGCACTCTTTATCGACACTTTCAGCGATCATCGGTGCGCGGAATCCAGCATGACCGCTGACGACTACGAACCCCCCGCGTCCGATAGGCTGCTCGAGATCATCGACCAGCTTTGTGCGGGTTGGCAGGACTTTCTGGCCGGATCGGGCCGGGAATTCATCTCACCCCGCGACACAAACAGACTGTTGACTGCACCGCTCGTCATGGCACTCGCTTCTCATGTCACAGAGCTAGGAATCGCTGTCGCTGCACTCGTGCGCGGCGGATCGAGCGGCCTTACCGTGATGCCCCTGGTGAGAGCGATGTACGAGTCGGCCATCACCGGGCAGTGGATTGCTCAACTGCCCGATGCGGCAATGGCATTCATCAACGAGGATGCCAGAAGCCGCGAAGCGTTGGCAAAAGATCTGCCCCATGCGCGAGGTCGGACGTTCCGCGAGTCGGTCGATGTTATCCGTCGGCAGATCGTGCCGAAGCTGACGACAAGTTCTGAGGCCCAGGCCCGTGCCTTCAAGCAGCGATGCCTCGACCTGGAGGTCGGCGGCGTCGACGCCTACATCTACTACCGCGTCGCCAGCAGCTTGACGCATCCCTCGGTCCTCGTCGCAGACCGATATCTAGAGTCCGTGGACGGCATCCTTCGCATCGGTGCACGCGCGAACGACATTGGGGACGCCTGGATTTTTCTCGCGTCGGCATCGGTTGTCTGGGCACAGATGGCAGCCAACTACTGCGATCCTCACCGGACGAGGAGGTCAATCCTCCGTGCCATCGGCCGCGAACTCGGCATCGAACCCGAACTCAAGCCGTCTGCAGCCGCCTGGTCGAGGGCGTCAGCACGGAAGCAGACACGTCAAGCATGACAAGGGAGGTATAGCTACCAGAGTGTTACAGTGTTCGTACTACTGTACGACGCTTACGACACTACGAACGGAAGTGCCATGCCAACGATCACGATCAGGCTCGACGCTCAAACGCGAACGGAACTCGACACCACAGCAGCATCATCCGGTCTCGGTGTAAGCGAACTCGTTCGGCGCCTCATCGATCAAGCACTCGGACGAGCAGCGCACTGGCGTGAAGGAGATGCGCCGACCTCGCTGTCCCCCACGGACCGGCTTCTGCTGTCGCAGAACGCGCTACTTCTAGCGGTGACGGCGACCGATCCCGACGTGATCGAGATGTACCAGCGGAACGCGGACATCCTGCAGAACGGCTGGACAGCCGAGTACCCCACGGTGTTCGGTGACCTCCGAGACGAGATGGATGTTTCACAGAACCGCCTGGTCTGGGACATTCTCGACATGTTCCGCGTCCTGAAAGTCAGCTGTAACGAGTTGGACGAAGACGATATCGATCGACTGGAAGCATTCATCGATCGCACGAGATTCAGTGGGTTCGATCTTGCCGATCCCATCGAGGGTCCGATGCTCGGGTACCTGGAGTTCCTGATCAGAACCGAGCGATGGACCGATGTCGCTGAGCGCATCCAAGAAATCGGAGACCGAGGTAACTCCCACTCCCGCCAGCTCCCGCGGTACACCACCATGCTCGATGTGTTCCGGCCGATATACCAGGCTGCTCTGCGCGCCGGCCGAAGCAAGGGGCTCCTCACCCTCGACGAAATTCGCCGTATTGCAACAGCCTGAACCACCCACAGCGCCTCCGAGCACGGCGCGGACCGACCGGAGTGAACTGCCCCTCGAAAGACCGACCACACCCACCTACAAGACCGACCACACGCCTACCTACGCCACAATCATCGCGACGTGTCGGCGCTATCTGCGCATGTGTGTGCGGACCGACTCGAGGACGCGACGTGCCAGTAGGGGCGGTACCGAGTTGCCGAGCTGTGCCTGCACGCTCGCGCGGCTGCCGACAAGTTCGAACTCGTCCGGATAGGTGAACAACCGCTTGACCTCACTGGTACGAAGTCGACGATTGTCCCAGTGGAACGGCCCGACATTCGGTCCGGGTTGGGCCTGGATGGTGGGAGAGGGCTTATCGGGTGAAAGTTTGAGCAGGAACGACCAGTACCTGCTGCGCCACTCGAACCGAGGGTCCGGATGGCCTTTCTCTGCCGTGTAATGCAGATAATTGCCGCCGGGCGGGATGTCGGCGAGCAGAGCGCCGTACTGGCCTCCGACAGTCTCCTCGGGTTCCGGGTCGCTGATCAGTCCGGCGAGGGCATCGCCGGCGGTGACGTAACCAGTGGCGGCATTCCCGCTCGCGCGGCGCTCCCACCGGCCACCGTGCGTCGGGAGAGGGTGTGGCGGAAGTGGTTTGCCTTTAGGTACGCCGATGATGAACAGGCGTGGCCGCGCCTGCGGTACGCCGTAGTCGGCGGCGTTGAGTACTTCCATGCGGTGGTCGTAGCCGGCTTCGTCGATCTCGCGAAGAAGCCGTTCGAGCGCGGGTCTGCTGGCCTTGTTGTTGTAGGTCAGGGCGTAAACGTTCTCGAGCACGAACGCGCGAGGCTTCGACTCCCGCAACACCCGCGTGTACTCCTGGAGCAGCGTCGCGTCGGGGTCGAGCCCCGAGCGCTTCCACTCCAGCCAGAACCCACTTTTGGAGAACGGGGTGCACGGCGGTCCACCGATCAACACATCCGGCCGCTGTCCGCGTGCGAGTCCCGCCGCCTGCATGATCTCTGTGGTGCTGGTGTCGAGGATGTCCTTCTGGATCACAGGGGAGGCGAGCTTCGGGAAGTTCTTCTCCATGGTGAGCGCGGCGTCACGATCGCGTTCGACTGCCGCACGGACATCGAAGCCGGCCTGTTCGGCGCCCAGGTCGAGACCGCCCGCGCCGGAGAACAGTGAGATCGCGACGCCGTGGGTACTTGCCATACCCGTAAGCTTCCCATGCCGACGAGCAGCAGTGTGAGCAGGTGGTGGCGGTGTGGCGCACTTGTTCGCAAACCGCCGACAGCCGAGTGGAGCATCACGTGACCGGGGTGGGGAGGACAGCGATGACCGAACCGACAGAGGCGGACTTCGCCGGCCGGTCCTACGCCCGGGTGTACTCCGTCTTGGGCAAAAAAGACATCCATCGGTTCCTCGTGGCGGCGGTCGAAGCTGCCGGCGGGCGCGTTCTGTATGCCAGCGCCCCGGCGAGGACACCTGTGTATCTCGGCGTTCAAGACAGTCGAGGGGATCGACTCGGGTTACTGATCTACCCCTTCCGGATGACCAGGAAAGCGACCGTCAACCGGCCAGCTGACGAGGTGCGTGGTCAGATCCGCTACGGGGGTGAAGACACCTGGAAGGTCGACCACCCCCTCGGCACGGATATCGCCGGTGTCGACATCACCCTGGTGGTCGGTGTCGATCTCGGTGCGGGCGTACTTATCGGTCTACAACCGTCCCTATACGACCCGCTTCCGATGGGCATCTCCTTCTACGCGAAGGCAGCGGAGATGAAGGCCGCCGCCGGAAGCGGTTGGCATGTCTGGGAGAAGGAGAACAAGCCCGGCCGCAAACGCGACGTACCCCGCGGCCCCTCCGGTCTCGAAACGATGATCGCCTTCACCCCCGATCGACTGCTCGACTTCGCCCGCTTCGAACGACGCGCCACCGACCTCGGTCTGGATCACGCTTTGAGGTTCAATGCTGCGAAGCTGGCAGCCGCCGCCGCGGGAGACACCACCGTCGAGGGTCTCCACGCGTTGGAGTCGGAGTTCGACCTCACCAGCGCCGAAATACTGCACATCATTGCCACGCGCAACAGGTTGCAGGTGGCCGTGCGCGGGGGAGTTGCCGAGCACCACCTCCAACGCGCGCTCGACGCTAATCCGCAGGTTGTGCAAGCGACCAGGCTCGATCAAGATGCGTTGCACGATTTTGACGTCGCGATGGTCGGCGGCGTCAGCTGGAGAGTGGAGTGCAAAAACGCCAGTCCGACGAAGTACGCCAACGGCGACATGAAGGTCGAAGTGCAGAAAACCAGGGCTTCCCAGAACGACCCGGCAAGCCGCTACTACCGCGCGGATCAGTTCGATGTAGTGGCTGCTTGTGTGTACTCACCGACCGGGCAGTGGCAGTTTCGCTACCACAAGACTGCGACGCTGACGAGGCACAAGGACTTCCCGGACCGTTTATCGCCAATGCAACGCATCACCTCGGAGTGGGCAAAAAGTCTGGGTGAAGCCATCCAGTGACCGGCCGATCTAGCCCGGCGGGACGGTATCAGTGGCGCCTAGACGATGGGTCCTTCGATCCGGAGAAAGCGGACAGAGTCCGAAGATCGCCGTTCAACGACTTCACCAGCTCGTTGATCGCGGCGCTCACCACACGGGTGTGTTCACTGAGCGAATCCAGATGACGTATTGCGAATTCGTTCCCCACCGCGCTCGCGAACAACTCGGCAGTGTCCTCGTCCAACTCCAACGCACGCCTGGCCACGCGAGCATGCCCCAGTTCGATATCGAGCAGCCTGAGATCCTGGTCGTACCGGTGCAGGGCTGTCACGCGCGCGATCACGGTGTCGAGCACACTCTCCAGCGGCGCCACAGCTCTGGTGTAGGCCGATGACGCAATCACTGCCCCCCCGGTCGAGCCGCGTGGATTGTCGCCCAACTTGACGAACGCACGGTGCAGGCCCGCGATGTGATCGAGAATCTCCTGTTCTTCCGCAGCCGGGTCGAACTGGACGTGATGAGCTGCAAGTAGCTGGGGATCGCGCCACGAGTCGGCCGCCTCGATGTCACGTGAGAGTTGATGGGCCTCCGCTGCAAGGCGTTCGAGCAACTCCAACGGGTCGACCCTGCGATGCGGCGGCGCCTCCTTCGTCGCCGCCCTGACAGGTTCGAACTTCTTCCCTAGCCGGCCGATGGTTGGATTCGGGATCGGCACCTCGACAATGGATCCGCGAAGCTCGAAACCCTCCGCAGAGGTGAAGGTCCGGGCTTTCAGCTCCGCCCGTGCGGCTTGTCGCACAGGCATCTCCCCGAGATGCCCCTTGACCGCGCCGACTGTGAAAAGGATCCACAGACCAAGACACACGACAACACCGACGATCACACCCACGGTGGCGGTGCGAGACAAAGACCAGATAAGTGCGCCGGCGAACACCCCGATCGGCATCGGCATGAGGATCATCGCCTCGAGGTCCTTGGAGTTGTCGGTAGGCCACTCGACAGACGGGTCCGCTGCCAACGCCTTTCGCTGTCTGCTCAACTTCGCGGCGACGTTCGGGCTCAACAGGTCCGGGTTTCGGTACCTCAAGGTCCAACCCGTGTCGTACTTCGCCGAGTAGCTCTTTTCGACGACGTTCGCGCCGTACACATTCAATGTTTCGCACTCCGTTGTTGTCAGTTCACCCGTTGGTGAACGGGAGTGAATCGTAGTCGGCGGATCGGCGAGTGCATGTAGGTCCACGCGAGATGGGCTGGAGCTGCCGCGACTTGCTTGAGGTGGTCGATCTCCGTCGCTCCTGCACAGCCGGCCACCGGCGTGTCCGGGTGGGAGGTGGCAGCTCGGGGGAGTGACCGGCGGTTCTCGGTGGCGGGCCGGCCGGGCGCGGCCGGGCGTGGGCCACCCTGCGGGCGTCCGCCTAGTGGAGCTCCGCTGCGCTCCGCACCCTGGAAGAGCGTTCGTTCTTTCGACACATCTGGCTTCTCCGATCGTGCGTCACCCGTGCCCGTCTTACCCACACCCGACCTCCGCTGCGCTCCGGCCCCTGCGGGGTCCGAAAACTTCTCAGAACGCCTCCGGCTGAGAACTTTTCGACTCGGGTGCTGGACACCGTTCCCGTGCACCGCCCTTCTCTCCCCACGCCAGATGACGGCGAAAGAACACGTAGGAAGAGGGACCGATCACCATGACCACACACCGCGCCGCCCGCACCAGCACCACGTCCGCCGAGGACAAGGCCCACGCCCGCCGCGAGTTGGCCGAACGTCTGCACAACTCGATCACCGACCAGGTTGCCGCGCTGGTAGATTCGGCGTCCTGGCGCGCCTACCTCGACCACATGGCCGCGTTCCACTCGTACTCCACTGGCAGGGTTGCCGTATTCGATCATCCGAATAGCGGGACTCAGGAGTGGCGGTCGGCGGCGTAGTTGGTCCATTGGCCGTTGGCTCGGAGGGTGTGTTGCGCGACGGTGTGTGCGTTCAGGCCCAGCATCGTGGCGAGTGTGCTCGGTGGGAGCTCTCGGGTGAGGTGGGCGATGGCGGACAGTCTGAGGGCCTGTGGACTGATACCGATGCGTCGCAGCCGGTTTCCGAGTGCGGTCGCCGTGAGCGGCATGTCAGCACGGTGACCGGGGAACAGCCATGTCTGGGGTATCTGCTCGGCGGTTCCTGCGCGTCGTGGTTGGGGTAGTTGCAGGGCGATCTGGGCGAACGGATCCGGTAGCAGGAGCGTGTCGGCGTTGCCGAGTCGCAGTTCGACCCCGGCGTCGGTTTCGGTGACGTGGGCAGTGGTGAGTCCGGCGATACGGGTGAGTGGTTGGGCGAACAGCGCGATCAAGGCGCCGGCGAGCCGGTCGGCGGGGTCCAGCGACTCGTCGTGGACGAGGCGTCGACAGATCTGCCACCTCTCGTCGTCGTCGGTGGGGACTTCCGCTCGGCCTCGGTAGCTCGAGGGGAGGGTGAGTGTGCGGGGTAGATGCCGGTTGCGTCGTGCCCACGTCAGGAAGGAGCACACGCGCCAGTGGGCGGCTCCGGGCGCGCTGAACCAGGTGTCGATGTCGTGTTGTGTGCACTCGCCGAGCTCGGTCGAGTGCTGCTGCAGCAGGTCGAGGAACAGTGCCGATTGTCGGATCTGCGAGCGAGCGTTCTGGGCGCCGATATGGGCTTCTCGTTTCTCGGTCGCCGCGCGCAGTCTGGGTAGTACAGCCCACTGTGTCCACCTGGTCAGGAGTGCGCGGTGGTTCGGGGTCAGGCTGCTCAGTAGTTGGGGGAGTTGGGCTTCGAGGCGGCGCAGGCTGCGATCGAGGTCGGGACCAAGGATTCCGGTGGCGACGAGGAGTGAGCGCAGGTGCTCGACCGACTTCGGGTGCGGGAGGGTGTCGAACGAGGTGTGTGTGAGGGCTGTGCTGCCGTCCTGGATGGAGAGCAGCAGGGGTGTGGTGCGGATCAGCCACCGGCGGGTGGTGACGGGTTCTGCGTGCAGGAGCGGCTGCCGCAGCGGTGCGAGGGGGCTGTCGGCATGAGGAGGGATGATCGCGTCGAGGCGGCTGGTCAGTGAGCACCGGTGACAGAGGGTGTCGCCTTCGACGCTGGTGAGAGCTGATCCTGTTGCATCGCAACAGGTGCAGGTGCGACGCGCCTTCTGGCGGCACCACCGACAGGTGTCGTCGTCGTCCAACAGTTTGTCCGGCTTTGTGCAGCCGGCGCACGCGCCGCGGTGCTGCGTGGCTCGTTTTCTGCAGCGGTCGCACACCGTCATGCCGCGAACCTCGGCGCTGGTACAGATGCGACATCGTCCTGCGATCACCGTCGCCGGATGTCGGCGCGTCGGGGTGCACGCGTCTTGGCGCGGGTGGTCGCGGCCGCGGTGTCGGGGCGGTGTGTCGACGTTCCGGTCGCGGTCCCGCTGGCGGGTTCGGCGATCGGCTCGATCAGGTCGTTGGGTGTGCAGGTGAGGATGTCGCACAGTGCCATCAGCGTGCGCAGGCTCAGACGTTCGGGTGTCCCGGTGACCAGGCGATACACCTGCGCTTCGGAGAGCGTAATTCCTCGTTCGGCGAGGAGAGGTCCGAGTCCGGTGGTCGCGAAGATGCCCTGGTCGGCCAGGAGGCGGCGCAGGTGCCAGTGGTAGTTCAGCTGCAGTTGCGGCATCAGTTCTCCCCGTCGGTGCTCGCGGTGGTGAACGCCCGACTCAGTGCTCGTCGGAGGGCGTTGTTCTTGTAGTCGGTGCCGACGCTGGTGTAGATCGCGGTGGTCGATCCCCAGGAGTGTCCGAGTTGTTGTTGGACGAAGAGGTGATCGAAGCCGTCCTCGAGCAGATGTGTCGCATACGAGTGGCGCAGACAGTGCGGGCCGAGGTGTTTCTCGAGCCCGACGGCGTCGCGGTACTCGGCGAACCGTTGGGAGATCGACACCGCTCCCACCCGTGCGCTGCGCTCGGTGGGCCAGAGGGCGAGTTGGTCGGAGTCGTAGAGGGGCCGGATCTCGGTGACCCACTCGTCGACGGCCTCGGCGGCCCATTCCATGGTGGTCAGGACCGTGCGGCGCCGCGGCGGCCCGCCGGAGAGGGCTTTGCCGTGGCGCACCGACAGCGCCCCGTAGCGGCCGAACTCGGTGGCCGCCGGGTTGGCGGTCCAGTCGACGGTGTCGAGCATCGAGGCCTCCCGGCGGCGCAGGCCCCAGGCGTAGATCACCTTGAACAGCGTCGCGTCGCGATAGCTTGCCAACCATCCCTTACGGCCGGAGGCGCCGACCCGGCTCACCCGGGTGTCGCAGTAGTCGAAGAACGCCTGCAGCTCGTCGCGGGTGAGCGGCCGATTCCCGGGCCGCCCTTCGTAGTCGCTGCGGTGCACGACCATGTTCCATTCATGGAAGATCTGCACCGGGTGCACCCCGAAGTGCCGCTCACAGACCTCGTGCCACCGGTAGCGGACGTCGGAGATGTAGCTGCAGAACAGTGATGCCGCCATCTGATACAGCCGCACCGTCGAATGCGCGGCCCCCGACTCCACCAGATGCGTCGTCCACTCCTCTACGTCCGCCGACGACCACCGCCACGGGTAGTCGTTGGTGAAGACCACCAACCTGCGCACGATCTGTGTCCGCCGCTCGATGGTCAGATTCGCGAGCATCCGCGAGCGCTGCTGTTGCTCCCAACCTTCGATCATCGCCGCGAGCACGGTCTCCTCGGGCGCGAGCAGCGACAGGCCGTCTCGCATCAGATGATCTGCCGACCCCTCGGCGCGAGGAGCGCCGGACCCGACGGTGTCCTTGGCCGACATCGCATGAACGTATCATGCATCCAATGCAAGGACCGTGACGTCGAGGGGGTCCGTGACGATCGGTGGCTCCCCGGTCAGGAAGTGGTGACAGCGTCACCGTCTCCGTCACCGTCGACGACTGGGATTTCGGTCCGAATAGTGTTCGTGGAGAACGTGATGAGGTTGCCGTCGCCGTCGACGGTCGCGAACTCCGTCGTCCCCCAGTCCGTCGCGATGGGGTGACCGGTGTCTGTCGGGTGCAGAACGCCCGCGCGCGAGAGTTCGTCGTACAGTTCCGTGATCTCGTCGACGGTGATGCGGCAGCTGGCCGTTCCGGCGAGGAAGGTCTCCGCTCCGCTGCACACCGGCCACGGCGCAGGGTCGGTGCGGGTGGTCCAGCTGTCGTCGTCGGCGGCCCAGAGGTGGATCTCGACGTCGTCTCGAGTGAGCTTGGCGAAGGTGGGATCGGAGTACTGCGCCGTGAAGCCGAAGGAGTGGGTGTAGACGGCGATCGCTGTCTCGATGTGTCGTACCGGCAGCGCGGGGACCGCTCTAGACATACCCATGGGCAACCTTAACGCCGACGAGCAGCACGAGGAACGGGTCGAGCCTGGCCGCACGCGCGGCGCCGTCCGACCTTCCGTCCGGCGGTTCAGCAGTGGTGGGTCGGGCCGGTGGTTATGCGACCCTCTTGCGTAGGGACGCGGCCACTTGATCGACGGTCGGTAGGCCGGCTGCGCCGGCTTCGGTCCGGTAGATGCGGCACGCGAGTTCGGTGAGCTGAACCGCGTCGTCGAAGGCGTCGACGCCGTCGACGAGGATGGTGGGGGAGCCGGCGAACGCAGACCCGGCGGCCTCGGCGTCCGAGGTGATCGGCCGGACCTCGATCTTTATGTCCGGGAGCCCGATCGCGGTAGCCGCCTCGCGGACTCGGTCGGCCGCGTCTCGCCAGTTCGGGCAATCGTCGAAATACAGGATCTCCACCTTCATGGAGACGAGTGTGCCCCTCGCGGGTCCGGATGCGCCGCGATCACGTTGTGGCCACGGCCGTCAGGATCTGAATCCGAGCCGTGGTGATACCCGTAGGGGGTATTGGTTGGTATGCTGGGAGCGTGTGTGACGGTGCTCGGCGACGATCGTCGACCTCGTCTGCGCTCTCGGTGCTGCGGACGGTGCTGATCGCGCTCGGCGTGGTGCTGATGCACACGGCCCTGCCCGTCCCCACCGCCGCGGCCCACGACGCGATGTCCGCACCAGGGCCGGTGAGCAGCATGGTCGTCCACCACTCTGCTGACACGCCCACCGTCGACGTCGAGACGGCGGCGGCGCATATGCCGTGCCCGGGCGGCCACGACATGGTCCATCCGTGCATCGGGACGGTCACGTCTTCACCTGCGATGTCGGTGCCCACCGGGACTGCCGAGCTCATGCCAGTACTCGACACCGCGTCCGACCGCGTTGTCGCGATCGTGGCTCGGGCAGGTCGTGCGCCCCCGTGGGCTGTGCGCTCGCTGGACAAGTCGGTATTTCTTCGGGTGTGACGGGGAGTCCGGGGCCATGGCGCTCCGGCGGATCGCACGCAGATCCACCTCGTCTTTCGTTCGACACACCTCAGGAGTACTTCCATGCGTATCAACAGAAAAACGACCACTGTCCTCGCCGCCGCGGCGGTCGGCATCACTCTCCTCGCAGGGTGTAGCGACGACGGATCAGGCACGTCGATGGAGGGCCACTCGATGGGCTCGTCCACCTCGATGGAGTCTTCGTCGCCGCAATCCGCGGATCCCGCCGCGAACTTCACCGACGCCGACGTCATGTTCGCGTCGATGATGTATCCCCACCACGCGCAGGCCGTCGAGATGGCCACCATGGTCGACGGGCGCACGACGAACCCGGAGATCGTCGCCCTGGCAGGGGAGATCGCCGCCGCCCAGAAACCCGAGATGAAGCAGTTGACGTCGTGGTTGGCGCAGTGGGGTCAGCCGGCGCCGTCGTCGGACGCGAGCTCGATGGACGGTATGGATCACGGATCGGGCAGCGGGATGATGACCGCACAGGACATGGACTCGCTGATGGCCGCGGCGGGTGCTGACTTCGACCGGCAGTGGCTGACGATGATGATCGCCCACCACCAGGGCGCGGTCACGATGGCGGAGAAGGAGATCGCTGACGGCTCCAATGCCGACGCGGTCGCGATGGCCCGCACCATCGTCGAGACCCAGAACGCCGAGATCTCACGCATGCAGCAGCTCCTGGGGCTGCATCGTTCCGGAGGGGCGCGGGTCAGTGCTGCGGGGTGCCCGAGCCGGGCCGGAGATCGAGTCGGCGGAGCAGTTGGGCGTTGGCGGCGACGATGATCGTCGACAGGGACATCAGGATCGCTCCGACCGACATCGGGAGCACGAATCCGATCGGAGCGAGCACGCCGGCGGCCAGCGGCACGGAGAGCAGGTTGTATCCGGCGGCCCACCAGAGGTTCTGCGTCATCTTCCGGTACGCAGCGCGGGAGAGGTCGACGACCGACAGCACCGAGCGGGGGTCGTCACTGGCGAGGATCACCCCGGCGGAGGCGATCGCCACATCCGTGCCGGCTCCGATGGCGATGCCGACGTCGGCGCGGGCGAGGGCGGGGGCGTCGTTGACACCGTCACCGACCATCGCGACTTTCCTGCCCTCGTCCTGCAGGTCCGCCACCCGCTGCGCTTTGTCCTCGGGGCGCACCCCGGCGAAGTAGCGGTCGATACCCAGCTCACCGGCGACAGAGGCGGCGACCGCGTCGGCGTCGCCGGTGATCATGACCACCTGCACCCCACGGGCGTGCAGATCGGCCACCGCAGCGCGGGACTCGGGGCGGATCTCGTCGGCCAGTTTCAGTGCACCGATCACGGCGCCGTCCGCGACGACATGCAAGATGATCGCCCCGTCCTGCCGCCACCGATCGGCCGCGTCGAGCTCGGAGCGGTGCTCCTGCTCGAGCATCGCCGGACCACCCACCCGAACGGCGGCGCCGTCGACGACCGCGGACACCCCGACTGCAGGGGAGGACCGGAAGTCCTGCGCAGATCGGATATCGAGTCGGCGGCCCTCGGCAGCGGCGACGATCGCGCGTGCCAACGGGTGCTCGGAGTCCGCTTCCGCGGCCGCAGCCAGCGCCAGAACCTCCTCGACGGTGCGCCCGTCGACCGCTTCGACGTCGGTGACGGCGGGTTCCCCACGGGTAAGGGTGCCGGTCTTGTCGAACAGCACGGTGTCGACGGTGCGCATCGACTCCAACGCGAGGCGGTCCTTGATCAACACGCCGCCGCGGGCGGCACGTTCGGTCGCGATGGACACCACCAGCGGAATCGCCAACCCCAGCGCGTGAGGGCAGGCGATGACCAGGACGGTGATCGTGCGGATCACCGCGTCGTCGGGGGAGCCGAGGAGAGTCCACGCGGCCGCGGTGAGAACGGCGGCGCCGAGGGCGAACCAGAACAGCCACGCCGCAGCGATGTCCGCGATCCGCTGTGCTCGCGACGTCGAGTTCTGCGCGTCGCTGACAAGTCGGCGGATCCCGGCCAGTGTGGTGTCCTCGCCGATAGCGGACACACGCACGCGCAGGCCCGAATCGGTGGCGACGGTGCCGGCGACGACGGTCTCGCTCTCGCTGCGGCGCACGGTCCGGGACTCGCCGGTGATCATCGACTCGTCCATGCTCGCGGACCCGGAGACGACGACACCATCAGCAGGAACCCGACCGCCGGGGCGCACGATCACTACATCGCCGACCGCCAACGATCCGGGATCGACAGTGCTGACCTCACCGTCGGCGTCGACTCGCTCGGCAGTGTCGGGCAGCAGTGCGGCCAGGGAGTCCAAGGCCGACGTCGTCTGTGCAAGCGATCGCATCTCGATCCAGTGCCCCAGCAGCATGATCACGATCAGCAGTGCGAGCTCCCACCAGAAGTCCAGCTGGTGATCGAGCAGTCCTGTGCTCGCTCCCAGCGAGGAGACGAAGGCGACGGTGATGGCCAGCGCGATGAGCAGCATCATCCCCGGAGTGCGGCCGCGGATCTCGCCGAGCGCGCCCGTGAGGAACGGGTAGCCGCCCCACACGAACATGACCGTGCCCAGTACGGGAGACACCCACCCGATCCAGGAGCTGTCCGGCAGTGAGTACCCGAGGATCATCGCGAACATGTCCGACGCCGCGATCACCGGAACAGCCAGAACGGCCATGACCCAGAACAATCTCCGGAACTGGGCCGCATGATCGCCGTGGCCGCCGTGGCCGCCGTGGCCGCCGTGGCCGCCGTGGCCGCCGTGGCCGCCGTGGCCGCCGGCCATGCCGTGATGGTCGTGATCGTGCGAAGTGTCCGTCCGAACGGTGGTCGGTGATGACTCGATCATGTCAACTCCTCGATCTCGAATGTGGTGCTGTGCAATGACTTGGTCGGTCGGCGTGCCCGGAAGTGCTGTGGTCCTACCGCATCTCTGCTGTCGGCTACCCGCCGTGTCCGGCTTCTTACATACCCCTGGGGGGTATGTAGATCAGACCATACGCCCCTCGGTCGACTGCGGAAAGGTGCGCCGTCTCACTTGGACTCGATTCCTGCACGCACCGGATCGTGCAGCTGATGCGATTCCGCACCCTTGTTCAACAACGTCATGCTGATCCTGGCTCAGCGGCCGACGGCGACGCAGGTCGCAGGATTCCGGGCATGGCAGGCCCAGGGGCGGCAGGTCCGCAAGGGTGAGAAAGCGATCCGCATCTACGGCTACAGCAGCCGCACCGTCACCGAAACCGACCAGGCCACCGGCGACGAGACCACCCGCAAGGTCCCCACCTTCCCGATCCTGTCCGTCTTCGCCCACGACCAGACCGACCCCATCGACGGCCACCCCCGGGCCGAGCAGATCGCCCACCGCCTCACCGGCGACGACCCCGCCGCCATCTACGACCGTGTCCACGCCCTCATGACCGCGCGCGGCTGGACCGTCACCCGCGACCTCATCGACGGGGAGACCAACGGGTACACCACCGTCGACGGGAGCCGCCGTATCGTCGTCGACGCCCGCCTCGCACCCGCCCAGTCAGCGAAGACGATGATCCACGAAGCAGCCCACGCCCTCATGCACACCGCCGACACCGTCACCGCCGACGACCGCCGCGACCTGCACCGAGGCCGGATGGAGGTCGAAGCCGAATCCGTCGCCTACGTCCTCGCCGGAATCCTCGGACTCGACACCGCCGCCTACAGCGTCGGCTACGTCGCCGGATGGGCCGACGGCAACCTCGACACCGTCACCGACACCGCCCGCGCCGTCCTCGCCACCGTCCACGAGCTCGCTGACGCTCTCGACCCGCATACCGAAACCGACAGCAGCGACACCGCCGCCTGACCGTCACCACCGGAAGGAACACAGCGAATGCCCGCACAGTCCTGGGTGACCCTGATCGTCGGCGTCCTCGCCGTCGTCGGGGTCATGCTGACCGTCCGTCAACGCACCCGCGCCGACAACCGCGCCCAATCCTGGCAACGCATCACCTGGTGTCTGGAGCGCACCGTCAGCGACGACGCCGAAGAGGCCGCACTCGGATGGCAGATCTACGGCACCGTCGCCGCCACCGCGTTCATCGCCAAGACCGACCGCGACACACTCCAAGCGGTCGCGGACTACACCGCCGTCCCGGACGACACCGACCTGGCGGAAACCGACGACACCAGCCACAATGGACCCCAGACAACCGACGAGGAGCAGCCATGACGAGCACCGAAGCGCGCCGGTCCTGGACACCGGAACAGCGGCGACGAGTACGTGCCGCGGCAGCAGGCGCGTCGATCAAACTGCGTGAATACGACAACAAGCCCGTCCCGCAGTGGCTCCGCGACGTCGCCGCAGGCAAACCGACCGCGGTGCCCCCAGAACAGCCCTAACCCACACATACGACAGAGAGGCCCGTATCCCCACGAGGGGATGCGGGCCTCACGTCATCCCTGTGTTCCGGCCGTGTGACGCCCCTGCGGGCCGCGGAAACGGAGCTCCGCCCACCACCCCATACGCAAGCAACGGCCCGGCCCCGGCGGGCCGGCCCAGACCACAACCCGTCGACACCACTGGTGCCGCCCCTTCCGGCCCGACACCAGTCACAATGAGCCGTGCAACCCGACAATCGCCCCAACGACGCTGACGACGCTGACGACACCGCGACCGGCGCCGAACAAGCCGCGATCGAACCCGCGCCGCTGCCCACCTACATTCGTCGAAACCTGAGGACGATCCGCGCAAGCTCCTTCGCGGCCGCCGCTGGCACCGGGCTCGTGTTCGCGCTTCCCAGCGCATGGACCTGGTTCCTCGACCAAGACCTCCAACCAGGGCAAGGCACCGTCATCGGCGGCACCTTCGTCGCCATCACCGGACTCATCGCGTACACCGGCACCCACCAGAGCCGGAGAAGCACCGAACGCATCGCCGCCGACAAGAACACTCTCGACACCACCAACGCAGACCGCGCCCACGACCTCACCGTCACCCAAGAACTCCGCGCACGATTCGTCACCATCGCCGCCCAATTCGCCGACCCATCACCAGAAATCAGACTCGCCGGCGTCTACGCCCTCGAAGCCCTCACCGACGACTGGCTCGACCGCGGCGCCCACCACGAAGCCCAAACCTGCATCAACTACTACTGCGGATACCTCACCCGCCCGTACACACCCCCCACCGAACACCCCCACCTCCGCCAAACCGTCGTCACGCCCGACGCAGCCACCACCATTCAACGCACCTATACCCACCCCCATGACGACCTCCACATCCGCCAAATAATCACCCGCATTATCGCCGCGCACACTCAACCCGGCCATCACCACCGATGGAGTCGCTACGACTATGACTTTAGTCGAGCCTACTTTAAAGACCTCTCGTTCGACGAGAGCGTTTTTGAAAGGCTCGCGTTGTTCACGCAGGCCCATTTTCATGGAGCACTGACATCGTTTCGTGACACCCGATTCGATGGCGGTCTGACATCATTTCAAGATGCTCAATTTCACGGCAAGACGACATCCTTCACCAGAGCCAGGTTCCGCGGCAAAACGACGACATTCGCACAGTCCCAGTTCTTCAGCGAGACGTCACTGTTCCGGGGCGCACTGTTCGAGAGCGAGCAACAGACGCTGTTCAGTGGCAGCCGCTTCTATGGCGACCTAACGACGTTTAACGACTCCCGGTTCCACAGCGACCAGACTTCGTTCGCCAAAGCCCACTTCCGCAGCAGTCTAAGGACCGAGTTCCGCGGCGCGCGGTTCTACGGCGAGCGAACGTCGTTTGACGACGCCTGGTTTCACAGCAATCAAACTCTTATGGACGGCGCCTGGTTTCACAGTAAGCTGCATACATGCTTCGACAACACCCAGTTCCACGGTGATTCGACTTTGTTCGACGACGCCAATATAAAGGGCAAGGCGACTACGTTCCTCAGCGCCGAGTTTCACAGTAGAGTGACGTTGTTTCGCGGCGTCAAATTTAAGTCGATCACATCGTTCAAACGACCGCGGGTGTGGATAAACGTATATTTCGACTGGGATCCTCAGATCCCGTACGCGGTCAGCGCCCCGAAACCCGTCACCGTCCTTCCGGAAGAATGGCCGCCCACCGTCGTCGGCATGGCCTGATTACACGCTCAGCGCTACCGCGACTTGCGGGACTTGGCCCGGCCCCGTCGCTCCCGCACAATCACCACCCGGCGTGCCCGGCTGAAAGATAGCGGCTCGGGGAGTAGTCGGCGGGTTCCATCGCGGGCCGGCCGTGACTTGTCCGGGCGTGGGCCACCCTGCGGGCGTCCGCCTAGTGGAGCTCCGCTGCGCTCCGCACCCTTGAAAAGCGTCGTTCTTTCGACACATCTGGCTACTCCGATGCTGCGTCACCCGTGCCCGTCTTACCAACACCCGACCTCCGCTGCGCTCCGGCCCCTCGGGGTCCGAAAACTTCTCAGAACGCCTCCGGCTGAGAACTTTTCGTCTCGGGTGCAGGACACCGTTCCCGTGCGCCGCCTCCTCTGCGCCACGCCAGATGACGGCGAAAGAACGTGGCAGGGCGGAAGGTCAGGTCACCGGAGTCGAGGGAGCGCACGGATGAGCGTCACCACCAGTTTTCAGACCGCAACCATGGGGGCAGTGGGGGAGGCGGTGCTGACCATCCGCACCCACGCGCTCACCCAGATCACCGCCTACACCGCCAGGGCGCAGAAGGCAGCGGCGAACCCCGAAGCATCCACCGAGGCAGCGCACCGCGAACGCGCCGCCTACTGGGCGTGCACCGCACGCGAAGCCGGAGCCACAGAGGCTCAGATCGACGCCGCCGAAGCAGCCGGAACGACGCAGGGCACCGCATGACCGCCGACCAGGAGCGAAGCCGGGGACCACCGGGCCGGGGAACCACACCACCCGACCAGCACCACCAGAACAGAAAAACACCGGACAGCGCCTAACTGCCCGGTGTCTCACCGAAACCATATCAAGGAGAGACACCATCATGACCGCAACCATCGACACCACCACCGCGACAACCGAACCCGCCACCGAGCACACCAATCCCGGTGCGCTGGGAACGGTGTTCGCCCAGGTGGACCCCACCACCCTCGACGTCGCCGACAACGTCCGCGACACCGTCGACCTGGACCAGACCCCCGACTTCGTCGCCTCCATCCGCGAGCACGGAGTCCTGCACCCGATCCTCACCGTGCGCCGGGGCGACGGCACCCTCGCCGTCATCGACGGCCAACGGCGCACGCTCGCCGCGATCGCCACCGACACCCCCGTCGTCCCGGTGCTCATCCGCACCCAGGACGGCGACCAGGTCGCCGCCGACGCCACCCGCATCGTGGAGCAGATCGTCTCCAACGACCAGCGCGCCGACCTCACCGACGGCCAGCGCGCCGCAGGCGTCGCCCAGCTGCTCGACCTCGGCGTGTCCGTCAAAGAGGTCGCCCAAGCCCTCTCGGTCACCCAGAAGGCCGCGAAGGTCGCCGGGCGGGTCGGTGGCTCCGACGCCGCGCGGGCGGCGCTCGACACCGGGCAACTCGACCTCGAGCAGGCATCGATCATCGCCGCGTTCGAGAAGATGGGCGACGAGGACGCCGTCGCGCAGCTCCTCGACGCCGCCGAGAACTGCCCGTACAACTTCCCGCACCTGGCGCGCAGGTTGACCGAGGACCGCAAGAACGCGCGCGAGCGGGCGAAAGCACTCACCGCACACGGGGAGGCCGGTCACCCGGTCCTCACCGTCGACCCCGAGACAGGTGACGCGCGCTGGTACTACGCCGCCGAGGTTCGCACCGGCGAGGGGGAGCCGGTCGACCCGACCGAGCACCCCGACCGGTGGTCGGTGTGGGCCGACCGCGTCGAGGCATGGATCGACACCGAGACCGGCGAGCACGTCGACGAGGACACCGTCGATTGGGACGCCGACGGCCCCGACGACGCACCCGCAGACGGCAAGCGCCACCGGGGGACGGTCACCGAAGGGTGGGCATGGGAGACGTCGTACTGGATCAGCGCCGACGACGCGCAGCAGCACGGCTACCAGGTGCCGCAGGCAACCCCCGTGGCCCACGGACGCGCCGTCGCCGGTGCTGCCGGGGTCGACACCGACGACGCGGCGCGCCGCGCCGCCGAGGCAGCCGACGCCGACAAGGCCGAGCGTCGCCGGGTGAAGGCGCTCAACGCCGCAGGTCTCGCCGAGACCACGCTGCGCCGTGAGCACATCAAGGCGCTCCTGACGCGCAAGACCGCGCCGAAGGGCAGCGCCGGTTGGGTTGCCGCGACCCTCGCCGGGTCGCCCGATCTGCTCACCGAAGGCAAGGCCGGAGAGGTGCTGCGCGAGGTGGTGCCCTGTGCCGACCCGATCACCGGAATCGGTGACCTGATCGACAAGGCCACCGACGCCCGCGCCCAGGTGCTCATGCTGGCGCTGGTGCTCGCCGCGCTCGAGGCGCGCATGGCCGGTTCCGACAAGTCGTGGTGGCGGTCCAGCCCGCAGACCCGGTGGACCCGTGACGGACTTCCCAGGGGAGCGGCCCGGTACCTAGCGTTTTTGACCGAGCACGGCTACACCACCGGCCCGGTCGAGAAGGTCGTCCCCGGCGAGAACACCGCCGAGGACGCCTACACCGAAGTTACCGCCACCAGCGGCGAATGACCCGGTGACCGGTGCGGGTGCCCCACAACTCGGGGCACCCGCACCGCCCACAGTGGGTGCGTTCAGGAAGGTCAGCGGCGCATTTCGCGAACGAAGATCCAGATGAGCCAGAGCCCAGCCGTGAGGCAGAAAAGGATGACGTCGACCAGGAAGTTGACGAGGGTGTACGAGCGACGAGTCTTACGTGCCATGGAGTAGCTCCTAGTAATGTGGGTTCGCGGATAAGCAGGTTTCGCAGTGGTGTCCGGTCCTGACGGTCCTCGGCCGGGCGAGGGGGACGCCCCCTCGCGCTCCCCCGAGGAGCGCCGGACCACCGCCGGTACCCCAGTCCGCCACGCGGCCCAGGAGATCAGGTGCCGCGCGGCGAGGGCAGCCAGTCAGTGAACGGCGTCGAACGCCTCTACGACCGCAGCCGGAATCCGGCCCCGGGCACTGACCTCGTACCCGTTGCCGTTGGCCCACTCACGAATCGCCCGCGTCTGCTCCGGATCACGCTTCGAAGACTTCTTCGAGGAGGCCTCAGCGGCGGCGCGGACAGCAGAGGTGTGCCCGCCGCGCTTGCGGCCGCCGACCTTTGCCGCGTGCTCGATGTAGTAGCCGAGCGTCTTCCGGAACTCTTTCGCGTTTTTGTCCTTCAGGTCGAGGGCGTAGTCGACGCCGTCGACCGAGAACTCGATCGACTCCCCGGTCCCGTCGGCGATGACGGTTCCATCGATGTCATCGGTCAGCTCGACGATCAAAGTTTTTGCCACGGTGCGAAATACCCGTCTTTCTCAGTGAAACGGTCGACAAATGCCTGCTCACCGTCCCACAACCCCACGCATCGGCCCCGCGACCGGGCCGGTGTGTCGGCGCGCGGTGTGCCGGCGGGGAACCACCGCCCAGCCCGGTGCGTCCAACCCGTCATGAACCACGACGACGACCGCACCGGACTCGTCCTCGCCGGCAACGGCCATAACCCCGAGGATCCCGATCTCCGGGACGCACACGACCACGTCACCGCCGTCCTACGAGCGCACCGACACCTCACCATCGCCCCAGGACGCCTGCGCGACTGGTACCGAACCGCCGCCCTCACCGCGCTTCCCGAAGCGGCCGACCCGGACTAGAACACACGTTCGATCATTGCTAACCTGACGGATGCGGGGCTGAGTGGCGGCCGAACCGACGGTTCGACCCGGGAAGCACTCGGCCCCGCATAACCACCACAGAACACCGGGGGAGCGCCATGACCCGTGCCGACTGGGCAGTAAGCGCCCGCCGCCTACGAGACCACGCCGCCGCCGACGCCGCCGCCGCGCACCGCCGACACCGGGCGACCCCACCGACCCGACCAGGACGTGCTCCGCGTCGCGAGCTCCTGCGACACCGCCGCCTACAGCCCCTACCGGCCCAACCCGCGCCTGGAAAAACTGGTCGCCGACACCCTCGCCGCCAGGCCCACAGCGCGGCCGCACACCGGAAACTTCGACCTCAGCAGCAGCCCCGGCCACCGACCCCATACTCCACCGGCCTAACCGTGCACCGGGGGCCGGACTCGCGGACGAAGACCTGTCGGTCCCCGGCGATACCATCACCGGCTGTGCAAACAGGCGACCGCGTCAAACTCCACACCCACGGCGTCACCACCTTCGAGATCACCGAACTCGACGACACCCACGCCACCATCACCCCCAGCGAAACCCACGCAAACGCACCCGGCGCCTACCCCTTCCGCATCCTCCGCGCCGGCCTCGTCCCCGCGAACACCGAAGGGCATTGAGCTCGCTTCGCTCGCACCGTTCCTCCCGGCGCTCCGCGCCATACAGAACCACTCGATCGCCGATCGCCTAAGAAGTGGGTGGCCGCAACGGCTTTTACAGCGGGCCGCCATCCAGGAACCAAGAGCGGTGAGGGGGCCGTCTCACATGAGACGACCCCCTCACCGGGACACGTGCCCTACACGATCGCGATCAGGTCCCGCCGGACCCTTCGGTTCGTCGCGCCCGAGCACGTCGAAACACCATCCTGACCAGAGCGACGGCAGCGACCACGACACACGCCACCACCAGCGGCAGCAACCCTACCGACGACCACAAGAAGACAGTGCCCGCCAAACCGAGACCGATCAGCCCACCGCAGATGAAGTAAATCGACGATTCTCGAGCCTCAGGTTCTGGGACTGCATCACCTTGCCGTACAGGCCTCATCGGTGAAAGCGGATCGCTCATGCCGTCAATCCTCGCAGCTCAGGCGCAGTTGGACGCGGGAACGGTGTAGAAACCCTCGGTCGACTTGAAAAGATCCTTCTGGTAGCACGTGTTCGGATCGAAGTTCGGCGCGCTTGTGAGTGCATAGTAAATTGCCGCAACCGCAGTCGCTCCTCCGAATGTGCAGGCCAGTCCGAGTACCGCGTTAGCGACTTTACCTCCAACGCCCAGCGCGGCCTTCACTGCGTCCCGGAACGGCGTCGAGCATCCGACTGCGACACCGGTAAGAGCCGCGGCATTGAAGACAAGAGCGATCGCATTGGCCTCGTATCCGTACAAATTCAAGTACACGCTGGTCCCGTATGTCACTCTGGGATCCGCCGTGACCGGGTAGGCAACGCCGGCACTATGCGAAACATTCTGAGTGATCGTTGTGCCATCGAGCGAGTACTTCGTTGGCACATCCACGCCATTGGCGTCCTTCGCCCACGGCGGGGCGACCCGTCCCGCAATCACATCAGCGCCCTCGGCCGTCGCGAAAATCTCCACGGCCCCATCAGCTGCCAACCGCGTCGACAACCCATCAGGAATCGACAGGTCGAAGGCATACGACGTCGGTGCCTCCGCGTTCGGAATCACGATTGCCTGCCGCACCTCCGAAGGTCCGACAGCCTCGGACACCACTGTCGCAGAACCGATATCCGACACAGCCTGGTCCGAAACGACGCGCGTACCGCTCGAATCGACAGGGCTGATCGTGACCGAAGAACCGGCCGAACTCGACGCCGTCGCAGATGCCACCCCAGCCACAGCTACTGAAGCACCGGGCGCCGTGAGGCCGACACCTAGAGGTTCCCCGGCGGCCGTGGTCGCCTCATCGACAGCCTCGACCACCTGCTGATCTTGTAGCTCCGCCGGGCCGCGCTTGCGCAGTCGACGCCGTCATCACGACGGCAAACACAGTGGACGCGCTGACTAGCGCGAGCGAAGTTCTCTTGAACATCAGGCTCCTCATGGACCAGGGATCGCAAACATCGCACACTTCGTCCCGACCGCCAGGTGAGCAATTTCAGAAACCAAAAATAGTCACCGCGTGCAGTCGCAGAAATATGCGAAGTATCGCATCAGTTCGAATGGCAACAATAAAACCGTACTCCCATCTTGGTTGTTATGTATCGCTATTCGATGAACGAAACGCAAACTCGCAAAACAGGACGAAACGTGAATTAGGTCGCGCGCAAGGCCGATAACCGGCCAATAAACCAATAATAGTGCTCTATGTGATGATTGGACCCAAGGAGTGGCAATGCTTTGATGGGCCGCGCTTTGAGCTCCACCTACTTCGTGGGCCTGGCCGCGACACCAGTCATGGGGTCGAGAGCGTCGTCGACGCCGCAACAGCACTGCGAAGCGAACGTCGAAACACCCCAAATAACGGGCTGCCGCGATCCGCGGGACGTGGCCGGCCTGCGTCGCTCCCGCACAATCGCCACCCAGCCGAACAGGTGGAAGGTGGCAGCCCCGGGGGAGTGGCGGGCAGTCCCCGGTCGCAGGCCGGCCGTGACCGTCCGGGCGTGGGCCACCCTGCGGGCGTCCCCTGATCGGAACTCCGCTGCGCTCCGTCCTGTCGAAAAGCGTTGTTCTTTCGACCATCTGGCTTCTGAAGATCGTGCGTCACCCGTGCCCGTCTTACCAACACCCGACCTCCGCTGCGCTCCGGCCCCTACGGGGTCCGAAAACTTCTCAGAGCGCCTCCGGCTGAGAACTTTTCGCCTCGGGTGCTGGACACCGTTCCCGTGCACCGCCCTTCTCTCCCCACGCCAGATGACGGCGAAAGAACGTGGTGAGGGCAAGGACCGAGCCACACGAGTCCCGGAAGGAAGCACCAGTCATGCGCGCACAGCACCCGTCCACCGCAGACGAGATCGACATCCTCGTCCACAAGCAGGGCGCCCCCAAGATTCGCCGCACCGTCAAACGAGCCAGCGCCCGCTACGACCGCCGTAACGCACGCCGCGCACTCCGATCCTGACCGTCCCCCAGCCGCACCCCACACACCCACCCGAAAGGTTCACCCTCATGACGCAACCCCGCATCACCACCACCGCCCAGCTTCTCTCCGCGATCCCCGCCCTGCTCGGCTACGTCCCCGCCGACAGCGGATCGTTCGTCGTCATCGCCCTCGAGACAGACCCGGCCGGAACGTCGGTGGTCAAACTGGTCACCCGCACCACCAGCGAGGACGCCGCACAGTCCTCGACCACCAGCACCCTGTCCGGGGCACTGGCGAACAACGGCATCACCGCCGTCATCGTGGTCACCATCGCCGCACCGGGGATGCGGTCGCACGCGGTCATCGAGCACATGCTGGCGCTGCGCGAACTCAGCCGCACCACCGAGGTCATCGGCAGTTACTACCTCCCGACCCTGGCCGAGGCCACCACAGGGGAGAACCTGGACACCGGAGACGTTGTGCACGTGGACCCCTACGCGTCCGAGTTGGCCGCAGACCACATCGCCGACGGCAAGCCGATCGAGCGCCGCCGCGACGTCATCGACGCCCGCTACCGGCGCGGTGAGCAGATCCCCGCCGCCGAGCACGCCGACCCCGCGCGGGTGCTCGAGGAACTGGCCGCCGTCATCTACGCCGACGAGCTGCCCGACCGTGACCTCATCGCCCGCACCGCCGCCGTCATCACCACCATCCCCGTGCGGGACGCGATGTTCCGGCTCGCGCTCTACGGCCGCATCTCCGCATGGACCGCCATGGCCACCATCGCCCGCCACAGCCACGGCGACGCCCGTATCCAGGCACTGTGCCTGGCCGGGTGGCTCGCGCACACCATCGGCAACGGCCCCGACGCAGGGAGCGCCTACGAGGCAGCGCACGCCCACGCCGCCGAGACCGGGCAGCACCCACCCCGCCTGCTCGACCTGCTGGACACAGCACTGAACTCCGGACTCGACCCGAAGGTCGCCCGAGACCTCACCACCGGACTGAGCGCCGCCGACGTCCGCACGAGCACCGGAGCGCACCTCCCCGGAGCACCCGACCGGAACTGACCGGAGCGGCCCACCCAGGCCGGGCGACTCCCGCAGCCAGCGGGGAACGCCCGGCCACCGGCGGGGATAGCCGGCAATCGGGCATCGAGCCCTCACGCCGACCGTCGACGTGCGAACGATTGGTGATGATCCTGCGCACTCGATACCAGAGACCACGCGAGCCGAAACGTCACGCCATTGCAGACTTCCGGTTTACAAGGTGTGATCGCCACCGGTCTGCATGTAGCGTTTGGCAGCGGAATTACCGATCAGGCCCGCGTAAATCAACACCGAGTAAGCAACCACGCACACCGTCACGGCGAGCGCTGCCGAGAATATTGAGTCAAACCCGAGCACCAGGCCCAGCGCCAGCTGCATGACCAACCCAATAGCGGCGGCCCACACCGTCCAGCGCAAGGCCGGCCGAGCCACCCGGTGAGCCAGCCGCCACGCCTTATCACTCGAGAGCGTCGCCTTGGTGCGTATTCCGACGACGGGGTTTGCCTGCTCTCCTGCAACTATGGGCATCACCCATGCGACTGCAGCCGCGACAACCGTGGAAACGGTCATCGTGACAGTCAGGCTCAACAGTCCTTCCGTCATTCCCGTTCACCACCGCGAACGACTGGCATCAACGATCCCTCTGGTCGTAGTCAAGGACCCGGCACCTCCGCCGCCGGCCAACCGATGTCCGCGTCCCGCACACCGGCTGGGAACGTCTCCTCGACCGGCACCCCCGAAACCATTGCCTCGACCGCCAGATCCGACGGTGCACTCCGATCCAACGCCATCGCTACCAACGCCGACTCCACACGCGAATACGTCATCCCGCGATACTAGACGAAAGCCGCGAACAAACACCGCCAATGACGAGAACAGCGCACCACACAAACCCGCCGAAACGGGACCGAACGACATTCCGGTCACCTCCATATCGGTTGCAGCGCAACAGATAAAGCCGATTCATCGTTATCGAACAAATACAATCCAGCGGTGGAAATAAACCCGTTCGTGAAATAGAATGGAACCACTCCACCGAATAGTCGAAAGGCTTGAGCCATGTCCGGAATCACCGTCTACACCAAGCCCAACTGCCAGCAGTGCCGGGCCACGTTCCGGGCACTCGACAAGGCCGGCCTCGACTACACCGCCGTCGACATCAGCGCCGACACCGAAGCCCGCGAATCTCAATGTGTCTGTCAACACGAGGAGGTGTCGACCGCAGCCTGACCGTCCCTCGCCGCCCACCACCGACCAGAAGGAGACCCGTCATGGCGCACCTCGCGTTTGACTACCAGCCCGACCACGACTTCATCGCCGCCCAGATCGAAGCCGACCTCGCCGCCGAGACCACCGACGCCGTCGTCATCCCCGGCCCGTGGAGCGTCCACCCGCACACCGACACCGCCGACACCCGGTAAAGGGAGGTCGGACGTCATGAGCGCACTTCGGGCAGTCCCCGAACCCGAGCAGAACCCGACCGATCCCGTCCTCGACCTCGCACCCGACACCGTCGAAGATCCCGCCGTCGACAGCGGTGCCGGCCTGGACCCACGGACCGACCCGGAATCGTTGACCCTCTGCGCGCTCCTGTGGTCCACCGACCGCGCCGCCGACACCCGCGTCACCGACGCCCTGGTGCCGGCCGACTTCGCGACCCCCGCCTACGCGGAACTGTTCACCGTCATCGCCGGCCTCGTTGCCGACAGCCAGCCGCACGATCCCGCATCCGTCGCCGCCGTTCTGTACCGGGCCGGGGGAGGGCAGAAGGACGCACCGCTTCGCCGGGCGTTGGCCGACGTCGTCACCGCCGACGCCCCCGCAGTCTCGGTGGCGCACTACGCCGACATCGTGTTGTCCCAGTCCTACCGGCGGTCCTTCCACATCACCGGGCAACGGCTCATCCAGGCCGCCGAACAAGGCCCCGAAGACGAACTCTTCGACTACATGGTGCAACTCGGCACCATGCAGCGGGCAGCGTGGGAGCGGCTCAACAACTTCCGAGCCAGGGGAGCGCACGCATGATCACCGGCTCCGCAATCGATGACCGTTACTTCACGAGCGCCGGCGCGCTTACTGTCCTAGGGTGCGTGAGCGGTCGATGGCTCGATGCCGAGCGTGCTCGCGGCGTGGATTGGGCCGAGCTCGCGAACGAACTTGAGGTGCACCCCCGAGTCGCCGAACACCTGTATCGCACCTGGTGCGAGAGGGGGGATGATCCACAGACGCAGTGTTCGTTGTTCTGACGTGCAGCCGCTTGTGAGGCCGCGATCGATGTCGGGCGCAGCGGTGCTGCCGAACCGCAACCGAGACGACGGACGACGCCGATATGCGACGTGTTCACCGTCTCGATGTGGGTCCAGCCGCCGACTGATCAGGCGAGCGCTAGGAACAGCTTCTCCAGCTCGGCCTCGGTCATGGGTTCCTTGTCGTCGGCGGTGGCGCCGGTCATGCACTCGCGTAGCCCGGTGGCGACGATCTTGAACCCTGCCTTGTCCAGTGCCCGGGAGACGGCGGCGAGCTGGGTGACGACGTCCTTGCAGTCGCGACCGTTCTCGATCATCGAGATGACCCCGGTGAGTTGACCGTTGGCGCGTCGGAGTCGGTTGAGTACCAGTGCGATGCTGTCGTCGTCGCCGATCATGATGGTGCCCCTGTTCAGTGGTGTCGATGTTGGATCCCATAGTACCCCTGGGGGCATATGAGCTGTCGGTATGCGTGCCGCGCCGTGGTACAGGTGGTCAGCGTTCGGTGTCCAGGCCCAGTTCTGCGGCGTGGTCGTAGTCGTCGTCGATGAGGACGACGGTCCGGTCGGCGCGATCGAGAATCGACGCGGCGATCGATGCCCGGTATCCGGAGGCGCAGTGCACCCAGACCTCACCCGCCGGAACTTCGTGGTGTCGTTCGGCGAGTGCGGGAAGAGGGATGTTGACGGCTCCGTGGACGTGGCCGGCGTCGAATTCCTCGGGTTGGCGGGTGTCGAGGACCACGAGACCATTGTCGGTGTCGCCGAGTGCGTCTCGCAGTCCGGCGAAATCCGATGTTCCGTAGCTGCGGACGGGGTGGTCGCCGGTGAGGTCGGTGATGTCGCCGACCGCGGACCCGGACGGTGAGTCGATGCCGATGCGCGCGAGTTCTCGGGTGGCGCTGAGGATGTCGTCGGCGGTGTCGCCGATGAGGGTGAGGGGCGCGCCCCACTGGTAAAGCCATCCGAGGTAGGTCACGAAGCTGCCCGACAGCTCGAATCCGAGGCTGCCGTCGAGGTGACCGGCGGCGAACGCGGTACGCGAGCGCAGGTCGACGACCCATTCGCGGGCGTCGATGCGGCGCCGCAACTCCGTCGGGTCCACCGGTGCCGGCATGGACAGGTCCACGGGTTCCGGACCGGCGGTGTTGATGACACCCATGTGGGCGTAGTACGCGGGGTAGGCGGCGAGGCCGTCGATGAGGGTGTCGACGTAGGTCTGCTCGTCCTGGGTCAGCGCGGGGTTGGCGTCTCGTTGTTCGCCGATGGTGGAGGACTCGCCGCTGGTCGGGGTGGCGGAGCAGAAGCTGCCGAATCCGTGTGTGGGGTAGACCTCGGTATCGGCGGGGAGCTCGTCGGCCAGTCGGCGCACCGAATGGAACTGAGCGTGGGTGAGGTCGTGGGTGTGCTCGGATCCGAGCAGGTCGGTGCGTCCGGTGGACCCGTAAAGCAAGGAGCCACCCGTGAACACGGCGACCGGTGTGCCGTCCACTCCTCGCAGGACGTAGCTGACGTGATGGTGAGTGTGTCCGGGTGTATGCATCACCTGCATGAACAGGGGGTCCGCGTCGACGACGTCGCCGTCGACGACGGCACGGCGGTCGAAGCCGACGGGGTCCCCGTCCGGCACGACGTACTGCGCACCGGTCGCACGGGCGAGTTCGAGCCCGCCGGTGACGTAGTCGTTGTGGATGTGCGTCTCGAATACGTGGGTGATGCGAGCGTTCTTCTCCCGAGCGAGTTTCTCGATGCGGTCGATGTCTCGCTGGGGGTCGACGACCAGGGCGATGCCGTGATGGCTGATCAGGTAGCTGCGATCGCCAAGGCTCGAGGTCTCGATGATGGCGATGTCGGGGGTGTCTGCGGTGCTCATGGGTTGCTCCTTGTCGTTCGGATGGTCAGCTGACGATGGTGTGTGCGGCGTCGATCAGGACGTACCCGGCGACGGCGAGGACCAGGTACGCGAACCAGTTCTTCAGGCGGTCGGCGTTCACCCGGTCGGCCCAGCGGCCGGCGACGAGTGACCCGACGATCGCCGCCCCGGCGAACGTTGCGGTGAGAGCCCAGTTGCCGCCGAGCCCGTCGGTGTGGGAAGCGAGTCCCGCTGCAGAGTTGGCGACGATCACCACCAGCGACGTCCCGACGGCGACCGTCATCTCGATACCGAGCAGCAGCACCAGCGCCGGAATGATGAGGAAACCGCCACCGACACCGAACAGGCCGGTCAATACACCGACGGCGAAGCCGGTAGGAATCGACCGGGGTGCGCAGCGTCGCCAGTCGATCCCGGAGGTGCCTGTTCGGCACGCGGTCCCGAGGGAGCCGTCGCCGCGGAGCATGCGCACCGCGGCCGCGATCATCACCAGCCCGAACCCGACCAACACCAGCGACTCGGGTAGGTGCCGGCCGGCGGCGCTCCCGATGAACGTGCCCACGATGCCGGTGCCGGCGAAGATCGCCGCGAGTCGCCACTCGATCAGCCGCGCCCGGATCTTCGGGACGGCCCCGGTCAGGGACGCGAGTCCGACGACGAGCAGCGACACGGGGATGGCCTCGGCCAGCGGGAGGTGCAGGGCGTAGACCAGGACGGGGACGGCCAGAATGGACCCGCCGCCCCCGAGCAGCCCCAGCAGGACCCCGATGACGGCGCCGAGGGTCAGCCCCAGTGCCACCGTCATCGGTTCCGGGTGTCCCCGTCGCCGCCGAGCGCGGTGATCGCGGCGCGCAGCTTGATCCCGGCGTCGCGGGCGACGTCGGCGAGCGCGGGTTCACCGGTGGCGTCGACCATGATGTCGGGGTTCATGGCATCGACGACGATCGAACCGTCGTTGTCCACGTCTTCCCGGACGACGACATTGCACGGCAGCAGCAGGCCGATCTGACGCATGACGCCGACCGCGCGGTGCGCCAGCGGCGGGTTGCAGGCACCGAGGATCAGGTAGCGCTCCATGTCCTCGCCGAGCTTGGCCTTCATGGTGGCCTGCATGTCGATCTCGGTGAGCACACCGAAACCCTGCTCGGCGAGGGCGTCTCGGGTGCGCTGAACGGCGGTGTCGAAGTCGGTGCCGGTGAGGGTGGTGCTCAGGGCGATGCTCATGATGGTGGATCCTTCCGTCACGGGTGGTGTCGTCGAACGATGCTGAGTTTCGCAGGGTTACCCGCGGTCGGCGCTGCGAAGACTGCGCGCCCCGAACCGGCGCAGAAGCAGGCTCGCCGGGCACCACCCGACCGCGGCGTAGAGGGCAAGATTCGCCGCGGCGAACGCGCTCAGCAGCCGCCAGTACGGCGATGCGGTCTCCCCGAGGATCAGCCCGGCGGCGACGACGACGCCGGCCAGCGCGGGTACCAGGCGTTCGACGGGCCAGCCGGTGAACCCTATGGGCACGCGGGCGGGGCGATCGGTGGTGGTCACGGTGTGTCTCCTTCGGTCGGGGGTGTCAGGGGTCGTCACGTGTCAGTGGGAGAAGCTGATGGACGGGAGGACCTTGCGGAGCCAGCCCGGTGACCACCAGGCGGCGGAGCCGGTGAGGCGCAGCAGGACCGGCAGCAGGATCAGCCGGATGAGGACGGCGTCGAGAAGGACGGCGACGCCGAGGATGATGCCCATCTCCTTCGGGGGCAGCGGGTCGGCGAGGGCGAAGGTGAAGAACACCGCCACCATCACCGCGGCCGCGGCGAAGATGACACGCCCGGAGTGGGCGATACCGTCGATCATCGCGGTCGTCGCGTCGCCGGTGCGCTCGTAGTGTTCTTTCGCGGTGGCGAGGAGGAACACGGTGTAGTCCATGGCGATGGCGAAGATCATCGCGAAGAAGAACACCGGTCCCCACCCGTTCAAGAAGCCCTGCGGGGTGAAGCCGAGCAGTGAGGCGCCGTGTCCGTCCTGGAAGATCAGCTTCGCGACGCCGAACGCGGCGGCGGTGGAGAGCAGGCTGACCGCGGTGCCGAGGAACGCGATCACAGGCGCTTGCAGTGCGACGAGGAGCAGCACGAACCCGAGGATCAGGATGATCGTGATCACCAGAGGCAGGTAGTCGTTCAGGGCCTGCTGCAGGTCCAAGTTCTCCGCCGGCGCTCCGCCGACCAGTGCCGACTCCGGGAGCCCGTTGCGCAGATCCGAGAGAACGGTCCCCATCGATTCGTCGGACGGGTCGACTGCCGGGATCGCCTGCAGTAGTGCATATCCGGACCCGTCGGTGGCGGGTTGCGGTGGGGTGACCATCGCGATGCCGGGTACGTCCGCAGCGGCCGTGGCGGTGTTCGCATCGGACTCGGGGACGACGATCTGCAGTGCGCCGGGGGCACCGTCACCGAACTGCTGCTGGACGAGGGCATATCCCTGTCGCACGGGTGCGTCTTCGGGGACGACGGAGATCGACGGCATCGCGACCTTCAGACCGAGTACCGGGAGCGCCAGCGCGATGAGGACGCCGATCGAGGCGAGCGCGAACGGCCACGGGTGCCTGTGCAGAAGTGCACCCCACGCGGCGAACACCGGGGACCGGTGCTGCTGACGCTTGGCGTAAGGGAGGGACGCGGCGTTCACCTTCGATCCGAGCGCTCCCAGGGCGGCGGGGAGCAGAGTCATCGTGGCGAGCAGGACGAAAATGACGGCGAGCATGATGCCGACGGCCATGGTCCGCACCGCGGGGGCCGGCACGATGAGCACGGCCGAGAGGCTGACGAGCACGGTGAGTCCGGACAGGACGACAGCCTTGCCGGCGGTGTCCATGGTCTCGGCGACGGCTGCGCGGGGGTCGCGGGAGCGCAGGGCGTCGCGAAAGCGGGAGACGATGAACAGGGCGTAGTCGATGCCCAGTGCGAGGGCGAACATCATGGCGAAGTTCATCGCCCACACCGAGATCGGGGTGACCTCGTTCAGCAGCACCAGTCCGCCGGCGGAGGCGACGAGGCCGGCGATGGTCAGGAGGAGGGGGAGTCCGGCGGCGACGAGAGAGCCGAACGCGAGCACCATGATGGCGAGCGTGACCGGCCAGGAGATGAGTTCGGCCTGGATCATCGCGTCGTGGTTGGCCTTGTTGAAGTCCGACCACAGCGCCGAGGCGCCCGTGGGGTAGACCTCGACACCGTCGCCGGAGAGTGCGGTGAGCTGATCCTTGACGGCGTCGACGGCGGTGACCATCTCGTCGGTGGTGCCGGCGGCGCCGGCGATGAGGATGCCGGTCCGCCCGTCCGGGCTGATCGTCATTCCCGGTTGCGGGGGAACGATGTCACCGAACCTGGAGTCCGCTCGAAGGATTCGGGTGACCTCGGCGAGGGCGTCGGCCGCTTCCGGGTCCGTCAGTGAACCGGATTGGTTGTGCACGACCACCTGCACGGCGGCGGAGGAGTTACCGCCGAAGTGTTCCTCGGCGAGCTCGCGCACCTGCACCGACTCCGACCCGTTCGCCTGCCATCCGGCGCCGGCGAGGGACGAGAACACAGACGGCGCTGCGGATCCCAGTGCGATGAGGGCGATCAGCCAGACGCCGAAGACCCAGCGGCGGCGGGTGACCATGGCCGCGCCCCACCGGCCGAGGCGGCCGGGAGTGCTGTCGTGGTGGTCGCCGGATCGGGACTCGGCGGCGATGTCGGACTGAGACACGATGAACTCCTATACGGGTGGGGGTATCCGACGGGCCTGGACCGGCCACAGTCGACAATTGGGTGGGACGTGCTCAGCGGCGGAACAGCGAGCGCAGGCCGCCGGACGGGGGCGGCGTTGCGTGGCGATCACACGTGCACCGCCGGGACTGCGGGACCGCGCTCATCACGCTGTCGACGTGTCGGCCGCAGCCCGACCACGTGGTCTTGCCGCACTGGGAGCATTTGACGGGACTACACACGGGGAATCCTTCTGGGTTCGATCGGCGGTACGACACCCACCGTGCCATATACGAGGGGGGGTATGCAAGTACCCCAGGGGGTATCAGCCGGGGCATGACGTGTTGGGCAGTCGGAGACACACCTGTGGGCAGGAGGCGCTGTCCGCAGGTGTTTGTGGACCTCCGCCGCGACATCGGCCGGTCGAACCGCGGCAGTCAGGCAGCCCGGAGTCGCCCGGGTGCGGCCGGGGTGAAGACGCGGTCATCGCGGATCAGGGCCCACACGACGTCGACCTGTTTGCGCGCCACGGCGAGCAGGGCTTGGGTGTGCACCTTGTTCTGGTCGCGTTTGTGCTGGTAGTACTCGCGTGAGGGACCGTCGGTGCTCAGGCTGCCCTGTGCTGCGAGGTAGAACATCCGGCGAAGTCCCCGGTTGTACCGCTTGGGTCGTCGAAGGTTGCCAGTGATGCGGCCGGAGTCACGAGGAACGGGGACGAGGCCGGCGTACGAGGCGAGGTGGCCGGCGGTGGCGAACCCGTCCAGCGTCCCACCGGTCTCGACCAGGAAATCCGCTCCCAGCCGTATGCCGATGCCGGGCACGGATTCGAGTGTTCGGGCGTACTTGTGCTGGCGGAACAGATCCTGGATCTGCTCGTCGACTTCTTTGGTCTCGTTGTCGATGGCCAGGAGTCGACCGGCCATCCGCCTGATCAACGCCGCGGTGACCTCCTCACCGGCGACCACGCATGTTTGCCGTTGCGTGGCAGCGAGCGCGGCGGTGACCACCGTTCTGCGCCGGTCGCTGCGCACACCGAGGCCGGCGAGGTGTGCGTCGAGACCGTCGGCGCCGACCTCGCGTATCGCCCCTGGTGTGCAGAACGTGGACAGCAGCAGTAGTGCCGACCGCCCGAGGAATCGGAGCTCGATCTCGAGGGCGGGGAAGATGGTGTTCAGGAGGCCGCGGAGGCGGTTGACGGTGCGGACCCGGTCGGCGACCAGCTCCGCTCGGTAGCCAGTGAGGTGGCGCAGGTTGAGCACCAGCGGCTCCGGAACCACCACGGTGTCGAAATCGGTTCGCGTACGGGCGATGTCGGCGATGAGGCGGGCATCCTTGGCGTCGGTCTTGCCTTCGCCGCGGTATGCGGACGCCATGGCGTGCACCACCCGGCCGGGGATGTAGACGACGTGTTGCTCGGTCGAGGCGAGGAGCGTGAGCAGCAGTGAGGCCACCGCGCTGGTGAGGTCGACGGCCCATCGAACATTCGCGGTGCCCACCGACCGGATGAGGTCGTCGATGGCGGTCTGATCGTTGTCGACGCGCCGTGACCAGACGACAGCACCGGTGCTGTCTACCGCGCACGCGTGATGGGTGCGTTTTCCGACGTCGATCCCGATCCACAGCTCCACTTCTGCCATCGATTCTCCTTCTGTCAGTGTGTCGTGCCCGAGGACAGCTCCACCATCAGGTCCCTAATCAGCGACCGATTCCTCGCAGATCTCAATATGCGGCCAGAGTGTCCAGTCCGGCGGGGCAGCCATTCGCGAGAAGCGACTCGAACTGCACTACGTGATTTGCTACACCCCGCCGTTCCGGGCGTCCGAATCAGTCGGACTCTCAGAACTTTAGGGACTACGTGATGGCTCTCGGCTACCTTGCTGCACCCGTCGTGGTCGCCGGACCCGACACCCACTGGTCAGGACATCGGGTGACCCGCATCGACGAGCTCGTCGCCGCCGCGGCCTGACCGAACCTCACAGTCCACCACCGACCGAAGGAGACTCCCATGGCGCACCTCGCGTTCGACTACCAGCCCGACCACGACTTCATCGCCGCCCAGATCGAAGCGGACCTCGCCGCCGAAACCACCAGTGCCGTCGTCATCCCCGGCCCCTGGAGCACCCACCCGGCCGCCGACTCCACCGACACCCGGTAAGGCCAGGACGTCATGAGCGCATTACGGGCCGTCCCCGAACCCGAGCAGAACACGAGCAACCCGGTCCTCGACCTCGCACCCGACGCCGCCGATCCCGGCGCAGACCCCGGCGCCGGCCTCGACCCGCGGACCGACCCGGAATCGTTGACCCTCTGCGCGCTCATGTGGTCCGTCGACACCGCCGCCGCCGCCCGCGTCACCGACGCCCTGGTGCCGGCCGACTTCGCCGAGCCCGCCTACGCGGAACTGTTCACCGTCATCGCCGACCTCGTCACCAGCGGACGACCGCACGACCCCGCCTCGGTCGCCGCCGTCCTGCACCGAGCCGGGGGAGGGCAGAAGGACGCACCGCTGCGCCGAGCACTGGCCGATGTCGTCACCGCTGACACCACCGGATCCTCCGCCGCCGTGCACTATGCCGACATCGTGCTCTCCCAGTCCTACCGGCGGTCGTTCCACATCACCGGGCAGCGACTCATGCAGGCCGCTGAACAAGGCCCCGAGGACGAGCTGTTCGATTACATGGTCGAACTGGGTACCGCCCAGCGGGCGGCGTGGAAGCGGCTCAACACTTTCCGAGCCGGGGGAGCGCACGCATGAACGGCGACAACACCGCCGACGCTGTGGATCCGGACCGGTACCTCACCGCCGACGGGACGCTCACCGCTGACGGTGACGACGCCGGCCGGTGGCTCGACACCGAACACGTACGCGGCACCGACTGGGACATCCTCGCCGACACCCTCGAGGTGCACCCCCGCGTCGCGCGGCACCTGCATACCCTCTGGTGCACCGCCCGCGACCGGGCCGCCAGCGAGGCCCAACACGCACTGTTCTGACCACAGGCCCCCGAAGCCCTCCGCGGTACGGTCGAGACATGGCCGGCCGCTTCCACAACCTCGACCAGCGGACCCGGTCAGCTCTCGGTGGTCCCGGTCTCGCGGTCTGCGCGGTGGCCGTCGTCGCCGTCCTCATCGCCACCCTCATCGTGCAGAAATCGGAACCGAGCACCTACGTCGTCGTCGCAGTTCTGTTCGTGGTCGCGCTGACAATCAATCTCACGGCGCGATCGCGCCGAGCGCGGAAGGCCCGCTTCGGCGGTTGACGTCGCAGCACTCGACCTTGCTCAGGGGCAAGTTCGTCGGCGAGAACGGTCGTGATCCCTCATCGCATCGAAGGGGCCGGCGCAGCTGCCACGTCTTCGACAACTACGCAGAGTTCATCCCCAGCCACGGTGAGTTCATCCGTTACACCGACAAGGCCGTCATGAAGAAGATCATCTGCGTGTTCACGCACAACGTGCACGTTGTGCGCAAGGAAGAGATCACGCCACCATGTGGTGGACGGACCGCCCTACCTCGTCATATGAGGCCACGGCAGAGGGCTAGTGAACGGCGGATGACTCGCTCAACTTCTTATCGATGTGCATCGCTTTCCGACAAGTCCCTGGACCGGTGCGGCGACCATGGTTCGGGCGGCGGCAAGTGATCCGTATCTGTCACCGTCTCGCCCTACGCTTGGCCTAGCACCAGGTGAACCCAACCGTCCAAGTTCAGATCACCCGGTGCCGACCACTCGAGTCTCACGAAAGGAGACACATGGCTGAGGGTACCGAGTTGCACCGACGCCCGAGAACCCCCGCCGGCCGGTTGGCGATAGTTCTGGCGCTGATCGCGGCCGTGACGCTAGCTGTGCAGGTTCCCGGTATGACTACGGCAATCGTGCTGGCAACGCTGGCGTTGGCGGGGGCGGTGATCGCGAGCCGCTGAACCGTCGCATCTCCCAATGCGCGCAAAGTCCGCACTCCAGACGAGGAGTGCGGACTTTGCGCGGCCTGAACCTCACCATCGTCAGCAAGGTGCCGCCGCTTCACGTGAGGCCGATGATCGCCGTCGTGACCAGTAGAGCGGTGGCGGCGACGAGCAGAGCGATCCCGGTGGCGGCGTAGAGCTTGTTGGTCGGCGATGCGGCGACACCGGATGTCCGCGGGGTCACCGCACGCGCTACAGATGGCGCTGTCCGGGCTGTCGGGGCTGTCCCGGCTGTCCCGGCTGTCGAGCGTGCATGCGTGGTGGACGCGACGATGATCGACGCCACGATGACACCCGCCGATGCGATCGGCGTCAGCCACAATCCCCACCCGACCTCGGCCGTCGACGCCATCACGCCGGATCCCGCTGCAATCCGGCGACTGGTGTCCATGATGTCGACGACCCCGACAACAGCACCGAGCACTCCACACAACGCGGCAAGAACCATCACCGTGCGAGATGCGAACACCGCGCGCACAAACACCAAGAGCAGCGCCGCCGCACCCAGGCCGAGAACGACTTTCCCATCGGGTGTACTCGTTCCCGCCGCAGACGCCGACGGGAACCTGTTCGTCGCCCACGGACCCAGCGCACTGATGACCAGAGCCAACGACGACAGCGCCGCGAGGACGTAGCCGGGCATGTTCATATTCGACATCGCTGTCGGCGTCGTGGTGCTCATCGTCCGCTGCATCCTTTTCGTCCTGATCGGTCTGGAACGCCATCCAACCCTGTCGACGTCCCGCAGACACAGCGACCCGCACACGAGGCGCTAAGCACAACACGTCGACGCTCATGCACCGCCGATGCAGGGCGGCCCCCACAGACCGACATCCCCGGCCCGTGCCCGGTCCTCGGCAGCAGCGATGTCCGCAGCAGCGGACGGCGGGTTGCTCCGGTCGTAGACGTACGCGCGGGCTGCGCCCGCCTCCGCCGCGGCCACGGAGTAGTCCTCCTCCGCGGGACCGATCCGCAGGTAGCGCAACGCCCGCCCGTAGTCGTCGACGTCGTCCTGCCCGGCGTCGGGAACCATCCGGACGCGTTGCCCGTCGAGCATCGCGCGGGCGAAGTCGGTCGCTTCCGGTCCCCAGCACTGCACCGGTGTGTTCGGCCGGTTCGTCTCCGGGGTGTCTATCCCGATGACCCGCACCCGTACCGTGCCCTCGACCGCGGTCTCGACGTCGACGGTGTCACCGTCGATGACACGGGTCACCGTCCCCACCGTGCTCGGCGGACCCGCATCGGCGGTACCGCCGGGCAGGCACCCAGCAGTCGCGGCGACTACCGCGGCCGCACCGGCGACCACCCCGCTGGCGCGGCGCCGATGTCGGGTCACGACGCCACCTGGTCGTCGGCGGTCTCGGTGTGTCCGCGTACACGGTCGCGGTACCCCCGGCGGGCGGCATGTTCTGCGGTGATGAACGCTTCGACGTCGACACCGCCGTCCGGTGAGCGGTGCGGGAACGTATCGGGGATATACCCACACCCTGGCAACGGGGCGAGCGCGAACGCGTGGTCGTAGATCGGTTCGAGATCCCCGTCGTCGAAGGACTCTGTCTCCTCCGTCGACACCACCACCGGCACCGACTCCCGCAGGCCCATCCGCCGCGCCTTCTCCGTCGCCGCCGCGGTCCACGCGGCGAGGTAGGCGTCGGTGTCCGCGGCGTAGAGCCGGTCGACGGCGACAAGCTCCGCACCGAGCTCGGTCACCGCCGAGGACGGTAGGTCGGCCGGCCGCATCGCCGCCCGGATACTCGTCCGGTCCCGGTGCCACAGTTCCTGGACCCCGTAGTCGGAGAGTTGTTGGTCGCGGGTCTCGAGGTAGAGCACCACCGGCGCCGTCCGCTTCGCCAACGGCAACTGTGGATCGGTCCCGAACGCCGCCAGTGCGGCGACGTGCTGCGCCGACTCGGACTGCGGCGACGCCGCCAGCAACGTGTCGGTGCCGCCGACGTTCGCCGCCGCCGACGCGGCCGCGTGCTCCAGCACCGCGGCGACGTCCACGCTGCGTATCTGCGCGATGCGGGTGAGGACGGAGGAGATCGCGTGCGCCGCCTGGTCGGGATGGTCGAGATCCGCGAGTACCGATTCGGTGGACCCGACGATGTTGCGGGTCGGGCGTGCCGGACCGTTGCCGTCGACGGTGACGAGTTGGATCATCACGTCGTCGACCCCACGGTCGGGGAGCGTCTGCACCTGGTGGCGGATGAACTCGTGCGCGCCGACGTCGTCGACGAACACCCCGTGCGCCAACGGTGTGCGGCCGGGTTCCCCCGCCGGAGTGCGCCGCCACACCGTCGCCTCGACCGCCGTGGTCGCGCCGGTCATGCGGTCGCCTGCTCGTCGACGGCCGCACCGTCGCTCGGTGCGGTGTCGACCGGTGTCGGCACTGTCGGGGTCGTTGCCTTGTTACGCCGGGGGGTGCTGCGGCGGCCGGACCGGCGTGGTGCGGCGGGGGTGGGGAGGCCGGCGGCCTTGAGCTCCGCGGCAGTCCATCCGGCGGCGATCGCGTCGCGGTACGCCTTCTCGAACGCGGTATCAGCGGTCGCGGCGGCGTCGCGTGCGTCGGCGACCGCGGAGTGCGCGACGGCGGCCTCGGTGGCGGCGTCGAAGAGCGTCTCGACGAACCTGGTGCGGGTGTCGATCGCCTCGCGAGCGCGAGCGAGGACAGCGGACTTGTCGAGCGTGGTGATGGCAGACATGAGGGCCTTTCGAGATGGTAGCGACGACCGGCACACGCCACCAATCGCGCACGATTGGTGGAGCTGTCGTGCGGGGGTGGTGCCGGTGGTGATGGACGCTCGACCGTGACCCTCATCGACGGTCGAACACGGACGACTCTAGATCATCGCCCCGACATGTGCACGGCCGCGCCGAGCGCATGTTCGGGGGTCAGTAGTAGCGGCGCGGGTAGACCCCTCGGCTGCCGTTGCCGACGGACCCGCCGAGCAATGCCAGCGGGATCATGAACGCGAACACCACAGCGATGAGCGCGAATACCGCGGCGCCCGCGACGAGCGCGGCGATGACGGCACTGACGACGGTGATGGTGCCGAGCCAGATGATCGCGCCGGCGACCCATGCGAGCGGGCCGGTGCGATGTTCGGCGACGTACTTGATCCCGAGGATGAGCAGTCCGCCGCCGGCCAGTGCCAGTGGTGTGAGCATGGTGAGTCCTCCCGGTCGGGAAGTGCACCACCAGGTGCGGCGCACGTGTCGTGACCCGCTGTCTACAGCGGGGGTCCGACAGTCATTGCGCCTAGTCGGTCTGCTCCTCCACACGCGGCGAGCTGAGGGGAGGGGAGAAACCCTTCGGCCAGCGCGTGGCCGGGTCATAGCTGATCTGTTCCAGCGATGCCGAGTCCAGCCCACGCGCGCTACCGAAGTTCGCGCCGCTCATCTCGGCTCCGTCGAATGTCGTGCCGCGGAATGTTGCAAGTACGAAGTACGCATCGGTGAATGTTGCGCCCGTCATATCTGCTTCCGAAAAGAAGGCCAATGGCGCGTGAACCCTGTCCAACGTTGCCTTCCGCAAGGACGACCCGCCGAACCGAGCCCCTCTTAACCTGGCTGACGTCAGATTGGTTCCTACCAGTTGAGCGTTCCTAACGAACGATGACGTCAAGTTGCAGCCGGACAAGTCTGTGTACGAGAGGCGGCACCTGTCCATGGATGCGTGACTGAGATCGTGGCCGCTCAGAGCAGCACCGCGAAGGTCGACCCTTCGAAGGTCCGCCCGAGTGAACGCCACGCTCTCGATCGACCTCCACTCCTTGGAAGCGTCTGTTTCGACTTCCGAGACACGTTTGGCAACCTGCCGCACGATGGTCTCGCGAACGAAAAGATGTGGTTGCGCACCGTCGTCATCAGGCTCTGGATCGACCTGCGGTGCACGTAGGTACGACAGGAGGAGCGCGACACACACCTCCCGCTCGGACGGGTTCCCGTGGGCGAACCAGTCATCCGCGAGCGCGATCAGCGAATAGACCCCGGCCAGCCTGATGGTGGGGGAAGCGTCGGCCAGTTGTGTCGCCGCGGCGGTGAAGCGGCTGCGCAGTTCTCGCGTGGTGGCTGCGCGGTGCGCGGTGTCAGCCCGCTCGGTTTCAGATCGCTGTTGTGCAGCGAAGTGCTCTTGAGTCTGCGCGAGTTCTCTGCCGGCCTGTCGAGTCTTCTCATCCTCGATGCGCTCGTTACTGACCCGGGTGCGGTGGCTGGCGTAGTAGGTGAGTCCCGCTGCCGCGAGCACGCCTAGCCCGCCGAGGACCGTGCCCTGCCCGGGTGCGATCGGGGTGGAGAGAACGAGCGCGCCGACTCCGAGGATTCCGCCTGCCGTGCCGGCACCGATAGAACCCCACGTGAATATGTGTCGCGCCGCCGATCGATCGCTGCGGTGTCCGCCGGTCGCGTCGGCCGTTGTGGGAATCGCGCTGGGTGGCTCGCTCACGGTGTCATTGTGACGCAGTGTCAGAACAGCGTCTGTGCGCCGGACCAAGCGGGGTCGGTTCGGTTGAGTGCCGCGCGTAGCCGGTCGGGGTCGTACCCGTGCGCGAGTGCGCCGCGGATGGCGAGTGCGCGCCCGTAGCGGCCGCGCGGGTCCGCGTAGGCGGGGGTGGGTCCGAGGTGCCGGCCGGTGGCGACGGCGTAGGCGAGGTTGCCCGCTTGCGTGCCGAGCTTGAGGTGCCCGTCTCCGACGCGCACGCACAACGTCTCGTTGCACTCGTGTTCCCCGACGACGTCGGGGCCGAGGTCGCCGTACGCGAGGATCAGCGCGAACCGGTGCGCACCGATTGTTCGCTGGACGCCGCCGTCGACGAAGTTGATGCGCCCGTACCCGTCGGGGTTCGACACCGCCCCGACGAAGAAGTGACACCCCGGAGTGGTGATCACTTTGGAGCGGAACCGTGCGATCGTCGCCGCCGATGGGGGAGCGGCCAACGGGGTACCGCGGTGAGAGCCGCGCGCCGGCGGTGCGGCGACGCCGGCAAAGCCGGGCAGGAGTAGTTGACCCTCGACCGAAGGCAGACCGGGCAAGGCGAGTTGCCCAGGCACCGGGTCGTGCAGGGTCGGATCGTGGGGAGGCATTTGCACCCGCAGTGGTGCTAGACCGCCGACTCGGACGAGTCGGAAGCGTCGGCGGTGTGCGGGACAGGATTCGTGGTCGACGTCGCCGCGGCGTCGTCGTCGGGCGCCGGGTCCGGCGCGGTGAGCACGGCGAGCAGCGTGCGCGCTTCGCCGAGGGTGAGGCCGGCCAGCGCAGCGGCCGCGGTGAGCGTTCCCTCCCGCTGACGGATCGCGGCGAGGGCGCCGGCCTGGCGGCGGCGGGCAGCCTCGATCTCTTCGGCTGCGGTGAAGAACTCGGTGAGCGAGTCCATGTTCGCCTTGTCGCGTTCGGCGCGGGCGGCGAGGACTTTGCGCTGTGCGTCGCGTGCGCGGGTGCGCGCCGCGACGCGGGCCGAGGTGGACGCCATGCCGGTCACCCTAGCCGCATTCGCCACTTGCCCGCCGATTCCTAACACAACCCCCATCCGTGTCGACGTTCCGCTCCGCTGTCGACCCCGAAACCACCATTCCTCCTCCGTCGTCACCCAGCACCTCTTTCCTCGCCCCACCAAGACTCCACACACCATTTGCTCTTGCAGAGCGCCTGCGGCACTATCGGACTGTGCATCCCCGGTCGCTCGACCCCCGCAAGGGGGGTCTGACGCGCCCTGAACGGGTCGCTGCGCGGCCAGTTTGCAACCCGGCTGGACGCCCTGCAGGGGTGCCGATCACGGGTGTCAGGGGCGGCGGTGTGCGGTGATGACGCTGCACCGCCTGCACGCGGGCGACGGATACACCTACCTCACGAAGCAGGTCGCGGCGTGCGATCACACCGTCACCCGTGGTCAGAACATCGCCGACTACTACACCGCCGAGGGCGCACCTCCCGGACTGTGGGCCGGCCGCGTAGCGACCGCACTCGGTGTCGACGGTGTGGTGTCCGAGACGCAGATGAAGGCACTGTTCGGCGAGGGGCTGCACCCGGACGCGGAGGCGAACATCGCCCGCGCCGCAGTGTCGGGAGAGAACGTCGACCGCACCGCCGCCGCGCAGCAGCTCGGTCGCCCGTTCCCCAGCTTCGAGAACAAGGTGCCCTACCTCGCCGCCGTCAAGGACGCGACGAACGCCGCGGCGAAGGACGCCGGTAAGGCGTTGTCGGCGGGGGAGCGTCAGCGTGTCCGCTTGGACGTCGCGCAGTCGTTCTTCCGCGACGCGCACGGACGGGGCGGACTGCCGAAGGATCTCACGGAGTTCATCCGCGCCCAGGAGTCGAAGGTGCGTCACCCCGTCGCCGGATACGACCTGGTGTTCACCCCGCAGAAGTCGATCAGCGCCCTGTGGGGACTCGGCGACGCCGCCGCCAAGGAAGCGGTCGAGCGTGCCCACACCGAAGCAGTGAACGAGACGTTGGAGTGGATTCAGGCCGAGGCCGGGTTCACCCGCCGCGGCAAGGGATCGACCGAGCAGGTCGAGACGGACGGGTTGGTCATCGCCCAGTTCGTGCACTACGACAACCGCACGGGGGATCCGAACCTGCACACGCACTGCGCGGTGTCGAACAAGGTCCGCACCACCGCCGATGGCAAGTGGCGCGCCCTCGATGCGCGTCCACTGCACCGCGCCGCGGTCGCCGCGGCCGCCCGCTACAACTCCCTCGTCGCGGACAAGACCGCCCGCTACGCCGGCGTGCAGTTCGAGGACCGAGCCCGCGCCGACGGCAAGCGTCCGGTGCGCGAGATCGTCGGGTTCGACCAGGAACTGTTGTCGGAGTTCTCCCGGCGCGACGCGATCATGGACCGCGCGCGCGAGCTGACCGAGGAGTACCGCGCCGAGCACGGGCGTACCCCGTCGAAGGCGCAGCAGATCCGACTCGTGCAGCAGGCGACGCTCGACACCCGGTCGGGCAAAGCGCCGCCGGTGTCGCTGTGGGTGATGCGCGGTCAGTGGCGTGAACGCGCCGAGAGCTTCCTCGCCGAGCGCGGCGCCGACGGCGGGTTGGACGCACTCCTCGCGTCGGTGCAATCGCCGACCGCGACGTTCGACGTCGTCACCGAGGTCGACGCGCAGCAGTGGGCGGGTCGCGTCATCGACCGCGTGTCCACCGCCCGGTCGACGTGGACGGAGGCGAACGTGCGCACCGTCGTCGAGGACGAGCTCTCCCGCGTCCGGTTCGCCGACCCGGCCCAAGCCCGCCGCGCCGTCGAGCAGGTCACCCATGCCGCCCTGCACCGCGACTCATTGCTCCTCGACATCACCCTCGACGACCTCCCGTCCGCGCTGACGCGCGCGTCGGGGGAGTCGGTGTTCACCGACCACGGCGCGTCCCGCTACTCGTCGGCTGCGGTCCTCGACGCCGAGCAGCGCCTCATCGACGCCGCCCACACCCAGACGGTGTTCACCGTCTCCGCGGACGCGTTCGACGGTGCCCGCGCACGCCGCGAAGCACTCGAATCCGCCCGTACGGGCGGCGAGTTCGTGTTCAACGACGGACAGCTCGAGATGGCACGCCGCCTGGCCACCGCGGAAACACTGGTCGCCGTCGGTGTCGGTCCCGCCGGCACCGGCAAGACCGCCTCGATGAAACTGCTCGTCGACTCCTGGCACGAACAAGGCCGCACCGTCCTCGCGCTGGGACCGTCCGCCGCCGCCGCGACGGTGCTCGGCGAGGACGTCGGTGTGCCCGGCCGCACCATCGCCTCTGTACTGCACCGGCACAGCATCGGCGCCGAGACCGGTATCGACCGCGGCACCCTGATCCTCGTCGACGAAGCGGGCATGGCCTCGACCCGCGACCTCGACCAGCTCGTGGCCCTGGCCGCCGAACACGGCGCGGTGGTGCGCATGATCGGCGACTCCGCACAGCTGGGCGCCGTCGATGCGGGCGGTGCGCTCGGCATGCTCGCCCGCGAGACGAGTGCGCCGGAGCTCGTCGACGTGGTGCGCTTCCGCGACCCCGCGGAGGCGACCGCGTCGCTGGGACTGCGCACCGGGGACGACACGGCGATCGAGTTCTACCGCACCAACGACCGGATGATCGGCGGCACGGACGACGAGCTGCTGGTGCGTCTGCTCGACGATCACCTCGCCGACACCCGAGACGGGTTGTCGTCGGTGATGCTCGCCCCCACGAACGAGCAGGTCCGCCAACTCAACACTGCCGCCCAGGCGATCCATCACACCGAAGCGGGCACCGGCGACGGGATCTCCGCGCCCTTGTCGGACACCGCCCGTGCACACGTCGGTGACGTCGTGGTCACCAGGCGTAACCGCGCCGAGCTGCGCGCCACCGACGCGGCCGGACGCCGCTTCTCGGTGCAGAACGGTGACCTGTGGACCGTCACCGGTGTCGGGGAGGACGGCAGTATCGCCGTCACCGGCAACCGGCACGGCGCGCACACCGTCCTGCCCGCCTGGTACGCCCAAGGGCACACCGAACTCGGCTACGCCCACACCATCCACCGCGCCCAGGGACTCACCGTCGACGTCGGCCGCGCCCTGCTCTCCACCGCCGTGGACAGACAGGCCGCGTACGTGGCATTGACCCGAGGCAAGACCGGCAACTACGCCTACCTCGTCACCGACCAGCTCCCCGACCCGGACCTCGACCACGCCCCGGGACCGGAAGCGACACCGACGACAGTGTTCGCCGGCATCCTCGCCCGCGACGGCGAAGAACGCGCCGCCGTGGAGCACCTACGCGCCGGGTTGGCCCGCGCATCGGACCCGCACCGGTTCCGCGAGTACTACGACACCGCCGCCGCGAAACTCGGCGACGCCCACGCCCGCCACCTGCTGGACACGGTGCTCCCGACCGCGATCCACACCACCGCGAAGGCGCAGCGCGGGTGGGACGCCGCCGTGGCCGGTGTCCGCGACGCCGTCGCCCGCGGCGCCGACGTCGACTCCGTCATCGACGTCCTCAGCGACCGTGGGTTGCACGGCGCCGGCAACATCCCCGTCGCGATCCTCGCCCGCCTCAAGAACGTGCAGACTCCGGCGGTCGCGTCGACGGTGCCCGTGCTGCCCCCGCAGCACCGCGGAGCGGACACGGAACTGCGCACCTTCGCCACCGCGATGGTCGCGGCGATCATCGACCCTCGCGGCCCCGACGCGGTCTGGGCGACGGACCTCGATTACACCCACCCCCAGCAGCAGGCGTACCGGAACGCGGTGCGGGCGCTGATCGACATCGACACCGACACCGCCCTGCAACGTGCGCTTCCCGCTCGCGTCGCCGCCACACTCACCGACCGCGAATGGACCGAGCTGGCCCGACGCGTCGTCGACGCCGCACTCGGCGCCGACACCGCAGATCTCGATCTACACCTGATCCGGTTCGACGACACTGAAGGCGCCGCGATCAGAGCTGTCGTCGCGGCCGTCGCGGAGACCGTCACCGACCTCGATCCCGATCTCACCGCCTACACCGACGAACTGCGCTCCTACCTCCACATGACCGACAGTGCGACCGAACCTGCGGGCGCAGCCACCGCGAACGAACCAGCGACCACGCAGGACCAGGCACCCGCGCCCGACCGGGCACCGCGGCACACGCTGGACGAACGACCCGACGCGGTGCGCACTCCCGCGCACGCGAGCACGGATGTCGCCGCGGCCGCCGAGCAGATGCGGCGAGCACCTATCCGAGCACTGACCGACGACCAGCTCGACGCTGCCGCCGCACAGGCCCGCACCCGTCTGGCCGCACTCGACCGCGACATCCGCCTCGCCAACGCCGCCAGGACAGCAGCACTGGGCGGACAGTCCGTGGCAGCAGTACGCGCCGAGCAGGCGCAGACAGACACCGCAGCAGCGGCGGTACGCACGGCGATCGCCGCACAGCACCGTGTCGAGCGGGCCGGGGCAGAGCTGGAGCGCGCCACACAGACCGAGCGCGCCGCACGCGAACCCGACACCGGCCGCTTCGGGCGTCGCACCGTCGATCACGACCAGATCGCCGACGCCGCCGCGGACACCGATCTGTGGACCCGCCGCCACCGCGCAGCTATCGACGCTGCCGTCGACGCGACCGCGGCCGCGCCGCCGCGTGAGCAGTGGGACCAGATCCAAGCGAACGCCGAAGCAGCGGAGCACTCGCTGTCCGACACGATCGCCGCCGCGCAGCACGCCGACAACCGGGCAGCATCCACCGCCGACGCAACGCTCCGCGCAGCACGCCCGGAACGCACCGCGACGGCCGCACGCGTCACCGCGCTACAGGCAGAACTCGATCGCCGCGCCGCCCTCGACCCCCGGGAGGTCGCCACCGAGACCGCGGTGCGTTCGGCGCAACCCGCCGCCTCGCCGCGCGCTGCGACGAACCCGTTGGCCGAGATGCCCACGGAGGAGCTGCGCCGGAAGCTGCTGGAGGTCGGGGTGAGCCGGAACCACGCACGCACCGCGACGATCGCAGCGCGCCGGGAGAACACCCTGCGCAGCTACCGCGCCGAACTCGACCGCCGAGCCGACCTCACTCCGGAGCAGGCCGATGCGGAGGAACGGCGACGGCGACCGGCCGCGAAACCGACGCGCGCCGAACCCGCCCGCACCGCAGACACCTCAGTCGACCGGACCCGCGACATCGGCCCGGACTTGTGAGGCTTGTCAGCAACGGGCGGTCGGTTGCTGCCCGCCCGCGCACAACTCACCGTCGGCGTACCCGGCACGCGGGCTTCGGGGCAGTCACCTAAGTTCGAAGAATGGGAAATGCGCGGACCGGTGCGATCGGCCTCTATCTTCTTGCCGTACTGGTGCGTGTCCTGACATGGGGAAGCGCTTCGGCCGCTGACCGCAGCGACGACGTCGTCTTCATTCTGCTGGCGGGATCTGTCATCGCGGCGATTCTGTCCGTTGACCACAATCGGAGGAAGTCATGACCGACTGGACCGACGTCCTGCACGCGCTGACATCGCCGACCGGCATCTCGCTACGAGGAACGATTCGCGAGACACCGGCCGAACCCCAGAGGAACCCGACCACGTTCAAGACAGCAGGGCACCGTCCGATGTTCGTCCGCGCGGTGGACGACTGCACGGTGTGGCTGCGCGGAGCGTCCACCAGAGTCGAATACGACGGGCGTCCGGTGTTCGTCACCGACGGCACCACCGCCTGGGACTTCACACCCGACCCGGAACGCCCACTCATGGGACCGGTGAACCGAGTGCACTACTTCGGTAAAAACCAGTTTCTGATCAGGCGGCGGACTGCGGCCGAGTGGGCCGGCACCGACTTCACCAGCCCGACCGGACCGATCGACGAGGTGCGTTTCCTCGAGCGCGACTGCTGGACAGTCGAACTCGCACCGCCTCCCGGCAAGCCCCACCCGATGCGAATCTGGGTGGACATCGAGACCGGCAGGATTCTCGGTCATCAGATCGACCTGCTGGAGATCGGCGCCCGCTACGTCGACGTGACGGTCGGCGAGCCGCTAGACGACGGGCTGTTCACGTGGACCGGGCCCACCCAGACCCACGAGGAGCGTCAGCGCGATCTACAGCGTCGCGGCGACGAGGCGCGCCGTCAGCAAGCAGAATGGTTCGCAGCTTCCGTGACCGGAACTCCTGTCGTGGCCCGCGTCCCGGTCGACTTCACCCCGACCACGGTGCCGTTTCGCGACGACGAGACCGGTGCTTTCGAGGGACACAACGACCAGACAATGATTGCACGCTCGCCACGATCAGCGGACGGGTCATGGTCACCGCGCTGGGGTCCACTGCACTACGTCTGGTCGACACCCGAGTGGGACTGGGCGGCGGCGATGATGCAGTGCGACATCGACGACGACACTGTTCACACCCTGCAGTCGATCCTGCACCCGGATGCCAGTGTCGACCGGCAGCGGCGCATCGACCCACCACGCCGCGGCCGGGTCGACTGACTCTTCGGCCGCCAACGACGCCGCCCCGGGCACACCGTGAAGGCCGCCGTATCACCGTTCCTGCTTCGGCATCGGGGCACAGGGGAGTGGTCCGTGGCCGTTCCAGCAGCCGTCCGGGTCGACGTGGCTCATGGGGCCGGTCGCGCCGTCCAGAAGCACCTTCAGGTGCGCGTCGGCGTCCGTGATCCACCACCGCGACATCGCCGACGGGTCATCGCTCACCACAGCCCCCTCGTACGCCTGCCACAGCGCGGTCAGGCGCTCGTAGACCTCCCGGTGACGCCACCACCGCGGATCCCAACTCAATCCGCGCCCGGGCGAGTTCGACACCTGCCGGTTGATGACCTGGGAGAAGTAGAGCGTCACGAACTCCTCGACGTCGGCGAACACCGGCTCCGGTGCCACATCCCCCGGATCGCCGGGGTCGGCCTCATGGTCCGGCAAGAGATCGGCCTCGTCGTCCGGACAGGGGTCGGTCATCAGTCCTTCTCCCAGTCGTACTCGTCCGGATCGTCCCCGTCGTCGACGTCGCTCCGATCGAGGTGGCGCTTGTCGCCGACACCGCCGGCGAGCAGTTCCGCGGCCACCTTCTCCGAGCCGGCGTAACGGCCGATGGATTCCCGGATCAGATCGGCGTCGTCGGTCTCCCACCACGGGAGCTTCCTGATCAGTACCGGTTTGTTGCCGGGGACGACGAGCAGCGCACGCGCGCTGGGCATCGCGCGGATGTCGGCCTCGGTGAGGATCGGGCGCTCCTGCCAGCTCTGCGACGTGCTGCCTCCGGATCGCCCGTTGCTCCGGGTGGTGGTCTGCACCTCGTGTGTGCCGACCGTGGAGGACAAGCCGCGCGCGTAGGACTCGACGTTGACGTTGCCGCCGTAGAAGTGCATGGAGCCTGACACCATCGCCTCGAACTCCTCCCTGCCCCAGGCTTTTTCGCCCTGTTGGGGGCTTTGCAGGATGGCGATCGGAATGATGCCGTGGGATCCGAAGTAGGAGAACTGGTTCGGCAGGTCTTCGAGCAGAACGGTGTTGGCGGCCTCGTCGAGGACGGCGACGAGCGGCACCTCGAGACGACCTTCCGGTGCGGAGTGCGTTCGCCGCCACCAGGACTGCGGCCACCACGCGGGCATGTGAGCCGGGTAGTCACGTCGGGGGCTACGCACGGCGACCTTGATCCCGGCGTCGAAGATCTGACCGAGGAGGGCGGTGATCAGCGGCGTCGCGGTCCCCGAGCCCTTGTTCGAGTGGGTGTAGAGGGTGCCGGTGCTGGTGACGAAGTCGTACGGGTCGAACTCCGCTCGATCGTGCGTGGCGTCCTGCCGTCGGTGGCGGATGCTGCGTTCACCGGTCTCCGGATGTGGCAGCACCTCCATCGTCACCCGCGTCGGGGGTGTGACGACATTGGCGTAGTCCTCGTCGATCAGCACGCTCAGGCATTTGCGGGCCATGTCGAACAGGCCGTCGCGCTGGCGTTCGTTGATGTCGAGGGCGGTGCGGATCTTGTCCGCGGCCCGCCGGTGGCCTGCCACCTCGAGGATGTCCGCCGGTGTCTGGTCCTGGTCGCGGCCGAGCCAGGCAAGGGTGTGCAGGATGTCTCCGCCGCCCACGGCCGCGGCGAGCAGGTACAGCGCCAGCAGCTCGGCGGAGCCACCGTCGAAGTAGTTGCTCGTCGTCGCGCCCTTGGTGGAGGACCCGGAGACGAAGAACGACGCCAGGCGGCGAGCGTCCCCCATCTCCCGCACTCGTTTGAGCGGGTTCCACCAGAACGTGACCACCCGAGATCCGCAGATCTCTTGCAGATCGAGCATCCACACCCTGCCGAGGCGTTCACGGGCGAGGCGGGTCGCGGCGTGCAGGTCCGGTTTGGTGGTGTTGGCGATCACCGGCCCGGGGGCACTGATCACGGCTCGGATCGCCAGCGTCACGGTCTTGCCCATCCGCATCCCGGCGATGGCGACCATGACCGTCTCCCACGTCAGGTAGACCGGCACCTTCCCGCGGACGGTGTAGCCGATGAGGAACCCCCAGGACCGGGGGTCCTTGGGGGAGAACTGCGGGACCAGCTTCTGCGACGCCGAGCGCGAGATCCCGGACAGCTTGCCCGGATTCGCCATCGTCTTCGCCTTGGAGTCGATCCAGGTGCGACCGCGTGCCCACCGCCGCACCGCAGCCACTGTCAGAACGAGAACCGCCGACCCCGCGAACGCTGCGAAGACGGTGGACTGCCACGGCCATGGGCGACGGCCACGCACGACGTCGTACAACCCGGTGATCGGATCGGGCGAGGTGTCGAAGCCGCCGAGCAGCGACCCGAGCCACCACGCACCCGCCGCGATCACCACGCCGGCCGCAACGACAGCGATGACGATCAATGCGGCGGTCTCGCCGATCGACGAGCCGTTCGACCGTGTGGTGCGGGCGGCCATCATCGCGCACCCATCGCCGCGCCGACGACGCAGAACGCCCACATGATCCATCCGACGAGCAGCATCGCCGCCGTCTGTGTGGCGTAGGACCAGGCCATACGCGCGTTCACCCGTCGGTTCATGAACCGGTCCCAGCTCACCATCCCCACCGCCACCACGGCGGAGACGGTGACGAGGAAAATCACGCCGGTCCTGCCGGCGGCGAGCACGCCGTCGACCGCGTCGGCGCGATCGGCCGGCACGTCACCGACCCACCAACCGCCGAAGTCGACCCCCAGCGCCGCCGCCACCGACGCGAGCACCACCACGCACGCGGCGGTCAAGGTCCAGTTCAGGCGCCGGAGGACGGGGAGCTTTGTGGCGGGGTCGTGGTCTGACTGGTCGGTCTTGCCGACTCTGGCCTCGCTCGGGTGAGAGAGGACCGAACCGGTACCGCCGCGAGTGTCGGAATCGGCGGGAACCCACGCCTGCGCCAACCGGTCCGGTTCCCCGATCAGCACCGTGCCGCTGGCGTAGGCAGCGTCGACACCGACGGAGTAGGACACCACCAGGACGAACCCGCCCTCGCTGACGATCCGCTCGACGAACGCGGGCGAAGGATCCGTGAGTCGGTACTGCGCGGCGACACCGTCCGCGACGACGATCGTGCCGTCATCGTCGACGCGCCAGGACACCTCGCCGGACAGTACGGGCAGCACCTGTTCGTCGACCGCGGTGAACCCGCGCTCGTGGTACCCGTCGAGCAGCGACCGTGCATCGTCGGCGATCACCCACCCGTCGATCGACGGGTTCACCAGCAGCGCCGACACTTCCCGCACCTCGCCGCCGGACGTCACCGGAACACTCATCGGCGCGATGCGATACGTCGTCGGCATCACCACATGGATCGACGCTTCCGGATCGGCGGGCCCGCAAGTGGCATGGCGGACATCGACATGGGTCGACCCCGGAAACGAGGTGACACCGAACCGCACCGGCCTCTCTCCGAGTGCGGTACCGCAGATCGCGCAATCACCGAGCGGCTGCACAGCGTCCCGTACCTGATCGGCGAGCCCGGGCGGGAGCGAGCGGTCGAGGACAGCGTCGTCGACGAACGACATCTGCGCGGTCACGCCTGTGCTCCGCGCATGGGCGTCACGACACGGGTGGGATCAGAAGACAACGAGGAAAACGAAATTACCTGCATCGAAGTGAGGCCTTTCGGGAGCGTCGAATCAGCACGCACGCGCACAGCGCGACACCCACAGGTGCCGACACCGCATACGCACTGGTGATGGACGCTCGACCGTGACCCTCATCGACGGTCGAACACCGAAATCATACTGCACGCGGTGATCCTCACGCAGCGCTGAGCTTCCCTCGTCAACGAGCTCAGAACACCTCTCGCACCTTCGTCAGGTGGCGTATGAGTATTTCCAGCCTCATCACCTCGGTCTGCAATCTGGAGAACAGGCCGGCCAACGTTTTCGAGTCCTCGTACTTACGAAAGCGAAAAATGGATGCTGTGAGTAGGCCGTCCCCCAACGGGGCGTCCGGATGCGTGAGCAAGGGGCTGCCGGCCTTCCGACGCGCCACCTTCGACTGGGGCCGACACCTGACATACTCGCGCCGTGCGCAGCTTCTTCCCGGACCGAGAGCAAGTGCTGACCGCGACGTGGACGCCAACGCGCGGGGTCGAGATCACGCACGCGGATTTGCCCGACCCGTGGCTGCGCGCAATCGAACGACTCAGCCACGACCTGCATGTGCGCCAGTACGGCGGCGATATCGAGCACATCGGCTGGGTGGCCGAGTACGACCCCGACGGCGGGGCAGTGTGGCTGTGCAGCGCGATCACCATCGTCGGTCAACGCGCCGCCGGTTTTCACGGCAACGGCATGGGTGCGTACGTCGACGCCGATGAAGAAACTGCGCTTTGGTCCATGGCGGATCTCGTCCAGAACGCAATAGCCGAAGTGCGAACTGCGTGGCCGTGGGCCGATGCCGGCGGGTTCATGAGCGCTGTGCTCGACGATGGAATTGCTTCGTGGCGAGACAGGAACGGAAACACCACACGAATTGGAGGTCTCGCGGGGACCGCTTGAGCGACTGTTCGTGTCCGGTCCTCAGCCCCTTCTGAAGGTCTACAAGGCGCGCCGGTAAGCCCGTTCCCGGCGATCTTCGGTGGAGCGAAGTCATGCAGTGGCGTCACGCCCGCAGCTGTCCGGTTTGGGCTATTAGTGCAATTATCGAATGGACCTTGCACGCACGCGAAGCGACCTGTCATACGGGGAGTGGCCGTACGCATGCGTTTACATCAAACGATGGGAGCGACTGGCCGTGATTTGGGTACTAGGGCTCATTCTCTCAGCGTGCGGGGCGGTGTTAACGGCCCGCGCCACTTCCGAACTGGCCCGTATCAATGGTGGACGCACGCTGCCGGTGGCGTGGGGTGAGTTTGCAGTCCGCCCGACACCAGAGGTTCGGCGAATGAGGACCACGGCAGCGGTGGTGTCGGTCGCAGGTGCATGGACTGTTGTCGGCGCGTTGTGGAACGTAGAGAACGCGAAGTGGTTGGTTGCGTTGGCCTTCGGCATTCTCGCCGCGGCGACGTATATACCCAGACTGGTGGTCACGATCAAACACAACCGCACGGTCGAATCGCAGCTTTGAGCAATTATGTTGACCGCTCTCACACACAACATGGGTCGCCCGGCAAGGGATCGACCAACCTATCGCCGCGAGGGGTGGAGCACGTGACGTGCTGAGGTGTTCCGAGCACTTGCACATCGCGGCGTGGCGGCATGCGTCAACGCGGTCGCGGTGAAGAGGAGGCAAAATTCCTGTGAACTGCGTTTATGTCATAATCTGAATTATCGGCACTGATTACCAATGTCAGTACGGCGACCGAGGAGGGCTCACGCCCGGCTCGAGAACGCACGTAGGGATACCCGAACGATCTAGTCTATTCGTTCCCTGCAGTTCGGCGTCCAAATCGTCCCGCGACAACTCTGGACCTCAAGACCGCCCATGACCCCGCCATCGGATAATGGGCACCGGGACGGTTGTCAGGTGGACGCCCGAATGTGATCGTGACGCCATGACCTCCGACAGAAGTGTGTCCGGCAGCGACGCTGGCAGAACTGAGGTTGAAGCCGCCCTACCGGAGTACGGACCTGCGCACGATCCCTGGATTCTGCAGTGCCGGTAAGTACGTCGCGACCATCACCAACACCGGAAAGCTACGCAATCTCGACCCCTCAGGTAGGCACATCACCCCGGGGAGAAAAATCGAGGCTATTCCGGGTCGGATCGAAGCGCTGCGAGAAAGTGCGCCAAATCGACGACGATGAATACACCTGTGGCGGAGGCCACTAAGTCACCGGTGCGTTGCGCTCGAACTTCGGCAACAACGTGAAGCTTGCGACCATCGCGCGCTTTGAGCCTGGCACTTACCTCGTAAGGCACTTGCAGGCGAACCGGCGCGAGGAACTCGATGTCGAGCTTTCGGGTAACAGCCAAATCCCCGATCACGTAAAGAAGCATTCCCACCATGTCATCCAGCACGGTGCATACAGCCCCACCGTGTGCGATGCCCGGAGCACCCCGGTGCCGACTATCGAAGACATGCTCCGCCGCGACGCCGTCGCCGCGACGCCGCGCCTGCAACTGATGACCGTGGGGGTTGTCTGGACCACAGCCGAGACACCATGGGTGGTGAGGCGGGAGAAGGTCACCGTCGGCGAGTGTGCCTCGCCGTTCTGCAAAGCTGCGCCACCAGGCCGTCACGAGTGCGGTCTCAACCTGGCGTTCGGAATATTCTTGAGCGGGTTCCGGCGGTTCTGTCATATCGAACCCACTAAGGCCGGGTTCGATTCCGTTGATAGCGGCGAGACGATCCCGATCATGGAGCGGATCTCCTTCACCGATCTCCGTTTTGTCAAGTGCCGTCTGAGTATCACCACAGAATGAACCGCATCGGCTCAGGCAATTGGAGGTGTTGTGTTTCCATCACTTATTTTAGCCAGCATTCTCTGTGGACGGATATATCGATGTTGCACCGCACTACGATGCATTCTGCATGCAATACCGTTCTCTACAATAATCTCGTCTAGATAATGATCTACCCGATCTACTATACGAGTCGAGCGCAGTTAGCGGTCTGCAGTCTCCAACGAGCTGGACGCGCGTTCCAAAGCTTCGACAAGATCCGTCTCCTCCTTTGGCAGTCGACCGGCGGCTGTGGCCACCGCGTCTAGGCGAACTCGTACATCAGCGCCGCGGCGAATCCCGGCACGCGCGGTCTCGGTCCAGGCCTGCGCGCAGCGGTCGGCGACTCGCGCCAGGTCTGCTGTGGCGAGGTCGCCAGTCAGTCTCGCGATCTCAGCGCACCCCTCGGCAAGTAAGCGTCGGAACAATCCGCCGCCGGTGCCTGCTTTCTCGATGAACGCGCCGAGGCCGAACAGTAGGATCTCGAGTTCGTCATCGGGTAGGTCGGCCCAGGTATGAACGTCGGCGGCCAGCGCTTCGGCGGCTGCCAGGCCCTCGGCACTGCTCGCGGTGGGACTGGCGATACTTGCCCCTGATGGCCGACGCAAATTGTCGACAGACTGCCGGAACGCTGCCGTTGCAATGCCGCTGATGCTGGGGAGCACGCTCGGCCAGGTGATGCGGTACGTACAGTGGCGTGTCGGCTGCGGGAACGACGTTGAAGCCCTGGCCCGAGCAAGCGAGTCGAAGGGAACCTCCTGCACCTCTGCACGGTCGTTGTCTGCGACGAACGCTACGCCCGCGGCCTCGTCGTAGCCGATCACCACGATGTCGTGCCGGCTCATCTGCATCTGGACCCTCAGATACGGTAGCTCGGCGATGTCGCCCCACACCAGGCTTGGTCGGCCGGCGTCGATTTCGTCACGAACCCACGACCATCCCTCCTCTGGATCGTCGGTTGTCAAGACCTGGACCTGACCGCCGAGCCGGCGCGGTAGGTCGACCTCGAAGTCGGCACCTCGTCCCACCAGGTACAGCGGTGGAACGAGGGCATTCGATCGAAGATAAAACAACCCCAAAGCACCCCCGAGGGTGAATGCCAGCCCCTCGCTGGGCGGCCCATCCCACCCGAGACCGTGCCAGTGCAGCAGATCTCGCATCGCGCCTGAACCACAGTGGCCCCCGATCTGATGGGGGTAACCCTCGATGAGGGTCTTGTGCGGCATATGCGGTCCTTTCCGAGTGGCGGGGTGTTGGTGTCGAAGACCGGTCAGTTGCCAGGGATCCGCCCAAAGCGAGCATGCATACCCTATGGGTCGACGTCGTTTACAGATACTGAACAGGTGGCCCACGGTTCGCACCGAACTGTTGCGGGTCTCGATCGGATCAAGTTCGAGTTTCGGACGGAAGGCCGCGTTGCGAGCCGGCTATAGAAGCCGCGATCTTTCATCAAGGGTCGCGCCGAAAGCGGTTGAACCTGTTCGTCCGTCGAATTGCGGATTCGCTCGCCGACGCCAATTTTGATCGCATTCCAGGCGCAGACACCTCACACAGCCCCGGCAGGTGACAGTTCGGCGCGGTCGACGGCGAGTTGCTGCGTGATGACCCGTTTACTGAACATGAAGTCGCGGGGACGATTGATGCAGTCCGCCGCAATCAACTCTGCACTACGCAGATAATAGCAGGTGAAGTTGCGGTCACGCTTCGGGTTTCCGCTGAGGACGACTTCATCGTACCCAGTGTTGAGCCCGGCGATCTGGAGCTTGAGATCGTATTGATCCGACCAGAACCAGGGAAGCGCCTTTATCTCCTTAGGCTTTCCGCAAATGGTCGCGGCAGCGACCTTGGCCTGCTCGGCGGCGCTCGGCACGGACTCCAGGCGAATGCGACGTCCGTAGCGGGCCATGTCGTGGCTGGCGCAATCCCCGGCGGCCACGATGTTGTGATCACTGGTCCGGGCGTGGTCGTCGATGACGACGCCATTGTCAACAGCAAGGTCCGCGGCGGCGGCGAGGTCGACATTGGGCTCCACGCCGATTCCGACAATGAGGAGGTCGGCAGGGATTGATTCGCCGCTGGCCAGGACCACTTCGCGGACGCGGCTATCGCCGGTGAGCGCTTCGACCAGGGCTCCCGTGCGGATATCGACCCCTTCGCTGCGGTGGATTCGGTCGAAAAATGCGGAGACTTCGGGAGCGGTTACCCGCTCGAGGACGCGTTCGGTCGCCTCCAACACGGTGACCTCCAGACCCAGTGCACGCAAGGAGGCGGCCGTCTCCAGACCGATGTAGCCCCCGCCGACGATCACGGCTCGACGTCCGGGGGTCGCGGCCCTTCGAATCAACCCGACGTCCGCGGCGGTGCGTAGGTAACAGACGCCGGCCAGGTCGGCCCCCGGGGTAGGGAGCCGCCGCGGGCGGGCACCGGTGCACAAGGCGAGCTTGTCATAGGTCAGCGTGTCGCCAGTGCTGAGTGAGACGCTTCCTGCTGAGCGGTCGATCGCCTCTACGGTCGCGTCCAGGAGTTGGATCCCGTGCTTGCTGTAGAACTCGGCGCTTCGGATCTCCAGGTCCTTGAGCGTGCTCTTCGAGGCCAGGTAAGCCTTCGACAAAGGAGGGCGTTGGTACGGCAGCGCTGACTCATCGCCGATGAGGACGATCTCTCCGGTCCAACGTTCCTGGCGCAGGCTGGCTGCGAGTTGGGCCCCAGCATGGCTGGCCCCGATGATGACGGCGCGCTGTGCGGTCATGCGTCGGATTTCGGGGTGAGGCGGACCGTCATCTTGCTGATCCCTCTCACGAAGTTGGACTGCACGTACTCGGGTTCGCCGACGACGTCGATGTTCTCGAAACGAGCAAGCAATTCCTCCCAGAGGATCCGCAGCTGAAGTTCGGCCAACCGGTTACCCATACAGCGGTGAACACCGAAGCCGAAAGAGATGTGGTTTCGCGCGTTGGCCCGGTCGATGATGAAGTCGTCGGGCCGGTCGAACACGCGTTCGTCCCGGTTTCCCGACGCGTACCACATCACGACCTTGTCGCCTTTCCGGATGAACTGCCCGTTGAGCACCGTGTCGACCTTGGCGATTCGACGCATGTAGGCCAATGGTGTCTGCCACCGGATGATCTCCGAGTTCATGTTGGAGATCAGGTCGGGATTGGCCTTGAGTTTCTCGAACTGATCGGGGAACCGGTTCAGCGCGAGAACACCGCCGCTCATCGAATTGCGGGTGGTGTCGTTGCCGCCGACGATCAGCAACACGAGGTTACCCAAGAATTCCATCGGTCGGCTGATCAGGTCTTTGGTGTCGGCGTTGCTCTGCAGCATGGTGATCAGATCGAACCCCGGTTCTTCTCCGGCAGCGGTTCGGGCCGCTTTGTCATGCCAATGCGCGCTGAGACCTCGTGCCATCTCGCGCATACCGACAAACGTGTCGTCGAGGTCTGAGGGGCCGCCGTTTGTCTGCTCCATCGAGGTTGCGAGGTCTGACCATTCGACAAGTTTGTGACGCTGCTCGTAAGGGAAATCCAACAAGGTCGCTAACATTCGAGCGGTCAACTCGATCGACACATCCTGCACCCAGTCGAATGGCTCATTCACAGGCAGGTTGTCGAGCACCTCCTGTACGCGCGAACGAATCAGCCCCTCCATCTCACGAAGATTCTTCGGCGCGACCACACCCTGCACGGCAGCCCGCTGCCGGTCGTGGCGGGGCGGATCCATCGCGATGAACATTGTTATGTCCAAGAATCGTGGCGGGACCCCGATGACAATCAACGGTTCAGCGGAGAATGCCTCATGGTTCTTGTCGACTGCCATGATGTCGGCATGCCGCGTAACCGACCAGAACGGACCGAACGGGCTGGCGGGCAAATAGTGGACCGGAGCCTCATTGCGCAGACGCTCGTAGTAGGACTGCCAACGGCCCTGACGATAGAGAAACGGGTTGCTGAGGTCGATATCGGCGAGTTCGACGTCCTCGACCGGCGGGATGGGACTTTCGACGAACAGCTTCTTCCCGTTTGATCCGGTCACCCACCGTCGGGTCTTGTCGTAGAGGTGCGCGCCCTGGATCTGTAGGTCGATTGGGACGACCGACTGGACTCGCTCAGTAATTGCTGCAGAAGCCTTCATCTTTTCTACCGTCTTTCCGTGGTCACATCTGGAATTCTGGCGTCCGGACGATCAGTCCGTCCCATGCCACAGTCACAAGCATCTGGCAGGACAATCGGGAGGTAGTTCGGCGCTCGGGGTTCATTGCGAGCATCTCCTCCTCATCGGTGCCGGAATTCCCGACCGTTTCAGACCACTGCGGATCGACGATCACATGGCAGGTCCCGCATGCGGCTTCGCCTCCACAGTCGCCGTCGATGCCGGGCACTGCATTGTTGGTTGCGATCTGCATCAACGACAGACCGTCCTCGAGAGGCACCTCGTTTTTCTCGCCGTCGTGGGTGACAAAGGTGACAACAGCCATGGCCAACTCCTGGTGCTGTGTTTCGGGTGAGACTCAAATTGTGTTCGAAGATGACCACGTCGGCCATGTTCGCCAGAGTCAAGTGGTTGTGAATTTGGCTCAGAAGCGTGTGAGGGGCCGATGGACTTGGATGACTCCGGGCCTCGCCGGGAAACCCTCGAGATCAGCGGTAACAGGAGCTGTTGAACCGGTCGGTATCAAACCTGTTCACAGAGGTCTTCGGAGCAACGTTGATCAGACGTTCGGTACGTGGCGGCGGGTAGATCAGACTTAGATCCTGGGAGGGGCTGGAGGGTTTGGGCAGCACAACAGTCAGAATCAACTCTAGATGCTGAATTTTCGGTGTGAACTTAAAAAGACTGTGCGCGAACTCGACCACGCCCGCTATGTTCGTCAGAGTCAGACGGTTGTGGATTCGGCTCAGAGGAGTGCTTCCTAGTGGACTTCCGAGACGCGGGCTTGCCGCCGCTCGCGTTCGTCCAACTGCTTCGAAGGCAAGCGTTCGGCGCATCTGCCGCGGCGCGGTTTCACCGCCTCATGGCTCGCGAGGGAACTGATGAGGCATCGTTGGTCCAGCGTGACATCCAGGCTCCGCTGCGGTGGTTTCGCGAGGTTTACCCCGATCTCGATGCCGACCAGGCAACCGTGCTCGGCATCGTGTTCGCTGAACACGCCCAATTGACATCCTTCGGCCCGTTGAGTGTTCCGCTCGTGAGTGCAGGCTCAGTAGCTGAGATTGTGGAGTTGCTTACCTATCTGCCGTTGATCTCGACCGCAGTCAGTTCACAGTTTCATGCCAGTGCAGACCACGGCTTCTCCGTCGGCCTTATCGGGCACACACACGATCCGGTCCTGGACTGCCTTGCAATTGCCTACGCTGGAGGCACGCTACTGCGGTTTCTTGGCCTGCTCTCCTACAGTGCGCCGGCCGTTACGCTTTATCTGAGCTGGCCAAAGCCGGTTGCTCTGATGAGCCATGAGCACGTCGTAGCGGGGCGTCTGCGCTTCGACGCCCCGCTATCCTGCGTCCATGTTCCAGCGGAAACAGTCGACGAGGTCTGTCGGTTTTCCGATCCTCTAGCCTATCGAATTGCCATCGCCGAACTGCAGCGAACCCTCGACCAGCGAAACGGAAATACGTCATTCTCGGAGAAAGTGCGACGGCTGATCGAAGAAGATCCCGGACGAAGTGGCAGTCAGTGGGTGGCGGACAAGCTGGCCATGTCTACCAGCACACTCAAGCGGCGCCTCTCCAGGGAGGGGACTACTTTTCGCGAACAACGAGAGTCATTCCTCCGTGAGCGCGCGACCCTCAGATTACTGGACCGCTCAATGACGGTGAGTGAGATCGCAGAGGAACTCGGATACAGTGACCTCACGAACTTCTCGCATACCTTCAAACGATGGACCGGCTTCTCGCCGAGCGAGTTCCGAACACAAAGAAGAGCTGGTGAGTTCGCGTTCCGCGCCTTGAAGTAGTTCTCAGCGAGGATTTCGGTCGTGTCAGCGGTCCGGCGGATGTGGTGACGATCTGTGAGGCCCGTCGTCCCCGAGCGCGGAGGTGAGGCGGTCGAGTAGATGCTGGACGGCGCCTGGCGCGCCGTGTCGAGCGAAGTGCTCGATCGACACAGTGATGAATACCGCCTGGGCGGTGAACATTTCGGTGCCGTCATCGGCGGTGGCGGTTGCCTCGAGGTGCAGTTTGCGGCCGTCCACTTCCCGGACGTGGGCACGGATGCGCAGGGGCCGGTGCAGCGGGACGGGGGCGAGGTAATCGACGGTGAGGTTCCGGGTCACCGCCGGGGTGCGGGCGATCCAGAGGGTGAAGCCGAACAGGTCGTCGCAGGCGGCGGCCACAGCCCCACCGTGTGCGAGGCCGGGCGCACCGATGTGGCGTTCGTCGAATGCCATATCGGTGTACACCTCGTCGCCGGAGCGGAACACCTCCAGTTGCAGGCCGGCGGGATTGTCCGGCCCGCACCCCATGCAGTGTGGCGAGTGCGGCGGCAGCGGTAGCTGGGTCACGGGCGTCTCCTCTCGATGGTGTCGGCTAGCGGCGGGCGCGGAATCGACTATCGCGCGTCGGTTCGTTCAGGGTCCCCGATGCGCCCGTGTCGGGGGTTCCGGGGGCGCGGCCGGGCGCCCAGAACAGCAGGATCGCGGCACCTGCGGCCGCGATGAGCGCGAGGACGATCGCGGACTGCTCGGTGCCGTGCAGAAACGCGGACTTGGCGAAGTCGGCGAGTTGCCGACCGGCCGGACCCGCCCGGTCGGCGACCTCCAGGGCGCCGGCGAGTGAGTCGGTGACCGGGCCCCGCGCTTCCGGTGGGAGCACCTCCATCGCCGGGGCGATGTTGCGGCTGTACCCGGCGGCCAGGACACTACCGGCGACCGCGATGCCGATCGCCGCACCGATCTCGCGGGTGGCGTCGTTGACCGCCGCGGCAACCCCATGCTTTTCGACCGCGGTATCCGCGACGATGGCCGCGGTCGCTGGCGCCGCAGTAAGGCCCAGACCCGCGCTCATCATCAGGGTCGGCCACAACACGTCGACGTAGGTGGAGTCTAGAGCCAGCCGGCTGATGAAGTAGAACCCCGCGGCGATGGCGAGCAGACCGGTCACCGTCATCAACCGCAACCCCAGCCGGGCCGCCATCCACGGTGCGACCACCGACAGGAGCACCAACGGCACCATCATCGGCGCCAACGCCAACGCCGAACCCAACGGGCTGTATCCGAAGATCAACTGCAGGTATTGGACGAGGACCAGGAAGATGCCGAACGTCACCAGGAACTGGATCGTGACGGAGAACGATCCGCTCCCGAACCCTCGACGGGCGAAGAACCGCACATCGAGCAGCGGTTGATCCACCCGTAACTCCCACAACGCGAATATCGCCGTGGCTACTACACCCAGCCCGAATCCGGCGAGCACCACGGGATCCGACCAGCCACGTGCCGGCACCTCGATAATGGCCAGCACCACCAGTCCGATCGCGAACACCACAGCGACCGATCCGATCACATCTATCGGCGGCGGATACTCCTGGCGGGATTCGGGGAGGGTGAAGGCACACAACAGCAGGAACACTCCCACCCATGTCAGGCCGACGAAAATCGACTGCCACGGCCAGTAAGCGAGTAGCACACCGGACCCCAGGATCCCCAGCAAGCCTCCGGACCCGGCGACCCCCGCCCAAATTCCGACCGCCCGCCCCCGCTGCTGCTCGGAGAAGCCTGCGGTCAGGATCGACAACGTGGACGGCATCACGAACGCCGCGCCCACCCCAGCCGCCGCCCGCGCCGCGATCAACCACCATGGCGTCGATACCAACAACGGCACCGCCGAGGCCAGCGAGAACAGCCCCAGCCCTACGATCAGCACCGCTCGCCGGCCGTAACGGTCACCCAGCGCCCCGGCGGGCAACACCAGACATCCCAACGCCAACGTATATCCATCCACTACCCAGGTGAGCTGAGTCTGCGTCGCCCCGGTAGCGACCGCAATGTCCGGAAGTGCGGTGTACAGAGCAGCCATTGAAGCGACAACCAACGCCACCGACAGGCACGAGACCACCAACGTCCACTTCTGCGCCCGTGACAGCAGCACCCGATCAAGCGAAGCCATCTGCCCACCTTCCACTTACAGATACGATCGGTATCGGTTCGCTACAATCAGTAGCACAGTGTCGGCAAGGTGGATAGTGCTCGCGAGTGGGTCGAGCGGCACAATGACGAGGTGGGCAAGAAGATGATCATCGAAAACCGCGTCGACGACGAGGACCGGCTCGTGGATCCCCGCAAGGAACGCTCACGCGCACGACTACTCGACGCGACGACGTTCCTGCTCTCGACCGGTGGCGTCGATGCCGTCACGATCGATGCGGTCACCAAAGCGTCCAGGGTCGCGCGGACCACCCTCTACCGGCACTTCACCGACAGCACCCAGCTCCTGGCCGCGGCGTTCGAGCGTTTACTGCCCCCGGTCACCGCACCGCCGACATCCGGAACGATCCGTGAACAGTTGATCGAACTACTGCACCGTCAGGCCAAGCTCATCGAGGAAGCCCCCGTCCAACTGACGATGCTGGGGTGGATTGCCCTCGGGTCCGTCCAACCCGAAACAGCCGGGGCGACATCGCATCCCGAAGAAGAGCGGAACCCGGTCAGTTCCCTGCGCGCGCGGGTGGTCAACCAATACCGCGAACCGTTCGACCGGATTCTGGGCGACCCCGAAGCCCAGCAAGAGCTCGGTCAATTCGACACCGATCTCGCCCTGACCCAACTCGTCGGACCCATCGTCTTCACCCGACTCACCGGACTCCCGCCGATCGGCCCGGCTGAACGCCGGCAACTTGTCGACGACTTTCTCGCTGCACGCTCCGCCCGAACAAGCCCTGAGTAACGATATACGGTTAACGCTTTCAAATCCGTGTATCGAAGTGCGGTTTCTCTGCATTTGGTTCACAACTGGATATAGTGATCGACACCGGGCCCGGCGTGAACCGGCAAAGCAAATCACGAGCGCAAGCTCTTGACGCGAAGCATGAGGGCGATGCGACTGCGTTCCTGCAAACCAATCCATCTACAGAGTTGTGGCGCCTGGTGAATTTGCTAGAGACCCCCCTCTGAAGGTGGTTTAGCTGCAGTTATGTCATAATAAGGTATTGGTCGTAGATGCCTGCTGCGCTCTGAGAGACTTCACCAATGACGACACCAACTCCAGGCTGGTATTCGGATCCGGACCCCTCCAACATTGGTGGGCAACGATTCTGGGACGGTGGCCAGTGGACCAATCAATCCGCTCCCGGGAAACCCTCCCCGCCGCCGACTCCGTCCGAGCCGACACCGGACTCGCCGGACGGGCAGAACGGCGGCAATCGCGGACTCAAGATCTTCCTGGCGATCGCCGCTGCGATAGTGCTCGTGGTCGGACTCGGATCGGTATTCGGCTTGGGCGACGAGGAAAAGGATGAGAGCGACCAGGCGTCTGCCACGTCGTCCGAGTCGCCGACAAGTACCACGGCGACGCGAGCTCGGGCTGCAGTCCCGTCTGCGGCCCCGCGCACGACCGCCGCACCGTCCGTAACCACCACTGCGGCATCAGCCCCGTACACCACCTCCGCGGCTGTGCCCCCACCCGCAGCCTTCGTCTCCGATCCCCGCTGCGCCCCGGCGAATCAATCACTGGTGGACCAGGTCGCGTCCGGCTTCTCCGAGTCGGGCCTGACCCTGACGAACGGCACTGTCATCGACGTCGGCGACTACACCTACGTCGGCGGAACCACGATCGACTCCACTGGCCGGGTCGAGAACCGTTCGGACGTCTGGGTCATTTCGGGTGGCGCCGTGTACGCCTCCACGGGAGGGGCGAGGAACACGACGACATGGCCGCGGGCCAGTTCGGAACTGGGTGTCTCCCCCGGTGATCCGGACGTCCAGGCTCTCGATACGTGCGTCGTGAACCTCACCCGATAAATGCGCGGAATGAATCGCGTTCTGCGAATGTCGGAACCCGTGCAGTACGAGCATTAGGCTCCCGGTCGTGGCGAAACGCGAGATCGTGGAATTGACCGACGACATCGACGGCAGCGGCATCGCCGACGGGGCCGGGGAGACGATCGACTTCTCCGTCAACGGGGTCGACTACCGGATCGACCTGAAAGACAAGAACGCGAGAGAGTTTCACCGCAAGCTCGACTACTACATTGGCCACGCCGAACGTGTCGGTGGACGCAAGCGAACCTCGTATTCGGCCGCTGTCCTCGACGCCGCGGCGGCTGCCGGAAAGTCCGCGAAGCGTGACCCGGAGCAGACGCGGGCGATCCGGGAGTGGGCGAACGCGAACGGATACACGGTCAGTGACCGCGGTCGGATTCCCGCGGCTGTCGTCGGAGCGTTCGACGCCGCCCACTAGCCCCTACAGGCTGCTGCTGGTGATCCGGTAGTCGCCGATCTTCCACTCCGCTGCGATGTCTTCCAGGGTCACTGTTGCGGTGTAGGTGGTGTACGGGGTGGCCTGCCCGGACCGGTGCTGCACGGTCTGCGCAATGGTCACCGGCACCGTGGCGGTGTCGCCGTCGACGGTCGTGTCCCCATCGGGCCGTACGACGGCGGTGAGGGTGTCGCCGCTGCGCGCCCACGCCGCCCACTCCGAGAGGGGTTTCGGGGCCGGTGACGGCGCCTGTGCGGCGGCGGTGGCCATCGGGCCGGTGAGGTGCTCAGCCTGGGTGTGCAGGGCGTCCCAGGTCGAATCCTGCACTGCTGGTTGCCAGGTGAACACGCCGGCCATGACGACGGTGGCGACGTCGACCGGGTCGGTTCCGACCGGGTCGATAGCGAATCCGGCGTCGGTGCCGCCCGCTGTGGGTGCATCATCGCCGGTGTTCGTGACCCATAGGGCGACAACGGTTCCGACGATGACGATCAGGACGACACCGACAGTGGCGAGCACCACGGCGATGGACGGGCGGCGGTCGTACGTGTCCAACATGGGTGGGTGTCCTTGTCGTCGGCGGGTCATCGGGCGAGGTCGTAGTCGCCGGCGGTGGCGGTGATGGTGGTGACGTAGTTCTGTGTCTCCGCGTACGGGGGGATGCCGCCGAACTGCTGCACGGCGCCGGGTCCGGCGTTGTACCCGGCGAGCATCAGGTCCACCGGATCGCCGGCGATGGCACCGGATTCCATACCCGGGCGCAGGTCGTCGAGGACGGCGCAGTTGTACCGTCCTTGCGCCATGACGGCGTCACCGACGTCGTCCGGGTCTCCGGCTCCGGCGGGTCCGGTGACCTCTCCGGTCTCGTCGTCGACGGGGAATCCGTGGGACGCCCAGGTGCCGGGCAGGAACTGGGTGTAGCCGCGTGCCCCGGCAGGGCTGGTCCGGCCGGCCTGGAACCCGGACTCCTGCTTGATCTGTGCGGCGAGGACGGCCGGGGAGAGTTCGCGGCACTGCGCGGCGGAGAGCGGCAGCCACTTCTCGAACTCCGGTGGGATCTGACCGGCAGCGAGGTCGGCGTGGTCGCCGATGCCCGCGCCGGGTGCGGTGGTGCAGGTGCCGTTCGCTGTCGGTGCCGATCCCGCTCCACCCGGTACCGCCCCGTATCTCTGGCCGGGTGCGGGCGGGCCGTGGCCGATGGTGGTGACGTGGACGTGGTCGAAGTGATTCTGGGTCGGTGATCCCCTGTCCTCCATGATGTTCGGCTCACCGTCGGCGGGGATGTACTGCAGACGCCAGATCATGTACTCGATCTGCAACACCTCACGGTTGGCCCAGAGATAGTCCTTGACCTGATCGCCGAGGGCTTTGCCTTCCTCGGAAGACCAGTTGTCGATCATGATGTCCGCAGCCCGACCGGAGGGGTGGTCGTCGAAGCCGCCGCCGTCGGCTCGCCACCCTCCGATGGTCGTGATCTGCGGGAACTTGGCGTGGACGGCGCGGGCGACGCGGACGGTGTCGACCTGGAAGTGCTCCTCGGACCCGACCGATGCCGGGAGTGCTGCCATCTCTGCACCGCTCGCCGAGACGGCGACGTCCGGCGCGGCCGGGACCGGCGATGTGGTCGACGGTGAGTTGCCCGGCGCTCCGGAACCGGCTGCCCCGGAACCGGGCTCGGCGGCGGCGGCGTAGAACGGTGCCGGGTCCACGGCGTTGCCGGGTGCCCACCCGCCGGGGTGGTACTCGAAGTGCAGGTGCGCTCCGGTGGTGTCGCCGTTGTTGCCCTCGTTCGCGATGTGCTGTCCGGCGGTGACCCGGTCCCCCACTTTCACGAGAACACCGTCGGGGAACATGTGCCCGTAGACGGTGGAGACGACCTGTCCGCCGATGTTGTGGTCGAGCACGATCCACTGACCGAATCCCTGCGCGTCACCGGCCTTGGAGACGATGCCGTCGGCGTAGGCGTAGATGGGGGTGCCGATCGGTCCGGCGAGGTCGATGCCGTTGTGTTGTGTTCCCCACCGAGGCCCGAAGCCGCTGGTGAGCTGTGCTTCCCCGGTCTTCATGGGTTTGGCGAACGACCCGGCCGGGACTCCCCCGGCCGACGGCACAGAGGTGCCCGAGGGCAGGCAGTCATCGTCGCCCGAGGGGCTCAGGGTGGTGACGAACAGGACCACGAACAGTGCCGCCGCGAGAACCGCGACGAGGGCGACGATCCCGCCCTTCTTCACCGCCGAGCCCCGCTCATGACCGACTCGGCGGCCACCGAGCGCGGTGCGGCCGCGGCGAGCCGGTCGGTGAGTCGGCGGTTGACCGCGAGCAGCCGCTCGATCTCGGCCTCGGCGGCCCGCAGCTTCGCGACGACCTCGTCGGCGGCCGGGGCGCGGGAGGGACCGAACTCGGTCTTGATCCACCGGTTCACGGTGTTGACGTGCGCGCCGATCTGTTCGGCGATGGCGGTGACGCACTGGTCGCGGGAGGCGTAGTTCGGGCGGGACGAGCGGTAGGTGCTGATGGCCCACTCGCGGACGTGCGCCCCGTAGACGGGTCGCATCAGATGTCCTGAGGTGCAGAGTCGACCACGGTGTCCGCCGACACTGCGTGTCGGCCGCGATCGAAATACTCGGCGAAGCGGGCGTTGGTGTCGTGGACTCCGGTGTCGATCTCGACGTCGGTGAACACGGTCCGGATGGGGATGCCGGGCGTGTTGTCCTTGGCGACCTTGATCAGGAACTTTCCCCGCCCGATGGGGGCGCGCACGCTCTTGCGTTCCGCCGAGCGCAGCGCCGCCCCGCGGGACCAGGAGGTCACCATGCCCGCTTCGGCGGGGGTGAACTTGAGCTCACCGGAGAGTCGTTCGACCTCGCCGATGGGCAGCCCCCCGCACACGACCATCCCGGCGCGGTCGATGAACCCTTTCGCGGTCTTGATGTCTGCTTCGGTGGGCAGGGTCTCGAGGTCGCGGCCGGTGTGGGTGATCATCAGCAACCCGGCGCCGTCGGTGCGGTTGAGGCGGGAGATCTCGTTGACGCGGGCGACCATGCCGGGGCCTGCGCCGATGACCTGCCACAGCTCGTCGAGGGCGAGCAGGAACAGTCGTTGCTTCTCGAGGCCGGCGTCGGCGAGCAGGTGCGCCGCTTCCACGGTGCCGTAGGCGTCGGCCCAGCAGGAGAGCATCACGGCCGCCTTGAGGGTGGTGTCACCGCGGTCGAGGGAGGACACATCGATGACGATCATGGGTGCGTCGAGATCGAGCGGTTCAGAGGTGTGGTCGGCGAAGATGTCGCCGAGTGGGCCGGAGATGAGCGCGCCGAGCGCCTGCATCAGCTCGGTGATCTGTGCCCGGTATCCCTCGCGTGTGGTCTGGTAAGTCGCCTGCATCATCGCCGCCGATCCGGCGTCGATGCGCGCGTAGAGGTCCCGCAGCAGCGGCGGGTGCTGGTAGCTGAACTCACTGCCGTCGGAGTAGAGCTCACCGAGGGCGGTGCCGATCAGGGAGTTCTCGAAGGCCTTCACCGAGTGGGTGTCGTAGCGGATCAGCTCCACCAGCGCGCACACCGCGTTGACCTGCCGGGTCCGCACGGTCAGCTCGGCCGTGCCGATCAGCTCGTCGAGCATCGACGCCCTGGCGTGATCCCCCGCGGCTGCGGCGGCGACGCGGGCACGGCGGATGCGGACGACGGATTGCCCGAGGGTGCCGGCGGCGAGCGGATTGAGGTGCCCGCCGCCGTGACCGAGGGTGACGACCTGACCGCCGACGAGACGCGCGAGCTTGACGTACTCCGCCTTGATGTCTCCGGCGACGATGGGCGTCTGCCCCCACGCGATCGCACCGAGCAGGATCTTGCGGATCAAAGAGGACTTCCCGAGTCCGGGAAGAGAAAGCACGAACATCGACGGGTTGGCGATGTGGTTGTCGCGGAAATAGGCGAACGGATCGCACGAGAGCGCTTCCCCGGTGACGTCGTGCTGCCCGACGATGGTGCCCGAGGCCGGTGCAGCGGCGCCGATCGCCCACGGGTTGAACCCGCAGACCTGCACCGACGACGCCTCGTACTCGATGGCAGCGGGGACGGCGAGCATCCGGCCCCCGCCGGCACCGATGTGGCCGCGGGCGGTGCTGCGTGTGGAACTGCGCCACCACGGATCGCCGGTCACCTCCCCGGAAGCTCTGCCGCCGGCGTTACGCCAGCGCGCCAGACCGATCCCCGTGCGCGTCCATGTGGCCGGCTCGTCCTCATCGCCTGCGGCGATGCGCTCCGCCAGCGCTGCATAGTCGACGTCGGCGACCACCCACCGCACCCCGCGAGGAAGCATCCGCACGGCGACTTCGACGCCGACGTCCGGGTCGAGACCGAGATCGGGGTCGAGGTCGGGTTCCAGGCGAGGGCGAAAAGTGGTCGTCATGGGGACCTTCCGGTCGGGATGTCTTCGGTGGGCGGCGAGTCGGGCGTACAGGTCGGGCGGCAGCAGCTCAGCTGTGCCGCACCAACGCAGAGGTGGTGACGTGATCGGGCAGCAGGAACCCGACGCCCAGGCCGGCGGCGAACGCGGCGTCCTGGAAGCCGTGGGCGCGGCGCAGCCCGAGACGAGCGCGAGCGGCGAGCGATTCGATGACCGCGGCGGCGTTCGCGACGTCGGCGGGATCGGCGACGGTGATGGTCACCAGAGCCGAGTAACGCAGCTGCCCGGCCCCGGCCACCATCTCCTTGCGGGTCTGCGAGGTGATCTCGAGGCGCTTCTCCGCTTCGGCGGAGCTGATCTTCGCGCCGCGGGAATTGATGGCGTGCAGCGCGTCTCGGTGCTGCTTCTCGACCTTCTTCGCCGCGTCACCCGCGGAGAACGGCCGGTAGATCAGGGTGAGCCGCTTACGCAGCAGGTCGTCGTGCGGCTGGAGCAGCGGCTTGAGGACGGTGTCGGTGAACACCGATTCCGGCGGCGCGGCCATCTCGTAGACCACGGAGACGACACCGTCATGCCGGTACTGCCCCCACACCGAGGAGGCTCGGCCGGGACCGGCGTCCTCCCACGCCACCCCATGATTAAGGCCGGCGATGTCGAGTTCCTCGAAGTCGTTCTCCGTCGACGGGTTGTACGAGCGGTGCACCGCGGCGGTGATCTCCGCCGCGGTCATCGGCTGCGCGTCGATGCCCGCCCCGGCGAGGTTGCCGTAGAGGTCCGGAAGTCGCCGCGCCAGCTCGGCCGCCATCTCCTCCGGATCGTTCTGCCGTTCCTTGGTGGTGGCGCGGAAGGTGATCGACAACCGGGCCAGTGTGCGGTGCCGGCCCGACGGCATCCGCACCGAGGACTGCCGCACGAACGCGGTGGCCAGGTCCGGTGCGTGCTCGGCGACCTCACGCTCGACCAGACGGGCCAACCTCAGTCCGGTCGCGGGAATGTTCTCCACGACCACCTCGGCGCCGACGATGTCGCCCGGCAGTCCGAGGTCGGCGAGGTAGACGCCCCACTCGGCGGTGTAGAGGTCTTTCTCTCCGCGCGTAACGGCTTCGTCGCCGCCGGGGAGGCAGTCGATGACGACGGTGTACCGCTGCTTCTTGGGGTGGTGGATCATCCCGAACTCGTTGCCGTGCCGGTCCATTCCGACGTAGAGCTTGGTGTGCGCCAACCACCCGGGCAGCCGGTAGCGTCCACCGGGAATCGACGAGTGCGGTCCTGCGTGGTACTCGGCGGAGCGGCTGACGCGTGAGCGGAAGAACTGCATTCTCAGGTGGCCTTTCTCGTAGAGGGAACGTCCGCCTGGCGCGATCGCCAGCGGCGCGAGGAGCACTGCGCCGAGCGCCATGAGGGCGAGGCCGGCGGGGACGTTGCCCCAGATCAGGACGGCGAACGCGAGGGCGAAGAAGCCGCCCGCGTAGGCGATGATCTTGTTGGAGAGCCCGAACGCGAAGGTGCTCTTGGGGCGTGTTCCGGCGGAGTAGATCGCCGGTTCCTCAAGCGGTGCGGCTGCTGTGAACGTGGCGGGTGCGGTCATCGCTGAATCCGTCCGTGGTAGTTGCCGACTGCGCCGTCGGCGGCGGCACCGAGGTTCCCTGCGATCTGGGCGGCGCCCCGGATACCGGTCCCGGCGGTGCGCATCGCCCCCGCCGCTCCCGTCATCCCCGCAGCCGCGATCTGGCGTCCCGCGGTGCCCGCTCTCGACGCAGCGCCGAGCGGACCCGATCGGTTGGATGCGGTCGAGGATGGGGACGAGCCGCCGGTGTAGCGGCCCTGCATCCCGGGGACGGGTTTCGCGCCGGTACCCGCAGAGCCCATCCCGCCGCCTCCTCCGCCGGAGGACGGCGGTGAGACGGTGCGGGCCATGCCGCCCAGTGCGCGCGCGCCGGTCGCGGCGGCCCCGCCCGCCAGCGCGCCACCGGCGGCGGCGAGGCCGGCGGCCTGCGCTCCGCCGGCGGCGATGGTCTCCGCGGCCGGGGCGATGATCCGCACCAGCGTGGGCAGGGCGAATCCGACGATCGCCAGCAGCACCGACCCGATGATCACCGAGGACACCGGGTCACCGGACGTCGCGGACTGCGCCCAGAACGCGAACAGGTACAGCAGCGTCGCAACCGGCTTGAACAGCAACGCACCGATGGTGAAGGCGATCATCGACTTGTAGGACGAGCGCCCGGTGGCCGTCGCCGAGGAGGCTGCGGCGAGCGGGATGACAGCGACGACGACGCAGAGCACCGCCTCGCGGATGAGCAGGGCGATGAGCTGGGCGACGGAGCCCAGGAACGCGAATCCGGCGCACGCGAGGGCGAACACCGGGCCCAGACCGGTCTTGTCGTCGAACGCGGTGATGGCGGTGATCTTCTCGTTCAGGTCCGCACCCACGAACTCCTTCAGCGCGAACGCCGATGCGGCATCCCCGCCCTGGTGGAGCATCAGCACCAGCACCGGCAGCAGCGAGACGGTGAACACGGTGCGCACCAGCATGTTCGCGGTCTCCGTCGCCCCCTCCATCACGGCCTGTTTGCGGGCAATGGCGAGTTTGGTCATGGCGATGACGATGGAGGCGAACAGCGCCGCGATGGTGAACCCGGAGACGATGTTGCGTAGCCCCGACATGGCCGTCTCGGCTCCGAGTCCCGGAATGCCGGTGGTCATCCAGAACGTCATCACGGCGCGGAACGCTTGCGCGTTGCCTTCCATGACGGCTTTGGCGAAGTCGCCGACGGAGTCGCCCCAGAACGCGGAGGCGGCGGACGATGCTGCGGTGGACACGGCCGCGCCGGGGTTGTCCTCGACGGCATTGATGAAGCAAAAGCTCTCCGGAACGATGTTGCCGGTCGCTCCGTTGAGCAGGTCGCCGATCCACGGTGCGTCGGTCTCGGCGAGGCATTCGCGCCGATCCTGTTGGAAGGCATTGCCCTCGTTGGCGATCCCGGCGACCGGAGCCACCGGGGGCGGGGTCGGTTCCTGGGCGGCGGCGGTGCCGGCGCCGAGACCGAGACCGAGCAGAGCCAGGAGCAGGATCACGGCCGCAGCCAGGCGCCTCACGAGAGCGCCCAGGCAGTGAAACCGGTGATGTCGGTGACGTCCTTGGTCGCGGAGACCGACCGGTTGTCGAGTCGCACGCGCCACTCGCCGCTGTCGTGGAACACCGCAGCCCTCATGACCTGCCAGACGGGGGTGGTGCGTCGCTGGCCGTTGTCGTCGAACGGGATGTTGATCGCGTACTCGACGGAGGCGAAGTCGTCGGTGCAACTGACGATTCGAAACGCCTCGGGGGCTGGGAATGATGAGCCGTCGATTCCTGCGCTCTCCCAGTTTTCGCCGGCCGACTTCTGGGCCAGCTCGTCGGTGGCGACGGTCAGCTTCTCGTAGGCGTCCTTCGCCACGGGGCCGGGGCCGTAGACGCGGCCGATCCAGTTCCACCCGGCGAGCGCCGCGCCCTGTGGGGTGCGGGAGTACCCGGTGAGGACGTTGCCGTCGACGCGGGTGGGGCCGTCGCTGGTGGAGACCAGTGTGGGCAGTCCGACGGTCTGCTGGATCTGCACGCCGGACGGGGACGAGACAGGTCCGGCGGTGTCGCATCCGCTGCGTTCGCCTGCCGGTTCCTGCGTGAGCGGTGCTCCGACAGGGTTGTTCGGGACGGTGACCTTGCGGCCGAGGATGTCCACGACGGGGGTTCCGAACCCTGTGCGGCCGTTGTCGACCGAACCGGGAGCCGTCGGGGCCGGTGCCGGTGCGGACGTCGTCGACGGGTCGGCGGTGTCGGTGGCCGCGTCGTCGTCGCCGAGGTTCGGGACGACGAAGACCACGGCGCCGATGACGGCCAGGACGACGAGGACGGTGGCCGCGATCAGCAGGCGGCGGACGAGGGTGCTCATGAGGCAGCTTTCAGTTCGGTGTAGCCGGCGAGGTCGTCGAGCTCGGCGGCGTCGATGTTCTCCTCGGGAGTGGGGAGCACGATCCGCCAGTCGTCGCCGACCCACTGCAGGGCGACGGGGTAGCTGTAGAGCTGGGAGTCCTCGCCGATTGTTTGTGCCACCGACACTGCGGCGGTCGCCGTGTCGGGCTCGTAGGCGGTGACGTCGAAGCCGACGAACCGCGGCGCGGACGCCTCCGGCACCGTCCCGGCGACGGTGACGGCGGCGCGGGCGACCGCGAACGCGTCGCGTCCCGGGCCCGGCGCGGTGACGGTGTTGACCACTTCGGGCCAGGTGCGGTCGTCGGCGACGGCGAGTGCGGTCTGCCCGTTGATCGCGGCCAGAACGGCTCCCTGCGGGCTTTTGTCGTAGCCGTGGCGGGTGACTCCGTTCCCCGTCGACGGTCCGGCCGTGGGCGAGCTGGGCACGCTGACACCCCCGACGGTGCGCCACTCGAGGTCGGCCGGTGCGGAGGCGGTGTCGATCTGTTCCTCGGCAGGTGCGGCGGTGTCGCTCGACTCCGACCCGCAGGCTGCGGCGATCAGGACGACGGCGACGGCGGAGGTCAGGCGGACGGTGCGGGACAGTGCCACGGGCGGTGCACCTTTCAAGGAGTGAACGTGGCGGCGAGGGTTCATGCCAGGACGCTCTGGGCGAGTCCCGATGCGGAACCGATGACGGCGGCGCAGATGAGGATGCGGGCGAGGGTGGCGTCCTCGATGACCTGCGTGCCGGTGGACTTGCGCTGGTTGACGAAGACCGCTCCGCACACGAACAGCGCTGCGATGCAAACGATGATGGCGAACCACAGCAGCCAGGACAGGGCGCTCATCAGCGGATCCCACACCTCTGCGGGGAACGTCACCGGGCCGGTCGGCGGCTGTGCGAGCACCGCTTCGGTGACGGCTTTGCCGATCACGGTGCGGTCCCGCTGCCGGTGGAGGTGGCGACGGCCGTCGTCTGTGCGGTGTCGATCATCCAGTCGATGCCGCCGCTCAGCGCGATGGTGGAGATGGCGACGCCGGCGATACCGCCGAACAGGGTGCCTACGGCGCGGGAGCTTCCGGACACCAGCAGGACCACACCGAACGCGATGGCGATGCCGGACGCGATCAGGGTTCCGCGGGCGAGCGTGTCGAGCAGGCCCAGCGCGGAGTCGAGGACACCGGTGGCGGTGCCTTCGAGTTCGGCCACGCCCGTGCGGACGATAGCGGCGGCGGCGCTCACAGGACGAGGCCGTTGACCAGTCCGGCGGCACCGCCGATGATGACCGCTCCGACGAGACCGCCGACGAGTTTGCCGGTGGAATTGCCGCCGCCGCCGGTGATCTTCTCGTAGCCGAGCATCGCCCCGCAGATCATGATTCCGGCGACGGAGGCGAAGATGCAGCCCCACATCAGCCAGGACATGAGGGTGGTGATCTTCTCTCCGAACTCGCCGTTGGGTGCCTGAGGATCGACGTCTCCGATGTTCTGAGCGAGGAACACGGTGGCATCGGTGCGGAGTGTGGTGAGCATGGTGGGTCCTTTCGAGGCAGGTGGGTCGATCCGAGGTGGATCAGTGCGCAGCGGCGCGGCGGGCGGCGTCGAAGGCGGTGTGACCGGCGGCGACGAGGCCGGGGTGCGGGGCGGCCGCGGAGGTCACCGATCGCATCCGGCCAGGAGGCGGCGGGTCCGGTTCGGCCGGTGACCACACCGCCAGGTCGGAGTGGGTGTGCACGCGCAGGTCCGGCACCCACGGCAGGTGCCACACCGCGGGCGCGGCGGACGCGACGACGTCGGCGCTGCGCCGCAACGTCTTCGGCAACTTCCCCGGTGCGTCCGGGACGAGAGCCAGACCGAGGACGGTGCACCCGCCGGTGAGACCGGCGGCCGATTGGAGCAGTAGGTCGTGGGCGGCGGCGAGTCCGGTGCGGTGGGTGCGTGCGACGACGATGACCGATCGGTACCGGTCGTGGGCCGGCCACCCGCCGTGCGCGTCGGCGGCGGGTGCCCAGACGCGCGCGAGGGTGGACACGCCTGCGCCGCCGTGTGCGCCGAGCAGCCACATCACCGGTGGTCGCCCGACACCGGCGACCGGTTCGGTGTGGACCGGTGCCTGGCGGTCGATCGGTGGGATCCGCAGACCGGCGGGGACGACGGGGGCCGATCCCGAGGTGTCGTCGCTGTAGAGCTCGTGATTGTCGATCGGCTGTGCGGCCATGTCGACGTCTCCTTCTGCGGGTGAGTCGGTCACCTGGCGGCGGTCGGGGTGGACCCGGCCATCGTCGGTGCAGGCGTGGTGGTGCCGTTGGTGGTCGCGGATCGGCTGCTGGTCGGTGCGGCGCCGACGGCGGTCCGCGCACCGGCGGTGATGATCTGGCCTGCGCTGCGGACGGTGTCGGGGGTGGCGAGGAGCTGGGCGCTGCGGCCGAGGACGGCTCCGACCTTGTCGGCGAGGGTGCTGTCACCGGTGAGGTCTGCGGCGAGCGCGACGATCCACCGCACCGTCAACTGCACGGGGGTCTCGCCGCGGTTGCCGACCGGGACGCTGTCGTAGGAGCCGTGTTTGACGGCGGTGTTCCAGTACGAGGTGTCGGTGACGAGCTGCGCGAGGCCGGCGTTGTCGTCGATGGTGCGGGTGACTTCCTCGAACGCGACGTTCACGGCGGAGTCGATCGTTGCCGGGGGCACCAGCTTGACCGCGGCGGTACCGACCTTCGCAGCGAGGATGCCCAGTGCGGCAGGGGGGTTGGTCAGGCCGACGGCGGCGAGCTGGCCGATGGTCTCCGGGGTGATGACGTCCTTGGCGACGGTGATGGCAGCGCCGATCGCCATACCCGCGATCTTGGTGACCGCGCTGACTGCCTCGTCGATGGCTTCGTCGTCGCCGACGGTCGTCGGGTCGGAGTACTTGGCCATCTTCCCGAGCACTGTGTCGGGGGCGCTGGTGACCTCGAACTGACCGCGGGCACTGTCGAAGTCGAGGTTGTCGTTGACGACCGAGGCGCCGGTGAGCAGTGCGGAGCGTCCGACGGCGGCGCTGACGTCGGTGAGGATGCTTACCGGGTCGCGGGTGTCCATCGAGGACTGTCCGGCGATGTTGGCGACCATCTTCGCCGCGGGGGTGTTCGCGGGGGTGTCGCACGCGAGATCGCCTGCGGTGCAGTACGAGGCGACGCGGTCGGCGACTGCGCCGAAGTCGGCCTCGGCCGGGTCGGGGGCGATGCCGCCCCCGGCGGGTGGTGTGGAGGCGACGGCCGGTGCGAGCTGCACGGACTGCACCGCTGCCCCGTCGGTGCCGGGGGCGGGTGCGGGACTGGCGTAGCCGCCGCCGAGGACCGGTTCGCCCTGTCCGCGTGTGGGGTCGGAGAACAGTGCGCCGCCGGCGAACCGGTCGGCGTCGATGGGGCCGGTCCCGACTCCGATCTCGCGGATGACCTCGGAGGCGATCTGACCGCCCTGAGAGTATCCGGAGACGAACACCCTGGTGCCGGGGCACTTCTCGGCGATGTCGCCGATCATGTTGGTGGCGTTGTCGATGCCGGTCTGCACGGACGTTGCGTAGGTGTCGGAGGACCGATCACCGGGTTTGCCGCCGAACGACGCCGGATACGGGACGTAGCTGCGGTCGAGTGCGGGTTCGGCGCCGGAGTTGGCGTCGCGCATGGCCGGGACGGTGAGCCGGGAGAAGAACCCGGAATCGGCGTCGGGTGAGCTGTTCTCGTCGATCTCGGTGGTGCCGGGGACGACGACCAGGTGCAGCGGTGCGCACCCGTCGGCGGCGGGTGCTGTCGTGGTCGGTGCGGCGTGCGAGGTCGCGGCGGCGAGGAGGGTCGCGGCGACGGCGGTGGCCGCGACGGCGGCGCGAGCCGTTCTGCGGTGCGGGGCGGGGGTCATGGGTGGTGCCTCTCGTCGAGCTCGGATCAGCGGCGGGTGATGGCGGTGATGGAGGTGGTGCCGCCGGACTCGGCGGTGGCGAAGCGTTGCGAGGAGGTGCGCGGGTCGATGCCGGGTCCGCGTTCGACCACGGTGACGTCGTAGACGCCGGATGAGACGAGGTCGGCGAGGACGCAGAACTCGACCGCCGGTTCGAGGGCGTCGATGCCGATGCGCAGGCGCTCGGCCGATGCCATGACGGCTTCCGGTGCGCCGACGGCGCGGGCCGCGACCGGGTCACGGTCGTAGTAGAACGCCTTCTCGAAGCGCCAGATCGCGCTCAGGCCGGGATCGATGGTGTCCTCGGTGACCGGCTCACCGGCACCTTGGCCGGCGCACCAGGTGAAGTCCGCAGCGGCAGCGGCGCCCGCTGCTGGCTCCGCCGCGACAAGAGGAGCGGCCTGCGTGGTCGCGAGTAGCGGTGCCGGATCCGCGGCGAGGGTGTCCTCGGTGGCTCCGGTGAGGAACACGGCGGTGGCGCCCACCGCACCCACCAGGACCAGGAGGGACGCGGTTACCGCCACGGCGGACCGGTGACGACGCCACCACAAGGGGCTGGCAGCGGGGCCGGCGGCTCCGCTGCGCAGGGTCTCGGTCGCCGCGTCGAACGTCGATCCCGGAGCGTCCGCGAGCCAACCGTCGTCGTCGTCCGTCTGTGGGTCTCGGTCGGCGAGGACGGTGAGGCGTCGGTTCGGTGGCGTGTCGGTGGACGCGGCGGGACTGGCGGTCGGGACGGGCGAGCGTTCGCCTGTGGCGGGCGGCGCGGCGGCGAACCAGTCGTCGGCCGCGAAGTCTTCGGGATGAGCCACAGCGGGACCTCCTCGGTCGGAACGGGCGAGCGTCGGGTGCGGACGTGCGGTGTCGGCCGCACCCGACATCGGTCAGGCCCCGATGTTCGGAGCGGACAGTGCGCCGGTCAGGGCTGCTGCGCCCTGATCGAGCGCGGGGGCGTTGTCGGCGATCACGGTGTCAACCGCGCCCAGAACGTCCGCGCCACCGGGCACGTCGGTGACCGCGTGGCGGGCCTGCTCGACATAGGCCGGGGCCGTGTCGACGACCTGCTGGACGTCCTGCGGGGGAGTCCACACCGGAGCGGCGGGGGCGGGAGCCGGTGCTTCGGCTGTAGGTACGGGGACAGGGGCGGGCTCCTCGATGATCTGTTGCTCACCACCGGTGACGGTGGCGCCGAGGAGGCCGCCGAGTGCGGCGCCGGTGGCGGTCAGACCCAGGGCGATCGGCGCGGAAAGTGCAGCGCCTGCAACCCCTCCGGCCAGCGCGGCTGCACCGGGGATGAACACCCACCCGACGGGTCCACCCCACACGATCGCCCCGCTACCGGTGGTCGCGGCGGCGCCGAGCGATCCGCCGAGTCCTGCTCCGGTGGCGGTGATGACGGCCGCGGGGATGAGCGAGGTCAGGAACCCTGCGGTGCCGCCCGCGACGATGCCGGTGGCGACTCCCGCGGAGATGCGGTCGGCTCGGGGTGCGTCGGCGAATCCGGCGTCGACGAGGAAGTTTCCGCCGTCTGCCTGCAAGGCCTGACTGGTGTTGTTGAACTGCTCTACCAGATTCGGATCCACGACATTCCGGTCGTACGGCACGATCTGGCCGCCGACGCCGATGTACCCATCGGGAATGTCGATGGGTGCAATAGCTTTGCGTCGCAACGTGGGTGCGGGCGGTGGGGATGGACGAGGAGATGGTGTCACTGCCGCCCGCCCGAGTGCCTGTCGGCCGTAAGACGACTGTTGACTGCCGGATCGGTAGTCGTCGTAGCTACGCCAGTCGCTCTTCTGCACGCGAGGTGACGCCTGGAAGCCCGGTAGGAAATTTCGCTCTGAGGTGGGCTCGGGCGGCTGAAAGAGGGGAGTGGTGTCCGTGATCCCGGGCTGGGCAGTGTCGGGTGCGGTGGCAAAGTCTTGTGGCGCACCTTCGGCTACTCCCTGGCCGAACGCGAGCGCCAGCAGGAGAGGTATCGCAGTGCACGCTCCTACTCGGGGTGACTGAGAATTGTGTTTAGCGGCCTTGTGCACTGCAGAGCTCCTTGGCTAGTTGGTTTGTGGCACAACCACATCGATACGAATGCGTGTCCGCCCGAGTCTGAGGGTCGAACTCGGGATGGCACGGTTGCCTGCCGTTGCGCTTAGCGTTCGGTTGTTCCGATCGCGACTCTCACCTCGCCGCGAGTTCCGACTCGCACAGGGTGAGCGGTCTCGGTGCGATCCACCGCGCGACGACGAGTCCGTCGTCCGACCACGACTCGTGCTCGCGGTCGAGGTGGTCGACCAATGAGCAGCGGAAGCGGGCGCCCGTGACCACGTCGACGACAGTCTCCGCACACCCGGTATGCCTGCTCGCTGTACCGCTCTCTGTTGCCATGTCGTTTACCCCCGGTCGTAGTCGCATGACAAAAGATAGCAATAAAAACGCAAAGAAAGCTAGAAAAAAGATTGCGTCCGACATGGCGAGGATTTGTTGTGAGATTTCCAGGCAGCTGGGTCGGTCTTGCGCTTTTCTTGCCGCTCCAGGTTCGGGCCCCTACTGTTCCGAGCGTGGACGGATATGGACGCTTGGCCGAGTACGCGTGGAAGCGCCGTACGCAGCTCGGTCTGTCGCGTCCGCAGGTTCGCGAGCGGGGTGGGCCATCGGTGCCGACTCTCAAGGACATCGAGGAGGGGACTGGGCGGACCGTGTCGGCCGGGACGCTCGGCAAGTTGGACACCGGTCTTGAGTGGCAGCCGGGGAGCGCCGCCGATGTCCTCCGAGGTGGCGAGCCGCGGAGCAGGTCGTCGACCGAAGCGGACACCGTTCTGGGACCCGACACGGTGGTCA
>NZ_JABUEK010000007.1:0-94534 GCF_019836205.1 Rhodococcus sp. BP-160
GCTAGCGGGTCCTCGACTCGCCGCACCCTGCACGACCGCTCACGATTCTGAGCGGGTCGTGCGCTGCTGTGTACAGGTGCTCTGTGTGCAGCTGCCGAGCGAAGCGCTTCTCGTGCGTTGCGCTCGACGAACAGCGGGACGAAGTCCCGCACCGAACGGCCCTCGAAACGGGCGTACTCCGAGCGACGACCTGTTCGACGTCCCGCCGACTCACGCCGGGCAGGGCTGCGGCGAGCCGAATCTGCACCGCCACGAGGTGCTCCGACTCAATGGTGATGTCATGTGTTCAGCGTCCACCCATGCCAGGACGCAGTGAATGTTTTGGCGTTTGTTCGCAGAGGGAACGACATCCCGTCGAGGGCGTTGACGAACCCACCTACCGGCGCGTTCAGTGGAACGCATGCCGATCGAGACAGTGCTCGCGTTCTGCGGCGTCGCTCTTCTGCGTACGTGACGCCAGGACCCGGCTGGTTCGTGGTGATGCCCGCCGCGGTGACCTCTCGACGGACCGGGTGGGTCGCGGCGTGTGGGGTGCGGTGCGGGTTGCTGGTGCACATGAGCGCCGCTGCCGCCGGGGTGGCTGCCGTGATCCTGGCCAGCGCGACCGCCTTCTCGATCCTGAAGTGGATTAGTGTCGCATACCTGGTGTATCTCGGTCGGGAGAAGGCCGAACGGTCCGACCAGTGCACCGCCGAGGCGGCTCCGATCGGTGGTCCGCCCCAGGCCAGCATGAGTGCGGTGGTGGTGACTCTCGGTCGAAGGAGCCGTCGTTCGACATGGCCGCGCCCTGCAGGTTTCCGGAGTGACGAGCTGACGGGCGGTGATGCTGTTGATGCTGCAGCCTGGAACGCGACCAGCACCCCACGCCCGGGACCGACGAGGTGCTGAGCATCCGGACGGTGATCGCACCTGCCTGGACCAGGAGCCCTGCGATCGCGATTAATTTCGGCGGTGACCCGCCGGACAGCCGGGGCACGAGCGCCGTCGAGATCAGTGTGCGCCCGTCCCGACGGCGGTGAAGTAGAAGCCGAGCTGCTCGCCTTCCTCTACGGCGCCCCGTATCGCTGCACGCGGCGACGACGAGCAGTCCGTCACGATCCCCCCGGCGACACTGTTGCCGTTGCCGATCAGCGTGAGCAGCGATGAGGCCGTCCGAGTTCGTCGTCATCGACCTTCACGAAGGGCAACTGACGCACTCTGTGTGACGTCCAGATCGAGCAACGTTCATGTCGTGGCTCCGACACGATGCAACCGTGCCGGGGAACCAGCTGTACTACAAAGCCTGCGTGGTCGAGAGCTCGTGCGGTCGACATTCTCACAGGCGCTCGATCAAGGTCGCATTGGCCAGACCGCCACCCTCGCACATCGTCTGGAGCCCGTACCGGCCACCTGTGTCCTCCAGGTAGTGCAGAAGCGTCGACAGAAGACGGGTTCCGGATCCTCCGAGCGGGTGACCCAGAGCGATCGCACCGCCCCGAGGGTTCAGTTTGTTCGGGTCGGCGCCGAATTCGTGGGCCCAGGCGAGGGGCACGGACGCAAACGCTTCGTTCACCTCGTAAGCGTCGATGTCGTCGATGCAGATACCGCTCTTGTCGAGTATCTTTCGCGTCGCGGGAATGGGTGCTGTAAGCATGATCTCGGGGTCGGACCCCGCTACAGCGAAGCAGCAGAACCGGGCGCGGGGACTCAATCCGAGCTGGCGCGCCCTCTCCTCGCTCATGATCAGTGCCGCTGATGCGCCGTCGGTGAGCGGGGACGAATTGCCGGGGGTGATGGCCCACCTTATCTCCGGGTACTGCACCGCCATGCGCTCGGTGCGAAAGGCAGGGCGCATCATGGACAGGGCTCCGGTGGTGGTGTCGGGTCGCACCGTTTCGTCCACAGCGTGCTCTGAGCCGTCCGGCAAGGTGAGCGGCATGATCTCGCGCGCGAATGCAGCCGCGGATGCGGTTGCACGGCGGTGAGACTCGGTAGCGAACCCGTCCAGTCGATCGCGATCGAGCTGCCACCGGGCGGCAATGAGCTCGGCGGCGATTCCCTGATTGGGAAGATGCGGAAACCTGTCGGCAAGAGGGACCAGCGGGTCGATGCCGCCGAAGGGCGAGCCCATCGGGACGCGGCTCATCGACTCGACACCACAGGCGATGACGATGTCGTACGCGCCGGCGATCACCCCCTGTGCAGCGAAATGCGCAGCCTGCTGCGAGGAGCCGCACTGTCGATCCACGGTGGTGGCGGGTACCGACACCGGGAATCCCGCTGCGAGAGCGGCAGTACGAGCGATGTTGAACGATTGCTCGCCGAACTGGCCTACACAGCCGGCGATCACGTCGTCGACGAGAGCCGCGTCCAGGTCGTTGCGCTCGACCAAGTTGCGTAGGACGGAAGCAAGTAGGTCGGCGGGGTGGATTCTGGACAGCGCTCCACCCGGCTTCCCCTTTCCGGATGCCGTGCGGGCGATGTCGACTATGACTGCGGTAGGCATGACTCTCCTGATGGTGAGGACTCGAGTGTTCGGTGCAGCTCGACGACACTCAGTTCGATGCCGGGAAATACCGAATGAGCATGTCGGCGACACACGCCGGCTTGTCGAGACCGTCGATCTCGACGACGTTGTGCCACAGTGCATCCACAGCGTCAGTGTTCTGGTTCTGCCGGACCTCGGCGAGGTCGACGACCACCCTGATACGGGAGTCGACTTCGACGGCCTGCGGGAAGCGGACTTTCTCGAAACCGTAGGCGAGCGCGAGCCGCAGCCCGTCGACGACGAAAATTTCCTGCTGCTTTCCGCCGACCACCGCCAGACAGAGGCCACCGTGCGCGATGGTGCCGCGAAAAGTCGTGTCCGCAGCGCGCACAGGATCGACGTGAATCCAGTTGTGATCGAAACTGATGTCGGCGTAGGCATCGATGGCTGCCTGGTCGATCGTCACCCAGTCGCTCTCACCGAGGCGGTGTCCGACCAGCGCTGTCAGAGCCTTTACCCCGTCGATGTGTCGCATCGGTGTGCCTTTCAGAATCGTGAGCGGGAATTCACTGGAACGGTGGGCCCCATCGGAGCCCTGTCCAGCCATTTGCCGAAACGTTCACTGTGCGGCGCCAGGAGTGCAGCAAGCCGCTGACGTGCCCGAGTCACCCGGCCGCGCCCTTCCATGTGCACGAGGGCAGCCGAGGCTGCATCGCGGTTGAGGAGGCCGGCCGCCCGCCGCTCCGTCGCCGCACGCGCGATGATGTCCGCTGCCGCAGCGGGACGTTCTGCGGCGAGTGCCTCGGCGACAGCGTCGACCTCGAACACTGCATCGGGGATGCCGGAATTGAGCCCGCGACCACCGCCGAACGGGGGAAACAGATGTGCCGCTTCGCCGGCGAGGAGAACCCGTGCATGTGGGTCGGTGTAGCTGGTGGCTACCGAATGATTGAACCGGTAGACCGACGACCACGCCCGACGCTCGGCATAGCCGGGACCCGCTACCGCGGTGATCCACGCGCTCAGACCCGGTTCGGAAGCGAAGTGCTCGACGTCGTCGCCCGGATTGCATTCGAGGTCCAGACGCCAGCCACCGCCGAACGGCACCATCAGAACGTTGCGCCCGCCGACCGCTGGATGACGGTAATGGAACGAGCGGGTCAGTGACATCGGATTCTCGGGTGCGTCCTCGACGTCGACGATGATGAAGCTCGACTCCGAGCGACCACCGTCCATGCCGATGCCGAGGCACCGCCTCACACTCGACCGCGCGCCATCCGCGGCGACCACGTACTCGGCTCGAATCGTGGATGCGTCTTCCAACGTCAGTGTTGCGCCGTCAGCGTCGGTCGCGACCTGAGCCACCCCGTTCGCCCACCGAAACTCGACCGCCTCGGCGTGACAACGGTCCAACAGAACCGCCTCCTGATCCCTCTGCGACAGGCTGATTCCGAACTGGCCGCGAGGGGCGGGAGGAAAGCGGTGGTGGTAGACCTCTCGACCGGCATACGTCGTGCGCAGGTCGAGCCAGGCGCGGCTGCGATCGACGAGGGGCTCGGTGACACCGGGTGCGATGCGTTCGAGGAGATCCAGGGATTCGCGGAAGACGAATGTGGCGCGACTACCGGGGCGAGTGCGATCTTCCGGCTCGGCCTCGACCACGACGACCGGTAGGCCCCGATGGCGCGCCGCAAGGGCGGCCACCAGTCCCACCGGCCCTGCACCCACGATGACGAGCGGTGGGGCATCGGGATGGGGCTGAGCTGCGATGTCGTGCATTCATCGAGCATGCGGCAAACGCTGCCGTCACTCTATGTGCGAATCCGACGGCGATACGTCATTTCCTCGTAGCATTCATCCATGAGCGCGCGAATCATCTCCCCCGACGACATCCTCACGGCTGTGCAAGATGTTGTGTCGTCCAACGCTCAGAACGTGCCCATGGCGGCCCTTGCCTCGATCCGTTCACTCCTGGGCGCGGACGCAGCCGCATGGCTGGATCGCAGCGGGGCCCAGCTCACCAGTGTCGCGGTCACCGGCGTCCTGCAGCCCGAGACGCATCGACACATGGTTCTCAGCGCGTCGGAAGGTCTTGCAGGACAGGTTCTCGCACGGGACGAGCCGGTGTCGATGCGCGATTACGCGAGCACCATGGCAGGGGTGCACGGCCCCCCCGACCTGCTGCATCGCGAGGGCGTCGTGTCGGCAGCGGCCGTACCGGTGCGCAGCGGCACAGCAGTGACCGGCGTGGTGGTGCTCTTGTCTCGCCGCGAACGGCACTTCCGCGAGGACGAGCTGCGGCACGTCGTCGGGCTCGCCGGCATCGCGCAACAACTACGCGAGGCGCGGAAGACGCTGGAACACGTTGCTGCCCGGGCCGTACCGGCAGAGCGTCTCAACGACGCCGTGGACTTGGTGTCCCTCGAGCTGCTGAGGGGTCGAAGCGCGGACGAGGCCCTTGCCGCGGTCTCTGGCGTCGTGGGGGCGCGCCTCACCCTGCACGGAGTGCACCGTCGTGCGCCCTCGCGCGACACGACCACCGACGACGAGGTGCAAGAACCGCGTATACCTCACCAATCCGTCTCGATTCCCGGAGCAGAGAACACGACCTTGGATGCGGACGGCGCTGCCCCGAGTCGCACCATGCGATCGCTTGCGCAGATCGTCGGTCTCGACCTCGCGCGCCGACGCGCGTCTATGGAGACCGAGATTCGACTGACCGATCAGTTCGTGCATAGCTTGTTGACGGCGAACACCGAGGAACTTGCTCGCCTCTGGAACCGCTCGTCCCTCCTGGGCATGGACCTCGAGGTGGCGCGAGCCGTGGTCTGCATCGGTGGAGAGGATCCGGTCAGCAGGCCGGTACTGAACACGATCGTCCGCGAGATGCGCTCTCGGACGTTCAGCGGCCAGGCAACCGTGTTCGACGGTGCGGTGATCGTGCTGTGGCCGGTGCCCGACTCGGCAGCTGAACGTCGGCTGCCGGAGCAGATTCGCGGCTTGCTCACCGCCTGCGGGTCCCCGCGGCTGACTGCGGGCCTCGGACCGGTGTGCCGCCGGGCGGACGACTACCCGACGTCGGTGAAGGAGGCTGTCTTCGCTCGCCAGGTCGCTCACTTCTCCGGTGACGGCCAGATCTTCGTCTCCAGCCAAGACCTCGGGATGTTCCGTCTGTTCGCCCACATCGGAGGTGTGGAGACCCTCCGCAGCAGCGTACGTGACACCCTCGGCCCTCTGCTCGATGCTGATGACACGACCGGGTCGGATCTCGTACACACCCTGAAGGTGTTCCTCGAGCGGGATCGTCGCATCGCCGAGACCGCGCGTGCACTTCACGTGCACGTGAATACACTTCGATACCGGGTCGAGCGGATCGGGAAGCTTCTACGTATCGACCTCGACAACTCGGAATCGCGTTTCTTTCTGACGCTGGCCCTGAGGCTGTTTCCGATCGTGGAGGCGGACGCTGCGCGAGTCCACCTTCTGGACAGGGAGTGAGTTCCTACACCGGTGATTCACCGGCGCGTATCTCGTCGATGACTGCAGAGAAGTCGACGGCGACGCCGTCATGGCCGTCGAGTCGCCGGTACAGCGATTCGGCAATCTGCCCGAGGCGCATCTCGGTACCCGTGGCCTCGGCGGCACTCAGCGCGAGGCCCATGTCCTTGAGCATCAACGCGGTGGCGAAACCGGGCGCGAAGTGGTGGTTCGCCGGACTGGTCGGCACGGGACCGGGGACCGGACAGTACGTCGTCACCGACCAGCACTGACCCGATGCCGTCGAGATGACGTCATATAACGACTGGTGGGTCAGTCCGAGCCGCTCGCCCAGCACGAAAGCCTCCGAGACCGCGACCATGGAGATGCCGAGAAGTGCGTTGTTGCAGATTTTTGCGGCCTGGCCGGCGCCGTTGGAGCCGCAGTGCACGACGCGGCCGGCCATCGGGGTCAACACGTCGTGAGCTGCCGACCAGTCGTCGTCCGATGCGCCGACCATGACGGTCAACGTTCCGGCGGACGCGCCGCCTACGCCGCCGGAGACCGGGGCGTCGAGGGCGCGGTGCCCCGCTCCGAACGCCAGGCCGGCAGCCGCACGTGAGTCGTGAACGGCGACCGTGGAGCAGTCGATGAACAGGCTGTTCGACGGCGCGGCGTCGAGAACGCCCAAACTCCTCGGCGTGCCCCGGTAGACGTCGAGCAGGTGCGATCCGGACGGCAGCATCGTGATGACGACGTCTGCCTCACTTGCTGCTCCGGCCGCATCCTCGGCGATGACTATTCCGTCTCGAGCAGCTCGCTCCCCGGCTTCGGAAACGGGGTCGTACCCGACCACCTCGTGACCTGCCTTCACCAGATTGGCAGCCATCGGGCCGCCCATGTTGCCCAGACCGATGAAGGCGATTCGTGTGCTCACGACAGTCCTGCTCCGGACTGTGAGGTCGGACCGGTTAGCTCCGGGCTTCCGCCGACCCAGGTGACGACGTCGTCGAGGTCGGCACGCCGGGTGCGAAAGGTGTTGGCTGCATTGTCGGGGTCGGCGTATCCGAATGCGATACCGCACACGACCAGCCGATTCGGCGGGATGGAAAGGTGTTCGTGAATGAAGTCGGCGTACTCACCCACAGCGCCCTGGGCAATCGAATCGACGCCCGACGACGCTGCCGCCGTCATGAAGTTGGCCACGTAGCCGCCGCAGTCGACGGCGCTGTACGTGCCGAGCGCCTCCTCGCTCGTGACGATGGCGACGTGAGGGGCGTCGAAGAAGACGAAGTTCCGGGCAGTCTGCCGGGTGTATGCGGCCTTGTCTCCACGGCTGACACCGACGGCATTGTAGAGACCGAACCCGCACTCGCGACGTCGCGCGAGGTAGACACCGGTGTATTCGCGCGGGGCGGGGATGTCTCGCGAGTGGGCGGCACCCGAGGCGGCGCGTTCGGCGAGCGCCGTCCTGAAACGCTCGGTTCCCTCGCCCCGAGTTACGTGCACGTTCCAGGACTGCACGTTGTTCCACGATGCCGTCTTCTGTGCCGTACGCAGAATTCGCTCGATCGTCTCGTCGGGAACCGGGCCGGGCAGGAACCCCCGGCAGCTGTAGCGTTCGGAGAGCAACCGATCGAAGACCTGGTGGTCGGCGCTGCTCGTCGCGGCGGAGGACTGGGCTGTCATCGAAACCTCACATTGTGGTCGTAATTCGACGGATTATGCTGTGCCATAGGCTGTTCAGGCCCGAGCTCGACCGAACGCCGGCGCAATGCCTGAAACAACCCTGCGGCCCGGGCCGTGTCGATGTACTCCTCGACCCGTTGTATCCGACCGTCGACGACACGGATGAACATGGCCGCGTCGAGTGCGATCGACGTTCCGTCAGGCAGGTCGCCGCGAAGAACGTGCTGGCTGAACACGCCGTCACCGACCTCGCATCGTCGCACGACGTCGTACCGCAAGTTTCCGACGACGTCGGTGACGGCACCGAGCACGGCAAGGTTCTCAGCAACAGTCTGCTCGGTCGAGCCGTCGTTGTGCCAGATGAGGGCATCCGGCGCATACCATTGCGCCACCGCGTCGAAGTCTCGATCCTCGACGCACCGAAACCACGCTTCGACCACATCGAGTTTCGACATCGATCGCCTTTCGCTGTCGGTCCCGCTGTCGATCAGAGATCCAGGGTCAACGAACGAGTTCGCGCCCGAGAGACACACACGAACATCGTGGTGTTCGCAGCGCGCTCCGCATCGGTGAGAAGCGCATCGCGGTGGTCGACCTCGCCCGCCACCACCCCGGTCTCACAGGTGCCGCAGATCCCTTCTCGACACGAGGACAGAACATCGACGCCGGCGTGTTCCAGCACCTCGAGGACCGAGCTGCCGGGCGGTACCGACAACCTCGTACCCGTCGACGCGATCTCGACCTCGAACGTGTCGGTCAGGACCGTCTCCTCGGCCGGGTCGGCCCGAAATCTTTCGATGTGAAGTGCACCTGTAGGCCATGTCGCACAACGCTGTCGAACCGCGTCGAGGAGAACTCCCGGCCCACAACAGTAGACGAGGGTGTCGGCACTCGGGTTGCGCACGACTGCGTCGAGATCGAGCATCCCGCATTCGTCCTGCGGGTGTATCACGACCCGGTCACCGTAGGCCAGAAGCTCGTCGAGGTATGCCATGGACGCGCGGGTGCGGCCGCCGTACGTGAGCGTCCACTCCACCCCCGCTGCGTCGGCTGCGACCACCATCGGCAGGATCGGTGTTATACCGATTCCTCCGGCGATGAACCGATAGCGGGCTGCCGGCTCGAGCGTGAACCGATTCCTCGGTCCACGCGCTTCGATGACGTCGCCGACGGCAGCGAGGTCGTGAACGTAGGCGGACCCGCCTCGACCTTCCGACTCACGTAGTACGGAAATACGCCAGGCAGTTCCGTCCTCGGGGTCACCGCACAAGGAATAATGGCGCACGAGGCCGTTCGGGAGATGGAGCTCGATGTGCGCACCCGGCGTCCATGGGGGCAGCGGTCGCCCGTCGGCGCTCAGCATCGTCAGTTCGAGGACTCCGTCCGCGACGCTGCGCCGCGCCTCGACGACGAGGGTCAGGTCATACTCCGGACCGCCGCTGCGGACGAGCCCACCGGCCTGCGATGCGTGGGAATCGGTCTCCGTCGTCGACACGGCGGATCTCAGCTCTGCTCGGCTGCTAAGCGGTGTAGCAATCGACGGATGCGAAGAGTCGGCGCGTCTGCCGACACGCTCGCCTCGACGACACCGGGACGGTGATCGCGCGAGACGTACTCCTGCTGCCATTCCAGCGCCTCGACATCCTGTTCGAAGACGACCTTGATGAACGACGTCAACGTGTCGGGATCGATGACGAGAGGCACGTCCTGCCAGTACGCCCAGAACTGGTGGGTGGAACTCTCGCTCTCCGGTGTGATGCAGTGCAGCACCGCGAGCGACCGCAGATCTGTGGCATCGGGATCGTGCGGATCGATATGTTCGAATCCGTACATGAGTGCCGGCGTGACGGACAGGTACGCGGCGCGCTTGATGATGGGCAGCGCGGGGTCGGCACCGACATTGGGAGCATGAACCCCGAGGACGGTGTCGATGTTCTTGTAGTAGCCCACCGCCTTGTCGGCGAACCCGCGCGGCAGTTCGTCGGTCGAGAACATCACCGGCTCCGCTGCTGTGAACACGTCGTCGACGACGTCGTGCAGGTATTGCAGGTGGGTCAGGTCGAGTAGGTTCTCATGAATCAAGCCGTAGTTGGCGGGATTCCACGTATAGCCGGTGATGTACTCGTCGCGACCGGCCAGCTGGTCCCCGGGCCAAGGAATGAGCGCGGGATCGGCTGAGCTCGGGTCACTTCCGGTCCAGATCCATACCCAGGGTCCCCGGTGAAGCGCAGGATAGGAACGCACTCGAATCGCCGAGGGGTTCGCACCGCCGGGCACACCCACGCATCCACCGTCCTTGCCGTATCGGAAACCGTGGTAGCCACATTGGATGACGTCGCCGTCGAGTCGGCTCTTGGAGAGCGGGAAACGCCTGTGCGCACAACGGTCATCGAGCACGATCAGCGAGCCGTCGCTTGCCTCGTAGTAGCACAGCGGTTCTCCCAGGACGGTTCGCTGCTTCAACGTGCGGTCGAACTCGCTGCGGGCGCCGATGACGTACCACGCCTCCCGCACCAGCGGTGCCACCGCACCCGGAGCCTTGGTCCGCGTCGGTTCTGTGAGTGTCATTCATGTCTCCGATGGTCGATCGAGGGTGAGGTCCTTGCACGCTCGCAGGGTCACGAGACGGTAGAGTTCGCGTCGCGAGCGAGCCCTACCGCCGTTGGCCGACTGTGGCGTTCTTCAGGACAGATTCGGCTTGACCGGAGTCTCCGTGTGACTGAGGAGTTCACGGACCTGCTCGTCGCTCAGGCGATAGATTCCGTCGTCAGGAAATTCCATGTGGGGCTTGTCGAGGTCCAGCGCGGGTTGAGGAACGCTGCCCTTGATGCCGTCCGGGCTGACGTACTCGGACGGGTCGAGGAATCGGCCCAGTTCCTCCTTGTCGATGCCTGCGCGTTCGACCACCTCCGGGTCGATCCAGAATTCGGGATCGAACGGCTGGCCTGCGGTGATCTCGAGAGTCAGATTCTCCGGGCCGGCGAAGTAGATCGACTCACACGTTCCGTGGTCGAGAGGCCCCATGACCCACACACCCCTGCTTCGGATCCGATCACGCATGGCGTGCAGGTTCTCGATGCTGTCCAGATCGAAAGCGATGTGCTGAGCGACGCCGGCCGCAACCGTGCCTCCCGGGAATCCGGAGTGAGTCAGGCCCAACTCGACCTTGTCCGGGTTGTCGGGGTGCTGGACGAAGGACACGAACGACGTGGGACTCAACTCGAGGAAGCAGTGATATGCATCCGGCACGTTGTACATCCAGAACAGTGCATTGAGCTTGCAGCCGAGAACGTCGGTGAAGAATTCGATTTGTGTCTTGATGTCGCGTGTCGCGATCGCGAGATGGTTGATGCCCCGAGGATGAATGGTGACGGACATGGTGGTGCTCCTTCTTGTGGTGGGTGGGAGATGTCGCTTCGGTCAGATCGATGGCGCGAGCTGAGCCGCGGCGCGCGCGGCGACCGTGCCCGCGCTGAGCACGTCGACGTCCGGCGACGCCGTCGCACGTTCCAGAAAGGAGGTGACGACAGCGAGTTTGGCCTCGTCCGCGAACGATTCGAAAGGGTGAACTACCAAGGTGAGCAGTCCCCCTTCCGCGATCGCGACGTCTAACGTGTGATCGAGATGGTCGAGGTACTGGGCGGGGCTGCGGGGCCCGGCGGGGTGCATGTGGTACTGCCAGAAATCGATCATGTCCCACCTGAACGGGACACTCGGGATTCCGGGACTCAGCATGGAGACGGACGGAAAATCACCTTCGGTACCGCGATCGATGCTCGCGTCGAAGGCGTACCCGAGCTCACACAGAACTTCCGCGGTGCGGCTTCCTCGGTAGCCACCAGGTGCACGAAACCCGATTGGCTCGACACCGGCGAGTCCGAGCGCTGCGGTGCCGTCGAAGAGCCGCGACTCGCGTTGGCCGTCTGTGAGTTCGTCCCAGTTCTCGTGCATCCAGCCGTGGAGTCCTACCTCGTGTCCCCGCTCGGCTATCGAGTGGACGGCCTCGGGATGATGCAGCCCGTTCCAGCCCTCCACGAAGAAGGTGGCCGTAATTCCGAGACGCTCGAACAGGTCCAGGACCCGGGGAAGCGCTCGGATTCCCGGCTCGTGCGGATCCGGGCGGCTCGCGAGGCCGAGGGTGATCTCCGCGGCGCGTCCCAGGTTGTCGACGGTCACACACAGAACCGCATTTCCGTTGTCCACGTGAGTCCCTTTCCCTGCGCCGCCCTGTTTGCTGTGTCTCGAGTCACTCTACAAGCCGAGCCATGTATGCGCAAGCATTGATTCGCAGAGATGCGTGCGCCAGCATTTCTTCATTTAGACTGGCTTCAGTCAGGTATGCGCAGTCGCCGATGTCGCGTCGCACGTCTGCCACGGCGGTCCACGAGCGATCAGAGGGGACGGAACATGGGAGCAGAGACACCGCGTCGAAACTCGGACACACTCCGGGTGTGGCGCTCTCTCTGGGTGACCAGCCAGCGAGTCGGGGGAAGGATCGCCCGCGAGTTCGAGGAGACGAGCGGACTCCCCCTCGACTGGTACATCGTGCTCGCCGGCCTGTACGAGTCGAGCGACGCCGTCTATCAGCACCGCTTCAGCGAAACGACGAACCTCAGTCAGAGCGGGACCAGTCGCATGCTCGCGAAGATGGCAAGCGCCGGTCTGGTGGAGCGTGAGGTTGCGGCGCACGATCGCAGAAACGTGGTCCTGCGGCTCACCTCGAAAGGTCGAGACGTCGTGCTCCGTGCGACTCCGGAACACAACCGGGCGGTCGAGCAACATTTCGGCCGCCATCTGGACGACGATGTCGCCCCCTTGACGTCGCTACTCGACCGGCTCAGCAGCGGCGACGAACCACTGGGAGATCCTGCGCCGATGGAGCACGTCGTCAAATTCGGCAAGTCTCTGCTCTCTGTCACCGCAGACGAGGTGCTCGTCGCAGACGCTCTGCGTACTCGCGAGGCCCTCGAGCTGCCGCTACTGCTCGACGCCGCCCAGCATCTTCCCGAGTCCGCGGCGGCCGAGCTGCACAGCACCGTCGCGGAGATGGCGCAGAGGCTGGACGATCCCGAGACGTTCTTCAAGGTCGATTGGGAATTGCACCGCCAGTTGGCCGGCTACTGCCAGAACACGACGCTGCGCGCCATCTATCTTCAGCTGTTGTCCATCGTGGCGAGCAGCAACGCATCGGTCATCCCCACGGACGGCTTGCCGGAGTATCTCGGGCATAGACTCAGCGTCCACGCCCGGCTGGTGGAGGCAGTCCTCGGGGGCGACGCCGAACAGATAGCAGCGGCGACCGGCAACCATCAGTTCGCTGCCTCGGAGCCACTGCGCATTCGCTAGCAGTCTGTCGAGCGTCGGTTCGCGAGTTCGAACTCGGTGCTCGTCCGCGCGAGCACCTGTTCCAGATCATCGTGGTCGGCGGCGACTCCCCGTCGCGCCGCTGATCGAACGCCGTCGCGCTGGTGGTCGTCCAGGTACTCGACCGGCGAGAGCCCGTCGATGCGCGCCAGGAGAAGCAACGGAAGCAACTGTGCGACACGCGCACTCAGCGCTCGATGGCTTTCCCAGGTCACATGCTTCATGTAGGACGCGACCAACAGTGCCGCACTGGCGAGCAGCTCGTCGACCTTGTGCGAGACCACCATCGTCTTGAGCATCAGGTGAGCAAGGACGAACGCGACATCGAAAGCGGGATCGCCGAACCAGGCACACTCCGCGTCCAGCAGCACGGGACCGCTGTCGCCCAGGAGAATGTTCTTGGGGCTGACGTCTCCGTGGATCAGGACGCGTCGAGTGCTCATGGTCCTTTCCGCCGTCGCCCGGATGGCTGCGGCCAGATCCTCATGGCGCCGAGCGGTACTGGTCATGTAGGGATCGACCCGCAGTTGGCGGAAATTGTCGTCGGTGGCGAACTCGTGGGCCAGCTCGGAATCGTCGGCGCTCGCAGCGTGCAACCGACCGATCAGCGAGCCGACGGCAGCAGCGGCCGCCGGATCGACGCGTCCCGACAGCAGCTCGGCCTTCCACAAAGCATGGCTGACGGGTGGTAGATAGCTCATCGCGAACAATCCGCGATCCGCGTCGTGCGCCAGTGGGACGGGCACGGCGCCGGGAACCGTCCGGTGGGCAAAACGCAGCCAGTCCCACTCCACCTGATTGCGGCCGAGCGGAGCGTGCCACTCCCCCGCCACGTTCAGGCGTGCCAACGCACCCTTCACGCACAGCGAGTGTCGCGTCGTCTCGACGTGCCACAGTTCCGAGGAGACACCGCCCGTGAGGGCCTCCCACGTCTGCGGTTCGTGAGCCTCGGCGAGCCCGGCGTCGACCAGGAACTTGTGCGCCTCCTCGGGAATGACGGACACCGCGGCCTCGTCGGTCGTCATGCTCGCGAACCCATCCGGCGTTCCCATCGCTGTAATGCGGAGGTACCGGCGAACGGCACATCACCCTTCTCGTCGATTCGCAACAACTGGTTGTACTTCGAGAGTCGGTCGGAGTTGCGCATCGAACCGATCTTGATCTGCCCGGCGGCGGTTCCCACGGCGAGGTCGCTGATGAAACTGTCCTCCGTCTCACCGGATCGCGCCGAGACGACCGGTACATAACCTGCGCTCTTCGCCGCTCGCAGCACGGCGAGTGTGCCGGTAAGTGTCCCGTTCTGGTTGACCTTCACCAGAACACCGTTGGCTGCACCATGATCGATTCCGTGCTGGAGTCGAACAGGATTCGTGGTGAAGAGGTCATCGCCGATGAGGTTGACGCGGTGGTCCAACCGAGCGGTCAGCTCCGTCCATCCTTCCCAGTCCTCCTCGTCCAGGGCGTCCTCGACGGACACGATCGGATACGAGTGCACCCATTCCTCGACGAGATCGATGACCTCGGCGGTCGTTCGGCGTACGCCCTCTCGCCGGAAGGCGTAGGAACTCGTTGTCGGATCCCATAATGTATGTGCCGCAACATCGATCGCGATGGCAACGTCGCGGCCGGGGATCAGTCCGGCCCTCTCGATTGCCTCGACCATGAAGGCGAGGGCATCGTCGCCGGTGGCGAAACCCGGACTCAAACCGCCCTCGTCGGCGAGCAGCGTGCTGAGTCCGCGTGCGGACAAGGCCTTTTGCGCGGCGGCACGAAGGTCGACGGACATCGAGATGGCGTGCCGCGTGGACCCGGCTCCGACGGGGACGACGAGGAAGTCCTGGACGTCCATTCCGCCACGTGCGTGCAGACCACCGCTGAGGATGTTGACCATGGGCAACGGTATGGTGGGCGATCGGTCGCCGCCGACGAGCATTCCGATCCAGTCGTGGAGCGACAACCGCTGACAGGTCGCCGCAGCACGTGCGGCGGCAAGAGACACGGCCAGGACGGCGTTGGCACCCAGACGCCGAAGCCGGGTCGATCCGTCGAGTTCGACCAGCAGGCCGTCCAACTTCTCCTGGTCACGGACGTCGAGGCCGACGACCGCGTCGGCGATCTCGGAGGTGACGTGGGCGACTGCGCGGTCGACTCCCAGCCCACCCCACTCAGTTCCGCCGTCACGCAGCTCCCATGCCTCGTAGGTACCGGTCGAGGCACCCGACGGCACGGCCGCGCGCCCGACGGTGCCGCCACTCGTCGCGACGTCCACCTCGACGGTGGGACGACCGCGGGAGTCGAGAATCATCCGGGCATGGATCCCACTGATCGTGTTCACGTCGTGACGTCCTTGTCTGCGGCGACCATCGCCGGCGCGTTGCAGGGGTAGTTCGGGGACAGCCCGTTCGCGACGCGAATGACGTCCTCGGTCGCCTTGCGACGTAGTTCGAGGACGGAGTCGACCGACGAGAAGGCTATGTGGGGCGTAATGGTCACACCGGGGTGGCTCAGCAGGCCGGCCGGGACAACCGGTTCGTTTTCGAGAACATCGAGAGCGGCCCCGGCGAGGTGACCTGAGTCCAGTGCCCGGACGAGTGCATCGGTGTCCACCAGCCCGCCTCTGCCGACATTGACCAGAAGTGCACCGGGTCGCATCGAGCGAAGCTCCTTCTCGCCGATGATGAGTTCGGTTCGTGGAGTCAAGGGCAGGTGCAGGACCACGATGTCACTCCGCGAGAGCAGATCGGGCAACGTCGCCCAGTCGACTCCCGGTCTCGGTGCGTGGCTTTCACTGTGGACGACGATGGAGCATCCGAACGCACCGAGCTTGCGGGCCGTGGCGTGTCCGATCCGGCCGTAGCCGACGATGCCGACCGTCTTGCTACGCAGACGGCCGAGTAGCGCCGCTGCCGGCTGCCAGGTTCCCGAACGGACGTCGCGGTCGAAGATCGTGAGTCCACGCGTCCAGTTGAGCATCATGCCGACCGCATGGTCGGAGACCTCTTCCACGCAGTAGTCGGGCACGTTGGTGACGAGGACACCCCGACGCGTCGCCACGTCGACCGCGATGTTGTCGAGTCCGACACCCATCCGTGCCACGACTTTCAGTCTGCTCGACGCGGCGATGGCCGCGGCCGAGACCTGCGCCCAGCAGGTCATGACGGCGATCGGGTCGTGACGGGCGACGAGGCGCTCGATCTCGTCGCCCGGAGCCGGGGCAGCAGGGCCCTCGACCAACGTCAGACCCGCCGCCCGCAACAGATCGCACTCGACGGTCGAATCGGGCCACGCGCGATCGGTGAGAAGTACGACGCTGTCGTGGGACATCGGTGCCTTCCGGTGCAGGTGTGGTGAGATGCCGGTCGACACCCGGCGGCTCGGGACAGTCGCGGAACGCCACTATTGTTGGGGAATCAGGGTTTTGGATAACCGAACGAATTGATCGAGCAACGACGCGTCGTCGAGAGACCGTACGTCGAGGACGTCGTCGACCGCGGCTCCTCGCAGGATGCGCTTCACGGGCACCTCGAGCTTCTTTCCGGTGCGTGTGTGGGGAAGTCCGGACGCCTGGAGGATCACATCGGGCACGTGCCGTGGCGAGGCTTCCCGCCGGATCGCGTTCACGATGCGCGAGCGCAACTCATCGTCGAGGACAGCGCCCGGCCGGAGTACGACGAACAGTGGCATCCAATAGCCCCCCTCGGGGAGCTCGACGCCCACCACGAGTGCCTCCAATACCTCCGGCATCTGCTCGACGACGGCGTAGATGTCCGCACTACCCATCCGCACACCGTTGCGGTTCAATGTCGCATCGGATCGCCCGTGGAACAGGACCGACCCATCGCCGTCGATGGTGATCCAGTCTCCGTGGCGCCACACGCCCGGCCACCGATCGAAGTACGTCGCACGGTAACGCTCCCCGCCGGGATCGTCCCAGAACCCGATCGGCATCGACGGCAGCGGGGCGGTGACGACGAGTTCGCCGATGCGGCCCGTGACAGGCTGACCCGCATCGTCCCAGCACTCCAGGGCGACCCCGAGCAGCGCGGCGGTCAGACGGCCTTCGCGCACGGGCAGGGTCGGAACCGGGCCGGCGAACCCGCTCACGATGTCGGTCCCTCCGGCGATGCTCTGCAGCGGCATGTCGACGCCGAATCGCGCCTCGACCCACCGGTAGGCGGAGGAGGGGACCACAGAGCCCGTGGCGCCGATCAGACGCAGGTTCGGCAACTGGTCTCGGTTCGGCGCCACGCCGCTCTTCTCGCTCAGTTGGAGATATCCCGGACTGGTACCGAACAAGGTGACACCGTTCCGGCTGGCGATGTCCCACAACGTCGCGGGCGACTGATGGTCGGGGCTGCCGTCATAGCAGACGACGGTGGCACCCACCAGGAGGGCAGCGGGCTGCATGTTCCACAGCATCCAACTGGGCGACGTGAACCAGAAGAACACGTCTCGGTCGGTCAGGTCCCAATGCAGCCACATCTGCTTCAGATGCTCCAGCAGTACCCCGCCATGGCCGTGCACTATCCCCTTGGGACGTCCGGTGGTGCCGGAGGAGAAGAGAACCCACAGGGGGTGGTCGAAAGGAACCCGAACAGGCCGAATCGGGTGTTCGCCCTCGGTGGCGTTCGACCAGCTCATGCCGGTGGACGCGTCGATAACGCCGTCCATGGAAAGCCCGATGCGGGGAACGATCACCGTCAGGCGCACGTTCGAGAGGGAACGCGCGAGCGTACGCACGTCGTCGCGCTTGTCGACTGTTCTGCCGCCGAAGCGGTAGCCGTCGGCCGTCACCAGCGCACTCGGAGTGAGCTGTCCGAGGCGCGCCTCGGCAGCCTCGCCGGAGAAGTCCTGTCCGCAGCAGGCCCAGGTTGCCCCGAGTGCGGCTGCGGCAAGGAACGCCACGATGGACTCGGGAACATTGGGGAGATATCCGACGACGACGTCCCCTTCGCCGATGCCCGCGGCTCGAAGGGTGGTGGCCAGAGCTCCGACCTGGCGGGCGAGCTCGGGCCACGACACGTGTCGTTGCTCGCCTGTCTCGGAGACGCCGATGATCGCGACGCCGGACTGATCGAGATGCCGCATCACCTGCTCGACGTAATTCAGCTCGACGTGGGGGAACCAACGCGCACCCGGCATCGCCGACTCGGCTAGCGTCGGCTCGAGGGATCCGGTGTGCGCGATATCGAAGTACTCGGCGAGGACGCGCCAGAATTGCTCGATATCGTCGACGGACCACCTGTGCAGATCGTGGTAGGTCGAGACGTCGATGGAGTGCGTGCTACGTAGCCAGCGCTGAAAGTCTTCGAGATTCACGTCGCCGATCTCGGCATCGACCGCCTGCGCCGAGCTTTCCGAACAGCTCACTGTTCGTCCCGGATCTCGTCGCGGAAGGTCTGCCTCATCTCGTCGCCGTCCATGATCGCGGACACGATGGTGTCGGCAGAGGTGAGGAAGCGCGGCGGCGTCATGCCGGCGCCGACCCCGGAGGGCGAGCCGGTGAATATCAGGTCCCCGGGCAGGAGCCGAACGATGCCCGACAAGTATGAGACGAGCTCGGGAATGGAGAAGATCAGGTCGGCAGTCGATCCCTGCTGAACGGTCCGACCGTTCAACGCACAGGTGAGCGGAATACTGGCAAGATCGGGGATCTCGTCGGTGGTGTAGAGCACGGGACCGATAGGCGCGAATCCGGGGAACGACTTGCCCAGGCTGTATTGGGGTCCGTCCTTCGGCCGCATCTGAACTCGGCGCTCCGAGAGGTCCTGCCCCGTGGTGACCCCCGCGATGTGTTCTCGCGCGCGATCCGCCGAGATGTGACGTCCGCCGGTGCCGATGACGACCACCACCTCGACCTCCCAATCGACGACGTCGGACGGCAGGGCAATCTCGCCATGTGGACCGGTGATCGAGCTCGGGAACTTCGTGAACACGAGTGGCACTTCCGGTACCGGCCAGCCACTTTCGGCGGCGTGCTGGCGGTAGTTGATTCCGACCGCGAAAACTTGCCTCGGGTCCGGACTGGGCGGGCCGGCCTCCGTCGCCAAGAAAGGCGTGCCGTCCGTGACAACCGTCCGGCTCTCGGCCCACTCGGTGAACTGCTGCCAGTCCGAGTAGAGCTCGGGCATGCACGGACCGAATCTCCCCCCGCTTGCGACTCCCACATCTACACGGAACCCGTTCTCGACGAGGGCAGCCCGACCCTGTACGTTCGCGATCTTCATGGCGCCTCCCGACTCGCACCCGCATTAGTTGCGCGCGCATGCATTGGTTTAAGGCTGACACATCGCTCGACATTCCGCAAGAATTCGGTCGACGACACCGCGAGTCGGCAGCCATGCGTTGCCGGCTGCGGACGTCGGCGACACGAGGGCAAGACGTAGCGGTGCAGTAGGCCCCGCGGCCGCCGTCGCCGCTCTCCGCGTCGGATACGGGTACGCTCGTAGCCTGAAAAGGCTTGTAGCAGAGTTGAACCGCGACTACGACGTGGTCGGCCGAACACCTACCGAAATACGTGGCCTCGCGTTGCCGCCATCCGACCACCGTGGGACGTCCGTGTCAGGAAGCCGACCATCCGCAACGGCGCACCAGTAGCGCCGCAGCCGCGGACCACAGCACGCCCAAGGTGGGTGTTGCACCTTTCGACCTCGCCCCTTCGATACCGGGAATTCTGCCGAAGGACACGCATACCGGTAAGGTCGCGGAATCTAGTTCGGTGATTTCGTCGAGCGGACCTCATTGCATCTCCCGATCGAGAAGACCGCGGAGGCGTAGGAACCCGCCATGCCCTACCTGACCGACACGTAAATCTGCTGCATCGGGTCGCCGAAGAAGCCAGGGAACACTTTCCCGCCCGCGAGCGACCACTGTGAACCCGATCAGTTGAGCCCGGTCCAAGATCTCTCGAATCTGGCGATCGGCGTCGGTTTCAGGGCGCGTCGACTCTCGGCGTCATACGGAGTCAGACCCCCAGCTGCCTGGTTAGTGAGTTCCTCCGGTACATCAAGCTTCAGTTGCTCACGCCCTCATCTGGCGTAGCGCAGATGACGGCGGTGCGAGTGACCGATACCGGCCCCCGATCCGGAAAGTTCTCAGCCGGAGGCGCTCTGAGAAGTTTCCGGACCCCGCAGGGGCCGGAGCGCAGCGGAGGTCGGGTGTTGGCGATGAGGCAGGGAGTGCCGCACGATCGAAGATAGCCAGATGTGTCGAAAGAACGACGCTTTTCACAGGACGGAGCGCAGCGTCGGCCGCCTGGCTGTACGGGTAGCGACATCGGCTTCGGCGCCGCCTGCGGACACGAAAGAGGCCCGCACCCTGGGGTGCGGGCCTCTCCGTTGCGTGTGCTCGCTGGTCAGGACTGTTCGGGCGGCACCGTGGTCGGCTTGCCTGCTGCGGCGTCACGGATCCACTGCGGCACTTCGCGCCCACTGCGTTCGCGCATCGCGATCGACGCGCGCGCGGCGGCGGCGGCGACGCGGGGTCGCGGTGTCTTGTCGACTGCGCGGGATTCGGTGGTGGTCATCGCGGGTCCTCCTGCTCGTTCTGGTTGTCAGTGTCCTCTGTGTCGGCGAGTTCCGCCACCGTCGACCGAATCGCTCGGTCTGCCACCGCGACCAGAACTGCCTCCTCTGTCTTGGTGATGAGAGGTGAATCAGTGACGGTCGCGTAGACGTCCCAGCCGAGTTCGGCCTCGTCGTCGTCCTTGCTGAGGGTGTGGTCCAGGCACCAGGTGATGCGGTCCCATGCTTGGGCGCGTTTGTCGGCGACGGTGCGTTGTCGGATGGTGAGGGCGACCCCGACGACGGCGAGGACGCCGACGATCAGGGTCACCCATGCTTGTGCTGGCACGTGAGTTCCTTCCGGTGGTGCGGGTCAAGCGGCGGCGGTGTCGCCGCTGTCGGTGTCGGTGTGGGGGTCGAGGGCGTCGGCGAGCTCGTGAACGGTGGCGAGAACGGCGCGGGCGGTGTCGGTGACGGTGTCGAGGTTGCCGTCGGCCCATCCGGCGACGTAGCCGACGCTGTAGGCGGCGGTGTCGAGTCCCAGGATCCCCGCGAGAACGTACGCGACGGATTCGGCTTCGACCTCCATCCGGCCCCGGAGCAGCTCGCGCCGGTCGAATCGGGATTCGGTCTCGACGTCCTGGCGCACCGTCAGCTGACGGTGCGCCAACGCGTGACCGGACATCGAGCCGTCGCCGACGGGCACCACCACGTCGGTGCGCAGGGTGCCGGTGACCGCGTCGATGCGCAGCAACGGGTCCGTGGGCGCGCCGCGGCGGGCCACAGCAGCCGATCGCACGTCGAGCAGGGTCGCTGCTGTCGTCGTGGCCGCCGACACAGCATCGAGATCGGCGGAGACACCGAGCCGCGCGAGCCCGGCGAGCGCTGCCTGTCCGGTCGTGAGCCGGTCAGCGGCGTCCACGTCGACGAGCTCGGCGTCGAGTCGTGGGTGGCGGGGACGCTCGCGGATCAGTGCGGCGACCAGATGCGATGCGGTGGTGCGGCTCACGACGAACGCCGACAACACCACCGGAACCGGGACGTCGGTGCCGGTTCTGCGGACCTCACCGATTCCACGCCACGGCCGCTTCGCGCGCGCGGTGTGTTCGGCGTCCTCGACGGTGGACGTCGCGCCGGGGGTGAAATGGTCCGTCGTGGTCACGTTCGTGGCCAAGTTCTCGGTGAGCCCGACAAGGCGCAGTCCGGCCGGGTTGACGAACCGCACGATCCCGGCGGAGTCCCACAGCACGACCATGTCCGAGGACCGTTCGATCACCGCCCGCAGAACAGCATCGTCGACGTGGCCGCCCGTGGTGGGGTCGGCGCGGGGGTGACTCGGCAATCATCGATCCGTTCGCTCGGCGATCGATGGATGCGGGAAGGACCTTGCTGCTGCCACAGTTGTCGGCGCGGCCATGGGCGCTCTCGCGCGACACCGTGTTGCCCGACGTGCGCGGGCTCGCCGACTCCCCGTCGACCGAGGCCGCTGTGAACGCCCTCATCCACGGGCCGAAGCAGGAAGGCGCCTCGTCCGGCACAGTGCCCGGGCGGGTCACAATCGGTTGGGGACGACGAGATCTGGTGACAGTGCCGAAGCAAGCAGCGCGCGCTTCCGAGCTGTTCCCCGATGCCGTACTGCACTGGTTCGAGCGATGCGGTCACTTTCCGCAATGGGACGCACCGAAAGAAGCCACTCGATTGATTCTCGACCGCACCGACAGAGGATGAAGTCCGAACGAGTCGGACCAGTTCATGTCAAGCGCGGGTCGACAATTCGCCGGTGACCTCGACCGGGCCCTCGAAGAACTTGCCGCGTAGTAACGACTGTCGCGGTGTTGCTGCAACCGATCGTCGACACTGCCACCGGACGGATACGGGGAACCGAAGCGCTGCTTCGCCTCCCGCGCGGGAATACAGTTGCCGACCCGCTGTCGGTGGTCGCCGCCGCGAGCCGGGGAGGCATCCTCCCGGAACTGACATCCGCCGCCCTGCAGCACACCGGTCGGCGCATCGCACCAGTGCCGGCGACTTTCCGCACCCTGGACGCATCCACGTCGACGTTCTCCCTGTCGAACTCGACACCGCGCACCTCGAAGCGTCACTGAGAACCGTGTTCGGCACCGGTCTGCTACGACACGAGGAACTGGTTCTCGAAATCGCTGAGAACGCGATCGCGCCGCACAACGAGGACGTCCGCCGCGGCATCGCGAAGATGCACGCCCTCGGCGTGCGGGTCGGGCTCAACGACTCAACGACTTCGGCAGCACCGACACCAGCCTGTCGGCCCTCGCTGCGCTCGACGTCGACATCGTCAAACTCGCACCGGTACTCGTCGACGCGCTCGATCGACTGCCCGGGATGGCCACGGTCGTCCGCTCCCCGGTGCAGCTGACCGACAGCCTGGACGCCGTGGTCATCGCATAAGGTGTCGAAAGGCCCGGGCAGCTCGACATGCTGCGCCACCTCGGTGTGCCCCTCGCTCAGGGGTACCTACTCGGGATTCCCAGTCTGCCCACGCACACCGCACGGGCCGCCCCCACGTCGCACCTCGGCAGGCGCCGAACCAGGCCTCCGTCGGGCGGCCCGGGCCTTCCATATCGATGTGTTGGAAGCGAACGGTGCACCCCGTCCATCGAGGTACGAACACGTCCACGCCACCGGCGACCGACGTGAGGCGAGTGGTTTCCGTCCACAGAAGTCCTTGGAAGTCCAACGCCGGTAGTGGACACTTCTGCGCAAAGTCCCCAACAGCCCACCACATCAACCCGAGTCCACCGAACGAGTTACGAATGAGTTGTGACAACTCGTGACATCGAGCCCGGATTCAGGGCATTCTGCAGGTAAGCGGCCTACAGAGAGCCTCCTTTCGGGATTGAACCGAAGACCGCTCGCTTACAAGGCATCGACGACCCGATCAGGTGGATGCACCTGGACTCGAGAAAACCGGTCTGAGCTGCACGATCGTCCATCGGCGTCCACCTCCTTCCGTCCCGACTTGTAACACTCTCGTGACACCGAGAATGTTCTCCGTTGGACTCAGTAGATCTGTATTACTCTATCGGACAGCGTATCTCGTTGCCCGAACAAGCAGCTGAGGCGGGTACGGCGGCAGGACGGTTGCGGCCAGCGCAGGTGAGTCAGGGTCCGTCGACGGCTCATCTCCCCGTGGCGCAAGATTCCGGTTCCCACGCGAAAGCGAGCTTTGGCATCGCGGTCCTGCCGAAGCCCTTCAGCATCATCTCGACGCGGCGTACCACCGACGGCGCTGCGATCACCGTCTCGACGCGCAGACCATAGGCGCCATCTCACGCAATTCCACAATTCGCCCCTACAGTCTGGGGCGTGGCTGATCAGTACCGCGTCGTCGACCTCGCCGGGTGGACCCGCGGAGAGACCGAGCCCGGCGGCGCCGAGGAGAAGCGCTGGTTCAGGGCCCCGGACACATCACAATACGACGGCCACTGGCTGTTCAAACCGCGCCGCATCAAGGACCTGATGCTCTCGAAAGAACGATGTGAACGCGGCGATATACCTGATCGACTGACCCGCGGGGAAGACTGGGCAGAACAGATTTCCTACGAACTCGCGCGACTCATCGATGTACCGGCAGCGCACACGGAACTGGCGACGGTCGTTCGCCGCGGCACCGACAACTCGGTCTCAGGATCCAAAAGCCTCGACATGCGGCCGCCACACTGGGGATGGACCTCCGGCGCAGCATTGCTGGCCGAACGCGACAACGAGTTCGACTCCGAATCCTGCCGCGGTCACACGATTAAGGCGGTGTTCGAGGCCATGACCGATCTACGCGGACCCGTCGGCACCGCATACGAGGACTGGCCGGCCTTCGACGTGTTCGCCGGGTACCTCGTGCTCGACGCATGGATCGCCAATTCCGACCGACACGCTTACAACTGGGGGTGGTCCAGGACCCTGCGACCGGAACAGTGCGCCTCGGCCCGAGCTTCGACCACGGATCCGCATTGTCCAGCGGGAACGGAGACGACTACCGCGCCCATCGAGTCGAGCTCGGCACTGTCGAACAGTGGTGTAGCCGGGGGCGGACGAAGCGGTTCGACGGCGGCAGGGCCATCGACCTGACCGACCTCGCAGCGAAGGCACTCGCCATGACGAGCACCAAGGTTCAGCGTTACTGGCGCGAACGACTAGCTGTTCTCGACCTGGACTCATGCGACGAATGTCATCAGCGCCACCCCGAACTTGTCGGACCATACCCGTAGCTTCCTGAACACAGCCGTAGCCACGAACCGAAAGCGACTCCTCGATGTCCTCCACTGACCTCGCACCAACCTCCGCCGGCACAGCCGCCGGTGTGCGCACGTCGAGGCTCATAGTGACGCGCCGCGGAGCTTCTGATCGCACGTACCGCGCAATCGAATACCTCGACATGATCTCCAGCGATGCCGGATCCGTGTACGAGTTCGGCTACCTCGTCGCCGCGACGAGGGACCCGTCGTTCGTGCCGATCGTCGGGTTCGGCGATACCGGACGCCACTACAGCTCGACCCGCCTGTTCCCCTCGTTCGCGGACCGAGTGATGAGCGCGAAGCGCCCGGACCGCCCGCAGTACCTCGCAGGCCCGGACCTCGCATCCGATGCCGACGCATGGGAGATACTCACCGCATCGGGAGGTCATCGCGAGGGCGACCCCATCGAGCTGATTCTCTGCCGACCTGGGACCGCATCACCCACGAGACCACCGCTCACTTCCTCGCTCACGGAGTGCGCCACAGCAGCGACGAAGCACACGCACACATCTCGACCCTCACTCCGGGAGAGGCCCTCTCACTCGAACCGGAGCCGACGAACATGACGAATCCACGAGCGATTCGCATCACCACCCTCAGTGGACTGCTTCTCGGGTACGTGCCGGACCCGCTCCTGGACTACGTGCACTCCACACACGAGAGCGCAACCGACGTGACCGTGATGCGTGCCAATCCAGCCGACACACACCCACACCTGCGCCTGTTGCTGCGCCTCTCCGGGCACTGCACACGATTTGTCTTCGACGAACCCGAATGGTCACCGCTCACCGGATAGGTCCAGGAACTGGACGACTTACCACCCGCTGCAAGCGGGAACCTCGACAAGATCGCCGTTTCGAGCGTGACGTCGATCGACACCCGTCGCGACGGGACGATTCGACTCACACCACAGTGCTCAAATCACAGACCTACCGGCCATGCAGGCGATCAGTGACGCCGCTCGTCGGGTAGCAGCGGTCTTCACGTTGCAGATCCCGCCGCCGACCACGAATCGAACGGATCCGGAGCCGGTCGACCAAGCAGGAATCCCTGACCCTGCACCTCCCCCGGTAGCGAGTGCAATTGCTCGACCGTTTCGATGCCTTCCACCACACAGTCGAGTCGCAGGTCCCGAGCCATGCCCACGATGGCGCGGACGATGCTGTCGCTTGCCGGGTCCTTCGTCATGGTGGCGGTGAACGAGCGGTCAATCTTCACGGCACTCACCGGCAAGGTCGCCAAATGTCGCAGACTCGCATAACCGGTACCGAAATCGTCGATCGCAATTCCTACTCCGTTCGCGCGAAGTTGCGAGAGTTGACGCAGCGTCGAGGAACCGGACTCGAGGAGTACCGACTCGGTCAACTCCAGGATCAGATCGCTCGACTCGAGCCCGTGTCGCGCAAGCATGTCGGTGACGACGACGAACATATACACATGCTGCGCCTGGCGCGCACTGAGGTTCACAGCCATCGTAGGTCGCACACCGCCGCCGGCGTCGGATTCGGCTTAGGCTTCGGTCGACCTCCACCGCGCGAGGGCACCCAGCGAGAGGTGCAGAACGCGTGCCCCCAGAGCGGTGACCAAACCGGTGTCCTCCGCCACCGGGATGAAACGGTCCGGGGCTATTGCCGTACCCGCGTCATCGCGCAATCGGGCCAAGGCTTCGAACCCGACCAGTCGGCCACCGCCGAGGTGGTACACGGGCTGGTAATCGACGCTCAACAACGCTGCCCCGCGCTGCGGTGTCTCCAAAGCACCCCGGAGAGCATTCTCGATGTGAGCACGTTCGAGCGCGCCGGCGCGCAGCGCGTCGTCGAACAACTCGACCCGGTTCTTACCCAACAGCTTCGCCCGGTACATCGCGGAGTCGGCGTCGCGAAGAGCCTCGTGTGCGGTGTTTCCCCTGTGTATCAACACCATTCCGACACTGACGGAGATCACATGATCATGGCCCTCGACGCTGATCGGTGCGCCCAGGACCGCACGCACACGCTCGGCGACCCGTTGTGCAGCGTGCCCATTCCCCTGCGGCTCCGCGTCTGTCTCGCTGTTGCGCATCCCGTCGATCACGAGAACGAACTCGTCGCCCCCGACGCGCGCGATGGAATCGCTCGGACGGAGAATCGACCGCATCCTGCGGGCCACCTCGACCAACACGGCATCACCGGCGGCGTGGCCGCCGGTGATGTTGACTCGTTTGAAGCCGTCGAGATCGCAGAAGAGCACTGCGGCCGTCGACCCTGTTCGCTCACCGCGTTCGATGGCGGAACCGATGCGCTCGAGCAACAACATCCGATTGGGTAGCCCGGTCAGGGGATCGTGGAGAGCAGCCTTCTCGAGGGCGCGCTCAGCCTCCACCACGTCGGTGACCTCACGAACCACCGACAGCACGTCCGATACCTCGCCCGACGGTGACCGACGGAAGGGCGTGGTACGCCGGGACAACCACCGAATGTCACCGTCCGGCGTCCGCACCCGATACCGGACGGTGTGACTCTCCCCGTCCGGCAGAAGTGCGGCAGCACGGTCGGCGGCGTGAACGACGTCGACGTCCTCGGCAACCACGTCCACTCCCGGCGACGGTGCGCCGTCCGAGTCCGTGGAATCGGCTCCGGGCCACGACGAGATCCTGCCCTCGACCGAGTTCTGGAGCAGTGTGTCCAGGGCCCGTGAGGCCCACGAGGTGCGACCGGATTGAATGTCAGTGACAGTAGTGACGTCCGGGGAGGCAGTCAGGACCGCGTCGCGGAATGCCCGCGCCTGCTCCAGTTCTGCTTTCGCAGCGCGTTCCTCGGTGACGTCCTCTGCCAGGACGAGAGCCTCTCGTGGGCGCGGAAGTCGACGAGAGCCCTTCGGCTTGCGAACCTCGCCTGCAGGACGACCCTGCCTTCCCCGCCGCCGGTTCGGCGGGTTCGGCCACGCATGAGCGACCGCCCGAAACGCCCACGTCCACCGGGGTCACGGTCTGATCGTCGCGCCCCCGTCGACATTGATGTTCTGACCGGTGATCCATCGGCTGTCGTCGGAAGCCAGAAAGATCAGCGCCGGCGCGATATCTTGTGCCGGATCGCCCATCCGTCCGAGCGGACCTTTCGACATCTCCGCCTTGACGAAATCCGTGTACTCCGGTGCAAGGGTGTGCTCGATCGTGTCGGTCCACGCCACCGGGCTCAGATTGTTGACGCGAATCCCGTCAGCTCCCCACTCGCGGGCAACCACCATGGACAGCGCTCGGATGGCCGCCTTGTCCGGGGCGTACGACGCGTAGCCGGCCATCCCGCTCTGGTAGACGCCGGACACGAAGTTGATGATCGAGGCCGACTTGCCCTTCATGTGCGGATGACACAGTTTCATCAGCCGCCACGCGGCGTACACACCGACACCGAAAGCCTTGTCGAGGTGGTCCTCGCTCTGCTCGAGGAACGGCACGTGATCCGCCTGATAGTTGGCGTTGTTGACCAGCACGTCGATGGTGCCGAACTCCCGCACCGTTCCTTCGACCATTGCCTCGAGGTCTGCAGTCTTCGACACGTCGCACTTGATGGCGAAGACGTCGCCGCCCTCGGCTCGGCACAGGTCGGCAACGTCGGCCACTTTGTCGGCGGAGAGGTCCGAGATCGACATTCGGGCGCCCTCCGCCGCCATCCGAATGGCGTTCTGCTTGCCCAGGCCTGCGCCGACGCCGGTGATGACGACAACTTTTCCATCGAGCTTTCCCACGTGATTCTCCTCAGTTCAGAATAATGAGCCGGTCGCCTCCGAACCGAACTACACCTTGCGGTCCACCTGTGGCGATCCGGTGGCCGGTCCTGCAGACTTCGGATCCACGAGGTTCGGCACCATTTCCTGCGGTGCACCGCCCAACTGCGCGGCGAGCAGTTCGGCCTGAGCTTCATCGATGTCGTCACCGGCCGTCAGACTGCCGGGACGGGGGCGAAGAACGGTCGACATGAGTAGCGCGCCGACCACTGCCAGTGCCACACATCCAAGGAGTGCGGTCGTGATCGCCCCGTCCGTGTAGACGATCGCGCCGCCGGGCCCGGAGGTGGCTGCTCGACCGAGGACCACGAAGCCGAGGACCGGTGTCACTCCTCCGATTCCGGAGATGACGACCTGAATGCCGGACGAGAACGATGCTTGTTCCTTCTTGGGCGAGGCCGCGATGACCAGGTTCGGAACCGATGCCGAGCACGATCCCGATCCCATGCCCAAGATCAGCGCACCGAAAATCATGTCCGGAACCGAATCGTGGCGGAATGCCAGGTAGGCCGTGCCCAGAGCAATCAACACCATTCCGGTGCGAGCTGTGTGCCACGGACCGACGCGCCGCACCAGGAGCCCGGTGACGATGCCGGCCACCACGGACGTCAACGACTGGGTCGTGGTGATCTGCGCGAGACCCGTCGCGGAGAGCCCGAGGCCGTACCCCCCACCCAACAGGGCCGGTGTGAGCCCGATGATCGAGACCACTGTCAACGCGAGCGCCGACACGCCGTACATCACGGCGGCGGCTGTGGCCGCCATCAGAATTCCGCGTCGGGTGAACATGCGCACGTTCAGGATGGGGTCTGTGCGCCGGAGTGACGTCATGACGTACAGAGCGCCGAGAGCAAGACCCAGAACCATCAGACCCAGGGTCTTGACGTCGGCCCAACCCCACTGATTTCCCATACTGATGCCGGTGAGAAGGCTGCCGAGGGCTGCTGCGAACAAGAATGCGCCGAGGGCATCCGTGCGCGACTCCGCGCGCACCGAGGATTCCTTCGTGGTGAAGAGGATCGCGAAGAACATCGTTCCCACCCAGACCGCGCTGAGTACGAAGACTCCTCGCCACCCGTAGCTGTCGATGATGATTCCGACGACCGTGGGGATCAATGCGGTGAGCGCGCCGGCACCGGTCACCGTGACCGCGGCAGCGAAAGGCACGATCTTCGCCGGATAGGTGTCCCGAATCAGCGAGTAGGTCAGGAACATCGCACCGGTCAAGCAGCCTTCCAAGGCGCGCCCGACCAGCAACATCTCGAAACTCTGCGAGGTTGCCGCAATCACCGAACCCAGGGTGGCCAGTGCCGCGATGATCAGGAGCATTCGGCGTTTGCCGTGCTTGTCCGCCAGCTTCCCGAACAACGGCGCGGTGACGGCACCCGCGAGCGAGTAGACCGTGAGAATCCACGCGCCCTGAGTCGTCTGAAAGTGGGTGCTGATGAACGGCAGCGCCGTGGTGGCCTTGGTGTAGGACAACGCAACGGCCTCGATGAGGAAGACCACGCTGACCAAGGACAGAACGAGGCGGGGTGTCCAGCCTGCGCCGCGGAACGTACCGCCGGCGGCGGCAACCCCAGATGATGGTGTTGGCAAAGCGATCTCCAGGTGATGGGGGCAGGCACTTCGTGTGAGCACCGCCGGACTGATGCGATTGCGTCGACGGCGGCTCGCCGTCTCGAGGTGGTCGATCCACAGGTCGAGGCTTAATTCACCACAATGAACATGCGTTCGGTGTGAACGTACACCGCTGCGACGAATCTCACACCGCTTTCGGGTCTAGTGGGAGAGAAGTTCCCCGACAGCGTGGAGTCCGAAAATCTCAGTGGCAGAGCAAGATCGAGCCACACGTGCTCTGCGCACCGCGAAACGGCCCACCGCGGACAGATCTCGGCGGCGGGCCGTTCGCGGGCCGGAAGACGTCTACTTCGGCGCGTGAGCGAGGTCGTACAGCTTGCGCCATTCGTGCTTCGAACGGATCTCCGTGCTGACGTCGGGCGACGATGCGCGAAGGGCGCCGACCGTGGCGTCCTCCTTCGAGATGTGCTTGAACGGATCGATACCGAAGAATCGTGCCGAGTTCTGGTAGAGAATCTTGTTCATCTCGTCGTCCGGAATTCCCACGTTCCCCATCTCGGCGTGGACGAACTCCGGAGCATTGGGCCAGATCGCGTCCGAGTGCGGATAATCGCATTCCCACGCAATGATGTCCATGCCGATGTCGTGTCGAACCTTCAGCGCGGTCTGATCGGTGACGTAGCACGCCAGTGAGTGCTTCTTGAAGATCTCACTGGGCAACATTCCGTTGAAGTCGTGACCGAGCCAGCGCTGATTCGTGTAGTGCCGATCGCAACGGTCCAAATAGAACGGAATCCAGCCGATTCCCGCCTCGGACCAGGCGATCTTCAGGTCGGGATACTTCGTCATCGCGCCACCCCAGAGCAGGTCCTGGGCCGCGAAAGTGGACACCTGAGTGGCGAGAATGATCATGTTGTCCAGTGGCGCCCCCGGTGCGCCGTTGATCGCACCGAACCCCTGACCGATGTGCAGACACATCACGACCTCGAGCTCGGACACCGTCTGCATGAAGGGGCCCCAGTACTCCAGATCGTGATAGCTGGGCAGGCCCTGCAGGTGGGGAAGCTCGGGCATGGTGACGGCCCGCACGCCCTTCGCTGCGACACGGCGAACCTCTGCGACGAGCTCGACCGGATCCCAGACCGGGAGAATGGCACACGGAATCATGCGGCCGGGGTACGCGGTGCACCACTCGTCGATGTGCCAATCGTTGTAGGCCTTGAGCATGATCAGGGCCATGTCCTTGTCATGCGCTTCCTGAAAGTATCTCGCGCTGAAACCGGCGAACGAGGGGAAGCACATCGATGCGACGATGCCGTTACGGTTCATGTCACGAATGCGTTCGTGGATGTCGTATGCGCCGGGACGCATCTCCGCGAATGTCGAAGGATTGAGGCCCCACTCCTCGTTGGGCCACCCGACGACCGCATTGAGGCCGATCGTGCCCATCGAGTTTCCCTGGAACCACCAGCGCTCGAAGCCGTTCTCGTCGACGATGCTCTTCGGCGCTTGGTCTTTCCACTTGTCCGGCACGTGGTTCTTGAACATGTCGGGCGGTTCCACGACGTGGTCATCGATGCTCAACATGATCATGTCATCGATCTTCATACTCGGTTCCTTTCGGTTCGTGTGACAGGGGAGGTTCGCGCGTGGACGGCGTTCACCACGAGTTCGTTTCGGCGATGACCTTCGACCCGAGCAATTCGAGCGGGGCGACGTCACTCAGATCCGGCACCGATCCGTAGACGGTCGTGAAACCGAGGTCGTGCAACCTGCGCAGATTTTCCAGCAGGGCGTCGACCCCACCGTCGCGCTCGACGTCGAAGTTGACGAGCGCGGTCTTCTCGATCTCGTCCGGGTTCCGGCCGATCTCCTCGCAGCGCTCGTTCAGTCGTGTGATCTTCTGGCGGGCTTCCTCACCGCCCCACACGTTCATGGCGTCCGCGTACTTCGCCACCAGTTTCAGTGTTCGCAGCTCACCACCGCCGCCCAGCAGAATTCGGGGACGAGGACTGGAGACGGGTGCGGGGACGTTCATCGTCTGACCGAGTTGGTAGTTCTCGGTCACGTACTCGCCGTCGTCGTCGCTCCACATCTGCAGGACGATCTTCAGAGTCTCTTCCAACCGGCGGAAGCGACCGTCGTGGTGATCGAACGGCAGGCCGAGCCCGGTCGCCTCCTGCTCGTTCCACCCCGTGCCGATTCCCAACCACGCCCGGCCACCCGACAGCACGTCCAGCGTCGTCACGATCTTGGCCAGTAGCCCCGGCGCTCGGTACGTCGTGGCTGTCACCAGAGTCTGCAGTTCGATCTTCGACGTGGAGCCGGCGAGGAACGCAAGGACCGTGTACGCCTCCAACATCGGCTCGTTCTCTTCGCCGATCAGACTGATCTGCCAGAGATGATCGGTCACGCTCAACCGCGAGAAGCCCACCTCCTCGGCGGACTGCGCGATGCGAGCCAGCGACGGGCCCATCTCCACCGGAGTGCCGAAGTGAGAGTAGTCGTTCAGATGAAGTGCGAGTTTCATACAGCGCTCCGTACCGCCCGAACCCGGGCGTATCAGTGTGTCTGAGACCACACCCACAGTAGTGCCGAGTACTGATTCACACAAGTGAAACTTGGTTCATAGTTGTGAGACTGCATTCGACACTTCCATCCTCAGCCCCTGCGAGCAGGGACGACCCGTCCGCATGTCCGGCAGTTATGCTCGGTCGATGTCCGCCGGACCAGCAGATCGAGCAGTACTCGTGCAGGGCGGTGTCGACCTCGACGGCACGCCGGTGAGTCTGCGGCTGCAGCACGGGGTCATCGCCGAGCGCGGCCCGTACCTGTCCGCCGGGGCCCACGACGTGGTCGTCGACGCCCGCGGCGGTACCGTGATGCCCGGTCTGCACGACCACCACGTGCACCTGAGATCTGCAGCGGCAGCTGACGATTCCGTCCACCTCGGTCCCCCGCGCGTGTCCACCGACGCGGAGGCGCGCGCAATGCTCCGCACGGCCGCCGTGCGCTCCGACGGATGGATTCGGGCCGTGGGATATCACGAGTCCGTCGCCGGACCCCTCGACCGACACCGAGTGGACCTCTGGCGCGCAGACGTACCGGTCCGGGTGCAACACCGCAGCGGCGCTCTGTGGATCGTCAACTCTGCAGGTTCGCGACTTCTGAACGAGCCGGCCGACTCGGACGGTGTGCTGTTTCGCCGTGACTCCGAGTTCAGCCGTCGGGACGGAGGCACCGACGGTGATCTGACGACGATCAGTACACGTCTGGCGTCCTTCGGAGTCACGGGGTGCACGGATGCAACCCCGAACATGGACTCCGGGGCCATCGACTTCTTCGAGAACGAGATGCGTGCAGGACGATTCGTTCAGAACCTCCATCTGTTGGCGCGACGCGACCGAGAACGACGTGCGGTGACCTTCGGGCCTGTCAAACGGATACTCGACGACACCGACCTCGTGCTGGACGATGTGACGACGTGGATCGAGGACGTGCACGGGGCTGGTCAGGCGGTCGCGGTTCACTGCGTGACCGTGGCGCAGCTGGTGCTGACCGTGGTGGCGCTCCGGATGGTCGGAACCGTGGCCGGCGACCGCATCGAGCACGCCGCCATGGTTCCCGACGATGTGCTGAGAGACGTGGTCGACCTCGGTGTCACCGTTGTCACGCAACCCAATTTCGTCGTCGAGCGCGGCGATCAGTACCTTCGAGACGTCCCGAAGTCGGACCACGGGCAACTGTGGCGCGTCGCGTCGTTGATCGGAGCGGGGGTGCCCACCGCCGCAGGCACCGATGCACCCTTCGGCGACCTGGATCCCTGGGCGTGTATGCGCGCGGCGCGGGACCGTGCGGTCGCCTCCGGATCTGTCCTCGGCGCAGACGAGCGGATCGACGCCCGACGAGCCCTGGACATGTTTCTCGGTTCCGCCGGGTCTCCCGCCACTCCACGCCTGCTCCAGCCGGGCCACAGCGGCGATCTGTGCATCCTCGCTGCGCCTCCGGCCACCGTCCTGGAAGAACTGTCGGCCGACCTCGTTCGCGCCACCATCGTTCGCGGCATTGTCGTCGTCGAACGGTGACACGTCACGGCGCACCCGTGGCCGGGAAATGGCAGGCCACGAACTGGCCGGTGTCCACCTTCCGCATCACCGGCTCCTCGGACGCGCACAGCTCCTGCGCAGCGGGGCATCTGGTGCGGAATCGACAGCCTGACGGAGGAGCCAAGGGCGAGGGTAGGTCGCCCGCGAGTGCCGGCCCTTCGAAACCCCTGTCCGGGTCCGTCAGTGGCACCGAGTCGAGCAGCGCCCGCGTGTAGGGATGAGCGGGGTTGTCGTACACCGCAGTCGAATCACCGAACTCGCAGACCTTTCCCAGGTACATGACCATGACGTTGTCGCTCATCGCCCGTACGACGCCGAGATCGTGAGCGATGAAGACGATGGTCAGATCGAAGTCGGCTTTCAACTTCTCGAGCAGATTGATGATCTGCGCCTGCACCGACACGTCGAGCGCGGACACCGGTTCGTCGCAGATGAGCAATGTCGGTTCCACAGCGAGCGCTCTCCCGATGGCCACGCGCTGCGCCTGGCCGCCCGACAGCTGGCGCGGCAACATGGCAGCGAAACGTGTCCCGCCCAGACCCACCTGGTCCAGAACGGCTGTCGACGCCGCGTCACGGTGAGCAGCAGACTCACCCGCGACAGCGAGTCCTTCCGCAACGATGTCCTTGACCGCACGCCGCGGATTCAGCGATCCGATCGGATCCTGGAAGATCATCTGCATCGCACGTCGGAGCTCGCGCATACGAGCCTCGGTTGCTCCGTCGATCGACTCACCGTCGAACGTGATCTTCCCGGCAACCGCTCGGTCCAATCGCAGGACAGCCCGACCGGTCGTGGACTTTCCGCAGCCGGATTCGCCCACGATGCCCAGCGTCTCGCCCGGCAGTACGTCGAAACTGATCTTGGAGACCGCCTGTACGACGCCCGCTTTCGACGGATACTCGACGACCAGGTCCTCGACGCTGAGCAACGCTCCATCGCCGCGGAGATGAGCGGTTCCACTACCTGCCATGTCGGTCTTCTCCTGTGATCGCTCTACCGACCAGTTCCAGACATGCGACGTGATGGTCCGTACCGACCGACTCGAACACCGGACCGGGCACCGAGCATTCCGCCACGGCCGCGCTGCAACGAGGGCTGAATCTGCAGCCGCTCGGTGGGTTCACCGGGTCCGGTAGCGAGCCGTCGATGAGTCGCAGCGGGGCGTGCCTCGGATGGTCGATGGTGGGGGTCGCTCCGAGGAGCGCATGCGTGTACCGGTGTCGAGGAGCCTCGAACACCTCTCTCGTGGAACCGACTTCGGCCATCCGGCCGGCATACATGACGGCGACACGATCGGTCTGACCCGCGACGACCGCGAGGTCGTGGCTGATCAACATGATCGCCGTCCCTCGGTCCCGTCGAATACGGCGAAGTAGATCGAGTATCTGACGCTGAATCGTCACATCCAGTGCCGTGGTGGGTTCGTCGGCGATGAGCAGATCCGGTTCGCACGCCAGCGCGATCGCGATCATGACGCGTTGCCGCATGCCACCGGACATCTCGTGGGGGTAGTTGCGGAGACGACGCTCGGGGTCGGGGACGCCGACCTCCTCGAGAAGTTCGAGTGCGCGCGAACGTGCTGCGGACCGTGACAATCCCAGATGTCTACGCATGCCCTCTGTCAGCTGCCGCTCGACCCTGACGACCGGATTCAGCGAACGACCAGGGTCCTGGAAGACCATCGAGATCTGGTTTCCCCACACCTCCAACTTTTCTTTCTTGCTGAGCGACAACAAGTCTCGACCCCGGAAGGTGACGTCACCGGTGCGCCCGGACCTGGGTGGCATCAGACCCATGATCGCCTTCGCCATGACCGACTTCCCGGACCCGGATTCACCGACCACACCGAGGGACTCGGCCTCACCCAGCGAGAACGTGACATCGTCCACGGCACGGACTTCTCCGCGGGCCGTGCCGATGTACGCCCGCAGGTTGCGAACGTCGAGCAGTGGTTCGGTGGTCATGGACAGTCCTCTCTCGTGCGACGACCTACTCGGCCTTCCACAGTTCCTCCGGTAGCAGAGATCCCTGGCCGTACTGGTGAACACCGCCGATGTCGAGCCCCGTGACCGCAGCAGGCGAAGCCCGCACGTAGTAGATTCCCGGAACGAGCGCGACGAGGCGCTCCTGCACGATCTGATACGCGGCCTTGCGCTCCTCGACCGACTGGCTGAACCGGCCGACTTCCAACGCTCGGTCGAGCTCTGTGTCGACGACCCCCGTCGTGTTTCCCCTCGAGGTGCTGTGGAATGCGGTCCACAGCCCGAAGTCCGGATCCTGAATGTTGGACGCACTGACCATCATCTGGAAGTCACGCGCACCCGCCTTCGCCAGACCGGTCGGGAAATCGACGACCTCGACGTCGACCTCGACGTTGTCGAACGCGCTCAACTGCGCCTGCACACTCTCGGCGTTTGCCCGGTTCTCGACCGTCGTGATCGCGGTGAAGGTGAACTTCACCGGCTTGCCCTCGGCGGCCAGTTCGTCGAACAGCGCCCGGGCGGCGTCCGGATCGTATCTGCTCATCCCGGTATCGGTGTGGAACGGCGACTCCTCCACGAACATCGTCTCGGGGATCTCGCCCTCTCCGTTGTAGATCGCGAGATTCAGCGACTCGACGTTGACAGCCATCGCCACCGCCTGCCGTGCCCGGATGTCGTCGAACGGAGCTCTGGCATGGTTCATCGAGATGAATTGCCCCCCGCCCATGGGCACCACATCGACCGGGAGACCGGCGCGCCGGGCCTTGGCCAGGCTCGCCCAGTTCGAGTCCATCACCACGTCGGCACCGCCCGCGATGGCCGTGTTGATCCGCTGATTGGTGTCACTGGCGGACCGCAGGCTGATCGCGTCCAGGTACGGCCGCGGAGCGTCCCAGTAGCGGGGGTTTCGCACCAATTCGAGGACGTCCTGGCGGGCCCAGGATTCGAGGACGTAGGGCCCGGCACCGACCGGTGCGGCGTTGAACGCCTCCGGTCCCGCGCCGAGCGCAGCGGGCGATGCGATCCAGTTCATCGCCGAATTCACCACGGACTGCGCGTAATGGGGGTTGGGTGACCGGAGTGTCGAGCGCAGGGTGAGTGGATCGACGATCTCGTTGGAGGCGATCGTTCCGGCCTGCGCGATGGTCGAGGATGCCGTGGCCGGGTCCCTCAACCGATCCCAGTTGAACTTGACCGCGGCTGCGTCCAACGGACTTCCGTCCGAGAACACCACGCCCGGGCGCAGGGTCAGGGTGAACGTGCCACCGCCGTCCGTGGTCTCGAAGCTCGACGCCATCGAACCCTGGACGGCGGTGCTGACGACATCGTTGACGAGCAGCGTCCCGTACAGCGCGTTTCCCAGAAAGGCCTGCGTGGTCCAGGTGTTGGACATCGCGGCGGGGTCGAGGCCACGCGGCTCGGCCGCCTGGACCGCCCGGATGGAACCACCGAGTACCGGATCCCCGGTTGCTCCGACAGCCGGTTCGGTGGGTTCCGGTGGCGTGACCGAGCAACCGGCACTGACGGCGAACATCACCGCGACGAGCGCGATCGACCCGATCATATGGTGGTACAACGAGATTCGTCGGTGGAACATGGCTACCTCTCGATCGGACAGAATCAGTCACGCAGTGATGAATCAAATGTCGTTCGCAGATGGTCGCCGACCTGGTTCAACGAGAACACGGTGAAGAAGATGGCGGCAGCTGGGACGAACACCAGATGCGGGGACGTCGCGATCGCGTCCTTGCCGTCGTTGATCATTCCTCCCCAACTCGGCTCCGGTGGCGGAACGCCCATTCCCAGGAAGCTCAGGGAACCCTCGGCGACGATCAGCGCCGCCATGACGATGGGCAGATAGGAAGCGATGGGGGCGAACAGGTTCGGCATGATCTCCTTGAACAGGATGCGGCTGTGTCCAGCGCCCATGTTCCGTGCGGCGCAGACGAATTCCCGCGCAGACCACGCCACCGTGTTGGCGCGAGCAAGTCTGATGAACGACGGAATCACGATCAGGCTCAGACCGAACAGAATGGTCCCCACACTCGGCTCCAGGATCGAGGCGAGGGCGAGAAGAAGAATCAGCGGGGGGAACGCCAGCATGGCGTCGGTCACCAGTGAGATTCCTGCGTCTGTCGCCTTTCCGAAGTAGCCCGCCACCATCCCGATCAAGGATCCGATCAGGAATCCGACGGCCGCGGCGACTGTGCCGACCACGAGCGAGATCCGGGCGCCGTGAATGATTCGCGAGAACATCGACCGGCCGAGAGAATCGGTGCCGAGGAGCAGATCCCACGACCCCCACTGCGGCCCCAGACGCGGGAGACCGACCGGGAACGTGTATGAGGTCAACGGTAGGGCGCTGGCGAACACCGCTGCGAAGACGATGGCCACCAGCCAGGCCGTCGAGAGGTACACCAGCACCGATCGAGTGGTCTTGACCGCAGGTACGCGAGGTGCGGCCGGTGACGGTGCGGTGTCGCTCGACTGAGCGGTCGTCGCCGTGTCGGTCATGCGCGCACTGCCTTTCTGACGCGTGGGTCGATCAACCCGTAGCTGAGGTCGACCACGGCATTGATGCCGACGTAAGCGATCGCGATGAAGACCACTACTCCCTGAACCATGACGACGTCCCTGGACGTGATCGACAACGCGACCAGCTGCCCGAGGCCCGGGAGCCCGAACAGCGTCTCGACGACGACGGTCCCACCGATGAGGCGACCGAGGTTGATGCCGGCGACCGTGATCAGGGAGAAGGTGGAGGGACGAAGAGCGTGCCGAAGCATCACGTAGGAGTTGCTCATTCCCTTGGCTCGGGCCGCGACGACGAAATCCTCTCGGAGAGTTCCGATCAGGTCGGTCCGAATCAGTCGATGGAAGGCTGCGATCTCGGTGAGCGAGATCGCCAGAGCAGGTAGCAGAGCGCTCTGCAGGTTGTCGACGAGGCCGTCCGCCATCCGGGACCACCCCGTGACGGGGAAGTAGTTCACCTGAATGGCGAACAGGTAGATGAGCACCGGACCCGCGATGAAAGCCGGAACGGACAGGAAGACCGAGGTGACGGCGTTGATCGCGCGGTCCGTCCCGCTGCCCGGCCGTGACGCCGACACGATCCCGAGGACGAGCGCGACGAGCAAGGAGAGGGTCAGTCCTATGAGCGCCAGTTGGAGCGTGACCGGTAGTCGCTCGACAATGGCTTCGCTGACCGATTGCCCGGTCAACGGCGAGACTCCGAGATCGCCTCGAACTGCGTCGCCGAGCCAGTGTGCGTACTGAAGCCAGGCCGGATCGTTCAGTCCCAGTTTCGAATCGAGTGCCGCCAGCGCCTCGGGGGTGGCGTTCTCCCCGAGCATCACCTGCGACACCGAACCCGGGGCGAGACTCAGGAGTGCCGCCACGGCGATGGTGACGAGCAGTACCACGACAACGCTGCGGCCCACTCGCTTCGAGACGTCGACGAGCATCGGTACCTCCTTTCGTCGGGGATCTGCAGTGTCGTCGTCAGCGTCTGTGAACAAATATCTGTTCACAGACAGTGGATAGAACTTCGACCTAGCGGTTCGTGGGTGGGGTGGTCAGGTCGCGACCCGCAAGAACGCGCGCGTTCGCCTCGGCGACCAATTGTGACGTATGTCATTAAAGACCGAAGCAGCGCGATACACAAGGGGACTCACGGTCTCGGATCTCCTGCGACGGTGCCACGAACAGGACCGACCGCGTGACCACCCGAGGGCGGTCACGCGGTCGGTTGTCGTCGGATGCACCCGCAGGTGTCATCGACGAGTCAGACGCTGATGCCGATCAGCTTCGTATCGAGGTACTCCCCGATACCCACAGCCGATCCTTCTCTGCCCAGACCGCTCTCCTTGACGCCACCGAACGGCGCCGCCGCGGAGGTCGGATTGATGTCGTTGATTCCCACCATGCCGAATCGCAACTTCTCGGCGACTCGGATCGCCCGCGAGATGTCCCGTGTGTAGACGTACGACGCGAGGCCGTACTCGGTGTCGTTGGCCATCGTGATCACTTCGTCCTCGTCGTCGAAGATCGTGACCGCGGCGATCGGGCCGAACGTCTCCTCGCGGTAGATCTCCATGTCCGAGGACACGTCGGTCAGGACGGTCGGCGGGTAGAAATAACCCGCATCGAAGGGAGCGTCACCCAATCGAGCTCCGCCCGCGAGGACCCGCGCACCTCCGGACACCGCATTGTCGACCTGCCGTTGCATCCGCTGCACGGATGCCTCGTCGATCAACGGTCCGACGCCACTTGCCGGATCCATTCCGTTGCCTGCCTGCAATTTCGAGGACCTGGCCACCAACGTGTCGAGAAACCGCTCGGCGATGGACCGGTGAACGAAGATGCGGTTGGGGCTGATGCACGCCTGGCCCGTGTTGAGGAACTTCACCAAGGTGGCGCCCTTGGCCGCATGCTCCGGGTCCGCATCCGGGAAGACGATGAACGGAGCATGCCCGCCCAGCTCCAGTGACACCCGCTTGACCGTCGCCGCGGCGTCACGCGCGATCATCTTGCCCACCTCGGTGGAACCGGTGAACGTGATCTTTCGAACTGACGTGCTGGCCAGCACCTCGTCCGAGAAGAAGCTCGGCTTTTTGGTCGTGACGAGGTTGACCACGCCTGCCGGGATCCCGACCTCCTCGAAGATTCGGAACACTGCGAGCGCGGTCAGCGGTGTCTGTTTGGCCGGCTTCAGAACGACGGTGCATCCTGCAGCCAGGGCGGGCGCGACCTTCCTCGTGATCATCGAGATCGGGTAGTTCCACGGAGTGATCGCCGCCACGACGCCGACGGGCTGCTGGAGCACGACGAATCGTTGGTCGGCTCGGGCGGACGGAATGGTGGAGCCGTAGACGCGCTTCGCTTCCTCGGCGAACCAGATCAGGAAGTCGGCGGCGTACTTCACCTCGGTGCGCGACGCCTTGAGCGGCTTACCCTGCTCCATCGTCATGAGCGTGGCCAGCTCCTCGGAGCGTTCCAGCATCAGTTTGTGAGCAGCGTAGAGGTAGTCGGCTCGCTGGTACGCGGTCGACTCGGACCACGCCGGAAATGCCTCGTCGGCGGCCTCGATGGCCTCTCGAACATCCGACGGTTGTCCCGCTGCGACCGATGCCAGCACCTCACCGGTCGCCGGGTTGGTCACCTCCAGGAACTCGTCCGTGGCCCCTGATCGCCATTTCCCGTTGATGAACAGAGAATCTCGCGTATCCGCGGGGCGATCGAACAACGGCAACGACATGAACTCTCCCAAGCTGAACAAGGCGATCGCCGTGACCGCGTGTCCAGTCTATCGCGGAACTGGACTTGTTTTCAGTTCATTGAACTTATATTCAAGATTTTGTCACAGATCGACACCCAGCCGGTGGAGCACCTCGGACGTGTGTGCACCACTGGCGGGCGCGCGCCCCATCGGCGTTCTCCCGCGCGGTGGACTCACGTCAGGCGCCTCGGCCGACACGTCCCCATCGGCGGCCGGACGTCCGAGCGTCGATGTCACGACGTCGGTCATCGACACGTCCCAGACTGCACCCGACGCCTCGTTCCGCGCGTCCAGCGCGCACACGGCGGCACGAAGGCCGGTCAGCGGGTCGGCGATCGCGTCGCCCACGAACGACGGGCCCTCGCCCTTCTCGTGTGCCACCAGACCGGCCGATGCCGCCACGTCGTCGCCGAAGCCGATCCGGTTCGAGGACCGTCCGTCCGCGGTGATCGAGATCCAGGTACAGCCCCGGTCCGCCGCAGCACGCGCATCCAGTCCGAAACGGGCCAGCGCACGTGGTCTCGATGCCTCGATGACGATGTCGGCAGAATCCACCAGCACGGCCAGCGCATCGCGCTCGACCGCACGACGCGGATCCAGGACGACCGACTCGTGGCCCGCGTGCAGCAGATCGTAGAAACCCCGGTGTCCGCCGCGTGCCCCGTCCGGCCTGTCGGGTGTCTCGACCTTGATCACACGCGCCCCTGCGCTACCGAGAAGGTGCGCACACAACGGCCCCGCCCACAGCGCGCTGAAATCCACGACGACTGCTCCGTCGACCGATCGAGCCTCGGCGGGCAGACCAGCCGAGAGCCCGGTGGGTCGTCGGCGGACACACCCGCCGGCGATGCCCAGCAAGGCCATCCGCTCGTCCACCTCGTCGCTGCCTCGAACCGCGAGCCACCGCGCGACGGCGTCCCAGGGCTCCGCGTCGATCGCGGCACCGATCATGGCTCCCAGCAAGCCGAGGTCGTCCGGTCGCGCGCACGACACGGCCGCCCACCCCTCTGCTGTCGGAAGCAGCCTGGCGTGGCCGCCGACCGATGTCCGACCCTGCCGGACGTGTCCGGTGAAGGCCGCTCGCTCACCCAGCAATGCCGCGCCGTCGACAGCCTCGGACATCGATCCCGCGTCGCAGACCCACCTCGCCCAGCGGCGAGCCCACGTGGCCGCCTCACCCGGCGGGAACAGCGCAGGGCCGTCGGACCTGCCCGTCAGCGCGGGGATTCCGCTGGCGGCCCAGTCCGCTCGTGCCCCTGTCTCGTTCACGGTGCCCCTGTCTCGTTCACGATGCCCCTGTCTCGTTCACCATGCCGACGATACGATCACCGGCAGGAGGCACGGACCGAGACCGGTCGGCCGGAACAGGAGTGCCGGGTGTCTCGCCACGCGACGTTCGTCGATCCGACGCGATCGGACATCGAAGGATTCGACCGTGCCGAGTCGGTCGGCGTAGTCATCGGTGTCTGCGCAGATCCCACCACCCTGACCGGAACCGAGTTCGCGATGTGCGAGCGAATGGCGTTCACTCTCACCGAGACTCACATCGACGACACCCGCTTCGTGCAGGTCCCGTCGATCACGGAGGCCATGGAGGTGTGTCGTGACCGGGTGGACGGACGCCCGATGACCACGGCGGTACTTCTCGATGTACTCGGCGCCTTCGCTCGCCACGGCGATGTCGAGGCAGGCCTCCTCACGGAATCCCTGGCGTACTCGACGCTGCAGGCCGGGCCGGAATTTCATGAGTGGCTCGCCGACCGGAAGCCCGCGAGACGACATGAGCAGGACGACTCCGTTCGACTGGTCAGGGACGGGGGCCGGCTCGACATCACATTCGACCGGCCCGACAGGCACAATGCCTTCAGCGACTCGCTCCGGGCCGGTCTGCTCGAGGGTCTGGTCGTCGCTGCGGCGGACCCGTCCGTGACCGGTGTCATGCTGCGCGGCAATGGGCCTTCGTTCTGCAGCGGTGGCGATCTGGGCGAATTCGGCTTGTCCGCCGATCCTGCGTCGGCCCACCTGGCGCGCACACTGCACAGCCCGGCCCGCCTGCTGGAAGAACTGCGCAGCAGATCGTCGACCTCACTCGGTGCCGACGTGCACGGAGCTGTCATGGGCAGCGGACTGGAGATGGCGTCGTTCTGCGACACCGTGACCGCTCATCCGGACAGTGTGTTCGGTCTACCGGAACTGAACCTCGGTCTGATCCCCGGTGCAGGCGGGACCGTCAGCGTCACGAGGCGGATCGGCCGTTGGCGGACGGCCTATCTGGTGGTGTCGGGCGCGCGAATAGACTCGCCGACCGCGCTGCGATGGGGACTGATCGACGCCATCGCAGCGCGGTGACTCTCGGCGAGGTCAGAACGCGTGAGCGCCACCGTCGACGGACAGGTGTTCCGCTGTCATGAACGTCGACTCGTCGGAGGCCAGGAACGCGACCACTGCGGCCACCTCCGAGGGGTCCGCGAGCCACTGTTGCAGCATCGAGGTGCCCATCGTCGCGAGGCGCGGATAGGACGCGGCGGTGGCGGTGATGCGGTCGACCATCGAGCCGGATCCCATCGGAGTTCCGACCGCGCCGGGATGCACACTGTTGACGCGAATACTGTGCTGTCCGAGCTCGGCGGCGAACGCTCGCGTCATTCCCGTCACCGCGTGCTTGCTGGTCGTGTAATGCACCATGAAGGGTTGCATCTTCATACCCGCCAACGAGCTGATCAGCACGACGGACCCGCCGCCGCGCGTGACCAGGTGCGGCGCCGTCGCCATCACGGTGTTCCACACCCCCGTCACGTTGATGTCCATCGTGTCCCGGAACATCTCGGGAGTGGACTCGTCCCACGTCGCGGGTATGCAGATTCCCGCGTTCGCCACGACGATGTCGAGGCCGCCGAACCGCGCGACTCCGCTCTCCGCGACGCGCTTCAACGCCCCGAGATCACGCACGTCCGCCTGCTCCAGAAGTGCCCCGCGCCCCTCTGCTTCCACGAGGGACGCTGTCTCCGCCAGATCCGCCATCGTCGCGGAGTCGTACGGCACTCCCGGCAGTGTGTCGGCGAGATCGACGCCGACGATGTCGGCGCCCTCTCTGGCCAGCCGGACCGCGTGCGCTCGCCCCTGCCCGCGTGCGACGCCGGTGATGAACGCCACCTTGCCTTCGAGCCTTGCCATGTCGTGTCCTGTCATCAGTGGCTTCCATTCGTTGTAGTGCTGTGCGGTGATCGATTCGATGCATCCAGAGCCGTCTCGAGCAACCCCATATCGACGTCGAAGTCGGCGGCCACCTCCCGTACCACGGCGATGTCCTTGGCCAGGAACTCTTCGACCGCGCCGGCGAACGCCCCGAAGGTGCCCGCCCGAATCACGTTGTCCAGAGCCGTGCTGCTCGCACTGCCACGGTGCAGACAGCGCGCCAACACGGAGTCGTCGATACCGAACTGGCGACCGAGCTCGGTAGCGGCACCGAGAACCGCGACGTTGGACGCGAAGACGGCGTTGTTCACAAGTTTCGTCAGTTGACCGGACCCGAGTGCACCGGTGTGAAAACGCGGATTCGAGTAGTGCCCGATCACTGCGCTCGCGGCCGTGAACGCATCCGCGCTGCCGCCGACGAACGTCGTGACACGTCCTTGTTCGATGTCGTGCGGACCGCCGCTCACCGGGGCATCGACCACATCGATACCCCGGTGAGAGACCGCGCGCGAGATGCCGAGCACGGTTCGCGGGTCACCGGTGGTGTGCACGATGAGGACTGATCCCGGGCGCATCGCCTCGAGCATTCCGCCCTCGAAACACACTGCCCGCACCTGGTCGTCCGTGTGAACACAGACGACGACAGCTCCGGCATCGACGACGACATCGGCAAGGTCGGTGGCGGTGGCGACGCCGTCCGCTCGAGTCACCGTCTCGGCCGGTGTCCGCGTGTGGACGACGACAGATTCTCCCGCCGCCGCCAACCGCGACACCATCGGGCCGCCCATCCTGCCCGCACCTATGAAGCCGATGACCACGTCACGCCGTTCTGCTCGAGTACCTGCTGTCCCTGTCGGTCTCGGACAATTCAGGTGACCGCACCGGCGATCTTGAGCTCGATGATGCGTTCGTCGTTCGCACCGAACTCCTTGAGAATGGCGTCGGTGTGTTCGGCGAACATCGGCGCGCGGCCCGGGGCTGCCGGCGTTTCGTCGAACTGCACGGGCGAGGTGACCAGTTCCCGGTCGACGCCGTCGATGTCGACGACCGTCGCGACATGTCCGTTGGCGCGCAGTTGCACGTCGTTCCCCGCTTCCAGCGCATTCTGAACGGCGCCCCACTGGCCCTCCAGCGTCTGGAACTTCTCGATCCAGTGCGAGAGCGGCTGCGCACGGATGGCGTCGGCGATCTCCGCCGAGGCGGGCTGCCAGTTCCGCATCAGATTCTCCGTGGTGTCGAAACGCGGGTCTTCGAGGAGATCGGTGCGGCCGAGATGCTCCGCGAAGTCCGCCCAGTACCGACCGGGCTGCAACATGCAGAGGTTGATGTGGCGGTCGTCCTTCGTGGTGTACATCCCGACCAACGGGTTGCCCGGAACTCCCGACATCGGGTCCGATCCGCCTTTGACGGGTCCGCCGTTCAGGGCCACGTCGATCGACAGGGCGTTCGCCCAGGCGCCACTGGCGAGCAGTGACACGTCGACGATGGAGCCCTCACCCGTCTTCTCCCGCGCGAACAACGCTGCGGCGATACCGCCAGCGATGTTCATGCCGCCGATGGTGTCGCCCCATGCCGGCCCGGGCTGGTTCAGGGCGCCGTTCAGGCTGGGCGGTGTGCCGCCGAACGAATTGCCGCTTCGGCACCAGAAGGTGGGCGAGTCGTAACCGCCCTTGTCCGCTTCGGGTCCGCGAACGCCGAGTGCGGTACCCCGGACATAGATGATCTTCGGGTTGATCGCACGGATGTGCTCGACGTCGATCTTCAACCGACTGCGTGCGTCCGGAAGGAAGTTCGTGACGAAAACGTCACTGTTGCGGACGATCTCGTACAGAACTTCGAGGGCTTCGGGCTTCTCGAGGGCCAGTCCGATTCCCCGCTTACTACGGTTCGGGTGATCCATCAGGGGTGCGAAGCCGCCCATCGAATCACCTCCGCCCAGGTTACTCAAGCCGCGTTGGGCATCACCCTTGACGGCATGCTCCACCTTGATGACATCGGCGCCCCAGTCCGCGAGGACTGCGCCTGACACCGGGACGTACGTGAATTGAGCGACCTCGACGACTCGAACACCACTCATAGGCCTGGCTGGCATCTGCACTCCTGAATATCGAGATTCGCCACCTCGTCGTGAGATGTGCGTCACTCAGACTGTAGTTGCTTTCATTCCGATGCACCACCGAGTCATGAAAATGAATGCCCGTTCATTTGTGTGACTTCCCGTCACCGTGGATGCGAGAGCTTGGCCAGCGCAGCGTCTGCCGCACTCCACACCAACCCGTCCGTACCCGACCGTTCCGCCATCAGGGTCGCGAGCAGCCCGACGTCCTTGTGCAGCAACGGGCCCGCTGTGGCCGCCATGGGTGCGAGATCCCCACCCATGGGTCCGACAAGATTCATCGCGAAGCTCGCGCCGCTACCGCGGGCGATCACACTCGACAGCTTTCGCGGGTCGATTCCGAGTTCCGAGCCCACTCCCAGAACGCTCTCTGCCGTTGCGAGATGGGCTGCGAACACCGTGTTGTTCAGCAGTTTGGTCACCTGACCGGATCCGAGCGGCCCCAGGTGCACGACGGGATCGGCGAAGATCGCGAACACGGGCAGGAACCGCTCCAGCACCTGTTCGTCGCCGCCGACCATCACGAGCAGCGATCTGGTCGCGGCGGCCCCTCCCCCGCCGCTGACAGGTGCGTCGATGAGGCCGATTCCACGCTCCGCTGCAGCCTCTGCGAGACGCAGGCAGGTCCGCGGATGGATCGTGCTGTGGATGGCCACTGCGCCACCCGGGGCCATGTTGGCCAGCACTCCGTCGTCGCCGAGGAGGACGCTCTCGACACCTGCGTCGTCGACGACACAGATGCACACCAGATCACTCGAGGCCGCCAGCTCGGCGGGCGTCTGCGCCATGACCGCACCGGTGTCCGCGAACTCGTCGAGCGTCTCCTGGCGGCGCGCCCACAAGGTGGTCCTCACCTGCGATTCTGCGATGGCCCGTGCCATCGGCCCGCCCTGGCTGCCGAGACCTATGAAACCGACACGGACGGAGTCGACGCTCCTGCCCTCGGTAGCCGGCACTGTGGACGCTTCGGTCATGACGTTCTCCTCGGTTGGCGCGGGTGGATCCAGCAGGATCAGGCAAGCCTGAACTTACGTTCATTTTACTGAGATTGCGTACTTTTCTGTGATAAGACTGATTCGAATCTTGCGCACCCTCCTGGTGCCCGAGTGAGAACACGGCGTGCGATACGAGGCGAGGAGCGTTGTGAGCGAGGGACACATCACGGATTCGATGCGGTCGGTGATCGGCAAGGAGTACTCCACGGCGACCAGCTTCCCGGTCTCGGAGTCCGATATTCGACGGTGGGCCATGGCGACGTACTACCCGGACCCGCCCCCACGCAGGTACTGGGATTCGTCGTCGGTATCGAGCATCGTCGCCCCCGAGGACTTCAACCCCTTCGCCTGGATGACTGCCGCGGGCCCGCAGGCATCGTCAGCGGTGTACGACCCGGACGATCACTTCACGAAGCTGGGGGTCGACGGCCCCGGGCTCGAGCGCCAGGTCAACGGCGGGTTGGAAGTCTCGTACGGCGAGCCGATCAAGCCGGGCGACGTGATCACGTCCAGCGCGGCCGTCTCTGCACTCTCCGAGCGCGAAGGCCGTCTCGGGCTGATGCTGTTCACGACGTTCGAGACGACATGGACCAATCAGACCGGCGCCGAAGTCCGCCGCCAGAAGATGACCATCATCCGATACTGAAAGCTGGGCCTCATCATGATGAGCAGCAACACCTTCGAGGTCGCGGTCGGCCAATCGGTCCCGCCGTTCGAACGTACGACCGGCTTCGCGAACTGGAACCGATTCGCCGCCGTGAACCATGAGTTCGTCGACATCCACATGGACGACGAGGCCGGCCGCGCGGCAGGGTACGACTCCGCTTTCGGTATGGGAAATCTTCTGTGGTCCTACCTCCATTGCATGCTGCGCGACTGGATCGGTGACGCCGGTCGTATTCGCGAGGTGAGGTGCCAGTTCCGCAGCCCCAACACCAAGGGAATGAAGCTCACCGCGGGCGGGACCGTCACGGCCGTGCGCGACGATGCCGGTCGACGTCTCGTCGATCTGGACATCTGGATCTCCGACTCGAACGGCACCGTTCTCACTCCGGGCTCGGCCACGGTCGAACTCGTCGACTGACACTCCTCACTCACCGACACCGAAAGGAGCGTCCGTTGACGCTCGGCAAGATCTTTCACCTGATCCACATGACCGGTGATCTGCCGTCGCTCGAAGCCTGGTACGACGACGTGTTCGCCGTGCGCAGAGGATGGTTGGACCACAACTACCTGGAGTCGGAGCAGAGGGACGCATCGCTGGTGACCGTCGCCGACGTCGTCATCGAACCTCTCGCACCCTCGTTCTCGGTCGAGCACTGGGACAAATACCCTCTCGGCCGGTTCTACAAGAAATTCGGCAACCACTGGCACTCCATAGCCTGGTACTGCGAGGACAACGGACCAGTCTGGAAGAATCTGGTCGACAACAACATTCGTGTCCTCGGCACGGCAGGCTCGTCAACGGATCGACCGCCGGCTCCCGACGCGACACTGATGACGCACCCGAAGGACACCATCGCCCAGCTCGAGATGGAACCACCGCGGGAGTTCCGCTCACTGGACCCGCGGCTGGCACCGGACTACGACCCCCTGTGGTGGCGGGACAACCATCCGCTCGGACTGCACGGACTCGCCTACACCACCGTGATCACCAAGGATCTGGACAAAGCGACCCACATCTACGCGGACGTCCTGGGTGGAACCGTCCTCGAGCGTTCCACGTCGACCCTGACCGGCACCGAGGACATCTACGTCCGCGTCGGCGAAGCGGTGGTGCAATTGTCACTGCCGACCGAAGCCGACACCATCGCAGGCAGAGACCTTGCCACCAACGGTGAGGCACACCACGCCGCGGCGTTCCGCGTCGAGGATCTCGATGCAGCGGAGAAGTACCTGGCGTCCAAGGGCATCGAGACAGAATCCCGAGACGACGACACGATTCTGAGCCGGCCGGAGACGACGCACGGCGTCCCGTTCCGGTGGACGACGCGCCGGGTCCCGGGCGACACGTTCAGGGACTGATCAGCGACCGACAAAGGGGGTCGGCGAGCGAGTGCTCGCCGACCCCCTTTGTCGGTCGGGTCCGTCGCGACGCTAGTCGTCGAGCGGATCTGCACTCGTACGAGTGGAGAACGTGTCGCGCAGGAACATCAGGAACTCCTCCGGGTCGTCCGGCTGATCGGTCCCGTACATCGTCCCCATGGCACTGACGACGATGAACGACGTCACGACTGCCCAGTAGAGTCGAGCAAGACTTCTCGGGGATCCGTGACGAAGCGTGCCGTCCGCCTGCCCCTTCTTGACCACGTCGACCAGGAATTTGTGCAGGCGCACGGCATGGTGACCCCAGACCTCGGGGATCGAGGTTCCCGGCGACCGCGCGATCCGCGTCACCTCCGCGGTGAGGGCACCCCAGGCCGGATGTTCCACCGAGTGGTTGATCAGCACTTCTGCGATCTTGACCAAGCGGTCGTCGGCAGGCATCGACTCCGGTGCGAGAATCTGCAGCGCATCGACCCCGATGCTTCGACGCATCAACACCTGTTCGTAGAGAACGTCTTTGCTCTCGAAGAACGTGTAGATCGACCCCACCGAGAACTCACATTTCGCGGCCACGTCCTTCAGACCCGTGTCGTAGTACCCGTGTGTCGCGAAGAGTTCCTCGGCAGTGTCGAGAATCTGCTCGCGTGACAATTCGATGCGTTGGAGGCGACGTGCCTCCCGCGGACTCTGCTTCACCGGTTTCCTCGCAGCAGTCGCTCGTTTCGCGGGCGCAGCAGGTTCGCCGGTTGCAGCGCGCTGTACAGGCGTTGCTCGCTTGGTCGGCGCCGCCGACCGGGTCGCCGCCGACTTGCCGGGCGAAACCGTAGTGACTGCCCGCGATCGCGCAGGTACGCTCGATCCATCCTTCGGCATGTGCCACCCCCTCCTACAGGACATCTCTCACGGTACCGGTCCAGCCGCAGCACAGACCGGTAACCAATTGAACCACGGTTCTCGTTCGTGAACCTATGGAGATCGACGTGGCGCCTCGTTGGCTGCGCCCTCGTCGAAGTGAGGCGGATCGCCGACGAACCACCGCTCGGTTGCGGCGTCAATCCGTCCGTGACGATCTCCCGGCGTCGCCTCCAGAAGTGCGGTGGCGACTGCGGACCGGACCTCGTCCACGGACTTGGCCGTGACATCGGACGGGACGACTCGGTCGCACACACCCAGGTCGTACAGCGAACGTGCGTCGATACGCAACGCCGACGTCGCCTCGCTCGCGCGCGATGCATCGTGCCACAGGATCACCGACGCTGCCTCCGGTCCGATCACCGAGAACACCGCATCCTCGAGCATGAGGAAGAGGTCGGTGTGGGCCAACGCGATCGCGCCACCGCTTCCTCCTTCACCCACGCACAGCGAGACACTCGCAGTGCTCAGTTCGTCGAAGCGCCGCAGTGTTCGCGCGATCTCGCGGGCTATTCCACCCGCTTCCGAACTCGGTGACGGATCCGCGCCGGGAGTGTCGATCAACGTCAGCACGGGCACGCTCACCTTGTCGGCCAGTTCGACCGCCCGCTGTGCCAATCGGTACGCCTCCGTGCCTTGGCGTGCGCGCCCGTCGCCGAACGCGTGCCGGTCCATCGCGATCACGACGCACCGAACTCCGCCCACGGTGGCCAGACCTGCCCGTACCGACGAATCCGATCCCTTGATCTCCGACCAGCTGTCGCACAGCACGCCGGCCCACTCCAGGCCGGACGGACGAGTGATATCCCGCACCCTGTCCGTCGCCGACGATCCGGGCACCGACGGGGAGTAGCCACGTCCGTCGAGACCAGGCCGACCGGTGGGGACGTCCAGCGCGCCTTCTTCGCCGCCGAGCACTCCGTGCAGCCACTGCGACACCTCTCCCGGTGCGAGCACGGCGTCGACGAGCCCTGCATCGTATGCGGACTCGGCGGTGTGCGAATGCGCAGGCGGATACTCGCCCGTCATCGTCTCGACCACCCGCGGCCCGGCGAACCCGATGGTTGCCGCAGTCTCCGCAGCACGCAGGTCCAAGAGCGATGCCCAGGAAGCGAACACCCCACCCGTGGTGGGAGACCGGAGCAGACCGACGGAGATCGCGCCGGACGCCGCATGCGCACCGATGGCCGCGACGACGCGCGGCATCTGTACGAGCGACAGCATGCCTTCCTGCATTCGAGCGCCGCCGGTTCGCACCGTCGCGACGACCGGGAGTCGCTCCGCGGCCGCTCGCCTGAAGGCCCTCGCCACCTTCTCCCCCACGACGAGTCCCATGCTGCCCCCGAACACGGAGTAGTCGCTCTCGACGACCACGCACGTCACGTCACCGACATACCCCACACCTGTTCGTACGGCCTCGACACCGGTCCGATCGCCCGCGTATCCGGGAAAGTCCAGTGGATCCAGGGACGTCAGCCCGGCGTCCCACTCGACGACGATGTCGACCATGCCCGCATCTGCATCCGGGACGGTTCGGTCCGGCGCGGTCAGACTCATCGATCGGCCCTCAGCAACATGACTCCGCTCGGGGTGAGTCCCCCACTGGCGACTGCAGCGACCTTCGCGTCGGACACCTGCCTCGCGCCGGCCTCGCCCCGCAACTGGGACACCGCTTCGTACAGCAGACCCATACCGTGCGTGCGCCCGTGCGAGAGCTGACCGCCGTTGGTGTTCAACGGGAGCACGCCGTCTCGGGCGATGTTGTGTCCGCCGTCGAGGAAGTCCTTGGCCTCACCGATCTTGCAGAAGCCCAGCGCCTCGATCCAGGACACACAGTTGAAGGTGAAGCCGTCGTACAGCTCCGCCACATCGACGTCCCCCGGTGTCAGGTCGGTCCGTGTCCACAGATGCGCGGCGGGCCCGAGCACCTGCGGCTCGTGTGTGGACGTGCTCTGATCCCACTCCAAGCGCTCGACGATCTGCGTTCCGACAGCCTCGACGAGCACCGGGGGCTTGGCCAGATCGCGCGCCGCGTCGACCGCGGAGACGATGACCGCCACGGCTCCGTCGCACGGCACATCGCAATCGTTGAGCCCGAACGGCGTCGTGATCGGACGGGCATTCATGTAGTCGTCCATGGTCAGCGGCTCGCGGTAGATGGCGGTGGGGTTCAGTGCCGCGTTTGCTCGCTGGTTGAGAGCGACCCACCCCAGGGTCTCGCGCGTTGTCCCGTACTTGTGGAAGTGGCGCTGCGCGTTCATCGACAGGGTGTGCGCGGCCGAGATGCCGCCGAACGGGATGGTCCACATCATCGGCCCGCTGACGCGTCCGCCACCCGGCGACGCCAGCTTGCCTTCGCGCATCAACGTCTCGTGTGTGGACTGCCACAGCGTGCGGAAGCACAGGACGTGCCGGGCCAGACCGGATGCCACGGCGAGCATGGCCGCGATCACCGATCCACCGGGGCCGAAGGTCTCGCCGCCGCCGTTGTACCAGGTCGGTCGAATCCGCAGGGCCGATTCCAGCGCCGTCGTGCCACCCTCGCTGAAGCCGGAGTCGGCCCCGCTGCCCGGGTACGTGGACAACCCGTCGATGTCGTCGAGCGTCAGCCCCGCGTCGGCGACTGCGCGCTCACACGCCTGAATGGTCAGGCTCAGGGGATCGACCATCAGACGACGCCCGATGTCCGACGCTCCGATCCCGGTGATCGCCACCTTGTCCTCGAACTTGTGCGGCGCGGCCATCGGCCGAATCCACGCCGAGTACTCGGCAGCATCGATCTCGTCCTCGGGCAACGGCTCCGGCTCGACCTGTTCCGTCGTCGGGCGGAACAGCGGCAGCCACACGTCGTCGACGTTCTCGAACACGACCTCCATCTGCATTCCGAGAACCAGATCCTCCGGCACACAGTCGACGACCGACGTGGTGAGGCGGACCCGCGGATCCTCGATCAGTGCCACCTGGGCGACCACGTAGGGCGGGGTCAATCCGGGCAACGCGAAACGCTCGTTGACGGTGAACCCGAACAGGCTCGCGAAGCCGGACACCGTGCGTACCGTGGTGTCCTTGCTTCGGCAGTACGGGCACATCGGCCGCGGTGGATGGATGAGGCCCGCGCAGGACACACACGACTGCATTCGCAGTCGCCCGTCCTCGCCGGACGTCCAGTAGAACTCCGTCTCGGGCGTGACGACGGGAATGGGGCGACTCGGTGCCGGTGTCATGGGTGTCCTTCGTGGTGTGCTGGATCGCGGAACGACGCGGCCGACGCGAGGTCAGAGGAGTCGGCGCATCAGCTTTCCGGTGTCGGTACGGGGAAGCTCGTCACGGAAGACCACGTCGTCCGGAGTCTTGGACGAACGCAAGGCAGCGCGGACCCACTCCTTGATGTCGTTCTCGTCGAGGGTTCTTCCCGGGTAGGTGACCACGTGTGCGACGATCCGCTGACCCCACTCGTCGTCCTGCACACCCACGACGCCCGCGTCCTCGACCGAGGGATGTCCGACGATGACTTCCTCGATCTCGGCGGGGGCGAGGTTTTCGCCTCCACGAATGATGGTGTCGTCCATGCGTCCCTCGACGAACACGTACCCGGCATCGTCCACGTACGCCTGATCACGAGTGTGGAACCAACCGTCCTCGCTCAGCAGCGATCCCGTTCCGCGGTACTCGCCGGACACCTGCGGTCCGCGCACGCACAACTCACCGCGAACGTGGGGGGCGCACTCGGCACCGTTCTCGTCGACGACAGCGATGGTGACACCGGGGACCGGACGACCGACCGAACCCAGGCGCGCTCGAACGGCCGGATCATCGGTCGCGAACGCGTCACGGTGATCGTCGGGACCCAGAAGTGCGATGGTCGACGCTGTTTCGGTCAGGCCGTAAGCGTTGACGAACCCGGCGTTCGGGAACGCCTCGAGCGCCTGTTCGAGAACACTGACGGGCATCCGCGCGCCACCGTACGACATGGACGTGACCGGCGGGGCCTTCTGGTCGTGCTCGGCCAGGTAGTCACAGATCCGGGCCAGCATCGTCGGGACCACCATCGAGTGCGTGACGCCCTCCGAGTCCGCCATGTCCAGCCAACCCTCGGCGTCGAAGCGGTCGAGGTAGACCAGCCGACGCCCTGCGTAGACGTTGGACAGCAGGTTCGCGACGGCCGCGATGTGGTAGGGCGGAACACTCACGAGATTGGCTTGTTCCGGCCCGGCAGAAGCGAATTCGACGGTTCCCAAGATGTACGACGCGAGGTGCCGGTTCCGTAGCACCGCAGCTTTGGGCGCAGCGGTGGTACCGCTGGTGTACAGCAGTACCGCCGGCGCTTCGGTGTCGATGTCCTTGGCGAAGACAGGGCCGGCTGCGGAAGCATCGTCCAGCCACTGCTGCGGCGTGCGGATCGTGTGCTCGCCCCGGATACGTGACGGGTCGTCCGCGATGATCAGTGGCCGTTCGAACTCTCCCAGCAACGCGGCCAGTTTGTCGTCGGCCAGCCGGTAGTTCAACGGCACGAACGGTATTCCGGCCTTCGCTGCCGCGAACAGTGCCACCGGCATGGCTACCCCGTTGACGCCCACGAACAGAATGGCGTCCGCGTTCTCGGAATCGGCGAGCGCCGCTCCACCCGACGACTTGGTGTCGAGGTCGCCGTAGGTGATTCGGCGGACTCGATCCGACCGCTCGACCACGGCCGTGTCGGTCGGCCGAGCGGAAGCGGCCATCTCCAAGAGCATTGCAACGTTCACGTCGAGTTCCTCAGTTCAGGTGCGCAAGATTCGGGTGCGGTCAGTCCGACGCCGGCAAAGGCTTCGGCATCTTGAGTTGCAACGGCGAGCCGGCGACCTCGAGATCGCCCACGCCGGCCGACACACACAGCAACTCCACCGTGGCCGCCTCGTCCTCGTATCGCTTTCCGATCTCGATCTTCGGTCCCTCGGTCGACGCTCCGGCGCCGGGCGAGATGTCCTCACCGTCGCGGGCCAGGGGCTCACCCCCACAGGTGATCTCGGCTGTCCCGGCGGCGGCGCTCACGACGACGAATTGTGCGGACGACACTCGACTCCGCAGACGCTCACCGGTCTTGTAGTCAGACATGTTCTCTCTCCTTCACATTGCTGTTCAGTTCGGCATGCTCGCGCATGAGCACGCACTCCTCCACGAACGAGAGGACTTTCAAGTGGTACGCCAGGGCGGACACACCCAGGCTCGTGCTGTGTCCGGATTCGAACTGCTCGTCCACGACCACCCGTGGCGAGGAGACGAACAACTCTGCCATCGAGTTCAGTCCGGCCGTACCGGCCGACCACCAGTGCTCGTGGTCACCCAGACTGATCCGCACGGGAACGGTGACCCGTGGGGCCAGTTCGGTCAGGTCCTGCGGCCACGACGCTGCGTCCACACCGTCGAACTTCGGTGCCGGGCTGAGCACCCGCTCTCGATCCCGGTACAGGTACGCCGGCTGCCAGAAGAGGTTCCGGAGATCGGACCCGGCACTCCCCCCGGCGGCGAACGACGCAATGCGTCTGCGCGCTTCCTCGCTGTGATGCACACCGGTTCCGGACATCTCTATTCCGAGTAGACCCGCTCCGGGCACATCACGTCCGAGCAGATCCGAGGCCCCCGGGTGTGCTGCAATCCGCGCTGTCAACACCGAACCCTGCGAGTGCCCCAGCACGAACACCCCTGCGCCGCGGTCATGACCGGCGAGGGCCTGATCCAGCACGCCGAAGGTCAGGTCGAGCTGGCGGGACGGAGTGACGCGCTCCCCGAGAACCTCACGTGAAGCGCCGTAGCCGGGACGATCGGGCGCCACCACGGTGAAACCCAGGGACGCACCGATCCGCAGCAGCGACTGATGGGGAAAGCCAGGTGCATCGAAGTACTCGGGCGTCGTGGCTCCCCCGTGCACTGCGACCACGATCGCCCGGGGCCTCTCGACTGCGCTCAGCAGTCCGGACATCGGGACGCCGTCGACGTCCACGACGAACCGAGTCGGGGACGGGTACGACACGTTCGACATCGGAACCCCTTCCTCGACTACCGGCGTCGATATCAGCATTATGAGCGTGCGTTCATTTTTGTGAACATTATCACGGAGTGCGGTGTCCCGAGCAGAGAACGATCGCGTCGACCAGCACGGTCAGACGACTTTCGGCGGCCTCGGCAGCCCCAGCGTGTGCTGAGCGACGATGTTGCGGGCGACGTCCGTGGTGCCGCCGTATATCGCCGTTCCCTGAGCGAAGCGATGGCCCCATTCGAGGATCCCGTCCTCGATCGCACCGTCGACCCCCTTGGGCAACAGAGCGTCGACACCGACCAGATCGAGCAGTTCGGCCGAGCGCTGAATCAGCTTCTCGGACGACAGCACACGACCCATCGGGCCCTGCGCATTACGAATCGTCTCGAGGTCGAGAGCGATCTCGGCCAGCGCCATCGTCACGAGGCTCTCGTCGATGGGGCGCGTACCGTCCGCGCGTTCCGTCGTGGCCCAGCGCGTCGCGTGCCAGAGCAACCGGCGCAACGTCATTCCGTACGTGGCGCCGCCACTGATCTCGGCGAGCCCGTCGGAGGCCTTCACCCCGTGCTCGTAGTCCAGCGGAGCGCTCATCACGGCCCAACCGCCGTTCACCGGCCCGAGGCGGTGATCGTCGTCGATGAACACGTTGTCGTAGAACACCGCGTTGGTTCGCTCCCCACCGAGGGTCAGCACGGGCTGGATCTCGATACCCGGTCCGTCCAGCGGCACGAGGAAGACGGTGATTCCGCGATGCTTCGGCGCGTCCGGATCCGTTCGCGTGACCAGCATGCTGTATTGGCAGTTGTGCGCACCCGTCGTGAACATCTTGGCGCCGTTGATCAACCACCCGCCCTCGGTTCGAGTCGCCCGGGTCCGCACGCCCGCGAGGTCCGAGCCGCCGTCGGGCTCGGTGTAGCCGAGGCAGATCTTCGTGTGACCCGACGCGACGCCGGGCAGCACCTTCGCCTTGAGGACGTCGTTCCCGTTGGCCCGCACGACGGCCACGGTCATACCGGTCGTCGAGATGGTCACGTTCGGGAGGTAGTGACGGTCCAACTCGAGCTGCAGGATGCGCGCGCGAACCGGGTCCAGATCAGCGCCACCCTCGTCCTTCGACCAGCGCGGCATGATCCAGCCACGCCGGCCCATCTCCTCGTGCACGGCCTGATTGTGACCGGAACCCGTACGCTCCTCTTCCTCCCGCACCTCGTCCGTGATGTGCTCGTCGAGGAAGGTGTCGACTTCCTTCCAGAAGTCGAGCTGTCCGGCGTCGAGTTCGATTGCTCCGAAATCCATGTGTGGTCCTCGCTCTTCGTACTCAGATGTGCGGAGTCGACGGCAGCGACTCGGCGATGATCGACAGATCCTCGACCGGGCGCTGGGCCAGCAACGGCCACCCCTTGGCCCGCCTGAAGTGCAGTGTCATGTCGGATTCGTTCGTGAAGCCGAAGCCGCCCTGCACGTGCACTCCGACCGTGGATGCCTTCACTGCCGCGCGCGACGCCGCCAGAAAAGCCATCGAGACCAAGGCGGGTTCGGCCGATGGTTCGTATTCCTCGAACCACGCCGCTTTCCGCGTCAGGTTGCGCGACGCCTCGGCGAGAGTCGCTGCGTCGACCAGGGAATGAGAGATGGCCTGGAACGAACCGATGAACTGACCGAAAGCGCGCCTGCTACTCGCGAAATCGACGCCGAGTCGTACTGCCGCGGACGCGGAACCCGCCAACGCGCCCGCGGTGAGAAGTTTCCAGTGACGAACCGCGTGCGCATGCGCCGCGACGGCGGCGCCGCCCTCCACGAGAACCGTGCGATCCGACGCACGCAGATCCCACCTGCCGACGGGCGCTCCACCGAGGTTCGGCTCGAGCGCGACCTCGCCGAGGCGTCGGACGACCACGAGGTCGGTACCGTCGAGCGCCAGAACGAAGTCGGCAACGGCGCCGGCAGGCACCAACTGATGCCGCCGTCCGTCGACGGGATGGAGCGCTACCGTACCCGTGCTGGAACCCTCCAGAACCTGCGTGAGCAGTTCGTCGGCCACCGAGCCGTCGATACCGGCGAGGAGCACCGCCGCCGCCGAGGCCTCGACGTACGGGATCGGTGCCAACACCTTTCCGTATTCTTCCGCCACCAGAACCAGATCGATCATGGTTGCGCCGTCGCCGCCGCGACCTTCGGGAACGCCCATCGTCACGACACCGGTCGCCTGGGCCCTCTGCCACAGTGACTTGTCGAAACCGATCGGCTCGGCCGCCCGCACGACGGAACTCGGAGACAGTGATGTGAAGAAGTCGGCAAACGTCTCCTGGACCGCGCGTTGTTGATCGTCCAGCGAGTAGTCGTTGCGACGCAGGGTGTGGTCGTGCGAATCCGCCACGAGGAACCTCGTTCTCGGTTGTCGTCTGTTTGCTGAACTTCCATTCAATCAGATGAAGGATCGTTTAGAAACGTTTTCGCCCATCGAATCTCCACGACTTCGACCGTTGCCCGTAGAGCTTCCGTGAACTAGCGTTCACTCTGTTGCATTCACGTTTGGCCGGTTGTCCGGCGCCCATCGAAACGAGGGACCATGAACGAACCAGTAGTCGTCAGTGCCGTACGAACGCCGGTGGGTACCGCCATGAAGGGCACGCTGCGCAACACGAGTGCGGAGACCCTCGCGACGCACATTCTCGCGGAGGCGGTTCGGCGCTCGGGTTTCGAACCCGGCGCGGTCGACGACGTGGTGTTCGCCGAATCGATGTACGGCGGCGGCGACCTGGCGCGCTACGCCGCCGTCGCGGCAGGCATGGTCGGAGTTCCCGGCCTGGCGGTCAACCGTCACTGCACGGGCTCACTCTCCGCGGTCGGAATCGCGGCGAGCACTGTCCGTGCAGGCATGGAATCGGTGGTCGTCGCAGGCGGCGTGCAATCGACGTCGATGATGCCCAGGTCCGTCTGGCGAATCGCCGATTCCGAGGAGACCGAGACTCGCATCGCTCCGACGTTCCCCTACACCGAGGACGCCGCCGACGACACATCCCTGTCCGTCGGGTGGAACATCGCGCAGAAGTACGGTCTGAGCCGCGAACAGATGGATGCGTGGGCCGTGCGCTCGCACCGACGAGCTGTCACCGCGATCGACGCCGGCACGTTCGACGACGAGATCACCCCGATCAAGGTGACGATGCCGGACGGCTCCATCACCGACTTCGCCGTGGACGAGCACCCCAGGCGGACCACGTCGCTGGAGAAGGCAGCCGCGGTCACCGTGATCCACCCCGAGATCGAGGGGTTCTCGATCAGCGCGGCGAACGCCTGCGGCTCGAACGATGCCGCGGCGGCGCTCACCCTGACCAGTGCCGAGAACGCGGCGGCGAACGGCATCGACGCCCTGGCGACAGTCCGTAGCTGGGTGTCGGTGGGAGTCGATCCGAAATACACCGGCGACGGCGCTCTCGCCGCAATTCGAAAGATTCTCACCCGCGCCGACCTCCGCATCGAGGATGTCCATCTGTGGGAGATCAACGAGGCCTTCGCGTCGGTCCCCGTCGCTGCCTGTCGAGAATTCGGCATCGACGAAGACCTGGTCAACATCCACGGCAGCGGCTGCAGCCTCGGACATCCCATCGCGGCGACGGGCGCGCGCATGCTCACGACCCTGATACACGAGCTACGACGACGAGGCGGCGGAACCGGTGTCGCTGCCATGTGTGCGGGCGGTGGCCAAGGCGGCGCCGTCGTCGTCGACGTTCGCTGACCGTCCGAGCAACCACCTACACGACAGGACGACACTCATGGCCACAGCGCTACTTCTCGCCTGGTCCAGCCCTACCTCCGCCGAAGCCGCGGCAGAGTTCGACGACTGGTACGACACCACGCACATTCCCCAGATCCGCGAGGCGATACCGTCGATCATCGCCACCAGCCGATACCGCCTCTCGGATCCGGCAGGTACCGGAACCGGACGGTTCCTGGCCGTGTACGAGATGGACGACGCCGACGTCTCGCGCGCCAGTTCCCTGCTGATGGATGCGGTGCGGGCCGGGCGCATCGACAGCACCACATCGATGGACATGGCCGGAGATCCTCCGGTGATGCAGTGGTACGTCCAGCACCCGTGACCACCCGCCCCGGACAACAGGAGACATCATGCAACTGAAAGACACATCCGCCCTGGTATGCGGCGGCGCAGGAGGTTTCGGCGAAGCGACGGTTCGTCGTCTGGTGAACGCAGGAGCTCACGTCCTCATCGCGGACCTCGCGGAAGACAAGGGCCGAGCGCTCGAAGCCGAGTTGGGCAGTCGAGTGCGGTTCGTCAGCACAGACGTCACCAGCGAGGACTCGGTACAGGCCGCCGTGGATGCGGCAGGCGAGGTGGCTCCCTTGCGGTCGACCGTCATCGTTCACGGCGGGCCGGCGGCGGCGCGCAGAATCGTGAGCCGATCCGGCACGATCATCCCACTCGACACGTTCCGCCGCACGGTCGACATCTTCCTGACGGGCACGTTCAACGTCATGAGCCGTGCCGCCGCTGCGATGATCGCCTCCGATCCGGTCGACTCCGATCAGCGTGGAGTGATCATCTCGACCGCGAGTATCGCCGGCTTCGAAGGCCAAGTCGGACAATCGGACTACTCGGCGGCCAAGGGCGGCGTCATCGGCCTGACACTCACGGCGGCCCGCGATCTCGCTCCGATGGGTGTCCGCATCATGTGTATCGCCCCGGGAACGTTCTTCACTCCGGCGTTTCAGATGGCAGAGGACGAAGCTCAGGCCAGATACGGTGCTACGGTGCCCAATCCGAAGCGGATGGGCCACGTCGACGAGTACGCGCACCTGGCCCAGAACATCATCGAGAACGACTACTTGAACGGCACTGTCATCCGAATCGACGGCGCCCTCCGCTTCAACATCTGATCCACGTCTCGCTTCTACGAAAGGTCCTCGATGGCATCCCTTCCCACAGTGGACGGACCCGGCCACACCGTCGCCAGACTGCTGTTGCGCGCGGCGGTCGGCGGCACCATGGTGGCGCACGGCGTCAAACACGCTCGTAGCCTGGACGGAACCGCCGGGTGGTTCGGCTCCATCGGGTTCCGTCAGCCCGCTCTGCAGGCCCGAGCGAGCGCGGTCGTGGAGATCGGCACCGGAGCTGCGATCGTCGCGGGCGCCGCCACACCCGTCGCTGCTGCGGGTGTCGTCGGGGTCATGACGGTTGCCGCTCATTCGGTCCACGCCGAGAACGGCTTCTTCATCACCTCCGAGGGCTGGGAGTACGTGATGAACCTCGCGGTCGCCGCAGTTGCTCTCGCCGGACTGGGACCCGGCCGGTGGAGTGTCGACGAGTCACTCGGATGGGGCCGATCGGGCGGCGGCGCACGTGCAGCGGCCGTCGCCGCCGGTCTGGGAGCGGGTGCCGCTGCCGGCCAACTCGCCTTGTTCCATCGCCGACCGAGCCCTGCCGCCGGCTCTGCGATCTGACGGCCCGGACCTGATCGCTCACACGAAAGAACCCGCCGGCTCTCTTGCCGGCGGGTTCTTTCGTCTCACACGAGACAGACGGTCAGTCCAGTCCGATGCGGATCGTCTTCACCTGTTGGAACTCGTGTAGGCCCTCGATCCCGCCCGCACGTCCCGAACCGCTCTGCTTGTAGCCACCGTAGGGGCTCTGCGGACCGAGATCGCTGTGCCGGTTGACCCAAACAGATCCCGCTTCGAGCTTCCGTGCGACCCGGTGAGCCCGGCCGACGTTCTGGGTCTGCACGAAAGCGTTGAGACCGTAGACGCTGTCGTTCGCCAAGGCGATTCCTTCTGCCTCGTCCTCGAACGGGATGACCGACGTGACGGGGCCGAAGGTCTCCACCTGCGCCAGAGCGGACTTGTTGTCCACACGCGAGAACACAGTCGGCTGGATGTAGTAACCGTCGGCGAGGTCTCCGCCCAGCCGCTTTCCACCGGTGACGAGTTCGCCCATGTTCTGGTCGACAGCGTCGTCGATCACGCCGAGGATGCGGTCGGCGGCTGCCTGGTTCACGACGGGTCCGACCATGGTCGTCGGGTCGAACGGGTCACCGATCTTGCCCGCCTCGATCACCCCGACGTACCGCTCGAGGAAAGCGTCGTACACCGAACTCTGAACCATGATTCGGCTGGCGCACGCGCAGCTCTGGCCGCTCTGCACGAGCGGGCCTTGGAACGCCATCGTCTGAGCAGCCACGTCGAGATCGGCATCGTCGAAGATCAGAGCAGCCGATTTGCCACCCAACTCGGTGGCGACGGGCGTGAGATTGCCTGCCGCAGCGGCGATGATCTTCTGCGCCGTGCCCCCTCCACCCGTGAAGTGGATCTTCTTGATACCGGCGTGACGGACGAGGGCTTCGCCGCCCTCCGGACCGGACGGAATCACGTTGACGAGACCGACCGGAAGACCGGCCTCGACACAGAGTTCGCCGAAGCGCAACGGAGCGAACGGCGACAGATCGGACGGCTTCAGAACGACCGCATTACCCGCCGCCAGAGCGGGAGCCACACTGGAGCCGATGGCAACCAGTGCGCCGTTCCACGGGGCGATGATCCCGACCACACCGTAGGGCTCGTGTTCGATGAGGTTGACGTCGAACTTGTCCGAGACGGGGGTACTCGACCCGTTCGCCTTGTCGACGAAGCCTGCGTAATAGCGGAAGAATCGCTCAGCGAATCCGACGTGGCCACCTGCCAGGAAGGTGGGAACCGAGTAGTCGTGGATGTTCAGTCGCGCGAGCCTGGCCGTGTCGGACTTCAGCAGATCGGCCACATTGACGAGTAGGTCGCGACGGCGTTCCGGGGTGTAGGAAATCCATTCGCGGTGCGCTTCCCACGCGGACCGGACAGCCCTGTCGACCTCGTCGGTGCCGGCGATCTCGAACGTCGCGTTCGTCGTTCCGGTACCCGCGAAGATGTGGTCCCGAGTACCGCCCGAGGAGCCGGTGACCCAGTCACCACCGATGAACAGCCCGGTAGGAACCTTGTCGGTCACAGCCAATGACTGCACTGCCGTGGTCATTTGGCTGCGAACCCGGCATCGAGCGGCCACTGGATTCCTGTGATGAACTTGGCCTGATCGGACACGAGGTAAGCAACTGCGTTCGCGATGTCTTCGGCTTCGAGGATCGGTATGGGAAGCGCATTCTGCATTCCGGCGATCTCGTTGTTCCCGCCCGCGGCCGCATCGGCCATCATTTTTTCCATCGCGGCATTCTGGGTCATTCCGCTGATCACGCCGGTGGGGTGAATCGTGTTGACGCGAATCATCTCCGGCGCCAGCTCCAGTGCGAAGTTCTGCATCAGACCGACCACGCCTCGCTTGGCGGCGGTGTACGCATTCCCGCCCGCACTCAGTGAAGCCGAACCCTTGAGGCCGGCGGACGAGCTGGTGATCACGATGGAACCACCACGTCCACCCTCACGCATTGCGGGCAGTGCAGCACGCACGGTGTGGTACACGCCGGTGAGGTTGGTGTCGATCACGTCGTTCCATGCTTCGAGGAAATTCTCCGGCTCCGAGCCCATGCGTACGATGCCGGCATTGGCCAGAATGATGTCGACGCGCCCGAACTCGGCCAGCCCCTCCTGGAACGCCGCGGACAGCTGCTCGTAGTTGCGCACGTCGGCCTTGCGCGCAACCATCCGTCGGTTCTCCTTCTCGACCAACCGAACGGTCTCGGCGAGATCCTCCTCGGACGCATTCGGATAACCCATGGACTCGATGTCTTCACAGATGTCGATTCCGATGATGTCGACACCTTCGCGAGCGAGCCGAACCGCGTGGGCCCGACCCTGGCCACGTGCGGCTCCGGTGATGAACGCGACCTGTCCTTCAAAGCCTGACATTTTCGAACTCCTTCTGGCCGACACGGCCGGTTCTACGATCGTCTGTTTTTCCGAACGACACTGTGTAGCGGGAACTACTGCTTCGAACTGGCCACCAGGTCACCCAAGCGTTCCAGCGCAGCGTCCGCCGTCACGCGAAGCTGCTCGCCCTTGGCGAAGCCGGAGTAGACCGAGAACTGCAGAACCAGTTCCTCCATCTCGGCCGGGGTGATGTCGCCGGACTCGAGTGCCGAGCCGACATGAGAAGCCAGAGGCGTGGCGGAGTCGCAGATCGCGACCGAGGCCACCGTGATGAAACGCCGGTCGCGACGGCTGATACCGGGGCGCTGCCACACGTGCCCGAAGACGAAGTTGAGGATGCCGGCGTGAATGTAGGGGGTGACCGGGGGTGGCGCAGGGATGCAGTTGACCTCGGCGAATTTCTCACCACCCGCTGCCAGCCGCTCGTCCCAGTCGTTCGGACCCAGTTGGTCGTTGGCCGGTGCCGTGAACGGCTCCGCCTGGATCCCTCGTTCCTGCTGGATCCGTGCCCACTGCCGATGGATGACACCCTCGATGTGCGAGGCCTTCGGCCAGCCGTTGTAGACGGCGAAATGGAGTACGAACTCCAACATCTCGTCCATCGTCATGTCGCCACTGTTGAGCGCGGCGTAGACGTGATCATCGATCGGCTTGAGCGAGTCGGCTGCGCCGACGCAGGTCAGCGTCACCCAGCGTCGATCGCGCCTACTCAACCCCGGACGGGACCACACGTCTCCGAAGACGAAATTCGCGGTCGCCTCCGACACCGGGGTGGCTGCATCCTCGAACGGCACGGTCATGACCTCTTCGAAGGTCTTCGCAGCCTGATCGTTCATGTATCTGTCTCGCTTTCCGTCCGCCTGCCGCAGCAGTGAGACGATCGAATGTTCCCCCGGCGGGGACAGGGTTGCCGCGTCCCCGCCGACCACGAGAGTTCCGGTGCGGACAATCGCCGGCCGACGATATCGGCGCATTGCATATCTGCTCATTTGGATGAACTAAAGTTCAACGGTGTGAATGCTATCACAGTGCTGCGCCGCGAACCAGGGCGCGAGCGGGAAGTCCGAACCGCCGGTTCTACTCCAATCACACACCCGGCCAGCGTGACTCAGGCGGATCACGCGGGCGCGACTCGGCGCACGCGGGGTCGGTGCCGCGCGACCTCACCGACCCTCGGTCCGGCCGGAGAAATCACCTCCCACTCGGCCCGTCCACGTCGACCGGATCGGCCCGGAGCTCGAGCGTATCTTTACTGAAAGCTTTCAGTACCGGAATCGCACATTCGTGTCACGCACACTCGCACTCCTAGACTCGGCCCCATGTCAGGAACCGAGCCAGACCCGCCTCGCCGACGCCGACGCCGCGGCTCGCTCACTGCGGAAAGAGTCCTCGAGGCTGCGTTCGCGCTCGCCGAGGAACAGGGACTGGCGTCGTTCACGATGCCCGACCTCGCGTCTCGCCTGGAAGTTGGCGTCACCGGTCTGTACTGGCACTACCGAACCAAGGACGATCTGATCAAGGCGATGAGCATGCCGGCCGTGGCACGTCTCGAGCGTCTGATGGTGCGGCCGACGCACGAAGATCCGCAGCTCTGGCGCGCCTTCCTGCGCCGGTACTTCGAGCAACTGAGGGCGGTGTACAACCAGAACCCGATACTGGCCGACATCATGTTGTTGCGCCCCGCTCCACACGACGACGACGCGGTGTCGTTCGCGTACGGCGCCCTCGACCGCATCCTGGAGTACCTCGTCGGTGCAGGCTTCACACCGAGTTCGGCGTGGTACATATTCTCTACCGCAACCCATTTCACGCAGTCGACAGTCATCGCCGAGAGGTCCCGCACGCACAACGGGGAGCCGCTGGCCGGGCTGCGAGAGACAGGAGATCTGCGGCAGCGGGGCTGGGCGTCGCTGGCCACTCTCGTCGCGGGGAGTGGCGTCGAACTGGACATGACCGGCGACCGGGCTTTTCGGGCAGGCATGGACCTGATCCTCGGGGGCGCGCACCCGGGCTAGCTACAACACGCCCTGCGTCAGGGCGGAGTGTTCGTCCGGATGTGGAGCCGGTCTCGGGATGAAGAATGCGATGGCGGTGCACACGACTGCTGCGACGAGTCCGCACACGATGGCGAGGTCGAAGCCCGCAGCGGTCGGCACAGCGGCGCCACTGTAGGAGGTCGACGACTCTGTCAGGATCATCGCGATCAATGCCGCGGCGAAGCTCGTGCCGAGTCCGCGCATGAGCGCGTTCAAACCGTTGGCGGCGCCGGTCTCGGTATCGGGAACCGACTGCATGATGATGGTCGGCATAGCAGCGAAACCGAGGCCGATCCCCACTCCGATCAGGATGTTGAACGCGACGAGGTGCCAGACGTCCAGGTCGATGAGCACGGCGGCGCCGTAAGCCGTGGCAATGATCGCCCCGCCCGCCACCAGCAGTGGTTTGGCGCCGATCGAGCGCTCCAACCGACCTGCCACCGGTGACACGGCGAGCATCGCGAGCCCCGCGGGCATCAGAACGAAACTTGCGTTCAGCAAGGGAAGCCCGAAACCTCCCGCCGCGACCGGAAGCTCGAGCATCTGCGGGAACACGATGCTCGACGAGAACATCGCGAACGTCATCGCGACCGATGCCAGATTCGTCAACAGAACAGGCGCGCGCGCACTGACACGAAGGTCGACGAGAGGGTTGCCCACTCGCAGTTCGTACCAGCCCCACACGAGCAGGACGCACAGACCACCGATCAGGCACACCAGTGTTCGGGGCGAATCCCAGCCCCAGTCGTTGCCTCGCGAGACCGCGAGGAGCAACCCGGCGAGACCGACCGACAGGCCCACGACACCCACCGGATCCAGTCGTCCCCCCGTCCTGCGCGGGCTGGCCGGGACCACGGCGGCGACGAGTCCGAACGACAGGCACCCGATCCCAGCCGCCAGCCAGAACAACATGTGCCAGTCGAAATGTTCGGTCACGAACGCACTCAACGGGAGCCCCAGCGCGCCACCCACCCCGAGCGTTGCGCTGATCAGTCCGATGGCCGACGCCAGCCGCCGGCGGGGAACGGTGTCACGCAGGATCGAGATTCCCAGTGGGATGACACCCACCCCGGTGCCCTGGAGACCCCGGCCGACGATCAACGGGCCCACGGTCTCCGAGAACGCCGAGACGACCGAACCCGCGACGAGCAACGCCAGCAGCACGAGTGCCACGCGGCGTTTGCCGTACATGTCGCCGAGTTTTCCGGAGATGGGAGTGCAGATCGCCGACATGAGAAGGGTGATCGTCACGACCCATGCGGTGTTTTCGCGGGTCGTGCTCAACAGTGCGGGCAACTCGGACTGAATCGGGATGACGATCGTCTGCATGAACGACGTACCCATCCCCGCGAACGCGAGCACGGCGATGACGAGTCCCGGCCGTCGAACCGCGCGCGACGTCGGCGTCGGCTTCACATCGGTCACCATCGAGGCAGCTCGAGTTCGGAGCGGACGATCGTCACGAGCAGCCTCATATCACACGCACTAGACAAACCTAATATTTGTTCTCAGAGTATCAGTGCGCTTGACACCCCGACAACCTCACGCACTCGCTACGCGCGTCGCGCCAATCCCCGGATCAGACTGCGCCGGCACAGTGCCATCGCGACGTCCTTGCCGAATCGATGCACGATCAGAGCCGGCCACATGAGGTCGCGGATGCACCTGGCCAGCAGTTCGTCGGTCGGTGCAGGATCCGGCAGACGAGCGCGCAACTGCTCTGACCGAACCCCCTCCCGAACCACTGCCAGGAGTTGTTCGGCACGTCGCTCGTGGGGTGCCCACTCCGCGGTGCCCGACGCCGGCGCCACCACCCGCAGATACGAGGACTGGATTTGGAACTCGTCACGGAAGGTCTCGATGACGTTGAGGTTCACCCACGTGAGGGCGTCGATCTTCTCGACCGGGGTCGAATCGGACTCCATGACCGTGTCGTACGCGGCCGACACGGAGGCCTGGTAAGAGCCCATGATCGAGAGCAACAGATCGCGTTTGGAATTGATCACGCGGTAGATGGCGCCCGGTCCCACTCCGGCGGCAGTGGCGATGTCTCGTACTGTCGTCGCCTCGTATCCCCGCCGGGCGAACTCCGCACGCGCCGCGCCCTGGATCAGCGCGAGCTTGTCGCCGACACCCGTGTCTTCGTGATCGTTCCACGAGGCAATTTTCCGCTCGGCGGCCACCATTGCGGCGGAGACGTTCAATTCCGAGTCGGGATGGTCGCCCACCGCGACGCCCTCGAGCACGAGGTGGGCAAGTGTCTCGGCCGTCGTCTGTGGATCGTCGTTCTCGTGGAGGACCCCCAAGCCGACGCCCTGCATGGTGACGTAGAGGGCCTCGGCCAGCACGGCAGTGTCGATGTCGGCCGTGATGTCACCCGCAGCCCGTCCCTGCACCAGGATCTCGGTGATCGCGAGTCCGATCTCGGGCGGCTGGCCGCTGGCCAGACTGGTGAATTCGGCTCCGGCGTTCGTCGGCGGCTCGTACCGCGTGAAATGCGCAGCTGCCCGATGGCGAACACTGAGATCGGCGACAGCCCAGGCGAGCGCGACGAGTTGATCGGATGCGCTGGGGTGGTCCTCGGAGTACGCGATGGCCATCGCACGAGCGCCGACGTCGGCGGCCTCGGCCCGAAACCGTTGCAGCAGTTCGACCATCAACGCCTCTTTGGACGCGAAGTGGTGGTACAGGCTACCCGGCAGAATCCCGCACGCGTCCGCGATGTCTTTCATGACGGTGGCCGCGTAACCGGATTGGGCGAAGACCCGTGCCGACGTGTCGAGTATCTGGAGGCGCCGGGCCTTCTCACCGGCAGGTGCCGAGGTCCCGCGATCATGCACAGTCTCGCCGACCATCCGCCCTCACACATCCCTCTTGATCCACCGTCGTGCCTGGACGAACTCTACACAGCCACGCCCGCAGTCCACGGCGGTGAAGTGCGTCCCCGCCGCGTCGCGAAGTCCGTTCCGAGGTAGGACCCGGGCCCGCTTGTAATCCACATCACAGACCTCTACGCTGAGAACAAACCTTTGGTTCGTGGTCGGTTCCGACCACTCGCAAGCGCGACCACCGCCACCCTGTCCCCGAGAGGAACATCGCGGAAATGTCTATAGCCGACCTGCCACGCACCGATCTCGAATTCGCACCGGACAAGTACGCGCCGGGTCCCAACAGTGCCGAAGTGCAGGCCAAGGTTCCGTGCCCTGTCAGTGACGGACTGCGGATTCCGCGGGACCGCTACATCGACAAAGACCACTACGAAGCCGAGCGTGCAGTGTGGTTGCACTCGTGGCAGATGGCCGCACGGCTCGAGGAGATTCCGGAGCCCGGCGACTACACGGAGTACGAGATCGTCGGCAACTCCGTCCTCATCGTGCGGCAGGCCGACGGCTCGGTCAAAGCCCTGCACAACGCATGTCGCCACCGCGCAACGGAGTTGGCCAAGGGTTGCGGACGGCTACCGGGCGGCCAGATCGTCTGTCCGTTCCATGGTTGGCGATGGAATCTGGACGGTTCCTCGTCGTATGTCTTCGCCGAAGCAGCATTCGACGAGCGGACACTCGAGAAGTCCGAACTCGCGCTGCGTGAATGCCTCGTCGAGGTCTGGGCCGGCATGGTCTGGATCAACTTCGACCACGACGCCGACGCATTCGACGTGGCCATGTCTCCCGTGAAGGAGATCCTGGATCAGGCAGGTACCAGCAATCTCCGCGTGAAGTGGTGGAAGCAGGTCGTACTCGACGCGAACTGGAAGATCGCCATGGAGGCGTTCCTCGAGGGTTACCACGTCATGCAGACCCACCCCCAACTGATTCTCAGCGGATCCGAGGACGAAGCCCTGCGGATGGCGTACGGAACCGTCTACACGGCGTTCCGCGGCGGCCACGGCCGGTTCCACTCGCCCGGTGGAGAACGTGCCAGCGACTGGGACTACGAGGACTTCATCGAGTCGAATCGACTGCTCGCGCAGGGGCAGGACGCGATGGCGCTCGACCGGGAGGTCCAGATCTTCGAGGGCTTCCGAAACAGTTCGCACGGCAGCACCAACGAGAAGGTCAAGGCGGCAATGGGCGCCCTGTTCGAGTACGCCGCGGGCGCGGGCATCCCGATGTCCCCGCCGACCGAGCACATCAACTGGGGTGGCGAGATCTTCGCGTTCCCGAATTTCTTCATCTTCCCGATGTACGCCAACGCTCTGTCCTACCGCGTCCGGCCTTACCAGGACGATCCGGGGAAGTGCATCTTCGACGTGTGGTCGCTGACCACCTACCCGGTGGGTCAGGAACCGGAACGTGCCGAGCTTCGCGGAATCTTCGACAAGGACGACACCGAGAACTGGGGTCTGATTCCGCGCCAGGACTTCTCGAACATCGAGCGCCAGCAACGTGGGCTGCGATCCGCCTCCTACGAAGGCCATCGCCTGTCCCCCACCGTCGAGAGCACTATCACCAATCTGCACGAAGAGATCGACCGCGTCATCGCTCGTCACAGCTGACACCGCAGGGGCCGTGCCCGCGCCGGCTCCGATGTGACTCCCCGCCGAGAGAGACCCGGCGGGGAGTCGTCGCCGCACCTCATTGCATCTTCTCGAATGCGAGGACGTCCCATGCACGAAGACTCCCCTGTCGACAGGTCGACTCCTGTGTCCGACGACCGCGGATGGAACTCCCGGCTCGTCCTGACGACTCTCTTTCTCGCGATGGTCCTGGAAGCGTTGGCCCTGGGCTCCTCCATGGTGACCATCGGGCTTCCGAGCATCCTCGCGGAGTTTCCGACAGACCAGGGTGGCTGGCTGTTGACCACCTACTACCTGGCCGGCGCCGTGGCAGCACCCGTGCTGGGGAAGTTCTCGGACATCTACGGCAAACGGACGGTTCTGCTCGTCACGCTCGTCGTCTCGTGTGTGGGTGCCGTCATCTGTGCCCTGTCCGTCAGTTTCACGATGTTGATCGCCGGACGTGCACTGCAGGGTGTCATCCTGGCCGCGATCTCGTTGTCGTACTCGTTGATTCGAGACACCTATCCGCCGAAGCCGGCTGCGATCGCGGCCAGCGTCGTCGTGACGGGCATGGGCGCCTTCTCCATCGTCGCGCCGTCGCTGATCGGGTGGCTCGTGGACAACTGGGGCTTCCGCGGAATGTTCTGGTTCGACACCGTCTGGATGGCCGCACTCGCTGTGGCCATCCTGCTCGTCGTGGAGGAGTCGCCACTCCGCCGAGCAGCGAGTCCGGATCTCCTCGGTGCGCTCTATCTCGCGGCGGGCGTGGTTCCCCTGCTCGTCTGGGTGAGCATGAGTCGCACCTGGGGATGGACGTCGGTGAACGGTCTCGCACTCGCCGCACTCGGTGTGGTGTCCCTGTTCTTGTTCTACCGCCGCACGTCTCGTTCCAGCGATCCGATCATCAACCTCGGTCTCTTTCGCCGCAGGCAACTCCAGTTCGTCACCCTGACCGGCGCGACCGGCTACGCTTTCGCGGGGATTGCCGGAACGATTCTTCCGCTGATGGCGACGGCCCCCGCCGGGACGGACGGCTACGGGCTCGGCCTCACCACATCTCAGTTTTCCTACATCGCAACACCGTTCGCCCTGTGCGGAGTGGTCGTGGGCGTGGTGTTGGGAACCTTGGTCGCCAAGGGTCGCCATCCGCAGACCTTCATGGCATTGAGCATGACGTTCTGGCCCATCGGTCTCGTGCTGTTGGCATTTCGCAACGACACCCTCTTCGACCTCGTCACCGCCGCTCTCATCCTCGGTACGGGTGTCGGCCTGGCCAATGGATCGGTACCCAACCTCGTCATCCGGGCCACACCGCCCGACGATCAGGGCTCGACGTCCGGCACCGTACAGCTCTGCCAGACGGGCTTCGGCGCGGTCGTACCAGTGTTGATGTTCGCCGTGCTCGCGCGTTACGCCACCGTCACCCCCACCGGAGTGCAGTACTCCGAGGAGGGTTTTCGCACCTGGCTGCTGATATCGGCGGCCTTCGCGATCGTCGTGCTCGTCATGGCCCGGACCATTCTCTGGGACAGGAGCACGAGAATCACACCGATCGCGAAAGTGGCAGGCACCACTGCCTCCTCGGTGGGCTCCGCAGTCGAGCCCGGTCCCGAGGCCGGAATGGCTGCCGCGGATGTCGTGGACAAGACCAACCGAAGCGCTACCCCGTGAACGACAGGAACCGACCGTGCCCACTGCAGTGATTCGAGTCGCCGTCGACCCCACCGGACGTCTCGACGACGACGCCTACCGGAACGGGCTTCGGAGCCTTCGCTCCCGAGGGCTCCAGGTGGTCGCCGCACCGAGCCTGTCCGCCGACGTTCCGCGGCACGAGATCGAAGTGATCGCCGATGACCGAGGCGCTTTCCCGGCGGCCGAGGACTATCTGGCCGAGTGCCGAACCGCGTTCGGCGTCGACCCCGCCCTCGGAGTGATCACCTACATCAGCCGTGGAACCGAGGACGACGCACGGAGCGTACTCGCTCGGTTCGGCGTCGCCGGCACGGTCGAGGGCACCGTCGAGAACGACCGGGAAGTCTTCACCGTGTCGTTGACCGAATCCTCGAGAGCCCGCGTGGCGGAGAGTCGACTGCACACTGCGCTGGAAGCGGCCTTGAATGCCGAGGTGAGATTCGCACCGCCGCACTGATGTCGGCGTCCGCCGACACCGGGAGCCGTGTCCGATCGTCGGCGGACTCAGGCATCCTTCGACGTGACGTCGATGATCGCATGGACGGGGCAGTCCAACAGTGCACGCCGCACACCGTCCTCTTCGGCAGGCTCGACGTCGCCCTTCCCCTTGTGCAGCGAGACGTATCCCCATTCATCGACCGAGAAGGTCTGCGGCGCATACTCTGCGCACATACCGAACCCGTCGCACAACGTGCGATCCAGTCTGATCTTCATCATCGGTTCCTCACGTGTGGTCCGCGGCGTACTGGACGCCGTGCGGTGGGTAGGCCGGAAAATGTCCGTCTGCACATCTGACGCACGCTCCGCGCAGATGCGCGTCGACCACGTCGGGGAATTCACGCAGCAAACTCGCCGCGACATTCGTCGCACCGTCGAGGGTTCCGCAGGCGCCGCGTCCGCGGAGAAACGTCGACCAGTACTTCAGCCGATCGACCTCTGCTTCGTCGGCAACGGCGTCCCGCAACGATTCCAGCACGTTCGCCATGGCCGACGTCCCGTTGAAGCAGGAACCACACTGGGCCGCGTTCTCTCGGCTGAAATACGTCATCACCGCAGCAGACGTGGCCACCGGACACATATCGGTATCGAGAACGACCATGGCACCGCACCCCAGTCCGGCGCCGGCAGCCGCGTACGCGTCGTAATCGAGAGGGAGATCGAGAGCATGCGGGCCGATGACTCCCGCGAAGTACCCACCGACCAGAAAGCCGGTCACGGTATCGGTGTCCGTACCCGACCAGGTCAGAACATCGCGAAGCGTGACCCCGAACGGAACTTCGTACAGCGCCGCACCCGCTGCGGTGGTGAGTGTCATCAAGAACGTCCCGGTCGAGGATTCGGTGCCGACGCTTCGATAGCCGTCGACGCCGAGTCGGTGGACCAGCGCGAGATGGGCCAGCGTCTCGACGTTGTTGATCAGAGTGGGCACTCCGTCGACACCCGCCTCGAACGGGCGCGGCGGCTTGTCCGTGGGAAGAGCCGGCCCCCCGTTGATCGCTCGCACGGCCGCCGTTTCCTCGCCTGCCACATAGGTGGGTGAGACCTTCACGATCCGCACCTGCAGATCGAACACCGTGTCGTTCGACAACTCTGTGAGCGCGGACTCGATTCGCCGAGCCGCGAGATCGTCGGACAGATAGACGACCGCGGACGTCGTACCGACGACCTGCGCCGCCAACCGCAGACCGTCGAGTACCAGATGCGGACGGTGGCGCATCAGCCAGCGGTCCTTGACCGACGACGGCTCGCCTTCCTCTCCGTTCGCCACCACCACCGATCCACCGGTCGCGGCGCGCACGGTGGACAACTTGACGGCAGCGGGGAACGTGGCACCCCCACGCCCCCGGACACCGGCCGCCGAGACATCGGCGAGAAATGCGGTCGCGTCCGTCAGCGGGCGATAGCCTCCGCGCGTGCGGTAGAGCACTGCGTCCTCGTCGTTGTCACCGTCGACGACGAGGCGGTTCTCGATGCCCGGGTACACGAGGACGTCCCCGCTCAACCGAGTTCCGGTCGACAGCGTCATCTTTTCCGTCCTTTCACGATGACGATCATGCGATGACGATCACGTCGTCGCCGTCCACTCGGACCGGATACGTCCGAATACTCCACTCCGGCTTGACCGCTGTCGTTCCAGTGGCAAGTTCGAAACCCCACTGGTGCCAGGGGCAGTAGATGAACTCACCGGCGCGAGACTCGGATTGACCGCCTGCCTCCGACGGGTCGACGACGGACTGACCGCGGGTTCGACCGCTACACAGCGGACCGCCCTCATGGGGACAGTAGTTCGCGATCGCGTAGAACTTGCCGCTCACGTTGTAGACCCCGACGCCGTGCCGACCGATCGGAACCACCTTGTGCTCACCGGGCTCGATCTCGGACACGGTCGCCACCACGTGCTCGCGGCCCCGCGCAGGCAGAGAACCAGCGCCCCCGGCGGATCCGGTCGCAGGCCCGGCGGTGGGTTCTGCAGTCATCAGTATGCTCGCTTCTGACCTGGCAGCGCCGGGACTTCCTCGGGCAGATGGAACAAGTCCAGACCATTCCGAAACATGATGGCATCACGCATGGGTTCCGGCATGTGCTTCGCGACCCACTGGGGATCGTCGAACGTCCAGTGCGGGTAGTCCGACGAGAACAGCAGTATCTTGTCGGCTTCCATCCAGTTCAGAGCATTGGTGAGCTCCAACTTGTCCTCGGGATAGTCCAATGGCTGTGTGGTGAACCAGATGTTGGACTTCACGTACTCGGACGGCTTCCGCTTCAAGTTGGTCTCGGGGACACCGTGCCTGGCGTACATCGCATCCATCCGCCACATCAGGGGAAGAATCCAGTTGAAGGCGTGTTCGATGAAGACGATCTTCAGATCGGGAAACCTGTCGAACACTCCATCGAAGATCAAGCTCATGACCTGGTTCGCCGCGAGCATCGAGTAACTGACCATCAGGTCGTGGTTGTAGGTCATGAACCCGACAGGGGACATCGGCAGTTCGTTGTACCGCCCGCGACTGAGGTGGCAGGCCACAGGTATATCGTGCTTGGCCGCCGCCGCCCACACGACGTCGTACCGGGGATCACCCCACGCCGGGCGCATCTCCGCGTTGATCAGGACCTGCGAGAAGTATTCGTGGCCCGCCCAGGTCTCGATCTCGCGTGCAGCTGCCTGCGGGTCCTCGATGGCGACCACGATCGATCCACGAAATCGTTTGTGCCAGTTGTTTTTCGAGTCCAGCCAGCACTGGTCCTGCCACAGATTGGTACCGACGGCGAGAGCGTGTACCTCCTCCTCGGTCTGGCCGGGCGATCCGTTGGTGGGACCGAGAATGGCAATGTCCGAGCCGGCTTCCATGATCAGTTGCTTGAACAGCAAGTCAGGGTCCGAGCCCGCGAAGTTCCCGTCGTCGGGATAGCTGTCGACCCGCATCGCCATCGCGTGGGCGAAGTCCGGGGCGTCGTAGTAGATGCCGCTTCCGGCCCCTTCCGCGCGCTTCGCGAGCCGGCTTCGAAACGGCTCGGGAACGAATGGCCCGAGCTCGCCGAACTTCGGCGACGGATGGACGTCGGTATCGACAATTCTGACCGGGGTGGTGATCCCGAGGTCGAAGGGTGCCTGGCGGCGGTTCATCTCGATGGTCATGCGTGTGTCCTCTCGCTACCGGTCGGGCGACTCGGTCCGGAACGGGCCGGAGCGAGGTGCTCGAACCCGAAGACCGACGCCGCGTTGTCGCCCAATACTTTTCGGCGCTGCTGATCACTCCAGGCGGTCGGAAGATCCGCGGGCGACACGAGCTGCCAATCGGGGTAGCTCGACCCGAACATCAGCATGTCCTCCTTGCCTGTCATTCTCAGCCACTCGCCCGCGAAATCGGCGTCTCCCGGCCCGTCCATCAACGAATGGACGAAGAAGTTGTGGTCCGCCAGGTAGTCACTCGGCATCAGCGGCGCCCAGGGAGTCTGCTCGAGATGCGGTCGCCCGAACGTGTCCATCCGCCAGATGAAGGGGGTGAGCATGTCGGCCGCACCATCCGCCCAGATCATCTTCAGGTCGGGGAACTTCGCGAACACGCCCTCGGGAATCATGTTCAGCAGATGCCAGATGAAAGTCATGGGTGTGAACGCGCCGTGGTGCGCGTACGTCCGGGCCGGACCGGAGGGCGTGGGCGGATGGGTGATGCCCATTCCCATCTCCCAGTGCACCGCTACCGGAAGACCTGCGTCGCACGCGGCGCGCCAGATCGGGTCGTAGTACGGCCGGCCATAGGGCATCTGCGTCTGCATCGGCAATCCGATCTGGACCATTCTCGGATGGTTCTTCCAGATCTCGATCTCGCGCAGCGCGCCGTCGATGTCGTGCGGATTGACACGGATGGTTCCACGAAAGCGGTCCGCGTAGGTACCCGATTCCAGCCAACGCTCCGCCAGCATTCTGTTGGTCGCGCCCAGGATCGCGCTGCCGACGTGCCAGTCCGGCACGTTCGTGGCAGCGGACATCGGGTGGAGTACGGCGAGATCGAACCCCCGTTCGGCGAACAGGTGACGGCCGGCCAGCTCGGGGTCGGATCCGGGGTGCTTCCCGTCGGAGCCTTCGGTGCCCGCTGCATACTTGGGGCCGATCGGCGCCGCGAGCGCCACGTCGACTGCAGGCCAGCCCCGGCTCCTGATCGGCTCCGGCAGGTGATCGCGTAGATCCCGCTCGCTCTCGAAGAACACATGTGCGCTCGCGTCCACCAGCAGGCCCGTGGGTGATGTCACCTCAGGTGATCCTTTCTCCTGTTTGTTCAGCCTCGGCCCCCGGTACAGCGTCGACCGGGGCCCTCACGCTCTTCTTCTCGAGCACTACACCGGGACCTGACACCTGGAGTCGACAACCCAATCGGACCATCCGACTACGAAGGCGCGGTGGGAACAACGTCCTCATCGCGTACGTCTCGTCCTCCTCGGCAGGCACGATGTTGACCTCACCGTCCTTCACGCGGACGAAACACTGCATGCATTCCATCTGGCCCCAACATTTCGTCGGCCACGTGTATCCCTGGCGCCACGCTGCCTCCGCCACGGACTCGTTCGGACGGACGTCGATCTCCACATCGGATCCCTCGATGCGCACCAGCGTCATGGGACGTCACCGGCTTCGCCGTTCTTCCCGTCGACTCCGGCTCGCTCGAGCCGAACGACTCGCTCTTCGAGCCGACCGACCAGTTCGAGCAGGGCCAGCACTGCCTTCCGCAGGACGATGTCGTCGTTCTTCGCTATGCGTTGCTCGTCGAGATCCTTCAACGTCGCCACGACTGCGCCAAGATCCTGTGCGACGTCACTAACTGTCACGTCACCGATCGTGTTCGCGATGATCATCGCTTCACACTCCTCACTCGTAGGACGACGACGGCCCTCGGACCGAAGTCGCTATCCGACCTCGATCTTTCCGATCTCGGTACCCACCTCGTACTCCTCGTCCTCTTCGGCCGTGCCGTGGCGCAGGATTCCCGTTGCGGGCGCCTCGATCTCGACCTCGACCTTGTCGGTCGCGGCGGTGTAGATCGCTTCCTCCTCGACGACCGATGCTCCGTCCTCGACCAGCCAACCGACGAAGGTGGCCTCGGTGGCGGCCATGTTGAGCTTCGGGATCTGGACCGACACTTCGCTACTCATTTTCCGTACTCCAATGTCTTTCTGACGGCGGCTGCAATCTTGTCGGGCGAGGGAAGGACTTCGGATTCGAGCGTGCTCGAGGGAATGGAACGGAATCTGGTTCCGACCCGCTCCACCGGTGCACGTAGTCGGCCGAAGAGGTTCGAGTTGATCTGTGCCGCGACTTCGGCTCCCGGGCCGGCGAACTCGACGGCATGGTGGGTGATGATCGCTCGTCCGGTACGACCCACGGATTCCAGAATCGTCTCCGTGTCGAGCGGAAGTAGTGTTCTGAGGTCGAGTACCTCGGCATCGATCCCCTCGGACGCGAGCAGTTCGGCTGCCTTCAGCGAATCGAAGACGCCGCGCCCGTAGGTGACGATGGTCGCGTCGGTGCCCGCCCGTTTGATGTCGGCCTTGCCGATCGGCACGATGTGGTCGCCGGTGGGAACCTCGCCCTTGACGCCGTAGCACGCGACGGTCTCGATGAAGATCACTGGATCGGGATCGAAGATCGACGCTTTGAGCAGGCCCTTCATGTCCGCGGGCGTACTCGGCATGACGACCTTGAGCCCGGGCACGTGCATGAACCACGCCTCCAGAGACTGGGAATGGGTCGCACCGCTACCGAGTCCGCCGAATGTCGCGGTTCGCACGGTGAGGGGCACCGTCGTTCGACCGTTCGACATGAACCGCGCTTTCGCCGCGTGGTTGACGATCTGATCCATCGCAATTCCGATGAAGTCCATGATCATGATCTCGGCGACCGGGATCTGCCCTTCGATCGCGGCACCGATCGCCGCTCCCACGATCGCGGCCTCGGAGATGGGAGTGTCGAGCACCCTGGCCTTGCCGTGCTTGGTCGACAGCCCGCGGGTCGCCCCATTGACGCCGCCGCCCGGATCAGCCAGATCTTCGCCGATCAAGAAGACTCGGGGGTCCGCCGCCATCGCCTCGTCCAAGGCTTCGTTGATCGCCTGCAGGTTCCCCATCGTGGTGGTCGCAGCGATGGCCTCGGTCGTGACGGCGGTCATGCCGGCACACCCGTCATATCGGCGTACAGATCGTTCTCGAGCGCATCGGCCCCCGGTCTGCCGGCGGCGGCGATCGCGACGACCGCCTCCTCCACCTCGGCAACGGCCGATCGATCGATGTCGTCCAGTTCTTCGACGGTCAGCAGCCCCTCGTCGATCAGCTTGCGTCGATACGTCACCATCGGATCCTTCGCTTTCGCCTCTGTCAATTGTTCTTTCGGCATGTACTTCATCGTGTCGCCGACGTAGTGGCCCTTGAATCGGAAGGTGACGGCTTCGATGAGCGTGGGGCCCTCCCCGGCACGGGCCCGGTCGGCAGCGGCGGTCACGGTCGCGAAGACCTCTTCGGGATCGTTGCCGTCGATGCGAAGTCCGGGGATGTTGTACGCCAGCGCCCGCTCGCGCACCTCGGCAATGTTCATCGTGTCTTCGACGGGTGTCAGCTCTGCGTACAGGTTGTTCTGACAGACGAAGATCACGGGCAACTTCCACACCGCCGCCAGGTTCAGACCTTCGTGGAACGAGCCCGTGTTGGTGGCGCCGTCCCCGAAGGTGACGACGACGACCCTGTCACTGCCCTGCTGCTTGGCTGCCAACGCCAGCCCGACGCCGACGGGCACCCCTGCACCGACGATGCCGGTGGTGAGCATGACGCCGTGATCCGGAGCGGTGATGTGCATGGTCCCGCCCTTGCCTCCGGAGGCACCGATGGTGCTGGCGAGCACCTCGCCCATGACCTCGGTGAGTGGCACGCCCTTGCAGACCAGGTCGTGCAGTCCGCGGTAGGTGGTGACCAGGCGGTCGTCAGCGGTCAGCGCTTCGCCGATCCCGGCGGGGATGGCTTCCTGTCCGCGCGACGGCCAGATGACGGTAGCGAATTCACCGCGGCCGATTCCCTTGCGCAGCCGCTCGTCGACCGTGAAGGCCCGCGCCATCTTGATGTACAAGCTGCGCCCCAACTCGGCGCGCGCGTCTCGAGTCTTCTCGTCCACTATCGTGTTCCTTTCACAGCGCACGCGCCGTCGGTGTGTTGCCTGGAAGCGCATTGTCAGCAGCATGTTTCGCCGGTTCTGCCGATGCCCCGGCACGTGCAGCGTCGTTGGCAGCGATGTAGCCGAACACCATCGTGTGGGCAATCGACGCGCCGGCACCCGGATAGGTACGCCCCATGACAGTCGCGGCCATGTTTCCGGCCGCGTACAGGCCCGGGATCGGAGCGGCAGCATCGTCGAGCACCTGGGCTCGCTCGTTGCAGACCACGCCGCCGATCGTTCCCACATCGCCCGGGAAGATCTGCGTGGCGTAGAACGGCCCGGTGGCGATGTCACCGACGGCCGGATTGGGCTTGTGGCCCGGGTCGCCGAGCGCTTTGTTGTACTGCGACTCGCCGCGGTGGAATTCGGGGTCGGTGCCGGTCGCCGCGCCCGCATTGAACGTCCGCACCGTCTGCGCCAGCGTCGCCGGGTCGACATCGATCTCAGCGGCAAGCGCTTCGATGCTGTCGGCCTTGACGATCCAGCCGCTGTCGACCCATTCCTGCGGCATGTTGCCCGGACGCGCCGACCACAACTTGCGCAATTTCGGCATCCCGGTGCTCCAGGGCACGGTGCGGCGATACGTGTCGTCGAAGATCAGCCAGCACGGTGCGCCGTTGTTCGCGTACATCGCCCGACCGACCTCGATGTACGAATTGGATTCGTTCACGAATCGTCTGCCGTCCTGATTGACGAAGATGGTGTGCGGGAACTGACGAGCCAAGGTGAGCGTCGAACCTGCCATCTCCAACCTGGGCGTCAGGAACCAGACCGCCTCGTCCATGTAGTCGGTCTGCGCACCGAGTGCGATGGCGGCCGCGAGCGCGTCACCTGTGTTACCCGGGTTGCCGAGACTCCACCGACCGTCGTTGGGCTGCGTCGCTTCGGTCTCCTTGCTGCGGAATTCACTGTTGCGCTCGTATCCGCCGGCTGCGAGGAGAACCCCCCGTTCACCGCGGAACTCGAGCGCGTCGCCGTCCTTCGTCGCCCGTACACCGACCACACGTCCGTTCTCGACGATCAACTCGTCGACAGTGGTCTCGAGACTGATCCTGACGCCCCTGTCGAGAAGAATCTGGACCAGTTGTCCGACGAGGGACATACCGTTCGTCAGCAGGTCCTGACGTCTGAACTTGCCGAGGTAGGTGCGCATGACGACGCGCGCGACACGGGCGAATCTCGACGGCGAGCGGAACACCATCGGAACGTGTCGAACCTCGTTGGTCTTGACGGCCAGTCCGATCCGGCGCGCCATGCCGGGGTTGATGCGTGCGTGCCATTCACCCAACTGCTTACCGTCCCAGGGGATTCCTTCGACGGATCGGCCGCGCGCCTTTCCACCCGGGACGTTGTCGTAGTAGTCCGAGTACCCCTCGCACCGTTCGAGCCGGACGCCGCACCGCTCGATGAACGAGAGCATCTCGTTCCCCTCCGTCAGAAATGCCCGACGCCGTTCGATCGACGACGCGGCGTCCGGAGGTCCCACCACGGAGTCGAAGTACGTCATGCCCTCGTCGAACGAGTCGGGGACGCCGTCTCGCTGCATCAACGGGTTGTTCGGCATCCACACCACGCCACCGGACATCGCCGTCGATCCACCGACGACGGACTGCTTCTCGAGGATGATGGGGCGGAGGCCGGCCTCGACCGCTGCGAGTGCTGCAACCAGTCCCCCACCGCCGCTGCCCACGATCACGAAGTCGTAGCTGTCATCCTTGCTGACCATGTTCTCTCCGTTGCTGTGTCGCTGATGTCTGGCGTGCGAGTCTTCGCCGGCCGTACCGGCAACGCTGTCGCCTTGATGAGGCATCTCTGAGGGGGGATGCGGACCAAATATTTGATCACCAGGCTACTGTGTGGCCCGTCACAGCACAAGTGCGGTGGAGCCGCCTGCAGGCTCGGCATCGAGATGGTGGAGCAGGAGCGGAACCGCCTTCGACCACGGGGCGACGACGCTGTCACCCCGTCCCGTGTCCGGCGACGGCCGCGTCCGAGCACCGTCCGCCCACGGCGCTTCGACCAGTCTCGATGTCCTGATCAAACAATGAACCGCGAACGCCGTCCGCTTCGGATGGTCGTGATCCGCCGCGCCGCCGCACATGATGAGCGTGGGTGTGTCGATACCTTCGATCTCCCAGTCCGCCACCCCCGGTACCGCCTCGTTGGGTTTCGGGATGTACGCGTCCAGCCAGCGCGTCATGACGGCCTCGAACTCGTGTGCTCCGAGGGCCAGAAGCCTCTCTCGATTGCGCGGATCGGCGGCCACGAGGTCGCGCCAACTGCCGGCTCCGTCGTCGAGTTGCAAGATTCCCTCGACACCGGCGTCCCGCACCGTCCGCAATGCGGAGATCGAGTGCGCCCCGGCCAGGGACATCGTGCTGAAGGCCCCGCCGACGATCGAGCCCAACGCAATCGTCGAGACCAGATGCGGGTACTCGACGGCGAACACGATGGAATCCACGGCTCCACTGGATTCACCGACGACCGCGACAGGTCCGTCGACCAGCTCTTTCACCATGCTCGCCAGTGTGTCTGCGCGCATGTGAGACTCCGAGCGACCGAACAACTGGATGTCGGACGCCCCGCAATTCGGTCTGTCCCACAGGAGAACTCGTTTGCCGCCGTCTGCGAGAGCGAGCGCCAGCTGCCGCACTCCTGCTGAATCCACACCGAGTCGACCACCGGGAGTGACAACCACGACGTCGCCGTCCTCGGGTCCGACGAAGTCGTAGACGACGATTCCACCGTTGACTTCGATCTCAGACATCGACCTCGTCCTCCGAGCGAACCGACCTCATCACGACACCCTCTCTGCTACCGACGTGGTCGCGAACGGGCGACCCTCGATGAAGTCCAGGAGAACCGGCGCCGCCAGTTGCCACGGATCGAAGACACTGCCGCGACCCACCATCGCCTCCTGGAGAGCCCGTTCCCAGGCGTCCTCCGGCCAGGGTGGATCCACGATCACGGATGTACCCATCAAGGCGTGCAACTCGTACGACGTGCGCTTCGGGTGATCTCGATCGTTCTCGCCCCCGCGGATGATGAGGGTGGGAACATCGATGCGGCTCACCTCGAAGTCGCGGACGCCCGGAATTATCTCGTTCGCCTTGGGCACATACGCATCGAGCCACCGATTCATCACCCTCTCGAACTCGGCTACGCCGAGTTCTCGGAGGCGTTCGCGATTGTTGCCGTTGACGCGGATCAGCTCTGCCCACGCGGGCAGCGCCATCACACCGTCGATTCCGGAGGTCTGGACCGTCCTCAGTTCCGACAGCAGATAGAACGACGCCAGGTTGAGGGTGCTGAAGGTTCCACCGACAACAGACCAGACTGCCAATTTGGTGACGAGCTCCGGGTACATGTCGGCGAAGATGATCATGTCCCGTGCGCCGCCGGAGCCACCCGCGGCAACGACCGGCCCGATTCGGAGAATGTTCAGCATGGATCCGAGGGTCTCGGCCCGCATGTGCGATTCGGTTCTGCCGAACAACTGAACATCCGACGCCCCACAATTGGGCCGGTCCCACAGGAGCACCCGCTTGCCACCGGCGGCGACAGCCTCGGCGAGTTCGTGCACCCCACCGTGGTCCTTACCGAATCGCCCTCCCGGAGTCAGCACCACTACCTCGCCGTCGGCAGGACCGACGAACTCGTAGACCACCGTCCCACCGTTGACTGAAACCTCGGCCACTTCCGCTCCCGCCTTGTCGTCGTGTCTCCAGCAGGTGTCGCATGCTACGGAACAACGTGTTCACAACAGTGAACCACAGTTCAATTCACGTGACCAGGAAATGCGGAGGCAATGTCGGCTCGCTCGACGTACTCACTTCCGAACCGCGAGTTCTCGAATCCGAAACGTCACTCGATCTGCAGTTCCGACACTCGAAGTGCCGCCATCACCACGGTGGCGTGCGGACCGCGCGACACCGGCGCCGGGAAGATCGACGCGTCGACGACGGACAGGCTGCGAACACCTCGTACACGACCGATCGGATCGACGACCGCCAGCGGATCGTCGTCGGTTCCCATGCGGGCGCTGCACATCGTGTGCAGTGATCCCCCCAGAGGTATCGACCAACCGCACACGTCACGTGCCGACAGATCGGACTCGTACGGCACCAGTGCCGATATCGCCAGTAGTTCCTCGGCCAGTCCGATACCGGTGCGCAGCGCCTCTCTGTCGGCTCGGGTCTCTGCGTACCTGTGTTCGACGTGTGGTGCAGAGAACGGATCGGGCGATACGACGGTGACGACCCCTCGTGCTTCAGGAGTCATGTGCGCGACCCCGACCGCCGGCAACATCGGGGGCAATCCGGGAATCAGATGGTCGAACGAGGAGGTGTAAGGACGGATCTCGATCGGACCCGAGTGCAGGACTACCTGCAGTGGTGTCCCACGGTCGGACGCGGCGGGTTTCGCTCCAGGCCGGTAGTCGATCGTGACTTCGGGGTGGTCGGCCATGCCGACCCCGACCCCCGGGAGGTGCTGCACGACCGGCACGCCCACCCGCCGAAGTGTGTCGGCATCGCCGATCCCGGAGTGCAGCAGGAGGTTCGGTGTGCGGATTGCTCCGGCGGCGAGCACCACCCGATCTGCGTGAACGTCGAAGGTGCCGTCGTCGTCGCGGCCGGTGACACCGATGACCTTGTCGCCGTCGAACAACAAGCGCGCCACCTGCGAGCGTCCTCGAACGGTGATCCTGTCGACAACGGGCGAGAGGTAGGCCTCGGCCATGGAGATCCTGCGCCCGTCGCGCACGTTCGACGGGACCGCGCCCATGCCGTCGCCCGCCGTGGGTGCGTTGAGATCGTCCAGTTGCCGGTGTCCCGCTGCCCTGCCTGCGTTCTGAAAATTCTGCGCTACACGTGAAGTGACCGCTCGCGTCACCGGAACCGGGCCGGTCGAGCCGTGGTGCTCGAGCCGCCCGAAGTCATGATCGGTCTCGATGCGGTTGTAGTACCGGGCAACGGTCTCTCGGTCCCACAGGTCTCGAGGCCAAATGTCGAAGTCGGAAAGAGGTGCGCGGACGAAGTAGGCCCCGTTGACGGCTCCGGACCCTCCGAGCACGCGTCCTCGCGTGGCAACGAACTGTCGGTGTCGAAAGGTGCTCGCTGTGATCGGGTCGATGTAGGGGGACTCTGGACCGATCGGCATGCGGCGGACGTCCGTCAGATCGGGTGGCCACGACTCGGTGGTGGCCGAGGGCAGGAAGACGGGGCCGGCTTCGATGATCAGCACCGAGGCCCCGGCCCGCGCGAATGTCGCTGCGGCAACGCAGCCCGCGCTGCCGCCTCCCACGACGATGACGTCAACCACGGTGGGGACGTGTCGTCATCGGAGGAGTCCGCGGTCGTCCGGAGTCCATTGTTCGACGGCCGCGACGAACCGTTGTCTGAGGGCTGCGAGTAGGTCGGCGCCCTCTGCACATGTCGCTCCGCTGGGATCGCCGAGTACACCGGACTGAGACACACTCACGACGCCCGATGCTGTCAGTCGCTCCATCAGTGCGGCGATGGGCTCGGTGTTGCCGACGACCGCCGACTCGATCCCGACCTGATCCGGTGCGATGTGCAGCATCAACGACGTCTCGGTCCGTCCGGCGTGCGCGTCCGCTCCGGGGACACTGCACGGAAACCACGCGGTGTCGCGTCCCTCGTAGCGTAGGAGCGTGACCGCGTCGACCAGCGCGGATCCGTTGCCCCCGTGTCCGTTCACGAAGATCACCCGGTCGGCCCAGCGGCAGATCGAGCGCCCGTACTCGACGATGACCGTGCGCAGTGCCGTGCGGCCGAGCGAGACGGTGCCGGGGAAACCTTCGTGTTCTCCGCTCGCGCCGTAGGCGAGAGCAGGGGCGATCCAGGCATCGGACAGGCCGGCTGCCACCGCCTCGGCGATCACGGTGTCCGTGTTCAACGGGAGGTGGGGTCCGTGCTGTTCCACGGACCCCACCGGCACGACCACCAGCCCACCGTCGATGTGCGGCCACCGCGCCGACCCGAGATCGGCCATGTCAGAAGCTGCGCACAGCCTGATCGTCAGTGGCTCCGAGCACTTTGACGAAGCCGTCGGGAACGACGATGTCGTCGGGACGCAGATCGGCGATCGACCTCTTGCCCATACCGAGCAGGGCGCTGTCGACACCCATGCGCAGGACGTCGAACACGTTCTCCACGCCGGCCTGACCGTTCGCGGCGAGACCCCACAGGTAGGCGCGGCCGATCATCACCGCGCGAGCACCGAGGGCGACGGCCTTGACGACGTCGCTGCCGCGGCGGATCCCGCCGTCGAGGAGGACCTCGATCTCGTCACCCACAGCCTCGGCGACGGCGGGCAGCATCCGGATGGTGGCGGGTGTGCCGTCGAGGTTGTTGCCGCCGTGGTTGGAGACGGAGATCGCGGAGAAGCCGGCGTCGACAGCGCGGCGTGCGTCGTCCACGCGGGAGATGCCCTTGAGCATGAACGGGCCGTCCCACTGCGCACGAAGCCAGGCGATGTCCTCCCAGGTCGGCGGTGGGGTCTGCTGCCACATGCCGTAGGCGCCGAAGAACGTGGGCGGTTGCGGAGCACCGGCGGGCAGAATGTTCGGTGTCGTGAGATCCGGGATGCGCCCCGACCTGGCGAACTTCAGCAGCCACGCCGGACGAATCAGGCCCTCGGGGGCGAACTTCGCCATGGCGGCGAGGTTCATCGTCTCGGGGATGGCGGGGCTGCCCCAGTCGCGGCCGTACGAGAACGACCAGTCCAGGGTGAGGATGATGCCGACAGCACCTGCCGCCTTCGCCCGTTCCATCCGCGCGACCATCTCTTCGCGCGTGCCGAGCCAGTAGACCTGGAAGAGCGTCTGCGAATTGACCGCGGCGACATCCTCGACGGACTTGGAGGCGAACGACGACAGTCCCATGATCGTGCCGCGGGCGGCCGCGGCACGGGCGACGGCGACCTCACCCTCGGGGTCGACCGCCTGCACGCCGGTCGGCGAGATGATCACCGGCATCGAGATGTGTTGACCCATCACGGTGGTGGACTGGTCACGCACGGCCGAGTGGCCGGCGACATGTGGTGCGAAGCCGAGTTCGCCGAACGCCGCCATGTTGTCGTCGTAAGTGTTGCCACGTTCGGAGCCGGCGATCAGCGCCGAGTACACCGACGGGGGAAGACGCTTCTTGGCTCGTCGCTGCATCTCGGCGACGGATTCCATCCACGGGTTTTTCGCCCACGGATTGTGGGCTTGGATGTCGCGAAGCTTCACTGATAGTCCTTGCTGAAAGTCATTCCTGCGAGGGGGTTCTCGTCGCAGATTTTGGCGGGTGCGCCGTCGCGGCGGGTGAGCAGCGTCAACGGGATCGACGCCTTCGGGGTGGAACGCTTTCCGGTGCGGGAATGATCGACACTCGACTTCGGGACGACGCCGCGGTCGGCTGCGAGGGCGGATTCGCCGTAACCCTGCACGCATTCGGGGTCGGGGCCGTCCATGGGGAGGCCGGTGAAGAACTTCGCGGCCATGCAACCACCGCGGCAGGCATCGAAGTGCGCACACTTCGTGCACGCGCCGGAGGTCTGCGGTGAGCGCAGTTCCTGGAACAGCTCCGAGGTCTGCCACACGGCCTGGAAGCCGCCCATGTCGGGGGTGGCGTCGCGGACAATGTTGCCGGCCAGGAACTGGTCGTGAATGGCGAAGGGGCAGGCGTAGACGTCGCCGATCGGGTCGATCAGGCACACCACTCGCCCGGCGCCGCACAGGTTCAGCCCCGGCAGGGCATCGCCGAAGGCCGAGAGGTGGAAGAAGGAGTCGCCGGTGAGCACACCGTCGCCGTTGGCTACGAGCCAGTCGTAGAGCTCGCGCTGCTGACCGGCGGTGGGGTGCAGGTCGTCCCACACGTCCGCGCCGCGACCGGACGGACGCAGACGAGTGATGCGCAGAGTGGCGTCGTACTCGTCGGCGAGGGCCTTGAACTCGTCGAGCTGTGACACGTTGTGGCGGGTGACGACGACGGAGATCTTCGCGTCGCGAAACCCGGCGTCCTTCAAGTTCTTCAGGGCGCGGACGGCCATGTCGAACGAGCCGGGACCGCGGACGGCGTCGTTGACCTCGGCGGTGGCGCCGTCGATGGAGATCTGCACGTCGACGTAGTCGGACGCGGCGAGCCTCGCGGCCACCTTCTCGTCGATCTTGACGCCGTTGGTGGAGAACTTCACACCCACCTGGTGCGCGGTGGCGTAGTCGACGAGCTCCCAGAAGTCGGATCGCACGGTGGGTTCGCCGCCGCCGATGTTGACGTAGAACACCTGCATCTTCTGCAGTTCGTCGATGATCGACTTGCACTGCTCGGTCGAGAGTTCCCGCGGGTCACGACGCCCGGAGGAAGACAGGCAATGAACGCAGGAGAGGTTGCAGGCGTAGGTGAGCTCCCAGGTCAGACAGATGGGGGCGTCGAGGCCGAGCTCGAACTGGTCGACCAGGCGGCCGACAGGTTGCTCGGGGCGGGCGAGTGTGGAGGTCATGCCGGGCCTTCCTTACCGGGTGAGGACACGATCATGTTCGAACGGGCCAGGACTGCGAGCGCGTCGGCGTATCGAGGCATCGCCTCGTCCGACACACCCGCCGCCGTCAACGCCGAACGAGCGTCGTCGTGGTGGGGCAGCGACCGAACGATGTCGACGATCGCCGTGTTCTTCAGGAACGAGAGCTTGCGGGTTCCGAAGTGATACAGCAACGCCCCGAACGGTTCCGGACGCAGCGCCACCTGTGGGTGCAACTGCCAGCGATCGTCGATGTTCATCGGTCGACTCAGTACACGCCGCACATACCGTCGATGGACACTTCCTCCACCAACGATTCCTGCACCAGCGGCTCCTCGGACTGCGATGCTTCGGACGTGGTGTTCGACTGATCGGACATGGAAACCTCCAGGAGAGTGAGATTCGAGTCGCAGTTCCACCGCATGGTGGCGCGCACCACACACAATAATGGCATCGAGTGCACAAAGTAAACAGGATGCTGGGAGTGGAGAGGAGAACGAGTGGAGCACCAGCTGCCCGCTCAGGTCGGACGTCCGCCGTCGACGACCAAGGGGGGAATCAGCGACGTCGGTATCGCACTGTTCGTCGCCAAGGGGTTCGACGAGACCAGCGTCGACGACATCGCGGAGGCAGCCGGCATCGCGCGACGCACCTTCTTTCGTTATTTTCCCTCGAAGAACGCGGTGCCATGGGGAGACTTCGACGACGGTCTCGCCCTGTTGCGACGGCTACTGAGCGAGATCCCCCGCGAGGTTCCCCTGGCCGACGCGATACTCGACGCCATCCTCCAGTTCAACACCTTCCCCGAGGACGAACGACCGACACACCGCCGACGTATGCGCTTGATCCTCGAAGTACCGGCACTGCAGTCGTATTCGACCATCATGTATCAGGGATGGCGGCACGTGATAGCCGAGTTCGTCGCCACGCGTACCGGTCGCGACAGCGAAGATCTCATTCCCCGCACCTGCGGATGGCTCGCCCTGGGCACGGCGATCTCGGCGTACGAACAGTGGCTCGTCGACGAGGATGCCGACCTCCACGATCTTCTGCGTGCCGCAGCGCAGCCGCTACGCCACGGCCTCGCCGACGCTGCAGAGCCCGGCGACGACACGCAATGACCGCGCCTCCGGGCCGCCACGGAATCCGGCCCACGGGCCTTTCGCTGAACTACCGATGCAGACGAACGACCCCCGGCACCCGACCGGGGCGTGCGGACAACCCCCTGTCTGCGTCCACACCTCCGCCCGGAGTCGCTGCACGAGTCGATGACCGTTGTTCGGCGGACCGTCCCCCTTCTGGACCGTACGTACTGGAGATGGCCAGCAGCAGTCCCACGAGAGCGGTCGACAGCGTGAGCGCACTCACGTAGGCGAACGCCCCGCCTGTGCGCACCCGAGACTCGGGCAGGACCACCGCGATTCAAGCCGAGGACGATCACCCCGAGCACCGTGGACACCCAGAACAGCATGTGCCAGTCCCAGTTGTCGGCGATGACGGCCGAGATGGGCAGCCCGAGGGCACCACCGACACCGAGGGATGAGCTGATCATGCCCGTGGCCGAGTCCAGTCTCTCGCGCGGCGACACATCGCGCAGGATGCTGATACCCAACGGCACCACACCCGCGGACAGTCCCTGCAGCACTCGGGCGACGATCAGCGGCACCAGCGATTCGCTGAGCGCCCCGATCACCGATCGGGCGATCAAAAGCACGACGCTCACCAGCAACATCCGGCGCTTGCCGAACATGTCGCCGAGGCGGCCGACGATCGGTGTCGACACCGCACCGGCGAGCAGGGTCGCGGTGATCACCCACGACGTGTCCGACGATTTCGCATCGAGCAGTGTCGGGAGCTGCGGGTGATCGGGATGAGCAGGGTTTGCATGAGCGAGACCACGATGACCGCGAACGCGAGGGACACGATGATCGGTGTCACGTTCGGGTCTTGGCCTCCGCTCGCGTCGTGAGGTCGGTGTTCGACATGGTGGGCGGTCCCTTCAACGGGCTAAGAGCGTTAACCCAGGGGACTATAAAGCAACTGACTGACTTAAACACCGCCTGCCATGCCTTACCCTGAACCCGACATCACTGCGCGGGACTCGCACCGACGACGGAGACGATCCATGCCGACATCGGCCCCCAAGCACGCGCGAGCCGCGGCCACGCGCGAGTCCATCCTGACCACCGCCGAACGACTCTTCGCCGAGAACGGGGTGCTGTCGGTATCCAATCGGCAGATCAGTGAAGCCGCCGGCCAAGGCAACAACGCGGCCGTCGGATACCACTTCGGCACGAAGATCGATCTGGTGAAGGCGATCATCGACAGACATACGGTCGCCATCGACGCAGGTCGCACAGAGCTCGTCCGACTTCATCAGGGCTCCAGAGATATTCGGGCCTGGGTGTCGTGCATGGTCTTGCCGGTCACCGACCACCTCGCATCGATGGGCAATCCGACCTCGTACGCCCGGTTCGGCGCCCAGATCGCCACGGACCCCGAGATCCGTGCGTCGCTCGTCAACGAAGCGACCAAGTCGCAGTCGCTGCGCTTCGCGGTCAACCAGCTGGCCGCATGCACGCCCGGCCTGTCCGAGGGCACCCGCGCGGCCAGGAACTCGATGGCACGAATCCTCGTCACGCATGGATGCGCCGAGTTCGAGCGCTACCTCACCAGGCCGGACGCCGATCCCGCCGCCTCCTGGGACGAGTGCGGACACCAACTGGTCGACGCCATCGTCGGGATCTGGAAAGCCGACTCGACTGCCGCTGATTAAGTCACTTGCGTGACCTAATCGCGATTCTTCTGTTCGCTGAGCGGTGACACCGAAATTGGTCCGGGATCACCGTCCTCGACAGGGGCATCGTGAACAGCACTCGCGTGAATCAGCGGGCGTAGCAGGTGTACTGATCGTGGGTGCCTCGGCGGCCGGGGTGTGCACCGCCGAAGCCCTCCGACAGCGTGGATTCGACGGCACCATCACCCTTCTCGGGGACGAGGAGCATCTCCCCTACGATCGGCCCCCGCTGTCCAAACAGGTACTGAGCGGCGCATGGAAACCCGAACGCACCCGACTGCGCGCACCCGAACAGCTGGCCTCCGCGCGCATCGATCTGTGACTCGGCGATCGGGCAGTGGCCCTCGATGCGGCCGCACGGTCGGTGACCACCGCGTCGGGCACCGTCCTGCACGCCGACGACATCGTGATCGCCACTGGCGCCGCACCCCGAACACCGCCCTGGCAGCGCGATCTGGCCGGTGCTTTTGTGCTCCGTGGTATCGACGATGCGCAGCAGCTACGGTCGGCACTCAACAAACACTCCCGTGTGGTCGTCGTCGGCGACGGGGTATTGGGTACCGAAATCGCCGCCATCGCAATCACATCCGCTAGTCGGGTCATACTGGTCGGCCCGCAGGACCATCCCCTCGCGGCGCAATTGGGGTCGATGGTCGGTGAATTGGTGGGCACTCTGCACACCGAACGAGGCGTCGTGCTGAGGCCCAGGGTCGCGGTGTCGTCCCTCACCGATTCCGACTGTCGCGTCAGCGGCGTCGTACTCGACACCGGCGAGAGGCTGGACGCCGATGTCGTGGTGGTGGCCGTCGGAGCGGTGCCCGCCACCGAAGGTCGTCATCACCTTCGACTGATGCGTAGCCAAGACGATTCGCGACGGTCTGCTGCCAGGCGGGAAGGGCAGGTTGAGAACGCATTGCGATCTCGGCTAACACCTCTGGATCGCACTTCGGATACAACCTCTCCACCGCCGGCCACACCTCACCCTCGGCATCACCGAGCCCCGGACGCTTCACCAGATCCAACGCCGTCTGCTCCGCAGTAGTCGCCTATACCGGACCCAACTCGGTATCGATACGCTCCGCATTCAGACGTGCGGTGTCGTAAACCACGAACCGAATCACCGCCTGCCGATCCGCCAACCGAATCGGATCTTGTCGCGTCGGAACAGCCACCACAGCCGTCGCCAAGGCCCGCGGAATCACACCGTGCAAGCGGGCCGAGCTGACACCCATCACGACGGCTTCGTCGGCACTGCAGGCCGCAACAGCGATACCGGCCGCCGCTGCTTCCAATCCAGACATCCACTCGGTCCCGACCTGGTCGTCGGGCAGCGCCACGTGGAAGCCCGTCGCTACCCGATGCAGCAGACCCAAGTCCGCCAGCCGCGCAAGCTCGGCGCGCGGGTGCGCGTAGACATCGGCCGCCGTCGCGGCACGCGCACCATCCGCATCAGAAGCCGCGCAAACTCCGGAGGCAGACCGGTGTGACGGCGTCGCACATCGCTCGAAGTCACGGGCACGTCCGTCGTGTATCGAATATGTAGGCTCCAAGCCTACAAACCCGACACCCACCGCAACACGGTAATACAGCCCGAACACCTGCAGCCCAGTCCATACGCATCCACCTACATCCACACGAATGCTCACCGGTGAGTTAGCAACGAGTTGTGACATTCCGTGACACCGAATACCGAATCGAGCCGACGAACCGGCGAAACCCGAGGTCACACAGGACAATTACACCCAGGTGGACGAACCGGGTCGCACAAGGAACAAGCGGTGGCAACAGCCCAAAAATAAACGGTCCCAATTGTTTCGCTGGTCAGAGCCATCTCGAGGAGACTCCTTTCGGGATTGAACCGAAGACCGCTCGCTTACCAAGTCGGCAGCGCTCCGACTTCCTTGTCGACAAGAACAGCCCGCGGGCTACGCAACGAAATCGGACCGTTTACGGACCTGCAGGGACAAATTACGGGGCTTCAGAGTGACAGTCTCGTCTACCTCGAGAGAGTAGTCGGGGTCCTCGATCAAGTCGACTCGACCAACTATGAGAGCAAGTGCAACAAGCACTTCGTGATAGGCGAACTGTCGGCCGATACAGCCGCGCATTCCAGTCCCGAACGGCTTGTACAGATCGGCGAGATTGGCGGGGACGCGACTGCGCTCGAAGCGATCCGGGTCGAATCGTTCCGAATCAGCACCCCACGCCGCATCGCGATGCAGCTGTAGCAACACCACGAACACCCACTTCCCCTTCTCGAAGGGGTGCTCCCCCACCATCGTGTCTCGCCGAGCCTTCCGGTAGTAACCGGGCGCCACCGGCCACAGCCGCAACGTCTCGTCGACCACGCGCCGCAGGTACCGCAGCTTGCCCACGTGATCGAACTGGAGATCACCATCGGGGCACACCGCCGAGAGCTCGGCCCGGATCCGCTCGACCACGTCCGGATGAGTCGACGAGAAGTGCAGAGCTAACGCCATCACACCGGCTGACGTCTCCTGGCCCGCAACCATAAACGTGAGTATCTGATTGCGAATGTTCTGATCGGACAACCGCTCCCCCGTCGCCGGGTCCGCGGTGCTCAACATCAAATCGAGAAGGTCACCGCTCCCCGGGGCATCTCGCTCGCGCCGCGTCGCGACGATGTCGTCCACTAGT
>NZ_JABUEK010000008.1:0-8221 GCF_019836205.1 Rhodococcus sp. BP-160
TGACCACCGTGTCGGGTCCCAGAACGGTGTCCGCTTCGGTCGACGACCTGCTCCGCGGCTCGCCACCTCGGAGGACATCGGCGGCGCTCCCCGGCTGCCACTCAAGACCGGTGTCCAACTTGCCGAGTGTCCCGGCTGACACGGTCCGCCCACTCCCCTCCTCGATGTCCTTGAGAGTCGGCACCGATGGCCCGCCCCGCTCGCGGACCTGCGGACGCGACAGACCCAGCTGCGTACGGCGCTTCACTGCCGAACTCGGCCACCCCATATCGAGGGCGGTGATCTCTGACCTGGAGACAGGGCGGCGGAGGGGCCTCGACGTCGCTGACCTCCTCGCACTGGCCGCAGCGCTCGACGTGGCGCCGGCCCAGCTGCTGTTCCCTGATCTTCCCCGCGGAACTGTGGACGTGCTCCCCGGGGTTTCCCAGGAATCCCACGACGCCGTCAGGTGGGTGGGAGGGGAAAGCGGCCTGTTGATGCTCGAGGATTCGGGATGGTCCGACGAAGCAACCGGGCAGCCGGTTCCGGTCTTCGTGCGCCGCCAGTTCGACGTCCGCAGAGACCGTACGACGCTGACTCACGAATGGCACCGCTCGATCACCGCGATGCGTAGCGCACGCAAGCAGCTGCAAAGGGCACTCGAGAACAACGAATCGCCCGACAAGATCGAAGCCCTGGAGATCATCTACGAGAACGCGCTCAAGCAGACGGCAGCGCATCGGGACACCATGACCGGACTCGGCATGACCGTCGGAGATGGACTCCCCCGTGGCTGATCGCTCATCGAGTACGCGAGCGGCGCGGATTCCGGGGGCACTGAGAAGATTCGCTGCCAGTTCGGCTCAGTCGGTCGATGGCTAGAAACGAACTACCCCCGCAGATCCGCAAGATCTCGGTCACCGATCGCCGTACGGGGAAAGACGTCGTCCGATACCAGGTCACCGTCGACGCTGGAACGCGAGAGGTACCGCGCCTCCGACCTGACGGATCCACATATCTGCACACGACGCGATCACAGTCCCGACGGCGATTCGATACCGAAAAGGACGCACGCGCGTACTTGGCCCGCGTGACCGACGAGGTCAACCGTGGTGTTCATGTATCGGGTAGTGCGCTGTCGGTCGACGAGGTCTGCGAGGCATGGCTTGCGGGCCGGCGGGTGAGACCGACGACGAAGAACGCCTATCGGCACGCGCTCGAACCGCTGAGGCAATTCCATGGATCTATGCCGGTACAGCGGTTGTCCAAGGGCCATCTCGACTCGCTCGTGACCGCACTTGCCGCCGGCGGAACGCCAATGACACCGCAGTCGGTGCGTCGACCGTGGAGCCCCCAGTCCATCAATCCGATGCTGAACATCATCTCGGCGGTGCTGACCGAACTCGTCAAACAGGGCCTGCTGGTGAGGAACGTTGCGCTGTTGGTCGACCGACTGCCGCGCACGCAGCCACAGATGCGAACATTCTCGGTGGACGAGATGCGCCAGATGTTGGCTTTCGCGCAGACCGATCGCGTGGGACACGCGTGGAACCTGGCCTTGTCCGGCCTGCGCCGCGGTGAAATCTGCGGTCTTCGGTGGTCCGACGTCGACCTGGACGCCGGCGTCATGTCGATCCGCAACAACCGAGTGTCTGTCGCCGGTCAGGCCGTGGACGGACTGACAAAGACCGAACGGTCGAACCGCGATCTTCCGCTGACCCCGGTGCTGACCGCCGCTCTGATCACCGCCCGTGAGCGTCAGGACCTCGAGAGCACCGCTGCCGGTGCGAACTATGGACCCGGCACCCATATCGTCTGCGACGTACTTGGCCACGCCTACCACCCCGACACGTTGTCCAACTTCTGGCAGACGGCATGTAAGCGCGCCGGGGTGCCGCAAATCAGGTTGCACGATGCGCGCCACACCTGCGCGACGTTGATGCACCTGCAGAACGTTCCCATAGCCGTCATCTCGGCGTGGCTGGGCCATGCGGATTCTGCCTTCACGATGCGCACGTACGCTCACGCCCCGAACGACGCTCTCGAGATCGCGGCCCAGAGCCTCCAGACGATGTCAGACCTTCACGGGAACTGACCACGTCCGTACGCCCCGATTTCGACCCTCTGTGAAGCAGTTCCGAGTGACTTGTGACAACTCGTGACATCGGGGCCCTGCCGCCCATTTCCTTGAAGCGGGCCGAGTCGTAAAACCGCAGTTCACGGCACCTAACGGTGGAGCCTCCTGTCAGGATTGAACTGACGACCTTTCGCTTACAAGGCGAGTGCTCTACCACTGAGCTAAGGAGGCGTGCCCGGCGAACCGAGCGGCACCATCATAACGAGAGCCCCTCCTGCCGGCGCCCGCCCACCCCGTCGGTTCCGGGGTCGGCGACGCTGACCCTGTTCCCGCCCTGTCGCTTCGCCTGGTACATGGCGGCGTCGGCGCGATCGAGCAGGCTGTTGAGCATCACGGCGGTGTCGCCGCGGGCCTGCGACAGGGGCAGGGAGGCCACCCCGATGGATGCGGAGATCGGTGTCGCGTCGTCGTCTCGATGGATGGCGTGCAGCAACGCGCGGGCGACCGCCGGTCCCCTCGACTCGTCGCCGGCGACGACGACCAGGAACTCCTCGCCGCCGATGCGCGCGGAGACGGCGTCGAAGGACACCCGACCGATCCGGGCGGCGGCGCTGCGGAGGACGTCGTCGCCGATGGTGTGGCCGAAGCGGTCGTTGACGGACTTGAAGGCGTCGAGATCGAGGCAGACGGCGGACACGACGGTGGCGCCATCGGCGGGTGCGAGTCGCGCGCTGCGGAGCATCGACTCGACGTCGACGAGCAACCCGCGTCTGTTCCGTAGACCGGTCAGCTGGTCGTAGAACGCGCGCGCCGCGTCGTCACGCAGTGCGGTGAAGAACAGGTGATTGAGCGACGACGCGGCGAAGAGGACGACGAGGACGGTGACCAGGGTCGACACGGCGGCGGACACCTCCACCGACGTGGTGGTCACCAGTCGGAGGAACAGCAGCCCGGCGACGCCGATGGCCCAGGCCTCGTGGCAGACGAAGACGCGCACGCCGTGGAACGCATTGGCGTAGTTCCCCACCGTCACCAACAGCGCGGCGGAGATGACGACGATCTGGGACGGCGGCAACGCGAACAGCACCGCGGCGATAGTGACGTCGCCGATGATGACGAAGCGCAGCGACCACGTCCGGGAGAGGAAGTGGCCGCGCCCCCACATCAGACCGAGCGCGATGGAGACGACGGTGGCCACGGCGAACACCCACCCGGATGCGCCCAGTCCGGCGTCACGGGCTGTGACCAGATCCGCGACCGTCTTCACTGCGAGCAGGAAGCAGGCCGCGCTGATGAAGTACGGCGCCGACCTCAGGTAGGCGTGGGTCCGGTGGTAATTGGCGACCCACGCGTAGTCGATGTCGGACGACCACCACTCGCGGAGAACACGCACTCGAGCCAGCCTTGCATCGAAACGGACAACAGTGTCGACGGTGGTCCCCACACCGTCGTCGGCCACAATGGTAGGCACACGATCCCCGGTCGACACGGTCATTGCGGGAACAGAGCCCGAAAAAGACCGACCGAACGAGGTCGACGACGGTTTCCGGTCGTCAGAGGCAGTGCGCGTCGTCGCCCGTCGCGACTGCTGCGCGATGCCCACCGCACCGTTTCGCCTCGTACATGGCTCGATCAGCAGAGGCGAGAACCGTGTCCAGAAGGTCCCGAGTATCGATGCGGCCGTCCGGCAGGGGAACGGTGGCCACACCGATGGACGCAGTGACGGGGGTGGGATCGTCGGGGCGGTGAATGGCGTCGAGAAGGGCGCTCGCCATCTGCGGCCCGGGGTCACCCGCACCGACGACCACGAGGGCGAACTCCTCCCCGCCCGTCCGCGCACTGACGGCGTCCCCGGCGACCGCGGCGATCCGACCGGCCGCGCGTCTGAGCACCTCGTCGCCGGCCGCGTGGCCGTGCCGATCGTTGATCGACTTGAACGCGTCGAGATCGATGCACAGGATCGACACCGTGACCGGCGTGCCGGCGGCGTCATGGATCTGCTTCTCCACGTCGACGAGCAGGCCCAGACGATTACGCAGCCCGGTGAGCTGATCGTGATAGGACCGCACCGCGTCGTCGCGAAGCTGGGTGAAGAAGACGTGGTTCAGCGTGGATCCGCCGTACACGACGAACGCGATGACCACCGCGGTCGCGGCCACGACGACCAGGCTCTCGGACCCCACGGCGAGCGCTCGCAGCACCAGCGCCGTCGTCGCCCCGAGGACGAGGATGCTGTGCACGAGGTACACGCGCAGGCCGTGGAACGCACTCGCATAGTTGCCGACAGAGAGCAACAGCACGCTCTGCACGACGATCACCGACGACGGCGGCAGCATCACCAGAGGGACCAGGACGACGATGTCGGCGATCGCAACGAACGCGACCGATCCGCACCGGCGCGGCATTCGTCCGCGGACCCACCACAGCGCGAGAGCAGCGGTGACGGCTGCGCACACCAGAAGGATCGGCGGACGGAACCGGTCGCCTCGGACGGTGGCCAGGTCCGCACCGGTCTTCACGAGAAGCAGGACGCATGCGAACGCTATGAGGTACGGCGCTCGCCGGATCGCGGTGCCGTGGCGGTGGTACGCCACGACGCTCTCGTAGTCGACGTCGGCCGCCGAGATTCCGGGGAGCACGCGCACGGTGTGGCCGTCCTTGCAGGGTCGGACGTCGTCGCCCCCCGACGGTCGACGTGGTTCCAGCACTGTGCCACGAGTGGGCGCATCCGGACGTCGAAAACGGTGTGTGGGCGTGAGCCGCCTCGGTCAGGGAACACCCGGGTGGACCCGGTACCTTCGTCGGGACAACCGGACACCAGAGCGGACCGAGAGAAGGAATGACCTACCTGCAGGGCTTCGCGTCGACGTTACGACGCATGACAGGCGAGCGACGCGCCATCGTCGACACTCCGGCGGGTGCACCCAGTCCGCTCCAGCCCATCGACCTCACCGACGACGCCAGCGTGTCGGAGGTGCTCGACCTCGCGGTGCGTGTCGGTGAGGTGACCCTGGCCGCCGGGACCGGTGCCATCGACACCGCCAACCAGGTTCAGTTCATCGCCTCGACATACGGCCTGGCCCGGTGCGACGTGGACGTCACCTACAACTCGATCGTCATCAGCGCCTACCGCGGCCCGACCCTCCCCCCGGCAAGCACGATGCGCATCGTGCACTACCGGTCCATGGACTTCACGCGCCTGGCCGACGTGGACGCTCTCGCCCGCAAGATCCGCCTGGAGGTGCCGACACCGGCGCTCGCGCTGGCGGAGCTGAAGGAGGTCACCCGGGCACCGCACCCCTACAACCGGTGGATCGCCACCCTGGCGTGGGCGGGCATGGCCGCGGCGATCTCCGTCCTGCTCGGCGGCGGTGTGCTGGTGGCCGCCGTGAGCTTCCTGTCGACGATGGTGATCGACCGCGTCGGCCGAGTGCTGAACCGTGCCGGTCTGCCCTTCTTCTTCCAGCAGGTGGTCGGCGGTTTCATCGCGTCGGCGCCCGCCATCACGCTGTACAACTTCCAGGAACAACTGGGCATCTCGATCCTGCCGTCCCAGGTCATCGCGGCCGGCGTGACAGTGCTGTTGTCGGGGCTGTCGCTGGTCGGCTCGGTGCAGGACGCCATCACGGGCGCCCCGATCACCGCCGCGGCCCGCTTCTTCGAGCTGTTGATGATGACGGGCGGCATCATCGCGGGCGTGGCGACGACCCTGCGACTGGCGGCGCTGCTGGGCGCCGAGCTGCCAGTCATGAGCAACGTCGCGCCTCCGGACCTCGCCCAGGTGCCCACCAAGGTGCTGGCCGGCGCCTTCGCGGCCCTCTTCTACGCACTGGCCTGCTACGCGGAGCGCCGAGGTCTCACGGCGGCGTTCGCCGGCGGTTTCGCCGGTGCGCTGGTGTTCCTCATCGCGCAGCAGGTCGGTTTCGGGCCGGTGCTCTCGTCCGCGATCGCCGCGACGGTGGTCGGCTTCGCTGGTGGTCTCATGGCTCGCCGAGCCCTGATCCCGCCGCTGATCGTCGCCGTCGCCGGTATCACCCCGCTGTTGCCGGGTCTGTCGGTGTACCGCGGCCTCTTCGCCCTGCTCAACGATCAGACGTTGCTGGGCCTCAGCGCACTGCTGGCGGCGGTGGGCACGGGCGGCGCACTGGCCGGCGGCGTCACGCTGGGCGAATGGGGTGCGCGCACACTGCGCCGCCCCCGCATAGTCGAACGCACCGAGTCCCTGCGTCGACCCATCATGAGACTGGGCCGCGCGGACTCGGTGCGCTCGAAGCTTCCGGTCAGGTCGCGGAGACGGTCCGCAGCGCGCTGGAAGTAGAGATCAGGAGGGATTCTCGACGCGGTGACGACCCGCGGCGTCCTCTTCCATGGCCTCGCGGAGACTGCGGGGACGCATGTCGGTCCAGTTCTTCTCGACGTACTCCAGGCACGCTGCCCGGCTCTCCTCGCCGAACACGACGCGCCATCCCTGGGGCACCTCGGCGAAGGTGGGCCACAACGAGTGCTGATCCTCGTCGTTGACCAACACGTAGAAGCGTCCGTCTTCGTCGTCGAACGGGTTGGTGCTCATCTTGCCTCGCTCACTGCAAACGTCGATGCCGGGCGTTCCCGGCGGGCCTTGTCGGTCTCGGCGCGGGTCGCCGCGCCTGTGGAACCGGTGTCGACCCTAGCAAGGACCGCGCCACCGGCACGCCTCGCAACGATGGAGTTCAGGATTTCTCCGGATCTGATCGCGACATTCGAGAGCAACGACGACGTGATGCCGTGCGTGGTCTCGGTGCCGCCCTGCAGGTAGACACCGGGTGCACCGGCGGTGTCGGCCTCCGGTGTCGCCAGCAGGCGATAGTCGCGTGTGACGACGCGGGGGCCGCCGTCCTCGGGCGCCAGTTCGCCGAGGAGCGGGCGCAGAGGCGCGGGCCGGAAGCCGGTCGCGAGCACGAGCGCGTCGCAGTCGAGGGTGTCGGCGATGCCGTCGATGCTGTCCCGGATGGTCACCTCGATGCCGTCGGCCGTCTCGACCACGCCGTCGATGGTGGACGCGCGGCGCATGAACAGCCGGCGGTGACCACTGACGCGCTCCGCGTACTCCGCGCGGTAGAGCTCCTCGATCAGCTCGATGTCGACGACCGAGTAGTTGGTGCTGCGGTGCAGCGCGATGAGCCGCTCCCGCTCGAGGGCCGGTGCCCGGTGCAGTTCGTCGACCGCGGACGGATCGAAGATGCGGTTGGCGTAGGGACTGTCGTCGGCGGGGCTGTAGCCGTACCGCGTGAAGACACTGTGGACCTCGGCGTGCGGGTAGTGACCGTGCAGGTACTGCACCACCTCGGCTGCCGACTGGCCGGCGCCCAGCACCACGAACCGTCCGTGGGTCGGCTTCGGCAGCTCGGCCATACGTGGCAGGAAGTCGTGGTTGTGGAAGCACCGTGCGGACAGCGATGCCCATTCGGGGACCCGCTGGGTCAACCCGGCGCCGACGGAAACGTTGCGGGTGCGCACGACTGTGCCGTCGTCGCACCGGACGGTCAGGACGTCGCCGTCCTGCCTGATGTCCGTGACCGACGTGCCGAAGCGGACGTCGGCGTCGACACGGTCGGCAGCCCAGGACAGGTAGTCGTGGAACTCGTGCCGCGTCGGGAAGAACGTCTGGTGATTGACGAAGTCCACGAGCCGGTCGCGTTCGTACAGATAGTTGAAGAAGGTGAACCCGCTCCGCGGATTGCGGAACGTGACCAGGTCCTTCGGGAACGCGATCTGCATCGTCGCGCCGTCGAGCAGCATGCCGGGATGCCACCCGAAGCTCTCCTGACGTTCCACGAACACCGCCCGGACGCGCTCATGCTCCGCGCACGTCTCGTTGTGTTCCTCGATCGCGATCGCCAGCGCGAGATTCGCAGGTCCGAAACCGACACCCACGACGTCGAGTACTTCTGGACTGCTCATGCTTCTCCCACCCGTTCCGTCCCGGATCGGATCGTCGCGTGGACGTCGGGACCGTCGGTCAGCTTAGCCTAGCCTTTGCTGGTCCACTAGCTGTAATAGCCAGGGACGTTGTGGACGGCGTGGCGACAACAGATAGGTGAGGACCTCCGGTATCGGTGTGGTTACCACAACTGCACCGACAACCGAGAGGTCCTCGTGTCCCACGCTAACGCCTCCCTCACCCCG
>NZ_JABUEK010000009.1:0-3061 GCF_019836205.1 Rhodococcus sp. BP-160
GCGCCAGAACGGTTCGCTGTCGCCGATCTACGCGATGTTCGGCCAACTACTCGACGAGCCGAGCGAGTCGACTGACGAGGCGGAGCGCGAGGAGCGTCTCTACAGACGCTGGCTCGCCGGTCGTGACGTCGATGTGCCGGCGGAGACGGTGGCCCGGTTCGAAATGCGTTTGAACAGGGGGCAGAAATGACGGGAACTGCGGCGCAGGAGGCGGTGCCAGTCAACGCTCGACTAGACCTGCTCTTCAAGATCTGGCGCACTGAGGACGGCTCTGAACGAAGCCCTGAGTCTGTGGCATCGGACGTCAGTGAGGCCCTGGGCAGGCGCGTCACCGCACGCAACATCTCCGCTCTCCGTGAGGGGACGCGTACTGCCACACGAGAGACGCTCGAGGCGATCGCGACCGTGTTCCCGTCGAGCAGCAGCTACTTGCTCGACGATTCGGCAGCTCCGAGCATCCATAGTCAGCTCAGTTTGATCGAAGAGGTGCTCCATGGAGGGATCACCGGCATGAGGCTCCGAACAGGTGATGAACGTATGCGCATCGAGCATCTCACGGATCTCCTGGGCGACCTGCGCCGCGCGCGCGAGGCCGGTCCGTAACAGCTTCCGATTCACGATTCCTGGGGGGGAAATGACATTTTCAGCACATGATGTGATCGGGGCAGCCCGCGCCATAGAACTCTTGGTTCCAAGTCCGTGGGACAGAACGGCCTTCCTCGAAAGCCTGTCAGCCCACAGAGGTCGACCGATTGCGCTGGTCCCCGTCGACGCAGTGACGCTGCAGGGCTTGCCGTGCGGACTGTGGCTGCAGTTCCACGATCACGACGAAACGTCTGTCACGCGGACTCATCGAGTTACCACGTCGACCAGACGATCATGCACGAAGTCGGACACATGGTGCTGGGTCACGGGGGATCGACAGGTGCAGACGCCGCGCTCCGCGAGCTCTGCCCCGACATCGACTTCGATGCGCTCGAATCGGTCATGAAAAGATCGAACTTCGATGACGATCAGGAAGGCGAAGCCGAGACCTTCGCTGATCTGCTCATGTCGGCGGCAGTGTCGCGCTACCGGCGTTCCTCCGCGATGCACGACTTTTTGGGTCTGACATGACGTCTTCGGTGCCGATGCTGGTGTCATACCCACTGCTGCTGTGGAGCGTCGGCATCCTCCTCGCCAGGCTTGTGCTTGCGAGCCGGACTGCCACCTCTCGTCTCGTCAATATGGCTCTGGCGCTCGGTATTTCGTCTGGTCTCGCTCGCGAAGGGGCGATTCAGTCGGCGGTGGCGTCAGCCACCGGCACCGTGATCGACGTGCCGCTGATGCAGCAACTCGGTACCGTGGCGCTACTTTTGGCGCTTGCACCGCTGATTGCTATCGCCCTCCGGTGGCGACGACCTGAGGGACACGCCTCGACGACCACAGTGGTGATGATGCTTGCACTTGCCAGCGGAGCGCTGATGATCGTCGTCGGTTCCTCGGCGCGGGGCTCTGGCGAGTACATCGATGTCCAACCGGGTTGGCGAACGGCGGTGTACTTCGCGCTGTTTTCTGTGTGGGCAGCGTTCATGCCGTATCTGTACCTGCGTGTTTCTGTGGGGGAGCTGCGCCGCGGTCAGCTGCCAACACAAGTGTCGATGGTGTTCTGGCTGTTTGCGATCGTGGCCGTGTGGGGTTTGGAGGAGGCCGTCTCGATCTTGCTGATGGGAGCGTTCGCCGCAATCGGAATCGCTCGGGACTTCGTGGCCTTGCGGGTGACGCTGAACGAGGTCAGCTTCATCTACTTGCTGGCAGTGGCAACGCTGTGCGCGGCGTTACCTCTCTGGCGAGCGGTCACCGAGTCGCTGGGCGTCGACTGCTGGACCCGGTCGATCCGCTCTCTGACGCCGATGTGGTCCGACCTCGTTCAGACCTGTCCGGAGGTTGTCCTCCGTCACCCGTCTCCGCAGTCGTCGCCCGTGCATCGAGCTCATCGCATGTGCGTGGAGATCAGGGATTCGCTGAGTCTGCTGGGCCGTTACGTGGAAGACCTTCCTGTGGAGGGGTCGGTCGACAACAAGTCAGCCGCGGAGGTCTTCTACCTCGCAGCACATAGACGACGCGCCGACGAGCCGGCAGGAGCGTTCATCAAAGTGCCGATCGAGCCGTCGGTCGACTTGAAGCAAGAAGTTCGAGTGCTTGCCGCCATCGGCCGTCACTGGCCGACCGAGCCGAGACTTATCGCAACAACGCAGGGGGAGCAGCAATGAACGACAACACCGTGAGGCCTGTACGAGCGTCCGATCGCGTGCTGCCGCATCCACCGCGGCGGCTACCGGTGCTCGGCGACGTCCTTGATCTGCACGTCACCGAGTCCAGCCAGTGGGCGATGCGGGATGCGCAGAAGTACGGATCGATATACGAACGCAATGTATTCGGGACACGCGTGACGTACGTGTCGGGACCCGTCGAAGTGGCTGCGGTGAACGACGAGACGACGTGGGCCAAGTTCCTTGGTGTACCCATGGGCAACCTCCGACAAGTGGCCGGCGACGGGCTGTTCACTGCGTACAACTCGGAACCGTCCTGGGCTACCGCTCACGCGATTCTGGCACCGGCGTTTTCCCAGTCGTCGATGCGCCGGTATCACGACACGATGGTGGGCAAGACGGAGCAACTGCTGTCCTCGTGGACCGCCCGAGGTCCGGGAGCGTGGATCGATGTACCGGCGGACATGAACAAGCTTGCTCTCGGTGTGATCGGCGAGGTGGCCTTCGGGTACGACTTCGGATCGTTCGACGACGCAGCACCGCACGAGTTGGTGGTGCGGATCTCTCGGGCGCTGAAGTACATCAACCGGGCCGCCTACTCCCATCCCGCTCTCGAAGCGACAATTTACAGGCGTGAACGCAACCAGCACCGAGACGACATCGACGTGGCACAGCGACTAGTTGTTCTTCGCGGGGAGGTTGTGGACGGTGAGTCGCTCGATGGGTGACTTGCCGTCGATGCCTGTGTGGGGTCGGTGGTGATTGTAGTGATGGACCCAGTCCTGGTAGGTCGCTGCGCGGGCTTCGTC